>NZ_KB911087.1:1031907-2267348 GCF_000383315.1 Cryocola sp. 340MFSha3.1
GCGCCTTGCCCTCCTCGTAGCCGGCGGCGGACTGGATGCCGACCAGTGCGCGCTCGTGGAACTGCGCGAGGGTGCGCGCCCCGGCGTACGTGAACGAGCTGCGCACACCGGTCGTGATCATGTCCAGCAGGTCCTCGACGGACGGCCGCAGCGGGTCCAGGTAGATGCGCGAGCTCGAGATGCCCTCGGCGAAGAGCTCCTTGCGGGCGAGCTCGTACGCGTCGAGCCGCTCGAACCGGCCCTTCACCGCCTTCGTGGACGCCATGCCCCAGCTCTCCTTGTAGAGGCCGCCGTTCGCGTCGCGGTCGAGCATGCCGGGCGCCTCGATCGTCCCGGCGAACCAGGAGCCGATCATGACGGATGCGCCACCGGCGGCGAGCGCCAGCGCGACGTCGCGGGGGTAGCGCACACCGCCGTCCGCCCAGACGTGCGCCCCGAGCTCGCGCGCGGCGGCGCTGGTCTCGAGCACCGCGGAGAACTGCGGGCGGCCGACGGCGGTCATCATGCGCGTCGTGCACATCGCGCCGGGGCCGACGCCGACCTTCAGGATGTCCGCGCCCGCCGCGACGAGGTCGCGGACGGCCTGCTCGGTGACGACGTTCCCCGCGACGATCGGCAGGCCGAGACCCAGCTCCTTGACGGTGCGGATCGCGCGGATCATGCCGTCCTGGTCACCGTGCGCCGTGTCGATGACGAGCACGTCGACGCCCGCTGCGGCGAGCGCCTTCGCCTTGCCGGCCACGTCGCCGTTGATGCCGACCGCCGCGGCGACGCGGAGCCGGCCGTGCGCATCCAGCGCCGGCGTGTAGATGGTGGAGCGGAGGGCGCTGCGCTTCGACAGCGTTCCGACGACACGGCCGTGGTCGAGGACCGGCGCGAAGTCGATGCCGGCCGCATCCATCACCTGGAACGCCGCGCGCCCATCGGAGAGGTCCTCCGCATCGAGCGAGGTCAGGGCGCCGTGCAGCAGGTCGCCGACCCGCGCGTCGGCGAGCGCCGACCCGAGCTGGACGGCCGCAAGGCAGCCGAGGTACGCGCCGTCGTCGCCGGTGACGACGATGCCGTGCCCTTCGACGGCCGGGATGCGGCGGAGCACGTCGGCGACGCTCTCATCCGGGTGGGCCTCGTACGGGGTGTCGAACATCACCGGCTGCGCCTTCACCCAGCGGATCGCCTCGTCGAGGTCCTGCAGGTGCATGTCCTGCGGGAGGACGCCGAGACCGCCGCGACGGGCGAGGGTGGCGGCGAGCCGCTTCCCGGTGACCGAGTTCATGTTCGCGGACACGATCGGGATGGTCGCGCCGGTGCCGTCGTTGGGGGCGAGGGACACGTCGAGACGGCTCGTGACGTTCGACCGCGACGGCACGAGGAAGACATCCGAGTAGGTGAGATCGTGGCGCGGCGATGTTCCATAGAACTGCATGGGAATAACGCTATCCCGCTCGGCTGAGCGCCCGCACGCGAGTACCGATGGGATTAGGCTTGAGGATCGGATGGAAGCGGGCGGTGACAGGCCGCCCGGTCACGACGAAATCGATGGAGAGAGTGGGCGATCGGCTGTGTCGAGCCAATTGACCGGAGTAGGGACCGAAGACGGCGCCGCGGGCGAATTCGGAGCCAACGAATGGCTGGTGGACGAGCTGTACGAGCAGTTCGTGCACGACAAGAACTCGGTCGACAGGTCGTGGTGGCCCATCCTCGAGAACTACCACCCGGCGGTGAAGGACGAATCGATCCCGTCGCCCGGTGAGACCCCCACGGAGACGCCGTCGGAGCCCACCATCCCGACCCCGTCGGAGCCGACGGCCCCGAGCCCGGCCGAGCCGACGGTCCCGACCCCGTCGGAGCCGACGGCGCCCGGCCCGTCCGAGCCGTCGACACCGGCTCCCCCGGCGGGCGGTGCCCCTGCCCCGCACCCGAACGAGCCGAAGCCCGTCACCACGCCCATCCCGGTGATCGGTCAGCAGCCCGTCGCCCGCACGACCTCGGTCGCGCCCAAGCCGCAGCCGGTTCCCGCCGACGCCCCGGTGACCGCCCCGAACGCCACCGTCGAGGCCGCCGAAGAGGACAAGGTCACCCCGCTGCGCGGCATGTCCAAGACGCTCGCCACCAACATGGATGCGTCGCTCACGGTGCCGACCGCGACCAGCGTCCGCACCATCCCGGCGAAGCTGATGATCGACAACCGCATCGTCATCAACAACCACCTGAAGCGCGCCCGCGGCGGCAAGGTCTCCTTCACCCACCTCATCGGCTGGGCGCTCATCCAGGCGCTCAAGGAGTTCCCGAGCCAGAACGTCTACTACGACGAGGTCGACGGGAAGCCCTCCGTGGTGGCCCCGGCGCACATCAACCTCGGCATCGCGATCGACATCCCGAAGCCCGACGGCACGCGTGCGCTGCTCGTCCCGAGCATCAAGCGGGCCGACACCATGCGTTTCGGCGAGTACCTCGCCGCGTACGAGGAGCTCGTCAGCAAGGCCCGGAACAACAAGCTCGCCGCCGGCGACTTCGCGGGCACCACGCTCTCGCTCACGAACCCGGGCGGCATCGGCACCGTCCACTCGGTCCCGCGTCTCATGAAGGGGCAGGGCTGCATCATCGGCGCCGGCGCCCTCGAGTACCCGGCCGAGTTCCAGGGCTCCAGCGAGAAGACGCTCGCCGGCCTCGCGATCGGCAAGACGATCACGCTGACCAGCACCTACGACCACCGCGTCATCCAGGGCGCCGGCTCGGGCGAGTTCCTCAAGATCGTGCACGAGATGCTGATCGGGAAGCGCAACTTCTACGAGGACATCTTCGCCGAGCTGCGCATCCCCTACATGCCGATCCACTGGAACCCGGACATCAGCGTCGACCTGGCCAGCGCCGTCGACAAGACGGCCCGTGTCCAGGAGCTGATCAACTCGTTCCGCGTGCGCGGCCACCTGATGGCCGACATCGACCCGCTCGAGTACAAGCAGCGGTCGCACCCCGACCTCGAGATCGAGAGCCACGGCCTCACCTTCTGGGACCTCGACCGTGAGTTCGTCACCGGCCAGTTCGGCGGCGACAAGCGCAAGATGAAGCTGCGCGACATCCTCGGCGTGCTGCGCGACTCCTACTGCCGCACCGTCGGCATCGAGTACATGCACATCCAGGACCCGGCTCAGCGCAAGTGGTTCCAGGACAAGCTGGAGCGGCCGTACGAGAAGCCGACCCACGACGAGCAGCTGCGCATCCTCGGCAAGCTCAACGAGGCCGAGGCGTTCGAGACCTTCCTGCAGACCAAGTACGTCGGCCAGAAGCGCTTCAGCCTGGAGGGCGGCGAGTCCACGATCGCGCTGCTCGACTCCATCCTGCAGGGCGCTGCAGAGGCCGGGATGGACGAGGTCGCCATCGGGATGGCGCACCGCGGCCGCCTCAACGTCCTCACCAACATCGCGGGCAAGACCTACGGTCAGATCTTCCGCGAGTTCGAGGGGACGCAGGACCCGCGGACCGTCCAGGGCTCCGGCGACGTCAAGTACCACCTGGGCACCGAGGGCACCTTCAAGGGTGCCGGCGGCGAGGAGATCCCGGTCTACCTGGCCGCGAACCCCTCGCACCTGGAGGCTGTGGACGGCGTCCTGGAGGGCATCGTCCGCGCCAAGCAGGACCGCCGCCCGGCGGGCACGTTCCTCACCCTGCCGATCCTCATCCACGGTGACGCGGCGATGGCAGGTCAGGGCGTCGTGGTCGAGACCATGCAGATGTCGCAGCTGCGGGCGTACCGCACCGGCGGCACCATCCACGTCAACATCAACAACCAGGTCGGCTTCACCACCCCTCCCGGCGAGGCCCGCAGCTCGGTGTACTCGACCGACGTGGCCAAGACCATCCAGGCGCCGATCTTCCACGTGAACGGCGACGACCCCGAGGCCGTCGTCCGAGTCGCGGAACTCGCGTTCGCCTATCGCCAGGAGTTCAAGCGCGATGTCGTCATCGACCTCGTCTGCTACCGCCGCCGCGGACACAACGAGGGCGACGACCCCTCGATGACCCAGCCGCTGATGTACAGCCTCATCGAGGCGAAGCGGTCCGTCCGCCGCCTCTACACCGAGGCGCTCGTCGGCCGCGGCGACATCACCGAGGAGGAGTACGAGCAGGCGCACCGCGACTTCCAGGACCGCCTCGAGCGCGCGTTCATGGAGACGCACGCGGCTCAGACGAACTCCACGCCGGTGCTCGACTCCGACGAGTCCGCGGACCTGGAGAAGCCGGCGCAGTCGGACGCCAACGACAACGTCGGCGAGCCGGAGACGACGGCGGTCAGCGAGCAGGTCATCGGCATGATCGGCGACGCGTTCAACAACCCGCCTGCCGGCTTCACCGTCCACCCGAAGCTGCAGCAGCTGCTCAACAAGCGCAGCGAGATGAGCCGCAACGGCGGCATCGACTGGGGCTTCGGCGAGTTGCTGGCCCTGGGCTCGCTGCTGGTGGAGGGCACCCCGGTGCGCCTCGCCGGACAGGATGCGCGCCGCGGCACCTTCGTCCAGCGCCACGCGGTGCTGCACGACCGGGTCAACGGCCAGGAGTGGCTGCCGCTCGCGAACCTCAGCGACAACCAGGCGAAGTTCTGGATCTACGACTCGCTCCTCAGCGAGTACGCGGCGATGGGCTTCGAGTACGGCTACTCGGTCGAGCGCGCGGACGCCCTCGTGCTGTGGGAGGCGCAGTTCGGCGACTTCGCCAACGGCGCCCAGACGATCATCGACGAGTTCATCTCCTCCGCCGAGCAGAAGTGGGGCCAGCGCTCGTCGCTGGTGCTGCTCCTCCCCCACGGCTACGAGGGACAGGGACCGGACCACTCCAGCGCCCGCATCGAGCGCTACCTGCAGATGTGCGCCGAGAACAACATGACCGTGGCGCGTCCGTCGACGCCCGCGTCGTACTTCCACCTGCTGCGCCGCCAGGCGTACGCCCGTCCGCGCCGGCCGCTCGTCGTCTTCACCCCGAAGGCGATGCTGCGACTGCGCGGCGCGGCGAGCAACGTGGAGGACTTCACCAATGGCCGCTTCGAGCCGGTGATCGACGATGCGCGCATCAGCGACAAGGGCTCGGTGAAGCGGGTGCTGCTGATGGCCGGGAAGCTCTACTACGACCTCCTCAACGAGCTCGAGAAGAATCCCAACCCGGAGATCGCACTGGTGCGGGTGGAGCAGTACTACCCGCTGCCCGCCGCCGAGCTGAAGGCGGTCGTCGACTCGTACCCGAACGCCGAACTGGTCTGGGTGCAGGACGAGCCGGAGAACCAGGGCGCCTGGCCGTTCATGATCCTCGAGACGTCGAAGCTCGGCCCGCGCCCGCTCGGTGTGGTGTCGCGTCCGCCGTCGGCGTCGCCCGCCGCCGGGTCGGCGAAGCGTCACGCTCAGGAGCAGCAGGTGCTGATCCAGCGGGCGCTCACGCTGTAGTCCGCACGCGCGTCACGGGAGCCCCGGTCCGATCAGGACCGGGGCTCCCGCCGTTGCGCCGCGTGCCGGCGACTCAGACGTCGGCCGCGCAGCGGAACCCGATATGGGTGGTCGCCGTGTCCTCCGCCTGCGGCGACCGTGCCGCCGGCCGGAAGCGGAGGCAGTACTCGGGGCTGCACAGGTACGAGCCGCCCTTCAGCACCCGACGAGGGATGTCCGACCCGGGCTCCGCACTGCTCGCCCCGAGCAGGTTCAGCCGTCCGCCGGCGTCCGGTGCGCTCTGGGCGGGGACGACATGCCGCGGCGCGTAGTAGTCGCTCGTCCACTCCCACACATTGCCGATCAGGTCGTGCAGCCCATAGCCGTTCGCCGGGTACGACCCGACGGGCGCCGGGGTCGCCCCGAAGCGTCCCTGGTTGTCGTAGGGGAAGTGCCCGATCCACGAGTTCGCCTGCGCCTCCCCGCCCGGGTAGGCCTCGTCGCCCCACGCGAAGCGGGCGCCGTCCACGCCGCCTCGGGCCGCGTACTCGTACTCCACTTCGGTCGGGAGGCGCTTCCCGGCCCAGGCGGCGTAGCGGACCGCATCCTCATAGGCGACCTGCACGACCGGCCGGTCCATCCGCTCGTCGATGCCGGACGTCGGCCCCTCGGGATGCCGCCAATCCGCCCCCGGCTCCCATCGCCACCACTGCCGCCAGTCGGAGAGGTCGACCGGCCTGTCCGTCGCCGTGAACACCAGAGCACCCGGGAGGAGGTCGTCGTCGGGCAGCTCGGGGAACTCCGCCGCGTCGAGGGGACGTTCGGCGACGGTGACGTACCCGGTGTCGGCGACGAACGCGGCGAAGTCGGCGTTCGTCACCTCGAACCGGTCGATGCGGAACGCGGCGACAGAGCGCTCGTGGACGGGCTGTTCGTCCGGGTAGAACTCGGCGGAGCCCATCCGGAACCGTCCGCCCGGCAGGGGAACCATGTCGTCCATGGCCTCACGCTATCGACCCCGGAGGCTCGCGGACAGACCGCCGTCACCGCTGGCCGGTCCGGCGGCCTGCGGCGTATGGTGAGCGCATGACCGTCGTCACCACCCACCGCCTCGGCGAGCCCTGCTGGGTCGACTACACCAGCTCCGACGTGCCGCGCGCGACCGAGTTCTACACGAGCCTGTTCGGCTGGACGGCCGAGACCGCCGGCGCGGAGTACGGCGGCTACGTGACGTTCCGGCGAGACGGACGTACGGTCGCGGGCCTCGGTCCGACGATGGGCGACGCCCAGGCGAACACGTGGCTCACCTACCTCCTCGTCGAGGATGCGGACACGGCCGAGAAGGCGGCGCTCCAGGCCGGCGCACAGGTGATCGCTCCGACCATGACGGTCGGCGACCAGGGCCGGCTCGCGGTCATCGCCGACCCGGGCGGAGCGGTCGTCGGACTGTGGGATCCCGAGCAGCACCGCGGCTTCGAGCTGGTCGCCGAGGTCGGGGGCATCGCCTGGCACGAGCTGTACGCGCGCAACTACGCCGCGCAGGTCGATTTCTACACCCGGGTCTTCGGCTGGAGGACGCAGGTGCTCGGCGACACCGCCGACTTCCGGTACGTCACCTTCGGCGACCCGGACTCGCCCGCCGGCGGCGTCTACGACGCGGACGGGATGCTCCCGCCGGGCGTCCCGTCGCACTGGGTCGTCTACTTCGGGGTCGCGGACGCGGCGGCCGCCTCACAGCGCGTGATCGAGCTGGGCGGGACCGTCATCCGCGATCCGTGGGACAGCGAGTTCGGCCGCTTCGCGCAGGTCACCGACCCGCTGGGCGGTCTGTTCTTCCTCCACGAGGTCGGGACGGGCGGCTCCGCTTAGGCGATCGCAGCAACACCCCCAGGGCTCAGTGCACGCTCGCCTGGAAGGAGCGGATGCGCAGCAGCACCTCGGTGCGCAGCGTCTCGGGCGCCGTCTCCTTGCACGCCCGCTGCACCACCTCGGTGAGCACCACGTTCAGGTGCGCCTCGTCGGAGCACCCGGTGCAGTTCGCCAGGTGCTCGCGCACGTCGGCAGCATCCTCGCTGCACAGTTCGTTGCGCAGGTACTCTTCGAGTTCGGCCTTGGCCTTCTCACAACCGCAGTCGGTCATCTCTTGCTCCTGGGGGTCTGCACGGCCCGGTCCCCCTGGACGGCGGAGAGACCGCGCTCGTGCGCGTAGTCGGTCAGAAGCTCCCGGAGCATCCGGCGGCCGCGGTGGAGGCGGCTCATCACGGTGCCGATCGGGGTCTTCATGATGTCGGCGATCTCCTGGTAGGAGAATCCCTCGACATCGGCGAGGTACACGGCCAGCCGGAAGTCCTCCGGGATGGCCTGCAGCGCGTCCTTGACGGCGCTGTCCGGCAGATGGTCGATCGCCTCGGCCTCAGCCGAGCGGCTGGACGACGAGGACATGGACTCCGCGCCGCCGAGCTGCCAGTCCTCGAGCTCGTCGATCGTCCCCTGGTAGGGCTCACGCTGCTTCTTGCGGTACGTGTTGATGAACGTGTTGGTGAGGATGCGGTACAGCCACGCCTTCAGGTTCGTGCCCTGCTGGAACTGGCCGAACGCCGCATAGGCCTTCACGAACGTCTCCTGCACGAGGTCCTGCGCGTCCGACGGGTTGCGTGTCATGCGCAGGGCAGCCGCGTACAGCTGGTCCATGAAGGGCAGGGCCTGATCCTCGAAGAGGTGGCCCAGATCCTCGGTCTCGGTGCTCATCACCGGCCAGTCTAGTTGCGACGCCAGCGACGCGCTGAGAAGGCCTTCGGGGTCGACGAGGTCGTGCGATGCGACGCTGGGGGCGTCGAGCACGGCGGTGGCGGCCACGGGCGGATCCTTCCTGATACCGGGAACACGGATAATCTGGACAACAATGCTGATCTCGAAATATTCCGCCCCCGACTTCGACCCGTATGGCGACAACCGCGTCGAGGAGCCGAACACGCTCTGGGCCGCCCCGGTGGCCGGCGGTCCGGTCGCCGCGACCGTGTCCCTGCCCGGCTCGAAGTCGCTGACCGCGCGGGAGCTGGTGCTGGCCGCCCTCGCCGACGGACCGTCGCTGCTGCGGGCGCCTCTGCACTCGCGCGACAGCGCGAACATGGTGGAGGCCCTCCGCGCCCTGGGCGTGACGGTGGAGGAGAAGCCGGGCGACGGCGAGTTCGGCGCTGACCTGCTGGTCACGCCCGCGGAGGAGCTGCTCGGCAGCACGACGATCGAATGCGGTCAGGCCGG
This sequence comes from Cryocola sp. 340MFSha3.1, assembly GCF_000383315.1. Lineage (NCBI taxonomy): Bacteria > Bacillati > Actinomycetota > Actinomycetes > Micrococcales > Microbacteriaceae > Cryocola > Cryocola sp. 340MFSha3.1. Next base: position 1,040,580 of record NZ_KB911087.1, read on the forward strand.
CACCGTGATGCGGTTCGTCCCGCCGATCGCGGGGCTGGCGCTCGGTCCGACCATGTTCGACGCCGACGACTCGGCCCGTGGCCGTCCGATGGGCGCGATCATCGCCGCCCTGCGCGCGCTCGGCGTCGACGTGAACGACGACGGCCGCGGCTCCCTCCCGTTCACCGTTCACGGCACCGGCCGGGTCGCGGGCGGCGCGGTCGAGGTGGATGCGTCCAGCTCCAGCCAGTTCGTCAGCGCGCTCCTGCTGTCGGCCAGTCGCTTCGACGACGGTCTCGATCTGACACACGCCGGCGAGCGGCTCCCCAGCCTCCCCCACATCGAGATGACGATCGCGGCCCTCGCCGCCCGCGGTGTGACCGTCGAGTCGCCGGAGGTCGGCCGCTGGATCGTCTCGCCTGGCACGATCGCCGCCCGCGACGTCAACATCGAGCCGGATCTCTCCAACGCCGCCCCCTTCCTCGCCGCGGCCGTCGTGACGGGTGGGACGGTGACCATCACCGGGTGGCCCGCGTCCACCACGCAGGTCGGTGCGGATCTCGCCGACCTGCTGCCGCTCTTCGGCGCGACGGTCACGCGCGAGGGCGACCGCCTCACCGTCACCGGGCCCGACCGCCCGACGGGCATCACGCTCGACCTCACGACGGGCGGCGAGCTCGCGCCCGCCCTCGTGGCGATCGCCGCCCTCGCCGACGGCCCGAGTGAGATCACCGGCATCGGCCACATCCGCCATCACGAGACGGACCGCCTCGCTGCCCTCGCCGCCGAGATCAACGGCCTCGGCGGCGCCGTCACGGAGCTGGAGGACGGCCTGCGCATCGACCCGCGCCCGCTCCACGGCGGCGTCTGGCGCAGCTACGAGGATCACCGCATGGCGACGGCCGGCGCGATCGTCGGGCTCGTCGTCCCCGGCGTCGAGATCGAGAACGTGGCCACGACGGCCAAGACGCTCCCGCAGTTCACCCAGCTGTGGGTCCGGATACTGCAGAAGGGCGCCGACGTCGCGTGACGGACAACAGCGGCTCCTGGTGGGCGAACGACGAGGACGACGACGAGCTCGACCTCTACGACGAGTCCAGCATCCGCAGTCGCCCGAACCCGAAGGGCAACCGCCCGCGGACGAAGACCCGGCCAGAGCACGCCGACGCCCAGATCGCTCGCGTGCTGGGCGTCGACCGCGGCCGGTACACGGTGCTGCTCGACGAGGACACCCCTGAGGAGCGGCAGGTCACCGCTGCCCGCGCCAGCGAGCTGCGGCGGAACCCGATCGTCACCGGCGACCGCGTGGCCGTCGTCGGAGACACCACCGGAGAGGAGGGCACCCTCGCCCGCATCGTGCGGGTGGAGCCGCGCACGACCCTGCTCCGGCGGAGCGCCGACGACACGGACGAGGTGGAGCGCATCGTCGTCGCCAACGCCGACCAGATGCTCATCGTCGTGGCAGCAGCCAACCCGGAGCCGCGCACACGCCTCGTCGATCGCTACCTGGTCGCCGCCTACGACGCCGGCATCGACCCGATGGTGTGCGTGACGAAGACCGACCTGGCCGACCCCGAGCCGTTCCTGTCGAACTTCGCCGGCCTCGACCTGCCCGTCTTCACCAGCCGCCAGGACGACATCCCGCTGCACGACATCACGGCGGCGCTGATCGGGCACGACACGGTCGTTGTCGGGCACTCCGGGGTGGGCAAGTCGACCCTGGTCAACGCGATCGTCCCGAGCGCGCACCGCGCCACCGGTCACGTCAACGTGGTCACCGGTCGCGGACGGCACACGTCCTCATCGACCGTGTCCCTCCGCGTCGAAGACGACGAGGGACGCCACGGCTGGGTCATCGACACCCCGGGCGTCCGCTCGTTCGGGCTCGGGCATGTGAACGCCGACAGCATCCTGAAGGCCTTCACCGATCTCGCGGAGCTCGCCGAGGACTGCCCGCGCGGGTGCACACACCTTCCCGATGCGCCGGACTGCGCGATCATCGAGGCCGTCGAGGCCGGGAAGCTCGGCGAGGCCGGGCGCGCGCGCCTCGACTCGCTGCAGCGCCTGCTGGAGACCTTCGCGCGCTGAACCGCCGACTCAGGGCGTCGAACTGGACTGAGCCTGCCTCCGCGACCCGCGGAACGCTGCTCGGTGCACCCAGACGCCGCGCGCGAGTCCGGCCCAGAAGACCGCACCGAAGGGGATGACGTAGAGCAGGAACGACAGCACGGCGCGCCCCGCGGCCGCTCGCGCCGCCGAGACGAGCACCAGGGCGAGGATGCCGGAGACGGCCAGGGCCAGCACGACGATCACCAGCCACCAGAGGCCGAACGCGATCGCGAGCACGAGCAGGATGAGCGCGACGACCGGTGCGACGACCAGAGCGACGAGGACCAGGTTGCGGAGGAGGCTGGTGCCTGCGTAGCTGTCGACGAACAGCGTGCCCCGCACGAAACCGTGACGGAGGAAGCCGCCCACCGTGATGCGCGGACGGTAGAGCGCACGGAAGCCCGGGTCGATGCGGAGGGCGCCGTGGTCGGCGACGTACCGCAGCAGCCGCGTGTCGTCCGATACGAGATCGGCGTTCTCCTCGGGCCAGGCCGCACGGCAGGCGTCGGCGAAGGCGGCACGGTCGATCACCAGGCACCCGGTGCCCTTCGGCATGCGGTCGAAATTCTCCGGAGTGATGTCGGTCGGCGCGGGATGCGCCAGGTATCCGCCCCAGAAGACGTGGGTGGGCACCTCCCAGAAACGTCCGACGAGCGGTGCCGCAGGGTCCGTCGGCACGTGCCCGACCCACGCGCGGGCGTCCGGGCGGAGCGCGTCCACGCTCTCAAGGTAGGCGAATGCGTCCGGAGCCATCAGGAGTCGCGAGTCGAACAGCAGGATGCGGTCGGCCCGCGCAGCCTGGACGCCCTCCCAGCGCGCGAGGAACCGCCCTTTGTTGGGCTGGGAGATCACGCGGAGCGGAACAGGGGACGACGCCGCGATGCCCGCGAGCACGGCGGCGGTGTCGTCGGTGGAGCCGTCATCGACGACCACGATCTCCGCCTCCACCGAGCTGTTGCCGAGGGCGGTTGTCAGCGATCCGATCGTGGTGGGGAGCCAGGGCGCCGAGTTGTACGACGCGATGACGATGCTGAGGGCAGGCGAGGTCATGGCGCGGGCTGCTCCTCGACGACGGCCTCCCGGCCGGTGCGCCTGCTGCGGAGCAGGAGCGCCCAGTGGATGCCGTACAGCGCCAGGAAGGTCACCAGCCCGATGAGGCCGTTGCCGACCAGCCAGGCATCCACGTCGGGCAGGGTCGCGGAGGCGACGAGCCACTGCGCGACGGCGGCGAGCAGGAAGACGGCGAGCGCCGCCTTCGACGCCGCGGCCGTGATGCGCACGAGCACACCCTGGGCCAGCGCCCACGGGATCCAGGCGAGGGAGAAGCCGACCACGATCTGCGCCGTCGCGGCGTAGTGCGAGCCGAACAGCAGGCCGACGATCCACGGCCCGAACAGCACGACCAGGAGGAACATCGCCACCTCGGTCAGCAGCGTCACTCCGAGGATCACGGTCACACCGAGGTTCGTCAGTGCGGCATTGCCCTTGGAGCGGACGAACCGCGGCAGCAGATAGAGCGAGAACGTCGCCGGGATGATGAGGGTCGTCTTCACCAGCACGGCGGCCGCAGCATACGCTCCGGCCAGCTCCTCCGGCGTTCCGGCACGGACCAGCACAACGTCGGCGTTCGTGAGCCACGCGAACCCGACGGTGAGCAGCAGCACGACGGTGCTCTGCATCGTGAACGGCGACCGGCCGACCGCCAGGGACCGGCGACGCGCCACGGCACCTGCGCCGATCGCGCCGGTGAGGGCGGTCAGGACGAGGATGGCCAGAATGGCCGCGGAGCCCGCGTGGGCGAGCATGGCGATCAGGGCGAGCACCGCCTGCGCGACCTGGGCACCCGTCGACCACCAGACCACGGAGCGGGAGTCGCCTGCCCCCTGCAAGCGCCCCTGAGCGAGCGCGAACAGGAAGTTCGGGATCATCGCCGCGGCCGTGAGGACGACGGTCAGGACACCGGTGGCGCCGGGAGCAGCGAGGGTCGACGACAGGGCGAAGACTCCGAGCGTGCCGATCCCTCCGAGCACGAGCGCCTCGACCAGGGCTCCGTCCACCCGGCGGACGCGATCGCCGGGGATGCTGCGCGGCGCGTGCAGCGCCTCGGCCGTCGTGACCGCGACGGAGTTGCGGAGCGCCGAGCTGCCGATCGCCGCAACGTTGATGAGTGCCAGGGCCGCAGCGAGGAGGCTGTACGAAGCGGGCCCGAGACCACGGATCGTGATGAGCTGGAACGCGGTCGTCGCCACGATCCCCACGATGCTGACGCCGGCGATCTCGGCGAGCGCGCGACCGTGACGGCTGATCATCCCCGGCGCTCGACGCTGCGCCTGCTCGCCGCCCGCGCTAGTCGGCATACCCTCGGCTGATCAGGTCGTTGACGATGATGTCCGACGGCGACCGCTCCGGGCGGTCGGGCTCGTGCCGGAGAGATTCGTAATCTCTCAGGAACGAACGCAGCCGGCCGAGGTCCCATTCGGACAGCACGATGTTGCGGCCGATGCCTTCACCCTGCTCCGTCGTCTTGCGGTGGATGAGCGTCGGGACGCCGAGCAGCGCCGACTCGGCCTGGATTCCGCCGGAGTCCGTGACCACGAACGCGGCGTTCTCCAGCAGGGCGACGAACTCGTCGTGCCGCAGCTTCGGGAGGACGGTGATACGGTCGCCGCCCTGATTGGCGAGCAGCTTCTCCAGCGTTTCCCTGTTGTAGGCGTCGACGATGAGCCGCAACGGGACCTCGCTGGTCGCGAGCACCTCGAGGGTGTCGTCGACGAGCTGGCTGTTGGAGATGAACTCGAACCGGTGCAGCAGCACGACGCCGTACGGCGCGTCCGTGCCGGCAGCGCGCATCCCGTGGTCGAGCACAGCGTCGAGGGCCGTGTTGCCGTGCGTGTACACGACGTTCGAACGCTTCTTCAGGTTCTCGGTCGCCTCGATCGACGGCGTGTAGTGCACCGTCGCCATGGTCCCGACGATGCGCCGGTCCAGCTCCTCCGGGAAGGGGTGCCGCCAGTTGCCGCTGCGGAGACCCGCCTCGATGTGGGCGCAACCGAAGCCCATGCGCTTGGCGATCCAGGCGCCGACGACGCTCGTCATGGTGTCGCCGTGCACGACGATGACCGTGTTCTTCGGCAGCGATGCCGCGACCCGCTTGCGGTTCTTCCGCAGCCAGCCGAGCACCGTCATGCCCCAGCGGACGACGTCGCCGGTGCCCCGGAGCGGCTTGCCTGCGGCACCGTGGGCGATGACCTGATCGGGAGTACCGAGTCCCAGCTGCTCCATTGCGGTCATCAGAGCCTCTGTGTGCTGCATCGTCACCCACTGCTGGGTCGCAACACCTCGCTCACGGAGCCGGCGGATGACCGGGGCCAGTTTGATGGCCTCCGCCGTCGTTCCGTAGATGAACACGATCATGGTCGAGTGTTGCGCCTTCTGGGTCGGAGAGCTTCATGTCGCGAGCTGACCGCTCCACCGTTGGGATCGGCGCTGTGACACCTGGGTGATCCCACACCATCCGCCTGCGTCCGTCCGACCGCGCAGATGCTGTGGAGAGCCCGAGCCTCCAGCCGAACCGGAAGCCACTCGATGATACATTCTATTTGGTCTGCCCGACGTGGCCGGACGACGCGCGCCGAGACGGAAGACTCCCCCAGGGAGCCCGGGCGCAGGGGAGGAAGAAACTCGTTGTTTGTTGCCGAGAATGCCGATGTCGCCGTGTCCGCCGCGGTCGGTGACGGAACGAAGATCTGGGACCTCGCACAGGTGCGAGAGAACGCCACGATCGGCGAGGACTGCATCGTCGGGCGAGGGGCGTACATCGGTTCCGGCGTGAGCATCGGCAGCAACTGCAAGATCCAGAACCAGGCGCTCGTCTACGAGCCGGCCGTGCTCGAGGACGGCGTCTTCATCGGGCCGGCCGTGGTCCTGACCAACGACACGTTCCCGCGCGCCGTGAACCCGGACGGCACGCTCAAGTCGGCCGCCGACTGGGAGCCGGTCGGCGTCGTGGTGCGCTCCGGAGCATCCATCGGCGCCCGCGCTGTCTGCATCGCGCCCGTGGTGATCGGCTCCTGGGCGACCGTGGCCGCTGGGGCGGTCGTGACGCGGGATGTGCCAGACTTCGCCCTGGTCGCCGGCGTCCCCGCACGGAGGATCGGCTGGGTGGGCCGCGCGGGCATCCCGCTGGTCCAGGACGCCGATGGATGGGTCTGCCCGACGACCGGCGAACGCTACCGCGAGAACGACGAGAAGCTGGAGGTGGTCGCGTGACCGATCTGGAGTTCATCCCGGCCGCCCGGCCGCTCATCGGCGACGAGGAGCGCGCGGCGGTCGACGCCGTGCTGCAGAGCGGGATGCTGGCGCAGGGCCCCGAGGTCGCCGCCTTCGAGCGCGAGTTCTCCGACGCTCTGGTAGCGGGCCGCCCCACGGCGGCGGTGAACTCCGGCACGTCCGGTCTCCACCTCGGCCTGCTCGCCGCGGGCATCGGCCCGGGCGACGAGGTCATCGTCCCCTCCTTCACCTTCGCCGCGACTGCCAACGCCGTCGTGCTGGCGGGCGCCGTTCCTGTGTTCGCGGACATCGAGCCGAACTCGTTCAACCTCGACCCCGATTCCGTGGCTCGAGCGATCGGTCCGAACACCGCGGCGATCATGCCCGTGCACCTTTACGGCCACCCTGCGGACATGGGCCGCCTGTCCGCCCTCGCAGCCGAGCACTCGCTGGCCCTGTTCGAGGATGCCGCGCAGGCCCACGCCGCGACCATCGACGGGCGACAGGTCGGGACCTTCGGCGACTGGGCGATGTTCAGCCTCTACCCGACCAAGAACATGACGTCGGGCGAGGGCGGGATGGTCGTCTCCGCCTCCGCCGCCACCGACGAGCGCGTCCGCCTGCTCCGCAACCAGGGCATGGCCCGGCCGTACGAGAACGAGATCGCCGGGTTCAACGCCCGCATGACCGACCTGCACGCCGCGATCGGCCGTGCCCAGCTCCGGAAGCTGGCCGGCTGGACGGAGCAGCGGCGCAGGAACGCTGCCCGCTTCGACGCCGAGCTGACGGGCGTGGTCACACCCCCGGTCGCCGATGGTGCAGAGCACGTCTACCACCAGTACACGATCCGCGTCGCAGAGGACCGCGACGGGTTCGCTCGCGCGCTCCGCGAGGAGCACGGGATCGGCACCGGCGTCTACTACCCCACTCCTGTGCACCGGCTCCCGGTCTTCGGGCTGGAGCTCGACCTGCCGGAGACCGAACGGGCCGCTCGCGAGGCGCTCTCGCTCCCGGTGCATCCCTCGCTCAGCGAGCGTGACGTCGACCGCATCGTGTCCGCTGTGAACACGCTCGCGAAGGCGGGAAGCTGATGGCCGCGCTGCGGGTCGGCGTCGTCGGCCTCGGGGTGATGGGATCGCACCACGCGCGCGTGGTCCGCGAGCTGGACGGCGTCGAGCTCGCGGGCGTGGTGGAGACCGCCCCCGAGCGCGCCGCCTCCATCGACGCCCCGGTCTACCGTTCCGTCGGCGAGCTCATCGAGGCGGGCGTCGACGCCGCCGTCGTCGCCGTGCCCACGACGTTGCACGAGTCGACGGCACTCGAGCTCGCCGATGCCGGCGTCCACGCCCTCGTCGAGAAGCCGATCGCCGCCGATCTGGATGAAGCGCGCCGGATGGCCGACGCCTTCCGCCGGAACGGTCTCGTCGGAGCGGTCGGACACATCGAGCGGTTCAACCCGGCCCTGCAGAACCTGCGGAGCCGCGTCGAGGCCGGCGAGCTGGGCTCGGTGTACCAGATCGCCACGCGCCGACAGGGACCGTTCCCGATCCGCATCGCCGACGTCGGCGTCATCAAAGACCTCGCGACGCACGACATCGACCTCACCTCCTGGCTGGCGCAGAGTCCCTTCCGGGCCGTGCACGCCAACACCTCCCGCCGGAGCGGCCGACCGCACGAGGACATGGTCGCCTTCAACGGCCGCCTCGACGACGGGATCATCACCAACCACCTGGTGAACTGGCTGTCGCCGATGAAGGAGCGCATCACGGTCGTCACCGGCGAGCGCGGCGCGTTCGTCGCCGACACGCTCAGCGGCGATCTGACCTACTACGAGAACGGCACCGACGCGACCGAATGGGACGCCGTCTCTAATTTCCGTGGGGTCGCCGAGGGATCCGTCATCCGGTTCGCGCTGAAGAAGCGCGAGCCGCTGCGCATCGAGCACGAAGCCTTCCGCGATGCCATCCTCCACGGCCGACCCGGCATCGTGACGATGGACGAGGGTCTCACCACGCTCGCGGTAGCCGAGGCCGTGATGCGGTCCGCCGACGAGCAGCGGGAGGTGGAGATCGACCCGGAGACTCTGCCCAGCGCTCTCGCCGGCCGCCTCGCCGGGAACGGCACGACACGATGAGGCCGGCGTGGAGGCCGTGGCGGATCGTCGTCGCAGCGCTCATCCCCGTCGCGCTTCTGATGAGCCTCGTCAGCTGGGCATTCGCTTCGCCCGTCGGTGCAGCACCCGACGACGACTACCATCTGGCGAGCATCTGGTGCGCCCAGGGCGACCGCCCGGGCCTCTGCGAGCCGGGAGCGGAAGCGAACGAGCGCTCGGTTCCGCGCGGGACCGTCCTGGCGTCGCTCTGCTACGCGCATCACTCCGAGATCCCGGGCGACTGCCCCGTGGCGAAGTCCGATGAGCTGGTCACCACCGACCGCGGCAACTTCAACGATCACGGCTACCCGCCGATCTACTACGCCGTCATGAGCGTCTTCGCCTCGACGCATGAGGCCACGGCCGTCCTGACGATCCGCATCTTCAATGCGTTCCTGTACGTCGCGATGCTCACCGCGCTTTTTCTCCTGCTCCCGGCACGGCGGCGCGGCCTCCTCGTGTGGTCCGCTCTTGCCACGCTGATCCCTCTGGGGTTCTTCCTCATCGCCAGCACGAACCCCAGTGGATGGGCGATCACATCGGCGACGACGCTCTGGCTCGCCCTCCTGGGCTACTTCGAGGTGAGGGGGCTCGGCAGACGGATCGGACTGGGGGTGCTCGCCACGGTCAGCGTGCTGATGGGCGCAGGCGCCCGGGCGGATGCTGCCACCTACGGTGTCCTGGCGATGATCCTGGTCGTCATCCTGAAGGCGGAACGCACCCGGGCGTTCTGGCTGCGCACGATCCTGCCGGCCGCCCTCTCCCTCGTCAGCGTGCTGCTGTACTTCGGCGCTTCGCAGGGCGGGATCGTCACGCGGGCCACGACCGCGCTCTCCCCCTACGACTTCGTCTGGCTGCTGTGGAAGGACCTGCTCGACCTCCCCTGGTTCTATGTGGGCGCGTTCGGCTACGCGCCGCTGGGGTGGCTGGACACCTTCATGCCGGTGACCGTCTGGGGCACGATTTCGCTGGTGGTCTGCGGTCTCATCTTCTGGGGCATCGGGCGGATGACCCGCCGGAAGCTCTGGGCAGTGGGGATCGCGGCATTCGCCCTGGTGTTCGTGCCGATCTACATCCTGATGCACGACCAGATCTGGGTCGGGACCGGCGTGCAGCCTCGCTACCTCTACCCACTGCTCATTCTGCTCGTGGGCCTCTGCCTGTACGGACTCAATCGGTTCGACCTCGGTCTCGGCCGCACTCAGCTCGTCGTCATCGGAGGCCTACTGATCGCGGGCTTCACGATCGCGCTCTACGTCAACATCCACCGCTACACGACCGGGACGGACGTCAAGACGCTGAACCTGAACACCAACGTGGCCTGGTGGTGGGACATCCCGCTGCACCCGATGCAGTGGTGGGTGCTGGGAGCCTTCGCCTTCGCCGTCGCGGTCGCGGCGGCCGTGGTGCTCGGGCTCTCGACCGCGCGCCGCAACGCGCTGCGCGGCTTCCGGTACCGCGCGCTCGAGACCACCGTGGCAGGAGAATAGACCCATGACTGACGCTCGACTCGAGGCCGGCGCTCCGGCGCCCGCCTTCACACTCACCGACCAGGACGGCACCACCGTCTCGCTCTCCGACTTCGCCGGCGAGAACGTGATCGTGTACTTCTATCCCGCGGCGATGACCCCGGGGTGCACGACGGAGGCCTGCGACTTCCGCGACAACCTGAACTCGCTCAAGTCGGCCGGATACCAGGTGATCGGCATCTCGAAGGATGTGCCGGCGAGAAATAAGGAGTTCCAGGAGCAGGAGGGCCTCAACTTCCCGCTGCTGTCCGACGAAGACCTGGCCGTGCACCGCACGTACGGCGCCTACGGCGAGAAGAAGCTCTACGGCAAGACCGTCGAGGGTGTCATCCGGTCGACGTTCGTCGTCGACCCGGACGGCACGCTCCGCCTGCCGCTCTACAACGTCAAGGCGACGGGACACGTCGCCTCGCTGCGCAAGAAGCTGGGGATCGACGCCTAAGCCGGCAAGCGGGGCACCGACGCCAGCAGGCGGCGGGTGTAGTCGTCGCGCGGCGTCCTGAGCACCTCGCTCGTGGCGCCCTGCTCGACGACGCGCCCGCCGCGCAGCACGACGGTCTGAGCACAGAGGGCTGCGACGACGCTGAGATCGTGCGAGACCATGACGACGGTCATCCCCTCGTTCGCCGCCAGTTCGCCGAGCAGGTCGATGATCTGGATGCGCGTCGTCACATCCAGCGCGCTCACGGGCTCGTCGGCCAGCAGCACGCGCGGCCGTGACACGATCGCCCGGGCGATGGCGATGCGCTGCCGCTGGCCGCCGGAGAATTCGTGCGGGTAGCGACGCGCCGCGTCGGCAGGAAGGGCGACGGAGTGAAGCGCCTGCGCGACACGTTCCCGCGCCTGCTCGCCGCCCGCGAGTCCGAGGGAGGCGAGGGGTTCGCCGACGATCCGGCCGACGCTCTGCCGCGGGTCGAGGGAGGAGTACGGGTCCTGGAAGACCGGTTGTACGCTCCGGCGGAAGTCGCGCACCTGGGTGCGATCGCGAGGGTTCAGCGGTCGGCCGTCGAAGAGCACGCTGCCGCTGGTGGGCGTCGTGAGCCCCAGGAGGAGCGAGAGAGCCGTCGTCTTGCCCGCCCCGGACTCTCCGACCAGGCCGAGGCTCCGTCCCGGCTCCACGGTGAAGGAGACGTCGTCCAGCGCCGGGTTCGCAGCCCGGCGGTACCGGAAGCCCGCGTCACGCAGTTCGAGGATGGGCGTCATGGCAGCTCCAGAGCGGAATCGAGCTCTCGGGCGCTGCGCACGAGTTCGGCGGTGTACGGGTCGCGCGGGTCGGACAGCAGGCCGTCGATCGCACCCTCCTCGACGACGCGACCCTGACGCAGCACGAGCGCCCGCTGCGCCATACGGGAAACGACGGCGAGGTCGTGGCTGACGAACAGGAGCGCCATCCCGCGTTCTGCAACCAAGCGTTCGAGCAGCGCCAGCACGTCGGCCTGGACGGTCACGTCGAGCGCTGTCGTCGGCTCGTCGGCGATCAGCAGCTGCGGGCGGCAGGCGAGGGCCGCGGCGATCGCGACGCGCTGCCGCTGCCCCCCGGAGATCTCCCAGGAGTAGGCGTGCGCGATGCGCTCCGGTTCGGGGAGGCCCACTTCGGCGAGCGCGTCATGCACCGCCTGACGCAGGGCATCGCCGCGCAGCCCGAGGTGCCGGCGGAGCGGCTCGGCCACCTGGCGCCCGAGACGCATGAGCGGGTCGAGGGCGGTCATCGGCTCCTGGAAGACGGTCGACGCCACCCGGCCGCGCAGCGCGACGAGCTCGCGCTCCCGCGCGCCGATGACCGGCACGCCGTCGAGCAGGACGCTGCCGGTCGCGTGCAGTCCTTCGGGCAGTAGACCGGTGAGGGCGAACGATGTCAGCGACTTGCCCGAGCCGGACTCGCCGATCAGGCTGAGCCGCTCCCCCGCGTCGAGACGGAACGACACGTCGCGTACGAGCACGTCGCCGTCCCGTGTCGCGATGTTCAGGCCGTCGACCTCGAGGAGGCCGCGCGCCGCACTGTTGTGGGTGGTCATCGCGACCTCCTGCGGGTCGGGTCGGCCACATCCCGAAGACCGTCGGCCACCAGGTTGACGCCGATCACGAGCACGACCAGGGCAACGCCAGGGGCGATCGCACCGGCAGGAGCCGTGGACACCGTCCCCTGAGCCTCCTGCAGCAGACGCCCCCAGGAGGCGTTGGGAGGCGGCGCCCCGAGCCCCAGGTACGAGAGGCTCGCCTCGGCGAGCACGGCCACTCCGAACTGCAGCGCGAGGTTCACGCTGAGCGTCGGCCAGATGTTCGGCAGGATGTGCCGTGCGATGATCCCCGGCCACGAGGTGCCGGAGGTGCGCGCGGCCGTGACGTACTGCTGCGACAGCACCCGCTTGGCGAGTACACGCGTCAGCCGGGCGACGACCGCCGACATGGCGAGCCCGATCGCGACGATGGCCGTGCCGAGCGACGCCCCCTGGGCGGCCACGATCAGCATCGCCAGGAGCAATGTGGGGAACGCGATCAGGATGTCGAGCACGGCCGACAGCGTGTCGTCCAGCCATTTGGTGGCGAAGGCGGCCAGCAGGCCGAGGGTTCCGCCCACCACCGCACCGATCGCGACGGAACCGAGGCCGACGGCCAAGGCGATGCGCGCCCCGATCATCAGCTGGGTCACCAGGTCGCGCCCGAACCGGTCCGTTCCCAGCCAGTGCGCCGCGCTCGGCTGCTCGAGCCGCGTGCCGGAGGTGTCGGACTGCGCGTACGGCAGCCAGAAGAACGACACGACGGCGACGATCACCACCAGGCCGACCAGGACGAGCCCGATGCCGAGCGTCAGCGAACGGCGGGCGCGGCGCCGCCCCCGCGCTTCCGGTGCGGCCGCCTCGGCCGCCTGCTCGACGATCGCGCTCATGTGTTCCCCGAGATGCTGCGACGGAGGCGCGGGTCGACGAGCCGCTGTGCGATGTCGGCGAGGAAGCCGACGATCAGCACGAGCAGCGTCGAGACGAACAGGATGCCCTGGATGTTCGGGTAGTCGTGCTGCTCGATGGCCTTCAGCAGCATGCTGCCGAGCCCGGGCAGGGTGAAGACGCTTTCGACGACGACCGCTCCGAGAAACGTCGTGGCGAGCTCGATCCCCAGCACGGAGATCACCGGCACAGCGCCATTGCGCAGACCGTGGCGCCACATCGCTCCCGCGAAACCCGACCCCAGTGCGCGGGCGTTGCGCAGATAGTCGCTGCCGATCACATCCAGCGTCGCGCTTCGGACGTAACGGGAGATGGATGCGCTCATCACGATCGCGATCGTCACGACCGGCAGGGCGAGCGAGGTCAGGGCCTCGGCCGGATCGGACCAGTCGTCACGCGGGAATCCGCCGGACGGGAACCACCCGAGGGTGATCGCGAAGACATCGACCAGCAGGATGCCCACCCAGAACACGGGCACGGCGATGCCCAGCTGCGAGAACGCGGACAGCAGGATGCCGTACCAGCGGTCGGCCTTCCACGCCGCGACGAAGCCGATCGGCAGCGCGAGCACGAGCGCCAGGACGAACGAGAGGAGCGTCAGCGGGATGGTCACGGACAGCCGCGCGGCGATCTCGGGGCCGACCGGCAGCGAGCTGATGAACGACTCGCCGAGATCGAGCGACACCAGGCTGCCGAACCACGAGAAGAACTGCTGCAGCAGCGGCTGATCGCTGCCCACCTGGTGCTGCGCCGCCGCGATCTGCTCCTTCGTCGCTCCGACGGAGAGCAGCGCGTTCGACGGGTCGCCCGGCAGCACACGGAGCAGGAAGAACAGCACGACCATGGCCAGCAGCAGTGACACCACGAGGAACGCGGTGCGACGCAGGAGGTAGAGAGCCATGGTGGTTTTCAGCGTAGATGCTCGGGGAGCCGGTCGGCTCCCCGAGCATCGGGGTTGTGGAAGAGCGGTCCTTGTGGAGAACCGCCTACTTCTTGACGATGTCGTACGCGAAGAACTGCGAGTTCAGTCCGTTGACCGGGTAGCCGCTCACGTCGCTGTCGGCGACGACGATCTGCGGGTACAGGTACAGCCAGGCGCTGGCCGCATCCTTCGCGATCTGCTCGTTGACCAGCTTCAGCTTGGCGGTCTGATCTGCCGTCGTGCTCGCCTGCTCGGCCTCGTTCACCCATGCGGTCACCTGCGGGTTGTCGTAGCCCCAGTAGAAGTCCGGGTTTCCGTACCAGACCACATCGCGGTCGTTGACGTGCTCCTGCAGCGTCGCGGTGAAGTCGTGGTTCTTGAACACCTTCGTGTACCACTCGTCCGCCGAGATGGAGTTGATGTTCACAGTGATGCCGACCTTCGCCAGCTCGCTCTTCAGGAACTCGGCGACCGCGGGGTGCGGGTCGTACGTGGGCGTGTCGAGCGTGAAGGTGAACCCGTTCGCGAGACCGGCCTCGGCCAGCTCCTTCTTAGCGAGGTTCACGTCGTACGGGTTGACCTTCGTGAGGTCCTCGTACCAGGGGTCGCTCGGCGGCACGATCGAGCCGATCAGCGTTCCGTAATCGCCCCAGATCGAGTTGAGCAGCTTCTTGGTGTCGATCGCCGAGTAGACCGCCTTCCGGACCTCGACGTTGTTGAAGGGGGCCACCCTGTCGTTGAACGCCAGGAGCTCCTTGGTCGTCGACTTGCCGTCGGAGATCGTGTAGTCCTTGTTTCCCTTGAATGTGCTGAGGGCGTCGGGGCTCTGGATGCTCGTCACGATGTCGACCTGCTTGGTCTGGAGCGCGTTCGAGAGGGCCGAGGCGTCGGTGAAGTAGTCGAACTCCACCTCCTTGTTCTTCGCCTTGTCGCCCCAGTAGCCGCTCCAGCGCTCGAGGCTGAGCGAGCTGCCGCGCTTCCAGGTGCCCAGCGTGTACGGGCCGGTGCCGTCCTCCGCGGTCTTGTAGTTCGACGTACCCGGGCCGTAGATCCACACGTAGCTGAGGTTGTACGGCAGCGAGATGGACCGCGAGGACAGGGTGATGGTCACCGTCTTGTCGTCCGGGGTGTCGATGCTCTTGATGACCTCGAGCTGCGACTTGCGCGCCGACTGCGAGTCGTCGGACGTGACGCGCTCGATGCTGCGCTTCACGTCGGCGCTGGTGAGCGGCTTGCCGGAGTGGAACTTCACCCCGTCGCGCAGGGTGAACGTGTACGTGAGGCCGTCGGCGCTCGTGGTGTACTTCGTCGCGAGCAGCGGCTCCACCTTGCCCTCGTCGGTGAGCTTGAACAGCCCCTCGTAGACGTTGCCGTTGAGCGCCTCGGTGACGCCCTGGCCGCCTCCGGCGGTGTTGTCGAGGTTGACCGGCTCATAGAGCGAGCCGATCGCGATGGTCGCGCCGTCACCGCCGGCGGACGACGAGCCGCCCGCGCAGCCCGCGAGCGTCAGGGCCGACGCCAGGCCGATCGCGAGCGCAGCGAACAAGGGGGTCTTTCTCACGGTAGTTCTCCAGTGCTGTGGGGGGTGGATGCTTCGGTGCTTCGGGCGCTCGGCCCGCTCAGTGCTGTGCGCCGCCGCGGAAGGTCACGCGCTTCTCCCCCGCGGTGACCGCGACGGGGAAGCGGTTGTTGTGCGGCGGCAGCGGACAGTTGTACTGGTCCGAGAACCCGCACGGCGGGACGAAGGCGCGGTTGAAGTCGAGGACGACGTGGTCGTCGACGTGCTCGACGAAGAGGAAGCGGCCGGACGCGTAGGTCCCGTCCTCCCCCTCGGCGCCGTTGGTCGGGTCGCCGAACACCAGGAGCAGCGTCCCGTCGTCGTCGAAGGCGCTCAACGTGTACGCGATGCCGTCCCGTTCGAACGTGATGTCGCCGGGCACCACCAGCTCCCGTGTCAGCCCGTTGTCACGGATGTGCTCGAACGGAATGGTGCGGTCGTCGCTGACGGGCGTGAACGTCGCCTCGATGACCCAGCTGGGGTCGAAGGGGAAGACCTCGATGGTCTCGAAGTCTTGGATGGCTGGGGATGCCGCATCCCAGAGCCGGATGCCGCGCTCGACCTCTCCGGTCTCCAGGCTGCGGCGCGTGAGCTCTGTCGCGGTGACCGTCGCCGGATGGCCGGCCAGGGCCTCCTCCGGAGTCGTGGTGTCGCCCTCCTGCAGCCACCGCGTCTCGATCAGAGCGAGGTTGCCGGTGGGCGCCGTCACGCTGCTCAGGCGGTTCGCACGCCAGGCGTCCCAGCCTGCGCGGGCGCGCTCGATGGTCGCGGAGGAAGCGGAGGTCTGTGTGGAGATATCAGTCACGATGCCGGACATAACCATCCGAGTCTCCGCCTTGTTCCCGGTGGACGCTATTCGTGTTGCTCCATGTTGCGGGACGTGGCCCGGACCACCGCCGGGGAGACGGCGAGGACGCCCGCGACGACCGCCGGCACCAGGAGCGCCCAGCCGACGTCCGGCCGCGCATAGAACCCCTGGAAGCATCCGATGGCGACGGCGAGCTGGAGGATCTGGATGGTCAGCGCCGACGCGCGTGCCCAGCTCCGCAGCCGCAGGATGCCCACGAGCGTCGCGATCAGCCAGGCCGCCGCGAGCAGGACGAGGACCACGATCGCGACCGCGGACGGGTACGACTCCGGCTTCTGCGTGAGCAGCTCGTACACCAGCCAGCAGGCGACACCGACCACGAGGACCGTCTCCAGGGCGAGGATGACGGTGAGCACCGTGAGGAGGGGTGGACGCGACGGGCGGCGCTCCGTGGCCGCCTCCGGGGCGTTCTGGGGGTCGGGCACTATAGCATCCTGACGTTTCCGGCTCGTGTTCTCAGCGTTATCCCATACAAAACTATTGATTCGCAATAACCGCTATGGGAGCATATTCAACGGTCGAGTTAACGCTCACAGGGTCGTGGGCAGGTCTGATTCCCCACGGATCTAAGCACCCTGCAACCCGACTGCTTATCTGCATTCTATGGCCCTCTCGGGTCAGGAACCCCAGTAAACAAGGAGCACATCTTCATGGATTGGCGCGACAAAGCCGCCTGCCTCACCGCGGACCCCGAGCTTTTCTTCCCGGTTGGCAACACCGGCCCTGCGGTCGACCAGATCGACAAGGCCAAGGCGGTCTGCGCACGCTGCACCGTGACCGAGATCTGCCTTCAGTACGCCCTCGAGACCGGTCAGGACTCGGGTGTCTGGGGCGGGCTCTCCGAGGACGAGCGCCGCGCCCTCAAGCGCCGCGCTGCGCGCGCACGCCGCGCGTCCTGACGCTCCACCCGCTTCTCACTGGTCGGC
The DNA here is from genome assembly GCF_000383315.1 of Cryocola sp. 340MFSha3.1. Lineage (NCBI taxonomy): Bacteria > Bacillati > Actinomycetota > Actinomycetes > Micrococcales > Microbacteriaceae > Cryocola > Cryocola sp. 340MFSha3.1. The sequence goes on from NZ_KB911087.1 coordinate 1,057,837, forward strand.
GCGGGCCATACCCTCCCGCGCGTCCGACACAGCCGAGGCGGCGCTCGCACACCTAGCATCGAGCGCCCCTCGGCATTTTTCATGCCCGGCTTCCTACGCGGCTTGGTCGCCGGTCAGATCTTGGTGAGGTAGCGCAACGGGACCTCGATGGTCACCTCGGTGCCCTGCCCCATCATCGTGTGCCAGTCGATCGCACCGCCGAGCTCGCCCTGGATGAGCGTGCGGACGATCTGCGTCCCCAGGCCGGTCCCGACCTTGCCCTCCGGGAGGCCGGAGCCGTTGTCGACGACCTTGACGGTCAGCGACTCCTCGGACCGGTGGGCGACGATCTCGACCTCTCCTTCGCGCCCGGCCAGACCGTGCTCAACTGCGTTGGTCACGAGCTCTGTGAGCGCCAGTGCGAGCGGCGTCGCGTACTCCGACGGCAGCTGGCCGAAGGTGCCCGACTTCTTCGGGTGCACGGTCGTGGTGTGGCTCGCCGCGACCTCGGCCACCAGCAGCAGCACGCGATCGAAAACGTCGTCGAAGTCGACGATCTGCGCGAGGCCGGTCGAGAGGGTGTCGTGGACGACGGCGATGGCCGCGACCCGGCGCATAGCCTGGCTGAGAGCCTCGCGCGCCTCCTCCGAGTGCGTGCGGCGCGCCTGGATGCGCAGGAGGGATGCCACGGTCTGGAGGTTGTTCTTCACCCGGTGATGGATCTCGCGGATGGTCGCATCCTTCGTGATCAGCTCGCGCTCCTGGTGGCGCTGCTCCGAGACGTCGCGACAGAGCACGATGGCCCCGACGCGCTCACCGCGGTTCCGGATGGGGATGGCGCGGAGCGACACCGTGACGCCGCGGGCTTCGATGTCGGTGCGCCAGGGGGCGCGGCCGGTCACCACCAGCGGCAGCGACTCGTCGACGGTGATCGTGCCGGCGAGCAGACCGGTCGTCACCGTGGCGAGGGACTCCCCCTCGAGCTCGCCGGTGAAGCCCATCCGGTTGAAAGCGCTCAGCGCGTTGGGGCTGGCGAACGTGGTGACCCCGTCGACGTCGAGCCGGATGAGACCGTCAGCCGCACGAGGCGCCCCTCGGCGAGGCGCGGCCGGGGCACCGAGGTCCGGGAAGTCTCCGGTCGCGATCATGTTGAAGAGATCGTTGGCGCACTCGTTGAACGTCAGCTCCTGCCGGCTCGGCGTACGCGCCTCGCTCAGGTTGGTGTGGCGCGTGATCACCGCCACGGGTTCCGGCGCGGTGTCCGGGGAGTGGACGGTCAGGCGGCGGATCACGGGAACGGCGCGCACCCGGGTCGGGGTCTCCTCGTACCAATCCGGCGCTGACGTGTCGATGATCTGCTTCGACCGATAGGCGTCGGTCACCTGCTGGCGCCACTCCGGCTTGATGCGCTGACCGACGAAGTCGCGGTAGAAGAGCGTGGCCGCCGAGGACGGACGGGCGTGCGCCACCGCGACGAAGTCGTCATCGGCGGTCGGCACCCACAGCACGATGTCCGCGAAGGCGAGGTCGGCGAGCAGTTGCCAGTCGCCGACGAGGCCGTGCAGCCACTCGACGTCCTCTTCCGAGGAGCGGCCGTGAGCGTGGACGAGATCGCTGAGGGTGGACATCACCCCATCCTAAATGGCGCTCCGACAGGCATGACGAGAGTTATCCACAACGCGTTTATGCCCTGGTCCGCCGCGCGCCGACCTGTTTGAGTGAGGCATCGTACATATCACGGGTCTATTTCAGCACCGACCACCGACACACCCCCTCGGGAGAAAAAATGCACCACCTCGCCCTCGCACCCGCGACCCCGTCCACCACCGGAATTCCCGGTGACCGGGCCGCGGATCCCGGCCGTTCCGGCATCCGACCCGGAGACCGCTCCGGAGCCCATCCGGCTCCCCGTCCCGGGATGCCCGAGGCCGCTGTCGCGTTGCCGCACGAACACCCTGCCGGGCGGCTGACGCCGGGCCGCGCTGACCGCCGCACCCCAATTGCGGCCACCGGCTTCGGGCGGGCTCGCACGGGCGGAGGGGCCATCGTCGAGTTCCCCACGGGCGACGAGCCGAGTCCGGCAACGCTGTGCTCCAACCTCGCGCGATCGGTCGTGGAGATCCTCGCGGGCGCGCGTCCGCTTGATCAGATCGGCCGCTGGGTGAGCGACTCCGTCTACGTCCACCTGCTACGCCGCACCATGCTCACCGTCCAGGCGCGGACGACGGCGGCCGAGAATCCGCTGCGACCGCGCATGACCATCGGCGATCCTGTCCTGGCGTTCCCGGTCGATGGCGTCGTCGAAGCGGTCGTCATGGTCCACCAGCCCGCTCGTTCCCGCGCGGTGGCGATCCGCCTGGAGCGACACCGCGCCCGCTGGCGCGCCACGGCCATCAACGTCCTCTAGCCGGCAAGACGACGATGGCGGCCCCGCAGGGCCGCCATCGTCGTGGTGATCGGTCGCGCGATCAGCGCTTCTTCGCCTGCGCGCGACGCTCTGCGCGGTTCGCGGGGGCCTCGTCCGAGGACTCGACGCGCTGGCCGAAGGCACCGCGCTGGTTGGACGCCTGCGCGGGCGGAGCGGCCGGGGCGGCCTGCTGCTGCGCGCGCTGCGCACGGGCGGTCGCTGCCTGCTCGAGCTGACCGCGCTGGTTGCGCACCTCGACGCCGCCCTGCTCGGCGGGAGCCGAGTAGCTGAGCTTCGTGTCGCTCTCGCCCCGCGCGAGGCCCTTCGCGGCGACGGCAGGAGCCTCGACCTCTCCGGGGGCCTGGTTGACCTCGACCTCCAGGTTGAACAGGAAGCCGATGGTCTCCTCGCGGATGGCGCCCATCATCTGCTGGAACATGGCGTAGCCCTCGCGCTGGTACTCGACCAGCGGGTCGCGCTGAGCCATCGCACGGAGGCCGATGCCGTCCTTCAGGTAGTCCATCTCGTACAGGTGGTCGCGCCAGCGGCGGTCGATGACCGAGAGCACGACGCGGCGCTCCAACTCGCGCATCGCCGGAGCGCCCAGCGACTCCTCGCGACGCTGGTAGGCGATCCGGGCGTCCGAGAGGATCTCGCGGCGCATGAACTCGCGGTTGATCTTGCCCTTGTTGCCGGCCTCCGAGATCACCTCGTCGATGCTGACACCGACCGGGTAGAGGGTCTTGAGCTCGGCCCACAGGGCGTCGAAGTCCCAGTCGTCGCCGCTCCCCTCGCCGGTGTGCTGGTCGAGGATGTCGTCGATCACGTCGGTGAGGAACTGCTGCACGCGCTCGTGCAGGTCGTCGCCCTCGAGCACATGACGGCGGTCGCTGTAGATCGCCTCGCGCTGGCGGTTCAGGACGTCGTCGTACTTGAGCACGTTCTTGCGGATCTCGGCGTTGCGGGCCTCGACCTGCGACTGCGCGCTGCGGATGGCGCGGCTGACGACCTTCGACTCGATGGCCATGTCGTCCGGGACGCTGCTCCGGCCCATGAGGCTCTCCGCCGCGCCCGCGTTGAAGAGGCGCATCAGATCGTCGGTGAGAGACAGGTAGAACCGGCTCTCGCCCGGGTCGCCCTGACGGCCGGAACGACCGCGGAGCTGGTTGTCGATGCGCCGGGACTCGTGGCGCTCGGTACCGAGCACGTAGAGACCGCCGGCCTCGATGACCTTCTCGGCCTCCTCGGCGACCTGCGCCTTGACGTTCTCGAAGACGCCCTCCCAGGCGACCTCGTACTCGTCCGGCGTCTCGACCGGCGACAGACCGCGGGCGTTCATCTCGGCGACGGCGAGGAACTCGGAGTTGCCGCCGAGCATGATGTCGGTACCGCGGCCGGCCATGTTGGTGGCGACGGTCACGGCGCCGAGACGCCCGGCCTGGGCGACGATCGCGGCCTCGCGCGCGTGGTTCTTCGCGTTGAGGACCTCGTGGCGGACGCCCCGCTTGGCGAGCAGACGCGAGAGGTACTCGCTCTTCTCGACCGAGGTGGTGCCGACCAGCACCGGCTGGCCCTTCTCGTGACGCTTCACGATGTCCTCGACCACCTGGTCGAACTTCGCCTTCTCGTTCTTGTAGACGAGGTCGGACTGGTCGATGCGCTGCATCGGCTTGTTGGTCGGGATGGGCACGACGCCGAGCTTGTAGGTGCTCATGAACTCGGCGGCCTCGGTCTCGGCCGTACCGGTCATGCCGGAGAGCTTCTTGTAGAGGCGGAAGTAGTTCTGCAGTGTGACGGTCGCGAGGGTCTGGTTCTCGGCCTTGACCTCCACGCCTTCCTTCGCCTCGATCGCCTGGTGGATGCCCTCGTTGTAGCGGCGGCCGACAAGGATGCGGCCGGTGTGCTCGTCGACGATCAGCACCTCGCCGTTCATCACCACGTAGTCCTTGTCGCGCTTGAACAGCGCGTTCGCCTTGATGGCGTTGTTGAGGAACGAGATGAGCGGGGTGTTGGCCGACTCGTAGAGGTTGTCGATGCCGAGGTAGTCCTCGACCTTCTCGATGCCCGGCTCGAGCACACCGACGGTGCGCTTCTTCTCATCCACCTCGTAGTCCACGTCCGGCGTGAGGCGCTTCGCCAGGTTGGCGAACTCGTTGAACCAGCGGTTCGCCTCGCCGGACGACGGACCGGAGATGATGAGCGGTGTGCGCGCCTCGTCGATGAGGATCGAGTCGACCTCGTCCACGATCGCGAAGAAGTGGCCGCGCTGCACCATGTCGCTCGCCTGCCAGGCCATGTTGTCGCGCAGGTAGTCGAAGCCGAACTCGTTGTTGGTGCCGTAGGTGATGTCGGCCGCGTACTGCTCGCGGCGCTCCTCCGGGGTCTGGCCGGCGAGGATCACGCCGGTCGTCATCCCGAGGGCGCGGAACACGCGCCCCATCAGCTCGGACTGGTAGCTCGCCAGGTAGTCGTTGACGGTGACGATGTGGACGCCGCGGCTGGCGATCGCGTTGAGGTAGGCCGCGGTGGTCGCGACGAGGGTCTTGCCCTCACCGGTCTTCATCTCGGCGATGTTGCCGAGGTGGAGGGCCGCGCCGCCCATGATCTGCACGTCGAAGTGACGCATCCCGAGGGTGCGCTTGGCCGCCTCCCGGACGGCCGCGAAAGCTTCGGGGAGCAGGTCGTCGAGGGATTCGCCGTTGCCGTAGCGCTCGCGCAGCTCGACGGTCTCGTGCGCGAGTTCCTCATCGGTGAGTTCGCTGAAGTCGTCTTCGAGGGCGTTGACCGCCTTCGCGTACGCCTCCAGCCGACGGAGGGTACGGCCCTCGCCAACACGGAGGACCTTTTCCAGAACTGAGGCCACTGATGCACTCCACTTACGCTCGGTCGGGCTGACAGCCCGGCGCCCCGGCGGACGCACGCCGGACGGCATACTCCGCCGACGCTAGAGACATGCTACTTGTTCCGCCCTGACGTTCGACCTGCCCGGCCTGGGAGGACTCTGGATGCCGGCGGCGAACGCGGTGAGGAGGTGCGCTCCTTCCTCCCAGTCGCCGAGGTTGCTGGCCGAGTTGAGGTGACCGCGTGGGCCGAGCGAGACGCTGGCGGCACCCCACTGCGCCGCGAACTGCTCCGCGCGCTCCGGCGAGCAGTACGGGTCGTCGCTGCTGTTGATCATGAGGACAGGGGCGGCGGGCGCGACATCGAGCCCTGCCGAGAACGATTCGGCTTCCCGGGGGAACCGAGGACCTGACGGGTCAGGGGCTGCCACCAGGAACAGGCCGGCGACGTTCTCCGGATGGAGATGCGCCCAGCGGACCGCGAGCAGGCAGCCAAGGCTGTGGGCGACCAGGACCGCACGGGCCCCGCCGACCGCCCGATCGAGAGCACGGGACCAGTCATCCCCATCCGGTTCGTCCCAGGAGGACGGCTCGATGCGGCGCATCCCGGGATGACGGGACTCCCAGATCGATTGCCAATGCTCACGATCCGAGCCTCCGATGCCCGGCACGATGACTGTTCGCATGCACGCCCTTCCGGTTGTTGTGGATGGTGGAGAGTGCCGTTCGACCGGTCGCTGACCACGATCGTAGGAAACCGTGAGCGTCGGCTGCAATCTCGACGTCGTCTATGCCGAAGGGATGAGTCAGCTCCAGGCGCGTCGGCGGAGCTCGTCATGCAGCTCGCGGGCGACGCGTCCCAGGAGCGCTTCGGCAGCGGGCTGCTGCACGGCGGCGACGCTCGACTCGGTCAGCGCCACCACGGCGAACGCCGAGCCGTCCGCGTGCTCCACGACGCCCGCTTCGTGGCGCAGGGTGAGCAGCGTGCCCGTCTTGGACCACCAGGTCGACGCGTCCGACACGAACTCGGGTGCGAGGCGCGCACGGTGGACGTTCGCCGCCATGAGCTCGCGCATCCGCGACGCGATGGCCCCCGGCACGCGGGGACGCCAGAGATCCTCCAGCCAGTCGGCCAGATCGCGTGCGCTCGCACGCGTGGCGTCGACGGCGCCGAGACGGGCGACGGCGTTCCCCCCGCCCGGCGTGCGGCCAGCGATGGCGAGCCTGTGCGCGAGGTGCGCGTCCGTCGGCGGGAGCTGCTCCGCCAGCGTCCGCGAGAGCTCCCCCGCATCGTGCCGGATGATCAGCCCAGGACGGCCGAGCTCGGCGAGGAGTTCAGCGACTCGTTCCGGCGGGGTGAGGGCAAAGAGGGCGTCGGAGGCGGACCCGTCACTCAGGGCGACGCTGAGGTAGACGAGGTCTTCGAGGGCGACGGTGGCGGGATGCCGGAACCGGGAGATCCCGGTCGGACCCGGTGTGGACACGCGGCCGGGTGGGACGGTGACCGGCTGGTCGGGCGCGAGCTCCCCACGTCGCATACGCTCCAGGGTCGCGATGCCGAGGGGGATCTTGACCAGCGACGCGATCGGACGCGGTGTATCGGCGTCGATCGCGAGTTCGTCTCCGGTGGCCAGGTCGCGCACCAGGAACCCGCCGCTCAACCCGCCCGCCTGCAGCTGCGAGACCAGCCGATCGATGAGCTGCTGCTCGTCGATCACGGGCGGTCCTCCCCGAGGGCGCGTGCCAGCGCACGCTCGGCACGCGAACCGAGGCGGCCGATGAGGTCTGGCTCGTCCGAGGCCAGGCCGTAGCCGCGTTCCAGGTCGAGCTCGGCGAGCGGGCTCCAGGACAGCCCGAGTTCCGCCGCGCGGGCCTCGGTGCTCAGCAGCAGGTCGCCGGCGAGGACATCGGCGATCGTGCTGGGGAGCGACCCGGCCCTCCCGAGCTGGTGCGGCAGGAGCGCGTGAGCGTCCCGGAGCGCGGTGAGGGGGTCCCGGATTGCCGGAATGTCGTCCTCGGCCTCGTAGAGCAGGCGCGTCGGGGCGGCGGTGTCCGACCGCCGGGGACGGATCGAGCCGAAGAAGAAGGGGCGGGGCTCCGCGTGCGCCGAGGCGACCCCGAGTCGGACGCGCCACCGCGCCTCCTCCCGGGGCCCGGACAGGACGGCCGCCTGGACGGCCCCCGATCCGAAGGCGTCGGCCCGCGCGTCGGGATCTCCGGACATCGTCTCCACCGCAACGCCGCTCCCCCGGCTCGCCGCGATGAAGGCGCCGACCGCGGTGGACGCGCAGTCCTCGGGGACTGCGATCCGGAGAACGGATGCGCGCGAGCGGCGCGCCTGAGCCTCGAGTTCGCCGGCCGCCGCCGTGACCTGCCGTGCGGCGCCCAGCACACCCCGTCCGAACGGGGTCAGCTGCGGACGGCGGGTCGAGCGGTCGAAGAGCGCTTCACCGAGGTGTGCCTCGAGCGCGGCGATGCGTCTGCTCGCGACCGACTGCTGCATCCCCGCGGCGGCGGCTCCGACCGTGAAGCTGCCGCGGTCGCTGACGCTCACGAACGCGCGGCAGGCGGCGACGATATCCATGGGGCCGGATACTAGCGAGCGGGGCTTCGTGGGAGCAGACAGAGGTCGGCGTCGACTCATGCCAGATCGTCATCGAACTGCGCGCGGGCGTCTGAGCGCCGTCGGCCGGGCTGCGGTTGCCTGGGAGCAGCACCTCCCGTGAAAGGACTCTTTGTCATGATCCGTCGCCCGATCCGCTCACTCACCGCGCTCGTCATCGCCGTCGTCGCGCTCACCGGTTGTTCCACCACCGGTGTCGCGTCGCCGTCGACGTCGCCCCACCCGGCGTCGCCTCACTCGACGTCGACGCGCGCCGCCGATCCACGCTCCGAGGCGGCGGCGCGCGCGCTGGCCGAGCTGGAGTCGCAGTACGGGGCGACCATCGGCGTGTATGCCGTGGACACCGGCACGGGCCGGTCTGTGGGCTACCGCCAGGACGACCGCTTCGCGTACGCGTCGACCTCGAAGGTACTGCTCGCCGGCGCGGTGCTCGCGCGGTCGTCGGACGAGCAGTTGGATGCCACGGTTCCGTACACCAGCGACGATCTGGTCTCCTACTCTCCTGTCACCGAGACCATGGCGGGCGCCGGAATGCCGCTGCGCGACGTCATCGCGGCGGCGCTGCAGAAGAGCGACAACACCGCGGCGAACCTGCTCTTCCGTCAACTGGGCGGGCCGGCCGAACTCGAGAAGTCTCTCCGCGCGCTGGGCGACGAGACGACGGAGGTCGAGCGCACGGAGCCCGACCTCAACGAGGCCGCTCCGGGCGACCCGCGCGACACGAGCACCCCCCGCGCCCTCGCCGCCGATCTGCGCGCGTACGCCCTCGGCGAGGAGCTCCCCGCAAACAGGCGGAAGCTCCTCGTGGACGACATGACCGGGAACGCCACGGGCGACCCGCTCATCCGGGCAGGGGTGCCGACAGGATGGACCGTGTCCGACAAGTCGGGTGCCGCGTCCTACGGAACGCGAAACGACATCGCCATGTTGACGGCACCGGGCCATGCGCCGGTCGTGATGGTCGTACTCTCCCGCAAAGCGGAGAAGGACGCCGCCTACGACAACGCTCTGGTCGCGGACACCGCGAAGGTCCTGTCGACGGCGCTGGGCCTGTGACGCCGCAGCCGTGACGGAGTCGATGGCGGCCGCCGCCCGGGCGGCCGCCATCGACGCTCCCGCGGATTCGCCGCGATCAGCCGAGCTTGCGTGCCGCGGTCGCGACCTCCTGCAGCTCTTCGGCCGCCTCGTCGAGCGAGATCACGCCGTAGTCCCAGCCCTTGCGCCGGTAGACGACGCTCGGGCGCATGGTCTCTTGCTCCACGAACAGGTAGAAGTCGTGACCGACGAGCTCCATGTAATACAGAGCGTCGTCCACGGTCATCGGTACGGAGGCGAAGACCTTCTTACGGATGACGACAGGGGAGTACTCCTCCTCGGCCTCCGATTTCTCCTCCGTCTCATCGGACACGGCGGGCAGTGCGCCGGTTCTCACCTGGTCCAGCACCGCGACGGGAGCCGCCGCGAGGCCGACCGCGCTGAAGCCGTCGGTGCTCGCCTCACGCAACGAGGTCGGTCTGTGCTGACCGCGATGGACCTTCCGTCGGTCCTTCGCCCTGCGCACCCGTTCGAGGAGCTTGCCGAGCGCGATGTCGAAGGCCGCGTACTTGTCCTGTCCGGTCGCCTCCGACCGCACGACCGCCTTCGGGCCGACGAGGGTCAGCTCGACCCGGTCGTCGCCGTTCTGGCTGCCCAGCTTCTCGTTGTGCCTGCTGACCTTGATCTCGAACGAGATCGCCCTTTCGGCCAGGTGCGCCACTTTCTCAGACTTCTCGGTGGCGTACTCCCGGAAGCGATCAGTGATACCCAGGTTGCGTCCGATGATGTTGATGTCCATGGAGACCTCCCTGTTCCGGCGTGACGACCGCCCGGATCACGAAGGGCGGATCGACCACACCTTTTCGACTACCGTAGTGCCGCCGACCTCATTAAGAAACCGGAAAACATACGGCATCCCCCCTGGGTCTTCTGGGTGCTCCCTGAAGACGTCCTCCGGCTCGGAGCGGCGTCCGTGCGATCGCTGCCGCACCCGCTACGCGGCCACCTGCCGCATGGATGGCTCTGGCCGCCTCGGCGATGGTCGCCCCGGAGGTGACGATGTCGTCCACGATCAGGCACGTGCGGCCCGCCAACCTCTTCGAAGCCACGAAACTGCCCCGCCGGTTGCCGGACCGCTGCGCTGCATTCAGCCCTGCCTGGTCGGCCGTCTGACGCGACAGCCGGAGCGCTCGCCAGAGCGGCGGGACCAGGATGTGCGCACGGGCGAGCACCGAACGGCTCGGGTGGTAGCCCCTCCGGCGCCACGCGGACCGGGTGGAGGGAATGAGCACCGGCAGCAGCGCCGCACCGGCTGCGGCAGGGTCTGCTGCATCACCGCCTCCGCGGGCGGCTTGCCGTTGCGCTTCGGCCACCGCGGACCGCAGGGCGCGCGCCAGCGCTCGCACGACATCCACTCGCCCGCCGTCTTTGTAGGCGAGGAGCACGCGTCGGGCGACGCCCTCGTAGCTGAGCGCCGACCAGACCGGGATCTCGCCGACGGCGTCGAGCCGAGTGACCGGACTCAACTCCGCTTCGCACTCGTCGCAGAGCGAGCGATCGGGGCGGCGGCAACCGGCGCATCGCACGGGGAGGACGATCGCGGCGGCGTCGAGCAGGGATTCACGGACCAGGGTGTGAGCTGTCATGGTTCGAGCATCGCGGTGAGGCCGTGTCGGCCGAGCTCCGACCACCTGATCTGTGGAGAACCCCCGCGCCGCCGAGGTTGTGAGCACGTGGCGGTCGGCCTAGGGCTGACCGAGCTGCACCGCCACGGCGCCGACCTTGTCGGTCTGCGCCTGCCAGCCCGTGCCCGTCGGCGCCAGAAGCGTGCCGTCCGCGCTGAGGACGACGTAAGGAGCCAGACCCGACGCTCCGACGATCGTCCGCCCGCCGGCCGGGCCGGAGGTCGTCGTCTGCTCGCCGCCGACCGTCTGCTGCGCGATGCTGGTCGCTTCGCCGTTCGTCGAGCTGAGCACCGCGATGGTGAGATCGGAGGTCCAGGCAGCTGATCGCGGCTCCGACGTCGGCACCGCGAGCTCGACCGGTTCGGTGAGAGAAGTGGGCGACATGTTGCCCCCTCGCACGATCCCCGCGGCCATGAGCGAATAGCCGGTCTGGGTCCTGAGGAGCGCTGCGATCCGCGTGCCGTCCCGGGAGACCGCGAGCGAGAGGATGGCGGTCGCGTTCGGCCAGACGGCCGTCACGGCATGCGGCTCTGCGCCGGTCGCCGTGGCGACCTGGATGGCGTTCGGCGTCGCGGCGGGCACCGACCAGACCCAGCCGTCGGCGTCGAGCGACGGTCCGATGAGGCCGGGCCGCGCATCCACCCGCACTGGATCGCCGTTCTTGCGCACCGAGTACACACCGGCCTGCGACAGCACAGCAGCCTGATCGTGCGAGGCGCTGAGGGTGATCGCCGAGGGGTGCAGCGACGCGACCTTGTCGCCGAGGCCGCTCAACGCGCTCACGGTGTCGCCGTTGAGCGGGCCGAACACGTCTCCGCGGTCCACGAATGGATGCGAGTCGACGGACGGATTCCGGATGGGCAGAGCGGCGGCGCTGAGCGACGGGACCTGCTGAACGTTGCCCTCGATCGACAGCTGGACGCTCTGAGCCAGGCTGCCGAGGGACTGCTCCAGCTGGAACTGCATCCGCTGCAGCTGGGTGGGATCGGCCTGGGCCGCCTCCGAGCTGAGGTCGACCCTCGCCACTCCGCCCGCGGTCGTCACCGAGGGCACGGCGAGCTGGGTCCCCTTCGGGAACGCGGTCGTCACCGCCCCCGTCAGCCACGGCGCAGGGCCGGCGAGCAGGGAGCTCGCGACACGTGTCGCAGCCGATGCCACCCGCGCCGGGAACCAGCGCGCGTCCGGGACGAGGTAGGCGTAGCCGGGACTGAAGAAGTACAGGGTCTGCTGCGTGTAGACGGCCCGGAACGTGGGATCGTCGATCACCACGCCGTTCGGGGCGACGGAGATGCGCCACTCCCCGTTCTCCTTGACCAGCTGGTAGTTCAGGCCGACCGGGGCCGTGCTCCCCACGGGGTGGAACGCACCGACGGCGTCGATGTTCGCGACGGGGGTCACATCCACGCGCCACAGCGTGCCCTGATCGTCGTAGCTGCGGTTGCGCCCGTCGTCGACGGTGACCGACTCGTCCGGGTTCCAGTTGGCCGCCATGGACCGGGTCAGGTACTCGCGGGCGATGGCGAAGTTGTTCTTCGGGCTCGAGGCGGCATCGATGAAGCCTTGCACGATGCGCTGCTGGGTCGCGCCCTTCTCGGGCGGCGACGGGTTGAAGTCCAGGTCGAGCGGGTCGTTGACCTGCGCCACCGGCGCTCCCTGACGCACCGGGCCTGAGTCCGGGATGCTCGCGCACGCGGCGAGCGCCACCAGCACCAGTGCGGTCGCCGACGCCACCGCGGCACGCACGCCCCATGACCGCCTGCGCCCGTTCATGCGTGGGCCTCGCTCCCGGTCGTGGCCGGGTTCGCCGCCGGCATGGTCGCACCGGCGTCCACCGGGGGAAGCGGCAGGGGCGACGCGGTGATCTCGCGTCCGACGACGCGCGGAAGGGTCAGCCGGAAGCACGAGCCCGCTCCCGGTGCCGACCAGACCTGCAGCCAGCCGGAGTGCAGCGTCGCGTCCTCCAGCGAGATCGCGAGCCCGAGGCCGGTGCCGCCGAGGGTCCGCTTGCGCGACGGGTCGGCCCGCCAGAACCGGTCGAACACGTGCCCCGTGTCCTGCGGGCTCATCCCGATGCCGTAATCGCGCACGGTGAGGGCGACCGCGCTCTCGTTGCTGTCGACCGTGATGACGACCGGGCGTCCCTCACCGTGCTCGATCGCGTTGCCGATCAGATTGCGCACGACGCGGCGGATGCGTCGGGGGTCCATCGGCACGTCGAAGTAGCCGCCGGGCGCGTCGAGCGTCAGTTCGGAGCCGTTCTGCTCGGCGAGCGTCCTGAGCTCGTCGACGCAGTCCTCAGCCAGCCGCACCAGGTTTGTCGGCTCGGCATCGAGCACGACCGATCCGGCGTCGTACCGGCTGATCTCGAGCAGGTCGGAGAGCAGGCGATCGAACCGCTCGATCTGGGTGTGCAGCAGCTCGGCCGTCCGGGCGGTGGCCGGAGCGAACCCCTCCCGCTGGTCGAAGATGACGTCACCGGCCAGCCGGATGGTCGTCAGCGGGGTGCGCAGCTCGTGCGACACGTCCGACACGAACCGCTGCTGCAGTTGCGACAGCGTCGCCAGCTGGTTGATCTGGCTCTGGAGGCTGTCGGCCATCCCGTTGAACGACCGCGCGAGGGTCGCGAACACGTCCTCCCCGCGCTCCGGGATGCGGACGGCCAGGTCACCGGCGGCGAGCCGCTCGCTGGTGCGCGCTGCGACACGGATCGGCTCGACCACGAACCGAACGATCACCCAGGTGATGGCGCCGATGAGCAGGATGAGGGCGAGGCCGGCCAGCAGCAGCGTGTTCTGCACGAAGAGCAGCGTGTTCTCCGAGTCGCGCAGGTTGTAGCCGATGTAGAGCTCGTATTTGCCGTACGACGGCAGTGTGAGTTGGGATCCGACCACGATCCCCGGGTCTGTGTCGCCCGCGGCGGGCAGAGCGACCGACTGGTAGTACTGCTTCGATCCGCCGTTCTGCACTTTCTCGCGCAGCTCGGGCGAGATGACCGAGTTCATGGCCGGGCTCCCGCGGTCGGGAGGGGCGAGGATGCCGGTGTCCTGCCCGGGCACGCGGTACGCCGCGACGAGGCGGCTCGAGGTCGAGGCCTGCACGCTCTGCAGGACGGTGTTGAGCAGGTTCTTGCCCGCATCCCCCGACGACACGTCGGAGGCGTTCAGCGTCGACTGCGCGGTGGTGGTCGCGCGGCTGGAATCGCGGAGCGCCTGGTCGAGCCGCGACTGGTACAGGTCGTTGCTGATGCTCAGCGACATGTACACGCCGGTGACGAGGATGGCGACGCCGGTGAGCAGCAGCGTGATGGCGACGGTCCGCAATTGCAGCGAACTGCGCCACAGGCGCGCGAGACGGGTGGGCGCCTGGCGCCACCAGTCCCGAGTCGGCCACCGCGCGCCCATCCGTGGCTCCGGTCGCTAGGCCGCAGCGCCGGCGCGGTAGCCGACGCCGCGCACGGTCATGACGATCTTCGGGTTGTCCGGATCCTGCTCCACCTTGGCGCGGAGGCGCTGCACGTGCACGTTCACCAGACGCGTGTCCGCCTTGTAGTGGTAGCCCCAGACCTGCTCCAGCAGCATCTCGCGCGTGAAGACCTGCTGGGGCTTGGAGGCGAGCGCGAGCAGGAGGTCGAACTCCAGCGGCGTGAGCGCGATGCGGGTGTCTCCGCGGCGCACCTCGTGCCCGGCGACATCGACGACCAGATCGCCGACGGTCAACTCATCGGTCGGCGGGGTGGCGGGCGCGGGCCGCAGCCGGGTGCGGATGCGGGCGACCAGCTCCTTCGGGTTGAAGGGCTTCACCATGTAGTCGTCGGCCCCGGACTCGAGCCCCTTCACGACGTCGGCGGTGTCGGACTTCGCGGTGAGCATGATGATCGGGGTGCCCGACTCAGCCCGGATGCGACCGCACACCTCGATGCCGTCGAGGCCGGGGAGCATCAGGTCGAGAAGGACGAGGTCGGGCTTGGACGACCGGAAGGTGTCCACTGCGAGGGATCCGTCTTCGCAGAAGACGGGGTCGAATCCCTCGGTGCGGAGGACGATGCCGATCATCTCCGCAAGCGCGGTGTCGTCGTCGACAACCAGGATGCGACTAGTCATGTGCGAAGTTCCCCGAACCCCTCTCGAGCGGCCTCTGGCCGTGAAGTGACATGACCAGCGTAATGGAGCAGTCTGCTACCAGCTTGAATGAAACCATTACGTGCCCTGTGGATGGGACAGCGCGCGCGAGAGCGCTGTGCCAGCATGGGAGCAACGCACGGGGGGAACGAAAGGTACGGCGTGAGCGACGAACAGAACTGGCAGGCGCCCGGCTCGAACGGGTCTACGCCGGAGGGCGGCCCGCAGCAGCCACCGCAGTACGGGCAGCAGCAGCCTCCGCAGTACGGGCAGCAGCAGCCTCCGCAGTACGGGCAGCAGCAGCCACCGCAGTACGGGCAGTACGGTCAGCCGCAGTACGGGCAGTACGGTCAGCAGCCGGGATGGCAGCAGCCGCCGGCGGGCCAGCCCGGATGGCAGCAGGCCTACCCGCAGGGTGGCGCGCAGCCGGCATGGACTCCTCCGCCGAAGCCCGGTCTGATCCCGCTGCGGCCGCTGACGCTCGGTCCGCTCCTCGCGGCGCCCTTCCAGACACTGCGTCGCAACCCGCGCATCACGGTCGGTTCGGCGCTGCTGCTGCAGGGCATCCCGTCCATCCTGGTCAGCGTCGTGCTCGCCGGCGGCATCGGGCTGCTGGCCGTCCGCGTCTTCTCGGGCGAGGCCCAGGACCAGCCGGCGCTCCGGGCGGGCCTCATCGGAGGCGCGATCCTGCTCGGCGTGCTCTCCCTCGTCATCTCGACGGTTTTCAGCGCCCTGCTGCAGGGGGTGATCGTCGGCGACGTCGCCCGCGAGTCCCTGGGCGACAAGCTGACGTTCCGAGCGCTGTGGCAGCTGGTGCGCGGTCGGATCGGGGCCTTGATCGGCTGGACGCTGCTCTACGCCCTCGCCTGGATCGTCGCGATCGCCCTGGTGGTCGCCGTCGTGGTCGCGCTGGGCGCCCTGGGCGGCTCCGCCGGCGCCATCGGAGCCGTACTCGTCGGCGTCGTCGGCGGCCTCGCACTGATCCCGCTGGCCTTCTGGATCAACACCAAGCTCGCGATGGTGCCGAGCGTGATCGTGCTCGAACGCCTGCCGCTGACGCAGGCGGTCGCGCGGTCGTGGCGGCTCACCACCGGCTACTTCTGGCGGACGCTGGGCATCATCCTGCTTGTGTGGGTGATCGTCTACGCCATCACGCAGACCGTCGCGATCCCCTTCGGCCTGATCGGCGGACTCGCAGGCGGGGTGTTCGCGCCGACGTCGGCGACCTCGGCGGATCCCATGCAGGAGGTCCTCGTCACGCAGCTGAGCGTCAATGTGCTCTCCAGCATCGTGACCTCGATCATCGGAGCGATCGGCAGCGTCATCCAGACGGCGGCCGTCGCCCTCCTCTACATCGACCTCCGTATGCGCAAGGAAGGACTCGACCTGCAGCTGGTGCGCTTCGTCGAGGGGCGGCAGACCGGTCAAGACCTGCCCGATCCCTATCTTCCGCAGGCGCAGCACCCGCAGCAGCACCAGCCTCCGCAGCCGCCCGCCGGGTGGCCGAACGCCTGACCGTGATCCGCTTCGACGTCCCGGTCGACCCCAGCTCGCCGGAAGCGCAGAACTGGCTGCGCGACGAACTGTCGCGCCCGGAATACCAGTCGGCCAAGCCGACGTGGTTCGATCTCGCCTCCAAAGCGGTGCAGGACTGGATCGGCTCGCTGTTCCAGGGCGCGGGCGGTGACGCCGCGCCCGTGCTGCTCCTGGTCGTCGTCGTGGTGATCGCCGGCCTGATCGTGGCCGCATTCTTCCTCTTCGGCCGGCCGCGGATCAACCGCCGCTCCGCTCTCGATCGGCGCGCGTTGTTCGGAGCGGACGAGGCGCGCAGCGCCGCCGACCTGCGTGCATCCGCAGAACAGGCGGCACGTCAGGGCGACTGGGTGACCGCTGTCGAGGAGCAGTTCCGTGCGATCGCCGTCTCCCTCGACGAGCGCACACTCGTCCACGTGACGCCCGGAACGACGGCGAACGAGTTCGCCGTGCATGCCGCCCGGATCGCGACCGACGAGGGCGAAGCGCTTCGGCAGGCCGCCCGCGCGTTCGATGAGGTCCGCTACCTCGACCGACCCGGCACCGAGGCAGCGTACCAGAACCTCGTCGCGCTGGATCAGCGGCTCCAGCGCGTGCGCGTCCCCCTGCCGGCGGTGAACGCATGAGCGCACCGACACCCGTCCGAGGCCCGGAGACGGCCCAGCCCGAGACGATGCGCGACCGCCAGGCGACGCCACAGGCGGCGACGGCACAGACCCTGACGGTCCGGCAGACCGCACGCCGAGCGCTCCCCTGGATCGTGCTCGCCGTGATCGCGATCGTCATCGCCCTCGGCGGCGCGCTGCTCACCGGCGGACGCGTCGCGCCGGGCACGACGCTCGACGCGACCAACCCCGCGCCCGCCGGAGCGAAGGCCGTCGCGCAGGTCCTGCGCGGGCAGGGGGTGGATGTGCGGAACGTGTCGACACTCGACCGCGCCACGGCGGCCGCGGCGGACGGTGCCACCGTGCTGGTCTACGACCCGCTCGGCAACCTGACCTCGGACGGTTATCGCGCCCTGACCGGCGACGGACGGACGCTGGTCGTCGTCGAACCGGACTTCGAGGCGCTGCAGACCCTCGATCGCGATGTGACGGCGGCGGGCGCACCCCGCGGGCCCGCTCCCGCCGACTGCACGGTGCCGGCCGCAGAGCGCGCCGAGCGCATCGACCCGCGCACCACGTCCACGACGGAGGATGTCGTCGTTCCCGGGACCTTCCGGGTGGCCGACGATGCAGCCGCGTGCTTCTCGGACACCGGCGGTCGCGCCTCGCTCGTGCGCACCTCTTTCAACGCCTCACCCGTCTACCTGCTCGGGTCGGCCGCCGTGCTGACCAACGACGGCGTCGACCGCCTCGGCAACGCGGCGCTCGCCCTCAACCTCCTCGGCGGCCACAGCACTCTGGTCTGGTACCTGCCCTCCCTCGACGACCGCCCGGTCAGCGGACCACCGGACATCGCCGAGCTCACACCCGGGTGGGTGACCCCGGTGATGCTGCTGCTCGTCGTGGTGTTCATCGCGGCGGCCATCTGGCGCGGCCGCCGCTTCGGCCCGCTCGTCGTCGAGAGCCTGCCGGTGGTGGTGCGCGCCGGCGAGACCCGCGAGGGCCGGGCGCGGCTCTACCAGCGGTCGTCCGCCCGGCTCCGTGCGGTGGACGCTCTGCGCGTCGGCACCATCGGCCGACTCTCCGCCCTCGCGGGTCTGCCGAGTACGGCAACCGTGCCGGAGGTCGCCGACGCCGTCGCCGCGCTCACCCGCCGTGACCGGCTGGCCGTCCGCGACCTTCTGGTCGAGCGCATCCCCCAGACCGACCGCGACCTGATCGCGTTGTCCGACGAACTCGCGGAGCTCGAGAGAGCCACCGCATCCGCCGTTACGCCCTCCACGGGCCCGACCGGAAGAATGGATGAATGACAGACGTCACGACGGGGACGGCGTTCCCCTCCTCCCCCGGCGCACCCGCTGACGCGGCGCGCCTCCGCTCCGCCCTCTCCGCCGTGCGGACCGAGGTGGGCAAGGCGGTCGTCGGCCAGGACGGCGCGGTCACCGGGCTCATGATCGCTCTGCTGGCGCGCGGCCACGTACTGCTGGAAGGCGTGCCGGGCGTGGCGAAGACCCTGCTGGTCCGCTCGCTCAGCCAGGCGCTCAGCCTCGACACCAAGCGCGTGCAGTTCACCCCCGACCTGATGCCGGGCGATGTGACCGGATCTCTTGTCTACGACGCCCAGACCGGCGGTTTCGTGTTCCGAGAGGGCCCGGTGTTCACGAACATCCTGCTCGCGGACGAGATCAACCGGACGCCCCCGAAGACCCAGTCGGCCCTCCTCGAGGCCATGGAGGAGCGCCAGGTCAGCGTCGACGGCGTCAGCCGCCGCCTGCCGGACCCGTTCATCGTGGCGGCGACGCAGAACCCGATCGAGTACGAGGGCACGTACTCCCTGCCGGAGGCACAGCTCGACCGCTTCCTGCTCAAGCTCACGCTCGACGTGCCAGAGCGGGACACCGAGGTGGAGGTGCTCCGCCGCCACGCCGCCGGTTTCAACCCGCGTGATCTGGCTGCCGCCGGGGTGACGCCGGTGCTCAGCGCCGCCGAGCTCCAGGCGGCCCGCGAGTCCGCCGCCCGCGTCGGCGCGAACGCCGACGTGCTGGCCTACATCGTCGACCTCGCGCGCGCGACCCGCCGCAGCCCCTCCGTCCGACTCGGCGTGAGCCCGCGCGGCACCACTGCTCTGCTCGCCGCGGCCAAGGCCTGGGCGTGGCTCTCGGGCTACGACTCGATCACCCCGGACCACGTGCAGGCGATGCTCGTGCCGGTGTGGCGCCACCGCATCCAGCTCCGCCCGGAGGCCGAGCTTGAAGGGGTGGGCGCCGACGCGATCCTGCGGTCGATCGTGCAGCAGGTCCAGGTTCCGATCTAGGCCCCGCTGTGACCGTATCCGGACGTTTCGTCGCCCTGCTCGCGCTCGGCGTGCTTCCCGTCGTGCTGCTCGGCGGTGCGACGGGGATGGCGTACGCCGCGCTCGGCGGCTGGCTGCTGCTCTGCGTGATCCTCGGGCTGCTCGACCTCCTGCTGGCAGCGTCCCCGCGTGCGGTCGCGGTCGAGCGCACCCTGCCCGGCCGGGTGCGTCTCGGCGCCGAGGCCGTCTCGGAGCTGTACGTGACGAACACCGGCCGACGGACGCTGCGCGGAACCGTCCGCGACGCCTGGGAGCCGTCGGCCGCCGCGGAACCGACGCGGACGAAGGTCGACATCCCCTCGGGCGAGCGGCGCCGGATCGTGGCGTCCCTGCGCCCCTGGCGTCGCGGCGAGCGTCGCGTGAGGAACGTGACCGTCCGGTCGTGGGGCCCCCTCCATCTGTGGGCGCGCCAGGCGACCCTCGACGCTCCCGGCCGCATCCGCGTGCTTCCGCCGTTCACCGCCAGAAAGCACCTGCCGTCCCGGTTGGCCCGGCTGCGCGAGCTCGAGGGCAGCACGAGCGTCCTGCTCCGTGGCCAGGGCACGGAGTTCGACTCGCTGCGCGAGTACGTGCGCGGCGATGACGTGCGCTCCATCGACTGGCGAGCCACCGCACGGCGGCACGACCCCAACGGCGGACTCGGCGCACGCGTCATGGTGCGGACGTGGCGCCCCGAGCGCGACCGCCGCGTCATCGTCGTGATCGACTCCGGCCGGACCTCCGCCGCTCGGGTGGCCGACGAGCCGCGCATCGACACCGCGTTCGAGTCGGCGCTGCTCCTCGCAGCCCTCGCCACCCGCGCGGGCGACCGCGTCGACATGGTCGCCTACGACCGCATGGTGCGCGGTCGCGTGCAGGGCGCGACGGGTCCGGAGCTGCTCTCACGGATGGTGGATGCGATGGCCGGCATCGAGCCGGCCCTGATCGAGATGGACTGGTCCGCCATCCCGGCACAGGTCTCCGCCCTGACCTCGCAGCGCTCACTGGTCGTGCTGCTCACCTCGATCGAGTCCCCGGGGGGCTCGCGGGGGCTGCTCTCGGTCCTCCCGCAGCTCACGGCGAAGCACCTGGTCGTCGTGGCCAGCGTCACGGATCCGGACACACTTGCGGTCACCAGCGAGCGCCATGACCGCAACGAGGTGTACCGCGCCGCTGCGGCGGAGCGTTCGCTGCTCGATCTCAGCCGGGTCGCCGCGGCGGTGAAGCGCCTCGGCGGCGACGTCGTGACGGGTTCGCCGGCCGATCTGCCGCCCGCACTGGCTGACCGCTATCTGGCCCTGAAGGCGGCCGGCCGGCTCTGAAACGCGACCGTCGTCAGGCGGCGACGATGCGACGCGCGCCCGCCTCGAACTCCTCGAGGTCGCCGGTCTCCCCCGCCCGCACCGCGCGCCGGCCGAGCACCAGCATGTACGCGAGGAACGCCGCGAGTGCGAGCGCGCCGATGCTGATCTTCGCCCACACGGGCAGCCCCGACGGCGTCACGAAACCCTCGATGAGCCCCGAGACGAACAGCGAGATCGCGCAGCCGACAGCGACCGTGAAGAGGGCCCGACCGTCCTCGGCCAGCGCCTGTCCGCGCGTCCGCGCCCCCGGGGCGATCCACGCCCAGAAGATGCGGAGCCCTGCCGCGGCCGCCACGAAGACGCTCGTGAGCTCGAGCATGCCGTGCGGCAGGATGTACGAGAACATCACGTCGCCACGCCCGTAGGCGAACATCACGCCGGCTGCCGTGCCGACGCCCACGGCGTTCTGGATGAGCACGTAGGGCACGTACAGCCCGGTGATTCCGAAGGCGATGCACTGGGCGGCGATCCACGCGTTGTTCGTCCACACCTGCCCGGCGAACGACGCCGCCGGGTTGTTGGAGTAGTAGTCGATGAAGTCGTGCTCGACGTACTTACGCAGGTTCGCGTCGTCGCCGAGGTTGCGGAGCACATCCGGGTTGCCGGTGATCCACAGGGCGTACAGGGTCGCGATCACGATCGTGGCGACTGCCACCGCGAGCACGATCCACCGCAGCCGGTACAGCGCGGCGGGCAGCTGGAGCACGAAGAAGCGGGGCAGCTGCGCGAACAGGTTGGCTCCGGCGCCGGTGAAGCGCAGCCGCGCGGAGGAGAGCGCGAGCGACAGCCGGTCACCCGCGGCCGTCGCGCCGGCACTCGTCTGAATGGCCGACAGGTCGGCCGCTCCCGACTGGTAGAGATCGATCAGTCGGTCCGCCTCCTGGCCGTCGAGGCGTCGCTTAGATGCCAACCGGGAGAGTTCCTCCCAGTCGGCGCTGCGCGCTGCGGTGTAGGCGTCGAGGTCCATCTGCTTAGATGATATCTATGATGCAGGCCGGGGCGGGGAACGTGTCCCAGGACGACCGCGAACTGGTCACGGGTGAGGCCGTCGCACTCGACGTGAAGCCCGCCAGTTACATCCTTCGGGCCGCCGGCACCATCATCGACTGGCTCACGTACCTGCTCGTCATGTTCGGGTGCATCATGCTTCTCGTCTCCACGGGCAGCGGGCTGGATGAGGCCCTCGCGCGGGCGCTGATCATCCTGATCCTGGTGTTCGGGATGGTGATCCTGCCCACCACCGTCGAGCTGCTGTCGCATGGCCGATCCCTCGGCAAGCTGGCGGTCGGGGCACGGATCGTCCGCGACGACGGCGGGGCCACCGGGTTCCGTCACGCGTTCATCCGCGCCCTGGTCGGCGTGCTCGAGATCTTCCTGACGTTCGGGTCCATCGCAGCACTGACCGGACTCCTCAACAGCCGCTCCAAGCGCCTCGGCGACCTCCTCGCGGGCACGTACAGCCAGCTCGTCCGTGTGCCGCGGCCGACACCGCTCCCGCTCTACCTCGCGCCGCACCTGAGTGCCTGGGCCGCGACCGCGGATGTCGCCCGCCTGCCCGACCGGTTGTCGCGCCGCATCGCCCAGTTCGTCCGCCAGGCGCCCGATCTGACCCCTGCGGCTCGTCACGGGCTCAGCACCGAGCTCGCCCGCGAGGCCGCGCCGTACGTCTCTCCGCTGCCCCCGGTCGATGCCGAGACCTTCCTCGTCGCGGTCGCCGTGCTGCGCCGCGACCGCGATGCCCGCGGGCTGGCGCTCGAGAAGCAGCGGCTCGACCGGCTGGACCCGGTGCTCGGCGCCCTCCCCCACGGTTTCCCGGACCGCTGACCGCGCGCCCCGTCGCCGCCCGCCACCGACTGGAGACGCCATGACGTACCGCCGCCGCATCGTCGACCTCAGCCACCGCATCCACGCGGGTCTGGTGACGTATCCCGGCCTGCCGGCGCCGACGATCCAGCCGCACCTGACGCGCGAGGCGTCCCGGTCCGTGTACGCCGCGGGGACCGAGTTCGCGATGGATGTCATCACCATGATCGGCAACACGGGCACCTACCTGGACAGCCCCTTCCACCGCTATGCGGACGGCTCGGATCTCGCCGGCCTCGACCTCGACACGCTCGTCGGTCTGCCGGCGGAGGTCGTCCACCTGACCGGGCGGGAGGAACGCGGCATCCCGGCGTCCGCGCTGGAGGGTCGCGCGGCGCCAGGCTCGGCGGTGCTGCTGCACACCGGCTGGGATGCGCACTTCGGGACGCCCGCGTACGCCGCCGGCGCGCCCTTCCTCACCGAGGAGGGCGCGCGGTTGCTCGCCGATGCCGGGGTCGCGCTCGTCGGCATCGATTCGCTCAACATCGACGACACGGAGTCGGGCGGCAGCCGGCCGGCGCACAGCATCCTGCTCGCCGCGCGCATCCACGTCGTCGAGCACCTCACCGGGCTCGGCGCGCTTCCGGAGCGCGGAGCCCTGTTCACGGCGGCGCCGCCCGCGGTCGAAGGGTTCGGTACGTTCCCCGTGCGGGCCTTCGCGGAGCTGCCGGCGGCCGAGTGACGCGCGAGCGCGCTCAGTCGTGCAGGATGCGCTGGAACAGGACGTGGTCCTGCCAGCGGCCCGCGATCTTGAGGTAGTTCGGGGCGACCCCGATCCGCTCGAATCCGGCGCGGGTCAGGACGGACTGCGAGGCGTGGTTGGCGAGCAGCGTCGCCGCCTGGATGCGGTGCAGGCCGTACTCGTCCCGCGCCGCATCGATGAGCGCACCGAGCGCCGCAGAGGCGAGCCCTCGGCCCACGTGGTCGCGGTCGAGCCAGTAGCCGACGTTCGCCGACTGGAACGCGCCGCGGACGAGGTGGCTGAGCGTGACACCGCCGGCGATCTGGTCGCCGTCGGCGATCACCAGAGGAAGGGCCGCATCCACGTCGCGCAGCGCCAGGAGTTCACGGGTCTGGGCGAGCTGCCCGGCCTCCGTGAAGAAGTCCTCCGTGCGGGTCGGATCCCACGGGGCCAGGTGCCCGCGATTGCGCTGGTAGGCGGCGGCGAGCGCCCCGGCGTCCTGCTCTCTCCGCACCCGGAGGATCAGGCCGCCGGGGAGCTCCCGGTCGGCGAAGTGGAGGGCCATCAGTAGCGGTAGTGGTCGACCTTGTAGGGACCGTCGACCGGGACGCCGATGTAGGCGGCCTGCTCGTCGGTGAGCGTCGTCAGCTCGACACCGAGGGCGTCGAGGTGCAAGCGCGCGACCTTCTCGTCGAGGTGCTTGGGGAGCACGTACACGCCGATGGGGTAGTTCTCCGGCGACACGTACAGCTCGAGCTGTGCGAGCACCTGGTTGGTGAACGAGTTGCTCATGACGAAGCTGGGGTGACCGGTGGCGTTCCCGAGGTTCATCAGACGACCCTCCGAGAGCACCAGGATGCTGCGACCGGTCGGCAGGCGCCACTCGTGCACCTGGGGCTTGATCTCCACCTTCTCGGCACCGGGCAGCGCCTCCAGCGACGCCATGTCGATCTCGTTGTCGAAGTGGCCGACGTTGGCGACGATGGCGAGGTGCTTGAGGCCGAGCAGGTGGTCGAGGGTGACCACGTTGACGTTGCCCGTCCCGGTGATGAGGATGTCGACCTGGTCGATCACCGACTCGAGCCGCGCGACCTGGTAGCCGTCCATCGCCGCCTGCAGCGCGTTGATCGGGTCGACCTCGCTGACGATGACGCGGGCGCCCTGGCCGCGGAGCGCTTCCGCCGCGCCCTTGCCCACGTCGCCGTAGCCGGCGACGAACGCGACCTTGCCGCCGATGAGGACGTCGGTCGCGCGGTTCAGGCCGTCCGGGAGGGAGTGGCGGATGCCGTACTTGTTGTCGAACTTGCTCTTGGTGACCGAGTCGTTGACGTTGATCGCCGGGAACAGAAGCTGGCCTTCCTTGGCCAGCTCGTACAGGCGGTGCACGCCCGTGGTGGTCTCCTCGGTGACGCCGAGGATGTCGGCGGCGATGCGGGTCCAGCGGTCGGTGGAAGCGGCGAGCGACTCGCGCAGAGCCGCCAGGATGACACGGTACTCGTGGCTGTCGGACGCGGCGTCCTCCGGTACGGCTCCCGCGAGCTCGAACTCGCGACCCTTGTGGACGAGCAGGGTCGCGTCGCCGCCGTCGTCGAGGATCAGGTTCGGGCCGAGGTAGTCGGCTCCGTCGGCGGCGGCCTCCGTCGACCAGTCGAAGATCTGCTGGGTGCACCACCAGTACTCCTCCAGCGTCTCGCCCTTCCAGGCGAACACGGGGATGCCCGCGGGCGCCTCGGGGGTGCCGGTCGGACCGACGGCGATCGCGGCGGCCGCCTCGTCCTGCGTGGAGAAGATGTTGCAGCTGGCCCAGCGCACCCGGGCGCCGAGCGCGACCAGGGTCTCGATCAGCACGGCGGTCTGCACCGTCATGTGCAGGGAGCCGGCGATGCGCGCACCGGCGAGCGGCTTCGCGTCGCCGAACTCGGCGCGGAGGGCCATCAGCCCGGGCATCTCATTCTCGGCGAGCCGGATCTGGTGCCGCCCGGCGGCGGCGAGGGAGAGGTCGGCGACCTTGAACGGCAGGGCGGTGGTGGCACTAGCAGGCATGGCCTCTATTGTGGCATGCCCTCCCCGCTGCGTCCCGGGGATGACGCTCAGGCGCGGATGAGCGCGAGCACCTCGTCGCGGATGCGCGCCATCGTCGCCTGGTCGGCCGCCTCGACGTTCAGTCGGAGGAGCGGCTCGGTGTTGGACGGGCGCACCGAGAACCACCAGAACGGCTCGTCCTGCCCGACCCGGCCGGTGACCGTGAGCCCGTCGAGCTCGTCGAAGTCGGCGCGCGGCGTGAACGCCTCCACGATGCGTGTGAAGGCGGCGGGCACGTCGGCGACGGTCGAGTTGATCTCCCCCGACATCGCGTACGGCGTGTACCGGGCGGACAGCTCGGACAGCGGGCGGTCCTGCGCGCCGAACTCGGCGAGGAGGTGCATTGCCGCGAGCATCCCGTTGTCGGCGCTCCAGAAGTCGCGGAAGTAGTAGTGCGCCGAGTGCTCGCCGCCGAACACGGCGCCGGAGCGGCGCATCGCATCCTTGATCAGGGTGTGGCCGACGCGGGTCCGCAGCGGAACAGCCCCCGCGGCCTCGATCGTCTCGGGGACGATGTTCGACGTGATGAGGTTGTGGATGACGGTGATCTCCGCGTCCGGATCCTCCGCTCGTGCCCGCGCGATCTCCCGCAGGGCGACGATTGCGGCCACGGCGGACGGCGTGACGGCCGAACCGCGCTCGTCCACGACGAAGCAGCGATCGGCGTCGCCGTCGAAGGCGAGACCGAGGTCGGCGCCGTGCTCGACGACCGCGCGCTGCAGGTCGACGATGTTCTTCGGCTCCAGCGGGTTGGCCTCGTGGTTGGGGAACGTCCCGTCGAGCTCGAAGTACAGCGGGATGACGGTGATGGGCAGCGCAGGGAGCCCGGCGGCCTCTCCGAGCACGGCCGGAACGGTCAGGCCGCCCATCCCGTTGCCCGCGTCGACGACGACCGTGATCGGCCGGATGCCGCTCAGGTCGACGAGCGAGCGCAGGTACGCGGCGTAGCGCTCGAGCACATCCTCCTCGCGGAAGGTCCCCGGGCGGTCGACGGCCGGGATCCCGTCGTGCAGGTACTCGGCGGCGCGGTCGCGCACCGCGCCGAGGCCGGTGTCCATGCTGAGGCCCTGGGCGCCGGCACGGGAGAGCTTGATGCCGTTGTAGGTCGCGGGGTTGTGGCTCGCGGTGAACATCGCGGCAGGCGCCTGCAGGTAGCCGGAGGCGAAGTACGACTCGTCGGTGGAGCACAGCCCGATCGACACGACGTCGGCACCGCGCTCCTGCGCGCCGCGGGCGAAGGCGGCGGCGAAAGCCGGAGAGGAGTCGCGCATGTCGTGGCCGACGATGACGTCGGTCCCCGCGGCCTGGACCTCGTCCACGAACGCCGCGGCGATGGCCTCGACGACCTCCTCCGTGAGGTCCTTCCCGACCAGTCCACGGATGTCGTAGGTCTTGACGACGGACTGCAGACGCGGGTCGGTGATGCTCATGGCCCTAACCTATCGCGACGGCCGCCTCGGATGCCGGAGCCGGGGGCCGGAGTCAGGCGTCGGCGACGCTGACGTGCCGGACGATCTGCCAGCCCTGCGGCGCGGACAGCCGCTCGGCGTGGATGGCGCACAGGTCGTACGAGTGCGGCTCGTGCTTCAGGCTCAGCGGTCCGAGCACGGCCATCGAGTCGGCGTAGACGTAGGTGAGCGTCTGAACGGCATCGCGAGGACACGCGACACGGGAACAGGGACGGCTCAACATCGGGCTCAGACTACCCGACGGCGGCCGACGTAGGATGGCGACATGCCCCGCAACCGCCGCACCAGCAGTCAGACCCCGGCGACCAGCCGCTGGCGGAGCAGGCACGGCCGAGGCGCGCGGGGTCCGGTGACCGGCCCGCACCTGCCGATGCTGCAGAACCGGATCGACTTCTTCGACATGACCGTCGCATCCACCGCCGACTATCTCAAGGGCGTCTGGCCGGAGGAGCTGGCGAACGTGCACTTCGAGGTGGCTGCGACTCCGATCGGCAACTCGGGCGCCGACGGCGTCGACCGCTGGCGGGTGGATGCGGCCCACCGGCGCATCGTGCTCTACCGGGTGCCCATCCAGCGCCTGACCAAGCTGCACCACGACGACGAGCTGCACCGGCGCATGTACATCGAGGGATGCGTCTTCCGCGCGGTCGCCGAGCTGCTCGGCAAGGACCCGTGGGACCTCGCCCCCGACCGCTACCGGCACTTCTGATCCGGCGCGTCTGATCGGCGAGGGGCGATCTGCCCCTCCGGTCAGTTCGGGTAGACCGTGATAGGTGCGGCGAGCGGACCGGGCGGAGTGAGCGCGAAGCTGCTCGCGCGACCGTCCGCGGCGAAGCTGATGCTGCCGCGCAGGCCGTCCGCGCCCGTGACGCGGTAGCTGTCCGGGGCGACGCGCAACAGCGCGCCTCCCTCCGCGGGGACCGTCAGTGTGGCGGGCTTGCTGCCGGGCGCCAGCCCCTGCACCGTCACCGTCTTATCGGCCTCGCCGGCGTTCGCGAAGTGGAAGGTGGCAGCGCCGTCCTTCGGGACGGTTGCGAGCAGATCCCTCTGGAGCGGCTGGGCCGACGAGAACCAGGTGAAGTCGCGCGTCCTGGTCCCGATGACCGAGGTCCGGACCGCGGCGACGACGGGGACGTTCGCGTTCACGGTGACCGTGTAGTTGCCGTCCTTGAGGTGGTCGAGCGGGACCTCGGCGACTGTTCCCGCCTTGACGGTGGTCGCGTACGAGTCGCCCGCTGCCGTGCCGGCCTCGCCGACGGCGCCGATCGTGATCTGGGCGTCGGTGTCGCCGGGAACGAGGAGGCGGACGACCGGGTAGGTGAATCCGACGCCCTCCGCCGACTGCTCCGCCTGGACCGCCGCCATCGAGGCGATCGTGACCCCTGGGATGATCTGCTGGCGTGCCGGGGCGCCGGTCGGCCCGGCGAGCTCGGCTCCGCGCGGCTGGATGCCCTGCTCGAAGCTCTGCTGGAGCGATGCGGCGACCTCGCCGCCGGTCGTCTGCACACGGACGACCGGAGCCGCGGCCGACGGCACGAGCCCGGCGAGCGGGACGACCTTCTGGGATCCGGCCGGGACCAGGATGCCGGCGGCGCCCGGTGCGCTGACCGGGCCGGTCTCGGTGTACAGCGTCAGGTCGACCGTCGCGTCGACCTCGCTCGCATTCGACAGCAGTACGAGGCTCGTCTGGCCGAGGGAGGTCGAGCCGGCGGCGAGCCAGGTGTCGGCGCTCGGCTCGGCGCACGCAGCGGCGGCCAGCCCGAAGAGGTCGTCCGCGGCGGCCGTCTGGGACTGGGCGGCGGCGAACAGCGGCGGCTTCGTGGCGCCCTGCGGAGTGGAGACGGTCGCCACCAGCGGCGACTCGTCCGACGAGGACGTGTCGGCGTCCGGCTTCAGGGTGCTCGTGCGCACCTCCGCGCCCTCCGCGTGGGAGGTGTAGGTCGGGGCGCCGACCGCGCTCGGACGGGTGGCCTCTCCCGCGTCGGCCGCCAGCTGGAGCAGCGGCCCGGGGCAGATGCGCTGCTGATCCGCGGGGACGGGCGTCACGACCTGGGTGGGCGCTCCGATCGCGAAGTCGGGAAGGGGGAGCAGGGTGGCTCCGGCGACCGCCACGACGGCGATGCCGACGCCCACCAAGCCGCCGACGGCGCGTGCACCGATGCGGGCGATGCCTCTGCGGTCAGCCACGGTCGCCTCCCTCGAAGCTGCGTCGGGGTCGGATGATGGTCTCCTCCAGTCCGTCTTCGAGCGTCGTCGGCGACGGCGGCGTCGTCACACGCTCCGTCTCGCGCTCGAAGGGGCGATCGGTGTCGTCGCTACCCATGTCCACGGCCTCATCGTTGCTCGGTTCCGGATCCCCGTCCGACGCGGGCGGCAGCTCGGGCTCAGGCTCCGCGACCGGCTCGTTCTGCGCGACCGGCTCGCTGTCCGCGACCGGCTCGACCTCCGCGACCGGCTCGCCGTCCGCTACCGGCTCGACCTCGGGCACGTCCTCCTCCTCGGCGGACTCCACGATCGCCTCGTCGTCGGGCTCGGCCTCGTACTCCTCCAGGCTCTCGTCCGCCACGCTGTCGGCGGCGGCCGGCTTCTCCGGCTCGTCGTCGGGCTCGACAGCGGCCTCCTCGCGGCGTCGACGGTCGGGCCGGCGGGCGGAGAGCTCGGAGATGCGGTCCGCGGACCGGGTGGTCGGGATGGCCATCAGCACCGTGAGGCCGATGACGATGCCCTGCACGAGAAGCACGATGACGCGCCAGATACCTCCGGCGTCCGCGGGGATTTGCGCGGCGGCGGGGACATCGGACGTTCCGCGATCGAACGCCCAGAGCCGGCCAGTGGAGGTGACGCCCACCGGCGCGAGAAGCGGGTTCGCATCCATCGCCACGGCGGCGCGCGTGCGTGTGGCGTCGCCTGCTGCGGCATCCTGCCCCGGCAGAGCGGTCTGCGGAGGCGTCAGCAGCACGAAGTCGATGCCGAGGCGTTTCAGCTCTGCCGAGGCGTCGTATCCGCTGCGGGAGGAGAGGTTGCCTGCCAGCTGTGCCAGAGCGCGCTGGTCGGCCGTGAGGGTGCGCTGCGTGTCCGCGAGCGTCGACTGGTCGTCGAGGGTCTGACCGCTGCCCCGCACGATCTCGGCGCGGATGCCGCCCTCGCCCTGCGGGATGATGCGCAGCGTCCCGGTGCGCGGCTGCGTGGCCGCCTTGGCCGTAACGACCGCGGGCATCGTGCGGCCGTCGCTCTCCGCGACGTCGGCGTGACCGGTGAGGCTGACGATCCCGACCGGCACGACGGCGATCGCGAGCGTCACGATCGCGACCCAGGCCGGATAGACGGCGGCGCGTCCGATGGCGGACAACGCGAGGACGGCGGCGCCGATGAGCCCGAGCCAGTAGAGGCTCACCGCCGTGCCCGGCCAGATCGGGACGACAGTGCCACCGGAGACCGCGACCTGGACGTGGAGGGCGGCGACGGCGGTCAGGAAGCCCACGAGTGCGACCAGGAGGGCGACGATCGCCCGGACCGTGCCCCGCAGGAAGAGAGCGAGGATCGCCAGCACGCCGAGCGGCGCCAGCAGGATCGGGACGATCAGGTTGGCCGACGCTGTCGGCAGCTGCAGGGCGGTGGCGAGAGCATGCCAGCCGCCGAGGGTGCCGTCCGGGAATCCGAGCGCGAGCTGCCACGCCGGCGTCTGCCGTGCGTCCAGCGGGACGCCCGGGTCGGCGAAGATCGAGAGCCAGGCCCCCCGTGCTCCCTGCTGCACCACGAGCGGAGCGAACAGCACGAGGGCGGGCAGCGGGATGAACGCGATCCGCGCGGCGCGACGGCCGGCGAAGACCAGGGCTGCGATCCACGCGATGCCGAGTGCCGGGATGAGGATCGGGGCGCACGCCGCTGTCGCGGCGGCGAGCAGGGCCGTGGTGGCGCTGGCCGCCCAGGACCGGCGGGCGGCGAGGCCGGCGAAGAACAACCACGGCAGCAGGATGTGCGCGAGCACCGCCGACGGGCGCCCGCCCTGCAGAGCCACCAGCAAGGTCGGTGCCAAGGCGTAGGCGAGCGCGGCGAACGCACGTAGCGTCGCCCGGGTCGTCAGCCGTGCGGCCGCGAGCCACGCGCCGAGCGCCGCGAGCGGCACGGCGAGGACCCAGAGCAGCACGAGCGACTGCGACGGCTGCCAGAACGTGAGGGTCCCCAGGACCGCGAGCACCGCGGAGAACGGGTCCGCGGCGCCGACGAACCCGAGGCTCGTGTCGCGCCACCCGTAGCCGAGGTCCGCCCAGAGCTGGCCGACCGACGAATCGAGCGGCAGGAGTCCGCCGCCGGAGAGGGCACCGGAGCCGATGAGGGGGAAGAACAGGGCGACGCCGACCAGGAGCGCGGCGAGCACCGCCCATCCCCCGCCGGTTCCGAAGAAGTCGAGGTCCTGCTTCTCTCCCTGCTGGCGGACCATCGCCGCTTCGCGTTTCAGCGCGCGGGCGCGGCGCACCTCGGCGAACGGGATGCGCAGAGGGGCGACTGCGGCCCAGCTCACCTCACGCGCGGCTGCGAGCCGCCGCCGGGCGCTGCTCACCGCGAGGCCGGAGAAGGCGACACGGAACGCAGCCCCGAGCTCACCGCCCACCGAGCCCGGCTCCTTGCGCAGAAGCCGGAGGAGCCCGCGCAGGATGCCGAGCGGCACCAGGGTCAGCCAATGCAGCGGGACAGCCCATCCGGGGGCGTACACCATCCGGCGATGCAGCTGCGCGCGGCGCCGCTCGCCCGAGAGACGACGGCGCACCGTCCACTTCGACGAGAGATTCGGCCCGGCGACGCCGTCGCCCGCGATGGCGATGCGCGCCTGAGCAACCAGAGTGACGCGGAATCCGGCCAGGCGCGCCCGCGTGCAGAAGTCGAGGCCGTCGTCGACGGTCGGGAGCGCGGGGTCGAAGCCCTCCAGCCGCTCCCAGAGCGCCTGGCGAACGAGCATCCCGGCGCTCGACACGGCGAGGACATCGCTCAGGCCGTCGTGCTGGGCCTGGTCGAGCTCGTTCTCGACCAGCGGCACGGAGGCGCCGAACGGGGTCATCGCCTCGCCGAACTCGCGGATCAGAGCCGGGTCGTCCCAGTCGACCAGCTTCGGGCCCACCACGGCGACCGAGGGAGACACCTCGAGCGCCGCAAGAAGCGCCTCCAATGCCTCCGGCTCCGGAGCGGTGTCCTGAGCCAGGAGCCAGAGCAGCTGGCCCGAGTCGGAAGCGGGAGGGAGGACACGCACGGCCGTCGCGACCGCGGCGCCGAACGAGAGCTTCTCGGGGACGTTGAGCAGCTGGGTGGGCTGGGCTTCCGAGAGCAGACGAGCGGCGTCGTCGGAGGTCGCACAGTCGACGGCGATCACGGCGTCCGGTCGACGGGTCTGCTCCGCGAGGGCGTCGAGAGTGCGCTGCAGGCGGGGGCCGCCGCTGTGGGCGACGACGATGGCGGTGACTCTCGGATACATCGCCAGTCAGCCTAGGTCGGGCTCGCGCCGATCCCGTCTTTGGGTCGGGCGCGGCGCGGTTTCAGCGAACGAGTCAGCCGGCGCGCTTGCGGAGCTTGCGGCGCTCGCGCTCGGAGAGGCCGCCCCAGATCCCGAACCGCTCGTCGTTGGCGAGAGCGTATTCGAGGCACTGCGACCGCACCTCGCACGAGGTGCAGATGCGCTTCGCGTCGCGGGTCGAGCCGCCCTTCTCGGGGAAGAACGCCTCCGGATCGGTCTGAGCGCACAGAGCGTCGGTCTGCCAGGCCAGCGGGTTGTCTTCTTCGACCTCCGCCGGTCGGACGCCCGGGACCCCGAGGCGGACCGGGTCGATGAACCAGTCGTCGGGTACCCCAGAACGATATTCAGGAACTGGCATATCGGTCTCCCCACCCATGAACTGCTGAAACACGAGATTCCCGCGTTGCCCTAATTACACCGTTGTCATTCGCTCACGTCAAGTCGCGAATCGTAAAGCCTTGACCGCAGGTCGAGAGTTCGCGACGCGCCGGAGAACGACAACAATCCCGACACGCCCGGTCGACCGGGCCTGTCGGGAACGGTGTCAGGACGCCGCCTGGCGTGCTTCCCAGGCGCTGCGCACCATGTCCTCGAGCGAGTGACGCATCCTCCAGTCGAGATCGCGCGCTGCGAGCTCTCCCGATGCCACGATCCTCGCGGGATCCCCTGCGCGTCGAGGCCCCACTTCTGGGGTGAAGGCGATTCCGGTCACCTCGGCCACCGTCGACATGATCTGGCCGACGGAGACGCCGTCGCCGCTGCCCAGGTTGTAGACGGGCTCGATCGCCTCGCCGGCGTCGAGGCGCTTCGCGGCCGCGACGTGCGAGACCGCCAGGTCGGCGACGTGGATGTAGTCACGGACGCAGGTGCCGTCGGGGGTCGGGTAGTCGTTCCCGTTGATGCGAGGGGTGCGGCCGGCGACCAGGGCGTCGAAGACGAGTGGGAACAGGTTGTGCGGGCTGGTGTCGCGCAGCGCCGGGTCACCCGACCCGACCACGTTGAAGTAGCGCAGGGAGGTGTGGCGGAGGCCCGCGGCGACGCCCTGGTCGCGCAGCAGCCACTCGCCGATCAGCTTCGACTCGCCGTAGGGCGACTCGGGATTCTTGGGCGTCGTCTCGGTGACGATGTCGACATCCGGCGTGCCGTACACCGCGGCGGACGAGCTGAACACGATGGCGTCGACGCCCGCATCCTGCATCGCCGCGAGCAGCACGGCAGTGGCGGTCACGTTCTGCTCGTACGTGTGCAGCGGCCGCTGAACGGACACACCGGCGTACTTGAAGCCGGCGACGTGCACGACGCCGGAGACCGTGTTCTCGGTGAAGATGCGCGACAGCAGCTCGCCGTCGAGGATGGTGCCCCGGTAGAACGGCACATCCGCCGGCACGAACTCCTCGTGACCGCTGGACAGGTCGTCGACGACGACAACGTCGATCCCCTCGTCGCGGAACGCCCGCACGACGTGCGCTCCGATGTAGCCTGCGCCTCCGGTCACCAACCACGCCACGGCGGTCCTCCTGATCGTTCGTCAACGGGATGCCGCCAGACTATCGTCCGCTCGACGGACGCGACGGGGGCCCGCCCCGTCCTACGGTCGGAGCATGCGCACCATCACGGCCGTCCGGGTCTGGCTCGTCGTCTTCGTCGTCGGACTCGTCCTCAGCGGACTGACCGCGTTTCCGCTGGAGGCGGAGCTCCGTTGGGCGTCGCAGGCCCTGCACTCCACTTCGGCGCCCGCGCTGCTGCCCGACCTCGTCCACTGGGTGGACCGCGTCCGCGATGCGCTCACCGACACTGGGACGCGCTACCCGTTCCTCGCCTACGGGACGGACTGGCTCGCGTTCGCGCACCTCGTCATCGCGGTGGCGTTCATCGGACCCCTGATCGATCCCGTCCGCAACATCTGGGTCATCCGGTTCGGGATGATCGCCTGCGCCGGCGTCATCCCGCTCGCGTTGATCGCGGGCGCTGTGCGAGGCATCCCGATCGGCTGGCAGCTGATCGACATGTCGTTCGGGGTCTTCGGAGTCATCCCTCTGCTGTTCGCCCACCGGCTGACGATGCGGCTGGAGGCCGCCGAGGAGCTCACACGAGGCTAGGCATCCCCAAGGCTTACCGCTCATTGAGGACATCCGCTCGCTCCATCGCAATGAGCGCTGCCCGCGAGGTTCCTATCCAGACAATCAGGGGCGTTCGTCCTGTCCTACAACTTTCGAAAGAAGCGGCCAGCCGGATTCGGGATAGCTTCGACAACCGCGCGTCCAGCGTCGGTGATCTGGAGCCAGCATGCCCAGTACCAGTCATCCTCGGGACCGTCAGGCTTGTACACCTCGGCCAGGCGATCCATCTGTTCGTCGAGTGTTCCTGTCCACTCCACCCAGCCGCTGTTCTCAAGGTGGTCGGAATCCCGGATCAGTTCGCCGATCCTGAGGTAGCCAGCTTCGGCGAGCGCGCGGACGACACTGAGGACCAGCACGCTTCGGCATTCCAGGTCATGCTCAAAGAAGCCCGCGTAGTAGTTCGGATTGCCTATCTCAAGCCAGTCATCGTCTGCCTGATGAAGCACCAAATGTGCCAATCCGTCCAGTTCGACGATCAGGCCGCCCGATGTCGCGAAACCTGCATTCTCATTGCTCACCATTCTCTAAACCGCTCATCGAGCTCTGGGAGCAGCGCCTCCGCCTGGCGCCCCTCGTCGGTGATCTCCAGCACGCAGGACCAACCCCACGCGTTCGAGTCCTGTTCCGGCGTGTACACCTGAGAGAGATGCTCAAGCCGGTCATTCACCGTTCCGGGCACGGCTAGATGAGACCCTCGAAAAAGCGGGCATCGGGCGCAGGGAGCGCCTGGACCACCTGTTCACCAGCGTCGGTGAGATCGAGCCAGCACCCGTAGTACCAGTCCTTGTCGTCCTTCACCTCTGGCGTATAGACCTTCTCGAGGCGTTCCATCTTGCCGGCCAAGGTGCCCGGCCACCCCACCCAGTGAAGGCCGGTCTTCGTCGCCGGATTTCGATACTCCAGATCACCAATGCGGATGTAGCCTTCCGCCGCCAAGGCACTTATCACCGCCAGGAGGCGAGCTTTCCTCTTCGGGATGTCCGATTCGAAGTCGGCTGCGTGGGCGCTGGCGTTACCGATTGGCAACCAATCGTCTTCGGCCAGGTAGAGGACCAGATGTTCCAAAGTGTCCGGCTCGATCTTCACTTTCCCCATCCCTTCGGCAAGTGCACTTTGATTTCCGGGCCTTTGGGCGACTTGATATCGATGGTGAGGCCGCCCGACTTGCTTTCGTCTCGGATTCCGATCTCCGTGCCGTCGGGAAGCCTGCGCTTCTCGCCTTTGTAAGTGCCGACGTCCTCGACGGGTTCGCTGCCGCTAGTGATTTCGTCGTACACGTCGCGGACTTCCTCGGGGGTGTCCACTTCTCGTACGCCGGAGTTCTTGCCTTTTCGGGTTTTCTCCTTGATGATCGCGCCAACGTCCTCGAACGTTGGCGACTCGTTGAGGTACTGGTCAAACGGCGAGATCGGCCCGATGTGCTGCCGCACACTGCCGTCCAGGTTGTGCGTGCGGTAGTAGATGTCCAGCCGCGCACGCCGGACTCGCTCTTCCGGCGTGTAGAACCGAGATCCGCTCGTGGAACCGGTCATCGTGATGAGGGTGATTGCGGCCATGACGGCCGCTCCGCCGCAAGCTGTAGTGAGCGCGCCGATACTGTAAGCCCCGGTGATCAGCCACTGCGCGATCTGCTGGGCGCTGGCCCCCGGTGCGGGCGCGACCAGAGACGCCGGCTGGACGCTTCCGTTCTGCGGACTTCCTACCCTGGCGCCGCGTGGCGACCGCCGGCGCGACTCGGTGTCGACCAGGTCGTTCTGGAAGAGCCTTCTGGTCGCAGCGTCGAAGGCCCGCAAAGCGAGCAGCCGGTCTTCCAGGTCTCGGATGTCGTTCCCCAGCTGCCCCAGCGCAAGTTCCAACCGGCGATTCGCCACCCCCAACGCCTCGCCCAATGCAGGCACAGCGGCCAGCGCAGTCGCTGCCTCGCTGTTGAGCTCGACGAGGCTTTCCGTCGCATCCCGCTGCGCCTTCGTCGCTGTCAGCTGCGCCGTCAGCTCGTCCTCCTTGAGCACACCGAAACGGCTGACCTTCGAGTCTTCCCACCGGTAGGTCTCGAGGTCCTTCTGGAGGGATGTCAGCTGACCCTGTGTCGTCGTCAGAGTCGGCACAATGGCCTGAGAGAACAACGATCCGACTGCCGCATAGCCTTTCCCGGACAGCTCGCCGGTGCCCAGAGCGCCCACCAGACGGTGACAGGCGTTCTCCGTGTCTTCCACCATCGACCGAGCAGCCGACAGATTCGCGGAGAGGGCCGTCATCATGCCGCTCGAATCGACAGAATCGTAGATCAGGCCCATGCCACCGGCTCTCTCGTGCTCCACCCGCGAGCCCTTGTCACAGGGTCGCGCGAAGTCTCGTCAATGTGTCTGAGCGAGACTAGCGAGCCGAGCGCCCCGGCCGCTGATTGAGGACAGCAGCCGCCGAGGAGCTCACACGAACGCCGCTTGCCCCGTGATCGCGCGGCCGACGATGAGCGTGTTCATCTCGCGCGTGCCCTCGTAGGAGTAGAGGGCTTCGGCATCCGCGAAGAAGCGGGCGACGTCGTAGTCGAGCACGATGCCGTTTCCGCCGAGGGCCTCGCGGCACCAGGCGACCGTCTCGCGCATCCGCGCCGTCGCGAAGGCCTTCGCCAGGGCCGAGTGCTCGTCGCGCTGCTCGCCGTCGTCGAGCATCTGCGACACGCGGGTGCACAGGCCGATCGAGGCCGTGATGTTGCCGATCGACTTGACCAGGAGGTCCTGGATGAGCTGGTGGGAGGCGATCGGCTTGCCGAACTGGACGCGCTCCTTCGTGTAGCGCAGGGCGGCCTCGTAGGCGCCGACCGCGACACCCACGGCCGCCCAGGCGACCTCGGCGCGGGTGAGGCGGAGCACCCGGGCGGTGTCCTTGAAGCTGTTCGCGTTCTGCAGGCGGAGCGACTCGGGGACGACGACGTTCTCGAGCGTGATGTCGGCGTTCTGCACGATCCGCAGGGACTGCTTCCCCTCGATCTTCGTGGCCGTGTAGCCCGGGGTCGAGGTGGGGACGATGAAGCCCTTGACCTGGCCGTCCTCCGCGCTCTTCGCCCAGATCACGGTGATGTCGCTGAACGTGGCGTTGCCGATCCAGCGCTTGGAGCCGTTCAGCACCCAGTTGTCGCCGTCGCGGGTCGCCACGGTCTTGAGGCCCTGCGCGGAGTCGGAGCCGGAGGTCGGCTCCGTGAGGCCGAAGGCGCCGAGCACCTCGCCGCTCGCCAGCTTCGGCAGCCACTCGGCGCGCTGCTCGTCCGAGCCGCAGACGCCGATCGCGCCGAGGGCGAGACCATTCTGCACGCCGACGTAGGTGCTCACCGAGGCGTCGACCCGTGCCAACTCCAGTGCGACCCAGCCGCGGAACACCGCGGAGTTCTCGAACGGAGCGGTCTCCGGGAATCCGAGTCCGATGGTGCCGTTCCTGTGCAGCACGTCGATGATCTGGTGCGGGAACTCCGCCTTCTCCCAGTACTCGTTGACGATCGGCTTCACCTCGGACTCCAGCTGCGCGCGCAGCGTGGTGATGAAGTCCTTCTCGCGGTCGGAGAGGAGGTTCTCGAAGCCGTAGAAGTCGCCGGCGATGGTCTCGAAGGGCATGTCTGCTCCATTGCGTCCACAGGGATGGTCGGGCCGCCGTCAGCCTAAGGAACGCGCGCGGCGCGGACAAAGCGATTGGTAGTTTGGTCCAACGGAACGAAAGGGATGGCGACGGATGTTTGTGCGCATCGGCAACACCCCACGCGACTACGCGTGGGGCTCCACGACCGCGATCGCGGGCCTCCTCGGCACGGAGCCGAGCGGCGGACCGGAGGCGGAGCTGTGGCTCGGTGCGCATCCCGGCTCCCCCGCCCGGGTGCTCGACCCGGCACTCGCCGGCGGCGCGCACGATCTGGCCGCCTGGGAGCGCACGAGCGACCTCCCGTACCTGCTGAAGGTGCTGGCCGCTGCAGGGCCGCTGTCGCTGCAGGCGCATCCCTCGCCGGAGCAGGCCCGTGCCGGTTTCGAGCGGGAGAACGCGGCAGGGCTCGCGCCCGACTCTCCTGAGCGCAATTACAAGGACCCGTTCCACAAGCCGGAGCTCATCTTCGCGCTGAGCGATCCCTTCGAGGCCCTGTGCGGGTTCCGTGACCCGGACGAGTCGCGCCAGGCTTTCGAGCGCCTCGCGGCCGCCACCCCCGGCGGCGCGGTGCTCGCCGGATTCGCCCGCACACTCGTCGGCGAGCCCGGCGCCGTGCTGCGGCGGGCGACCGAATGGCTGCTCGGCGAGGACCCGGAGGTCGACCTGCTCGTCGCGGAGGTGGTCCGAGCGGCGCGCGCCCTGCCGGACGACCGCGACGCCGACACGGTGAGGATGCTCGACGAGGCCTTCCCGGGCGACCCCGGGATCGTCCTCGCCCTGCTGCTCAACCGTGCGACCCTGCGCCCGGGCCAGGTGCTCTACCTGCCCGCGGGCAACATCCACGCCTACCTCCGCGGTCTCGGCATCGAGCTGATGGCGGCGTCCGACAACGTTCTCCGTGGCGGACTGACCCGCAAGCGCATCGACGTGCCCGAGCTGGTGAGCGTGCTCGACTTCACGCCGATCGAGGCCACTCCGCTCGCCGCGGAGCACCCCGCCGCCGGGGTGGAGACCTTCCGGCCGGATGTGCCCGACTTCGCCCTGGAGCACATCGTCGTCGACGACGGAGGACCCATGACGGTCCGCCTCCCCGGCACCGCCATCGCCCTCGTCACCGACGGAGAGGTGGAGCTGAGCGGCGCGAACGACACGGTGACGCTCGCCCGCGGCGAGTCGGCGGTCGTCGTCGACGAGACCGAGCTCACGGCCAGCGGTCACGGCACGGTGTTCGTCGCGCACCCGAACTCCTGAGCCGCCGACGGGATCGCGTGGCGCGGTCGGCTATCCTTCCCAGGTGACATCGCCCCGCGCCACGCTCCCCGCTCGCATCGCCGTCGCGCGCACCGCGACCGGCACGGCGGAGAACGCGTTCGCCGCGCTCGTGCTGTTCACCCTGTTCGCCGGCGACTTCTGGCGCAACACGATCAGCTGGCCGGGGTACTTCGTCCTCGCCGGAGTGCTCGCCGTCGGCAGCGCGGCGCTCATCGTGCGGTCGCGGCCGCGCTTCCACTGGCGGACCACGCCGAAGACGCTCGTGCTGTTCCTGGTTCTGGCGATCGCATCCATCGCCTGGTCGGCGTACCCGGGGGCGAGCGCGCTCGGCGTCGTCTCGACGCTCGTCACGACGCTCGCCGGCGTCTTCCTCGGCGTGCGGCTGGGCTGGCCGGGTCTGCTCAGCGCTCTCGGCAACGCCTTCCGCTGGATCCTGGGCCTCTCGCTGGTCTTCGAACTCGTCGTCGCCCTCTTCGTTCGGCGGCCGGTACTCCCTCTGACCCCGGTGTACGCGGTGCCGGAGGGGAAGCTGCCCCAGGCGTTCTACTGGAGCCGCGACCTGCTCTTCCACGGCGGCCCGATCCAGGGCATCGTCGGCAACAGCAACCTGCTCGCCATGATCGCGCTGCTGGCCATCGTGGTGTTCGCCATCCAGGTCGCCGACCGGACGACACGCCACGGCTCGGCGCTGGGCTGGCTGATCGCGGCGGTGCTGACCCTCGCCCTGACCCGCTCCGCGACGGTCATCGCCGCCGCGCTGGTGACCGCCGTCGTGCTGGCGTTCGCGCTGTGGGGCCGCCGTGCCGGCGCCGAACGACGGGGTCCCGTCTACCTGGTGGCGATCGTCGTGGTGGCGGCCGTGATCGTCGGCGTCTCGCTGTTCTCCTCGCGCATCCCGGCTCTGTTCGGGAAGAGCGAGGACCTCACCGGGCGTCTCGACATCTGGGCGGCGGTCACACGTCTGGCCCAGGAACGCCCGGCCTTCGGGTGGGGATGGGTCAGCTACTGGGCGCCGTGGGTGAAGCCCTTCGACGGGCTGGCAACCCGCAACGGCGTCGAATACCTGCAGGCGCACAACGCCTGGCTCGACGTGTGGCTGCAGCTAGGGATCGTGGGGCTCGTCGTCTTCATCCTGCTGGTCCTCACCACGTTCGGACGCGCCTGGTTCCTCGCGGTGGACCGCCCCCGCTCCACGATCGTCGACGACCAGCCGTACCGCGCGGTCACGCTGCTCCCCCTGCTGCTCCTCGGTGCTCTGATCGCTCAGAGTTTCGCCGAGAGCCGCATCCTGATCGAAGGCGGCTGGGCTCTCCTCGTGGCGCTCTCGGTGGCCACCAAGCGGGCCGCGAACCTGACGGCCCCGTAGTCTGTGAGCATGGCAACGCCCCGTCGAACCCCGGTGCCGCCCGCGGCCATCGAGTTCCTCGGTTCCGCCCGTTTCACCTCGACGCTCGCCCTGCTGGCGGTGATCACCGGGTTCTCGACGCACGCCATCCGCGGGCTGATCGGCTGGCCGGGCCTGATCGGCGCTCTGGCAGTGCTTGTGGTGCTCGCGGCCCTGTCGTTCGCTGCGCAGTGGCGGCTGATCGAATGGCACGGCCTGCTGCCCATCTCGGCCCTGCTGTTCGTCGGTTGGTGTGCCGCGTCCATCCTGTGGAGCCAGTACCAGTGGGCGACGCTCACCGGGGTGGTCTACCAGCTGATCTTCGCCTTCCTCGCCGTGTACATCGCCCTCGTTCGCGACGCCATCCAGATCGTCCGCGTCGTCGGCGACGCCCTGCGCTTCCTGCTCACGCTGTCGCTGGCGCTCGAGGTGCTGAGCGGACTGCTGCTGGATGCGCCGATCCGGTTCCTCGGCATCCAGGGCAACATCGCCCTCGGCGGCCCGATCCAGGGGCTGTTCGGCACCCGCAACCAGCTCAGCATCGTGGCCCTGATCGCGTTCGTGACGTTCCTCGTCGAACTCCGCACCCGATCGGTGCGCCCGCCGGTCGCGGCCTACTCGATCACGCTCGCCGGGCTGTGCATCCTGCTCGCCCACTCCCCCGTCATCGCGGCGGTCTCGGTGGTCGTCGGCCTCGCCACCCTCGCGCTCTACCTGCTGCGAAAGGCCCCGACGAACCAGCGCCCGTACTTCCAGTGGGGACTCGCGATCCTCACCGTCGCGGCACTCGTGACGGCTTACATCTACCGCACGCGGGTGATCGACCTGCTCAACGCGCGCTCCGACTTCCAGGTGCGCTACCAGCTGTGGATCCAGATCTGGCAGCTGATCCCGGTGCAGCAGACCGTGGGGTGGGGATGGATCGGCGCGTGGCCGACGGACCTCTACCCGTTCACGGCCATCCAGGCGAACACCGGCGTCTATCACTCGGACGGATTGAACGCGTACCTCGACGTCTACCTCCAGGTCGGCGTGATCGGCCTGCTGCTCTTCGTCGCCCTGATCGCGCTGGCGTTCAGCCGCTCCTGGCTGCTCGCCTCCAACCGTCGCAGCGTGGTCTACGCCTGGGCGCCGCTCGTGCTCGTCGCGCTGCTGGTCACGAGCGTCTTCGAGAGCTCGATCCTGGTCGAGTCCGGCTGGATGGTGCTCGTCATCTGCACGGTCAAGGCGTCGCAGGGGATGAGCTGGCGCCTCCGTCTGCCGCACCGCGACGCGAGCTGAGCCCGCAGCGCGAGCGTGCCCCCGCGTCGGAGGTCAGGCCGCGGGAGGCGTGCCCGCGTCCGACGCGCGATCGTCGTCGGCGCCGAGCCGACGTTCGAGCTCTTTGACGCGCAGCTGCAGCAGCACCGTCTGCTCGGCGAGCGACCGGGTCTTGTCCTCGAGGGTCGTGAGCTCGGCGCTCGCCTGGATGCAGACCAGGAACAGCACGGCGATGCTGACGAAGAACACGAGGTTCGTGCCGACCCCGACACCCAGGAGTTCGGCCGTCCAGTTCAGGATGCCCGGGAACACGCCGATGATGAGCGCCAGCGTGCCGGCGAGCAGCCACCAGATGGCGTGCCGTTCGCGCATCCTCTTGCGGCGCATCATCTCGATGACGACACCCAGGGTGAGCAGTGCGGCGAGGATGCCGAGGATGTAGGCGGTGAGACTCACGACGCGTTCAGCTGCCTCTCGGCGGGGGCGATCGGGCGGAAGAGGGCGAAACCGAGAGCGAGGAAGGCACGGCCGAGGTATGTC
Source organism: Cryocola sp. 340MFSha3.1 (assembly GCF_000383315.1). Lineage (NCBI taxonomy): Bacteria > Bacillati > Actinomycetota > Actinomycetes > Micrococcales > Microbacteriaceae > Cryocola > Cryocola sp. 340MFSha3.1. The sequence goes on from NZ_KB911087.1 coordinate 1,100,163, forward strand.
GCGGCCTTGAGCGGGTTGTGCGACGGGACGCCCGCGGCTCGCGGCCGCATGATCACCGGCACCTGCACGATGCGGCAGCCGGCGCGAGCCGCGATCACGAGCGCCTCGATGGTGTCGCCGAGGTACTCCGCAGGGTAGTTGCGGGCGAAGAGGGCGACGGCGCGCGGACCGCTCGCCTTGAACCCGGACGTGGTGTCGCTGAGCGTGGTGCCGGCTGTGCGGCTCAGCGTTCGCGACAGCATCCGCATCGCCCACTTGCGCGGGCCGCGGACCGTGTAGTCGCCGGCGCCGGCGAAGCGGGCGCCGATCGCCAGGTCCGCGTTCTCGAGCGCCGCGAGCAGTGCGGGGACGTTGCCCGGGTCGTGCTGGCCGTCCGCGTCGATCTGGATGACGTTGCTGAAGCCGTGCTCCAGCGCGTACTTGAAGCCGAAACGCATCGCGCCGCCGACCCCCATGTTGAACGGGAGCCGCGCCACCTCGGCACCGGCCTCGGCCGCGACGACGCTGGTCGTGTCGGCCGATCCGTCATCGACGACGAGCACGCTCACGCCGGGCAGCTTCTCGGCGATCTCGTGGACGACGGCACCGACGGAGGCCTCCTCGTTGAAGGCGGGCACGACGATCAGCGTCTGTGCGAGCGAGGTGGGCATGATGAGGGATTCTAGCAGTCGGGGGTGTCCGGAATCGGCGAAGGCGGCGCCGTCACCAGCCGCGGAAGACGTGCGTGAGCAGCGAGCGGATGCCGGCACCGTCGCGTGTGGAGAGGGCCGCCGGGAGCCGGGTGGCGGCATTCAGCCGGCTGGAGACGTGCGCAGAAGCCACCCGCGCGGCGCTCCGCCAGCCGCGTGCGCGGAGTCGTCGCTTGACGTCGAGGAAGAATGCGCGCTCCTCGTCGAAACGGGTCCCGTCCTGCGCCGTCCACGAAGAGACGCTGCCCTCGTGCCTGCGGTAGCAGAAGGTGTGCTCGGGGAGGAGGACGAGGTCGCCGCCGTCGAGCACGATGTCGAGCTGCAGAGCGAGGTCGAGCACGACGTCGAATGACGCGTCGAACCCGTACTCGCGCACGGTGTCGGTCCGCCAGCAGATCGAGGGGAAGTACGTCCAGTTGCCACGCAGGAGGCTCACGGCGAGCCGCTGCCCGGTCAGGACGGTCGCCTCGCGTCGGCGCGGCCGGTACCAGGACTTGACCCGGTCGGCGAGCGGCATCGCCGCCGCTCCGTCGTCGTCGATCACTGTCACGCCGGGCTGCAGGTAGGCCGCTCCGGGATGCGTCTCGATGGCCGCGAGCATGGACGCCACGTACCCGGGCTCCATCAGGTCGTCGCAACCCATCAGCACGAAGTAGTCGGCACCGACGAGCCGGACGCACTTGGAGAAGTTGCCGTTGACCCCGAGGTTCACCTCGTTCCGGACGTACTCCACCCGGGGATCGCCGAGCGATGCGACCCATTCGCCCGGCGCGGTGTCCGGATAGACGTCGTCGACGACGACCAGTCGCCACCGCGGGTCGGTCTGCGCCAGGACGCTCTCCACGGCGGCGCGGAACAGGCCCGGGTCACCGTAGAACGGCATCATGATGTCGATCGTCACTGCGTAATGGCTTTCGTCGTAGGGTAAGCGTGCCGCGCGCCGCGGTCGACCTCCATCCTTTCATGTGCTCAGGGGAGCCACCCATCACCGCTTTCGAACCGCTGAACGAACCCATACCCGATCCCGAGGAGCCGGGGGCCCCTCGATCCGCCCGGTCGTCGGTCGTCCTGATCCTCGCCGCGACCGCGATCTCGGGGGTTGCGGGGTACGTAGTGACCTGGCGCGTCTACACGGAGGCGGGCGCCGCGGGCTACGGCGTCTTCTCGGTGTTCTGGTCCGCACTCTTCCTCGTGGTGGGCGTGCTGTTCGGGCTCCAGCAGGAGGCGACGCGGGCGACGGCACATACGGAGAGGGAGCGGGAGCGCGCCGCGAACACAGAGCGGCATGCCACGGTATCCGCCGCTCGCACGCGCTCGACGTCCCTCTGGATCTTCGCCGCGGCCGCGGCGCTGCTGGTGGGTCTGCTGGTGCTCGCGACGAGCCCGCTCTGGGCGGTCCCGAGCCTGGGCGCCCAGAACGCCGGGCTGGCCTGGTTCGTAGCGGCGGGGGCTGCGCTGAACTGCGTCGTCGCGGCGGCATCCGGCGTCATGGCGGGGAGCGGGATGTGGCGCCAGCTGGCCGCCACCGTCGCGCTGGACGGCATCCTCCGGGTGGTCGGCGTGACCGCCGTCCTGAGCGTGACAGACGACATCGTGCCGCTCGCGATCGCGGTGATCGCGCCCTTCCCGCTGTCTCTCGCGATCGTCTTCGTCAGCGCACCGCGTGCCCTCGTGGCGAACGCACGCGTGGCGATCACCGCTCGCGAGCTGGTCGTCAACACGGGCCGGACGATGCTCGCCGCGTCGGCCACGGCCGTCCTGATCAACGGCTTCCCGCTCGTCCTCTCGTTCTTCGCCGGGCCGGACAACCATGCGGAGCTCGGGTCGCTCGTGCTCGCCGTCACGCTCACGCGGGCGCCGATCCTGGTGCCGCTCACCGCGCTGTCGAGCTTCCTGGTGAGCCGCTTCTCGCACCATCCGGAGCGCACGGGCCGGACGGTCGCGTACCTCCTGCTGCTGATCGCCGCCGTCATCGCCGTGCTCTGCGCGGCGGCCTGGCTGTGGGGTGAGCCGGTGATGCGGTTCGTGTTCGGCCCGCAGTTCGACCTCGACGCCGGCGTGCTGGCCGCTCTGATCGCCTCGTCGGGCCTCATCGGAGGTCTTTTCGTGAGCGGCTCGGCGGTTCTCGCACGCAACCTGCACGGGCTCTACGCCGCGGGCTGGGTGGCCGCGTCGCTCGTCACGCTGGCGCTGCTGTTCCTGCCGCTCCCGCTCCCCCAGCGCGCCGCGCTCGCCCTGGCCGCCGGCCCGGCGGTCGGACTCGCCACGCACCTCGTGGCGCTGCGGATGCTGGGCGGATCGCGGTCGACCGCGCTGGCCTGATGGCCTCGGCCGACGGGCGTCGGTGTCGGTCTGTAGCGGGATCGCTAGACGTGCATCCGGGCCGATCATGACGCGATCGCGGGTGTGAATCCCCTATGGTGTTGATGTGCAACCTGGGCGTACGGCGGTGACATGACGGTCCTCCAGCGACGAGCCGGCGGCACGGATGAGACGGATCTCGTGACCGATCGACAGGAACCCGCCGCCCGGACGCGCCTCCCGGTACGCGCCTTCCTTGTGTCGTGGGCCCTCCTGAGCCTTCTCTGCCTCTGCTGGAGCTTCGCCACCCCGATCTCCGGTTCGCCCGACGAGCCCGCCCACATCGTGCGAGCGGCCAGCGTCGTCCGCGGCGAATGGGTCGGCACCCCGAGCCCGGTGGGGAACGTCGTCACCGTTCCCGCCTACATCGCCCGGTCGCAGGCCGTCACGTGCTTCGCCTTCCACCCCGCGGTCGACGCCGACTGCGGCATCCAGGAACCCGCCGACCCGGACGCCGACACGCGGTCGACCACCAGCGCCGGCCTCTACAACCCGCTCTACTACCTCGCCGTCGGATGGCCGACGCTCGTCGTCCACGACACGGGCGGCATCTACGCCATGCGTGCGGTCAGCGCCCTCCTGACGGCGCTGTTCCTGGCACTCGCCTTCGCCGTCACCACGACGCTCCCGCACCGGCGCCTCGCCATGCTCTCGTACGCCCTGGCGATCACGCCGATGATGCTGTTCCTCGGCGGCACGGTCAACCCGAACAGCCTGGAGGCGGCCGCGACTCTCGCGGTCTTCGTGGCGATGCTCGCGATCGCGTTCGATCGGACCGCCGCCGGATTGCGCTCGAACCTGTGGGTCGTCGGCGCCGGAATCGCCGTGGCGGTGAACGCTCGCGGACTCTCGCCCCTGTGGCTGGTGGTCGCCCTCGGCGTCCCCCTCGCGCTTATCCCCGGGCCTCGCCTGCTCGCACTCCTGCGCCGCCCGGCCACGATCGTGACCATGGCGGTCTCCGCGCTCTTCGTCATCGGGGCGCTCGCCTGGACCCTCGGCTCCAACTCGCTGGCCAACGCCATCGTGAAGCCGGATGAGGCCCTCCAGTTCCCGGGCGTCGGCGCGTCGCCGCTGACCGGCTTCCTTCGCGTCCTCACCGGCACAGTGGGCTACGGTCAGGGCCTCGTCGGCCTCTTCGGCTGGCTGGACACTCCGGCGCCGGACGTCGTCGTGTATCTCTACGGCGCGGGGATCGCCGCTTTGGTCGTCGCGGCGCTTCTCGTCCTCCGCGGGCGGCGGCTTCTGGCCTTCGCCATCCTCCTCGCCGCCTTCCTGCTGCTGCCGGCAATCGTGCAGGCTGCCTACATCCACGGCGGGGGCCTCATCTGGCAGGGCCGTTACAACCTGCCGCTGTTCCTCTGCCTCATCGTGGGCGCCGCCGCGTTCCTCGGCCCGCGTGTCGAGCTGGTCGCCCCGACGACCATGCGGCGCCTCATCCTGCTCGTGTCCGTCCTCGCCGTCGGCGCGCAGTGGTGGGCGTTCGAGGCCACATTGCGCCGCTACGCGGTCGGCGGCAACGGCACCCTCCGGCTGTTCCTTCTCGGAGATGCGCCGTGGTCACCGCCCGGCGGGAACCTGCTGTGGCTGATCCTGAGCGCGGTGCTGATCGCCGCCTCCGGCGTGCTCCTCGCCGTGGCGACGTGGCCTCGCCGGGAGGCGGAGGTCGCCGTCGCGCCAGCCGTCCGGTGAACGCCGGCCGAGGGCGGCGGACAGGTAGACGGCGATCAGCGCGATGAACAGCGCCAGCAGCGAAAGCCCGTACCGCTCGCTGAGCGGGGTGTAGTAGCCGACCGTCACGCGGGTGAAGAACGCCAGCCCGGGGCCGAGGAGCAGGGTCACAGCGAGGAGGCACGAAGCGAGCACGAGGTTGCGTCCGCCCCAGAACCGATAGCCGACGATCAGTCCGACCAGCGATCCGATGGTGAGCACGACGAGTGCGCTGGAGACGGCGAGCCCGAACGCCCCGGAGAAGCTGACCGGACCGCCGACCGTCGTGAGGAACCGGAACGCCTCCGTGACGAGGGCGCGCGGCGACAGCTCCTGTCGCACGGTGTCGACGCCGGGAGAGGTCGACGGCAGGGTGAGAGCCGCTCGCAGCGCCAGCCAGCCGACCTGCGCGCACAGCGCGAGAATGACCGCCGCGATCGCCGAGAGCGAGCGCCCGTCGGTGAGGATCCGGGCCAGACGGTTGTTCCGCAGCGGGCGGTCTGCGGTCGAGCGCTCGACGATCACTCCCACCAGCAGTGCCAGTCCGACGGCGCCCACCGCCGCCAGGTTCTGGACCTTGAGCAGCACGGCGACGATGGCGGCGACCGGGAACAGCAGGATCGCGGGCCGCCGGCGTCGCCACGCCCACACTCCGAGACAGCCGAGCCAGGCGCCGACGGCCAGCGAGGGCGCGTCCGTGCTGATGTACGTGGTCGACCAGTACGCCGCGGGGGTCGCGATCACCACGAGCCCGGCGACCAGGCCGTAGAGCGGGTCGACGCGGAGCAGCCGGATGAGGAGCCAGACCCCCACGGTCCCGAGCGCGAGCCAGAAAGCCCCCACCAGTCGCCCGGCGTGGACGAGATCCATCCCGGTCCACACGAACGGCTGGGCCAGCGCCCACGTGACGGCGAAATAGACGGGTGTGTAGATGTCGGCGCCGGTGTGGCCCGCGTACGGGTAAAGGGAGTCCTTGTCGAAGTCGGTGCCGCGGCACGACTGGACGACGATCGTGTACTCCTGCACGCCCAGGCAGGCCAGCGCCTGCCGTGCGACGTCGCCGGTCTCCTCACCGTTCCGGACGACACCCTCGGTCGGCACCTTGGCCAGGTAGTCGACGTAGACGTACTCGTCGTAGGGCGACAGGGCCCGCGCGTGAGAGTTCTGCCAGGCGACGAAGCCCGCGCTCGCCACGATCAGGATCAGGATCGGAGCGATCACTCCCCTGAGCACACTCAACGCTCGCGACACGACACTCCGTGAGCCAGGCACAGGCTCCGCCCTTCCCCTCCAGCTGGGCGCGGTGCGTTTCGACCTCCCGCGCCGGCGGCGATCGACCGCCCGGACATCGTATCAGCGCAGGTCTCGCCGACTCCGCGCGACGGGCTCAGGCGGGCTGCAGCAGGTCGCGGACGATGTCCGCGTTGCCACGGCTCGCGAACCGCGCATAATCGCCGCGTGCGGCCAGTCGCAGCACGGTCGGAGCACGCAGGACGCGCGCAGCGGGCATGGCCGCACGTGCGGTCTCGAACTCCCGCTTCCGTCTGGCGAGCTCCAACGCATCCTGCGGGATGCGCTCCCCCAGCGCTTCGAGCCGGGTCACGAGGACCTGGGCGCGCCGCGCGAGGCCGCGGTTGCGGTCGCCGCGAGCCTGCAGGACGCGCGCCGCCTTGCCGCGCAGTGTCGGGTCGGCGACACCGATCTGGTTCGAACCGTGGCGCCGGTAGTCGGTCAGCGGCTCCTCGATCAGGTCGGCGCCCGAGAGTGCCGCCGCGATGATCGCCAGCCACTCGTCGTGCACCCACTCCTCGGGGAACGGGAGCGCCGCCTCCAGCAGCTCCCTCCGGAAGACCACCGTCGCGCCCGTGGCCAGGTTGCGGCGCAGGTAGATCCGGAACGCATCCCCGGCATGGATGCCGTCGCGGTCGGCCCGCGACACCTCGAGCGATTCGAAGAGCGTCGTCCCCGCCGGCCGACCCACGCCGTCGATCAGCCGCGCGTCGGTGTGGAGGAACAGGAGCGACGGGTCGTCGGCGAAGCGCGCGGCCATCCGCTCGAGCTTGTCGGGCATCCACACGTCGTCCTGGTCGCTCAGCGCGATCAGGTCTCCGTGGGTGGCCGTGACCGCCTGCTCGAAGTTGCGGACCACGCCCAGGGCGACCTCATTGCGGAGGATGCGGGCGTCAGGGAACCCGGCCAGCGCCGTCTCCGCGACGGCGACCGTCGTGTCGGCCGAACCGTCGTCCGAGACGACGATCTCGGCCGCAGGTCGCGTCTGCGCCCGGATCGACCGAAGCTGGGTGTCGAGGAAGGCCGCGCCGTTGTACGTGCACAGCGCGACCGAGACCGACGGCCCGGTCACAGCGACCGCTTGACCCGGCTGGTGATCTTCTTCGCGACGACCTTCGGACCGCCGTTGCTCAGGTAGTGGAAGAAGAGCCCGACGTCGTGGCGGATGCCGTGCTTCTTGCGGCGCGCAGGGCGCCCGGCGACCGGTCGCGCCGACCGCACTGCACCGCTCTCGACGAGGTCCGGCGCGTGCCGCGCATCGGCGACGAACGCAGTGAGCGGACGCAGCACGTTCTCCCAGAAGTACCGCTCGCGCACGCGACGGATGTTGCGCTTCGCGGCCTTGATGAACGCCTCGTCGTACAGGATCTTCTCGAGCGCATCGCGCAGGGCGGCGACATCGCCGGACGGGACCACGATGCCGAGCTTCTCCTCGCGTACGAGGTCGGCGAAGTGGTCGCCCTCGGTGACCACCATGGGCAGCTCGGCCCAGAGATAGTCGAGGATGCGCGTCCGGAATGAGAAGGTCGTCTCGATGTGGGCGAAGTGCGTGCTGACGCCCGCATCCGCCTCGGTGAGATAGTTCTGCCGGCCGGCGTAGTCGACCCACGAGTCGTTGAAGAACACCGCGCTCTCGAGCACGCCGAGCTCGCGGGCGAGCGCCCGCGACTCCGCGACGATGCCCATCTCGGGGACACCGGGATGCGGGTGCTTGGTGCCCTGGAAGAACAGCCGGACGTCGGGGTGCGTCTCGTTCAGTGCGGCGACAGCCCGGATCAGGGACGTCGGATCGAACCAGTTGTAGAGCCCGCCGCTCCAGAGCAGCACCTTGTCGTCGACGCCGATGCCCGGGCGGACGCCCTTGAGCACTTCGCGCTCGTGCCGCGGCGGCGTGCTGGAGAGTCCGAACGGGACGACGTCGATGAGCCGCTCGAGGTCGGGGTCGGTCTCGTAGACGGACGGGTTGATGCGGCCGAGGGCCGCCAGCTGGCCGAGGTAGAAGTGGCGCTGGCGCTCCGACGCGCACAGGAAGAAGTCGCCGCGCTCGAGCTGCTCGTTGAGGACGTCCGTCGCGTCGCCGACCTGCTTCTTCCACTGCGCCGCGCCGAGCTCGCGGCCCTGCTCCAGCTGCTCCAGGTGCATGGGGTCGTAGATGTCGGCGACGATGATCTTGTCGGTGGTGCGGATGCTGTCGAACAGCGCCATCGCCAGGCCCTGGAAGACGATGACGTCGGCCTCGCGCTCGAACGGCTTCATCGCGCGGTCGTCTCCGGGGCGGACATGCGTGACGCGGAACGGCGCGGAGACCGGCTCGACGCCGGCGAGCGAGACCAGGGTGACCTCGTTGTCGGCGGAGAGCGCCTCGGCCATGTGCCAGGCCCGGATGGCGGGACCGGCCATCTTCTCCCCGATGGGGTCGCCGGTGATGATCAGCACGCGGGTCACCTGCGGCGGCTCGGTGACGGCGAACGCGGTCGCGAGCTTGTCGTAACCCTCGAGGTAGTGGTCGTTCTGGAACGACGGCGCGTCCGTCTCGCCGAACAGCGACCACAGCCGAGCGTCCGAGACCACCCGGGAGGCCTGGATCTCGCGCCGCGACTCGGCCAGCGACGGAAGGTTCTCCACGAACTGGTCGATCGCGAAGACGCCGGCGAGGGTCTCGCGCGACACCTCCTGCGTCGGTGCGTCGTCGATCCCCCGACGGAGGTCGAAGGAGGCGGAGTCGAGGTCGCCCTTGGCGACCGCGCGTCGGACCGCCAGCGCGAGCGTTGCGGGGAGCGCGTCGGCGAGCGCCTCATCCCCGAGGTTCTTGTACTGCGTGTACAGCGCATTGCGCTCCAGCAGGTACGTCTCCTTGAACGCCCCGAATTTGCTCATGGAGGCGTGGTGCTTGTGATACGCGAGCGAACGCGGCTCGTAGACGTAGCGCCAGCCGCGCAGGTTGAGCCGCCAGCCCAGGTCGACGTCCTCGAAGAACATGAAGTAGCTCTCGTCGAATCCGCCCAGCGCGTCGTAGACGTCGCGGCGGACGAACATCGCCGACCCGGTACCGAACAGCACGTCGGCGGGCTCGTCGGCGCTGGAGGGCACCGGTTGGGCGGTGAGCGGCTTGTAGCCCTGACCGAACCAGGTCAGCGCCGAGCCGATGTAGTCGACCAGCTCGCCGTCCCAGTCGAGCACCTTGCTGGCGACGGCGCCGATCGCGCTGCTCTCGCCGAAGCGCTCGACGGCGGCCGCGATCCATCGCGCATCCGGGCGTGCGTCGTTGTTGAGGAACGCGACGATGTCGCCGGAGGACGACCGCACGCCGAGGTTGCACCCGCCGGCGAAGCCGAGGTTCTTCTTCGAGACGATCAGGGTGATCCCCTCGATCGCGCGCAGCCGCTCGGCGCTGTCGTCCCCCGAACCGTTCTCGACGACGACGATCTCGAGACGCTCGGCGGGCCAGTCCTGCTCACGCAGATGACGGATCGCCTGGAGGGTGTCGTCGGTCCCGCGGAAGTTCACGAGAACGACGGAGACGACGCCGGGACGGAGGTTCGGCATAGAGGCCTTCCTGTTCGCTTGCGGAAACCGATCTTAGCAATCGGCCCCTCGGCGACGGCTGCGCCGCGACTGTCAGCGGACGGTCACGGAGCGGCAGCCCATCTGGGTGAACCCGGTGCTCGTCTGCACACAGACCGAGTACGTGCCCGGAGGCCGCGGGATCGTCACGTCGAACCCGTGGTAGGGCCCGGCGCCCGGATACAGGTTGTTGAACCAGCTCAGCGGCAGGTTCGCCTTCGCGGCCGCCCCGGCGCCGCTCACATCGATCCAGACGTAGGACGGAACGCTGCGCTGCGTGAGGTCGACAGCCCAGCCGTGCACCCGGAGACCGCCCGGCACCGCTTCGACGCCGTCGAGCGAACCGGAGTCGGACTGCGTCACCGTGACCGTCTTGCAGCCGAGGAGCTGTGTGCCGCCGACCCCGTAGACGCAGACCTGGTGCGTGCCCTTGGTCGCGGGCAGGAAGAGATCGAATCCGTTGCCTGTACCGATTCCGGGGAGGAGGTTGGGCAGCCAGCTCAGGCTCTTGTTCGTCTTGTACGGACCGCCGGCGCCGTCGACGTTGACCCACAGGTACGACTGGCTCGGCGACGTGTAGTCCGCGGACCACCCACTGATCTGCACCCCTCCGGGCACCGCTGCTGCCGAGTCGAACGACCCGGTGCCGCGAGGCACCGTAAGGGTGACACTGCGGATGAGCACGTTCTGCGTCCCGTAGACGCCGTAGACGTCGAACTTGTGGGCGCCCGGCGACGCGGGCACTGTCACGTCGAAGCCGTGCGCGGTGCCAGAGCCCGGGTAGTAGGTGTTCAGCCAGTTGGTCGGGTTGCCCGCCTTGTACGGACCGCCCTGCCCGTCGACGTTCACCCAGATGTAGGCCGGCGCCGTGGTGGCGAAGTCGACGGCCCAACCGGTCAGGCGTGCTCCGCCCCAGGTCGCCGTCGCCGTGTCCAGGCTGCCCGAGCCGTACGGCACGGTGACGTACTTGCAGCCGAGGAGCGAGTTCGCGGACCCGCGGACGTTGTAGACGCAGATCTGGTGATCGCCCGGTGCCGCCTGGATCAGCTCCGAGAAGCCGTGGTTCGGGCCGTAGCCGGGGAACATGGTGTTGAACCAGCTCAGCGGCTTGTCGGCCTTCGACGGGCCGCCCTGCCCGTCGACGTTCACCCAGATGTACGAGGATGCCGTGGTCGACGGGTCGTAGGACCAACCGCTGATCTGGATGCCCTTGTAGGTGCCGACCGCGCTGTCGAACGAGCCGTAGTGCGGCGCGGTGGTCGAGCCGAACCAGTCGGTGTACATGCGGAAGAAGTTGCGGTTTCCGTAGGCCGAGCATCCGTCGCCCGTGCCGTAGAGGTTCGCGAGGGCTGCCGCATTGGGCGTGTACGGCGTGTAGTAGTAGAGCGCCGCGGTCGCGGCGTTCTGGATCTGGACCGCCTTGGTGCCGCAGGCCGCGTTCGGGCTGTACTGGATGTTCGCGACGCCGCCGACGGGGATCCAGGTGAAGAAGTTGCTGGTGCCCGCCGGGTTTCCGTAGCGCTTGAACTGCCACGCGGCCTTGTAGACCTGGTTGTAGAAGCCGAAGTACTCCGAGTCGCACGGCGCTGTGTCGGGGCAGGCGTAGCCCATCGCGATCTGGTAGCGGGATGCGGTCGGAGCGGTCGAGGAGACGAGCCCCTGCTCCTTCTCGAGGGTGACCAGGATCGCCTTGGCGCTGATGCTGCACGCCTGCTGGACCTTGAAGATGATCTGGGCGGCCGACTCGTTCGATGCTCCGCTGTACGCCCGGCACATCGGGTCAGCGCCACGGCTGTACGTGCTCTGCGTGTAGCTCTTCAGACAGGTGTATCCCGACTGGCAGCTCGGCACGCGGGAGTTGAGGAACGACTGGATCTCGGCGGTCGTCATCGCGGCCGGATCGTAGAAGTTCTCATCGCTGATGATGTAGCCCGGCTGGAAGTCGCTTCCGCTCGCAGCCTCGGCCGACGGAGCCGGCAGCAGCTGGGTCACCGGAACGAGCACGGCGACGGCGAGCAGCAGCGTCCCGAGGATGGAGAGGACTCGCTTCATGGTTGGGGGTTCCCTGGTCGGCGGGAGCGCTCCCCAGCGCACTATCGCGGCGCCGGGCGGCCCGGATGCACCGGGTCGGCGGGCGCATCCGCCCCCAGAGTACGTCAGCTCTCGGCGCTTTCCCAGCATTTGAGCGGGTTGTCGCGCTCCGTTGACTGCCCCTCTTTGAGGGCCACGGAGGCTGCCCTCGTAAGATGGCAGCGGCATACGCACGGCAGAGAGAACGGTTCCGATGGCTTCCACCACTTCCCGTCCATCCACGGAGGACGAGCTGGCCGCCGCCCGGCGGGAGATCCGCGCGCTGCGCGCCGAGCTCGCGTCCAACGCGCCAACGATCGACGACCTCCGGCGTCAGGTGACGGCGGCCGAGGAGCAGGCGGAGCGCTATAGGAAGCAGGTCACCGCGATGCGCTCGTCGATGTCGTGGCGCATCACCAAGCCGCTCCGCATGCTCGCGCGCCGAGGCTGACGGGTGGCCGGAAACCGCGCCTCCGAGCGCGTCCTCGATCTCGTCCGCCGCGATGTCACCGTCGAGCGCGGACCCGCCCGGCCGCCCGCCGGCGACCGCATCGCGATCGTCGCCAGCTGGGGCACCGACGCCCGGGTGAGCCGTTCGCTCAGCGAACTCGTCCGCGCGCTCGACCAGGCCGGGTACCCGTCCATCGTGGTGCGCGCCTCCGACGACCACGCCCCCCTGCGCTGGCCGCCCGCCCTGCCCGAGTCGACGATCGTGGTGCGGAAGCCGAACATCGGCTACGACTTCGGTTCCTGGGCCGTCGGCCTCGACCGGTTCCGCTCCGTCGCGAAGCGCCGCAATGTGATCCTCGTGAACGATTCCATGCTCGGCCCGTTCGCACCGCTGGACGGCATGATCGACTCCTTCGAGGGCACCGGCGCCGACGTCTGGGGCGCCACGAACACGCGGCAGATCGTGCCGCACCTGCAGAGCTACCTGCTCGGCTTCCACGGGGGCGTGCTCGCCGACCCGGCGATCCGGCAGTTCTGGCGCAACATCCAGCACCTCGACGACAAGACCAGCATCATCGGCGACTACGAGCTGGGCTTCAGCCGCCTCCTGCGAGCGGAAGGTCTGACCTCCCGTGCGTGGTTCGACTCGGAGCGCGTCGTCTCCCCCACCGACAACCCGGTCATCACCGGGTGGCGGCGACTGGTCGAGCTCGGATTCCCGTTCGTCAAGCGGGAACTGGTGCGCGACCCCTCCGTCACGCCGGACGCCCGTCTGGCCCCCGAGATCATCCGCGAACGGTTCGGCGCCGACGTCGGCGAGTGGCTGTGAGCGGCCAGGAAGGAACGCCCGTGGCATCCAGAGGACGGCAGATCCGCCGCAACATCAGCGCAGCGTTCCAGATCGCCGCGAGCGGCATCGCGCCGCGCGAGACGGTCATCCCGCCGCAGCCGCACCCGGCGGACCACGCGGCCTGGGTGGACCGCCGCACCGGGAAGCTGCGGCCGACGCTGCCCGACGCCTGGGCCTCCCGGTACGAGTACCCGGCGGCGCCCGCCCGCATCGGCGTGCTGATGCACGTCTTCTACACGGATCTGGTTCCCGAGCTGTGCGAACAGCTGCGGAACATCCCTGTGCCGTTCGACCTCATCGTCACCAACGCGAGCGGCGAGGAGCTGGACCTCCCCCTGGAGGACGTCCCGCTGGCCGGGCACGTCGCCGTGCTGCCCGTCGCGAATCACGGCCGCGACATCCTGCCGATGATCGAGGTCGTCAACGCAGGACTCCTCGACCCGTACGAGCTCGTCCTCAAGGTGCATACGAAGAAGAGCACCTGGCGGGAGGAGCACGCCGAGTTGTCCGGCACGGGCGACGACTGGCGTTCCTCTCTCTACGGCACCGTGCTCGGCTCGGCCGACAACGTGCAGACCGTGCTCGGCGCCTTCGCGGAGGACCCGAGCATCGGGATCGTCACCGCGGACGAGGACATCGTCGGCACGGAGTTCTGGGGCGGCGACCTGGAGCGGACGCGGGCACTCATGCGCCGCCTCCAGCTCTCGGTCAGCGAGCACGACCTCCGCTTCGCCTCCGGCTCGGTGTACTGGATCCGCGGCTTCCTGCTCCAGGGGCTGCGCGCGTTCGCCATGGATGCGGAGGACTTCGAGCCCGAGGCCGGTCAGGTCGACGGGACGACCGCACACGCGGTCGAGCGAGCGCTCGGGCTGGTGACGCTCGAGGCGGGCTACCGGATCGCCGGCCGCGGAACCGTCGATGCCCCCGCCGACGACAGCTGGCGGCACTTCGAGCTGGACGCCGACCGCGCTCCGCGCGCCCGCGTCATCCCCTTCTACCTGCCGCAGTTCCACACGTTCCCCGAGAACGACCAGTGGTGGGGCCCGGGGTTCACCGAGTGGTCGAACGTCACCGCGGCGCGCCCCGTCTTCGAAGGGCACAACCAGCCGCTGCTCCCGTCGGAACTGGGCTTCTACGACCTCTCGGTGGAGGGCGTGCGAGACCGGCAGTACGACCTCGCCCGGTCCGCCGGCATCGAGGGCTTCATGTACTACTACTACTGGTTCTCCGGGAAGAAGCTCATGGACCTCCCGGTGGAGCGGCTGCACGCGGCCGACGGGGACCAGCCGTTCTGCCTGATGTGGGCCAACGAGAACTGGTCGCGCCGGTGGGACGGCAGCGAGTCCAGCATCCTCATCGCCCAGGACTACGACCAGGTGCCGGCGGAGCAGTTCATCGAGGACGTCATGCATCTGCTCCTCGATCCGCGGTACATCCGCGTCGATGGCAAGCCGCTGGTGGCCGTGTACAAGATCGCCCAGCTGCCCGACTTCCCGAAGACGCTGCAGCGCTGGCGGGAGCGCGCCGTCGAGGAGGGCCTGCCCGGCCTCCACATCGCGACGGTCGACGTCGGGCGCGAGATGGACGGCATCGACGGAGCCCTCTCGGACTACGGGATCGACGCCTTCCTGGAGTTCGCTCCGCACAACCGCCGCTGGACCACCGTCGACCTGGAGAAGCTCGACCGTTTCGACCCGCGCTTCGAGGGGCACGTGCTCAGCTATCCCGAGATGGCGGTCACCTCGGAGCTCGTCCTCCGCGAGCCCGTCGAGGAGGAGCGGTACCCGGGCGTGATGGTCAATTTCGACAACACGGCGCGCCGCCAGTGGCGACCCGACCTCTGGTATGGTTCCAATCCGTACACGTTCCGGCGCTGGTTGAACTCGGCCATCTCCGCCGTCGCCGACCGTGAACCCGAACATCGCATCGTCTTTGTGAACGCATGGAACGAGTGGGCGGAGTCTGCTGTGCTCGAACCGTCGCAGCGCTTCGGCCGGACGTTCCTGCTCGCCGTGAAGGATGCGCTCCTCAGGTAAGGAAACCCGTGAAACTCGCTATGACGGTGATGGTCCGCGATGAGGCGGACATCATCCGGCCGATGATCGAGCACCATCTCGATCAAGGGGTCGACGTCCTGATCGTGACGGACAACGGCTCCGTCGACGGCACCGCGGAGATCCTCGGCGAGTTCGCCGAGCGCGGCCTGATCGACCTGCGCCACGATCCCGTGCAGCGCAAGCAGCAGAGCTCCGTCGTGACGGGCATGGCGCGCGACGCCGCCACCCGGTACGGCGCGGACTGGGTCGTCAACGCCGACGCCGACGAGTTCTGGGTCACCCGCGACCCGGCGCTCACGCTCAAGCAGGCGTTCGAGCACATCGATCCGGCGCTCCGTGCGTTCACCGTCCCGGTCGTGGACATGACCGGACCGGCCGCGCTGGCCGGCACCGGTCTCCAGCGGCTGATCTACCGCGACGAGCGGACGGTCGAGCAGCTGAACGCCGTCGGCCTCCACGCCCACTCCACGCCGGACGCCGTGCACGTCGGCGATCCCGACATCGAGGTCGCGCAGGGCAACCACTTCGTCAACCTCGAGAGCGCGGGCGAGCCCGACCCCGCCTACGCGGTGGAGGTGCTCCACTTCCCGTGGCGGTCGTGGCGGCAGTTCGCGCACAAGGTCGAGAACGCCGGCCGCGCGTACGAGAGCAACCCGGAACTCACGCCGAGTCCGAACCATCACGGGATGCGCGACTACCGCCGGCTTCGCGCCGGCACTCTGCTGGCGTCGTACCTGGTGCGCAATCCGACCGCCGAGGAGCTCGAGCGCGGGCTCGCCGACGGCTCCTTCCGGCTGGAACGACGCATCGCGGACCGCTGGCCATCGCCCGTCGCCGACGAGCTCGTGGACGAGCAAGCGTACGCGCAGGAGTACGCCTACGGCCGGGAGCTCGGTGCGATGGAGCTGCGCATCCGCGAGCTGGAGCGCCAGGGCGTGCGCGAGCGCGACATGATCTTCGACCTGAGCGATCAGGTCGGAGCCCTCAACGCGCACATCGCCGAGCTCTCCACTGCGGTGACGGAGGCCCGGCAGCGGGCCGACGAACGGCTCTCGGCCAAGGTCGCACGGGTCGTCCGGCAGCGCTCCAGCCGCCGCGACCACGCCTGATTCCACCGTCCCGGGCACTCAGGCGGCGCACGGCCGGGTCCGGGAGCGGCCGACTATACTTGCGAGGTCCCCCGCCCCCGACGAAAAGAAGTGCATGTCAGCCCAGGCGCGATTCGAGGCTCTCTCCCGCCAGAAACTGGCGCCGGTCGGAGCCGCCTCGCCCACCGGCCGACGGTCGATCGCCGCGTTGAAGGAGATCTTCTCGCACCGCGAGATGCTCTCGCTGCTCGTCCGCCGCGACCTGAAGTCCCGCTACAAGGACAGCGCCCTCGGGTTCGTCTGGACCCTGATCCGTCCGCTGACGCAGCTGTTCATCTACTACATCGTCATCGGCAAGTTCCTGTCGGCCGAGCGCGGCATCCCCGAGTTCGCGGTCTACGTCTTCACCGGCCTGACGGCCTACGGCCTCCTCAGCGAGATCATCGGAGGCGGCACCGCGTCGATCGTGGGCAACGCCGGACTGATCAAGAAGGTGTACCTCCCACGCGAGGTGTTCCCGCTGGCGAGCGTCGGATCCGCGCTGTTCAACTTCGCCATCCAGCTCGGGATCCTGCTGATCTTCACAGCGATCCTCGGCTCCTTCCCGTGGTCGCCCGACTTCTTCTACTTCTTCCCGGCGCTGCTGGTGCTGCTGGTCTACGGCACGGCCTTCGCCCTGCTGCTCTCCGCCCTCAACGTCTACCTGCGCGACATCCAGTACCTCGTCGAGGTGCTGCTGCTCCTCCTGCTGTGGGCCTCCCCGATCGTCTACTCGTGGAGCATGGTGAAGGGCATCCTCGGCCCGGGCCTCGCGCTCGAGATCTACACCGACAACCCGATCACGCTGGCGGTCCTCGGCTTCCAGAAGGCGTTCTGGATGGGCGGCCAGGCGACCGCGGAGTATCCCGCCGGCCTCGCTCTGCGCCTCGGCATCGCCTTCGTCATCGGTCTGGTGCTGCTGGTGTCCTTCCAGCGGGTCTTCCAGCGCCTTCAGGGCAACTTCGCGCAGGCTCTCTAGGAAGCACGGTATGACGGACAAACTCACCACCCGCCCGGAGCCCCGCACCGCGGAGAGCTCGCCGGAGATCGTCGTCATCGACGACGTCTCCAAGCGCTTCGTGCTGCGCAAGGACAACTCCCTCAAGGAGCGCCTCGTCGCCTTCGGCCGCGGCCGGAAGCACCGCGAGGAGTTCTGGGCGCTGCGGAACGTCTCGGCGACCATCACCGCCGGTCACACCGTCGCCCTGATCGGTCACAACGGCTCCGGCAAGTCGACGCTGCTCAAGGTCATCGGCGGCATCGTCGACCCGACGAGCGGCACCGTCAGCCGGCGCGGCCGCATCGCCGCACTCCTGGAGCTGGGAGCCGGGTTCCACCCCGACCTGACAGGCCGCGAGAACGTCTATCTCAACGCCTCGATCATGGGGCTGAGCCGCGCGGAGACCGAGGCCCGGTTCGACGACATCGTGGCGTTCTCGGGCATCGGCGACTTCATCGACACGCAGGTGAAGTTCTACTCCTCCGGCATGTACGTGCGTCTGGCCTTCGCCGTCGCCGTGCACACCGACCCCGACCTGCTGCTCGTCGACGAGGTCCTCGCTGTCGGCGACGAGGCGTTCCAGCGCAAGTGCCTCGACAAGATCCGCTCGTTCCAGGAGGAGGGGCGCACCATCATCCTGGTGACGCACACCCTCAGCCAGGTGATCGAGCTGGCCGACCGCGCCATCCTCCTCAACCAGGGCGAGATCGTGTTCGACGGGGAGCCGCGTGACGCGGTGTCCCAGTTCCGCGACATCCTCGAGGAGCGCCGCGTGACGGAGGTCGACGCCAACGGCCGTCTGACGGCCCCGGAACGCGAGGCCCGCATCAACGTCGTCTCCGCGAAGCCGGACGGCAAGACCGTGGGCTCCCCGCTGGAGCGCGACGACGACCTCCTCATCACGATGCAGATCGACCACTACCAGCCCGTCGAGGGCTGGACCTGCGGCGTCCAGATCGACAACGCCATGGGCCAGGTCGTTCTGGGGACCTCGACGCCGCGCGCCGGGACGGAGCTGCCCGCGTCGAGTGGTCCGCAGACCCTGCAGCTGCGGTTGCAGCGGCCGCAGTTCGGCCCGGGCAAGTACTTCGTCAACGTGTCCCTGATGGACCCGACGGGCCGCCACTTCGCCGACCTCCCCCAGGCGACGAGCTTCGATGTCGCTCAGGACCCGTCGACGGTGGGGATGCTGTACGCCAAGCCGACCTTCTCGATCGTCGACGACTGAGGCCCTGCGCTGAGATGCCCGGAGCCGACTCCCCCTCCGTCCTGATCGTCACCGTCACCCACAACACCGGCGAGGTGCTGCGCGCATTCCTGCGCTCGGCACGGACCGCGACCGCCGAGCCCGCCGAGATCGTCGTCGTCGACAACGCCTCGGCCGACACGACCGTCGAGCGGGAGGCGTGCGCCGAGTTCGGCGCGGAGTTCCTCGCCCTCGACGAGAACCTGGGCTACGGCGGCGGGATCGAGGAGGGCGTCCGGCACGGATCGCCCGACGCGGAGTTCCTGGTCATCGCCAATCCCGACGTCGAGTTCTCCCCCGGATCGGTGGACGAGCTGGTGCGTGTGCTGCGCGAACGGCCGGCCGCGGGCTCCGCCGGGCCGCGCATCCTCAACGTCGATGGCACCGTGTACCCGTCCGCCCGGAGCCTCCCCTCGCTCCGCACAGGCGTCGGTCACGCGATCTTCGGCCGCATCTGGCCCGGCAACCCGTGGACGAGACGCTACCGCGGGGTCGACTACGGGAGCGACGCGGTTCGCCCGGTCGGCTGGCTCTCCGGCGCCTGCCTGGTCGTGCGCCGCGACGCCTACGAGCAGATCGGCGGCTTCGACACCTCGTACTTCATGTACTTCGAGGACGTCGACCTGGGCGCCCGCCTCAGCAAGGCCGCTTGGGCCAACCTCTACGCGCCGACCGCGAGCGTCGTGCACACCGGGGCCCATTCGACGAGCACCGCCTCCCGGCGCATGGAGGCCGTTCACCACGAGAGCGCGTACCGCTACCTGTCGCGCAAATACACCGGCTGGTACCTGCTGCCCGTCCGCGTGGTCCTGTGGGTCGGCCTGCGCGTCCGGCAGTGGTGGGTCACCCGATGAGAGGAACGACCGACTGATGGAGAATCGCGCGAAACGCATCCTCATCGTGACACCGGACACGATCGGCGAGCGGATGGCGGGTCCGGCCATCCGGGCGTGGCACGTCGCCCAGGCGCTCAGCGCCGTCGGAGAGGTACGGCTCGCCTCAACGGTCGGCGCTACGGTCACCTCGCCCGAGTTCACCATCGTCCACGCCGGACAGGACGCCCTGAAGCCCCACGCGGAATGGGCGGACGTCGTGATCATCCAAGGCCACATCCTCCGCACGCACACCTGGCTGAAGGCCATGGACGTGCTGATCGTCGCGGACATCTACGACCCCGTGCACCTCGAGTGGCTGGAGCAGGGCCGCGACCTCCCCGAGGCCGACTACTACGCATCCTCCGTCGACTCCGTCGAGGTCATGAACGACCAGATCGAGCGCGCCGACTTCATGGTCTGCGCCTCTGAGAAGCAGCGCGACTTCTGGCTCGGCCAGCTCGCGGCGATGACCCGGGTGAACCCGGCCACCTACGCGGCCGACCCCACCCTCCGGAACCTGCTGGACGTCGCCCCGTTCGGCATCCAGGACGCCCCGCCCGTGCAGAAGGCCCACGGCATCCGCGGCGTCGTCGACGGCATCGGAGCGGACGACAAGGTCATCCTCTGGGGCGGGGGCGTCTACAACTGGTTCGACCCGCTCACGCTGATCTCGGCGGTCGGCCGGCTGGCGAAGGAGCACCCCGAGGTGCGGCTGTTCTTCCTCGGTGTGAAGCACCCCAACCCGGACGTGCCGCAGATGGAGATGGAGCGCGCAGCGCGCCGGCTCTCCGACGAGCTGGGCCTGACCGACTCCGTGGTCTTCTTCAACGAGACCTGGGTGCCCTACGACCAGCGCGCCGACTTCCTGCTCGATGCCGACCTCGGCGTGAGCACCCACCTCGAGCACATCGAGACGGCCTACAGCTTCCGCACCCGGGTGCTCGATTACTGGTGGGCGGGCCTGCCTGTCGTCGCCACCGACGGGGACACCTTCGCGCCGCTCATCCGCGACAACGGGCTGGGACGCGTCGTGCCGCCGCAGGACGTGGAGGCGCTGGAGGCCGCGCTCGGCGAGGTGCTGTTCGACGACGCGGAGCGTGAGCGGATCCGCGAGAACGTCCGGGCGTTCGCCGGCCGGATGCACTGGTCGACCACCCTGGAACCGCTGGTGCGCTACGTGCGGGCGCCCTACCCGGCGGCGGACCGCGTCCGCGGTGTCATCTCGCAGCGCAACCAGATCACCGCCGACCTGCGGAAGCGCATCGCGGGCATGGAGGCGAGCTCCTCGTGGCGGGTCACCGCTCCCCTGCGCCTGGCCGGCGAGTGGGTCGCGCGCCTCCGTGGGCGGGCGCCCGAACGGCCCGAATAGGCCGGTAGGGCCGTTACCGCCTGAGCAGGCTCAGGACTCCGCGGCGAGCAGCGCCATGATGTACGTGCCGTAGCCGCTCTTCACGAGCGGCTTGGCCAGCTCGGCGAGCTGCTCGTCGTCGATCCACCCGGCACGCCAGGCGATCTCCTCGATGCAGCCGACCTTGAAGCCCTGGCGGTCCTCGATCACGCGCACGTACTCGGACGCCTGCATCATCGACTCGAATGTGCCGGTGTCGAGCCACGCCGTGCCACGGTCGAGCACCTGCACCTGCAGCTTCGAGGCGTTGAGGTAGCGCTCGTTGACGGTCGAGATCTCCAGCTCACCGCGCGCACTCGGGGTGATCGTCTTGGCGATCTCGACCACCGAGTTGTCGTAGAAGTAGAGGCCGGGCACCGCGTAGTTGCTCTTCGGCGAGGTCGGCTTCTCCTCGATGGAGAGCGCGGTGAAGCTGTCGTCGAACTCGACGACTCCGTATGCCCTCGGGTTGCTCACGTGGTACGCGAAGATCAGCGCGCCGTCGATGTCGTTGTGGTTGCGCAGCGACGAGCCGAGGCCGGCGCCGTGGAAGATGTTGTCGCCGAGCACCAGCGCGACGGATTCGTCGCCGATGAACTCCTCGCCGATGATGAAGGCCTGCGCAAGGCCGTCCGGCGACGGCTGGACCGCGTACTCGAGCCGGATGCCGAGCGACGACCCGTCGCCGAGCAGTGCCTGGAACTGCTCGTTGTACTCCGGCGTCGTGATGATGAGGATCTCGCGGATGCCCGCCATCATCAGCGTCGACAGCGGGTAGTAGATCATCGGCTTGTCGTAGATCGGCATCAGCTGCTTCGAGATGCCCTTGGTGATCGGCCAGAGCCGCGTGCCGGATCCGCCGGCGAGGATGATTCCGCGCATGGGTTACTTTCCTCCCTGGTTCGCTGCCTGGTCGAGTGACGCGTAGAAGGCGCGTGCGGCCTCCCACGTCGGGAGGAGCCCCGCCTCGGCGGCCTCGTGCAGGCCGGGGGCGTCGGTGTCCTTCGGAGAGAGCAGGGGCTCGCCCGCCTCGTCCGGGAAGCGCAGGGCGATGTCCGCGTCGAGCGGGTTGATGCCGTGCTCGCGGGTCGGGTTGTAGGTGTCGGTGACGAGGTAGCTGACGGTCGCGCTCTCCGTGAGTGCGACGAAGCAGTGCCCGAGGCCCTCGGCCACGTAGATCGCGCGGCGGTCGACATCGTCGAGCAGGACGCTGTCCCATTTGCCGAACGTCGGAGACCCGACGCGGATGTCGATGACGAAGTCGAGGACCGCGCCCTTGGGGGCGGTGACGTACTTCGCCTGGCTCGGCGGGATGTCCGCGAAGTGGATGCCGCGCACCGAACCGCGCTTGGAGACCGAGCTGTTGGCCTGGCGCAGGTTCAGGGGGTGCCCGACCGCCTCCTCCAGCCGATCGAAGCGGTACCACTCGAAGAAGACGCCGCGGTCGTCCGCATGCTGCTGCGGCGTCACTTCGTAGGCGTCAGGGATGGAGAGCTCGCGGATTTGCACCCGAGGAGTCTAGCAAGGGCCTCCTGAGCACCCGCGCCGTCTCGCGGGCGGCCTCGATCAGGACGTCCGCGCGGGCACCGAAGGAGTGCCGCTGCCGGATGCTCTCGACGATGCCGACCATCGCCTCCTGGTCGGGCCAGCCGGCGTCCGAGCCGATCAGCCCGCGCAGCTCGTCCACCGAGGTGTATGCGCGGGCGGCGCCCCCGAAGATCTCGAGGCCGTCGATCGGATCGGTCACGACGCGCGCCCCACTGGCGACCGCGTCGAACAGCCGGTTGGAGAGGAATCCCTCCGCCGCCATGTCGTGCCAGTGGTCGTTGAGCACGATCCGTGCGCTGGCGTATGCGGCGGACGCCCGGTCGTTGTCCAGGAACTCGGCCCGGATGTGCGACGGGTCGATGAACCGCTCCCAGCCGTCGCCGTAGACCGCCAGGTCGGCGCCCGCCTCGACGGCGTCGCGGACGACCGGGCGGAACACGTTGCGCGTCTTCCCGACGAAGAGCACGTCGGAGGCCAGCGCGGGGTCCGACCGCTCCGGGCTGAAGCGCGCAGGTGAAGTGGCCTGCAGCAGAGGGCGCACGGGGACCGCCGACAGCGCATCCATCCGCTCCGCCCAGCGCGGCCCGGCGGCGAAGACCAGGTCGTAGCTCTCGATCTCGTCGAGCGTCACGAGCTCGGGGTGGCTGATGACCCAGAGGATGTTGACGGCCGCCGGATTGGTCGGCAGGCGGTAGAGCCCGCGCAGCGCGATCGACACGTCGTCGAGGTGGTCGGAGTCCGGCCGCACCATCGACTCCCGGGTGTCGATGACGACCTGCTGCCCACGCTCGCGCAGGGCCGCGGCGAGGTCCTCCGCGAAGTAGGTGTCTCCCCAGACGCGCCCTTCCGGACCGAGCGGTGCGCCGCTGCGGATCGACCAGCGGAGCGCACGGGATTCGTAGGCCGTCCCCTGCTCGGCCTCGCGCACCAGGATCGGCCGGGCGCGGCGCGCCACGTCGTCGAAGTCGTTGCGCACGATGCGGCGGCGCAGGTCGGGCACCGGATCGCCCGCCAGTCCGACGAGGGCGAGGCCGGCATGCCCGTAGACCGCCGACGGCGTCGGCTCGACCAGGCTCTCGCTCGGCACCCCGCTCCAGGCCGAACGGCTGGAGGGCGATGCGGCCAGCCGACGGCTGTCGGCGTCGGCGATCTCGGCGCGGGCGCGCAGGGCGACGACGGCGCCGCTCCCGACGCTGGCCCGGGCGAGCGCGACGTCGGCCGGGGCTCCGGGCGCGAACCCGTCGAACACGGCGAGGTCGACGAGCACCGCAGGAGAGACGACCACCCGCGCGGGCAGTGATTCGGCCGCGGGCAGGTCGGCGGGGAGGTGCCCCTCGAACAGCCGGAGCGGCGGGGCGCCGCGTGAGGCGAAGACCGCTCCGGCGTCGACGACGGTCCCCGACTCCCGTACGATCACGGGCTGGACGAACGCGGCGCCGGTCGAGACCGCAACGCGCAGCAGTTCCGCGGCCGCGTCGTCGTCCAGCCGGACGGCGGGGTCGAGAAGGAGCGCGTGGCGCGTGGAGACCGTGGAGAGCAGGCGGTTGGCCTCCGACGCCCACGAGTCGCCGGATCCCCGGCTCGGGTCGACGGTCACGGTGGTCGACCCGGCGGTGCGATCGTCGGCACCGGCGGCGGGCCGGTACGGGACGGACTCGCTCGCGGGCACCGGTGCCTCGACCTCGACGGCCTGAGCGCTCCGCCCGAGGCGGTCGCCGAGCGCCGCGGCGACAGCGTCGACGACCTCGGCGAAGGGACGGCCGAGTGCTGCGGGCGCCG
Source organism: Cryocola sp. 340MFSha3.1 (assembly GCF_000383315.1). Taxonomy (NCBI): domain Bacteria; kingdom Bacillati; phylum Actinomycetota; class Actinomycetes; order Micrococcales; family Microbacteriaceae; genus Cryocola; species Cryocola sp. 340MFSha3.1. The sequence goes on from NZ_KB911087.1 coordinate 1,124,163, forward strand.
CCCACTCCCCCGGTTCCTCGGCGAGCGCCTGCAGGGCGGCGGTCACAAGCGCCTCCCCGAGCACGTCCGGTCGCGCCTCGACCGCACGGAGCCGCTCGTGGAGGCCGCCGCGCGCCCCGTCCACGTCGTTGGTGACGGACACGGCCCCCGAGATCGCCAGGTCGAACGGCGGGTGGCTCGGGTGCGGGCTGGCCTGCAGGCTCAGGCCGACATCCACCTCCGAGAGCAGGGCGAAGTAGTCGTCGCGCGTCAGCACGCCGCGGTTGACCAGTACGGCGCCGTCGAGGTCGACATCGGGGCCGTCCTCACCGGCCATGACGAACGACGCCGGGATGCCCTCGGCGGCCAGCCGACGGGAGGCGTACCGCAGGGCCGCGATTCCGAGCCCGTACATGTTGCGCGGGCGCGCGGTGCGGCCGTAGAAGAAGATGCGCACGGTGTCCGCCCGGCGACGCGCCTCGGCCGTCTCCCGCAGGGCGTCGAGGTCGAAGGAGGGCGCGAACACGAAGTCCGGATCCACCTCGGGCGCTCCGCTGCGGGCGAGGTAGGCGGCGACCGGCGTCGAGTTCACCACGGGAGTGAACCCGGCCCGGTAGGTCGACTCGGCCACCGCGGAGTCCGTCGACCAGCCCACGAACCCCGGCTCGTAGTCCTGGATGAGGTACACGACGTCGGACGCGGCGATCCGGCCCGTGCGCGCGGCGACATCCAGGGCGTGCGCGGTCCACCAGTGCGTCGCGACCCAGAGGTCGGACCGCGAGAACGTTGCGGAGTCGATCTCGTCGCCCGACACGATGGCGGCGTCGCCGATCCCGAACGCGTCGAGGCGCGCGCGGATCGCGTCTGCCTGGTCCGTCGGTTTGAGCAGCACGATCCGGACCGGCAGGCCGAGACGCCGGGCGAGGCCGGCGGCGAACTCGAGCGCCGTCTTCACCCCGGCGAAGATGCCGTCGGGATGCAGCTCGGGCAGCACCAGGTCGAGCGCGGCGTCGGCGTCGGCGATGGTGCAGTGCAGGAACGACTCCGAGAACGGCGTCAGCCCGCGATACGGCGACGACGGGCGGGCGGGCGCGGCCGGCGTCTCCTCGACGATGCCGGCGGGCTCCGGCGCGTCCTGAGCGCCCCGCTGCGCGTCGTACGCGGCGGCCGCGGCCCGCAGCGCCTGCCGCTTCGCGGGGTCGCGCAGGAAGTCGCGCGAGAGCGCGAGCATGTCCATCAGGTCGACGCGGCGGGTCATCGGTCTCCAAGTCGTCGTGGGGTGCGCTGCAGAGTCTCAGGTGGCCCGGGAACACTTTCGCTAGGATTGCTCGCGACCATCGTAGGAGAAGGCACCCAACATCCCCATGAAGATTCTCGTCACCGGCGGCGCCGGTTTCATCGGCTCCAACTTCGTCCGTCGCACCCTGCAGGATGCCTACCCGGGCCTGGAGGGCGCCGAGGTGGTCGTGCTCGACGCGCTCACGTACTCCGGCAACCTCGCCAACCTGGCGTCGGTGGCCGACTCGCCCCGCTACACCTTCGTGAAGGGCGACATCCGCGACGGCGGCCTGCTCGACGAGCTGTTCCCCACGGTGGATGCGGTGGTCCACTTCGCGGCGGAGTCGCACGTCGACCGCTCGGTGCGCGACGCCTCCATCTTCGTCGAGACCAACGTGCTCGGCACCCAGCAGCTGCTCGACGCGGCGCTGCGCAACAACCTCAAGCGCTTCGTGCACGTCTCGACCGACGAGGTCTACGGCTCGATCGCCGAGGGCTCGTGGGCGGAGGACCGCCCGCTCGAGCCCAACTCGCCGTACTCGGCGTCGAAGGCCGGGAGCGACCTGCTCGCGCGCAGCTACTTCCGCACGCACGGGCTGAACCTCTCGATCACGCGCTGCTCGAACAACTACGGGCCGTACCACTTCCCCGAGAAGGTCATCCCGCTGTTCGTCACGAACCTGATCGACGACAAGCACGTCCCGCTCTACGGCGAGGGCAACAACATCCGCGACTGGCTGCACGTCGACGACCACACCCGCGGCATCGCGATGGTGCTCGTGAACGGCCGCGCGGGCGAGATCTACAACATCGGCGGCGGCACCGAGCTCACCAACAAGGAGCTCACCCAGCTGCTGCTCGACGCCACCGGCAAGGACTGGTCGTACGTCGACCGCGTCGCCGACCGGCTCGGCCACGATCTCCGCTACTCGGTCGACATCTCCAAGATCCAGTCCGAGCTCGGCTACGAGCCGCTTGTGCCGTTCCAGCAGGGTCTCGCCGACGTGGTGCAGTGGTACCGCGACAACCGCGCGTGGTGGGAGCCGCTGAAGGCCCGCGCCGCGCTCGACAACTGATGCGCATCCTCATCGCCGGCGCGGCCGGGATGCTCGGCCAGGACCTGCAGAAGGCTCTGGCCGGTCGTGACGTCACGGCGCTGTCCCGTGCCGACCTCGATGTCACCGACCGCGACGCCGTGCTGGCGGCCGCCGCCGGCCACGACGTGATCGTCAACGCCTCCGCCTACACCAAGGTGGACGACGCCGAGACGCACGAGGACGACGCCTACGCCATCAACGCGCTGGGCACCGAGAACCTGGCGGTCGCCGCCGAACGCAACGGCGCACGGTTCGTCACGGTCTCGACCGACTACGTCTTCGACGGCCACGCGACGGAGCCGTACGCCGAGGACACCCCGCGCGACCCGATCAACGCCTACGGCCGCACGAAGGCCGCGGGCGAGGAGCTCGCACTCGCGGCGCATCCCGACGGCACGTTCGTCGTGCGCACCGCCTGGCTCTACGGGGCCGGCGGCCCGAACTTCGCCAAGACGATGGTGAAGCTCGCGGGCAGCCACGAGACCGTCAGCGTGGTCGACGACCAGCTCGGCCAGCCGACGTGGACCGGCGACCTCGCCGCGCAGATCGTCGCGCTCCTCGACAGCGACGCCCCGGCCGGGGTGTACCACGGCACGAACTCGGGCCAGACGAGCTGGTACGGGTTCGCCCGTGCGGTCTTCGCGCAGGCCGGACTCGACCCGGAGCGCGTGAAGCCCACCGACAGCTCGACCTTCGTCCGGCCGGCTCCGCGCCCCTCGTACTCGGTGCTCGGCCACGACGGCTGGGTCCGCGCCGGCCTCGCTCCCCTTCGGCCGTGGGAGGACGCCCTCGCCGCGGCGACGGCGGAAGGCCTCTTCGCGGAATGACCACTCTCCGTGTGATCGTCGACGAGCTCGTCGGAGACGAGCCCGGCGGCGCGCGCCGGTACACGGAGGAGCTGACCCGTCAGCTGATCGCCACGGCGCCGCGCGACTGCGTCGTCGAGGCCGTCATCTCGAACGTGAGCGACGAGCAGGTGCAGGCGGTCCGCGACCGCCTGCCGGGCGTCGCAGCGGTCACGCGCCTGCCTCTCGCCCGGCGGGAGCTGGCCCTGGCCTGGCAGTCGGGCCTCTCGGTGGGCGGCCCACCCGGGATGCTGCACGCTCCGACCCTCCTCGCGCCGCTGCGGAAGCACGTGCAGCTGGACACCCCGCAGCAGATCGCGGTCACCATCCACGACACCCTGGCGTGGACGCATCCCGAATCGCTCGGCTCCGCCGCGACGATCTGGACCAAGACGATGGCGAAACGAGCCAGGAAGCACGCGGACGCGATCGTCGTTCCGACCCACGCCGTCGCCGACCGGCTCGGCGACTTCCTCGACTTCGGCGATCGCATCCGCGTCATCGGCGGGGCTCCCGCGACCGCTCTGCGCCTGCCGCCGGACGCCGACGAGCGCGCGGAGCGCCTCGGCCTCCCCGAGCGCTACGCGTTCACACTGGGGACGGTCGAGCCGCGAAAAGGGATCGCTCCCCTGATCCGCGCCATCGCCCGACCCGAGGCACAGCGCATCCCCCTGCTGATCGCCGGCCGTGACCGCGTCGGCGAGCGCTCCGCGACCGGGGTCGCCGCAGCCGCCGGGCTTCCGGAGGACCGCGTGCGGCCGCTTGGCCGTCTCGACGACGGAGACCTTGCCGTCGCCCTCGACCGCGCCACCCTGTTCGTGTACCCGAGCGTCGCCGAAGGGTTCGGCCTCCCGATCGTCGAGGCGTTCAAGTTCGGTCTGCCCGTCATCCACTCGGACGACGCCGCCCTCGTCGAGGTCGCCGCGGGTGCGAGTGTCGTCGTCGAGCGTCCGGCACCGGGTGAGGACGACGAGCCCTATGCCGAGCGTCTCGCAGCCGCGATCGGCCGTGTGCTGTCAGACGCCGAGTTGAGCGCCCGACTGCGCGTGCTAGCCTCGGATCGCGCTCGCGCGTTCAGCTGGCGGGATTCGGCAGAACGCGTCTGGCAGCTGCACGCCGACCTCTGAGCGACGACCTCGCTCCGACCACTCCGTCGCACCTCCCCTTCTCCTCATGCCAACTCCTTCCCTCCCATCCGCCCGGATGACGTCGCTCGACGGCCTGCGCGGCATCGCCGCACTGATCGTGCTCGCCCACCACGCCTCCCTGCTGAACCCGGCGATCTCCGGGGCGTACGTGCCGGTACCCGGGTCTTCCGGGCCGGCCGCCGGAAGCCTGGCCTGGTGGTTCACGTACACGCCGCTCAAGCTGTTCACCGCCGGCCCGGAGGCGGTGGTCGTGTTCTTCGTGCTCTCGGGATTCGTGCTGAGCCTGCCCGTGCTGTCTCCGCGGGCCTTCGACTGGATGGCGTACTACCCACGCCGGATCGTCCGGATCGGACTTCCGGTGGTGTGCTCGCTGGTCTTCGCCGCGGCCCTCGCCCTGCTCGTCCCGCAGATCGTCGCCAACGCCATGAGCGGCTGGGTCGCCACGACCTCGGTACCCGACCTGAGCGTCGAGACGTTCATCGGCCAGCTCGACCCCACCCGCACGTACCACCTGCTCAACAACCCGCTGTGGTCCATCTACTGGGAGGTCGCCTTCTCGGTCATGCTGCCGCTCTTCCTCGGGCTGGCCGTCTGGCTGCGACGGGTGTGGCCGCTCATCCTGCTCGTCGCCACCGCGACCGTCTTCTTGGGCGTGGATTCCGGGGCGGACGGCCTGCGTTACCTCCCTCCATTCTTCCTCGGCGTCGTCGCGGCCGTGCTGCTCCCGCGCATCCGCCGCCTGGGCGCCACTGTCTCCGGCTGGCGTCTCGGCTGGGCGGTGTGGCTTCTCGCGCTGATCGGGTCCGCTCTGCTCCTGATCGCCCACTGGATGGTCGGGCCGGGGGTGGTGCCGCTCGCCCTCACCGCGCTCCAGCCGCTCGCCGCCCTCGGGCTGCTGATCTGCTGCCTGGAATGGCGGCCGCTTGCGAGCCTGCTCTCTCACCAGCCGTTCCGCTGGGCCGGGAAGATCTCCTTCAGCCTGTACCTCGTGCACGTCCCGATCATCGTCACGCTGAGCTACGCCCTGCGCGACTGGGGGCCGACCAAGGTGGCCGCGCTCGCCATCCCGGTGGCGCTCATCGTCGGCACGCTGTTCTACCAGCTGGTCGAGAAGCGATCCCACACCCTGTCGAAGCTGTTCGGTGCCACGGTTGCTCGCGCCTTCGAGCGTCGCTCCGGCGAGGTCGCGGCGTCAGCGGAACCGACGGCGCCGGCCGAGCTACCGTCGCGCGCTTCGCGCTGACCCGGCTTCGACCGCCCGGCCGCCGCCGGTCGCTTCGCCCTGGTCGCCGGACCGGCGCTCCTCGGCCTCCTCGTCGCGACCGAACCAGGTGCGGTACCGGTCGGACGCCCAGTTCCCGACCGCCTTCGACCAGCCGTGGCTGCGCTTCTCGATCAGCCAGGTGAAACCGACGGCGACCAGGACCGCGACCGGGATGCCGAACAGCAGCGGGACGTACCAGGGCTCGTCCGCGAAGAGGTAGGTGCTGAAGATCAGGATCGGCACGTGGACGAGGTACAGGCTGAACGAGATGGTCCCAGTGAACTGCACGGGGCGCGTGTCGAGCACGGCGCGGAGCGGCTTCCAGCCGAGTGCCGCCACCACGAGCCCGGCCGCGGCGAGCGGCACCAGGCCCTTCAGCACCGGCTCGAGTTCGGGGATCTCGCCGACGTTCGGCCCGACCAGCCACGGAGCGATCAGGAGCAGCAGACTGGCCACGGTGAGCCCGGCCCACAGCGGGTGTCGGTACCAGTGCGTGTTGATCCGGTCGGCGACGTTGCGCACCGCCTCCAGGCGGACCGCGATGACCGCGCCGACGAAGAACGCCGGGAGGTACTGCAGCGCACCGGAGTCCGCGTGCACGCCGAGGTAGGTGAGGGCGCACGCGGCGGCCAGGCCGCCCATCCACCACTTCCGCACGGCGAGGGCCGCCACCGCGAAGATCGGCAGGGCGAGCGAGAACAGCAGCTCCCAGCGAAGCGACCAGAGCGGGTTGTTGATCTGCCCGTCGCCGCCGAGGAGGTCCCACGCCTTGACGATGTACTCCCAGCTGAAGTTCGGGGTGGAGGAGCTGCTCAGCCACGTGCCCTTCGGCTGAGTGGACACCTGTGGGATGGCCATCACCCAGACGGCGGCCAGCACGACGGACGCCATGACCGGCACCAGAAGCCGGACGGCGCGGCGCGGGAAATAGGCGACCCAGTCGAAGCCGCGGTGACGGATCACGGGAAGCGTGACCACCAGCCCGGAGAGCACGAAGAAGACGATGACCGACTCGACACCGGCGGTCGCGAGCTTCAGCGGCGTATAGCTGATCCACCACATCGCGGAGCCCGTCGGCGCGGATCCTGTGCCGGGCGCACCCGGGAAGTCCGGGTTCGTGTACATGGCGTGGTGGAGCAGGACGACCACCGCGGCGATGCCGCGCAGACCGTCCAGCGCGGCCAAACGGCCGCCCGTCGTCTGTTTCGTCTTGTCTGCCACCGTTACACCTGTACCCGTCATAGGCGGGCGACGGTACCCATGCGCCCTGGGCAGTTCCTGTGACCCGTTCAGGGGTCAGCTGGATGCGAGAGAGCGGCCGTCCGCGTGGCGGCGCCGTCATGCGCGGGGCGGCACCTAGCATGTTCGCTATGCCTGCATCCACGTCACCGCTGGTCTCCGTCGTCATGGGATCGGACTCCGACTGGACGGTCATGCAGGAGGCTTCGCGCCTGCTCACCGAGTTCGGCGTCGCGCACGAAGTCGAGGTCGTCTCGGCCCACCGGACGCCGGAGAAGATGATCGCGTTCGGCAAGGAGGCCGCCGGACGCGGCGTCCGGGTCATCATCGCCGGAGCGGGCGGCGCAGCCCACCTTCCCGGCATGCTGGCCGCGGTCACGACCCTCCCCGTCGTCGGCGTCCCGGTGCCGCTCGCCCGCCTGGACGGGCTCGACTCCCTGCTCTCGATCGTCCAGATGCCCGCCGGGGTGCCGGTCGCCACCGTCTCCATCGGCGGCGCGCGCAACGCCGGACTCCTCGCCGTCAAGATCCTGGCCACCTCCGACGACGCCCTCGCCGAGGCTCTCGCGCGCTTCGCCGCCGACCTCGAGGCGAGCGTCGAGCAGAAGAACCAGGCTCTGCAAGCCCAGCTGTGAGAACCGCCCGATGACGATCGCCACGCCGCTGCGCCACCCCGACGCCTCCTCGTCCCAGACGATGACGAAGCGGGGCTGGTGGCTGGTCACCATGAACATCCTGCTGCCCGGCTCCGCCCAGGTCGTCGCCGGAAACCGTGTCCTCGGCCGGGTCGGCGTGCTCGCCACCCTGCTGCTCTGGCTGCTCGGCATCGTGACGCTGGTCGTCTACCTGGTCTCGCCGTCGTCGATCTACACGCTGTTCACGCAGGCGGGCAGCCTGACCCTCGTCCAGACACTGCTGATCGTCTACACGGTGCTCTGGGTCGTGCTCACCCTGGACACTCTCCGTCTCGTGCGCCTCATCCGCACCGCACCGAACGCTCGCGGCTGGATCGCCGCGTTCTCGGTGCTCGTCCTCGTCGGGCTCGCCTGCACCGCCGGCTACGCGTCGGTCGTCGCCGGGTCCGCCCGGGGTGCGCTCGGCGACATCTTCTCGGCAGGGCCGTCACAGCCTCCCGTCGACGGCCGCTACAACATCATGCTGCTCGGCGGCGACGCCGGCCCCGACCGCGACGGCCTGCGCCCGGACAGTATGTCCATCGTGAGCATCGACGCGAACACGGGTCAGGCCGTCACCATCGGCCTGCCACGCGACCTCGACCCCGTGCCGTTCCCGGCCTCGTCCCCGCTGCACGCCGAGTACCCGGACGGCTACGGCTACAACGACCGCTGCGACGTGGACGTCTGCCAGCTCAACTCCATCTACACCGAGGTGGAGCTGTACAAGCCGGACCTGTACCCGAACGCGAAGAAGAACAAGAGCGAGCCAGGCATCGAGGCCATGCGCGACGCCCTCGAAGGCGCGACCGGCCTGAAGATCCAGTACTACGTCCTCATCGACATGCAGGGCTTCGCCGACCTGATCGACGCCCTCGGCGGCGTCGACGTCACCGTCGCGGACCGCGTGCCGATCGGCGGCGACGAGAACCTCAACGGCGTCGCCGAGTGGATCGAGCCGGGCAAGCGCCACCTCGACGGCTACCACGCCCAGTGGTACGCCCGAGCCCGCCACGGTTCCAGCGACTACGACCGCATGGCCCGTCAGCGGCAGCTGCAGGACGCCATCCTGAAGCAGGTCAACCCGGTCAACGTCGTATCGAAGTTCCAGGGCATCGCGACCGCCGGTGCGCAGGTCATGAAGACCGACATCCCGCAGTCGATGCTCGGCTACTTCGTCGACCTGGGCATGAAGACGCGCAAGCTGCCCGTGCAACAGCTGGAGCTGGTGCCGCCGACGATCGACCCGACCGAGCCGGACTATGCGCAGATCCAGGAGCTGGTGCGCCAGGCGGTGAACCCCGCGACGGCGAAGCCGAAGGGGAGCTGACCGACGGCCCGCCGCCCTCGGCTCAGCCCTGCACGGCCTGGTCAGCCCTCGAAGAACGCGGCCGCCGCGCGGGCCCGGTACACGACGTCCTCGATGTCCTCGCCGCCCACGACGGTCACGTGACCGACCTTGCGGCCGGGCCGGGGCTCCTTGCCGTAGCCGTGGAACTTGGCCTCGGGATGCGCGGCGAGCGCGGCCGGGTAGCGGTCCTGGAGGCTGCCCTCCGACGGGCCGCCGAGGATGTTCACCATGACCGACCAGTCGGCGCGCGGCTCCGTCGACCCGAGCGGAAGGTCGAGGACGGCCCGCAGATGCTGCTCGAACTGGCTGGTGACGGCGCCCTCGATCGACCAGTGGCCGCTGTTGTGCGGCCGCATCGCCAGCTCGTTGATCAGCACGCGCCCGTCCGTCGTCTCGAACAGCTCGACGGCGAGGACCCCGGTGACCCCGAGTCCGTCCGCCACGCGGCGGGCGATCTCGGCGGCGGCCTCCGCCACCCGGCCGGCTGCGCCTGGCGCCGGCGCGAGCACCTCGGCGCAGACGCCGTCGCGCTGCACGGTCTCGACGACCGGCCACGCCGCGATCTCCCCCGACGGACGGCGCGCGACGAGCTGTGCGAGCTCCCTCCGGAACGGCACGAGCTCCTCGACCAGAAGCGCTCCGCCACGGCCGTCCTCGGCGAGCGCCAGGAACCAGTCGTCAGCCCCGCTCGCGTCCGACACCACGCGGACGCCCTTGCCGTCGTAGCCGCCCCGCGCCGTCTTGACGACGGCCCGGCCGCCGTGATCGGCGAGGAAGGCGCCCAGCTCGTCCGCGGACTCCACCGCGGCCCAGTCCGGCACCGGCAGCCCCAGCTCGCTGAGCTTGGCCCGCATCTGCAGCTTGTCCTGCGCGTACAGGAGCGCGTCAGGTCCCGGGTGCACGGGGATGCCGCGGGACACCAGCTCGCGGAGGATCGCCTGCGGCACGTGCTCGTGGTCGAAGGTGATCACATCCACCATCTCGGCGAACGCGAGCACGGTGTCGAGGTCGCGGTAGTCGCCGACGCCCGACGCGGCGATGTCGGCGCTCATGCCCTCCGCCTCCTCGAGCACGCGGATGTCGACCCCGAGCTCGATGGCCGGGGGGATCATCATCCGTGCCAGCTGACCTCCGCCGATCACTCCGACGATGTGACTAGCCATGGACCATCCGCTCCTCTGATACTTTTCATGCTGGCCGGGAAGACTCACAGGAACGCGAAACCTGGTCCGCGTACTGTGACGAACGTACTGACCATCTTCCCGCATCTCAGGCAGGGGCATGACGACCGAGACCAGCACACCGGCGCGACGCGCACGGCTCCTCCCGCAACTGATCAAGTTCGGCGCGGTCGGAGCCGTCGGCTTCGTGGTCAATCTGCTCGTGTTCAACGTGCTGATGCTCTTCGTGCTGGTGAACGTGCCGCACAAGACGCTCTTCTCGACGGCGATCGCGACACTGGTCGCCATCGGCACGAACTGGATCGGCAATCGCTACTGGGCGTTCTCCGGCAACCGCAACGAGAACGCCACGCGTGAGGGCATCGAGTTCTTCATCGTCAGCCTGGCGGGCATGGCCATCCCGCTCCTCTGCGTCTGGGTGTCGCACTACCTTCTCGGCTACCAGAGCCTGCTCGCCGACAACATCTCCAACAACGTGGTCGGTCTCGCGCTCGGCACGGTCTTCCGGTTCGCGTTCTACCGCTGGTGGGTGTTCTCGCCCGACCGCGCGATCGCTCGCTCCGGCCGTCGTGGCGCCGTCTCGGACAGCCGGCACGTGCCCGCCCGCGGCCGCGAGAAGGCGCCGATCACCGGCTCGACCCTAGCGAGCGCCCCAGACCGTGGTCTCGTCGGAGACTGACTGCGCCTGCTGACGCCGCACGGCCACGACGGTCTGCGAGTGGTCCATCAGCTCGGACAACGCGCGCTGCACCTGGTCGGCCTTCGGCACATCCTTCAGGACGACGGGATGGTCGAGACCCGAGTTGATCAGCACATCGCCGGAGCGGAACAGGCTCTGCAGCCACGTCCGTCGCACGGTCACGTCGTAGCCGCGGCTGTGCAGCAGCTCCTGGCGCACGCGCACGAAGAAGCCGTGCCGGATGATCAGACGGCGGTTGGTGATCGTGTAGCGGCGGCTCAGCCACGCCGCCAGCGGCAGGAGGAAGAGCAGGAGCACGACGGCAGCCGCGGCGGACCACAGCAGGACGATCTCCCAGACCTCACCGACCCGGCCCGCGAGGTACCCGACCGCGCCGGCGGTCGCGATCAGCACGAGGCTCGGGAAGAACAGCCGGCGGGCGTTCGAACGCAGCCGGGCCACCACACGCTCGGGCGGCTGGGCGGGTATCCCGTCCGGGCTGCTGCTCATGCTCCATTAATACCGCAGGTGCGTCACGTCGCCCGCCGCCACTGCGGTGCGGCCCGCATCCGACTCCACGATCAGCCTCCCGCTCTCGTCGATGCCGACGGCGGTGCCGAGGAGGTCGTCGCCCGACGGCAGCTGCACGCGGACCGGCCGGCCGATGGTGTGGCAGGCCTCGGCGACCTCATCGCGCAGCGCGCTGCGGAGCGGATCGCCGTCGGCGGCCAGGAACTCGCGGTACAGCGTCGTCAGCTGGATGAGGTAGGCCGAGAGCACCGAATCCGCGTCCACATCGTGCGCACCGGCGAGTGCCAGCGAGGTCGAGGTCTCGGTCGGGAGTTCGTCGCGCGTCTGCGTGAGGTTGACGCCGGCGCCGATCACCAGCCCCGACATCCCGGGCAGCAGTTCGGCGAGGATGCCGCACACCTTGTCGCCCTCGATGAGGACGTCGTTGGGCCACTTGACCTGCACACCGCCCGGGACGAATCGGCCGAGCGCGCGGCTCATCGCCAGGCCGCCGAGCAGGGGGAACCAGCCGAACGACTCCGGCGGCAGGCCGACCGGCTTGAGCAGAACGGAGATCGCCAGGGCTCGCCCCGGCGGCGTCACCCACACCCGGCCGAGCCGGCCGCGACCGCCGGTCTGGTTGCCCGTGATCACCACCGCGAGGTCCGGGAGGTCGCCCGCCCGTGCACTCAGGACGTCGTTGGTGGAACCCGCCTCGGGGAGCACCTCGAGCACGGGGACGATGGTTCGGCTGCGTCGGAAGTCCACGGGGTCAGTCTCTCGCACTGGGTCAGTCTGCCAGCGCAGACCGTCGGATTTGTAGGGTTTCGTCAACGGCACGGCCATTCGGCTGGCCGGTAGAGTGAACGACGTGACCGACACCGAACCTCGTCAGACCGATCAGCTCCCCGACCTGACCACCACCGCCGGCAAGCTCGCCGACCTGAAGGAACGGTTCCACGAGGCCGTCACCGCGAGCGGTCAGGCGGCGATCGAGAAGCAGCACGCCAAGGGCAAGCTGACCGCGCGTGAGCGCATCGACCTCCTGCTCGACCAGGGCTCCTTCGTGGAGTTCGACGAGTTCGTCCGCCACCGCACCCACGCCTTCGGCATGGAGGCCAAGCGCCCGTACGGTGACGCGGTCGTCACCGGCGTCGGCACCATCCACGGCCGCAATGTCGCGGTGTTCAGCCAGGACTTCACCATCTTCGGCGGCTCTCTCGGGGAGGTGGCCGGCGAGAAGATCATCAAGGTCATGGACCACGCGCTCAAGACGGGCGTCCCGATGATCGGCATCCTCGACTCCGGCGGCGCCCGCATCCAGGAGGGCGTCGTCGCCCTCGGCAAGTACGGCGAGATCTTCCGCCGCAACACCGCGGCCTCGGGCGTCATCCCGCAGATCTCCATCGTGATGGGCCCGGCGGCCGGCGGCGCCGTGTACTCCCCCGCCCTCACCGACTTCGTCATCATGGTCGACAAGTCGAGCCACATGTTCGTCACCGGCCCGGATGTCATCAAGACGGTCACCGGCGAGGACGTCGGCTTCGAGGAGCTCGGCGGCGCGTTGACCCACAACAAGGTCTCCGGCGTGGCCCACTACCTCGCCAGCGACGAGGAGGACGCGCTCGACTACGCGCGGACCCTGCTCAGCTACCTGCCGCAGAACAACCTCGCCGAGCTCCCGACGTTCCAGTCCGAGCCGGAGCTCGAGATCACCGACGCGGACCGCCGGCTGAACATGATCATCCCGGACTCCCCCAACCAGCCCTATGACGTGAAGACGATCATCGAGGGCGTGGTCGACGACGGCGAGTTCCTCGAGATCCAGCCGCTGTTCGCCCCAAACATCGTCATCGGGTTCGCCCGCGTCGAGGGCCGGTCGGTGGGCATCGTCGCGAACCAGCCGAGCGCGATGGCGGGCACGCTGAACATCGACGCCGGCGAAAAGGCCTCCCGGTTCGTCCGCTTCTGCGATGCCTTCAGCATCCCGATCCTCACCCTGGTGGATGTGCCCGGCTACCTTCCCGGCACCGACCAGGAGTGGACGGGCGTGATCCGGCGCGGGGCGAAGCTGCTGTACGCGTACGCCGAGGCGACCGTGCCGCTCGTGACCATCATCACCCGCAAGGCGTACGGCGGCGCGTACATCGTCATGGGCTCCAAGCAGCTCGGCGCCGACATGAACCTCGCGTGGCCCACCGCCGAGATCGCGGTGATGGGCGGCCAGGGTGCCGTGAACATCCTCTACCGCGGCGAGATCAAGCGCGCGGAGGAGGCCGGCGAGGATGTGGCGGCCGTCCGCACGAAGCTCGCCAACGAGTACACCTACAACGTCGCGAGCCCGTTCCTCGCGGCCGAGCGCGGCGAACTCGACGGCGTGATCGAGCCCGCGGCGACGCGCGTGTCGGTCATCAAGGCGCTGCGCGCGCTCCGCACCAAGCGGGCCACGCTGCCCCCGAAGAAGCACGGGAACATCCCGCTGTGACCGGCCAGGAGGCCCAGAGCGGTGCGCCGCTCGATCCGTCGCAGCTGCGGTTCCTCACCCGCGGCGTGACCGCGGAGGAGATCGCGGCCGTCACCGCCGTCCTGACGGCCGCTGCCGCCGAGCAGGCGGCCGCCGGTCGGGAGGCCAGGGCCGAGCAGGGTCCGGATGCCTGGGCACGCACGCAGCGGAACCTGCGCGGCGAGCTCCGGCCCGGAGCGGGTGCCTGGCGGTCGTTCTCGGGCTGAGATGTACCCCGATCCGGGCGTCCCCCGAGTAAGGGACACGCGGATTCTTCGGCATGTCCCACGAACGGGGGTCGTGATATGTCCCCCAGGTGTCCTCCAAAATGACGACTATGTATTTTCTGGGAGCGCAGCCACTATAGATATTGCTAGGTGTCTCTCCTCGTGAGTCACACCGCCAATCACTCGCCGACTAGGGTAAGCGGGCGAGTGCTTTGGGGGCGAGTCAGGGCGATATTCGGGTTGTCGCCCTGACTCGGGGTTTGAAAAGGGGCCGACAATTCGGGTGTCGGCCCCTTTCTCCTCGTTAAAGGGAGCTTCGACCGCGTTCAGGCGGGGTCCGACCCGGTTCGGGCCAGATTCAGCCGACCGGCCGGGGGATCTCCAACCAGAGGTCGACCTCGTCGTCCTCCGACTCCGCGCCGAGTGCATTCGCCGCGCCGTCGTCCGACATGCGCAGGCCCACGACGGTCACCGCGGTCTTCGACGACCGGGGTACGGTCCGGATGATCAGCTTGTCCGTCGTCGTCCCGCGGATGGCGTCGGCCAGCCGCCGGAGCACGGTCTCGAGCCCGCGCTGGTCGATGTCGTCGATGCCGCCCTCGTCCAACAGGCTGACGACGACGCCACGGCGGCGCGCATCCATCACCTCGCGACGGACATCGTCATTGAGCAGGCGGCGACCGCGGATCTCGTCGCGGATCGCGCCCTCGAGGTACCGGCACTCACGTCGCTCCGCCTCGGTGAGGTCTCCCCCACGGCGGACGATCTCGGCGAGCATCGGAGCGGCGACCCGGTAGGTCTGACGCAGCCGCAGCTGGCGCTCCATGACGTGCGCCTCCTGGGCAGCCTGCCACTCCGTCGCCTCGCGCTCGGCACGGGCGAACTGGAGGGCATCGCGGCCGGCTTTCGCGAGCGAGCCGGAGATCACGACGGCGACACCGACCCACACGACCGAGCCGATGACGCCGAGCCCTGCGAGCGCGCCGAGACCGGCCCAGACGACCGTCTGCACGGCCAGGAAGGCGACGCCGGCCCACGCGACGATCTGCTGCCGGCGGACCGCGCAGATGGTCATCAGCGTGCCGACGGCGGCGACGTACCAGGTGGCGTATCCGTTGTCCTTGGACGGATCCAGCTGGCTCGTGACGAGGATCGGGATGACGACGCAGACGGCGAGGTCGAAGGCGGCGAGCCAGAGCGGCATCTTGGTCGGGCTGGTGGGCCACAGGCTCATCACCGTCGCGACACCGTACAAGACCATCGCGACGACGATCGGGCCTGCCGTGCGCGGCATCCACAGCGACGACAGCGCGAGGAAGAGGTGATAGGCGGAAAAGAGCGCGCCGAGGATGAGGAAGAGGACGCGATTGAGGGTGATCACTCCGCCGCCTCCGTCTCTCGCGCCTCGCCCGGCGCGAAAGGACCCTGCTGATCGAAGCGGGCCGCCCCGGGCGCCTGGGCGCCGACGGGCTGCGGTTCGGCGGACGGCCAGAGGATCGTGACGGTCGTGCCCTCGCCCGGTTCGGAGCGGATGTCCGCGCGACCGCCGACCTTGGCGAGACGGTCGCGGATGCTGATGCGCAGGCCGAGCCGCTCCGCCGGCACTTCCGCCTCGGTGAACCCGCGTCCGTCGTCGCCGACGATGATCTCGACCGTGGCCGCCGGTCCGCCGCCGCGGATCGACAGGCCGCGGTGCACCTCCGGGCCGCCCGCGTGCTGCATGCTGTTCACCATCGCCTGGACCGCGGCCGAGTAGACCGCCTCGGCGACGTTCACAGGCAGCATGTGCACCTCGACGTCGCGCACCTCGACCTCGAACGGCGATGAGAACGCGTTGGCGGAGGTCACGAGGCGCTCTGCGAGCTGGTTGAGGCCGACCAGGGACTGGTCCTCAGGCGTGGATGCCTCGGCTGCGTGCAGGTGCCCGATCGCGTCGGCGGCCATCGCCGCCGCGAGCTCCTTCTGCTCCGGTGTCCTCGCGGAAGCGGCCGAGAGCAGGGTCGTGAGCACGCTGTCGTGCACGATGGCGTCGACCTGCACGCGCTCGACCTCAGTCGCGTGCTGGCGGACCGCGGTGGCGTACCGGGCGAGCGCCTGGCTCTGGGCCGCATCCACCGCGCTCGACGCCTGGCGCATCATCGCGATGATCGCGAGGATGACACCGCCGAGGATGATGGCGTAGATCGCGTCGAGCGCACCCAACTCGAATCCGACGCCGCCGCCGGCCGGAAGCGCCCGGACGACGCCGTAGGCGATGGGCGCGATGAACGTGTAGGCGATCGCGAGCCAGAGCGGGTAGGCGACAGCCGCGAAGGCCGTGAAGACGGAACACAGGAACCACACCCACGGCTTGTCGGAGCTGAACGCACTCGGGTCGCGGACGAGCAGCGGCCAGGTGACGATCGCCGCGAGGTACAGAACCGACAGGACGCCCATCGCGATCTTCACCCCGCGCTGAACGACCGCAAGGATCACGGTGAGGGCGAGGCCGCCGAAGATCCCGATCATCCAGACGGCGCCCCACGGCTCGCGGAGCGCGCTGAGCTGGCCGAGTGCCGTCGGGAGGGTCTGCAGACCGAAGACGAGCCCGAAGGCGGACACCGTGCGGTCGGCGATGCGCTCGATCCGCGCCCGGCTGAGGGGGTTGCGGGGCTTGGCCGGTTCGAGCGGCGCCCCGGGGCGAACCCCGCTAGGAGCGCTCATTGCCTGTCTCGGGGTCGAGCCCGGGAAGGATGCCGTCCTCCACGGCGCGTCGGAGGAGGTCCACCTTCGTCGGCGCCGGCCGCCCGACTTCCACGTATTTGACGCGGATGCGGTCGAGGTACTCGCGGGCGGTGGAGTTCGCGATGCCCAGCTGGGCGGCGACCGCCTTCAGAGGGAGGCCGGAGGCGTACAGGTGCAGGACGTCGCGTTCGCGTCGCCCGAGCTGCGCTTTGGCGAAGTCACTGTCGGCGTCGATCGCCGTCGCCCATTCGAGGTTGTTGAGGACGTCGCCTCGGGCCACCGTCGCGATGGCGCTGATGACCGTCGTCGTGGGTGACGACTTCGGGATGACGCCTGCAGCTCCGGCGGCGAGCGCCTCGCGGACGCTGGCCACGCGATCGGCGATGCTGTGCACCAGCACTGCGGCCCCGGTCGCCTGGGCCCGCTTGACGTTGTCGGTCACCTTGGAGCCGTCGCCGAGCGACAGGTCGAGGACGACGACGTCGCACTCCTGGGAGCCGAGCTGGGCGACGAAGTCGTCCACCGTCGGAGCGGTCAGGACCACGTCATAGCCGGCGTCCTGGCAGGCCGCCTTCAGCCCGAGACGCACGGACTCGTGATCGTCGACGATTGCCACCCGCACCATGTTGACCATCGTAGGGGGTGAATGCATGCGGAGGGTCGTCCGGACGTCAGCGCGTCCGTGTGGGCGCGTGTCGGTCGTCGACTCGCGCCCGCGCGTCAGCCCGTCAACCCGTCAACCCGTCAGCCCATCAGCGGGTGAGGGAGGCGACGGCTTCGACGTGGTGGGTGTTCGGGAAGAGGTCGAAAGCGCGCATTCCCCGGAGGTCGTAGCCGTGGCCGGCGAAGAAGGCGAGGTCGCGGGCGAGCGCGACGGGGTCGCAGGCAACGTAGACCACCTGAGCGGGCGAGAGGGAGGCGATCGCGTCGACGACCTCGCGGCCGGCACCGGAGCGGGGCGGGTCGAGGACGACCGTCGCGGCCCGCAGCCGGGCGCGCTCCGCCGCCGACGCCTCTCCGGCGAGCCGGGTGACGTAGCGCTCGACGCGGTCGGTGATCGCCGAGGCGCCGACCCAGTCGGCGAGGTTCTCGGCTGCGTCGTCGGTCGCGGCCTCGTCGCTCTCGACGGAGGTGATGCGGAGCGTCGAGCCGAAGCGGTCGCCCAGCGCGGCGGCGAGGAGGCCGACACCGCCGTACAGGTCGAGGTTCGCCGCACGGGGGTCGAAGAGCGCCTCGTCGACGGCGGACTGCACCGCCTGGGTGAGGGTCTGGGCAGCGGCGCGGTGCACCTGCCAGAAGCCGCGCGCATCCAGCCGGAACTCGCGGTCGCCGACACGCTCGCGGATGGGGACCGGACGGCGCCGCGGTCGGACGTTCCGCCGTCCGGAGCGCACGGGCTTGTCGTTGACGAGCACGTGGGAGGCGCCGAGCCCGGTGGCGACGACGTCGACCGACTCGGCTCCGGGGAACTGCTGCCCGAACGGGGTGGCCTCCTGGACGGCGTCGGTCGCGAGGGGCAGGTCGGTGACCGGGATGACGGTGTGCGAGCGCTGCGCGTACGGACCGAGGCGGCCGGCGCCGTCGACCTGCAGACGGACGCGGGTGCGCCATCCCGTGCCGTCGCCCGTTTCGCCCTCCACCGGCTCGACGCGGACCGGGGAGCCGTCGACCCCGGCTGCCGCGATCGCGTCGGCGGGCAGCTTGGCGGTGCGCTGCAGGGCGTCCTCGATCACGCGCCGCTTCAGCTCGCGCTGGTGGTCGAGCCGGATGTGCCCGAACTCGGCGCCACCCGCACGCTCGGTGGGCCGGCGCTCGATGGCGGCGGCTCTCCACACGTGCGGTTGCCGTTCGGGCGCGGCCTCGACGACCTCGACGACCTCTCCGCGCCAGAAGCGCTCGTGGCTGGTGTCCGCGATGCGGACGCGAACACGCTCGCCCGGCATCGTGTCGGGCACGAAGACGACCCGGCCCTCGTGGCGTGCGACGAACACCCCGCCGTGGGCCACGTTGGTAATGTCGAGCTCGACCTCGTCCTTCTGGGGCATCCTTCGAGCATCCCACAGGTGACCATGCGCCTCTACCTCGCTTCCACCTCGCCCGCCCGCCTCGCGTTGCTGCGCGCCGCCGGCGTCGAGCCGGTGGTCGTTCCTTCGCACGTCGACGAACCGGCCGCTGTCGCCGCGGCGGAGGCCGAGCACGGTCCGCTGAGCGCCGACGCGATGGTCCAGCTCCTCGCGCGGCTGAAGGCGGAGGCTGTGCGCGGCACCCTGGACGGCGAGCCAATCGACGGGCTGATCCTGGGCGGCGACTCGGCCTTCGCGATCGACGGCGCCATCCACGGCAAGCCCCACCTCCCCGAGGTCGCCCGCGAGCGCTGGATTCAGCAGCGCGGACGCACGGGCACCCTCCATTCCGGCCACTGGCTGATCGACCATCGCGACGGTCGGGAGAACGCCGCGGCCGGCGCGACCGCCGTCGCCTCCGTCACGTTCGCGGACGTCACGGATGACGAGATCGACGCCTACGTGGCGAGCGGCGAGCCGCTCGAGGTGGCGGGCTCCTTCACGATCGACAGCCTGGGCGGACCCTTCATCACCCGGGTGGACGGCGATCCGAGCACGGTGGTGGGCCTCTCCCTTTCGACGCTGCGAGAGCTCGTGCGCGAGCTCGGCGTGCCGTGGACATCGCTCTGGAACCGCGGGCACTGACGCAAGCCGTTGTAGGCTGCCGGAGTCTTCGGTCGCCCATTTTTGTGGGGATCACCCAAATCCACTCCGATTTCGAGCAATAGGCTAGGGAACTGTGCCACGTATCACCAAGGTTTTGATCGCCAACCGCGGCGAGATCGCCGTCCGCGTCATCCGTGCGGCGAAGGACAGCGGGATCGCCTCCGTCGCCGTGTACGCGGACCAGGACCGGGACGCCCTCCACGTCCGCCTCGCCGACGAGGCCTACGCGCTGGACGGG
Organism: Cryocola sp. 340MFSha3.1; assembly: GCF_000383315.1. Taxonomy (NCBI): domain Bacteria; kingdom Bacillati; phylum Actinomycetota; class Actinomycetes; order Micrococcales; family Microbacteriaceae; genus Cryocola; species Cryocola sp. 340MFSha3.1. The sequence goes on from NZ_KB911087.1 coordinate 1,143,829, forward strand.
ACCACGAGCGCCGAGACGTACCTCGTCATCGACAAGCTCCTGTCGGTCGCGCGCCGCTCGGGTGCCGACGCCGTGCATCCGGGTTACGGCTTCCTCGCCGAGAACGCGGACTTCGCCCGCGCCGTCATCGACGCCGGGCTGACCTGGATCGGCCCGTCCCCGGAGGCCATCGAGCGCCTGGGCGACAAGGTCTCCGCACGTCATGTGGCCGAGAAGGTGGGGGCGCCGCTCGCCCCCGGAACGCTCAACCCGGTCAAGGACGCGGCCGAGGTGCTCGACTTCGTCGACGTCTACGGGCTTCCGGTCGCCATCAAGGCGGCGTTCGGCGGCGGCGGCCGCGGCCTGAAGGTCGCCCGCGCCCGCGAGGAAGTGGCGGAGCTGTTCGAGTCGGCCACGCGTGAGGCGATCGCCGCCTTCGGCCGGGGCGAGTGCTTCGTCGAGAAGTACCTCGACCAGCCGCGCCACGTCGAGACCCAGTGCCTCGCGGACGCGTACGGCAACGTCGTCGTCGTCTCCACCCGCGACTGCTCGCTGCAGCGCCGGCACCAGAAGCTCGTCGAGGAGGCGCCCGCGCCGTTCCTCACCCCCGAGCAGACCGAGAAGCTCTACTCGTCGTCCAAGGCCATCCTCAAGGAGGTCGGTTATCAGGGCGCCGGGACGTGCGAGTTCCTCATCGGCAAGGACGGCACGGTCTCGTTCCTCGAGGTGAACACGCGCCTCCAGGTCGAGCACTGCGTCTCGGAGGAGGTCACCGGCATCGACCTCGTCCGCGAGCAGTTCCGACTCGCCGAGGGCGGCGAGCTCGACTACGACGACCCGGCTCCCCGCGGCCACTCGTTCGAGTTCCGCATCAACGGCGAGGACGCGGGACGCGGCTTCATCCCCTCCCCCGGGCCCGTCCACGTGTTCAAGGCCCCGAGCGGCCCCGGCGTCCGCGTCGACAGCGGCATCCAGGCGGGCGACGTGATCAGCGGCTCCTTCGATTCCATGCTGGCGAAGCTCATCGTGACCGGCGCCAGCCGCGAGGAGGCCCTCGAGCGCTCCCGCCGCGCGCTGGACGAGTTCGAGGTCGCGGGCCTTCCGACCGTCCTCCCCTTCCACCGTGCCATCGTGCGCGACCCCGCCTTCGCACCGCAGGACGGCGAGCCGTTCTCCGTCTACACGCGCTGGATCGAGACCGAGTGGGTCAACGAGATCGAGCCGTGGTCGGGCGAGCTCGGCGACCAGCCGGCCGCGGAGCGCCGCAGCAACGTGGTCGTCGAGGTCGAGGGCAAGCGCATCGAGGTCTCCCTCCCCGCGCGCCTCCTCAGCGGTGGTGCCGGCGAGCCGTCCGGTGCCCCCGCTCCGCGTCGCCGCGGCGCCGCGCACGCGGTGGACACCGCGACCGGCGACTCCGTCACCGCTCCGATGCAGGCCACCGTGGTGAAGGTCGCCGTGGCCGACGGCGACCCGGTCGTCAAGGGCGACCTGGTGCTGGTGCTCGAGGCCATGAAGATGGAGCAGCCGCTGACCGCCCACAAGGACGGCACCGTCTCCGGCATCAACGCGAGCGTCGGCGAGACCGTCTCGTCGGGCCACCTGCTGCTCAACATCGTCTGACACCACCGCATCGTCTGGCACCACCGCATCGTCCGACACCGGCGTCCGCGTCGCGAGTCGCGCCATAACGCGCGCCCGACGCGCCGCCAACCACCTTGCGAAAGGGAGGAGCACCGCCGACATTCGGGCGGAAGCTCCTCCCTTTCGCGCCTCATCCCGCCGCCGCACGACGCAACTCCTCCCTTTCCAGCGACCCGAGCAACTCCTCGATGGTCGCCACCGTCGCGTCCGGGCTCCGAAGTACCTGACGCGCCGTCAGCCGCAACCTCGGCAGATCCTGCAGTGTCATGGCGACATCGCGGCGGCGATCGCGCTCGAACGCTTCGCGATCGGCGTGGAACTCGAATCCATCGATCTCCAGATAGAGCACCCCATCCACCAGGGCATCGACGCGCCCCACTCCGTCGACGGCCAACTGCTGCTCGACGATGCGACCGCGAGCCGTGAGACGCTGCCGGAGGAAGGACTCGACACCGGAGTCCGAACCGGGCCGCGCACGTTCGGCGAGACGTCTGGACCGATGCGGTTCATCCGCGAACACCCGTCGCAGCCCGTGGCGTGTCACCTGGCCGGTAGAGATCGCCGTGTCGAGCACCGCGATGGCGGTCTCGTCCTCTGCGCACCGCACGGCGCTGCGCAGACGATCGGCCAGCGAAACACGCCACACCTCGCTGTGCCGCTCTGCGCGACCCCAATGACGGACCGTCCGGTCATCGGCGGCTCCTGCCCGTCCGGCGTGGGGAGGAACCAGCAGATGTGTCCGTTCGTCCTGGCCGCCCCACAATCCGTATGTGCGGGCGGCGGTGACACGGCAGAGGCGCCCGCCGGCCCGCAGGGCTGAAATGGCGGCCTCACCGATCCCGGGAAGGGCATAGCGACCGTTCCGCGGCCGCAGGAGGCGACCTTCGCGCACGGCGGCGGACAGGACGTGCCCCCGCGCCCCGGCCTCCTTCAATTGGCCGAGCGACGCTGCGCCACCGAGGCGAGTGAGTTCCGTCATCCAATCCATGTCCCCATCCTGCGGAAACGGCGGCTGCCCTCAGGACGGACAGGGGCGATCTGTGGAGAGATCCACTCGGGTGTCGATTGTGCACACCGTGAATCCCGCGGGACGGAAAGGGAGGAGATCGCTGCCGACACGCCGCCGGAACGCCACGAACGGAGGAGATCGGGACGGGAAACCCGCCGGAATACCTCCGTTCCGCGGGCGGCCCAGCGGCAGGCGTCAGCCGGTCGCCTCCGTTGGGTCGCCCTTCAGGTCGATGCTGATCTCGTCGGCGTCGAGGTTGCTCAGCGCGCCGGCGAGGACGTCGGCGCTGAACGCGCCGTCGTCGCGCGCATCGAGGAGGGCATCGCGCTGGGCCCGCAGCTGAGCGAGCCGCGCCCTCTTGTGCTCGGCGAACGCCTCCGGTGTGCGCTCGGTCGTCGTCGGCACCGGGACGGTCTTCGCCGCGTCGTAGAGGAGTTCCATCAGCTTGCGCCGTTCCTGCCGCTCGGCCTCCGGGTCGGCCGCCGCGGGCTTGACAGCCTTCAGCACGAGCCCAAGGGTGCCGCCCTGGAGAAGCAGCGAGCCCGTCGCCACCAGGAAGGCGATGAGCACGAGCACCGAGCGGCCCGGCGTGTTGTCGGGCAGCGACTGGGCGGCCGCGACGGTGACGGCGCCGCGCATCCCCGCCCACACCACGATCGTGCCCTCACGCCACCCGAGCGGGGCTCCCGTGAAGTACTCGATGTCGGCCAGCAGTCGTCGGAGGCGCGTGCCGAAACGGGTCAGGTTCTCGACGGTCGGGATGCCGCGACGCGCGAGCAGGCGACGCCGCCGCTCGGCCTGCTTGGGCGAGAGGGGGCGTCGGCCGTCGGAGTCGCCGAAGGCAGGGTCCGGGAACGCGGGGTCCGGGAATGTCGGATCGGGCACAACGGCCGCCGCGACGGCGGAGGACGCAGCGGCGGCCGGGTCGGGCGAGGTGTCCGCCGGCACGTCGGCACCCGATCCCGCGCCGGACTCGTCTCCGACCTCCCCCGCGGCCGCCGACGAGCCGGCCGCGAGCGCCCGCTGCTCCCCCGGTTTCGCGATGCGCTCGGCGATCCCCCGCCGCACCGCCTCCGGATCGCTCAGGTGCTCCTGCAGCTGCTCCAGGCGCGGCCGAATCCGTTGCCTTCGCTTGCTGCGCCGGGCAAGCAGAGCGAGCAGGGGCGCGACGAACGCGGCGCGCACCAGGATTGTGAGAAGGAGAGCGCCCGCAGCGATTCCGATGGCGGGCGCCACCCCGGAATGGTCCTCCTGCACGTCCTGCACGATTCCGAACAGCTCCAGGCCCATCGTCAGGAAGATGAGCCCCTCGAGGATGAGCTCGACCGTGCGCCAGTTCTGCGCGTCCGACAACCGGTGCTCCGGCGAGAGCACGCGCGGCGCGCGGCTGCCGGTCACGAGGCCGGCGACGACAGCGGCGACGAGGCCGGAGGCGCCGAGCGCCTCGGCCGGGATCGAGGCGAGGAACGGCACGGTGAACGAGATGACGGTGTTGACCGTGGCGTCCTTCACGCGAGCACGGACGAGCAGGTTCAGCCAGCCGACCACCACGCCGAAGACGACGGCCACGAGCACCGAATACACGAACGAGAGTGTGACCGCGCCGATCGTGAACGACGCGCCGGCGGCTGCCACCGCTGCTCGCAGGAGCACGAGCGCGGTCGCGTCGTTCAGCAGGCTCTCGCCCTCGAGGATGGCCACGACGCGCGGCGAGACGCCCGCTCGTTTGACGATGCCAGTGGCGACGGCGTCGGTCGGGCTGACGATGGCGCCCAGGGCGATCCCCCAGCCGAGACCCAGGCCAGGGATGACCCAGGCGAAGAACAGCCCGAGCAGCACGGAACTCACGATCACGAGCAGGACGGAGAGCCCGCCGATCGCCCCGAACTCGCGCCGGAAGTTCATGGCCGGCATGGACACGGACGCCGAGTAGAGCAGCGGTGGGAGCACCCCCGCGAGGATCCACTCCGGTTCGAGCTCGATCGCCGGCACGAACGGCAACAGGCTCACCAGGATGCCGATGACCACCAGGATCAGGGGCGACGCGACGCCGAACCGCGGCCCGAACGTCGTCGCCGCGGCGATGGTGAGCACCGCGAGCACTCCGATGACGAGCCCGACCTCCATCCCCCTGGCCTCCCGTCAGAGCACGATGTGCATCGCGCGCGCTGCGTCGGTGATCGAGCCGGAGAGGGACGGGTACACCGTGAACGCCCGGGCCACCTGATCCACCGTCAGACGCTGCTCGACGGCGAGCGCGAGCGGGAAGATCAGCTCGGATGCCCGCGGGGCCACGATGACGCCTCCGATCACCGTGCCGGACCCGGTGCGCGCGAACAGCTTCACGAAACCGTCGCGGATTCCGAGCATCTTGGCGCGCGGATTGGATTTGAGGGGCAGCTTGTAGATGTCGCCCTGGGCGATGCCCTCCTCGATCTGCTTCTGGCTCCAGCCGACCGTGGCGATCTCGGGCTGGGTGAAGATGTTGGAGCTGACGTTGCGCAGCTCGATCGGGTTGACCGCGTCGCCCATCGCATGGAAGACGGCGGTGCGGCCCTGCATCGACGCGACAGAGGCGAGCGGTAGGGAGTCGGAGCAGTCGCCGGCGGCGTAGATGTTCGGGATGGACGTGCGCGCGACCCGGTTGACCCGGATGTTCCCCGAGTTGGTCACCTGCACCCCGGCCTCCTCGAGCCCGATGCCTGCGGTGTTCGGGACGGAGCCGACCGCCATGAGACAGTGCGAGCCCTCGATCGTGCGTCCGTCGGTGAGCGTGGCGACGACGCCGTCCTCGGTGCGGACCACGGATTCGGCGCGCGACTTCGAGAGGACCTGCATGCCGTTCCGCTTGAAGACGTTCTCGATGACACGCGCGGCGTCGGCGTCCTCGCCCGGGAGCACCTGGTCGCGCGACGAGATGAGCGTCACCTTCGAGCCGAGCGCCGTGTACGCCGAAGCGAACTCCGCGCCGGTGACGCCCGAGCCCACCACGATGAGGTGCGATGGCACCGTCTGCAGGTCGTACAGCTGGGTCCAGGTGAGGATGCGCTCCCCGTCGGGCACGGCGGAGGGCAGCACGCGGGGCCGGGCGCCGACGGCGACCACGATCGTGTCCGCCTCCACCCGGTCGAAGTCGGTCCCCGCCTCCTTCGAGGTGGAGACGATGATCGCGCTCGACCCGTCGAGCCGACCCTCTCCGGTCACGATGCGGACGCCGGCGCGCACGAGCTCGGCCCGCATGTCCTCCGACTGCTGGCGCGCGAGGCCCATCAGCCGCTTGTTGACCGCGGCGAGGTTCACGGCGATCTCCGGGCGCACGGGCTTGCCCGTCTCTCCGCGCGAGAAGAACTGGACACCGAGGTCGGCCGCCTCGGCGAGCGCATTGGTCGCCTCCGCGGTGGCGATGAGGCTCTTCGACGGCACGACGTCGGTGATGACGGCGGACCCGCCGACGCCGGAGCGCTCGACGAGCGTGACATCGGCGCCGAGTTGCGCGCCCGCGAGCGCCGCCTCATAACCGCCGGGGCCGCCGCCGAGGACCGCGATGCGCTGTTTCCGCTCGAATTCGTACGCCATGCGCTCCATTCTTCCGTATGGGGTGCACCGATGCGCATTCGGCTCCGAGCCTGTGGAAAGCCGGCCGCTCAGTAGAGTTGGCTCATGCTGGAATCCATCACGAACCCGCTCGACGACCCCTCTGCCGACCCGTTCGAGGTCGCTCGGGAGGCCGCGGGCCAGCTCGCCGAGAAGACGGGCGTCGAGCGCCATGACATCGCGCTCACGCTGGGCAGCGGCTGGGGCCGTGCCGCCGATCTGATCGGCGAGACCGTCGCCACCGTCCCCGCCACCGAGATCGTCGGCTTCAGTAAGCCGGCTCTCGAGGGCCACGTCGGAACGCTGCGCTCCATCCGGCTGCCGAACGGCAAGCACGCGCTGGTGATCGGCGCGCGCACCCACTATTACGAAGGGCACGGCGTGCGCCGGGTCGTGCACAGCGTCCGCACCGCCGCGGCCGCCGGAGCGACCACGATGGTGCTCACCAACGGTGCCGGTGGCATCAAGGAGCACTGGAAGCCGGGCACGCCCGTCCTCATCTCCGACCACATCAACCTCACGGCGGACTCCCCGCTCGAGGGCGCCACCTTCATCGACCTCACCGATCTCTACTCTCCGCGTCTCCGTGCGCTCGCCCGGACCATCGACCCCAGCCTCGACGAGGGCGTGTACACGCAGTTCCGCGGTCCGCACTACGAGACGCCGGCCGAGGTCCAGATGGCCAAGACCATCGGCGGCCACATCGTCGGGATGTCGACAGCGCTCGAGGCGATCGCCGCCCGCCAGGCCGGCATGGAGATCCTCGGGATGTCGCTCATCACCAACCTGGCGGCGGGCATCCAGAAGACGCCGCTCAGCCACCAGGAGGTCATCGACGCCGGTCGTGCCGCGGAGCCGGTGATCAGCGCCCTTCTCGCCCAGATCGTGGAGGCCCTGTGACCGACAACGCGACGTCCACGAAGAAGGACACCCCGGAGCTGCTCAGCGAGGCCCGCGCCTGGCTTGCGCAGGACCCCGACCCGGAGACCCGTGACGAGCTGGATGCGCTCATCGTCGCCGCCGAGGCGGGCTCGGCCGAGGCGATCGCCGACCTGCACTCGCGGTTCGACGAGCGGCTCGCGTTCGGAACTGCCGGTCTGCGCGGCGCCATCGCCGCAGGCCCCAACCGCATGAACCGCGTGCTCGTGGCCCAGGCGGCCGCAGGCTTCGCGCGCTGGCTTCTGGAGCACGCCGAGGGCGGAACGCCGTCGGTCGTGATCGGGTACGACGGACGCAAGAACTCCGACGTCTTCGCCCGCGACACCGCGGAACTCATGGCCGGTGCGGGCATCCGCGCCGTGCTGCTCCCCCGCCTCCTGCCGACACCGGTGCTCGCGTTCGCGGTCCGGCACCTGGATGTGAGCGCCGGCGTCATGGTGACCGCAAGCCACAACCCGCCGAACGACAACGGGTACAAGGTCTATCTCGGCGGAGACGACCACGGCTCGCAGATCGTCTCGCCGATCGACGCCGAGATCGCCGCCCACATCCTCGAGGTCGCTCAGGGCAGCGTGGCCGACCTGCCGCGCTCCGACCGCTACGAGATCGCCCCCGACGACGTGGAGCAGGCCTACATCGGCGCGACCGTCGCGGTGGCCGTCACGGACACCCCGCGTGACGCGGTGTCGTTCGTGTACACCGCGATGCACGGCGTCGGCTGGCGCACCGCACGCGAGGTGTTCGCGCGTGCCGGATTCGCCTCCCCCACCCCGGTCACGGCGCAGATCGACCCGGATCCCGCCTTCCCGACCGTCGCCTTCCCGAACCCCGAGGAGCCGGGCGCGATGGACCTGTCGTTCCAGACCGCCCGTGACGCCGGGGCCGACCTGGTGATCGCGAACGACCCGGATGCCGACCGGCTCGCCGTCGCGGTGCCCGACCCGTCGAGTCCGGACGGCTACCGACGGCTCTCCGGCAACGAGGTCGGCGCCCTGCTCGGCTGGCGCGCCGCCGAGATCGCTGTGGAGCGGGCGGATGAGCGCGGCGCCTTCGGGACGCTGGCCTGCTCGGTCGTCTCGTCGCCGGCCCTCGCCGCGGTCGCGCACGCGTACCGGCTCGACTTCGCCGACACCCTCACCGGGTTCAAGTGGGTGTCCCGCGCCCCCGGCCTCGTCTACGGCTACGAGGAGGCGCTGGGCTACCTGGTGAACCCGGACACCGTCCGTGACAAGGACGGCATCTCGGCCGCCGTCGCCCTGCTCGATCTGGCGAACGGGCTCGCCGCGGACGGCGTCACCATCGCCGGACGCCTGGAGGCCTTCGCCGAGCGGTTCGGCTTCTTCGCGAGCGACCAGATCTCGCTACGGGTGACGGACCTTTCGCGCATCGGCGAGATCATGGCGGCGCTGCGGTCCACTCCGCCGAGCCATCTGGGCGAGGTGCGCGTGACGCAGATCGACGACCTGCGCGACGGATTCGGCGGACTGCCTCCGAGCGATGTGCTGCGCATCCTGCTGGAGGACGGCTCCCGCGTCATGGTCCGCCCGAGCGGCACGGAGCCCAAGCTGAAGATCTACATCGACGCATCGAGCGACGAGGGCACGGTCGAGGAGCGCCGGCAGACGGCGACAAACCGGGTCGCCGCACTGGCCGAGGCGATGCGCCTGCTCGTCGCCTGATCCCGACGGTCTGGCGCGGTCCCGCCTTCGCGGGGCCGCGTCGGACCGGCCGACCTGGCTCAGACCTGCTCGGCCCGCCTCAGACGGTCACCGCGCGCGGAGTCCGCGCCAGATAACCGACGACGAACACGCCGAGCGCACCGAGCGTGACCACCGCTCCCGCCAGCGGCACGGCCACGGCCCCTCCCGCCGACAGGGCGAGCGCTCCGATCGGCGGCGCGATCGCGATCCCCACGTACATCGCCGTCGAGTACCACGACAGCGCGAGAGCCGAGCTCTCCGGGTCGACGTGGACGAGGCGGTGCTGCACCGGGATGGCGATCGCGAACGCCGCGACGCCCCACAGCGCGAACACGACGACGGAGGCGACGAAGGACGCTTCGGCGAAGGCCAGAACCACCAGCATCACGGCTTGCCCGGCGAGCGCGACGATCGCGACGATCCTGCTGCCGAAGCGGTCGGTGAGCGGACCCGCGACCGAGTTGCCCGCGATTCCGGCGACACCGTAGGCGAGCAGCAGGACGGCGAGCAGCGACCCGGAGCCGCCTGTCGAGGCATGGGTCACCGACGCCGAGAAGATGTAGACGATGTTGAAGCCGGCGACCATGAGCAGCGTGGTCCCGAGCGGCGCCACGATACGGAGGTCGGCCAGCGGGGCCAGCCGTCGGCGCAGGCTGACAGCCGGAGGCACGGGCACGCCGCGAACGACCAGCGGGATCGCTACGACCAGCAGCACGGCGATGCCGACGATGCACCAGAGCGCGAAGCGCCAGCCCGCGACGCCTCCGAGGGCGGTGCCGAGCGGCGAACCGACCGCCGTGGCCAGCGTGAAACCGGCTCCCACGATCGCGAGGGCCTGTCCACGCTTGCCCGGCCGGGCGAGCGAGGCCGCCGCCGCGGTGGCCGTCGGGACGAGGGCGGCACCACCGAGGCCGGAGAAGGTGCGTCCGGCGATGAACAGCGGGAGGTTCGGAGCAAGCGCCGAGGCGGCCGTCCCGATGGCGAAGATCGCGAGTCCGGCGGCCATGAGGGTCGCGCGCGGCACGCGCGGAAGGAGGATGGAGACGGCCGGTGCGGCGACCGCCACGACCAGCGAGTAGGTGGTGATCGACCAGCTGACCTGGGTCGCCGTCGCGCCGATGCTCTCGCCGACGCGCGGCAGGAGGCCCGCGATCACGAACGCGTTCGTACCGACGACGAACAGGGCGAGGGCGAGTACCAGCAGGGCCGGAAGCGTCCTGCGGTATGATTGTTCGATGAACGTCATACCGTTACGGTACGACCATTGTTCGATGATTGTCAAACAATTGTGGTGAGATGACCGACTACCCCACGCCCGACATGGCCGATGTGCAGCTCGTGGATGTGCTGCGCGCCCTCGCCGACCCCATTCGGCTGCAGATCGTCCGGGTCCTCGCGGACGGCCGCCCGCATCCCAAGTCGATGACCGAGTGGGGCGTCGACATCCAGAAGTCGACCATGGCGCATCACTTCAAGACGCTGCGCGAGGCCGGTGTCACACGCACGATCGTCTCCGGCCGCACGCACGAGATCCAGCTGCGTCGTGAGGAGCTGGACGACCGCTTCCCCGGGCTCGTCGAGGCCCTTCTGCAAGGCTGAGTCAGCCGAGCGCCTCGTCGAGCTTGCGCTCCAGCTCATCCAGATCGAAGTAGTTCTCCACCACGATCACGTCGGCGTTCGTGCGACCGATGCGGTCGACGAGCTCCGGCGAGGTGAGCACGACCTGCGCGTCGGATGCCGCCTCGGCGATGTTCGCCGCGTCGGAGGCCGTGACGTCCGCGTCGATCCCCAGCCGGTCGAGCACGCGCTCGGCGTTGACCTTGAGGATGCCGGACGTACCGACCCCGACGCCGCAGATCGCGACGATCTTCACCGCGATGCCTCCTCGCTCAGCGTGAGGATGCGCTGCACGTCGGCCACGTCGGTCGCCGCGGCCAGGGCCGGGATCGCCTCCGGATCGTTGAAGACGTTCGCCAGTTCGGCCACGCTCGTCACATGCGCCTCGGGCGTCGACACGGCGAGGCCGAGGACCACCGAGACCGGGTCGTTGTGGGGGTGACCGAAGACCACCGGCTCGTCGAGGGTGACGACGGAGAGGCCGTCCGCGTTCACGTCGGGACCGGGTCGCGCGTGCGCCAGAGCGAGACCCGGCGCGATGACGATGTAGGCGCCGAACTCCTCGATGACCTGAATCATGCGCTGCGCGTAGCCCTGCTCCGTCGCTCCGGAGCGCGCCAGCGCCTGCCCTGCCAGCTCGACCGCTTCACGCCAGTCGGCGGCGTGCGCGCCGACGGTGATGGCGGAATCAGGCAGCGGTGGCAGTGACATATCTTCAGCGTAACGCCCGAGGGGTTACGAACCCTCGAAACCTGCTGTGATGATCTCCGCGAGCTCTTCACGCTCCTCCAGCGGGAGGAAGGATGCCGCCGCAGCGTTGAGCTGGAAGATCTCCAGGTCGGTGCGGTCGTAGGCGAACGCGTCGGCGAGGATGCTCAGCTCGCGGGTCAAAGTCGTGCCGCTCATCAGCCGGTTGTCGGTGTTGACGGTGACGCGGAAACCCAGCTGGTAGAGCAGGTCGAACGGGTGGTCGAGGATGTCGTCGCCCCACGCGGCGATGGCGCCGGTCTGGAGGTTCGACGACGGGCTCGTCTCGAGGGCGATCTCGCGATCCTTGACCCACTGCGAGAGCGTGCCGAGGGTGACATAGGTGTTCTCGTCGTCCTGGCGCTCCACCGTGATGTCCTCGGCGAGACGCACGCCGTGGCCCAGGCGCAGAGCCCGGCCGTCGAGGAGGGCGCTGCGGATGCTCTCGAGGCCGTCGGCCTCGCCCGCGTGGACGGTCGCCGGGAAGAACTCCGACGCCAGGTAGTCGAAGGCGGCGCGGTGGTTGGATGCGGGGAAGCCCGCCTCGGCACCGGCGATGTCGAAGCCGACCACTCCGCGGTCGCGGTGGCGGACGGCGAGCTCGGCGATCTCGAGGCCGCGGTCGTTGTGGCGCATGGCGGTGACGAGCTGGCCGATGCGGATGCGTCCACCGGCGCCGCGGACGTCGGCGATGCCCTGCTCGATGCCCTCCTGGACCGCCTCGACCGTCTCGTCGAGGCTGAGGCCGCCGGACAGGTGCTGCTCGGGTGCCCAGCGGAGCTCGCCGTACACGACGCCGTCGGCCCCGAGGTCCTGGACCGACTCCCGGGCGACGCGCACGAGTCCCTCGCGGGACTGCATCACGGCGATGGTCAGGTCGAACGTCTTCAGGTACTCGACGAGCGAGCCGGAGTTCGATTTCTCGCCGAACCAGCGGCCGAGCTCGGTCGCATCCTGCGCCGGCAGCTCCAACCCGATCTCCTGGCCCAGCTCGAGCACCGTCGCGGGCCGGAGGCCGCCGTCGAGGTGGTCGTGGAGGGAGACCTTCGGCAGCGGGCGGATCTCCGTGCCGTCGGCCAGCGTGTACTCGTTCCAGGCGTCGCTCATGAGTCCAACCCTAGGCGATGCGGTCGGCGATCAGCGGGCCGCGCTCGTACGCGGTGCCGGGGGCGGCGATCCGGTAGGCGCCCTCCAGCGCCTCGAGTGCGCGCTCGAACCGGGCGGGCTCGTCCGCCGACAGGGTGAACAGCGGCTGACCGGCCCGCACCTCGTCGCCGGGCTTCGCGTGCAGGTCGATCCCCGCCGCGTGCTGCACCGGGTCCTGCTTGCGCGCGCGTCCGGCGCCGAGCCGCCAGGCGGCGATGCCGAAGGGCAGCGCCTGCTGCTCGACGAGGATGCCGTCCTGCTCGGCGACGACGGTGTGCGTCTCCTTCGCGACAGGGAGGGCGGCATCCGGGTCGCCGCCCTGAGCGCGGATGACCTCGCGCCACTTGTCCATCGCGCGGCCGTCCTTGAGAGCCGCCTCGACGTCCTCGTCCGGGCGGCCGGCGAGGGTCAGCATCTCGCGGGCGAGCGCGACGGTCAGCTCGACGATGTCGGCCGGGCCGCCGCCGGCGAGCACCTCCACCGACTCGCGGACCTCGTTCGCGTTGCCGATCGCGAGGCCGAGCGGGACGTTCATGTCCGTCAGCAGAGCGGAGGTGGCGACGCCGGCATCCCGGCCGAGCTCGACCATCGTGCGGGCGAGTTCGCGCGAGCGCTCGATGTCCTTGAGGAAGGCGCCGGAGCCGAACTTCACGTCGAGCACCAGCGCGCCGGTGCCCTCGGCGATCTTCTTCGACATGATCGAGGAGGCGATCAGCGGGATGGCCTCGACCGTCCCGGTGATGTCGCGCAGCGCATAGAGCTTGCCGTCCGCCGGAGCGAGGCCCGACCCGGCCGCGCAGATGACGCCGCCCTCGTTCCGGAGCTGGGCGAACATCTCCTCGTTGCTGAGGTTCGCCCGCCAGCCCGGGATGCTCTCGAGCTTGTCGAGGGTGCCGCCGGTGTGACCGAGACCACGTCCGGACAGCTGCGGCACGGCGACGCCGAACGTCGCGACGAGCGGCATGAGCGGCAGGGTGATCTTGTCGCCGACGCCGCCGGTGGAGTGCTTGTCGGCGGTCGGCTTGCCGAGGCCCGAGAAGTCCATCCGCTCGCCCGAGGCGATCATCGCGAGGGTGAGGTCCTTGATCTCGCGGCGCGTCATCCCGTTGAGGAAGATCGCCATGGTCATCGCCGACATCTGCTCGTCGCCGACATAGCCGCGGGTGTACGCGTCGACGAGCCAGTCGATCTCGGCGGTGCTCAGCTCGCCGCGGTCGCGCTTGGTCCTGATCAGGTCGACGGCGTCGAACGCCTCGACCTCTCCTGCACGGTCGGTCACGAAGGTGTTCCTCTGTTCAGTCGTTGTCGTGCTCGGCCGCGTAGGCGGCGAGCTGGCGCGGCCCGAAAGCGTCGGGCAGCACCTGGTCGATGGTGCGGATGCCGGAGACCGTCTCGAGCAGCATCCCCTCCGCCGAGTGCTCGTAGAGCAACTGGCGGCAGCGGCCGCACGGCATCAGGATGTCGCCGTCGCCGTTCACGCACGTGAACGCGACGAGGTGGCCGCCGCCGGTCATCGCGAGCGACGAGACGAGCCCGCATTCGGCGCACAGCGTCACGCCGTAGCTGGCGTTCTCGACGTTGCAGCCGCTGACGATCCGGCCGTCGTCGACGAGCGCCGCCGCACCGACCGGGAACTTCGAGTACGGGACGTACGCGTGCGACATAGCCTCCGTCGCGGCGGACCGCAGCGCATCCCAGTCGATCGAATCGGGGTTCTGATCCACGGCGCTCATGACTTGATGTACGGCTTTCCGTCGGCAGCAGGAGCACGCGAGATGCCGACGAGGCCCGCAACGGCGAGGATCGTCACGACGTACGGCAGCATCAGCATGAACTCGCTCGGGACGGGCGAGCCGATGGTGCTGAGCACGTTCTGCAGGTTCGTGGCGAAGCCGAACAGCAGGGCGGCCAGCGTGGCCTTGATGGGATCCCAACGGCCGAAGATCACGGCCGCGAGGGCGATGAAGCCCTGACCTGCGGTCATCTCCTTCGAGAACGCACCGACGGAGCCGAGCGTGTAGTACGCGCCGCCGAGGCCCGCGATGGCGCCCGCGAGCGAGACGTTCCAGAACCGGGTGCTGTTGACCTTGATGCCGACGGTGTCCGCCGCCTCGGGGTGCTCGCCGACCGAGCGGAGCCGCAGGCCCCAGCGCGTCTTGAACAGACCGAACCAGACCAGGAACACGGCGATATACATGAGGTACTCGATGATCGACTGGTCGAACAGCACCTTGCCGACGATCGGGATCTCGCTGAGCACCGGGATCGGCCAGTTCGGCAGGCGCGGCGGGTGGTTGAGGAGCTGCGGGTTGCCCGCGAGCACCTTCGAGTAGAGGAAGCTCGTGAGACCGACGACGAGCACGTTGAGCACGACGCCGACGATGACCTGGTCGACGAGGTACTTGATCCCGAACGCGCCGAGCAGGAAGGACACGAGCACGCCGGCGACCATCGCGGCGATGAGGCCGACGACCCAGCTGCCGGTGAGCGTCGCCGTCATTGCCGAGACGAACGCGCCGGCGAGCAGCTGACCCTCGATGGCCACGTTCACCACGCCGCCGCGCTCGGAGACGACGCCGCCGAGCGCGCCGAAGACGAGCGGGACCGCGAGACTGATCGTGCCGAGCAGGAGGCCCGTCACCGGAACCGGATACGGGCTGCCCGAGTCCGCCCAGGTCAGGAAGCCGAACATGAACAGCAGCGAGAAGACGATGACGACCCAGATCGGCGTCCGGCGTGCCCGGTAGGAGAGGTACGCGCTCCACAGGGTGAGCGCGATCAGGAGGATGGTCACGACCGTGGTGGTGACGAAGCTGTCGACCGTCAGGGTGGGCAGACGGACGGCATCCGACTTCTCCGAGAAGCGGAACGTGCTCTCGCCGTGCCGGGAGAACCCGAAGAACAGGATGAGGCTGACCAGCACGAAGATGCCGAAAGCGATCGGCGCCTTCCAGGAGCGGATCTCCGCCTTCTCCAGGACGATCGGCGAGGAGTCGGGAACGACGGGGGCGGTGGTGCTCACTTGGCCGCCACCTCCTTCGTGACGATGGGGCGCTGTCTCCGGGGAGTGCTCCCCGGGGCAGGCAGGCGGAAGATCGCGCGCACGAGCGGCGGCGCAGCGACGAACAGGACGATGAGGGACTGCAGGATCAGGACGATGTCGATCGGGATGTCGTTCGCCGCCTGGATGGTGTACCCACCGGCCTTGAGAGCTCCGAAGAGGAGGCCGGCGATGAACACACCCCACGGACGCGACCGACCGAGCAGCGCGACCGTGATCGCGTCGAAGCCGATGCCCGCGTCCACACCGGAGCTGATGCCCTGCGGGAAGACACCGAGCGCCTGGCTGGCGCCGGTGATGCCGATCAGTCCACCGGCGATGAGCATGGCGTAGACGTACACGTTCTTGACGTTGATGCCCGCGACGCGTGCGGCGTTCGGGTTCTCGCCCACCGCACGGAAGCGGAAGCCGAGGCTCGAGCGGTTGATCAGCCACCACACGAAGACCGTCGCGCCGATCACGAGCACGAAGGCCCAGGTGAGGTTGTACTGCGCACCGAGCAGCGGCGGGAAGATCGCGTTGGCGTGCACCGCCGGCGCCTTCGGGTTGTTCGACCCCGGCGCCTGCAGGAGCCCCTGCGTTCGGAGCATGTACGAGATCAGATAGAACGCGATGTAGTTGAGCATGATCGTGACGATCACCTCGTGTGCACCGGTCCGGGCTTTTAGCAGGCCGACGATGCCGGCCCAGATCGCTCCGCCGACGATGCCGGCGACGACGGCAAGCACCAGGTGGATGACCGGCGGCAGGTCGAACGAGAAACCGACCCAGGCGGATGCGGCGGCGGCGATGAGGATCTGCCCCTGACCACCGATGTTGAACAGGCCGACGCGGAAGGCCAGCGCGACGCCGAGACCACTGACGATCAGCGGAGTGGCGAAGGTGAGCGTCTCCGTCAGCGGCCGAATCCCCGCGCTGAACGACGGCCGGCGGAAGTTGTAGATCGCGCCCTGGAACATCGAGACGTACGCGTCGGAGACCGACGTCCAGATGGCGGCGAAGGTGTCGCCGGGCCGGGCGAAGAAGTACCCCGCCGCCCGCTGCACCTCGGGGTCGGTGACCGCGATGAGGATGGCGCCGACGATCAGGGCGAGGACGACCGCGAGGATCGAGATGACCACGGGCCCGCTCATGATCTCGCGGACCGCCTGGTTCCAGCGCGAGGGCTCCTCACCCGCTGGTGCGGGAGCCGGCGTGCCGGGCTCCACGGGCTGGGCCGGCGCCACGGGCTGGCCGGGCGTGGGGGTCCCCGTCATGCTGCTGCTCCTGCCTGCTCCGGCGACTCGCCGGCCATCATGAGGCCGAGCACGTCGCGAGACGTGTTGCCCGGCACGATTCCTACGATCCCGCCGCGGTACATCACGGCGATGCGGTCGGCGAGGGCGGCGACCTCGTCGAGCTCCGTCGACACCACGATCACCGGGATGCCGGCATCCCGGGTCTCGACGATGCGCTTGTGCACGAACTCGATCGAGCCGACGTCCAGACCGCGCGTCGGCTGCGCCGCCACGAACAGCCGCAGCTCGCGGCTGAGCTCGCGGGCGAGCACCACCTTCTGGGCGTTGCCGCCGGAGAGCCGGCCGACCTTCTCGTCGATGGACTGCGTGCGCACGTCGAACTCGCGCACCTTGTCCTCGGCGAACTGCTTGAGATAGGAGAACTGGATGTTGCCGGCCTTCACGAACGGGTCGCTCGTCGAGCGGTCGAGCATGAGGTTCTCCTGGATGGAGAACTCCCCCACCAGGCCGTCCTCGTTGCGGTCCTCCGGCACGAACCCGACACCCTCGTCGAGCACCTTGCGGACGCTGTGGCCCTGGATCGGCTTGCCGTCGAGCAGGATCTCGCCCTGCACACGCGGCTGGAGGCCGATGATCGCCTCCGTCAGCTCCGTCTGGCCGTTGCCCTGGACGCCGGCGATCGCCAGGATCTCACCGGCGGCCACCTCGAAGCTCACGTTGTTCACGACGATCTGCCCGATGGGGTCGATCACCGAGAGGTCCTTGACCACGAGCGCCGGGGCGCCGGGTGTCGCCGGCTTCTTGTCCACCGTGAGCGACACCGCGCGGCCGACCATCATCGACGCGAGCTCGACGTTGGTGGCGGTGGGCTGCGCCTCGCCGATCACCTTGCCCAGCCGGATGACGGTGATGCGGTCGGCGACCTCGCGCACTTCGCGCAGCTTGTGCGTGATGAAGACGATCGCGGTGCCCTGCTCCTTGAGCTGGCGCATGATCGCCATGAGCTCGTCGGTCTCCTGCGGCGTCAGCACGGCCGTCGGCTCGTCGAAGACGAGCACCTTGGCGTCTTGCGACAGCGCCTTGATGATCTCCACGCGCTGCTGGACGCCCACCGGGAGGTCTTCGACCAGCGCGTCCGGGTCGACATCGAAGCCGAAGCGGGCGGAGATCTCGCGGACCTTGGCCCGGGCGGCGTTGAGGTCGAGACGGCCGCCGAACTTCGTCTGCTCGTGGCCGAGCATGACGTTCTCGGCGACCGTGAAGACGGGGATGAGCATGAAGTGCTGGTGCACCATGCCGATGCCGGCCTTCATGGCGTCACCCGGGCCGGAGAAGTGCTGGACGACGTCGTCGAGCAGGATCTCGCCCTCGTCGGGCTGGTAGAACCCGTAGAGCACGTTCATGAGGGTGGACTTGCCTGCACCGTTCTCGCCGAGCAGGCAGTGGATCTCACCGGGTTCGACGGTCAGATCGATGTGGTTGTTCGCGACCAGGGGACCGAACCGTTTGGTGATCCCGCGGAGTTCGAGCTTCATTCGGGTGGGTTTCCTTCTCTACTCGCCCGGGGGGAGCGAAGAGCCTTTGTGAGGAGGGGGCACGCGGAACGGCTGGTGGCCTCGTCGCGCATCCTCAACCCTACCTTCCTGCGCAGATGTCAGTGTGTGCTCAGATGAGCGAGGAAGGTAGGGAGGGAACGGAACGGGGAGGCCAGCCGTGGCTGACCTCCCCGTCGAGCGTTCTCGTCGCTGTTACTGCTTGGGCGACGAGGGCGAGGTGACCTTGATCGAGCCGTCGATGATGCCGGCCTTGATCTTGTCGAGCTCGCCCTGCAGGCCCGAGTCCACCTTCGACTCGAAGTCGTGGAACGGGGCGATGCCGACGCCGTCGTTCTTCAGCGTGCCCACGTACGGGGTGCTGTCGAACTTGTCCTTGGCGGCCTGGGTGACGACGTCGTTGGTTGCCGGCTTCATGCCCTTCATGACCGAGGTGAGGAGCAGGTCCTTCACGGTCGGGTCGGACTCGTAGACGTCGGCGTCGACACCGATCATCGCGATCGGCTTGCCGGAGTCCTTGATCGCCTGAGCGGCCGACTGGTAGATCGGTCCGCCGACCGGCATGATCACGTCGGCGTTCTGGTCGATGATGCCCTGAGCGGTGTTCTTCGCGGTCTCGTTGGCGTCGAAGCCACCGGTGAAGAGGCCGTTCTGCTTGTCGACATCCCAGCCGACGACCTTGACCGACTTGCCCTTCTGGTCGTTGAAGTACTTCACACCGTCGGCGAAACCGTCCATGAAGATGGTGACCGTCGGGATCTGCATTCCGCCGAAGGTGCCGACGATGCCGGTCTTCGAGTAGCTGGCGGCGGCGTAGCCGGCCAGGAACGCGGCCTGGGCCGTGTCGAAGATGATCGGCTTGACGTTCTTCGCCTGGATCTCGTTGTCGTCGATGATCGCGAAGTTCACGTCCGGGTTGGCCTTCGCGGCCTTCTCGGTCGCGTCCTTGAGGAGGAAGCCGACCGTCACGACGAGGTTGCAGTTGGCGTCGACCATGCTCTGGATGTTCGGAGCGAAGTCGTTCTCGCTCTTCGACTCCGCCTGCTTGTACTTCACGTCGAGCGACTTCGCGGCCTGCTGCAGACCCTCGTAGCCGAGCTGGTTGAACGAGTGGTCGTCGAATCCACCGGAGTCGGAGACCATACAGGGCAGGAAGTCGCTCTTCGCGGCGCCACCGGACGAGCTGTCCGACGGGGCAGCCGAGCAGGCAGCGAGCAGCGACATGACGCCGACCGCCGCGAGGCCGAGGAGTCCGGCCTTTCGGGCTGTGATTGACAAGGTTGTTCCTCCAAGATGCGTAGCCGCGCGGGTAATCGCAGGCTTCTGCGGTTCACGTTACCGAATGTGACGAACCACTCCGTTCGAAAATCCGGGTTCTTCATGCAAGCGTTACAAACGCTCACCCGGTTGGCACGTGCTCATTCGAGCAGCCCGTCCCTCATTCGGGGAGGGGTGCTCAGAGCCAGCCGCGCCGCTTGAAGATGGTGTACAGCAGACCGCTCAGGCCGAGCATCGCCAAGACCGCGAGCGGGTATCCCAACGGCCAGGACAGCTCCGGCATGTGCGTGAAGTTCATGCCGTAGATGCCGGCGATGAGCGACGGCGCGAACAGGATGGCCGCCCACGAGGAGATCTTCTTGACCTCCTCGCCCTGCCGGTTGCTGGAGTGCGCCAACCGTGTCATCTCCTCGTTCTGCCGCTCGGAGACGAGGGTCGAGTTCACCGTCAGGATGTCGCGCAGCAGGTAGCGGAACCCGTCGACGCGCTCGTTGACCTGCGTGAGGTGGTCGGCGACGTCGCGGAGCCGGCGTTCGAGCTCCTGCGTCACGCCGTACTTCACGGAGCCGCGCTCGAGCGCCAGCATGACCGCCGAGAGGGGATGCGTCGCCCGCTGGAAGTCGATGACCTCCCGGGACAGCTCGTAGATGCGCCGGGAGACCAGGGCGTCCCCGCCGAACACCTGCGTCTCGATCTCGTCGATGTCGTTGGCGAGACCCGCCACGACCGGGCTGTACGCATCCACGACCGCGTCGATGATCGCGTAGAGGATGGCCTGCGGCCCGAGTGCGAGCAGCTCCGGCTCGCTCTCCATCCTCTGCCGGACGTGCGAGAGGTCCGGCGACTCGCTGTGGCGGACGGTGATGACGAAGTTGCGCCCGACGAAGAGGTGCAGCTCGCCGAAGTCGACCTCCTCCGGCACGTCCAGGTAGTTCGCCGCCTTGAGCACGACGAAGAGGACGGTGTCGTAGCGCTCCAGCTTGGGACGCTGGTGGGCGACGATGGCGTCCTCGATCGCCAGCGGGTGGAGGTTGAACTCCTCCGACAGCGACAGCAGCTCCTGCTCGCTCGGCCGGTAGAGGCCGATCCAGGCGACCCCGCCCGGGGTGCGGTCGAGCGCCGCGTAGGTCTCGGCGAGAGACGTCGGGGAGGCGACGCGGACGCCGTCGGCGTAGATCGCGCTGTCGACCATGCTGCGCCGACCCGAGGGCGTCTCGACCGGCGCCGTCGCGACGGCCGGAGAGGGAGGCTCGACCCGGCGGGTGCGCGTCACGAAGGGCATCGGGATGCCGCGTCGGTTCTGGTTGGCCATAAGTCACCTCCGTGGTCCGGACGACGTCGAGTCGACACGAGTTCAGGACGGCCCGAGGGGCCACCTAACTGTACGCTCGCGAACCCTCCGGACGCTGGACGCGGGTCGCATCCACCGCCGCGACGGCGTCGAGGATCACGCGCTCGTAGTGGCGCGTCAGCTCGCCGCACACGACATCCCAGCTGCGTCCGAGCACGGCGCGGCGTCCGGCCTCCCCCATGCGGCGACGCAGGGCGCCATCGCGGACGAGCATCGAGACGGCTGCACGGAGGGCGCGGTCGTCCGACGGGCGGAACAGCAGTCCGTCCACGCCGTGCTCGACGAGGTCGATCGGGCCGCCCGCGCGCGGCGCGACCACCGGGAGCCCGGACGCGTGGGCCTCCTGAACCGTCTGGCCGAACGTCTCCTCGGATCCGGTGTGCGCGAAGACGTCGAAGGCGGCGTAGGCGGCGGCGAGATCCTCGCCGCCGAGCCGGCCGAGCCAGGTCACCGGGATGCCGCGGAGCTCGCGGGCGACGGCGTCGCGTGACGGGCCGTCCCCGACGATCGCGAGCGACACTCCCCCGATCCCGCGGAGTGCGCGCAGCCGCTCCACCTGCTTCTCCGGGGCGATGCGGCCGACGTACCCGACGACGGTCTCGCCGTCCGGCGACAGGCGCTCCCGCAGAGCGGCCGCCGCCGACGTTCTCCTCTTATTGGGGTGGTACCGCACCAGGTCGACGCCGCGTCCCCAGCGGGCAACCCGTGTGACGCCGGCCGTGCGGAGGTCGTACTCGCTCGCCGCCGACGGCGCGAGCGTCAGGTCGGCGCCTTCGTGGACCCAGCGGACGTACTTCCAGGCGATGGCCGAGGTGACGCCCAGCCCGTTGCGGCGCGCGAAGCCGGCGACGTCCGTCTGGTAGATGGCGACGGACGGCACACCCATCCGGTTGGCCGCCGCGATCGCCTGCGCCCCCAGGAAGAACGGCGAGGCGGCGTGCAGCACATCGGGGCCGAAGCCGGCGAGGATGCGCTGCACCTGTGGGCTCGGCAACCCGACCGGGAACTGGCGGTACGCGACCGACGGCACCTGGTGGATGCGGAACCCGTTGTACTCCGCCGGCGCCCCCGCGTCCGGGCAGATCACGATCGCCTCGTGCCCCTCGGCCGCCAGATGGTCGAGCACCCGCAGCACACTCGTCGTGACCCCGTTGACTGTGGGGAGGAAGCTCTCGCTGACCACCGCGACCCGCATGACGCCACGCTAGGCGGCGCCGGTGTCGTCACCGTGAACAGCCGGTGTCCGGCGACGCTCGCTATCCTTTCGGCATGACTCAGAAGCGCAGGATCACACAGGGCCCGCCCATCGAGCGCTTCTACAGCGTGATCCCGGCCGGCGGCATCGGCTCGCGGCTGTGGCCCCTGTCGCGGGCGGATGCCCCGAAGTTCCTCCACGACCTGACCGGCTCCGGCCAGACGCTGCTCCGCGACACCTGGGACCGCGTCGCTCCCCTGTCGGGCGAGCAGCGCATCATGGTCGTCACGGGCCGCGCCCACCGCGCCGCCGTCGAGCAGCAGCTGCCGTCGCTCACCGACCCGAACGTCGTGCTGGAGTCCGAACCGCGCGATTCCACCGCGGCCATCGGCCTGGCCGCCGCCATCCTGGAGCGCCGCGAGCCCGGCGTGATCATCGGCTCGTTCGCCGCGGACCACGTGATCAACAACCTCCCGCTGTTCCAGTCGGCGGTGCGCGAGGCGGCCGCCTCTGCGCGCGCGGGCTACATCACGACCATCGGCATCCAGCCGACGGAGCCCGCCGTCGGGTTCGGCTACATCCACTACGGCGAGCGGCTCGAGATCGCCGGCGCCCCCAGCGCACTGGCTGTCGACTCCTTCAAGGAGAAGCCGGACCTGCAGACCGCCGAGCGGTACCTGGCGAACGGCTCGTACCTGTGGAACGCGAGCATGTTCATCTCACGGGCCGACAAGCTCCTGGAGGAGATCGGCCGCAACAAGCCGAAGCTGCTCGCCGGACTGCTGGAGCTTGCGGAGGCGTGGGACGACCCCGCGACCCGCGGCCCCGCCGTCGACCGGATCTGGCCGGAGCTCGAGAAAATCGCCATCGACTATACGGTCGCGGAGCCCGCGGCCGCCGCCGGTCGCCTCGCCGTCATCCCTGGATACTTCGACTGGGACGACGTCGGCGACTTCGCGTCGCTCGCGAAGCTCAACTCGGGCGGCCGCAAGTCGGACCTCGCCATCCTCGGCGAGAACGCCCGGGTGCTGTCCGACTCGTCGAGCGGCATCGTGGTGAGTCAGAGCAAGCGGGTGATCAGCCTCATCGGCGTCAAGGACATCGTCGTCGTCGACACTCCGGACGCGCTGCTCGTCACCACGAGCGAGAACGCGCAGCGGGTCAAGGCGGTGGTGGATGCGCTGAAGATCACCGGATCCACCGACGTCCTCTAGTCGGTCGTCCGGTCGGTCAGTCGACGACCGACGGTCCGTTCTGCACCTCGTGCACCAGCCGCGAGACCTCCTCCTGCGGAAGCTGGATGCCCGCCTCGTCGAGCCGCTGCTTCAGCAGCCGCTCGCTGTCCTCGGAGCCCCGCAGCTGCATGTCCGCGCGGACCTGCTCGACGATGCCGGCGACCTTGCTCTCGTCCGTCGCGTCGGTGCTTCCCTGCATGATCGGTTCGTCCTGTGTCATGGCGTGGACGGTACGCCCGGCCGATCCCGGCGTACAGGGCGGGTTATCTCGACATCGAGATAACTGAGGTCACCCTAAGAGGCGGCTGGACCCCACCCGGCATAGACTGGCGCTGCGCTCACCGCGCCGCATCAGCGATCAGCAACCAGGGAGGGTTGTCCGTGTCAGACCAAGCGACAGGGACCCTGCAGCCGGCCAAGACCCGGCCCGGCGGAACTCTGTACCGTGGCCGTGAGGGGATGTGGTCGTGGGTCCTCCACCGCATCACCGGCGTCGCCATCTTCTTCTTCCTTCTCGTCCACATCCTGGACACGTCGCTCATCCGCGTGAGCCCCGAGGCCTATAACGCGGTGATCGGCACCTACAAGAACCCGATCATGGGGCTCGGCGAGATCGCCCTCGTCGCGGCCATCGTGTTCCACGCCTTCAACGGCATCCGCATCATCCTGATCGACTTCTGGAGCAAGGGCGTCAAGTACCAGAAGGTCATGTTCTGGATCGTCATCGCGCTGTGGGTGATCCTGATGGCCGGCTTCGTGCCCGTCCAGCTCGTCCACATCTTCTCGGAGGTGAACTGACGTGACGACCATCGAGGCGCCGCGCACCCCCGCAGCCCGATCCTCCCGCGGCAAGAACTGGGAGAAGTGGGGCTGGATCTACATGCGGTTCTCGGGCGTCCTGCTCGTGATCCTCATCTTCGGCCACCTGCTGATCAACCTCGTCCTCGGCGACGGCGTCAAGCAGATCGACTTCGCCTTCGTCGCCGGCAAGTACGCCACGCCGTTCTGGCAGGTCTGGGACCTCCTGATGCTGTGGCTCGCCCTGATCCACGGCGGCAACGGGATGCGGACGCTCATCAACGACTACGCCTACAACCGGGTGGTCAACCGCATCCTCAAGTGGGCCGTCCTCGCCGCGGTCGTCGTGCTGATCGTGCTCGGAACGCTCGTGATCTTCACGTTCGACCCGTGCCCGGCCGGCGCCGCGGCCTCCGACCTGCCGTCCTTCTGCCCGGCACGCTGATCCTTCGACAACGGAAGACCTGTGACAACAGAAGCTACTGAATCCACCGTCATCGACGGCGTCCACTACCACGAGTTCGACATCGTCATCGTCGGAGCCGGCGGCGCCGGCATGCGCGCGGCGATCGAAGCAGGGCCCCACGCCCGCACCGCCGTCATCTCGAAGCTCTACCCGACGCGCTCCCACACGGGTGCGGCGCAGGGCGGCATGGCCGCCGCCCTCGCGAACGTCGAGGAGGACAGCTGGGAGTGGCACACCTTCGACACCGTCAAGGGCGGCGACTACCTCGTCGACCAGGATGCGGCGGAGATCCTCGCCAAGGAGGCCATCGACGCGGTCATCGACCTCGAGAACATGGGCCTGCCGTTCAACCGCACGCCCGAGGGCAAGATCGACCAGCGCCGCTTCGGCGGCCACACCCGCGATCACGGCAAGGCTCCGGTCCGCCGGGCGTGCTACGCCGCGGACCGCACCGGCCACATGATCCTGCAGACGCTGTTCCAGAACTGCGTCAAGCTCGGCATCAACTTCTTCAACGAGTTCTACGTGCTCGACGTGATCATGAACGAGGTCGACGGGGTCCCCCAGCCGGCCGGCGTCGTTGCTTACGAACTGTCGACCGGCGAGCTGCACGTCTTCCACTCGAAGGCGATCATCTTCGCCACCGGCGGCTTCGGCAAGATCTTCAAGACCACCTCCAACGCCCACACCCTCACCGGTGACGGCGTCGGCATCATCTGGCGCAAGGGCCTGCCGCTGGAGGACATGGAGTTCTTCCAGTTCCACCCGACCGGCCTCGCCGGCCTCGGCATCCTCCTCACCGAGGGCGCCCGAGGCGAGGGCGCCATCCTCCGCAACGCGTCCGGCGAGCGGTTCATGGAGCGCTACGCCCCCACGATCAAAGACCTCGCACCGCGCGACATCGTCGCCCGCTGCATGGTGCAGGAGGTCGCGGAAGGACGCGGCGCCGGCCCGCACAAGGACTACGTGCTGCTCGACTGCACGCACCTGGGCGCCGAGGTGCTGGAGACGAAGCTCCCCGACATCACCGAGTTCGCGCGCACCTACCTCGGCGTCGACCCCGTGGTCGAGCCCGTCCCGGTCATGCCGACCGCGCACTACGCGATGGGCGGCATCCCGACGAACACGGCCGCCGAGGTGCTGCGCGACAACACCACTGTCGTCCCCGGCCTCTACGCCGCGGGCGAGTGCGCCTGCGTGTCTGTGCACGGCTCGAACCGTCTCGGCACCAACTCGCTGCTCGACATCAACGTCTTCGGCAAGCGCGCCGGCAACAACGCGGTGGAGTACATCAAGACCGCCGAGGCCGTCCCGCTGCCGGAGGACCCGGCCGGAGCCGTCCGCCGCATGATCGACGAACTGCGCACCTCCACGGGCACCGAGCGCATCGCCGCCATCCGCAAGGAGCTGCAGGACGAGATGGACCGGAACGCCCAGGTGTTCCGCACCGACGAGTCGCTCTCCCAGGTCACGCAGACCATCCACGAGCTGCGCGACCGGTACCGCAACGTGCAGGTGCAGGACAAGGGCAAGCGCTACAACACCGACCTGCTGGAGGCCGTCGAGCTCGGCTTCCTGCTCGACCTCGCCGAGGTCGTCGTCTACTCCGCGCGCAACCGCAAGGAGTCGCGCGGAGGCCACATGCGCGACGACTTCCCGAAGCGCGACGACGAGAACTACATGAAGCACACGATGGCCTACCTCACCGGCGACCCGCACTCGTCGGACGCGGCAGACCACATCACGCTCGACTGGAAGCCCGTCGTCGTGACCCGCTACCAGCCGATGGAGAGGAAGTACTGATGTCGAACGCCGTGCTCGAGACTCCCCCCGCCCCCGAGGCCCCGGTCGAGTCGTTCACCGTCACGCTCATCATCCGCCGCTTCGACCCGGATGTGGACACGGAGCCGCGCTGGCAGGACTTCGACGTCGAGCTGTACCCGACCGACCGCATCCTGGACGCCCTCCACAAGATCAAGTGGGAGCAGGACGGCTCGCTGACCTTCCGCCGCTCGTGCGCGCACGGTATCTGCGGATCGGACGCCATGCGCATCAACGGCCGCAACCGCCTCGCCTGCAAGACGCTGATCAAGGACCTCGACATCTCGAAGCCGATCTACGTCGAGGCGATCAAGGGCCTGCCGCTCGAGAAGGACCTCATCGTCGACATGGAGCCCTTCTTCGAGTCGTACCGCGAGGTGCAGCCGTTCCTCGTCGCGAACTCGAAGCCGGAGAAGGGCAAGGAGCGCATCCAGTCGGTCGCCGACCGGGCCCGCTTCGACGACACCACCAAGTGCATCCTCTGCGCCGCGTGCACGTCGTCCTGCCCGGTGTTCTGGACGGACGGCCAGTACTTCGGCCCGGCCGCGATCGTCAACGCGCACCGTTTCATCTTCGACTCGCGCGACGACAACTCCCAGGTGCGCCTCGACATCCTCAACGACAAGGAGGGCGTGTGGCGCTGCCGCACGACCTTCAACTGCACCGACGCCTGCCCGCGCGGCATCCAGGTCACGCAGGCGATCGCCGAGGTGAAGCAGGCGATCATGCGCGGCAAGGCCTGATCGAGCCGCGAACACGTCCACGACGGCCCGCTCCGCATCGGAGCGGGCCGTCGTGCATCTCCGAGCGGTACGCCCGCTCGCTATCCTGACGGCGTGGCCAAGAAGTCCCGAGGCGAGCCCTCCCCGCCGGACCCGGACCTCCAGCGCGCCGCGGGCAACGTGGAGCCGCACGTGGACGAGTCTCTGAGGGAGCGCCTGGTGGAGCGTGCCGACCCCCTGGTGCGCCGGTTCGAGCGCCCGGTGGCGCGCGTCTCGGTCTGGGCGAAGTGGGTCAAGGCTCTGCGGCCGTATCGCGTCTACATCAACTACTCGTATTCGGACGGCAACCTGCGCGCGGCCGGAATGGGGTACCAGTCCCTCTTCGCGGTGTTCGCCGCGGTGTGGGTGGGATTCTCCGTCGCGAGCTACTGGCTCTCCGGCAACGAGGCGGTCTTCGACGCTCTCGTGGCCCTGATCAACCGGGCGGTGCCCGGCCTGATCGAGACGAGCGCCACCGTCGGGGTGATCCCGCAGGAGCAGCTGCGCAACGCCTCCTCCTTCGGCTGGATGGGGGTCATCGCCGCCATCGGCCTGATCTGGACCGCGATCGGCTGGCTCTACTACACGCGGCAGGCGGTCCGGGCGGTGTTCCGCCTCAGCCGCGACACCACCAGCTATGTGCTCCAGAAGGTGCGCGACCTCGGACTCGCGCTCATCTTCGGCGTGCTGTTCGTGCTGTCGGCGCTGCTCACGATCGTCAGCACGCAGGCGCTGACGCTCCTCCTGGATCTGACGGGCCTGTCGGACTCGTTCTGGACCAACGCTGCGACGCGTCTCTCGGGTCTCGTCGTGTCAGTCGCGCTCAACATCGTCACGCTGGGGGCGATGTTCCGCATCATGTCCCGGGTGGCGATCCCGTGGCGCAACCTGTTCTTCGGCGCGCTGCTGGGCGCGCTCGTGCTCGCCGGGCTGAGCGCCCTCGGTGGTCTGCTTCTCGGGGCCGCCTACAAGAACCCGCTCCTGGCGACCTTCGCCGTCTTCATCGGTCTCCTGCTGTGGTTCAACCTCATCTCGCGCGTCATCCTGCTGTCGGCGTCGTGGATCGCCATCGGAATGGCCGACCGCGGCCTCTCGCCGCGCGCCGTCACGCCGGAGGAGGCGGCCGCGGAGCGCGCCGCGGCCGAGCACGAGGCGCGTGTGCTGGTCGCTCGATCGGAACTGGCGCAGGCACAGGACGATCTGGCGACGGCGAGGTGGTTCTCCCGGCTGCCCGCGCAGCGCCGCGTCGCCCGGGCGGAGCAGCGGCTGAACGACCTCCTCGACGGAGAACCGGTCGCCTGAACCGGTGTCGGCCGCCCCCGGTAGGCTGGAACCATGCCCTCGAGTCGCTTGCGCATCGCCACGATCAACGCCAACGGCATCCGCGCCGCCTTCCGCAAGGGCATGGGCGCCTGGCTCGACGGGCGCGACGTCGACATCCTCGCCATCCAGGAGGTCCGGGCCTCGTCCGAAGACCTTCAGGGGCTCCTCGGCGACGAGTGGGACATCGTCCACGACCCGGCCACGGCCAAGGGCCGTGCGGGAGTGGCGATCGCGAGCAGGCACCGTGCATCCATCCACCGCGTGGAGCTCGGCCCGAGCGAGTTCGACAGCGCGGGCCGCTGGCTGGAGGCCGACTACGAGGTCGGCGGCACGGTGATCACCGTCGTCAGCGCGTACGTCCACTCGGGCGAGGCCGGCACGGAGAAGCAGACCGAGAAATACCGCTTCCTCGACGCGATGGAGGCGCGGCTTCCCGAGTTGCAGAAGCACAACGAGCTCGCGGTGGTGATGGGCGACCTCAACGTCGGCCACCGCACGCTCGACATCCGCAACTGGAAGGGCAACGTCAAGCGCGCCGGCTTCCTGCCGGAGGAGCGGGAGTACTTCGACCGCATCCTCGGCGCCGAAAGAGACCCGGCCTACAACGCCGGCGCCGGGCTCGGCTGGGTCGACGTCGTCCGCAAGCACGCGGGCGAGGTCGAGGGGCCGTACACGTGGTGGTCGTGGCGCGGCAAGGCGTTCGACAACGACACCGGATGGCGCATCGACTACCAGCTGGCGACCCCCGCACTCGCGGAGCGGGTCACGGGCTGGTCGGTCGACCGTGCGGCCGCCTACGACGAGCGATGGTCGGACCACACGCCTGTGGTCGTCGACTACGCGCTCTGACGGCCCGAAGCCTCCGCATCCCCTCCAGATTTCGAAAGCAGAACCATGACAACCCTCCCCCGCCTCTACTCCGGCATGCAGCCGTCGGCCGACTCGCTGCACCTCGGCAATTACATCGGCGCACTCCTGCAGTGGAAAGAGCTGCAGAGCACGCACGACGCGTTCTTCTCCGTCGTCGACCTGCACGCCATCACGGTGGCGCAGGATCCCGCCGAACTGCGTGAGAAGACGCGCCGCACGGCGGCGCAGTACATCGCTGCCGGGATCGACCCGTCCGCCTCCACCCTCTATGTGCAGTCCCACGTGCCCGCGCACGCGCAGCTGGCCTGGGTGTTGAACACCATCACCGGCTTCGGCGAGGCGTCGCGGATGACGCAGTTCAAGGACAAGTCGCAGAAGCAGGGCGCCGAGGCGACCTCGGTCGGGCTCTTCGCGTACCCGGTGCTGATGGCTGCGGACATCCTGCTCTACGACACCGAGATCGTGCCCGTGGGCGACGACCAGCGCCAGCATGTCGAGCTGACGCGCGACCTGGCCGAGCGCTTCAACAGCCGCTTCGGCCAGACGTTCGTCGTGCCGCAGGCGATGATCCTGAAGGACAGCGCCCGCATCTACGACCTCCAGAACCCGGAGTCGAAGATGTCGAAGTCCGCCGAGTCGGGCGCTGGCATCATCTGGATGCTCGACGAACCGGATGTGACGCGCAAGAAGATCATGCGCGCGGTCACCGACACCGACGGCGTCGTGTCGTTCGACCGCGAGGGCAAGCCGGGCATCTCCAACCTGCTCTCGATCTTCTCGGCGCTCAGCGGCCGCTCGATCGAGTCCATCGAGCTGGAGTACGAGGGCAAGGGCTACGGCGACTTCAAGAAGGGCCTCGTGGAGGTGGTGGTCGAGGAGTTCGCTCCCATCCGCCAGCGCGCGCTCGACCTTCTCGCCGACCCCGCCGAGCTCGACCGCATCCTCGCGGTCAACGCCCAGCGCGCAAGCGAGGTCGCTGAGGGCACCCTCGAGAAGGCGTACGACCGCATCGGCTTCCTCCGGCGAGCCCGCTGATGCCGGCGCCGGTCGTCCTGACGGGCGCGCGGGTGACGCTCTCGACGCCCGGGCACGCGGATGTCGACCGGATCGCCGAGGTCTGCGCCGACCCGGCCATCGCCCGCTGGACGACCGTGCCGTCGCCGTACACGCGCGAGAACGCCGTGGGATTCGTGACGAGTGTCGTCCCCGACGGCTGGGCGAGCGGCCGGGTCTGCACGTGGGCGGTCCGCGTCGATGGCGTGCTGCTCGGCATGATCAGCATCGGCGACATCCGCGAGCACCAGGGCGAGATCGGCTACTGGATGGCGCCGGAGGCCCGCGGGAAGGGCATCATGTCCGAGGCCACAGCACTGGTCGTCGACTACGGGTTCGCTCCGGCTCCGGGCGGCTTGGCGCTGCGCAAGCTGGTGTGGCGTGCCCTCGCCGGGAACGCCGCCAGCGCGGCCGTCGCCCGCCGTGCCGGCTTCCGCTGGGACGGCATCGTGCCGGGCGGCGCCGAGCAGCGGGGCGAGCGGTTCGACGAGTGGCGTGGCACCCTCCTGCCGCAGGACTCCGGACGGCCCGCGGGCGACTGGCCCGGTGTCTCGTTCGTCCAGGCTCCGGCGTGAGCGACATCCGCGTCGTCCTGTTCGACCTCGACGACACCCTGTTCGCGCACCGGGCGGCCGTCGAGGCGGGCATCCTGCGGTATGCCGAGACGCTCGGGCCGCCCTACGGCACGGCCGAGGCAGACGAGGTCGTGACTCTCTGGCACGACCTCGAGGAGGAGCACTACCACTCGTACCTCGCGGGTGACCTGGACTTCGAGGGGCAGCGGCAGGCGCGCGCCCGCGACTTCGCGGCCCGCCACGGCGTCGAGCTGGACGACGCCCAGGCGAGCGCCTGGTTCGCCGACTACTTCGAGCACTACGTGGCCGCCTGGTCGCTGCACGACGACGCCCTCCCTGCCCTGGATGCACTGGAAGCCGCCCTCCCCGGTGTCCGCTTCGGCCTCATCACGAACGGCGACCTGGCCTTCCAGGGCCGGAAGGTGGAAGCGGTCGGTCTCGACGCCCGCATGGAGCATCTGATCGCCTCCGGCGAGGTCGGCGTGGCCAAGCCCGACGCGGCGATCTTCCACGCGGCGTGTGACGCCTTCAGCGTGCGACCGGATCAGGCCGCCTACGTGGGTGACCGGCTCCGCACGGACGCGATCGGGAGCGCACGGGCCGGCCTCACCGGGGTGTGGCTCAACCGGCGGAATGCCGTCCCCTCCCCCGAGGACGAACTCGACGCGGCCACCGCCGGCGTCCGGACCATCACATCCCTCGCCGAGCTCGCTCCCCTCCTGGCCTGAACGAGGAGCTACGTGCGATGAATGGCGGAGCGATTATGCGTGACTTCAGGTTTTCGACCCACACTGGTGACAGGGATTCTTGAACACGTTCTCCGCGATTGCCCCAAGGACA
The DNA here is from genome assembly GCF_000383315.1 of Cryocola sp. 340MFSha3.1. NCBI lineage: Bacteria > Bacillati > Actinomycetota > Actinomycetes > Micrococcales > Microbacteriaceae > Cryocola > Cryocola sp. 340MFSha3.1. Next base: position 1,175,619 of record NZ_KB911087.1, read on the forward strand.
CACGCTCGCAGGGGCGCTCTAGAGTTTTCCGAGCAGCGCCGTTGCCGCTGCAACGAGCCCTGCACTGATGAGGTTCGCCGTGGTACCGTTCGCCAGGTCGGCGACCCACCTCACGGTTCGTCTCACCCACGGATCCTGTAGGTTCTGCTCCTCTACTGCTCTCGACAGCGTCTCAGCAGCCTCTTCCAGGTGCTGCGCGAGTTCGCCTTCGTGACGCAATGACTCACGATGCAAGCTGAGAGCGAGTTTGCTCACGTCCCGTTCAATGACGGTCCACTCGAATGTGATCTTCCCGTTGTTCACAAGGTCGCCGTCGCCGAGGTGGGTCAGCCCGTTGAAGGTGATTGACCTCGGCTCCTCGGGTTCGCGCGGAGACCAGCGTTCATAGGAATCGGGGGTCAGCGCCGCGGTCCGCGGCAGAGAGTTCCAGATGACACCGTCCGTGATGACTGTGAAGTTCGGCACGGTCAGCCATCCGTGCGCTACCGCATACTCGATTACACGAAGGATTTCAGCATGCGTCCAGCCGAACGAGAGCCAGAGCGCAGGCGGAAGCGTCATTGGACGGTCCGGACCACCGCAATAGCCGCGCAGACTCCCGATCAGATAATCGGCCATCTCATCGAGCACATCTTCCGAAAGTACCGTTTGTGAATAATGGAGATACCGTCTTCTAGCCACCACGATGAGCGGCGTGGCAAGGGCGACGAGAATTACCACGAAGCCCCACGTTGACCATAGGTCGTTCATCGTCCCCAATCCTTTCAGCTCCGAACAGAATAGGACCGGCCTCCGACGTGGCGCCGCTGGCCCGCAATTGACGTGCGTGCGCCAGCGGGCTGACGCGACACGCCGTCGGCGAGAGCGCCCGGACGGCGTGTCGTGGCAACAAGCTCGGCGCCTGAACGGCGAAGCGCCGCCCGGCGGATGCCGGACGGCGCTTCGTGGAGTGGACGGCTCAGGCGTTGCGAACGTCGTCGTCGACCCAGTCGAAGGTCTTCGTGACGGCCTTCTTCCAGAGACGGATCTGACGGTCGCGCTCCTCCGCATCCATGTTCGGGGTCCAGCGGCTGTCCTCCTGCCAGTTCTTGCGCAGGTCGTCGAGGTCCGACCAGAACCCGACCGCGAGCCCCGCGGCGTACGCGGCACCGAGGGCGGTCGTCTCCGCGACGACCGGACGGATCACCGGGACGCCGAGGATGTCGGCCTGGAACTGCATGAGCAGGTTGTTGGCGATCATGCCGCCGTCGACCTTGAGCTCCGTGAGGTCGACGCCCGAGTCCGCGTTGACGGCGTCCAGCACCTCGCGGGTCTGGAAGGCCGTGGCCTCCAGCACCGCGCGGGCGATGTGGCCCTTGTTCACGTAACGGGTGAGTCCGACGAGCGCACCGCGCGCATCCGCCCGCCAGTACGGAGCGAACAGGCCCGAGAACGCCGGCACGAAGTACGCACCGCCGTTGTCGTCGACCGTCTTGGCGAGCTCCTCGATCTCCGGCGCGCTCGAGATGATCCCGAGGTTGTCGCGCAGCCACTGCACCAGCGAGCCGGTGACAGCGATCGAACCCTCCAGCGCGTAGTGCGGCGCCGCGTCCCCGAGCTTGTAGCCGAGGGTCGTCAGCAGACCGTTCTTCGAGTGGACGATCTCCTCACCGGTGTTGAAGATGAGGAAGTTGCCGGTGCCGTACGTGTTCTTGGACTCGCCGGTGTCGAACGCGGCCTGGCCGAAGGTCGCGGCCTGCTGGTCGCCGAGGATGCCGGCGACGGGCACCTCGCGGAGGAGGCTGGACGCCTCGACCTGACCGTAGACCTCGGACGAGCTCTTGATCGCGGGGAGCATCGACTTCGGCACCCCGAACACCTCGAGGATGTCGTCGCGCCAGCTCAGCGTCTCGAGGTCCATGAACAGCGTGCGGGAGGCGTTGGTCACGTCGGTGGCGTGCACACCGCCGTCCGGGCCGCCGGTGAGGTTCCAGAGCACCCAGGTGTCGGTCGTGCCGAACAGCAGGTCGCCCGCCTCGGCGCGCTCGCGGGCGCCCTCGACGTTCTCCAGGATCCACACGATCTTCGTGCCGGAGAAGTAGGTCGCCAGCGGGAGGCCGACGATCTGCTTGAAGCGCTCCGTGCCGCCATCGGCCGCCAGGCGGTCGACGATCGGCTGCGTGCGGGTGTCCTGCCAGACGATGGCGTTGTAGACCGGCTCGCCGGTGTTCTTGTCCCACACCACCGCGGTCTCGCGCTGGTTGGTGATGCCGACCGCCGCGATGTCGTGGCGGGTCAGGTCGGCCTTGGAGAGCGCCTGGCCGATGACCTCGCGGGTGTTGTTCCAGATCTCGACCGGGTTGTGCTCGACCCATCCGGCCTTCGGGAAGATCTGCTCGTGCTCCAGCTGTCCGGTCGAGACGATCGACCCGGACTTGTCGAAGATGATCGCCCGGGTGCTGGTCGTGCCCTGATCGATGGCGACGACGTAGTCGGCCATAGGTAACTCCTTTGTTCTTTGGGGGTGGAACGGAGAGGGGCCGGCGGGATCGCTCCCGGCCGGCCCCCGATGTCACTTGATGAGCGGGAGGAGCACCAGCGCGAGCCATCCGGCGATCAGACCGCCGATGATCGGGCCGACGATGGGCACCCACGAGTAGGCCCAGTCGCTCGAGCCCTTGCCCTTGATCGGGAGGATCGCGTGAGCGATGCGAGGACCGAGGTCACGAGCAGGGTTGATGGCATACCCGGTCGGACCACCGAGGCTCGCACCGATGCCGATCACGAGGAGGGCGACGGGGAGAGCGCCGAGGGCGGCGAGGCCGGCCGCCTGGCCGGGCTGGTGGCCGAACGCGATCACCACGAAGACCAGCACGAACGTGCCGATGATCTCGGTGACCAGGTTCCAGCCGTAGCTGCGGATGGCCGGGCCGGTCGAGAAGACGCCGAGCTTGTTCGCCGGGTCCGGCTCCTCGTCGAAGTGCCGCTTGTACGCCAGGAACGTCAGCACGGCGCCGATGATCGCGCCGATCAGCTGAGCCAGGATGTACAGCAGCACCGTGATGAAGTTGACCGGCACCAGGGTGTGCGCCGCCGCGGAGCCGAACGTCTTGGCGCCGTTGGCGACGAGACCGAGGGTCACAGCCGGGTTGAGGTGCGCTCCCGAGTTGTAAGCCACGACCACACCCGAGAACACCGCGATGCCCCAACCGAAGTTGACCATCAGGAACCCGCCGTTGAAGCCCTTGTTCTTGATGAGGGCGACGTTCGCCACGACACCGGTACCGAGCAGGACCAGCATTGCTGTGCCCACCAGCTCGGACAGGAAATCTACACCGATATTGTCCACGTTGACCTTCCAGTTGTTCAGTTGACCCGCACCCTGTTGTGCGTTCTGGTGTGGCTCTTGTCAGGGTGGGCATTTGAACGCTATTGCGGTCACGCCCACCGTGACAAGAACCGTGTCATGCACGTTCGTGCATTATCGAAGCGCCGCGGCTTCGCTCCCGTCCCCCGACTTCAACTGCACCCGGTGGGCGTCGGCGAGGTCCGCTACGAACGAATCTTCCTCCTCCGCGCGTCGATTTGGCGACCATCCGAGCGCGTTTGCCGTGATTTCGCCGATCTCGTGCACCAGCTCGAGGTTCACCGCACCGGTGAACGCCAGGCTCGTCCGTCGCAGGAACACGTCGTCGAGGTGCACGACGTGCTCGCTCCGGACGACATGGTCGATCTCCGCGCGGGAGTACGACGGGGCTGCGGCGAGCGGGGCGTCCTCCCCGTCCCAGCCGGCGATCGCATCGAGGACATAGGTGGCCTTGGTGCCGTAGCGGTGCAGCAGCGTCGCGGCCCGCTCGTCGCCGACATCCGCGCCGTAGCGGGCGATCCAGTCGCGCTCCGCCTGCGGAGTGGTCGGGAAGCCGGCGCCGCCGCCGATCGGCAGTCCGAGGGTCTGGACGGTGCGGGTCGCGCCGAGCGCCTTCAGCGTCTCGTTGGCGAGGTGCTCGCTGAGCGCGCGGAACGTCGTCCACTTGCCGCCGACCAGGCTGAGCACCGTCGTGTCGCCGAGGCCTGCGACGGTGCCCGGCACGATCCGGTAGTCGCGCGACACGAAGCCGGGAGCCGTGTCGTCGTGGTGCGGCAGCGGCCGGACGCCGGAGAACGTGTAGACGATCTGCTCGCGGGTGACCGGGATTCGTGGGAAAACGTGCGAGACCAGTTCGATGAAGTAGTCGATCTCGTCCTCGGTGATGACCGCGCGCTCGGACATGTCGGCGTCGATGTCGGTCGTACCGACCATGACCCGGCCCTTGAGCGGGTAGATGAGGACGATGCGGCCGTCGTTGTTCTCGAAGAACATCTCGCGGCCCTGGCAGGCCTCCAGCAACTCGGGGTTGTCGAGCACGATGTGCGACCCCTTAGTGCCGCCCATGTAGCGCGTCTCCTGTCCGAGCGCCTCGTTCGTCAGATCGGTCCACGGGCCGGAGGCGTTGACGACGACGTCCGCCGTGATGGTGAACTCCTCACCCGTCTCGCGGTCGCGCACCAGCACACCGCCGTCGCGCGCGCCGATCGCTTCGACGTAGTTGACGGCGCGGGCGTGCGGACCGGCGGCGAGGCCGTCGGCCAGGACGTCGAGGGCGAGACGCTCCGGGTCGTGCACGGATGCGTCGAAGTACGTGGCCGTGTACTTGAGGTCCGGGTTGAGCGCCGGCAGGGTCTCCAGCGACTTCTTGCGGCCGTGGAACGTGTGCCGCGGCACCGAGCCGCCGTCGCGCGAGAAGGAGTCGTAGATCGTCAGGCCGGTCTTGATCAGGAACGCGCCGCGCTCCTTCGGCTTGCCCTGCTTGTGGGTGAGGAAGCGGAGCGGGGCCGCGAGGATGCCGGAGAAGGTGGAGAAGATCGGGATGGTGGTCTCGAGCGGCTTCACGTAGTGCGGCGCGATCTTCAGCAGGCCGTTGCGCTCCGTCACCGACTCCTTGACGAGGCGGAACTCCCCGTTCTCGAGGTAGCGGATGCCGCCGTGGATCATGTGGCTGGAGGCCGCCGATGCGCCGGAGACGAAGTCGTTGCGCTCGACGAGGATCACGTCGACGCCCTGCAGGGCGAGGTCGCGGAAGGTGCCGAGTCCGTTGATGCCGCCGCCGACGACGAGCACCTGTGCTCGGGGGCGTTCGCGGAGGCGCTGGACCTCGGTGCGTGTGGTCGACTTCGTCGTCACGGTCTTCTCCTGTATCGCTTCTCTTCTGGGGTGGTGCTGCAGCTATAGTTTTCGTGGCGGCACAACTTCGATCAAGCCGGATGCACATACGTGCACACCCCCCGATCCGCTTGAAGAGAACGTGCCGGAGGAGAAAGAGGCCCCGAATGCCCCAGCCCGACACCGAGCACCTGCCCGACAAGGTCCGCGACGCCCTCAAGGCGGGCCACCTGTACTACATGCAGGACCTCACGATGGAAGCGATCGCGCACGAGATGCACACCTCGCGCTCCAGCGTTTCCCGGCTGCTCAGCTACGCCCGCTCGTCCGGACTCGTCACCATCCAGATCGCCGAGCCGCACGAAGGTGCGAGCCGCATCCAGCAGACGATCCACGACCGCTTCGGCATCGCGGCGCACATCGTCCCCATGCCGAGCGCCATCAGCGACGTCGACCGCCTGGAGCGCGTCGCCATCTCCGCTGCACGAATTCTCGACAGGTTCATCGACTCCAACCAGACCGTGGGGGTCGCGTGGGGCTCGACCATGAGCGCTCTGAGCAGGCACCTCATCCCGAAGGAGCTGCACAACGTCGAGTTCGTGCAGCTCAACGGCGCCGGCAACACCTACACGACCGGTGTGCTGTATGCGTCCGAGATCCTGCGCCGGTTCGGCGACACGTATTCGGGCACCATCCAGGAGTTCCCGGTGCCCGCCCTCTTCGACGACCCGCAGACCAAGACCGCCATGTGGCGCGAGCGCAGCACCCGGCGCATCCTCGACATCCAGGAGCGCATGGATGTCGCCCTCTTCGGTCTCGGATCCCCGTTCTCGGAGGTCCGCTCGCACGTCTATGCCGGCGGCTACCTCGACCAGGCCGACTACGCGTCGCTCGACGAGTCCGGTGTGGTCGGCGACGTCGCGACCGTCTTCTTCCGCGAGGACGGCAGCCACCACGGCATCCCGCTGAACGAACGGGCGAGCGGCCCGGACATCGACCTGATCAAGCGCGTGCCGCGCCGGGTCTGCATCGTCTCCGGCCCGTCCAAGGTGCACAGCCTCCGTGGCGCCCTCGCCGCCGGACTCATCACCGACCTGATCGTCGACGAGGGGACGGCACGGGCGCTCGTGCAGCTGACGCAGCCCGCGCAGGTGGAGCCGGCGGGCGAGCCGACCGCCGTCGCCGCCGCGTAACGCGGCGTCGCACCCACCAGGGAATAGACGGCGCGACGGCGCGTTGATCTAGACTCGACAACGAAATACGTGCTCCGGGGTCGGTGAAAGTCCGAACCGGCGGTGACAGTCCGCGAGCGGGACGCCCAGGCGTCCTGCTGAGCCGGTGGAATTCCGGCACCGACGGTAATGCGTGCAGGCGAAAGCCCGCTCGCTCAGTCCGGATGGGAGGAAGCACGGTGGGCAGCCCGCATGGGCTGGCGCCCACGCGACCCCGGCGACACGTCTCGACACGAGACAGGATGGCAACGGGATGACGTGGGAAGCCCCCATGCGCACGGCTCTCGAGCTCGCCGCGAACGGTCCCGCCCGGGGCGTCAACCCCCGGGTCGGCTGCGTGATCCTCGACCCGGAGGGCCACGTGCTCGCCGAGGGCTGGCACCGCGGCGTCGGCACCGCGCACGCCGAGGTGGATGCGCTGAGCCAGCTGCCCGACGGCGGCGCCCGCGGGGCGACGGCCGTCGTCACGCTCGAGCCGTGCAACCACTGGGGCCACACCGGCCCGTGCTCCGAGGCACTCATCGAGGCGGGCGTCGCCCGCGTGGTCTACGGAACGGACGACCCGGGTCACCACTCCAGCGGCGGCGCCCAGCGCCTCCGCGAGGCCGGCGTCGAGGTCATCGGCGGCGTGCTGCGCGACGAGATCGACGCCTTCCTGGGCGACTGGCTCACCGCCGCCCGCCTCGGCCGGCCGTACATCGTCGTCAAGTGGGCGAGCAGCCTCGACGGCCGGGCCGCCGCGGCCGACGGCACCAGCAAGTGGATCACCGGCGCAGCGGCCCGGCAGCGCGTGCACGAGCAGCGGGAGGCGTCCGATGCCATCGTCGTCGGCACCGGGACGGTACTCGCCGACGACCCGAGCCTCACGGCGCGGGGCGACGCGGGAGAGCTGATGGGCACCCAGCCGACGCCGGTCGTGGTGGGCACCCGCGCCATCCCGAAGGACGCGGCGGTGTTCCGCCACCCCAACCCCGTCGTCTTCGAGGGAACGCACGACCTGGACGAGGTGGTCGCCGATCTGCACCAGCGCGGCTTCCGGCGCGTCTACGTCGAGGGTGGTCCGACGCTGGCGAGCGCGTTCGTCGCCGCCAGCCTCGTCGACGAGTACGCGATCTATCTCGCGCCCACGCTCCTCGGCGGCCCGCGGGTCGCCCTCGGCGACCTCGGCGTCGAGACCATCGCCGACCAGCGCCGCCTGCGCGTGATCGACGTCGAGCGCCTCGGCGGCGACCTGCTCATCCGAGCCGTCCCCGTCCCCGACGGCGCACCCCGCACTGCCGCACCCATCGACGATCCCGTCGATGTGGCCGGCGCCGACATCTTCCCCACACCCCCGATCCCCACCGGCCAGGAGGGCTGACGATCATGTTCACCGGAATCATCGAAGAGCTGGGCGAGATCACCGCCGTCGAGCACACCGAGGACGCCGCCCGCGTCACCGTGCGCGGCCCGCTGGCCGTCAGCGACGCCCGGCACGGCGACTCCATCTCGGTCAGCGGCGTCTGCCTGACCGTCATCGACAAGGACGCAGAGACGTTCACGGCGGATGTGATGGCCGAGACCCTCGCGATCAGCACTCTGGACGGCGTCCAGCCCGGCCGCCGCGTCAACCTGGAGCGCGCGGCGCAGGTCGGCGACCGCCTGGGCGGCCACATCGTCCAGGGTCACATCGACGGCACGGCGACCGTGCTGGCGATCACCGACGGCAGCGCCTGGCGCGTCGTGCGGCTGAGCCTCGACCCCGAGCACGCGCCACTGGTCGCGCGCAAGGGATCGATCGCGATCGACGGCGTCTCCCTCACGGTCAGCGCTGTGGGCGGCGGACGCGAGGACGGCTGGTTCGAGGTCTCGCTGATCCCCGAGACGCTGGCCGCGACGACCCTCGGCGACCGTGTCGTGGGCGACAGGGTCAACATCGAGACGGACATCCTGGCCCGTCATGTGGAGCGCATGCTCGCGCTCGAACCGGCACTGAGCGAACGGAGCGCATCATGAGCCTGGCCACCATCCCCGAGGCCCTCGCGGAACTGCGCGCGGGCCGGCCCGTCATCGTCGTGGACAACGAGAGCCGTGAGAACGAGGGCGATGTCGTCCTCGCCGCCGAGTTGGCGAGCCAGGAGTGGATCGCCTGGACGGTGAAGAACTCCTCGGGGTTCATCTGCGCGCCGATGACGAACGAGATCGCGGACCGCCTCGAGCTGCCCGTGATGGTCGCCCACAACGAGGACGACCGCGGCACCAACTACACGGTCAGCGTGGACGCGGCGGACCGCCTCTCCACCGGCATCAGCGCCGCCGACCGCGCGCACACCCTCCGCGTACTCGCCGACCTGGACTCGACGCCGTCGAGCCTGCACCGGCCGGGCCACATCCTGCCGCTCCGTGCGGTGGAGGGCGGCGTCCGCGAACGCGACGGGCACACCGAGGCAGCGGTCGACCTGCTCAAGCTCGCCGGGATGACACCGGTCGGCGCCATCGCCGAGATCGTCGCCGACGACGGCGAGATGATGCGCCTTCCCGGGCTCATCGAGCTGGGCCGGCGCGAGGGCGTGCTCGTCGTCACGATCGAGTCGCTGATCGCCTACCTGCAGGAGTTCCACTGCGACCAGCCGCTGGAGACGGTGACGCCCATCCCCGAGACCTCCCGCGTGATCTTCGAGGTCGAGACGACCGTGCCGACGACGCACGGGCCGTTCCGGATGCGGGCCTACCGCGACCGCATGACGGGCGCCGACCACGTCGCCATCGTGGCGGGCAACCCGCAGCGCGAGGGCACGCTCATCCGCGTCCACTCGGAGTGCCTGACCGGTGAGGCGTTCGGCTCGCTGAAGTGCGAGTGCGGTCCGCAGCTCGACGCGGCGCTCGACACCATCCAGCGGGAGGGCGGCGTCGTCGTCTACCTGCGTGGGCACGAGGGCCGCGGCATCGGCCTCATCAACAAGCTGCGCGCGTACAAACTGCAGGAGGAGGGGCTCGACACGCTCGACGCCAACCTCGCCCTCGGCCTTCCGATCGACGCCCGGGACTACGGGGCGGCCACGGCCATCCTGCAGGACCTCGGCATCGAGTCGGTGCGCCTGCTGACCAACAACCCGGAGAAGGTGCGCCAGCTGGAGGAGCACGGCATCGAGGTCGAGGAGCGCGTTCCGCTCGTCGTCGGCGTCGGCGCCTTCAACGAGGGGTACCTGGAGACAAAGCGCGACCGCATGGGTCACGCGATCGGGGACATCGATCCGGTGTCCACGACCACCGAGACGGCCGCGGGACTCGCGGCGGAGAGGACTGCACGATGAGCGGAGCGGGAGCCCCGAACGCCGAGGAGCGGATCGACGGGAGCGGCCTGAACGTCGTCGTCGTCGCCGGCAGCTGGCACGAGACGATCAGCGAAGGCCTCATCGCCGGCGCGAAGCGGACCCTGGATGCGTCGGGCGCGACCCACACGCTCGTCCGCGTGCCCGGCAGCTTCGAGCTGCCTGTCGTCTCCAAGGCCGCTCTGGAGGCGGGGGCGGATGCAGTGGTCGCGCTCGGCGTGATCATCCGCGGCGGCACCCCGCACTTCGAGTACGTGTCGGCCGCCGCGACCGACGGCCTCACCCGGGTCGCCATCGACACCGGGAAGCCGGTCGGGTTCGGCGTGCTGACTCTCGATGACGAGGCCCAGGGCATCGACCGCGCCGGCTTCGCGGACTCCAAGGAGGACAAGGGCGCCGAGGCCGCTCACGCCGCCCTCGCGACGGCCATCGCCCTCCGCTCGCTGCGCGGCTGATCACGCGCGAGACGACGAAGCGCCTGGGCCCTCCGGTCTATGCCCGCCAGGGCATGTGCTGGAGCGCCCACGTGTTCCCGTCGGGGTCGGCGAACCAGGCGTAGAACACTCCGCCCATGTCCTGGACCGGCGACACATCGACGCCGCGCTCGACGAGCGCCGCACGGGCCGCCTCGATGTCGGCGACGACCAGATGCAGTCCGCGCACGGAGCCGGGCTCCGACGGCGCCTGCCCGATCCCGCTCGTCATCGTGACCGAGCAGTAGGAGCCCGGCGGCGTCAGCTGGACGACGCGGACGCCCTCCGCCGGGCGCACATCCACGTCCAGCGTGAAGCCGACGTGGTCGCGGTAGAACTCGAGGGAGCGGTCGATGTCCGAGACCGGCAGCATCACCAGTTCGAGCATCATGGCCCCGGCGGGAACGGGCGGGGTCGGATTGGCGGTGGGATTGGCGGTCGGGTCGGCGGTGGTCATGATGCCTCCTGCTGGGTGTTCTGCGACGTGGGTCCCCGGCGCACCGGGTAGCGCAGGTGCAGCACACGCTCCCCCGGGATCACGATGTCCGGATCGTCGAGCACGAGCGGTCCGCCCGGGAAAGAGCCGAAGTAGCGCTTGCCGCTGCCGAACACCGCGGGCACCAGATCCATCGCGACGTAGTCGATGAGACCGAGCGCGAGGGCCTGGCCGCCGATGTCGCCGGCGGTGACACCCACCTCGCCGTCGCCGGCGAGCTCCTGCGCGAGCGCTACCGCGCCGTCCACCCAGTCGACGAAATGGTACGACGCCTCGGGATGCCAGCCGTCCGGCTTCGGACGGTGGGAGACGACCACCACGTGCTCGCTCGCCGGCGGGTGCCCCTCCCATCCGTTCGTGAGGTCGAAGAGCCGGCGGCCGATGACGAGCGCGCCCTGCCGCGACCACATCCCGCTCACGTAGTCGACCGAGGCGGCGGAGACCCGGAACGGGCCGCTGTGCACTTCGGGATGGTCCTCCACCTCGAGTGGATGGTCGCCGTTGAAGTACCAGTCGTGCAGCGGTCCGACGTCGTCGTGGTCGTCGGCGATGAAGCCGTCGAGCGACGCCACCGCGTGGAGATAGGTCGTGCTCATGTCGCGTCCCTTCTGCCGTTCCGCCGCTTACGCACCGCGCCGGAGCAGCAGTTCGTCGAGCTTCTCGTATCCCTCGCGGACGCCGTACTCCATCCCGTTCTCGATCATGCTCTCGAGCGCTTCGCGCGAGCTCATGACCGACCGGGCGGACAGGCGGGACCGGCCGTCCGGCAGCTGCTCGAAACGCATGCGCTCGAGCGCCACCTCGTCCGGCATCCCGACGTACTCGAACGTCTGGATGATCAACTCGTTCTCGACGACGCTGTGGAACACGCCGCGGAACGCGTAGACGGATCCGTCCGTGTCGCGCTGCTCGTAGGCGTACGCGCCGCCGGTGCGGAAGTCCCACTCGGTGATGGTGGTGCTGAGGCTGCGCGGGCCGATCCATTCGGCGAAGGACTCGCGATCGGCGTGGGCGCGGAAGACGGCCTCCGCGGGGGCGTCGAACTCCCGGGTGAGGTCGGCGTACGACGTGCCCGGTACGGCTTCGATGACGACGGGGTTGCTCATGATCTCTTCTCCCTGTTCGGGATGCTGGTCTGCTGGTGGGTGAGGACGGCGTCGAGGCGGCGGTAACGCGACTCCGCCTCGAGGCGATAGCGGTCGATCCACGAGGTGAGGCGCTCGAGCGCTGCGGCGTCGAGGTGGACGGGGCGACGCTGGGCCTCGCGCGTTCGTGAGACCAGGCCGGCCGCCTCGAGCACGGCGATGTGTCGCGACACCGCCTGCAGGGTGATGTCGAACGGCTCCGCGAGCTCGTTCACCGTCGCCGGACCCCGGCTGAGGCGGGCGACGATCGCCCGGCGCACCGGATCCGCCAGAGCGGCGAACGCCCGGTCGAGACCGTCCTCATCCTGCATGATCAACCGTTTCGTTTATCAATGTTTCTGTTGAATACGAGAGTAGAAGAATGCGCGCCCCGCGTCAAGAGCGGAGCGCGCAGCGATCGGATGCGACTACGGCTTCCAGACCATGAGCACGACCACCGCGAGAAGCAGCAGACTCGCGACCCCCGACCCCGCGGCGATCTGCGGGTACCGGGACGCGGTGCTGTCGCGCAGCGCCTCGGCGGCGCGGCGCATGGCCGGCACGACGACGAACAGCGTCAGTCCCAGGGCGACGACGTAGAGGATGATCGACCACAGGATCCACGGCGTCGTCACGCTGAGGTCGTACTTCTTGTCCGCCAGGCCCATGACGCCGAAGCCGAACAGCACGACCAGCAGGGAGAGCAGCGACAGCAGATTGGTCGACTTCGCGAGCGTCTCGACCTGGCGGGCGTCGCCCGCGCGGACAGCGCGCATCGCCGTCATGGGAAGGATGGCCATCGGGCCGACGATGAACACGGCGGTCACGACGTGCAGCACAGCGAACAGTGTTTCCATGCCCTCAGCGTACCGAGCACGCCGATTCGGCGGGCTCGCGTGAGGCCGCATAGGGTAGAAGGTGCGCCACAAGCGCTTTCCGACCTCCCGCCCACGCGCGCCTTCCGCCCGACCGACGCCGCGCACGCCATGCGGCCTCTCTCGCCTTCACCGGAAGCTCTCCACACGCATGTCTACGACGGCCCCCGTCACCACCCCGGCGCCCGCGAACACCCGCGGTCGCGTCATCCTCGCCAGCCTCATCGGCACGTCGATCGAGTTCTACGACTTCTACGTCTACGCGACCGCCGCCGTCCTGGTGTTCCCCTCCCTCTTCTTCACCAACCAGAACCCGACGACCGCCCTGCTGTCGTCGTTCGCCGTGTTCGGCGTCGCCTTCATCGCGCGGCCGGTCGGCTCCATCCTGTTCGGCCACTTCGGCGACAGGATCGGCCGCAAGGGCACCCTCGTCGGCTCGCTGCTCACCATGGGCATCGCCACGGTGCTCATCGGCTGCCTGCCGACCGCGCAGGTGCCGGGCTGGGAGTTCTGGGCACCGTTCCTCCTCGTCGTGATGCGGTTCTGCCAGGGCCTCGGCCTGGGCGGTGAGTGGAGCGGCGCCGCGCTGCTCGCCACCGAGAACGCCCCGGCCGGCAAGCGCGCCATCTACGGGACGTTCCCGCAGCTCGGCGCTCCCATCGGCTTCATCGTCGCGAACGTGCTGTTCCTCATCCTCAGCCTGACGATCTCGCCCGACGCCTTCGCCGCCTGGGGCTGGCGCATCCCGTTCCTCCTGAGCGCCGTGCTCGTCATCGTCGGCCTCTACGTCCGCCTGAAGCTCGTCGAGACCCCGGCGTTCCAGAAGGTCGTCGACACCGGCGAGGTCGCCAAGCTTCCGCTCGCCCGCGTCTTCCGCACGAGCTGGTGGCAGATCGTGCTCGGCACCTTCATCATGCTGGCCACGTACGTGCTCTTCTACCTGATGACGGCGTTCACGCTGACCTACGGCACCACGGCGGCGTCCGCCCAGCAGGCTCAGGCCGCGGCGGAGAAGGCCGGAAAGCCCTTCGACGCGTCGACCTTCGTGCCCGGCCTCGGCTACAGCCGCAACGACTTCCTCGTCATGCTCATCATCGGTGTCGTGTTCTTCGGCATCTTCACGCTGGTCGCCGGTCCGCTCGCCGAGCGCTTCGGCCGCCGCAAGACGCTGATCTGGGTCACCCTGGGGATCATCGTGTTCGGTCTGCTGTTCGTCCCGCTGTTCGCGGGCGGCACGGTCGGCACGATGGCGCTCCTCATCATCGGCTTCACGCTGATGGGACTCACCTTCGGGCCGATGGGCGCGGAGCTGCCGGAGCTGTTCCCGACGAACGTCCGCTACACCGGTTCGGCGATCTCCTACAACCTGTCCAGCGTGCTCGGTGCGGCCGTCGCACCGACCATCGCGGTGTGGCTGTGGACACTCGCGGACGGCAGCACATTCTGGGTCGGCGTCTACCTGTCGCTCGCCGGTGTGCTGACGCTGATCGCCCTCCTGCTCTCGAAGGAGACGCGCGACATCGACTTCACCGACAACGTGAGCTGACGCGCTCCGTCTCTCCCTTCAGTCGAGGAAGAGAGCGCGCAGGCGGCGGGTGGTCAGGATCAGGCCGAGCACGATCATGACCAGGAAGTACAGGACGTGCCAGAGCATCCCCCAGTCGACCATGCCCGTGGTGAGACCACGGACCAGCTCGACACCGTGCCACAGCGGGAGCGCCTTGATGATCACCTGGATCGGTTCGGGGTACACGGTGATCGGGTAGAAGGTCGCCGACAGCAGGAACATGGGCAGCAGGATGAAGTTGATCCAGTCCATCTGCTGGAACGTCTTCATGTAGCTGGTGATGCCCATCCCGAAGCTCGCGAACCCGAACGCGATGAGCAGCACCGCGGGCAGCGCGAGCAGGGCCCACCACGACAGGTTGAGCCCGAGCGCCTGCATCACCAGCATGAAGCCGAGCGCGTACAGCGCACCGCGCAGAAGGGCCAGCAGGATCTCGCCCAGCGCGACGTCGAGCGGCCCGAGCGAGGTGGCCAGCATCCCCTCGTACAGCTTCGCGAAGTGCATCTTGAAGAAGACGTTCCAGGTGGAGTCGTACACGGCGCCGTTCATCGCCGCGGTCGCGAGCAGCGCCGGAGCGATGAAGGCCGCGTACGGCACCGTCTGACCGGACGACGTCTGCACGTCGCCGACGAGCGCTCCGAAGCCGATCCCGAGCGAGAGCAGGTAGAAGATCGGCTCGAAGAAGCCCGACACGATCACCAGCCAGTTGGTGCTGCGCGTCGCCGACCAGCCGCGCTGCATCACGGAGCGGGCGTTTCCGGCGTACAGCGCACGCATCGCCCGCGGGCGTGCGGTCGAGGCGGCGAGACGCTGGTCGGTCGCGGTCACTTGTTCAACCTCCTCGCGGCGATGCGGCGGCTCCACAGCCAGAAGGCGACGAAGAGCGCGGCGAGGTACACGACGTGGACGACCGACAGCCAGAGCGGCTCGCTCATGCCGTAGGTGAACACGCGGCTCAGCTCGGTGGAGTGCCAGAGCGGTGAGATCCACCCGATCCACTGGAGGAACCACGGCATGGAGGACAGCGGGAAGAACGTCCCGGAGAACAGGCTCATCGGCAGCAGCACGAACCGCATCAGCATGGCGATCTGGCCGGTGTCCTGCTCCAGCGTCGCCACGTACGCCATGATCGGCGCACCGAAGGCGAGGCCTCCGAGGGTGCCGACCAGGATGCTGACCCAGCCCCACGGGCTCGGGACCGCGCCGAACAGCACCATGAACGCGAAGTAGATGGCGCTCGTGCCCAGGATGCGAGCGAGGACGGCGATGACGACGCCGTCGATGATCTGGCCGGGCGAGATCGGCGAGGCGTTGATGCCGTAGAAGGTCGGATTCCACTTGAACCCGAGCATGATCGGGTAGGTGAACTCCTCGCTCGCCACGGTGACCGCCGCCGTGCAGAGGAGCGCAGGGGCGACGAACGCGAGGTAACTCACGCCGTCCACGGCGTTCGGGCCCATGTTGGCGCTGACCAGGGAGCCGAGCCCGAGGCCCATCGCGAGCAGATAGAGCAGCGGGTTGCCGAACCCGGTGACCAGCACGGTCTGCAGGTACGAGCGCATCACCCGGAAGCGGTGCTCGGCCACGTACCAGGCGCCGAAGCGCCGTGGCCGTGCGGCAGCGGCGAGCGCCTCCCGCGCCTCGGCGCGAGTCTCGGGGCCGGGGTCGCCGGCCGCTCCCCCGGCGGGGCCGACTGCCACGCTCATTCGATCAGGCTCCGTCCGGTGAGCCGGAGGAAGACGTCCTCGAGGCTCGACCGCCGCACCAGGCTCGTCAGCGGATGCAGGCCGCGCTCGGCGATGCGGACCAGCTCGGCCTCGCCGTCGTCGCTGTAGACGAGGATGCGGTCGGGCAGCACCTCGATGCGGTCGCCGATGCCGTCGAGCCGCTCTGCGACCTCCGCATTGCGCTCCGAGCCGAAACGGACCTCGAGCACCTCGCGGGTCGAGTATTCGCGGATGAGGGCCGCCGGAGAACCCTCCGCCATGATGGTGCCCTTGTCGACGACGACCAGGCGGTCGCAGAGCTGCTCGGCCTCATCCATGTAGTGGGTGGTCAGCACCAACGTCGTGCCCTGCTCCTTGAGGCGGAAGAGGCGGTCCCAGAGGATGTGGCGCGCCTGCGGGTCGAGGCCGGTCGTCGGCTCGTCGAGAAGCAGGATGCGCGGGTCGTTGATGAGCGCGCGGGCGATGGTGAGCCGGCGCTTCATCCCGCCCGAGAGGTCGTCGACCTTCGCCTTGGCCTTGTCCTCGAGCTGGGCGAAGGCGAGGAGCTCGTCCGCCCGAGCGCGCACGCGGGAGGACGGCAGGCCGAAGTAGCGCCCGTAGACGATGAGGTTGTCGCGCACGCGGAGCTCGGTGTCGAGGTTGTCCGCCTGCGGCACGACGCCGAGCTGCGATCGGATCTCCGGCCCGTACGTGTCGGGGTCGAGACCGAGGATGCTGAGCGAACCGGCGGTGCGGGTCGAGACCGCGCCGATCATCCGCATCGTGGTGGACTTGCCCGCGCCGTTCGGCCCGAGGAGCCCGAACGACTCCCCCGGCTCCACCTCGAAGCTGATGCCGTCGACGGCCGGGAAGTCCTTGTACTTCTTGACCAGGTCTCGGGCGGCGATGACGGGCGTCGGCATAGTTCAGCACTGTAGCCGCGACCGGGGACATTCGGAGGGGGTGGCGAAAGTCAATCCAGGTTGACGTTGCACGTGGGGTCAACTATGGTTGACGCCATGGACTCCGGAACACTGCAGACCCTCGCCGGCGACGCCGACTCCGACGACCCGATCGTCGCCCTCCGGGCCATCGCGAAGATGCACCGCGAGCTCGACCGCCTCGAAGCGGTCGCCGTACGGCGCGCCCGGAACGCCAACGCGACCTGGCAGCTGATCGCGCTCGCCCTCGGTGTCAGCAAACAGGCAGTTCACAAGAAGTACGGTCGGAGTTAGCGCAAAGCAACGATCCCGACGCCCCTCCTCCTCCCCCGAACGGAGACACCGTCATGTCCACCACGTCAGCCCCCGCCCGCCGCCGTCGCGGCTTCGGACGGCCCACCGACGACGCCGGCCCCCGCGCGCGGTTCTCGCAGCTGCTCCCGTACCTGCTGGAGCACAAGCGTGTCCTCGCCTTCGTCATCGTGCTCAGCATCCTGGGCGCCGCGGCGAGCCTCGCTCAGCCGCTCCTGGTCAGCCAGGTCATCGAGGTGGTCGGGAAGCAGGAGCCGCTCGGCGGCCTGGTGTGGGGCCTCATCGCCCTCGTGGTGATCTCCGGGATCATCTCGGGGTACCAGCACTACCTGCTGCAGCGCACCGGCGAAGGCGTCGTGCTGTCGTCTCGGCGCAAGCTCGTCGGGCGGCTCCTGCGGCTGCCGATCAGCGAGTTCGACACCCGGCGCACGGGCGACCTGGTCTCCCGGGTCGGGTCGGACACCACGCTGCTGCGTGCCGTCCTGACTCAGGGCCTGGTCGAGGCGATCGGCGGAGCGCTCACCTTCATCGGCGCCCTGATCGCGATGCTCATCATCGACCCGGTGCTGCTCGGGCTGACCGTGCTCGTCGTCGCGGTCTCGATCGTCGTCGTCGTGCTGCTCTCCGGCCGCATCCGCGTCGCGAGCCAGAAGGCGCAGAACAAGGTCGGCGACCTGGCCGCCGCGGTCGAGCGGGCGATCAGCTCCGTGCGGACCATCCGCGCCTCCAACGCTACCGAGCGCGAGATCGCGGCGGTGGACGAGGACGCGACCGGAGCCTGGCGGATGGGCATCCGGGTCGCGAAGATCTCGGCGCTCGTCGTCCCCGTCGCCGGCATCGCCATGCAGGTGTCGTTCCTGGTCGTGCTCGGCGTGGGCGGGTTCCGCGTCGCCAGCGGGGCTATCACGGTCGCGAACCTAGTCGCGTTCATCCTGTTCCTCTTCATGATGATCCTTCCGCTCGGACAGGCGTTCGGCGCCATCGCGGCGGTCAACTCGGCGCTCGGGGCGCTGGGCCGCATCCAGGAGATCCTCGACCTGCCGACCGAGGACCAGCACGACCGCGACATCGCTCCGCTGGCCCTGACCGTCGGCGCCGCGAACGAGGCGCTTGCCCCGGAGGCGCCCGCGATCGAGTTCGTGGATGTGCGGTTCGCGTACCCGGAGGGCACCGCGCCGGAGGATACGGCGGATGGGTCCCGCCCGGCCAGCGGCGGCCAGCAGCAGACGCCCGAGCAGCCGACACCGGAGCGGCTCGCGTTCGAGGCGCTGACCGGAGCGGACGTCGTCGCCGAGGCGGAGGCTGCGGCCGGAGCCGGCTCGGACGAGGGCACGCAGCGGCACGGCGGAGTGCTGCAGGGCGTCAGCTTCCGCGTCCCGCGCGGCAAGCGGACGGCGCTCGTCGGGCCGTCCGGTGCGGGCAAGTCGACCATCCTCGCGCTGGTCGAGCGGTTCTACGACCCGCAGGCGGGCGAGGTGCGCTTCGGCGGGATGGACGTGCGCACCCTCGACCGTGTCTCCCTCCGCTCCCAGATCGGCTATGTGGAGCAGGATGCGCCCGTGCTGGCCGGCTCGCTGCGCGACAACCTGACGCTGGCCGCGCCGGACGCGACCGACCAGGAGTGCATCGACGTCCTGCACGCCGTCAACCTGACCGAGGTGCTGGAGCGCAGCGAGCTCGGCCTCGGCGCACCGGTCGGCGAGGACGGCATCATGCTCTCCGGCGGCGAGCGGCAGCGTCTCGCGATCGCCCGTGCGCTGCTGGCCGCTCCGCCCGTCCTGCTTCTCGACGAGTCGACGTCGAGCCTCGACGGGCGCAACGAGCAGCTCATGCGGGAGGCGATCGACGCCGTTGCGGAGGACCGCACGCTGCTCGTGATCGCGCACCGGCTGTCCACCGTGGTCGACTCCGACCAGATCGTGGTGCTCGACCACGGTCGCGTCATCGGCAGCGGCACGCACTCCGAGCTCGTCGAGACCACGCCGCTCTACCGCGACCTCGCCAAGCACCAACTCCTCGTCTGACCCACCCCCCGTCGAGTACGCAAAAACTGCACGCGATCCGAGCGGATCGCGTGCAGTTTTTGCGTACTCGACGGGGGCGGTCAGGCGCGGAGGTGGTAGCGAAGGGAGGCGAGCTCGGCGCGGAGGGCGGCCGGGACACGGGAGCCGAAGCGGGCGAAGAACTCGTCCGTCAGATCGCACTCGGCGAGCCAGCTCTGCGGATCGACCTCGAAGAGGGCCTCCACGTCCTTCTCCGGGAGATCGAGTCCCTCCAGGTCCAGCTCCTCCACCACCGGCAACTGCCCGATCGGTGTCGTGACGCTTCCCGCACTCCCCTCCACACGCCGGGCGATCCACTCGATCACCCGGGCGTTCTCGCTGAAGCCCGGCCACAGGAAGCGCCCGTCGTCCCCCGTGCGGAACCAGTTCACCTGGAACACGGCCGGCGCGTGCTCGCCGAGCCGCTCCCCCATCTCCAGCCAGTGCGCCCAGTGGTCGGCCATGTTGTAGCCGCAGAACGGCAGCATCGCGAACGGGTCGCGCCGCAGCTCGCCGACCGTCCCCTCGGCCGCGGCCGTGCGCTCCGACGAGATCGTCGCCCCGATGAACACGCCGTGCCGCCAGTCGCGCGCCTGCGCCACGAGCGGGACGTTCGTCGCACGCCGGCCGCCGAACAGGATCGCGTCGATCGGCACCCCGTCGAAGGCATCCCAGTCGTCGGCGATGGACGGGCACTGCGCGGCGCTCACGGTGAAGCGGGAGTTCGGATGCGCGGCCGGGCGACCGCTGTCGGGCGTCCAGTCCTTCCCCTCCCAGTCGATCAGGTGGGCAGGCGGCTCGTCGGTCAGCCCCTCCCACCAGACGTCGCCGTCGTCGCGCAGTGCCACGTTGGTGAAGATCGTGTTGCCCCACAGCGTCTCGACCGCCGTGCGGTTCGTGCTCTCGCCGGTGCCCGGCGCGACGCCGAAGAAGCCCGCCTCCGGGTTGATCGCGCGCAGCCGGCCGTCCGGACCCGGGCGCAGCCAGGCGATGTCGTCGCCGATCGTCTCGACCGTCCAGCCCGGGATGCTCGGCTGCAGCATCGCCAGGTTCGTCTTGCCGCACGCCGACGGGAACGCCGCGGCGAAGTGGAAGACGCGGCCCTCGGGCGACGTCACCTTGATGATGAGCATGTGCTCGGCCAGCCAGCCCTCGTCGCGCGCCATCACCGACGCGATCCGCAGAGCGAAGCACTTCTTCGCGAGGATGGCGTTGCCGCCGTATCCCGAGCCGTAGGACCACACCTCCCGGGTCTCCGGGAACTGAACGATGTACTTGGTCGTGTTGCACGGCCACGGCACATCGTCGCGACGGGTCCCCTCGGCGTCGACGAGCGGGAAGCCGACGCTGTGCACGGTCGGAACCCACGGCTGCCCGGCCGAGATCAGATCGAGCACGGTCTCGGTGACGCGGGTCATCATCCCGAGGCTCACGGCCACATACGCCGAGTCCGTGAGCTGGATGCCGACCTGCGAGATCGGACCGCCGACCGGTCCCATCGAGAACGGGACGACGTACATGGTCCGCCCGCGCATGCTGCCCGCGAACACGCCCCGGAGCTCGGAACGCATCGCGTCGGGCTCCCGCCAGTTGTTGGTCGGGCCGGCGTCCGTCTCGTCCTCCGAGCAGATGAACGTGCGGTCCTCGACCCGGGCGACGTCGCCGGGGTCGGTGCGCGCCAGGAAGCTGTTCGGCCGCCATTCGGGGTTCAGCCGGACGAGCTTGCCCTCCGCGACGAGCTGCTTAGTCAGCCGGTCGGTCTCGGCGAGGGAGCCGTCGCACCAGACGACCTCGTCGGGCTGCGTGAGGGCGGCGATGTCGTCGACCCAGGCGCGCACGGCGTCCATCCCGTCGGACGGGGCCGTGTCGGTGAGGGTCAGCTCGGCGATGCTCATGACGGAGTCCTTTTCGTCGTAAGAAGTGGAGTCACCTCCAGCATCCGCGAGGTTCCGGGCGTTGTGACCGCGAATTCCCCTGTAAGAATCGCGAATCTTTCGCTATCGTGAAGCGATGAGCACTCCCGTGGACACAGGCGACATCGACGTCGCCACGCTCGGCCACCGCATCCGGCACTTCCGCACCCGGCGCGGCATGACCCTCGACGACCTGGGCGCGGCGGCCGGTGTCGCCGCCAGCCAGCTGTCGCTGATCGAGAACGGCAAGCGCGAGCCCCGCATCTCGCTCTTGAGCTCGCTCGCGGCTGCTCTCGGCGTCCAGCCGGCCGACCTGCTGTCGGCCGAGCCGCCGGACGAGCGCGCCGCCCTCGAGATCGAGCTCGCCCGGGCGCAGCGCGGTCCGCTGTACGCCTCGCTCGGTCTGCCGACGGTCAAGCCGACCAAGGGCACCCCGACCGAGACGCTCCGGGCCATCGTCGGCCTGCACCGCGAGCTGAGCCGGCGGGCGAGCGAGGCGATCGCGACGCCCGAGGAGGCCCGGCGGGCGAACACCGAACTGCGCGAGCGGATGCGCGCCCAGCACAACTACATGCCCGAGATCGAGGAGCTCGCGGAGCAGCGGGTCCGGGCGTCCGGCCATGTCCGTGGAGCCCTGACGCACCGCGAGGTCAGCGTCATGGCCGAGCAGCTGGGCTTCGAGCTCATCTACGTCAACGATCTCCCCCGGTCGGCGCGGTCGATCACCGACCTCGAGAACGGGCGGATCTACCTCCCGCCCGCCTCCATCCCCGGCGGCCACGGCCTCCGCTCGATGGCACTCCAAGCGATGGCGCACCGGTTGCTCGGGCACACCCGCCCCGCGTCGTACGCGGACTTCCTCCGGCAGCGTCTGGAGATCAACTACTTCGCGGCCTGCTGCCTCATGCCGCGCGAGGCCGCCGTCGCCTTCCTGCAGCAGGCGAAGAAGGACAAGGACCTCGCCGTCGAGGACTTCCGCGACGCCTTCGGGGTCACGCATGAGGCGGCCGCGCTCCGGCTGACGAACCTGGCGACGAGCCACCTCGACATGACGATGCATTTCCTCCGCGTCGGCGACGACGGAGCCCTGTACAAGGGCTACGAGAACGACGGGCTCCCGCTGCCGACAGACGTGACGGGATCCATCGAGGGGCAGGTCGTCTGCCGGAAGTGGGGAGCGCGGACGGCGTTCACCCACACCAACCGGACCACGGAGCTGTACCAGTACACCGACACTCCGGCCGGCACCTACTGGTGCGCGACGCAGACCGGGACGACCGCGGAGGGCGGCTTCTCGATCAGCGTCGGCGTCCCGTTCGATGAGGCGAAGTGGTTCCGCGGCCGCGAGACGACCATGCGCGCCGAGTCGCGCTGCCCCGACGAGTCGTGCTGCAAGCGTCCGCCCGCGACATTGTCGGGACGATGGGCGGGCAAGGCGTGGCCGAGCGCGCGGCTGCACGCGCACATCCTGTCGCCGCTGCCGTCCGGGTCGTTCCCCGGCGTCGACGACTCCGACGTGTACGCGTTCCTGGAGGCGCACTCGGGCGCGTGACCCGCGTGCGTATTGCGCGAGATTTGCGCCAAATCGCGGGATTGGGCCGCCCTTTCCCGCGATTTGGCGCAAATCGCGAGGCGGACCCGGACTACTTCGGCTGCATCCGGATCGCGCCGTCGAGGCGGATCGTCTCCCCGTTCAGCATCGGGTTCTCGACGATCGCGCGCACCAGCGCGGCATACTCCGCCGGCCGGCCGAGCCGCGAGGGATGCGGCACCTGCGCGGCCAATGAGTCCTGCGCCGCCTGCGGCAACCCCGCCATCATCGGGGTCTCGAAGATCCCCGGCGCGATCGTCATGACGCGGATGAGACTGCGCGCGAACTCCCGCGCCAACGGCAGTGTCATGGCCGCGACCCCGCCTTTCGACGCGGAATAGGCCGGCTGGCCGATCTGGCCGTCGAACGCGGCAACCGACGCCGTGTTGACGATCACGCCGCGCTCCTCGCCGACCGGCTCGGTCTGCGCGATCGCCGCCGCGGCGAGGCGTACGACGTTGAACGTGCCGATCAGGTTCACGCGGATCACGCGCTCGAAGTGCTCGAGCGGGATGACGCCGTCGCGACCCATCACCTTCTCGGCAGTGGCGATGCCGGCGCAGTTGACGACCACGCGCAGCGGGGCGAGACCTGATGCGGTGTCCACCGCCGCCTGCACCTGCGCCTCGTCGGTGACATCCGCTGCGACGAACCGGGCGCCGGGGCCGAGGGCGATCGCGGCCTTCTCGCCTTCCGAGCTGGGGAGGTCGAGGATGACGACACGGGCGCCCGCCTCGGCGAGTGCGCGTGCGGTGGCGTTTCCGAGTCCGCTGGCTCCGCCGGTGACGATGGCCGAGCATCCGTCGAGCTGCATGGTTCTCCTTCGTGTCGTTCTGTGGGCCGTTGCGTCGATGCGCGGTCAGCGCAGCACTTCGATGAGGGTCGCGTTGGCGGTGCCGCCGCCCTCGCACATGGTCTGCAGGCCGTAGCGTCCGCCACGCGACTCGACCTCGTTGAGCAGCGTCGCCAGCAGGCGCGTGCCGGACGAGCCGAGCGCATGCCCGAGCGCGATCGCCCCGCCGTGCGGGTTGAGCCGCGACGGGTCCGCGTCGAACTCCTCGCGCCAGAGCAGCGGGATGGGCGCGAACGCTTCGTTGACCTCGTACGCGTCGATCTCCTCCATCCGCACCCCGCTGCGGTCGAGCAGCTTGCGGGTGGCGGGAAGGATGCCGGTGAGCATCAGCAACGGGTCACTCCCGGCGACGGCGAACGAGTGGAATCGGGCGCGCGGACGCAGGCCCAGCCGCTTGGCCGCATCGGCGCTCATGATCAGGGCGGCGGAGGCGCCGTCGGTCAGGGGCGACGAGTTGCCCGCGGTGATGCGCCACTCGAGCTGCGGGAAGCGCTCCGCCAGGCGGTCGGTGCGGAACACCGGCTGCAGCTGCGCGAGCTTCTCGACGGTCGTCCCCGGACGGATGGTCTCGTCCGCGACGACACTGCCGGAGTCGGGCGTCGGGACTCCGACAAGCTCCCCCTCGAACGCGCCGCTCGCCGCGGCCCAGGCGGCGCGGCCGTGCGAGTCGGCGGCGTAGTCGTCGAGCTGCGCACGACTGAAACCCCAACGGTCGGCGATCAGTTCGGCGGCGACGCCCTGGTTCACCAGTCCGTCCGGGTACCGCGTCTTCAGCAGTTCGCCGCCGAGGGACGCGCCCTGCACGTTCGACCCCATCGGCGCGCGGCTCATCGACTCGACACCGCACGCGATCACCACGTCGTACGCCCCCGACATCACGCCCTGCGCCGCGAACGCCGCGGCCTGCTGGCTGGAGCCGCACTGCCGGTCGATCGTCACGGCCGGCACGCTCTCCGGGAACCCCGCGCTCAGCACCGCCGTCCGGGTGATGTTGCCGGCCTGCTCGCCCGACTGGGTGACGCATCCACCGATCACGTCGTCGACGATGGCGGGATCGATGCCGGTGCGTCCCACCAGTTCGAGCAGCACTCCGGCCAGGAGGTCGGCCGGATGGATGTCGGACAGCTCGCCGTCCGGCTTGCCGCGCCCGGAGGGGGTGCGGACGACGTCGACGATGACCGCTTCGGACAGCGCCATGTCAGGCTCCGAACGGGTTCGGAGTGAGCGTGTACTTCGTGTTCAGATACTCGTGGATGCCCTCGAAGCCGCCCTCGCGTCCCAGCCCGGACTGCTTCACCCCGCCGAACGGGGCCGCAGCGTTGGAGACGACGCCGACGTTGAGGCCCATCATCCCGGTCTCGAGGCGTTCGATCATCCGCTGGCCGCGGGCCAGGTCTTTGGTGAAGACGTAGGAGACGAGCCCGTACTCGGTGTCGTTCGCGAGCCGCACCGCCTCGTGCTCGTCGGAGAAGCGGATGATGGACAGCACCGGACCGAAGATCTCCTGGCGGAGGATCTCGCTGCCCGGACGCACATCGGTCACGACCGTCGGCTCGAAGAAGGTACCCGTTCCGCCAACGCGCGCGCCGCCGGTGAGCACGGACGCGCCTCGGCTGACCGCATCCTGGAGCAGCTCCGACGCCTTGTCGATCGCATCCTCGTTGATGAGGGGGCCGATGGTGACGCCGTCGTCGGTTCCGCGGCCGACCTTCAGCCCGTTCACGCGCTCGGTCACGCGTCGGGCGAACTCGTCGGCGACGTCCTCGTGCACGATGAACCGGTTGGCCGCCGTGCAGGCCTCGCCGATGTTTCGGAACTTGGCCAGCATCGCGCCGTCGACCGCCTTGTCGAGGTCGGCGTCGTCGAATACGACGAACGGCGCGTTGCCGCCGAGCTCCATGGACGTACGGAGCACGTTCTCGGACGCCTGCTGCAGCAGTTTCCGGCCGACCTCCGTCGAGCCGGTGAACGACAGCTTCCGCAGCCGCGGGTCCGCGATGATCGGAGCCGACACCTTGCCGGAGGTCGTCGTCGTGACGACGTTGAGCACGCCGCCGGGGAGCCCCGCATCCTCCAGCAGTTTGGCGAAGTAGAGCGTGGTCAGCGGTGTGAGCTCCGCCGGCTTGATGACGACCGTGCAGCCCGCGGCGAGCGCCGGAGCGATCTTCCGCGTCGCCATCGCGAGAGGGAAGTTCCACGGCGTGATCAGGAAGCAGGGGCCGACGGGATGCTGCGACACGATCATCCGCCCAGTGCCTTCCGGGTTGCTCCCGTAGCGGCCGGAGATGCGCACCGCCTCCTCCGAGAACCAGCGCAGGAACTCGCCGCCGTAGGTGACCTCGCCGCTCGCCTCGGCGAGCGGCTTACCCATCTCGAGCGTCATCAGCAGCGCGAACTCGTCGCGCCGCTCCTGCAGCAGGTCGAAGGCGCGGCGGAGGATCTCGCCGCGAGTCCGGGCAGGCGTCGCGGCCCAGGCATCGGCTGCGGCGACGGCGGCGTCGAGCGCACGGATGCCGTCCTCCGGCGACGCGTCGGCGATGTCCATGAGCTTGTCGCCCGTCGCCGGGTCGTACACCGCGAAGGTGCCCGCCGATCCAGTGGTCCACGCCCCTCCGATGTAGAGTCCGTCCGGCACACGCTCCAGCAGAGCTTTCTCATCCATCAGCCGCGTTCCTCCTCGTTCTTCGCGTCGTTCTGCGCGTCGTTCTGGGTGTCGTCGTTCTCGGAGTCGTCGTCGGGGGCCACCGCCGCTTGGACGAGCGGTACCGCTCGGTGGTCGATCTTGGTGGCGAGGGCGATGACCGTCGACGTCCGCATGATGCCCGGATCGCTGACGATGCGGTCGATCACCCGCTGCAGATCGGTGTTGGAGCGGGCGACGGCGCGGATCATCAGGTCACCGGCACCCGTGATGGTGTGCACTTCGAGCACCTCGGGGATGGCCCGCAGGTGCTCGACGACGGTGACATCCCGGTCGCCCTGGGCGATCTCCGCGGTCACGAAAGCGGTCACCGGGTACCCGAGCCGGTCGGTGTCGATCGTCGGCGCGAAGTCGCGCACGACCCCGGACCGCTGGAGCCGATCCAGCCGCGCCTGCACGGTCCCCCGCGCCACCCCGAGACGCCGCGAGGCCTCGAACACGCCGAGCCGCGGCTCCTCAGTGAGCAGCGCGATCAGATCGGCGTCGAGCTTGTCGATCATGCGGCCTCCTTCGGTCCTCGCACATCGTACGACGCAGGGTACGCGCCTACGGCACGCTGACCGAAGCTCCCAGGAAGGGCAGAGCAGCCTGCGTGAAGCCGCTGACACTCCATCACTGCGCGGTGTTGTACGCGATCAGGAGTTTTGTTCGCCTTGGTCGTCTGTCGAGCGAGCTGCCGTGTCTCTGACGATTTCGACGATCGTGTTACCGCGGTCGATTGCCCACTCACGTGATGCAGTCATGATTGATGTGGGGCGGGGACCATTGATTCGAATCGGTAGCTCGAAGGTTGTTCCGCCCGCCGCAATACCAAAGAAGAGCGTCGTGTAGTCGGCTAGCAGGACAGAGGTTGTACCAACCCGCACGTCACGGACCTGGCACCCGTCAAACTCCGCCACGATGTCAGCTTCTCTTCCCCTAACCAAAGAAAGGTGCCCACTGCTCGCAATTACTGAATAGATCTGGCCCGTCCGTTGCTTCCGCGTACCCGCTGCCCTCGTGATCCTCCGCAGTGCCAGATTTGTCACAGCAGCGCCTTGAGCAGAGGTGGATACGGCTCCCGGGAACTTGGTCGAAATCGCCGAAACTTGTTCTCGGAGGGTGTTTCGGATGTGGCGCAGGTACGCCCCAACCCCTGCAGCCAGGAGCAGAAGAAAACTAGCGCCAGCCCAAACGAGGATGCTCGTCATGCTCGAGCCCGCGCTGAACAGAAAGGAGCACCCGCGGCGCGAAGCACCTTCCCAGTACGGGCGTCAACCCAAGGCAAGTGGCGCAGCTTCCCCTCAAGCGTTGTATACCCGGCACGCGATTCTCGCCATACCGCCAGCGCGAAGGCGCCTACCGCCGTCACCATTAGCAGCGTGCTGGTCAGCATTCCTATAACTGTCCAAGCGAGTACTTCCTCAGGCGCCCTCGAGAGCACAATCACGGCTCCGCCAACCATGCAAGCAAGGCAGAAGAGCGAGAGCACCAAGCCCAGCACTCGCAATGAGTTCGCCGTCGGGCCCCTTAGGAGTCGTCCCGGAAAGTTCCTGCTTTCTGTCTCGCTTGAGATAGAGATCACCGCCACTCATGACAAGCCCCAGTGCTCTACAGATCCCAACCAATTCGTTCACGGCTCCCTTGCGAGTCTTTTGCGAATCTCTTCCACATATTGGTCACGCTCCTGGGGTGTGGCATTCCACACACCCTTGGCGTTCGCCACACGGAGTTGGAGGTCGAACGTTCGGCCGCCAACAGTCACCCCGAAGAAGATCGTCGGAAATGTGCTGTTTCCGAATCCCGTCGTTCCGTAGTCAACGTCGCGAATGGCTTCAAGCGGAAAACGGGCGATCCGCAGAGGGTCCTCCGCGCCACGCCACCACGTCATCGCGTCGCTGTCTACGATCACAGTGAACCGTTGGCCGGTAGCGATAGAGGCTCGATTTTCGGCACCGGCGATCCGTTTCAATACGGAGTTGGTTTGCGACCCATAAATTCCGGTCATGACCAACGCTCGATCTTCAAGGTGCAAGGCGCTGCGTCTCGCCCGATCCTGGCGCATGGCAGACCTGTTCACGCTTAGCGTGATGACCAGAGAGAAAACGAGTAACACCAAAACGATCGTCAACCCGATGACTCCGCCATTCACGATGTGTGCCTCATTCTCTGGTCCTCGTGTCCCGGTACTCGGTCTCATACCGAATCGTCATCGCAACCTCTCGTACGGCGGGTTGTATCTCTCGCCCGCCTCCCGAATGATCCGCCTAGTTCTGGGATCGAGCTGCGGCAGATCACGGTAGCGATTCGGCAGCGTGGTGTAACCAGCCCGCGCTTCCAAAAAGCCGAGGAATCTGCCGGCGAGGTAACTGAGAACCGCAAGACCCAGGGAGGTCAGAATCATCGTGCTGCCGATGCGGATGACAACAGTCCCAAGTACCGCTCGAAGGAGGAGCGGTACGGCACCGACTAGAGCTGCCGAGACGCACACGAGTAGCGAACCGATCGCAACCCGGAGCAGGGATCTTGCAGAGGGACGCAGCAGCTTCGCGGGAGAAGAGGCGTCCGCCGCTTGAGCATCGTCGGCGGCCACTAGCTGCCCGTTCCTTTGCCGATCAGCTTTCCGCCGTTCTGTCCCACGGCCAGCCCACTCCCCGAACTGCCGATTGCCTGAACTGCGCCCCTGACCATATCGAGGACCATTCCCCGAATCCAGTTCTTTAGGACTAAGGGTATGAACGGAATTGCCGTGAGAATCGCTCCGATTATGCAGTCCGCCCAATTGGGCGCGGTTGGTGACTCAAACGCGTTTAGACATGAAATCGCTGTGCTCACTAGACCCGCTGCAGCTGAGATCGCAGCGAACACGGGTCCTGCATACGGTACCCAGAAGAAAAGCCCGGCGACTCCCGAGATCACTCCGAATATGGTTCCGATCAGTTCCCAATTGATGTCGTGTCGGTCAGTTGTATTGCTCTTCGATGCAGGATCAGCCGGCGCCGGCTTTTTAGGAGTCTGCTCGGTGCGCGGAGGTTGCGGTGCGACAGGTGGTTTGGAGCGGTCCGCGACGTTGGTGTGCGCCTGCACGGGGGTCGCACCACAGCCCACGGGGAGGGCATCGGATTTCGGGTTGACGCGTGCGCAGAGGTTGCCGTCGATGTCGAGATTGCTCGTCGGGTTGTTCCAGGCGTACCCGTATCGGTGCTGCGACCGCGGCTCATCCGTGGTCCCATGCCACGGGTCCTGGCTGGTCCAGGAGGCGGCCGACGGGTCGTAGGCGCGCGCGTAGTAGTGGTTCCGGCCCTGGGTGGGGTCCGTGGTCTCGCCGGTGAAGTTCTCCGGGGCCGACCAGCCAGTGGTCTCGAACCGCTGATCGCCCCAGTCGTCGTAGGACGACAACTGGGTGATCGAGCCACCGGTCGCACCGGCGACGGTGGAACCCAGCCGGTCCAGCAGATCCCACGTCGCCGTCCCGTTCGCGGTGACGTGCTCGGCCAACGCACCCACCGCGTCCCGGATCAGCGTCGTCGTGCCGGCACCCGCGGTGGTCGACTGCACGGGATCCAGGCCGTCGAAGCTCGTGCGCGTGGTGGAGGTGCCGTACCGGGTCTCCTCCGTCGCCGTGGTGCGGCGACCCAGACCGTCGTAGCCGTAGGTGTACGCGAGCTTCTGGCCCGTGGGCAGCGTCACCTGAGTGGTCTGACCTGCCTTGTCGTAAGCGGTCGACAGCCTGCCGCCCTGTTGATCTACCGGCGTCGTCATGCGGCCGTCCTCGTCGTAGACGAAGCCGGTGACGCCGCCCGAGTCCTTCACCGCGATGTTGTCAGCAGGGCAGTAATCGTCGCCGCCACCTCTTCGGCCCATTTGTATTCCGCGACAAGAAAGTCGCTCGAAGGGTGCGTCACCCGGATCGGCAGGTTGACCTTCACCCCTCGAATAGAGCAATTGACGTACCACGCCGTATAGGCTCCGACGCCAGACGTAGAAGTCTGTATCGAGCGAAATTCACTCGGCCTAACGAGCGTGACGCCTTGATCTCCTCTGGCACCCTGAATCATCCATAGCCCGCTGTTAGAAACGGCAACTACAAAATGTGGGCTGACTTTGGGAGGGCTAGCCTCGCCACGCAATCTCGAGATCTTTCTTACCGCTCGCCGAGTGTCAAGCCCCCAAACCGCGTTGTACGTCCGGATGGAGCCAACGAGCTGCGCGACGTTAGCGGAGCGCACGTTGGAGCCTCTTCTCCAGGCACGACGAGTGTGTATGGCGTGAAAGATTGCGGCGAAAAGTGCTGCTACCAGCACAACCACAATTGATAGTAGAGCGGGAGCATTTTGCTCCAAAGTTGGATTCATCAGGCAATTCCTATCTCAGAAGTCCATTCCCGCCCGCGCTCTTCCAGCCCCCGAGGCCGCCCAAGGCCCCACTGAAAGCTTCCAGCGCGAGTTTGACGATTGGTTTCAAGATTCCCCTCAATCCGATAGCAACCGCGGTTGCTCCCGCCGGAACTAGGGCCAGAATCGCGTTCACCACACAATCGACATTGATGCCGGTCGCAACGCAGCCGAGCACCGCACCGGCTATGCCGATCAAAGCCGAAGCTATTCCCGCCACAACGCCAGCTGCAGGCCCAAGGAAGAGGGCCGCGAGGCCCAGCGCACCGCTGATCATTCCGAGCACGTTTCCCCAGACCTCGAGTTGCTTTCGAAGTTCTTTTGCCTCTTGAGCGTGGCGTGCCTGCTCGTCGTTCTGGCTGTTAGGTCCGACCGCCTTCGGCTTGCTGTAGTCGATGGGCTTGCCGCCCTTGTCGAAGACGGGGACCGGCGGCGGCGGGTTGGCGGGGACCGGGCGATTGGTCGACGGGAGCAGCGGTGGGTGCCACGGCTGGGTTCCGGGTCGCTTGAAGATGTCCGAGATCGGCGCGAAGCCGAGCAGGTCGGTCAGCGTGGCCGGGTTGTTCTCGACGTAGGCGTAACGGTTCAGCGACTGAGGTCGCACTAGCAGACCATGCCACGGGTCCTGGCTTGCCCAGGAGGCCGTGGACGGGTCGTAGGCGCGCGCGTAGTAGTGGTTCAGGCCCTGGGTGGGGTCCGTGGTCTCGCCGGTGAAGTTCTCCGGGGCCGACCAGCCGCTGGTCTCGAACCGCTGAGCGCCCCAGTCGTCGTAGGACGACAACTGGGTGATCGAGCCACCGGTCGCACCGGCGACGGTGGAACCCAGCCGGTCCAGCAGATCCCACGTCGCCTTCCCGTTCGCGGTGACGTGCTCGGCCAACGCACCCACCGCGTCCCGGACCAGCGTCGTCGTGCCGGCACCCGCGGTGGTCGACTGCACGGGATCCAGACCATCGAAGCTCGTGCGCGTGGTGGAGGTGCCGTACCGGGTCTCCTCAGTCGCCGTGGTGCGGCGACCCAGACCGTCATAGCCGTACGAGGTGGTCCGGCCCTCCCGGCTCACCTGTGTGGTCTGCCCGGCCGGGTTGTAGCCGAACCGGGTCGCGGTTCCGCCCACCGACTGCGAGACCCGGTTGCCGGCGCCGTCGTAGGAGTACGACGCGATCCCCGCCGCGACGCCCCGACCGCGGCCGGCCGTCTCGGATTGGGTCAGTTGGTTGGCGTCATTGAACGTCGCCTGCTGACGGAAATCGCCATCCTTCGCGCCCGAGCGCGACCACCCGGTGCGATTCCCAGCCGGATCGTACGCGTACGTGTTCTTCTCGCCCGACGACGACCTGGACGCAGTCAGCCGGTCCAAGGCGTCATACGCATAGGTCACCGTCGACTTCTTCACCGAGACCGGCTTCACCGGCCCGTCGGAGCCGGCCTCCGCCAACTGGTTCGGCGCCGACTGGATCGACCGCGATGCCGCGACAACGTTGCCGTTTCCGTCGTAGGTGTACCCGTACGAGAGCGAGCCGCCGTCAGCCACCGGATGTGCGGGAGCGGGCACCGCCCGACCGTTCAGGTAGGCGTCGGTGCTCTCACAGAGCGGGGCCGAGCTCGTCGACCGGGCGCGCGCACCGAGGTAGCCCGCGACGCCCGTGCACTTCGTTGCGGATGCATCGCCCTTCGCATAGGGCGCGGCGGTCGGAGTCGGCGACGGCGTGGACGGTTTTGCCGGCTGCGGTGTCGTGTGGGTGATCCCGGTCACCCGGTCGGCGGCGTCATAGGCGTACCGACTGGTCACGCCCGTCGAGCGTGTCTGCTCCGTCAGAAGCCCTGCCGCATCCCACCGGTAGGACAGGGAGCCCCACGGCGACGATTGCGACGTCGCGTTGCCCGCCTGGTCGTAGGTGTACATGAGCTTCTGGCCCGTGGGCAGCGTCACCTGAGTGGTCTGACCTGCCTTGTCGTAAGCGGTCGACAGCCTGCCGCCCTGCTGGTCCACCTGCGTCGTCGTGCGCCCGTCCTCGTCGTAGACGAAGCCGGTGACGCCACCCGGGTCCTTCACCGCGATGAGATTCTGATCGGCGTCGTATTCGAAGGACGCCACGGCGCCGGCCGCGTCCTGACGCGTCACGCTTCCGCGACGGTCGTAGCTGTACGCCGTCGTCGCGCCGGTCCCGGCGACGACCGACGCCGTCCGGCCCGCCGCGGTGTAGGTGGTCCTGGTCGTGTTGCCGACGGCGTTGCGCTCACTCGTGACCCGGCCGGCGGCATCCACCGTGTACGTGGTGGCATGACCGTTCGGATCGGTGACTCGGGCCAGATTGCCGTCGGGGTCATACGCGTAGCCGGTTGTGACGTTCGCGGTCGGAGTGGTCTTCCCGCCCTTCGAGTAGGCCTCGACCACCGCGGTCAGTTGGCCCGTGGGGTCGTAGCTGTAGCGCGTCGTGCTGCCATTCGGCGTCGACACCGAGGTCTGCTGGCCGGCGGCATCGTAGCCGTATGAGGTGACGGCGCCGGTCGGGTCGGTCACCGATATCTGCCTGCCGTCTGCATCGAACGCGAACCGCGTCGTGTGACCGTTGGGATCCGTCACCGACGTCTGCTGCCCGGCCGCGTCGTAGGCGTAGGTCGTGACGTTGCCTGCAGGGTCGGTCGTGGACGCGACCTGGCCCGTCGGAGTGTAGGCGGTGCTCGAGATCCGGCCCAGCGGATCGGTGGTCGTGGTCAGGTTTCCCGCCGGGTCGTACGCGAAAGAGGTGGTCTCGCCGAGGGGCGACGTGGATGCGGTGACGCGACCGGCCGCGTCGTAAGCGAAGACCGTGGCATGACCATTGCGGTTCGTCACCGACGTGAGGTTGCCATCCACGTCATACCCGTAGTCCGTGTGCTTGCCCAAGCCGTCCGTGATCCGGGCGACCCGATCCAGCACGTCGTACGTGTAGCGGGTCCGGACGCCGTCCGGATCGACCTGCTGGACCATTCGGCCGACGGCGTCGTAGCCGTACCGCGTGGTCGCGCCGGTCGCGTCCTTTTGCTCGGTGAGGTTGCCCATGGCGTCGTACCGGTAGGTGGTTGTCGCGCCGCTCGGTGACGTGACCGACGTCACGTTCCCCACGCCGTCGTATGCCCGGGTCCAGGTCCCGCCGTTGGCATCGGTCGTCGTGGTCACCCGGTCCTGGCTGTCTGTCGCGTACGTCGTTGCGGCGCCGAGGGGATCCTTCTGGCCCAGCAGAGAGTCCTCGGAATCGTATGAATAGGCGATCGACCCTCCGCCCGGGCTGGTCGACGACGTGAGATGGAAGAGCGCGTCCCACGCGAACGTGCTCTTCGCTCCGAGGGGATCGGTGACCGCGGCGACGTGATCGTTCGGCTCGTAGCCGTAGGCGGTCACGCCGCCTGCGGCGTCGCTTACCTGCGTCAGCCGGTCGCCGCTGTCCCACACGTAGGCGGTCGCCTGGCCGTTCGGGTCCGTCACGGAGGTGATGCGGCCGGCACCGTCGTACGCGTAGCGGGTGACGGCTCCGGTTGGGTCGGTGACCGTCGTGACGTTGCCCGACGCGTCGTGGCCGTAGGCCGTCGCGGCGCCCGACGGCTGCGTGACGGACACGAGGTTGCCGCTCGCGTCGTACCGGTTCGTGACGGTGGTTCCATCGGGCTGATGGATCGCCGTGAGGCGACCGGCCCCGTCGTATTCGTACGCCCACGTCCGGGCTGCACCCTTCGCACCGCCGGGGTCCGTCTTCGTCGCGACACGACCCGAGGGTGTGTAGGTGTAGGTGGTCACTCGGCCGTTGGGGGCGGTCTCGGTCAGGATGTTGCCGGAACCGTCGTACGTGTACGTCGTGGTGTGCGCGTTCTCGTCCGTCGAACGCGTGACGTTATTCTGGCCGTCGAAGCGGAACGATGCCGTCGAGCCGTCAGGATGCTTCACCTTCGTCACCCGGAACGAAGCGTCGAAGGAGTAGACGCTGACCCGTCCGAGGGTGTCGGTATAGGTCGTCTGGCCCGGGGTGGAGTAGTCGAGCGTCCGGAGCTTCCCCGCTGCATCCCACTGTTTGGTGATCCTGCCGGCGGAGTCGTACTCGTTCTTCAGATACTGCGTGCCTGTCGCATCGATCGCCGTCACCAGCTGATGCGTGCCGTCGTAGCCGAAGCGATGCGTCCGCCCGTCCGGGAGGGTCACGGCGGTGAGGTCACCCGCCGCGTCGTACGACAGCGACCACCGGTCTCCGCCTGGTCGGATGAAGGCCGCCACGCGACCGAGGGCATCCGACTCGACCTGGATCACCTGGCCTCCGGGGACGGTGATCGAGCTCAGCGGCGCGAACTGGTGCACCTCGGGATTCGCCGGACCATAGCTCAGCGTGGTGGTGTTCCCGCTCGCGTCCGTGTGAGAGATCAACTCGCCGATACCCTCGATGTCGCCGGCATCGAAAACCCACGACTCGCCGGAGACATCCGTCAGCTGCAGGTGTCCGCCGGGTTGTTCGGAAAGTGTCTGATGCAACCCCGGTTCCGCGGAGTAGCCTCCGTGGCCGTCCGGCGCGAAGACGAAGCTCGCTCCGTCGCCCCGGACCACCATCACGCTGCCGTCGCTGAACCGTTGGGCTCGCGCGCCCAGACCGAACGACCATCCCGCGCCGACGCGGGAGAGCCGGCCGTCCTGCGAGTTGTAGAAGAGAGTCAGTTCGGTAGTGGATCCGCCGAGCCCGGGCAGGGAGAAGAGCTTCTCCTGCTCCACGAGATTGCCGGTGGAGAAGGAGAACGGCTCGCCGCCGTAGGTGAGGTAGTTCTGCAGTCCGAGCATGCGCCAGCGGGCGATCTCCGCGGCCGTCGGCGGCGCGGGCCAGCCGCCGGTGACCGGGTCGGTGCAGTCGAAGCCCTGCGTCTCGAGCCACGTGCCCAGTCCGGTGAGCACACCGTCGGCGATGTGCGAGAAGCCGTTCTCGATGACCGCGCGGTCGAGGTTGTTGTCGAGGAACAGGGCTTCGACATGCGTGAACGCCCCGGGCACGCCGTCGAACTCGCTGCCGGGGAAGTTGCCGTTGTTCCCCATGTTCTTCGCCGGTCGCGTCGTATAGGTGGGCAGGTTCCCGACAAGCGAGTTCGACAGCGCGTCGTCAGGAGCCCTTCCGCGCGAGTAGACCTGAGAGCCGCCCAGCGCGGGATCGGCGCCACCCCACGATTCGCCGTCGAGAGTGTTGAAGCCGATGCCCAATGTCGCGACCGGGCTCGACGCCGCGATCATGCCTGCTCGCGTCTCCCGGCTGATGAACGGGACGGACGGATCTTCACGGGTGATGACGACGGAGGCGCGGCAGTCCTGCCTCAGAAGCGCTGCCACCTGCTGGGCCAGCCGGATGTTGTATCCGAGCTCTGAGACGGGCGGCGCCGGCGTCGTCACATGGCCCTCATCGTTATCCGGGTCGAGGACGACGACCGGGCCCGGCGGTGGGACGAACTTGATGCCGATGACGACGAACTGCGAGAGATGCGTGGACTCGCCCCGCACCACGCCCTTCTTCTGGTCGTAGTACGACGGCAGGGCCGCCCAGGGCTCGCCCGCCTTCTCACGGGTGTAGATCTTCAAGCTCGACGGGTCGACGCCCTGCGCCTCGATCGCATCCGTGTCCGGTGCGATGGAGAGCGCGACTCCGGGGACGATGTCGGAGACGATCGGGCCTTTCTTCCCACCGCCACGAGTGTGAACGCGCTTGGCAGGGAACGCGGTGTGGGGTTCACCCGCCGCGTCGGTCGCGCTGATCTGCACCGGCTCGGAGACCGGGATTCCGCCTCCTGGCTGCTCCGCCCGCGCGGACACGAGGGCGTCTCGTGCGGCCGCGCCGACGGAGACGGACAGTTCTCCGGGCAGATCGTTGCCGGAGAAGGTGGCCGAGACACCGGCGTCCTTGGCGGAGATCGTCACTTCTGCATCCGGTCGGACGGTGCCCTCGGTCTCCGG
The DNA here is from genome assembly GCF_000383315.1 of Cryocola sp. 340MFSha3.1. NCBI lineage: Bacteria > Bacillati > Actinomycetota > Actinomycetes > Micrococcales > Microbacteriaceae > Cryocola > Cryocola sp. 340MFSha3.1. The sequence continues at coordinate 1,212,264 of NZ_KB911087.1, forward strand.
CGCCGGCGGCTGCGTCGCGGCCGCGATTCGCACCGCGGATTCCGTCGCCGCCGCGCGGACCTCGGCGAGCGTCGCGGCGGCGGTACGCCGCGCCGTCTCCCAGGGCGACGCCTCTGCTGGGGTCGCCGTACCGCTGACGGTCAGCGCGGTGATCGCCGTCGCGGCCACGAGGCCGCGCAGGATGGTTGCGCGCATCAGACGACCGCGTCCGTGCGAACGGCGGCGGCGAACAGGTGACGCTTGCGTGCCAGAACCAGGCCCGTGGCGATCAGCCCGGCGGCGAGTGCGGCGATCAGCCAGATCGCGATGGTCGCCCCCGTGCTGGCCAGACCGTCTCTTGCGATCACACAGGCGGCCAGCTCGATCGCGTCGGACACACCGTCGGCGTCGTAGTCCTCATGCCCGGTGGCACACGCCGTCGTGCCGCAGATGACGACCGAGGCCCAGCGGAACTCCGTTGGCGTTGAGATCGGCGTTGCCCGTGTAGCACGTCGCAGACCCGCACACGATCTGGCGGGCGAAGTCCGGGATGCCATCGCCGACGGAATCCTTCGTCGGGGATGCGCACGCGGTCGTGCCGCACGCCAGGACCTCGACCCAGTCGGGGACGCCGTCATCGTCGCGGTCCTCACGACCGGACGCGCAGGTGGCGGATCCGCAGACGGCCCGCTCCACGGTGTCCGGGATGGTGTCGCGATCGGCGTCGCAGGCGGCGACGTCCGCCGTGGCGGGACACGGCACCGCCGCGGATGTGGATGCCGTGGCCGCGAGCGGCGCAGCAGCCAGCGTCAGCCCGGCGCAGAGCAGCGCCGTGGCGAGGACGGAGAGAAGCAGCCGGGAAGCTGCGGAGGGGAGATGAGAAATGCGCCGCACACTAAGTACGACGCACCTCGTTCGCGTTTATGACGCGAATATCAGATAGAAGATTACGGCACGCTGACCGAAGCTCCCAGGAAGGGCAGAGCAGCCTGCTTGAAGCCGCGGGCGCTCAACGTGGTGACGTGGTTGCGGCGCGGCAGCACGACGAGCTCGGCGCTCAACAGACGCGCGGCCTCGTCGGCACCGTCCGCCACGGGATCCGCATCGCCGACGACGAGCATCGTGGGGACGGAGCTCGCCAGCGGGAGCGGATGCGCGGCCATCCCCGCGGCGCAGGCCGCGAGTGCCTCACGGTCGACGCCCGGAGCCTGACGGAGGGAGGCGAGCAGTGGCGCCAGCGGGCTGGCGGGGTCGAGCGCGGAGGCGTCGTCACGGAGGGCGGACTGCACCGCCGAGACGCCCCAGTGACCGAACTGCTCGACCGTGCCCACGCCGCCGATCACGAGCCGGCGGACGCGGTCGGGCGCGAGTGCGGCAAGCGCGAGCGACACCCAACTGCCCATCGAGTAGCCCATCACATCCACGCGTTCGACATCCTGCTCGTCGAGGACGGCCAGGAGGTCGCCGGCGAGGATGTCGGGCGAGTACGCGTCGGCGTCGTGCGGCGCCTCGCTGGCGCCGTGACCGCGGAGGTCCGGGACGATCGCGCCGCGACCCGCCTCGGCGAGCGCACGGATCCAGCCGGTCGCGTCCCAGGTGAGCGAGCCGGTCGACGCGAAGCCGTGGACCAGCAGCACGGGGTCGTCGCCCGGGTGCCTCTCGACGTGGATGCGCATCCCGGGTCAGTCCTCCGGCAGCGAGAGGCGAACGCGGCGCCGCGGGGCCTCCTCCGTCGGGACGGTGCCGACGATGCCGGCCTGGTCGTCCTCGACGGTGAACGTCACGAGAGGGGCACCCACCTCGAGCGCCTCGCCCTCGGCGACGTGGAAGCGCGCGACCACGCCGGACTGCGGGGACGGCAGCTCGACGGCCGATTTGGTCGTCTCGACCTCGACGAGGGGCGCGTTGCGCTCGACGTGGTCGCCCTCGGCGACCAGCCACTCCAGCACGGTCGCCTCCTGCAGGCCCTCACCCAGGTCGGGGAGGTCGAAGGTTCGTTCAGCCACGGCGGTACTCCAGGGTCTTCTGGACGGCGTCCAGGATGCGGTCGATGGACGGCAGGTACTCATCCTCCAGCACCGGCGACGGATAGGGGACGTCCCACCCGGTGACGCGCTGGACGGGCGCCTTCAAGTCGTCGAAGCAGCGCTCGGTGATGAGGGTGCTCACCTCGGCGCCGAGCCCGGCGGTGAGCGGCGCCTCGTGCACGACGACGGCTCGGCGGGTCCGTGCGACGGAGGCGGCGAGCCCGTCGGCGTCGATCGGCTTGAGCCAGCGCAGGTCGACGACCTCGATCTCCACGCCGTCCTCGGCGCCGAGCTCCGCCGCCTGGAGGCAGCGGGCGACCATGGCACCCCACGCCACCAGGGTGACGTGCTTTCCCGGACGGACGACGCGAGAGGTTCCGACGGGCAGGCGCTCCTCCGGCTCGTCCAGCGAGACCGGCTCCTTGTGCCAGTAGCGCGACTTCGGCTCCAGGAAGATGACCGGGTCCGGGTCGTCGATCGACTGCCGCAGCAGCGTGTAGGCCTCCGCCGGCGTCGAGGGCGCCACGACCTTCAGGCCGGGGACGTGCGCGAACAGCGCCTCCAGACTTTCGCCGTGGTGCTCGGGCGCGCGGATGCCGCCGAAGCTCGGCAGTCTCAGCGTGATCGGCATCCCGAACGCGCCGCGGCTGCGGTAGTGCATGCGCGCGACCTGGTTCACGATCTGGTCGACGGCGGGATAGGAGAAGCCGTCGAACTGGATCTCCGGCACCGGCCGCCATCCGGCCATCGCGAGCCCGACCGCCATGCCCATGATCCCGGACTCGGCGAGCGTGGTGTCGAAGACGCGGTCGCCGCCGTACTTGGCCTTCAGGCCGTCCGTGACCCGGAAGACGCCGCCGAGGGTTCCGACGTCCTCACCGAAGACGAGGGTGCGGTCGTCGGCGGCGAGCGCGTCGTCGAGCGCGCGGTTCAGGGCGCGCTGCATCGTGCTGAGCTCAGCCAAGGCGCGACTCCTCCCAGGCTCGGCGCTGACCGAGGAGGGCGGCGGGCGGGTCGGAGAACACGAAGTCGAACATCTCCTCGGCGGGGCGTCCACCGAGGGCGGCGACGTCGTCACGCACCCGGTCGGCGAGGGCGCCGGCGGTGTCGGCGACCTCGGCGAAGAACTCGTCCCCGACCGTCCCAGTCTGGCGCAGCTGTTGCTCGCACAAGGCGAGGGGGTCGCGGGCAAGCCAGCTCTGCTCCTCGTCGAGGGCGCGGTAACGACCGGGGTCGTCGGAGGTGGAGTGCGGGCCCATGCGGTAGGTCATCGCCTCGATGATGGTCGGTCCGCCGCCGGTACGGGCGCGCTCGAGGGCCTCGGTGGTCGCGTCGTAGACGGCGAGGACGTCGTTTCCGTCGATGCGCACGCCCAGCATCCCGTATCCGGCGCCGCGCGCCGCGACGGACCCGCCGGCGACCTGCTGCTCGGTGGGCACGGAGATGGCCCAGCCGTTGTTCTGGCAGAAGAACACGACGGGGAGCTGCGAGACGGCCGCGGTGTTCATGGCCTCGTGGATGTCGCCCTGCGAGCTGGCGCCGTCGCCGAAGTAGGCGATCGCCACTCCCCCGGTGCGGTCGAGCTTCGCGCCCAGCGCCCAGCCGACGGCGTGGGTGACGGCGCCGCCGACCACGGCATTGATCGGGGCGAGCCGTGCGGCAGCCGCATCCCAGAGTCCGCCGTGCCAGGCGCCCTGGTGCGACGCCAGGTACGCCACCGGGTCGACGCCCATGGCGACCGCGACGCCGAGCTCGCGGTAGGTCGGGAAGGCGAAGTCGCGGGTGAGATCGAGTGCGGCGGCGCTGCCCACCTGGGCGGCCTCCTGACCGCGCATCGGGGCGTAGCCGGGGATGATGCCCTGGCGCTGCATCGCGACCCCGTCGAGGTCGAGGCGCCGGACGGTCGCCATCGTCCGATACAGCCGCCGGAGCAGCGCTGCGTCGTCGGGGCGCGCCGCGGCGGCGCGCTCGGTGGTGGTCATGGTCATGACGCCACTTTCGCGCACCGCCCACGATCGAGCAACACGCACAGTGCGAGCTGGTCAGACTGTCCGATCAGGACGAGACTTCGGCCCTCTCACTATGCATCTTGCTATGCGAGAGCTTCGACGGCCACCAGATGGCGCGGCCGATGTCGTACGACACCGCCGGGACCAGCAGGGAGCGCACCACCACCGTGTCGAGGAGCACACCGAACGCGACGATGAACGCGATCTGCACGAGGAACAGGATCGGGATGACGGCGAGCGCCGCGAACGTCGCAGCCAGCACGATCCCGGCCGACGTGATGACGCTGCCCGTCAGTCCCAGACCGCGCAGGATGCCGGGCCGCGTTCCGATGCGCAGCGACTCCTCCCGCACCCGGGTCATCAGGAAGATGTTGTAATCCACACCCAACGCCACCAAGAAGACGAAGCCGAACAACGGCACCGCCGCATCCGCCCCCGGGAAGCCGAAGACATGGTTGAAGACGAGCGCCGAGACACCCAGCGCCGCCGCGTACGACAGCACGACGCTGCCGATGAGGATCACCGGCGCGACGATCGACCGGAGCAGCAGCATCAGGATGAGCAGGATCACCGCGAGCACGATCGGGATGATCCTGATCAGGTCGCTCTGCGCCGTCTCGTTGGTGTCGAGCGCGATGGCGGTGACTCCGCCCACGAGCACCGAGCCGTCGGTCGACAGCGATTCCCGGAGTCCCTTCACGACCTTCTCGGCTTGAGCGGAGTCGGGCTCGGAGGCGAGGGTCGCCTGGATCAGCACGTGGCCGTCCTTCACGACGGGGTCGGCCGGAGTTCCGGGCTGGGGCCGACCTCCTCCGGTGTAGTAGGCGGCCGACGCGATGCCGTCCGTCTTCTCGGTCGCGGTGAGCACGGCCTCCGCTTCGCTCTCCGGCGCGACGATGAGCACTGGCGAGCCTGAGCCCGCGTCGAAGTGCTTGGCGACCACGGCCTGGCCGTCGACGGCGTCGGACTGCGACAGGATGACGTCGGTCTGCTGCACGCCGTTCGCCTTCAGCTGCGTGAGCCCCAGGGCACACGCCACGAGCAGGACGAACGACACGATCCAGGTGACGCGCGGGCGGCGGGCGATGAGGCCGCCGACACGTCGCCATATCCCGCGAACCCCTTCGAGGCCGGTCAGCGTGGCGCCGTCGGCGTGCTTGTGCGCGTGCCCGCCGACGACCGGCCGGAACGGCCAGAACGACGCCCGCCCGAACACGGCGAGCAGGGCGGGGAGGAAGGTCAGCGCCGAGAACAGGGAGAAGACGATCCCGATCGCCGCGATCGGTCCGAGGCTCTTGTTCGAGTTCAGGTCGGAGAAGAGCAGGCACAGCAGAGCCAGGATCACGGTCGCACCGGAGGCGACGATCGGCTCGAACGACGCCTTCCACGCGCGCAGGATGGCCACCCACCGCGACTCCTCGACCTCGAGCGCCTCCCGGTAGCGTGAGACGAGAAGCAGCGAGTAGTCGGTCGCAGCGCCGATGACGAGGATCGACAGGATGCCCTGGCTCTGGCCGGACAGCTTGATCCATCCCCAGAGGGCGAACAGGTAGACGATGAGGATCGCCGCGCACAGGGCGAAGACCGAGGTCAGCAGCACCAGGAACGGCAGGAGCAAAGCTCGGTAGACGAGCAGGAGGATCACGAAGACGGCCGCTACGGCGACCAGCAGCAGGATGCCGTCGATGCCCCCGAAGGCGTTCACCAGATCCGCGGTGAGGCCGGCCGGACCGGTGACCCATGCCTGGGCGCCCTCGGGCACGGCGTCGTCTGCCACCGTGCGGAGGTCGGCGACCACGGTCTTCAGCTCGTCGGAGTCGGAGATCGGGACGATGTACTCGACAGCGCGCCCGTCTTCGGACGGGATGGGGCCGGCGACGCTCGTGGTCTGCCCCTCGGGTGCCGGCTCCACTCCGTCGACTCCGCCCAGCTTCGTGCCGAGGTCGGCGTAGGTGGTGCCCAGCTCGCTCTTCGGGATGCTCTCGTCGGCCTCGACGACGACGATCGCCGGGATGGAGCCGGAGTCCGTGAAGCGCTTCTGCCAGTCCTGCACCTCGGTCGACTCGGCGCTGGCCGGAAGGAACGCCGCCTGGTCGTTGCTGGAGACACCGGACAGCTTGCCGAAGGTGGGACCGCCGATACCGGCGAGTACGAGCCAGATGAGCACCAGCACGGTCGGCACGACGATGCGCAGCCACCGCGCCGGTACCCGTGCCGGAGCGGTCCGCTCGGGGGCTTCCTTCGACACTTCGCCTCCTGATTACTAGATGAGCTAGCAATCACCATACCGTGGATGCGGCCGAGCGTCCACGCGGAGGCCCGCGGGCGTCAGTCCACCAGTTCCGCCCCTGCGTGCGCCAGCTCCGCGAGCGCCGCCTGCGAGGACGTCTCCGCCACTCCGGCGACCAGCGAGGTCAGCACGCGCACGCGCTGGCCGTGGGCGAGCGCATCCAGTGCCGACGCCCGAACGCAGTAGTCGGTCGCGATCCCTGTCACATCGATGGTGTGGATGCCGCGCTCCTCGAGGATCTCGTGCACCGTGGCGCCCTCCTCCGTACGGCCCTCGAAGAGGGAGTACGCCGGCACGCCCTGGCCCTTGCGGACGTGGAACGTCACGCGCGAGGTGTCGAACGCCGGGTGATACTCGGCACCGGGAGTACCCGCGACGCAGTGCCGCGGCCAGCTCTCCACGAAATCAGGCTCGTCGTCCGTCGCAAAATGGCCGCCGTTGTCATTGTCGGGGTCGTGCCAGTCGCGGCTGGCGACGATCACCTCGTACTCGTCGGCGTGTTCCTGGAGGAAGGCGGTGACGCCCGCCGCGACCGCGGCCCCTCCGTCGACGCCGAGCGCGCCTCCCTCGGTGAAGTCGTTCTGCACGTCCACGATGAAGAGCGCCTTGCCCATTCCCGTCCTCCCGGTGATGGTCGTCGCTGCGCCGGCCGGCTCAGCCGTTGGAGAGGTTGTCACCGCACTTGTAGAAGCCGGTGACGAGCGTGTCGATCGCCTGTTTCGCGTTGTCGCTCACCGGCCCGAGCGCGAATACAGCGAAGGTCAGGGGTGTGCCGTCGGCCGCGTTGATGATGCCGGAGAGCGTGTACCCGTTGTCGATCCAGCCGGTCTTGGCGAACACCGCGCCGCGCGCGACGGAGTTGGCTCCGGTGAACCGGTTGTAGCCGGGGCCGAGCGTTCCCGACTGGCCGGCCACGGGCAGTCCGTCGTAGACGACGCCGAGGCCGTTCTGGCGGTTGAGCACCTTGATGAACAGCTGCGTCAGGTACGACGGCGGAACGGCGTTGTCGCCGCTGAGGCCGGAGCCGTCGGCGATGTGGATCCCGGAGGTGTCGATCCCGTAGCCCTTCAGCCCGGCGAGCACGCCCGCGTTCAGAGCGTCGAAGGTGTTGCCCGCGCCGTTCTTGATGGCGACGAGGCGGGCGAGTTCCTCCATGATCGTGTTGTCGGAGACCCGCATCGCCTGATCGATCAGTGTCGTGACCGGCTGCGACTGGACGACGCCCAACTGGCGAGCACCGGCCGGCGCGACGCCCTGGCTCACGCCGACATTGGTGCCGAGGTACTGCTGGAAGTACTGCACGGCGCGACCCACCGGATCGGTGCTGCGCGGCGACTCGACGGCGGTCGGGTCGTCGCGGTCGCCGTCGACCATGAGCGCCGTCATGTACGGGGTCGAACCCTCGACGACGCGCTCCTCGCGCTCGTCCCAGCTCGGCTGCCAGAAGGGAGCTCCGAAGAGGGTCGCGTCCACCACGATCGAGGTGATCTGCTGGCCGCCCATGGCCTGCTTCACCTGGTTGGCGAGGTCCTGGATCTTCGGCGCTCCGGTGTAGAAGGACGCCTGACCGTCGGGCAGCCGCGACAGGGTCACATCCCCGCCGCCGACGATGACGACCTGGCCGGGCGTGCTGCCGGCAACCACGGTCGTCGAGACGCGGTAGTCGGGACCGAGGGTCGCGAGGGCTGCGGCCGACGTGAGCGTCTTGAGCACGGAGGCGGTCGGGCCGGGCTTCACGCCGTTGCGATCGAACAGGGTTTGACCCGTCTTGGCGTTGACGACCTGCGCCTCGAGGTTGCCGAGGCGGCCGTCGGCCGCGAGACCGGCGACCGAACACGTGCGGATGCGCGTCGCGGCGGCCTGGTTCGCCGGAACGGGACGCGCCGGGTCGACGGTCGGCGTGGGGGTCGGGGTGGCGGTCGCGGTCCGCGTCGGCGAGGGGGTCGCGCTGCTGACGGGTCCCGCCGCGACCGCCGGCGAGCCGACGGTGGCCCCGAGCGCGACACTGCCGCCTCCGAGCAGCAGGAAGACGACGGCGGCCGCTGCGGCCATCCACGTCTTCGGGTGCTTCCGGATCGTCGCGAGCACCCCGGCCGCAACACCCGACAGGCCGGCGGCTTTCGCGGGCCGCGCGGCAGCGCGACGGCCGGAACCTGTGGTCGCGGGCGGCTCCGAGCCGGCTGCGGAGTCGGCGAGCGGAGTGGGAGTGGTCGGGAGGTTCGACGGGTCGGGTCCGGTGACCGGCTGATCCGATTCGTGCATCCGGGTATGTTACCTGGGCTTTCTGAATGCTGCTACGCTCCCTCGGCCGGCGAACACGACGATTCCCTCAGACCGAAAAGGGAACGATCCGCGCGCCTGCGGACAGTAGAGGGTATGAGCACGGATGGTTTCGAGGCTGATGGGAGCCGTCCGTCACTTCTTCTTGTGGAGCGCGTCCGGCTTGTGCACGGCCTCCTTGCCGGTCTTGTCGCTCTTCACGAGGTACTGCGGGTCGTCCTTCGACGCCCGTACGGTCCGTCCGGCCGCTTCGGTGTCGTCGGTGAGCTTCTTCTCGACCTCGCCCGGCACATCCACGCCGTGCGAGGACCACTCGACATGGTCGCCATGCTTCAGTTCGTCCGCCATGACCGCAGCAAACCACCGACAACGACCATGCGCGAGGGTCAGGGCACCGCGGTGACGAGGAAGTTGTCGAAACGCGCCGTGATCGGCGTGGCCGTGGCGGAGGCGGAGAGGTACGCGCGGAGTCCGACACCCCCGGCCGACTGCAGACCTGCCGTCGAGTCGGTCGCCGTGACCTGCCACGCGGCCGGCTCGGCCTGCGTCGACGGCCAGACCTTCGCCCGCAACGTCGTGGGTGAGGAGCCGACAGCCTGGACCCGCAGCGAGAGCTGCTGCCCCGCACTGTAGGTCAGCCCGCTGACAGGCACTGCCTGCAGCGTCGTCCCGTTGGCGAGCAACTGCACCTGCACGGCTCCGCTGGCGCTGAGCCAGGCACGACCCTCGTACACGGCCGAACCGAGCTGCCGTCCGATCGCCGAGACGAAGATCCCGCCGCCGGTCGGGGCGAAGTCCGTCGTGAAGGTGACTGTCGTGTCCGTCCGGCTCGACGACACGCTGCCGAGCGTCTCCGTCCGAGTCGAGCCGGCCGGGACGTTCATCCGCGCGGTGCCGGACGAGACTGTGTAGAAGGATGCCGTGCCCGAGGCGGTCCACGCGCCGCCGACTTCCGCAGATCCCCATCCACTGGTCAGCGTCCGCTCGAAGCCGTCCTTCGCGACCGTGCTTCCGCTGGTCGCTGCGACGGTCACCTGGCGCGTGGTCGACGCGGTGGCGCCGACGTTGTCCGCCACGGTCAACGTGATCGTGTAGGTGCCGGCGTTTGCATAGGTGTGTCCGGCGGTCGCCCCGGTGGCCGTGCCGCCGTCTCCGAAGTTCCAGTTCCACGAGGCGATCGCGCCGTCGGGGTCGCTCGATGCGTTGCCGTCGACCGCGACCGCGAGGCCGTTCGTGCCGGCGGTGAAGCTCGCCGTCGGCGGCTGGTTCGCGCCGCCGCCGAGGATCACGACGCGGTTGCCGGTCCGGGCGATCCGATTCCCGTCAGGGTCCGTGACCGTCAGCGTGTACGTGTGCGCGCTGCCGCCGGCGAGTCCGGTGTCGGTGAAGGACATCCCGGGCCGGTTCCAGAAGGTGGAGGTGCGGGTGACCTGGGAGATGGGATGCGCCGTGTCGCCGTCCCGTGCCAGTGCGTACGTGAGGGAGACGTTGTCCTGGTCGTACGTCGCCGTCCAGCTGATCTTCGCCTGCCCGGCCGTCGGCGAGGTGGCGTTCGGTGTCAGCGCCGTGTTGTTGTTCGGGCCGGTGGTGCTGCGCACGACCGAGTCGGCCGCGAAGCGGGTGAGGCCGTATTGGGCTGTCCCGTTGACGGCCGGGAACTCACCGCCGACGACGAGGTAGCGGCTGTCCCCCGCAACGCTCCATGCCGCCTGACCCTGACCGGTGTACGACCCCGTCACGTAGTCGGGGAACCAGTTGAGGAGAGTCGGCGACGGCTGGCCGCGGAAGTTCGCGTACGACGAGTTGCCGTCGTTGGTCAGCGTCCCGGTGCGAGCTTTCGAGAACGCGATCGTGTGGTGGAACGTACGCGGATTGGTCTCGGGGAAGCCGCCGACATTGCGGCAGTCATGCGGGTGGCCGGCCGCATACAGCGCATTGTTGAGCGGAACGATCGAGTAGGTGTCACCGTGGCAGTCCTCCAGCCAGATCAGGGCGCCCGTCACGCCGTCCGCCGCGAAACTCCCTTCGAGGTTGCCCCCACTGCCGAACACGTAACCGGAGCCGTAGACCCGGTCGCTGGTCGCCTGGAGGGAGGTGATGCTGGCGTTCGCTCCGGCATCCCGGACCACGCTGTTCGCGGGGAAGGGAAGGGCCGAGCCGTTCGAACCGCTCAGCATCGCGAGCCCGTAATGCGCGGATCCGTTGACGTTCTTGAAGCGGCCACCGGCGTAGACGCGGTTCCCGTCCGGGCTCACCGCGAGCGCGTCGACCACGTTGTCGGCCGATGCCGACCACGAGGTGACGAGCGACCCGTTGGATGCGTCGATCTTGGCGATGTATCCGCGCGAGACGCCGTTCACGCTGGAGAACGTGCCGCCCGCGTAGACGGCCGTGTTCGTCACCGCGAGTGCACGGACCTGGCTCTCCATGACGGGCCGGAAGGAGCTGATGGGTTGGCCGGTGGCCGTGCTGATCGCCACGATGCGGTAGTAGGTGGCTCCGGCTGCCGACGTGAAGTCGCCGCCGATATACACGCGGGAACCGTCGGGGGATGCCGCGATCGCGAGCGCCTGCCCGTTCAGCGGCACGTTGATGCTCGTGATGAGGGCGCCCGTCGTGATGTTGTAGGCGAGGAAGTTGCTCCGCGGGGTGGTGTTCGATCCGGCGGGCGAACCGGCCGGGCGCGCCGTACCGAACTTGCCCGCGACGTACACCGTGTCGCCGACGACGGTCTGCGCCCAGGCGACGCCGTCGATCTGGACGGTGGGAAGCGCGGTCGCCCCCACAGTGGGCGGAGACGCGGGGTCATTCGGATCGGGTGGCATGGTGTCCGCCGACGCCGGGCCCGCGACACCTCCCCCGATCAGCAGCAGCGCGCTCAGCACCGCGGTGAACAGCCCGAGCGCGCGCGCCCGGCGGGACTTCGATGTTGCATCCATGACAGCCTCGGGCAGACTTGATTGATCCTCAGTTTGTGCCCTCAGGCTACTCCGAGGGGCGCGCATGTGCACGAGGAATCTGTCCGGATGTTCAGGAGAAGGAACTGATGGAGCCGCCCAAGGGAATCGAACCCTTGACCTTCTCATTACGAGTGAGATGCTCTGCCGACTGAGCTAGGGCGGCGTGGGCCGGACTACCGTCCGACGCACAGGAAGATAGCTTACCCGATCATGCGGGGTGCTGCCGACCATGCCGGGACGGCGTCAGCGGACCTGCGTTCCGAGCGCTGAGAGCTGCTCGAACGAGCTGCGCAGGCGGTCGGAGAGCGGCTCGACGCCGCCGTGGTCGGCCCAGCAGGACCACGCGTGCCGCATGCCCGCAAAGGCCACGTAGGTCACCAATCGGGCGCGCTGGTGCAGGGCTTCCTCGTCGGCAGCGAGAGCCGGGTCGTCGTGTGCGAGGCGGCGCTGGACGACGCCGCTCAGCGCATCCTCGAACTTGTGCATGCTGGCCATGCGCAGCGCGAAGAGCTCCGGGTTGTCCTTGAGGAGGGCCCGACGGAGGGTGTGCAGGCGGTGGACGCTCTCGGGCGCCTGGGGCGCTTCGGCTTCCCCGTCCACGGTCTCGCCCAGGTCGATCGCGGCGACCAGCAGGGTGCTGATTCCGTCGAGGATCGGCTGGCTGGGCCCCGCGGAGATGAACTCCTCGATGGTCTCCTCGTCCGGAAGCTCCGGGAGTTCGCCGATGATGGCGGACTCCTTCGAGGGGAAGTAGTTGAAGAAGGTCCGCGGCGAGACGTTCGCGACGTGACTGATCTCGTCGATCGTGACGCGGTCGAATCCGCGCTCACTGGCGAGCTCGACGGCGGCGAGCTGGATCGCGCGACGGGTTGCAATGCGCTTCCGTTCGCGGAGTCCGAGCTCGTTCAGCGTGGAATCGGGGGCCACTGACACGACGTCGATTATTTCACTCCCTGCAAAATTGCACCACTCACCCGAACGGCGGACGCCGACGGATCAGCAGGTCTTCCCGTCGGTCGGAACGGTACCGTTGACGAGGTAGTCGTCCACCGTGTCGTTCACGCAGGAGTTGGACTTGTTGTACGCGGTGTGCCCCTCGCCCTTATAGGTGAGCAGGTGCCCGTTCTGCAGCTCGGAGGCGAGGTTCTTCGCCCAGACGTACGGCGTCGCCGGGTCGTTGGTGGTGCCGACGACGAGGATGGGCGCCGAGCCGTCCGCGGAGATCGGACCGCGCTGCCCGGTCGACTGGTACGGCCAGTTGGCGCAGCCGATGTCGCCGTAGGCCATGTACGGCCCGATCACGGGGGCCGCCTTGGCCAGTTCCGCCGCCTGCTGGCGCATCAGCGCGGGATCGGCGTCGTAGGTGTAGTCCAGGCAGTTGATGGCGACGAACGCCTCGGTGGAGTTATCCGAGTACGTGCCGTCGGCGTCGCGGTTGTTGTAGGTGTCCGCCAGCGAGAAGGCGACGGATGCGCTCCCCTTCATGACCGACTCGAACAGCTTGTCGAGGTACGACCACGCTGTCGCGTCGTACAGCGGCGTGATGATCGCCGTCACGAGAGTGTTGGCGCCGAGCTCCCGGCCGTCGGAGTTGCGGATCGGGCTCTTCTCGACCGACGCGAGCAGCTGCCCGACCGTGCTCATCGCGTCGTTCACCGTGCCTGTGAACGGGCAGTCCTTCCGGGTCAGGCAGTCGGTCAGGTAGGCGCGCAGCGCGCTCTCGAATCCCTTGGCCTGCACCTCGGTCACGTCGAAGTTCGTCGCGGCGGGATCGAGCGCGCCGTCCAGCACGAGCCGCCCGGTCTTTCCCGGGTACAGCCCCGCGTACACGGCGCCCAGGTAGGTGCCGTACGAGTAGCCGAGGTAGTTGAGCTTCTTGTCCCCGAGCGTCGCCCGGAGCAGATCGAGGTCGTGCGCGGCGCTGACCGTGTCGACCTTCGGCAGCGGAGCGCCGGTGTTCTTCTTGCACGCCTCGCCGAAGTCCTTGGCGATGGTGGTGTTCTCGGCGATCCACTGGTCGGAGCCGCGCTCACCGGGGGTGATGCCGTACAGGTACTGGTCCATCTGCTCGGCGTCGTAGCACTTCACCGCAGTGGACCGGCCGACACCGCGCGGGTCGAAGCCGACGATGTCGAAGTGCTGCTGGAGGGTGTCGTCGGCGACGAAGTCGACCGAGTCCTTGACGAAGTCGAAGCCGGATGCGCCGGGGCCGCCGGGATTGGTGAGCAGCGATCCCTGCTTGGTCCCCTTCGCGGGCTGACGGATGAGCGCGAGCTCGACGTCGCCCTTGCCGGGGTGGTCCCAGTCGAGAGGGGCTTTGACGGTCGTGCACTGCTTGCCGCCGCTGCAGTTCGTCCAGTGCAGCACCTGGCTGTAGTACGGCTGCAGCTCGGCGGAGACGTCGTCAGGAGCGGGAGTGGACGTCGTCACTGTCTTCGCGGGCAGGAACCAGGTGACGCAGCCGCTGAGGGTCAGGGCGACGACGGCGGCGAGCGCGACGGCCGCGGTGCGGGCGGTGCGCCGTCTCGCGGCCTGGTCGCGTACCGGGGCACGGCCGGGTCGGGTGATCACAGGTCGGTCCCCTTTCGAGCGGTCGTGCCGCGCAGGATGGTGGTCAGCATGGCCTCGAGGGCGAGGGCCGGGGCGACGTTGCCGTCGATGCGCTCACGCGCGGTCGCGACGGCGTCCATCGCGGCGAGCGTAGCGGCCGGAGTCGTGTGGGTGCTGAGAGCATCCAGCTCGGCGCGCAGCTCGCGGTTCACCAGTTCGCTGTCGCTGCCGAGCTGGATCATCATCACGTCGCGGTACAGCGAGAGCAGGTCGACGAGGATGCGGTCGATGCCGTCGCGGAGGCTGCGGGTCGCTCGGCGCTTCTGGTCCTCTTCGAGCTGGCGCAGCTGGCCGCGGAGCGCCGGTGGGATCGTGCCGCCCGGCTCGATCCCGAGCGAGCGGAGGGCGTGCTCGCGCTCCTCCGCATCACGCTCCTCCGTGATCGCCTTCGCGTCGGCGCCGGCGATCTCCAGCAGGGTCGCCGCCGCGAGGACGGCGTCGGAGACCGAGCGGATTCCGAGGGCCAGCTCGAGCGTCTGCTCGCGCCGGCGGCGGGCCTCCTCGTGGGTGGCGAGGCGATGCGCCATGCCGATGTGGCTCTGTGCGTGGCGAGCAGCGCGCTCGGCGGTCTCCGCATCCACCCCGTCGCGCCGCTGGATGAGGCGGGCGACATCGTCGACGCTGGGCACCCGCAGCCGCACGGTGCGGACGCGGGAGCGGATGGTCGGGAGAAGGTCGGCGTCGCTCGGCGCGCAGAGGATCCAGACGGTCCGCTCCGGCGGCTCCTCGAGTGCCTTCAGCAGGACGTTGGAGGTGCGTTCGGTCATCCGGTCGGCGTCTTCGATCACCATCACGCGGTACCGGCCGACCGACGGCGCGAACTGCGAGCTGGCGACGAGGGCGCGGACCTCGTCGATGGAGATGATGACGCGCTCGGTGCTCAGGACGGCGAGGTCGGGGTGGGTGCGGGCGTCGACCTGACGCCGCGTGGCGAGGTCGCCTTCGGGCGTGCCGGGGCTGAGCAGCGCTGTCGCGAAGGCGTATGCGAGGTTCGATCGGCCGGAGCCGGGCGGGCCGGTGATGAGCCAGGAGTGCGTCATCCCGCGGCCGGGAGCACCGGCTCCGTTGCCTGCGGCGGAGCCGATCGCGGCAGCGCGGACGACCTCGATCGCCTCGTCCTGCCCCGTGAGCTCGTCCCACACCGTCATGGTGTCCAGGCTAGCTGGCACGACGGACACGCTTGCTCGGTCTCCGCACGACGGTCCTCAGACGCGCAGCGCGAGGCGGTCGCGGATCTCCGCGGCGATCTCCTCGACGGGCCGGCTCGCATCCACGACCAGGAAGCGCTCGGGCTCCTGCTCGGCCAGCGCGAGGTAGCCGGCGCGGACGCGGGCGTGGAAGTCCGAGCGTTCCGCCTCCAGGCGGTCGTACCGGGTGCGCGCGGAGTCGAGCCGGGTGCGCGCGGTGTCCTCGTCGAGGTCGAGCAGGATGGTGAGGTCCGGCAGCAACCCCTCGGCCGCCCACAGGGACAGGTCGCGGATCTGCTGCGCGTCAAGGACCCGCCCCGCGCCCTGGTAGGCGACGGAGGAGTCGATGTACCGGTCCTGAACGACGATGTCGCCGCGGGACAGGGCCGGACGGACCACCGTGGCGATGTGGTGAGCACGGTCGGCTGCGTAGAGGAGTGCCTCGGCACGCGGCGCGATGTCTCCGCGGTGGTGGAGGACGATCTCGCGGATCTCGACGCCGGCGTCCGTGCCGCCCGGCTCGCGGGTGCGCACGACGGTGCGGCCGCGCCCGGTGAGCCACTCCTCCAAGAGCGCCGCCTGCGTGGACTTTCCGACCCCGTCGCCGCCCTCGAGCGTGATGAAGAGGCCCTCGCTCACTCGGCGGACTTCTTCGCCGCAGCGGTCGTGGACTTCTTGGCCGCCGGCTTCTTGGCGGCGGGCTTCTTGGCCGTCGTCTTGGCGGTCGTCGTCTTGGCCGCAGCGGTCTTCCGCGCCGGCTTCTTGGCCGGTCCCTTCGCTCGCTTGTCGGCGAGCAGCTGGACCGCGCGGTCGAAGTCGACCTCGTCCACGGTCTCGCCGCGCGGGATCGTGGCGTTGGTCTCACCGTCGGTGACGTACGGGCCGAAGCGGCCGTCCTTCACGCGGATCGGCTTGCCGCTGACCGGATCGGCGTCGAACTCCTTGAGAGCGCTCGACGCCCGGCGGTTGCCGTACTTCGGCTGGGCGAACAGCTCCAGCGCGCCCGGCAGGTCGATGTCGAAGATGTCATCCTCGCTCGGGAGCGACCGGGTGTCGGCGCCCTTCTTGAGGTACGGGCCGTAGCGACCGTTCTGCGCCTGGATCTCTTCGCCGCTCTCCGGGTCGGCTCCCACGACCCGCGGGAGGTCGAGCAGTTTGAGCGCGGTGTCGAGGTCGAGGGTCGCCAGATCCATCGATTTGAAGAGGGATGCCGTGCGCGGCTTGGCGGCGGCGGTCTTCTTGGTCTTCGCCGGCTCCTTCACCTCACCGGTCTTGGAATCGGCTGCCGCTTCGTCCTCGGGGTCGGCCTCGGTGACGTACGGTCCGAAGCGGCCGTCCTTGGCGAGGACGAGCTTGCCGTTGTCGGGGTTCGTCCCGAGCACGCGGTCGGTCTGGACCGGCGCCTCGATCAGCTCGTGCGCCTTGGCAGGCGTGAGCTCGTCGGGAGCGAGCTCCGGCGGGATGTTGACGCGGCGCGGCTGGGCGTCGGGACCGGCATCGGGCTCGGACACCTCGAGGTAGGGGCCGTACTTGCCGATGCGGAGCGTCACTCCGTCGTCGATGGCGATGGAGTTGATGCTGCGGGCGTCGATGTCGCCGAGGTTGTCGATGACCCGTCGGAGACCCTTGTGCTTGTCGCTGCCGAAGTAGAAGCTGTTCAGCCAGTCGATGCGCTCGGCCTCGCCATCGGCGATGCGGTCGAGGTCATCCTCCATCTCGGCGGTGAAGTCGTACTGCACCAGGTCGCCGAAGTAGTCCTCGAGCAGCCGGACGACCGAGAAGGCGACCCAGCTGGGGACGAGGGACTGGCCGCGCTGGGTCACGTATCCGCGGTCGATGATGGTGGAGATGATGCTCGCGAAGGTGGAGGGGCGCCCGATCCCGAGCTCTTCGAGCGTCTTGACGAGGCTCGCCTCCGTGTAGCGCGGCGGCGGGGTGGTCTCGTGGCCGTCGGCGGCGATGTCGCGGACGGTCAGGGCCTGCTTCTCGGTGAGCGGCGGAAGCTTGGCCTCGGCCGAGTCGCTGCTGTTGCGCTCCTCGTCCCGGCTCTCCTCGTAGGCGTTCAGAAAGCCTCGGAACGTGATCACGGTGCCGCTGGCCGTGAACTCGGCCACGGTGCCGTCGAGCGGACCTTCCGAGACACGCGCCTCGACGGTGACGGATGCCGTCTGGCCTTTCGCGTCGGCCATCTGGGAGGCGACTGTCCGCTTCCAGATCAGCTCGTACAGGCGCAGCTCGGGTCCGCGCAGCGAGCGCTCCAGCTCGGCAGGGGTGCGGAAGGTCTCGCCCGACGGACGGATCGCCTCGTGCGCCTCCTGCGCGTTCTTGCTCTTGGATGCGTAGGTGCGCGGCTTGTCGGGGACCGTCTCCGGGCCGTACAGCTTCGCCGCCTGCGTCCGCGCAGCGTTCGTCGCCTGCTGCGACAGCGACGCGGAGTCGGTGCGCATATAGGTGATGTACCCGTTCTCGTAGAGGGTCTGCGCGACACTCATCGTCTGGCGCGCGGAGAAGCGGAGCTTGCGCGCCGCCTCCTGCTGGAGGGTCGAGGTGGTGAACGGGGCGGCGGGGCGCCGCGAGTATGGCTTGGAGTCGACCTTGGAGACGGCGACGGTCGTGCTCGGCTGACGGATCGCCGCCGCGAGCGTGGTCGCGGAGGCCTCGTCGAGCGTCCGGGCTTTCGTGGTGAGGCGGCCGTGGTCGTCGAAATCGCGGCCGGTGGCGACGCGGTCGCCGTCGATCCGGGCGAGGCGTGCCTCGAAGGCGTTCGCGTCTTCCGGAGCCAGCTGTGCGGTCAGTCCCCAGTACGAGGCCGGGACGAACGCCAGGCGCTCGCGCTCGCGGTCGACGACGAGCCGGGTGGCCGCGGACTGGACGCGACCGGCCGAGAGGCCCGGTCCGACCTTGCGCCAGAGGACGGGAGACACCTCATAGCCGTAGAGCCGGTCGAGGATGCGGCGGGTCTCCTGAGCGTCGACCAGAGCCGTGTCGATCTCCCGGGTGTTGTCGCGAGCCTTCTCGATGGCCTCGCGGGTGATCTCGTGGAAGACCATCCGCTTGACGGGCACCTTGGGCTTCAGCACCTCGACGAGGTGCCAGGCGATTGCCTCTCCTTCGCGGTCCTCATCCGTTGCGAGGAGGAGTTCGTCGGCGTTCTTGAGAGCACGCTTAAGGTCGGCGACCGTCTTCTTCTTCTGGTCGGACACCACGTAGTAGGGCTCGAACTCGTTCTCGACGTCGACGGAGAACTTGCCCAGCGACCCCTTCTTGAGCTCGGGCGGCAGGTTCTTCGGCTCGATGAGGTCGCGGATGTGCCCGACCGAGGCCATGACCTCGTAGCCGTCGCCGAGATACTGGGCGATCGACTTCACCTTGTTCGGAGACTCGACGATGACGAGCTTCTTCGTGTCAGGCACCTGACTCCTCTTATATATGCACACACTGTGTCGCCACAGCTCACGGTTGTCGTCACGACTGGACCGGCGTGGCGCGCTCCCCCTGAAGGCGCCGATCCATTGTTGGGTATGGTCCGTGCGGCCGACAGGCAAACCATACACACCTTCGCCGCTTGTCCGCCTAATCGAGTGTTCGGCGTTCGCCGTCGGCGCAGCCCCAGGCGAACGCCCTACCCGCGCCGGACCGAACGGACGGCCCCAGGGACGGAGCACCCACCGACCCTATGCCGACGATCCCGTCGGGAGGACAATACGTGTATGGCAACGACGATGATGTACACCGCCAAATTGATCGACGGGCCTCTGGAGGGCAAGACGATCTCGACCGGTTTCCTCGACTCCGGCGACGCCCGCCCTCGCCTGGAGATCTCGGCACCCGTGGGCTCCAAGCACTACCTCTATGTGAGAGCGTCGGGGGCCGAGCTCGAGTACGCGTCCGACGACGGCCGCGGGCAGCGCCCCACCGCCGTCTCATACCGCTACCTCGAGACCGTCTTCGACTGACCGGAACCCGTCGGCGTAGCGCGGACACCTCCGGCTTCGGAACCTACCCGCCGGGCGGTCCGGCACGCGCCGATGCCGTCGAGGCGAAGGCGAGGTACGGGGTGGATGTGGTCACGGTGACCACCGTCCCGTTCTGATCGCAGTCGGTCATCGCCGCTCCGTTCACCTGCGCGATGCTCTGGGCCACGTCGCAGGGCACCCCTCCGGCACGGCCGCTCGCCACGTCGGCGCCGGCCAGCGCCGCCAGGTCGGCCGCCATGGCTGCGCGCGCGTACGCCGCTCCGGCTCCGACCACCGCGACTCCGGCCGCCGCCACCGTGACGATCGCGCACACCGCTGCGAGCGCGAGCACCGATCCGCTCCCCCGGTCCGAATGCAGTGCAGCCACGACCGCCGACCGGCAACCGGATGTCTCGGACACCCTCCCCTTCATCCCGCCTCCGCCTCGTCCAGGGCGCACGCCCTCGCGCTGAGCAGGACGCCGAGACGGCTGAGAACCGTGTCGCCTGCCGCCGTCAGTCGAACGCATACGGTCCGCCCCTCCCTCTCGACCATCGCCGTCGCTCCAGCCGGGATCGAACCACCCGGGTCGTCTCCCCTGCCCTCCAACCGCGCTGCCGCCGCCGCCCCGGCCGCGAGCGATCCGTACTGGACCGCTCCATGGAGAGCGCCGATGCAGAGCGCGAGACACGCGAGCACCGCCGGGAGTACGACCGCGAACTCGGCCGTCACGCTGCCCCGCTCGTCGCGGAGGTCTCGGACGGACGCCACGCGGACCGTCATCCGCCCGACAGCGCACGATGCACCAGGTCGGAGAGGATTCCCTTCACTTCATCGCCCTTCAACAGGGCGACCAGGAGCCCGGCGAACCCGACAGCGGCCAGGATCGTGATTGCGTATTCGGCGGTCGCCGCGCCCCGGTCGTCGGCGAGTCGTCGCCGGAACCGTCGGCCGAATCGTCGCCCGAGTCGCCGCAGTGGGGATCGCCCGTCGGTGCCGAGGGAACGCGGAACGCCCTCGCCCGTTCGTTCTTCGATCGTCATGTGCTTCATGACTCCATCCTTCGCTTCGGGGCCGCCTGGCGGATGCGGGACGGCCGATCTGTGGACAGTCATCGCAGACCCGCAGTTGTGGACGACAACAGGGACAGCACCAGCGGCGCCACGGCCAGCAACAGGAAGCTGGGGAGCACACAGGCGCCCAAGGGCACCATCAGCCGGACGCCGAGCGTGGTTGCGCGTCGACGACCCTCGGCCCTGGCCATTCGGCGCTGCTGGCGCGCGGCGGCGGTCAGCAGCTCGCCGGCGGGTGCCCCGGCCGCGGAGGCCAGCCGGAGCACCCGTGCGGCACCTCGCTCATCCAGCGAGCCAAGCCCGGAATCCTCCGCGGCCTCCCTCACGATCTCCCGCGCCGCACCGATCGACACGCCACCGGCCAATCCGACGGCGATGAGCTCCTCGGCAAGCCCCTGCGGCAGCGGGCGTGCGACCGCGCGTGTGGCCAGTGCACGCATCCACCACCGGCCGGCGAGCATGAGCAGAACGCCAGCACCGACGGATATCGCGCCGGGTGCCGACCCCAGTGCGCCCACGAGGTCCGCTCCGAGCGCTCCAGCCAGTACCGCCCCGACCGCCGGCAACCACGAGACGAGCCGCGCCGTCGCGCGGGGACCGCTCAGGGCGACGTCCACCTCCCTTTCCGTCTCCGCCGCGTCCCGCAGCGTCTCCGCCATCGCACGCAGCGCGTGGCCCAGCGGTGCGCCCGTCCGTTCGGCGACCCGCCACGCCACCGCGAGCATGCGGACGTCGTCGGTGTCGGCTGCCTGCAGAAGAGCGGACGCGCACGACGGCTGATGCCTGAGGGTGTTCGCGACCCGATCCGCCAGAGGATGTGCTCCGTACCCGGCCGCGGCCTCCCAGGCGGACCGCGGGGGCAGTCCTGCGTCGAGCAGCACGGCGAGCGACTCGGCGAGTGCGGCGACAGCATCCGGCTGCGCTCCGGCCGGCGCGCGCGGTCGTCTCACGGTCCCGACCCGGCGCGGACGGCATCGTCGTCGACGCCCACACCGCCGCCGGCGCCGAGCGGTGTGATCGCCAACCGGCCCGCTCCATCCAGGTGCAGCCGTCCGAAGCCCGAGACCTTCCTCACGCCGTCGGCCCTCGACAGGTGCACGACCAGCCCGATCGCACTCACCGCCTGCCTCGCCAACGCGTGGTCGTCCAGCCCGGCCAATGCGCCCAGCGCCTCGAGCCGGGCGGGAACGTCCTCCAGCGAGTTCGCGTGCAGAGTCCCGGCGCCACCGTCGTGGCCGGTATTGAGCGCGGTGAGAAGGTCACGCACCTCCTCACCCCGGCACTCGCCGAGCACGAGCCTGTCCGGCCGCATCCTCAGGGCCTCCCGCACCAGCCGGCTCAGATCGACACCGCCGGCGCCTTCGAGGTTCGGCTGCCGGGTCTCGAGACCGACGACGTGCGGATGACGGATGCGCAGCTCCGCGACATCCTCGATCACCACGATCCGCTCATCCGGAGGGGCGTTCCCGAGGAGCGCCGCCAGGAGCGTCGTCTTGCCCGCGCCGCCGGCGCCGGTGATCAGCAGGTTCGTCCTGGCGTGGACGGCCCGCAGCAGCCGATCCCGTTCGAGCGGCTCCATTCCGCCGCGGGCGACCAGCTCGTCCAGAGTCGGCTGCTCCCGCGCTGGCACGCGGATCGACAGCAGCGCGCCCCCGGTCGACACCGGCGGGAGGACCGCATGGACCCGCACGCCGCCGGTCAGCCGGACGTCGACAAACGGGGTCGCTTCGTCGATGTGGCGGCCACCGGCGGCGATCAGCCGAACCGCCAGCTCCCGCGCGCTCGACCGGTCGGCGCGCCAGCCGCCCTCCCGCCGTAACCCGTCCGGTGGCCCGTCGCTCCACAGCTCCCCCGATGCGGTCACGAAGAGGTCGGTGACCCCGGGGCGCAGGAGGTAAGGAGCGAGTGGTCCGAAAGTGCGCCAGAGTCCGGGAGACTCGTCGCCGCGCTGGTGGTTCGTCATGCGACGACGCTAGAGATGCCATACGCACGGCCGGCGGCTCCCCACCACATCGGTGGAGAAGTCACCGCCGCATCCAGCTGTGAACAACCGCCCGGAGGAGTCGACCCGCCGGTTAAAAAAGGGGGGCCGCACCTATTGGGGGGAACAGGTGCGGCCACTGCGGCGCAGGATTGGGGGGAATCGATTGCGCCGCACGCACGAATTTACATTCGGCCGGGGTCCAGTTTACGCAGAATCGATGCAAACGCAAGTCTCCTGGGGCGGTCGCTCGAGCAGGTTGTAGAGTCAGGCATTGTCGCGCCACGACCCGTATCGACCGCATCGCAAAGGAGCGAAAAGACTCCCCATGAGCAACACAATCGACAACCTGCTGCATGAAGCCCGCCGGTTCCCACCGAGCGACGAGTTCGCCGCGAACGCGATCGCCGACGCGGGACTGTACGAGCGCGCGGCCGCCGACCGGCTGGGATTCTGGGCCGACCAGGCTCGCGAGCTGCTGCACTGGCACACGCCGTTCACGCGAACGCTCGACTGGAGCGAGCCTCCCTTCGCCAAGTGGTTCGACGACGGCGAGCTGAACGTCGCCTACAACTGCCTCGACCGGCATGTGCTTGCCGGCAACGGTGACCGTGTCGCGATCCACTGGGAGGGCGAACCGGGCGACACCCGCACGATCACATACGCCGAGCTGACGGCCGAGGTGAAGAAGGCGGCCAACCTGCTCACCAGTCTGGGCATCCGCGCCGGCGACCGCGTGGCGATCTACCTCCCGATGATCCCTGAGGCCGTCATCGCGATGCTCGCCGTCGCACGGATCGGCGCGGTGCACTCCGTCGTCTTCGGCGGATTCAGCGCCGAGAGCCTCCGCTCGCGCATCGACGACGCCGAGGCGAAGCTCGTCATCACCGCGGACGGCGGCTGGCGCAAGGGCCGCGTCTTCCCCCTGAAGGACGCGGTGGATGCGGCGCTCACCGGCGACGCGACCACGGTCGAGCACGTACTCGTGGTCAAGCGCGGCGAGAACGAGGTGGCCTGGACCGAGGGCCGCGACCTGTGGTGGCACGACGAGCTCGCGCTTGTCGACGCCGATCACGTGGCGAAGGCGTTCCCGGCCGAGCAGCCCCTCTTCATCCTCTACACGTCCGGGACGACGGGTAAGCCGAAGGGCATCCTGCACACCACCGGCGGGTACCTGACGCAGGCCTCGTTCACGCACAAGTTCGTCTTCGACCTCCACCCCGATTCCGACGTGTACTGGTGCAGCGCCGACGTGGGATGGATCACCGGCCACACATACGTCGTCTACGGGCCGCTCGCGAACGGCGCGACCCAGGTGATGTACGAGGGCACGCCCGAGACGCCGCACCCCGGCCGCTGGTGGGAGCTGATCGAGAAGTACAAGGTCTCGATCTTCTACACCGCGCCGACCGCGATCCGCTCGTTCATGAAGCTGGGCCGCCAGCACCCGCAGCAGTTCGACCTGTCGAGCCTGCGCGTCCTCGGCTCGGTCGGTGAGCCGATCAACCCGGAAGCGTGGATGTGGTACCGCGAGGTCATCGGCGGCGACACGACCCCGATCGTGGACACCTGGTGGCAAACCGAGACCGGCGCGATCATGGTCTCCGCCCTCCCGGGGGTCACGACGCTGAAGCCGGGAAGCGCCCAGGTGCCCCTGCCGGGCATCTCGATCGACATCCTCGACGAGTCGGGCACACCCGTCGGCAAGGACCAGGGCGGCCTGCTGGTCGTCACGGAACCGTGGCCGAGCATGCTGCGCGGCATCTGGGGAGACCCGGAGCGCTTCACGGAGACCTACTGGTCGAAGTTCGGCGACAAGTACTTCGCCGGCGATGGCGCGCGGTACGACAAGGACGGCGACATCTGGCTGCTGGGCCGGGTGGACGACGTCATGAACGTCTCGGGCCACCGCCTGTCGACGGCGGAGATCGAGTCCGCCCTGGTCGCGCATCCCTTCACGGCGGAGGCTGCAGTCGTCGGCGCGAACGACGAGACGACCGGACAGGCCGTCGTCGCGTTCGTGATCATCAAGCAGAACCAGTTGGAGCAGGCCGGCGCGATGGATGTCGCGGCCGAGCTGCGCAAGCACGTCGCCGAGCAGATCGGTGCGATCGCGCGTCCCCGTGACATCTTCATCGTCACGGAGCTGCCCAAGACGCGATCGGGCAAGATCATGCGGCGCCTGCTGCGGGATGTGGCCGAGGGCCGGGAGGTCGGCGACACCACCACCCTGGCGGACACCGCGGTGATGAGTTCGATCCAGGCCAAGCTCTCCTAGCCGAGACGACGAAGGGGCGGCACCGGTCGGTGTCGCCCCTTCGTCGTATCCGCGCTCAGTCGACGGCGAGGATCAGCTCCACCTCGACCGGCGCATCGAGGGGCAGCACGGCGACGCCCACGGCGGAGCGGGCGTGGACACCGGCGTCGCCGAAGATCTCGCCGAGCACCTCGGACGCCCCGTTGATGACCGCAGGCTGGCCGGTGAACGCGGGGTCGGAGGAGACGAAGCCGACGACCTTCACCACACGGGTCACTCGATCGAGGGACCCGAGGACGCTCTTCGCGGCGGCAAGCGCGTTCAACGCGCAGATCCGCGCGTACTCCTTGGCATCGGCCGGCGGGACGAGGCCGGCGCCCTCACCGACCTTGCCGGTCGCCGGAAGAGCTCCCGCCACCATCGGCAGCTGCCCCGAGGTGTAGACGCGGTGCCCGTCGAGCACCGCCGGCGTGTATGCCGCGACCGGCGGGACCACGTCCGGCAGGTCGATCCCGAGCTGGGCGAGACGCGCCTCGATGTCCGCCATCAGGCCTGCTCCCTATCCGTGACGGGGCGCTTCAGGTAGGCGACCAGTCCGCCCTCCGGGCCGGTGACGATCTGCACCAGTTCCCAGCCCTCCGACCCCCAGTTGTTCAGGATCGCTGCGGTGTTGTGGATCATCAGCGGGGTTGTCAGGTACTCCCAGCGCGGCATCGTGCTCCTCGGATCGGGGGATTTTGCAGGTTCATCACCTACTCTGATCCTATGTCTGCGCAAAAACCACAGGCTAGAGGTGTGCTCGGCGCCGCCGGTGCGTTCATCGGCATGAGTGTTGTGGCCGGTCTTCTGGTCACCGCCGCCGTCACGCCTGCGATCGCTGTGACGGGGATGGCGGCCAACAACAGTATCGGCGTGTTCGAGGGACTCCCGGAGTACCTGAACGTCGACCAGCTGGCCCAGCCGACCACCATCTATGCCAAGAACGGCGACCAGGACGTCCCGCTCGCCACGTTCTACTCCCAGAACCGCCTGCCGGTCGCCTTCGACCAGATCTCGCAGGCGGCGAAGGATGCCGCGATCGCCGGTGAGGACCCTCGGTTCTACACGCATGGCGGTGTCGACATCCAGGGCACCGTGCGCGGCGTGCTATCCACCGTCGCCGGCGGCGGTGTGCAGGGTGGATCCTCGATCACCCAGCAGTACGTGAAGAACGTGCTGCTGCAGAAGTGCGAGGCGCTCCCGGTGAAGTCCAAGGAGCAGAAGGCCAAGTACCAGCAGTGCGTGGATGACTCCACGGGCGTGTCTCCCGACCGAAAGGTCAAGGAGATGAAGTACGCCATCGGTATCGAGAAGAAGTACACCAAGGACCAGATCCTGGTCGGGTACCTGAACATCGCAGGCTTCGGTGGCACCGTCTACGGCATCGAGGCCGCAGCGCATTACTACTACAACACCACCGCGGCGGCGCTGACACCTGCGCAGGCGGCCAGCCTGATCGCGATCGTGAACGAGCCGACCAGCCTGAAGATCGACAACCCCGGTTCGGAGACCAACGGCGCTGCGAACGGGTACGCGAAGAACAAGGAGCGCCGCGACTACATCCTCCAGAAGATGTACCAGTACAAGCGCCTCACGAAGGCGCAGTACGAGGAAGCGGTCAAGACCCCGATCCAGCCGGCGATCACCCCCTCCGAGCGCGGCTGCCAGACCGCGGGCGGGTCCGCGTATTTCTGCGACTACGTCCAGAAGATCATCCTCAACGACCCCACCTTCGGCGCCGACGAGGACACGCGCGCCTCCAACTTCAACCGGGGTGGTTACAAGATCTACACCAGCCTCGACCTCCAGCTGCAGCAGGTCGCCGAGGAGACCATCAACTCCTACGTGCCCCAGGTGTACGACAGAGCGAATATCGGCGGTGTGCTCGTCGGAGTCGAGCCCGGCACCGGACGCGTCCTCTACATGGCGCAGAACAAGACGTACAGCCAAGATCCCGAGGTCCTGAACCAGGGCAAGCAGTTCACCTCCGTCAATTACGCCACCGATCAGAATTACGGAGGCTCGAACGGCTTCCAGGTGGGATCGACGTACAAGGTGTTCACCCTTGCCGAATGGCTCAAGCAGGGTCACTCGCTGAACGAGACGGTGAACGCGAATGTGCGCACCTACACGAAGTTCAAGAACTCGTGCACAGGTGACTGGAGCGGCACCTGGAAACCCACCAACGACTCAGGCGGCGAAGAGGGTATCCGGAGCGCCCAGAACGCGACGACCAACTCAATCAACACCGCCTTCGTCGCCATGGCGAGCCAGCTCGACCTGTGCGAGATCAAGAAGGACGCGGAAGCCTTCGGAGTCCACACCGCGACCGGTGGGGAGTTGAACTCCGACCCGGCTTCGGTCCTGGGTACTAACACGGTCTCGCCCCTGACCATGGCCACGGCGTTCGCGGGCATCGCGAACAACGGCATGACCTGCTCCCCCATCGCGATCGACAAGATCGTCGATGGCAACGGCAAGGCGGTCCCGCCCCCCGCGACGAAGTGCGCGCAGTCCGTCGACCCGGCCATCGCAAACACGATGGCGAAGGCCCTGCAGGGCCCGATCCAGAACGGCACCGCGGCAGGCATGAACCGCACCGGCAAGGACATGCTCGGCAAGACGGGTACCACCGACGGCAACGAGCAGCTCTGGCTGGTCGCGTCGACAACGAAGGTCGCCGGCGCCTACTGGGTGGGCAACATCTCGGGCCATGTGGACATGCGCCGCATCTACCCGACGCACGGAACCACGCCCGCGATCGCCCGAACAGCCGTCATGCGAACCATGATGACCGCGGCGGTCGGCAAGTACGGCGGCGACGACTTCCCGGCGGCTCCCGACAAGCTGACGCGCGGCATCCAGGTCGCAGTTCCCGACCTGACGGGTAAGACGCCCGACGAGGCGAAGGCGATCCTGACGGGTCTCGGACTGGACTCGGCCGACGGCGGCCCGCAGGACTCGGTCGCCCCCGCCGGAACGATCTCGGCAACGGATCCGCCCGCCGGTACGCAGGTCAGCAAGGGCACGCCCATCACCCTGTTCACCAGCAACGGGTCCCTCGTAGCCGTCCCGAACGTGGTGGGCCAGAAGTACGGCGACGCTCTCGCGACGCTGACTGCCGCCGGATTCAAGGTGAAGACCGCGGGCGGCAACAGTCCGACCGCGACCGTTCAGGCTCAGGATCCCGCCGGCAATGCCCCTGCCAAGCCGGGAACCCAGGTGACCCTGACCCTGACCGCACCCGCCGTCCAGCCGACACCGGGCACGGGCGGATAGTGGCGCGCGGAGTCCTCCGACCGGCGGCGTCCTCCCTGGCGTTCCTCGCCGGGGCGGGCGCCGCCGCGTTCGCCTATGGGTCGCTGGTGGAGCGTCGCGCGTACACGCTGCGCGAGGTGAGCGCGCCGGTCCTTCCGGCCGGGGCGCAGCCGATCCGCGTGCTCCACCTCTCCGACCTGCACATGGCGCCCTGGCAGCGCGACAAGCAGGAGTGGATCCGCTCCCTCGCCCGGCTGAAGCCGGACCTGATCGTCGAGACCGGAGACGTGCTCGGCCATGCCCGGGGCCTCGAGGGCGTCCGTGCCGCCTACGACGGCTTCCGCGGCATCCCGGGCGTCTTCGTGCACGGATCCAACGACTACTTCGGCCCGCAGGCGAAGAACCCGCTGAAGTACTTCCTCGGCCCGTCGAAGAAGCGCCCGTCGACCGCCCCGCGGCTCGACACGGCCGCCCTGACAGCGTACTTCCACGATCTGGGCTGGACCGACCTGGACAACCGCGCAGCCGGCCTGGAGGTTCGGGGAACGCACCTCGAGTTCTTCGGTGTCGACGACCCGCACATCCGTTTCGACCGGGTGGAGGCCATCCCCGGCGCTCTGGACCAGCTGCGCGAGGACGACCCGTTCTCGGACGACAACGCCTGGCCGGATGAGGGCCCGAGCGAGCAGCGGCAGGCGGTCACCATCGGTGTCACGCATTCGCCGTACCGTCGCATCCTCGACGCCTTCGTCACCTACGGTGCGTCGATGATCTTCGCGGGCCACACGCACGGCGGTCAGGTCTGCGTTCCGGGGTTCGGCGCGCTGGTCACGAACTGCGACATCCCACGCGCACAGGTGAAGGGGTTGAGCGTCTGGCGCCATGCCTTCCGCTCGGCGTACCTCAACGTGTCGGCGGGCCTCGGCACGTCGATCTTCGCGCCGGTGCGCTTCGCCTGCCGCCCGGAGGCGTCGCTGGTCACGCTGACGCCCGCGCCGTGAAGCGAGGTGCCGAGCAGGGTGCTGTGGTCATGACCACTCCCCCGCTCGTGTATCCTGGATGAGGCCTTCGGGGTGTGGCGCAGCTTGGTAGCGCGCTTCGTTCGGGACGAAGAGGCCGCAGGTTCAAATCCTGTCACCCCGACGTAATGAAAAAGAGGAAGCCCCGGCTCGCGATGCGAGCCGGGGCTTCCTCTTTTTCATTACTCGCTGATGTCTATTGGGGTCCCCGCCCGCGAGGGGCCCCGGGCGCCGCTCCGAGCGCCAGCGAGGACCGGCGTTCGGGGTAGCGGGTGGGGCGCACCGCGCGAGATCCGTGGAGAAGCGGTAGACCTAAAACGCGTCCGGCCGGGCGAACTCCGGCTCCCCGAGCCGCGACACGGAGTCGTCCGAACGCACCAGAGGCAACGTCCGCGCCACAGCGGTGTCGATGCGATCCCGCAGGTCCTGGGAGCGAATCTCGTAGTCCTCGAAGTCGCTCTCGGCCGCGTAGATGCCCAGGGGCAGGGTCAGCGACTGGAAGAACCCGAACAGCGGACGCATCTGGTGCTCGACCAGCAGCGCGTGCCGATCGCTGCCTCCCGTCGCCGTCAGGACGACCGGCTTGTCGACCAGGGCGTACTGGCCGACGTGGTCGAAGAACAGCTTGAACAGGCCTGTGTACGTGGCGCGGTAGGCGGGTGACCCGACCACGAGGATGTCCGCGTTCTCGACCGCCTCCAGGGCCTCGGTGACCGTCGGGCTGAGACTGCTCCGGAAGGGACCGGCGCCGAGCTCCGGCAGCAGAGGCGCCAGCCGGATGGTGCGGGCGATGCCCCCGGACGCCTCGGCATAGGCGCGCGTGACCTCGTCCACGAGCACGGTGGTGCGCGACGGGTGGGTCGGGCTTCCGCTCACTCCGACCACGTTGAGTGGATGCGACATGTGGGAACCGCCTTCTGGCTGGGGACCGGGATTTCGCCCAACGGTACCCGGAGCCGCCCCGCATCGCTCGGGGCGGCGTCACGGTCCGTCATGCTGCGGGGTACAGCTCCCGGACGATCTCCAGCGAGCGGATGCGCCCCTCCAGCGTCGCGGCGCCGGACGAGACCATCAGCTCGTCCACCTGGGTGGAGGCCAGCAGCGCCTCGAGTCGCGCCTTCACCTCGTCGGGCGTCCCGATCGCCTGACGGGCGTTGCGGGCAGCGATGAACTCCTCCTCCAGCGGGGTGAACTCGTGGGCGAGCGCCTCCTCCACGCTGACCGGCTCGGGCTTCTGTCCCTGACGCATCCGCAGGAAGGACAGCTGGCCGGGAAGGGACAGGGCGCGCACGGTCTGCGGGTCCTCGTCCGCGATGACATTGACCGCGATCATCGTGTGCGGCTCGGCGAGGGTGTCACTCGGCTCGAATCGCGAGCGGTACAGGTTGAGCGCGGCCTCGGTGTTCTCGCCTGCGAAGTGATGGGCGAACGCGAACGGGATGCCGAGGGCGGCGGCCACCTGGGCGCTGTAGCCGCTCGAGCCCAGCAGCCAGATCTGAGGCGCGTCGCCGAGGCCGGGGATGGCGGTGATGCCGTGCAGAGGGTTGGCGTCGCTCATGCCGCCGTAGAAGAAGCCGTACAGGTCGAGGAGCTGCTGGGGGAAGTCCTCGACGCCGAGTCCCTCGGGACTCCGGCGCAGAGCCATCGCTGTGGCGCCGTCAGTTCCCGGCGCGCGGCCGATGCCGAGGTCGATGCGGTCGCCGTACAGGGCGCGCAGGGTGCCGAACTGCTCCGCCACGACCAGCGGCGCGTGGTTGGGGAGCATCACGCCGCCGCTGCCGACCCGGATGCGCTCGGTCGCTGCCGCGACTCCGGCGATGAGAACAGCCGGAGCGCTCGACGCGATGGCGGGCATGCCGTGGTGCTCTGCGACCCAGAACCTCTCGTATCCCAGCCGCTCGGCCGCTTGCGCGAGCTGGATGGTGCCGGCGACGGCATCGGCGTTGGTGCCCCCGGCGGGGCGGCTGGCGAGGTCGAGGACGTTGAGGGGGATGCTGCTCACCCCAGGTGCAACGCAGCCCCGGACACAGCGATTCCCGGTCGGCGCGAGGCCGACCGGGAATCACCGGGTAGGGATTGTCAGGACGCCTTGAGCTTGCGCACCCAGCCGACGATCGCCAGGGCGATCAGTCCGAGGATGACGAGCGAGCCGCCCATCCATGCCGCCCAGGTGGCGACGACGGAACCGGTGTGGGCCAGTCCGTCGCTACTGCCCGGGTCGAGGACGGTGCTCGCCTGGTCGGCCGGCAGGACGGTCAGGGAGGCGGGGCACTCGTGACCGCTGCTCTGTCCGTGTCCGACGACGCTGTAGGTGCCCGAGGCGCTCGCGGGGAGCGTCACGGTGAGGACGTCGCTGCCGTCCGCGTTCGCGTGCTTCACGAACGAAAGACTGCTGTCGGCGGTGCGGAGCGAGGCGAGCTTGAAGCCCGCGCCGTCCTGGCCGGTCACGGTCCAGTTGATCGCCTCACCGGGCGACCACGTGCCCGGGATGCAGATGAGGGTGGCCGTGCCGCCCGCCTCTGCGACGCTGACATCGAACTTGCACTGGGCGCCGTCGGTGTAGTTGACGGCGTTCGCCGCGGCCGGAGCCGCAAGCAGCAGCCCCGCGGTCACGGCGATAGCCGCCAGAATCTTCTTGAACATCGGCCGCCTTTCTGTTGGGGCCCGGCTCACGGTCGGGTTAATTGAGTAATACTCACTTTACGACGGACGAGCACTGTACGACAATGGGCGCGACGGCGTTGCGTGCCCCCACATCGGGGGTCGTACCGTCCCCCGGAAGCGTCGGCGTGGTCACGACGCTGAGGTCCGACGACGTCTGCTGGTCGTTCAGGAACTGCACGGTGACGGTCTTCGACTCCCCGGGAGCCAGTTCGACCGTGTACAGACTGACCGGCCGCGAGCGATCGACGCCCGCAACGGTGGTGTAGTTCTCCCCGCCGCTCAATGTCGCGGCCAGGAGTCCTCCCGTCGGCCCGTAGACGGCCACCCGCGTGCGGATGTTGCCGGGAGTCACGCCGTACGTGCCGCCGCCGGTCACGTAACGAGGCAGGGTCGTCCCGGCGTCTGCGGGGGCCCGGTTGGTCAATGTCACGGTGACGACCGTCGACGGTTTGCCGTCCGCGCGGCACACGGCGGATCCGGCAGCGACCGAGGTGCGGAGGTAGTAGTCCATCTTGGCGCCGGTCGCGTCGTTGAAGTACACGCCGATGCCCGCGGTCGACAGATCGGACGCGGGAAGGCCCCCGGCGAGCGTCGTGCCCGCGAGCACCTTCTGGTCCTCGGTGTGCGTGGTCCAGATCAGCACACGGCGCGACTCACCGGCGTCCGCCAGCGCGGTCAGCAGCTTCTTCGCATCCACGTTCCCGGACGACATCCGGTCGAACACGGCACTCGCGGCGGACGCGAAGAAGGCGTCCTGCTGCGCCGGATCCTCGTAGCGCTGATAGACGTCGCTCAAAAGCATCTTCACGGCATTGGCGGAGGTGAGCCGATCGCCGGTCGGCAGCGTCACCGGGCCCGTCGCCTTGAGGAGGCCGCTGAGGACGACCGGGTCGACGGCGATCACGCCGTCGACGGTGCCGCCGTAAGTCGTCGTCCACATCCGCGAGGCGGTCGCCGCCGCGAGCGGGAAGTCCGGAGTGAGATTGGCATCCTGGAGGTAGCGGCCGACGAGCGGTCCGTAGAGGCCCTCCGTATTGAGCGGCACGTCGGCGACCGGGGTCTTCCACGGACCGATGGAGGTGCCGGCCTCCTGGCGCTGCAGCGTGACAGCGCCGTTGTCGGCATGGACGAGGGCGACCGCGCCGATCAGACCGCCCGTCGCGCGGAGCTCGGCCGGGTTCTGCGCGGCCAGCAGGTAGTCGCGCGGACCGTCGGCGCCCAGCATCGAAGGAAGCAGGCGGACGGCGTTGCCCAGCGCATCCATCTCCGGAGCCGCCTTGTCGAGCACATCGTGCAGCCGATCGACTCCCGACGCGACCGGACTCACGAGAGCGCCGGTCTCGATGGTCGCGACGCTCGCGCGAGCGTCGGTGAAGGCCGACCGGGCCTTCGCGACCGCGGGCTGCGCCGCCGTGATGGGTGCGAGGTCGATCCGGCCATCCGTGATGGCCAGAGCGCGGAGGTCCACGCCGGTGCCGGCGGCGACCAGCGGCCGCACGACCCGCGAGGCCACATCGTCGGATGCGGCCGCAGCAGTGCGGACCGCCGCGAGGTTCGGCCCCAGCCACGGGATGGCTTCGACGGTGACCCAGACCGGATCCGAGGTGAGCGCCGCGGCCTCGTGAGTCTTCCGGCTGAGCGAGTCGGCGGCGCGACCCGCGGCGGCGAGGTCCCCCGTCGCGATCGCGGTCTTCACCTGCTCGGCTGCCGGGATGGCGTCAGTGAGCGCGCGCTGGGCCAGGAAGCCGCGGACGCCGATCCACACGATGGTGAAAAGCAGGATGGCGCCCAGCCCGACGAGGATGCCGACGAGGACGGGATGCCGCAGCCTGCGACGTCTTCGCGGCGCGACCGACGGCCCAACCGCGGGACGCGGCGGCGCGTCCGGCTCCGTGAGACCTGTCGCCATGCGACAAATCTAACAAATCCTCACTTTTTTGGCGGCCCCCAAATGGGGCGAGTTCTGGGGAGGCCGCTCAGCGACCCAAACCGCGATACGTCCACCCTGCTCCGCGCCATGCCGCCGGGTCGAGCGCATTGCGTCCATCGATCACCGTGCGATGCGCCACGAGCTCGCCGACCGCTGCCGGGTCCAGGCTCGTGAACTCCGGCCACTCCGTGATCAGGACAACGACGTCCGCATCCCGGACCGCGTCCTCCGCCGTCTCGGCGAAGCGCAGTTGGGGCGCACGACGTCGCGCGTTCTCGACGGCCTGAGGGTCGGTCGCGGTGACGATCGCCCCCGCGTCGGCGAGTCGCATCGCGATGTCCAGCGCCGGGGAGTCGCGGATGTCGTCCGAGTGCGGCTTGAACGCGAGTCCCAGCACACCGACGCGCACGCCGGCCAGTCCACCGGCCTCCTCGCGCACCAGTTCGACGACACGCGTCCGGCGGCGCAGGTTGATCTGATCGACCTCGTCGAGGAACCGGACAGCGTCGCCCTTGCCGAGCTCGCGGGCCCTGGCGCTGAATGCGCGGATGTCCTTCGGGAGGCAGCCGCCGCCGAACCCGACTCCCGCGTTGAGGAAGCGGCGTCCGATGCGCGCGTCGTGCCCGATCGCGTCCGCCAGCTTGGTCACATCCGCGCCGGTCACTTCGGCGATCTCGGCCATCGCATTGATGAACGAGATCTTCGTGGCGAGGAAGGCGTTCGCCGAGACCTTGACGAGCTCGGAGGTCGCGTAGTCGGTCACGATGACCGGTGTGCCCGCGGCGACCGCCGACGCGTAGACCTCGTCGAGCAGGCCTGCGGCGCGCTCCCCCGACTCGCCCTCGGGAACGCCGTACACGAGGCGGTCGGGGCTCACGGTGTCGCTCACCGCGAATCCCTCGCGGAGGAACTCGGGGTTCCAGGCGAGTGTGACCTCCGGCTGCGCCTGCGCGACCAGCTCCGCCAGACGCGCGGCGGTCCCGACCGGGACGGTGCTCTTGCCGACGATGAGATCGCCGGGCTTCACGTGCTCCAGGAGGGAAGCGAATGCGGCGTCGACGAAGCGCATGTCCGCCGCATCCCCGTCGGCCACCTGGGGCGTGCCGACGGCGACGAAGTGGACGTCGGCCTCGGACACGGCGGAGAAATCCGTGGTGAAGCGCAGCCGCCCGGACGGCGCGGCCGACTCGAGCACCTCCGGCAGCCCGGGTTCGAAGAACGGCGGACGACCGGCGGAGAGGAGGGCGATCTTGGCCTCGTCGACATCGATACCGACGACGTCGTGGCCCAGGTGGGCCATCGACGCGGCGTGGACCGCTCCGAGGTAGCCGCAGCCGATCACGGAGATTCTCATGGTGTGCAGTTCCTTCGGGTGAGGTCGCCTTCGGGCGTGGTGCGGATCAGGTGAAGTCGGGGTCGGGCTCGTCGACGTAGGCGGGAGCCGCCTCGACCGGCCAATGCCGCCGGCCGTTGTTGAGCACCCCTCGACTTTCCTGAAGGTAGCAGTTCCCGCAGAGGGACTCGTACGACACCGATGCACCGTCGATCGCGACCTGGTCGCCGTCGAAGACGAACACCCCGTCGATCTTGCGGGCGTTGAAGATCGCCTTGCGCCCGCAGCGGCAGATCGTCTTCAGCTCTTCCAGGCTGTGCGCGACCTCGAGCAGCCGGCGGCTCCCCGGGAACGCGACGGTCTGGAAGTCGGTGCGGATGCCGTACGCGAGCACCGGGACGTTGTCGAGCAGCGCGATGCGCAGGAGGTCGTCGACCTGCGCCTCGGTCAAGAACTGGGCCTCATCCACCAGGAGCGCGCTGACGTCGGTGTCGAAACGCTTGATGGTGCGTTCGCGGTGCCGCTGGAAGGCGCCGTACGCGTCTGTCTCGGGCGCGATGAGGAAGTCGACCTCCCGGGTGACGCCCAGGCGGGAGAGGATGCCCAGGTCGCCCTTCGTGTCGATCGACGGCTTCGTGAGCAGGACGCGGTGGCCGCGCTCCTCGTAGTTGTAGGCGGCCTGAAGCATGGCCGTGCTCTTGCCGCTGTTCATCGCTCCGTAGCGGAAATACAGTTTTGCCACGCACCGATCCTATGCGGCACGGATGACGGAAGCCCGATGGCGCGTCAGGTGAGGTATCCGTCCTCCGCAGCCCGGCGGATCAGGTCGGCGCGGGAGCTCGTCGGCCGTCCGGCCTTGCCGTACTTCTCGCGCACCCGCCGCAGGTAGGTCTTGGCCGTCTCGTACTGCACGTTCATGGCGCGCGCCACCTCGGACGTGGTCCGCCCGTCGGCGTAGAGGACGAGGGCCTGACGCTCGCCGTCGCTCAGCCGCGGCCGGGCGGACTCGGGGATGAGGGGCTTCGGGCGCCAGGCCGTCGGTGCGGCGGTCCGGCCGACACCGCGTCCGGACGCCGACAGCGCTGCGGCGACCAGCTCGGTCATCGGCTGCGACTTGGTGACGTAGGCGACGGCTCCGGCGGCGAGCGCCGCATCCCGGTCCTCCGGTGTGTCGACGGCGCTGAGGACGACGACCTTCGCGCCCGCAGCACGGCAGGTGCGGACCCGGGCGCCGATGGATACCGACTCCTTCAGTTGCAGGTCCATGATGACGAGGTCGGTCGGGAAGGCGTCGCTGTGCACCAGCTCCAGCCAGCTGCCGGCGCGGACGACGAGGTCGAACTCGGGGGCGTTCTTCTCGATCCACGACGCCAGGCTGTCGAGCAGGATCTCGTGGTCGTCCAGGATCGCCAGACGGATCGGTGGCTCCGTGGA
Organism: Cryocola sp. 340MFSha3.1; assembly: GCF_000383315.1. NCBI lineage: Bacteria > Bacillati > Actinomycetota > Actinomycetes > Micrococcales > Microbacteriaceae > Cryocola > Cryocola sp. 340MFSha3.1. Next base: position 1,248,550 of record NZ_KB911087.1, read on the forward strand.
TCGTCCGGCGGCCGAGGTCGCCGGCGCTCCGGGGTCGTCCGGACGCATGGTTCTCATCGTCTTCTGCCTTCGCTGTCGGGGAATCCGCCGTGGGGGTAGGCGAATCGGATGGTGACGTCGCCACCGCGCAACCGCATCGTGGCGCGCATTGCGACGGAGTTGAGGGAGCTGACGAACGGAAGGAGCTCGCGACGCAGCTCTGCGCGGGGCTCTGCGATCTTCGCATGCAGTGCGAACGACGGCTTCTCGGGGTCGCTTGCTTCGAGGAGGACGGAGCGGGCGTCGAGGCCGGGGCGAGCGGCCACGGTGGCGATGAGGGCTCCGACGATGGCGCGCTGGTCGGCGGTCAGCACACGCTCGAGGAGGTGAGGGTCGTCGACCCGCGGGCCGGTCTCCTCGTCGACGGGCGCGATGGGCGCCTCCACCAGTCGAGGGGCGAGGGCGAGCTCGAGGGTGTCCTCCAGCCAGGTGCGCGAGATGGCGCGCACCGACATCCCTCGGAGGCGTTCGGCGATGGCGCGGGCGCGCAGGGTGTCCTCGTCGGTCACGGCGCCGCGATGGGCGACGGCCGTGAGGAATGGCACTGCCTCCGCGTTCAACGCGGTCATGCGCTCCTGAGCGATCATACGCTCGGCCGCCTGGCGGAGCTCGGACTCCAACCGGAACTGACCCTCCCGCGCGACCTCCCGCCAGCGCAACGTCTCCCCCGTCAACGTCCAGGCGTATCCGGCACCTCCGGCGGCCAGGGCGAGGATCGGCGTCGCCGCCACCGTGGCGTACACCAGGGGGTCGTTCGCGATGACGAGCGAGTGCTGGACCGCGGCCAATCCGCCGAGGACGATCGCGGCGACGAGCGCCGAGCCGGCGACCTCGCCGATCGGGCGATAGAGCGGCATCGCGACGAGCAGGAGGGCGACGGCGATCTGCCCCCAGTCGTCTTGGATGCGTTCGTTGCGGCCCCACACGGCCGAGTCGAACAGCGCTGCGGCGGTGACGGCGAACGCGACGACCGAGAAATGGGACCAGCGCCCGAACGGGGCGAACCCGGGATGGGTGCGGATGGCGGCGATCACGACGGCGAGGAGGAGGACGCCGATGGCGACGATCGCGAGGGAGGTGTTCCGCAGCTGGCCTGCGTGGATGATCGTGGAGTACACGGCGTACGCCAGCGCAACGGCCCCGAGCAGGGGCACGAGCGGCCACGCCGACTGGGCTCCGAGCGGGTCGAGCCGCTGGGGCGTCCGCTCGAGCGTCACCGATCGGGCCCCGATGATCGTGCGGGGGTTCAGTGCGGTCATCCGGCGCGCCCCTCGGAGACGGCTGCTTCCGGCCCGGTCGGAACGGTCAGGATGACGGTCGTACCCACGTCGGCGCTCGAGTAGATGTCGACCGTGCCGCCCACGCGGGCGATCCGGTCGCCGACGGACTGGCGGAGCCCCAGGCGATCGGCTGCGGGGGCCGACGCCGGGAAGCCGCTGCCGCCATCCACCACCATGACGGAGAGGGACCCGCCGCCCGCCGACAGGGCCACTTCGGCACTCGGGCTGCCGGAATGCCGGACGACGTTCACGAGGCATTGCCGGACCGCCAGCCCCAGGGCACGACGGGCCTCGTCACCGAGGGTGGTGTACGCCGTGCGGTCTCCCGAGATGTCGACCGTGAGCCCCTCGTCGCGAGCCGCCTCGATGGCGCGGTGGAGTTCGCTGTCGTACCAGGGATCCGCATCGGGAAGCCCGACCCCGGCGACCCGGGCAACCCCGGCCACCTCGGCCCCGCCGCCTTCCGCTGCCGGCACGCCAGCGGCGAGACCGCGAAGGTCGGCGTCGATACGGCGCGCGAGACGCTCGTCCAGAGGGCCGGGCTGAGCACCGGCGACGGCCACCAGCTCACTGAGAACCGTGTCGTGAAGGTCGGCGGTGGATGCGGCCAGCAGCTCTCGGCGGAGGTCGACCAGCCGGGCGTCGCGCACGGCGCGATGCAGGGCCGCTTGCGCGCGGGACCGGGTTCCGCGGGTCAGCCCGTCGAACGTCAGCACGCCGACCAGCAGCAGGTACGCCCCGAGCGAGATGGCGTCGGGGATGTAGGCGCGCTCGGTCGTCGCAGCACCGAAGATCACGGCCGCCTCCGCGAGGGCGAAGCCGAGAGTCGCCCAGAGGATCCCGGCGAGCGCCCCCGTACCCGTCCCGCCGACTAACGTCATCGCGACCACAGGCAGAGCCACCACGAAGAGGTTGGTGTCGCGGTACGCCGGCGTGCTGGTGAACAGGGCGACGACGTAGAAGTACGTGCACACGGTGCCGACGAGCAGGTACGCGATCGTGAGCCCCGCGGTGCGCCCGCGCGCCAGCGCCAGCAGGAGGGCGACCATCGGCACCAGCACGAGCAATGTCACCCAGGAGGTCACGTTGCCGTCGGCCAGACTGGCGCTGCCGACGTTCACGACGGCGGCGGCGAGGCAGATCAGGCCGGCCCAGCGGGCAGCCGTTGCGAGGGCGCGCGAGTTCGCAGGTCGTGCCAGATGGCTGGGCAGACCGAGCGACACGTCGTCGTCCCTTCCGGATCCGAGCACTCATCGGTCCCTCCCGGATTATGGCATCCGACGCGGACTCTGTGTACCCCGGTCGCTCGTACCCCGATCGCCCGGACATGGCTGGCGTAGATGTCTCTGTGGAGTTGGCTGCGAGAGGACCACCCTCAGAACAGGGTCGGCTGCACCCCCAAGCCCGTCAGGGAGGCGCTCACGATCGACGCCGCGTCCGGCGCCTCCCCCTGCGACGCAGCGGATCCCGCCGACCCCGCCGCGGACCCCGCCGCACGCACAGCGGACCCCACCAACTGGCGCTCCCCCTCGTCGTCGCGCAGCATCCCGAGCGCACTGGAGCGGACCCCGCCGGTCATCGGGTCTTCGCGGCCGCGCTCCAGACCGTGCGCTCGGATCAGGGGCTTGATGCGCCCGGCCAGCCACCGGCGGTACTCCTGCGGCGCGTAGGTGCCGCGCCCGTACATGCGGCGATACTGCGGCAACAGCTCGGGATGCTCCCGCCCGAGCCAGAGGTAGAACCACTCCTTGACGCCCGGCTTCAGATGCAGCGCCGAATAGAGCACGGAGGTGGCGCCTGCCTCCTTCGCCTGCCGCAGCGCCTCGTCGAGATGGGCCCGGGTGTCTGTCAGGTACGGGATGATCGGCATCAGGAACACGGAGCAGTCGAGGCCGTGCTCGCGCACCGCGGTGACCGTGGCGAGGCGGGCCTTGGTCGTCGGAGTGCCGGGCTCGATCGACTGCTGCAGCTCGTCGTCGTAGACCGCGATCGACATGGCGAGATCGACGGGCACCCGCTTGTTCGCCTCGACCAGTCGGTCGAGATCGCGCCGCAGCAGGGATCCCTTCGTGAGGATGCTGAACGGCGTGCCCGAGTCGGCGAGCGCGTCGATGATCCCGGGCATCAGTCCGTATCGCCCCTCCGCCCGCTGGTACGGATCGGTGTTGGTGCCGAGAGCCACCGGATGATGACCCCAGCTGGGCTTGGCGAGCTCTTTACGCAGCACCTCGGCCACGTTCACCTTGACGATGATCTCGTTGTCGAAGTCTTTGCCCGAGTCGAGGTCGAGGTAGGTGTGCGTCGGCCGGGCGAAGCAGTACACGCAGGCGTGCGAGCACCCGCGGTACGGATTGATCGTCCACCCGAACGGCATCGGCCCTCCACCACCCGGGATGCGGTTGAGCGCCGACTTCGCCAGCACCTCGTGGAACGTGATGCCGGCGAAGTCGGGAGTGCGCACCGAGCGCACCAGGTTGTTCAGCCGCGCAAGCCCGGGCAGGGCGGACGGCTCATCGACCGACAACTCCTGACCACTCCAGCGCATGTCTCTATTCGAACATATGTTCGAATCTTAAGCAAGATGCACCGTCTCTCCTCTCCAGCCCGAGCGGAGCCAGCGGTCGTGGCTCGCCACCACGACTGCGCCCGGATAGGCGCCCAGTGCGTCCTCCAGCTCCGACGCGAGCGTCAGCGAGAGGTGGTTGGTCGGCTCGTCGAGCAGGAACACGTGCGGCGGACGGGCGAGGATCAGAGCCAGCGCGAGTCGCCGCTGCTGACCGACGGACAGTGTGCCCACCGCCCGATCGGCGTCGCGCGGGGCGATGAGCCCGAGCGAGGTGAGCGGCACCGCTTCCGACCGCCGCTCCCCCACCGCCGACTCGTAGATCCGGCGCGGTGAGAGCGCAGGATCGGCGAACCGCACATCCTGCTCCAGCAATCCGACGCGGAGACCGCGCCGTCGCTGCACGGCACCGCTCGCCGGCTCGAGGCGGCCGGCGAGCACCGACAGCAGGGTCGACTTGCCCGCTCCGTTCGCCCCCGTCACCAGGATGCGGCTCGCGGGCGCGACGACGAACTCCTCGACCCGGAGACGGCCCGGGATGTGCACCCCGCGTGCCTGGACCAGCAGCTCCGAACCGTCGCCGAGCACCTGGAACCCCGACGGGATGCCCGCGAAGCCCAGACGCGCAGGCGGCTTCCGCACCTGGCCGGCGCGCAGCTCCTGCAGCCGCCCGTCCGCGTTGCGGATGCGCCGGCTGATCTGGCGATCGAGCGCGTTGCCCTTGACCGACTTCACGAACTTGTCGTTGTCGCGCACTTTCCCCGACCAGGCGATGGACCGGGCAGTAACGTCAACGGCATGCTCGAGCTCCTTGAGCTCGTGCTGCTCATCGGCGTACTGCTTCTCCCATCGCGCCCGTTCCGCCTCCTTCTCGGCCAGATACGCGCTGTACCCTCCGCCGAAGACCGTGGTGCCCGAGCGCGCGGGGTCGAGGTCGAGCAGGCTGGTGGCCACCGCATCGAGGAACGCGCGGTCGTGGCTGGCGAATACGACCGGCCCCGCCCATCCCCGCAGCTGTCGCTCCAGGAAGGCCGCCGCCTCGTCGTCCAGGTGGTTCGTCGGCTCGTCGAGCAGCAGGGCCTCCGGGCGGGCGAGGAGCAGCGCGGCGAGAGCGAACCGGCTGCGTTGACCGCCGGAGACCTCGCTCAGCCTCCGCGACAGCGGGATGTCACCGACCCCGAGTCCGTTGAGCAACTCGTCCCGGCGCGCCTCGACGCTCCAGATCTCGGCGCGTTCGGCCGCCGCGAGGGCGGCGTCGTAACGCGCATCGGAGACCGGGTCGCCGGAGCCGAGCGCAGAGGCCGCCTCCTCGAGTTCGCGCTCGATCGCACGGACATCGGCGAGCGCGTGCTCGATCAGCACCGCGAGCGTGTCGCCCGGCTCGAACCGCACCTCCTGCCAGAGGAAGCCGGTCCGCTCCGGCCGGGTCAGCGCGCCGGAGTCCGGCGTCTCGGCACCGGCCAGGACACGCAGCAGAGTGGACTTGCCCGCACCGTTCTCGCCGATGAGGCCGAGCCGGGCGCCGGGACCGACCGTGAGCGAGACGTCGGTGAGCACGCGACGCTCGCCGTAGGTGACAGAGACGCCGTCGGCGCGCAGCGGGGTGAGAGTGATCGTTGGCATGGGGAACCGCCTTTCCGGGCGCTCCACGAGGAGCGGTTTCCCGCCGGGCGATCTCCGTCGTGAGTGGCGCCGGAGCGCCCAGGTGCCTGACCGGGCAGCGCAGCGACCGAAGGGTCCTCACTCACATCGACGGCGCCTCAGGCGCGGGACGTCAGGAGGTTCTCACTTCATAGCGTGGACGACCATACCAGGCCATCCACGCGGCTGTCCAGAGGACGTGTCCAGAGGACTACTGCTGCAGCTGCAGGGTCTCCGCCGTGGTGTCGAGCACGCGCTTGGCCTCGTCCGGGCGATCGTTCAGCGTCGTTCCGACCGTCGGGATCAGTTCCTTCAGCGTCGGCAGCCAGTCGCCGAAGCGGTCGGGGAAGCAGTGCTTCAGCAGATCGACCATGATCGGGACGGCGGTGGATGCGCCCGGCGAGGCTCCGAGGAGACCGGCGATCGAGCCGTCCTCCGCCGCGACCACCTCGGTGCCGAACTGGAGGACGCCGCCCTTCTTGGCATCCTTCTTCATCACCTGCACGCGCTGGCCAGCGGTGATGAGCTCCCAGTCGTCCATCTTGGCGGTCGGCATGAACTCCTGCAGCGCCTTCAGCTTCTTCGCGCGGTTGGCGAGGAGCTCGCCGACGAGGTACTTGATGAGGTCGAAGTTGTCGCGGGCGACCGCCAGCATGGGCCCGATGTTGCCGGGGCGGACGGAGCCGGGCAGGTCGAACCAGGAGCCCGTCTTCAGGAACTTCGGGCTGAAACCGGCGTACGGGCCGAACAGCAGCGAGGCCTGGCCGTCGACGACACGGGTGTCGAGGTGCGGCACCGACATCGGCGGGGCGCCGACGGCGGCCTTGCCGTAGACCTTCGCCTGGTGCTGAGCGACCAGCTTCGGGTTGGTGGTCCGCAGGAACTGACCCGAGATCGGGAAGCCGCCGAAGCCCTTGATCTCCGGGATGCCGGACTTCTGGAGCAGGTGCAGCGCGCCGCCGCCCGCGCCGACGAAGACGAACCGTGCGGTCGCGACGTGCGGGGTGTTGCCGACCTCGTGCTTGACGGAGAGCCGCCAGAGGCCGTCCTTGGAGCGCTTGATGCTGCGGACGGTGTGATTGAGCGCGAGTTCCGCGCCGTTCTCGATCAGGTTGTCGATGAGCGCACGCGTCAGAGCGCCGAAGTCGACGTCGGTGCCGGACGTCTGACGGGTCGCGGCGATGCGCTGCTTCGCGTTGCGCTTCTTGGTGAGCAGCGGCGTCCACTCTCCGATGACGGCAGGGTCTTCGGAGTACTCCATGCCGGCGAACAGCGGCTGGTCCTTCAGCGCCTCGTAGCGCTTCCGGAGGTAGCGCACGTTGTCCCGGCCGCGCACGAAGGTCATGTGAGGCGTGGAGTTGATGAACGTGTGCGGCTCGGGCAGGTCACCCGCGGCCACGAGGCTCGCCCAGAACTGCCGGCTGAGCTGGAACTGCTCGTTGATGCTGATCGCCTTGGCGGGGTCGACGGTGCCGTCGGAGGCCTCGGGCATGTAGTTGAGCTCGCAGAGGGCGGCATGGCCCGTGCCGGCGTTGTTCCACGGGTTCGACGACTCCTGGGCCACTTCGCCCAGGCGCTCGTAGATGCGGATGCTCCAGTCGGGCTGGACACGCTGGATCATGGCCCCGAGCGTCGCACTCATGATGCCGCCGCCGATCAGGACGACGTCGATGGGAGAATTGCTCACCCGTCAATCCTATGATGCGGCGGCCATCCGACCGCCCGCAGGCGCGGACACGGCCGACGGCGAGGAAGTTGTCTCGATATCGAGACATCTCCGCTCGCCGCGACCGAACGGCCCGAGTGGATCAGGCGGTGACGGGATTGGTCAGGCGCTCGGCGACCAGCTCGGCGATCTGCACCGCGTTGAGTGCCGCACCCTTCCGCAGGTTGTCGTTGCTGATGAACAGCGCGATGCCGCGGCCCTCCGGTGCACCCTCGTCCGCGCGGATGCGGCCGACGAAGCTGGGGTCGCTTCCGGCGGCCTGCAGCGGGGTGGGGACGTCGGTCAGCTGCACACCAGGGGCGTCGGCCAGCAGTGCGGCGACGCGCTCGGGGCTGATCGGCTTCTCGAACTCGGCGTTGATGGAGAGCGAGTGACCGGTGAACACGGGGACGCGGACGCAGGTGCCGCTCACGAGGAGACCCGGCAGGTCGAGGATCTTGCGCGACTCGTTGCGCAGCTTCTTCTCCTCGTCGGTCTCGTTGAACCCGTCGTCGACGATGGAGCCGGCCAGCGGGATGACGTCGAAAGCGATCGGACGGACGTACTTGACCGGCGCGGGCAGGGTCACCGCCGAGCCGTCGTGCACCAGGTCGAGCAGGTGCTCGTCCGCGATCGCGGCGCGCGCCTGCTCGGCGAGCTCCTCGGCGCCGGCGAGGCCGGAGCCCGAGACCGCCTGGTAGGTGCTGACCACGAGGCGCGACAGGCCCGCCTCGTCGTGCAGCGGCTTCAGGACGGGCATGGCCGCCATGGTCGTGCAGTTCGGGTTCGCGATGATGCCCTTGCGCGCATCGGCGATGGCGTCGGGGTTGACCTCCGACACCACGAGCGGGACGTCCGGGTCCATGCGCCAGCCGCTCGAGTTGTCGATCACGATGGCGCCGGCCTCGGCGAACCGGGGGGCGTGAGCCTTCGACCCGGTGGCACCCGCCGAGAACAGCGCGATGTCGATGCCGGAGACGTCGGCGGTCGCCACATCCTCGACCGTGATCTCCTGGCCCTTGAACGGCAGGGTCGTTCCGGCCGAGCGGGAGGAGGCGAAGAAGCGGATGCTCTTCACCGGGAACACGCGCTCCTCCAGCAGGCGGCGCATCACGCCGCCCACCTGGCCGGTCGCGCCGACGACGGCCAGACGGACGCCGTTGCTGTCGAAATCGGTGAACTCGGTCATGTCAGCCCCTTGGGTCGTTTCGTGTGGTCAACCGCGCCGGTCGCGCGGCCATTCCCGTTCGGCGAGCGAACTACCGGCCGGTGCCGGCGTAGACGACGGCCTTCTCGTCCCCGTCGAGCCCGAAGGCCGTGTGGACGACACGGGCGGCCTCGGCGACCGTGTCGGCGCGGGTGACGACCGAGATGCGGATCTCGCTGGTGGAGATCATCTCGATGTTGATGCCCGCGTCGTAGAGCGCTTCGAAGAGCTTCGCCGAGACGCCGGAGTTGGTGCGCATCCCGGCGCCGACCAGGGCCAGCTTGCCGATCTGGTCGTCGTACTGCAGCGACTGGTAGCCGACCTCGTCGCGCTCGGCGGTGAGGGCGGTCAGCACGCGCTGCCCCTCCGACTTGGGGAGGGTGAAGGAGATGTCGGTGAGGCTCGTCGCCGCGGCGGACACGTTCTGGACGATCATGTCGACGTTCGCGTTCGCCTTCGCGACGATCTTGAAGATCTGCGCGGCTTTGCCGGGCACGTCGGGCACGCCGACGACGGTGATCTTGGCCTCGCTCAGGTCGGTGGCCACGCCGGAGATGATGGGCTCTTCCACGGTTCCATCCTTCTTGGCGGCCTCGGCGGCCGCTGCTTCGTTGAGGACATACGTGCCCTCCTTGTTGGAGAACGACGAGCGCACGTGCAGCGTCACGTTGTGACGCCGTGCGTACTCGACGGCGCGGATGTGCAGCACCTTCGCGCCGGCAGCCGCGAGCTCCAGCATCTCCTCGCTGGTGATGCGGTCGATCTTGCGGGCGAGCGGCACCTGCCGCGGATCAGAGGTGAAGACGCCGTCGACGTCGGTGTAGATCTCGCAGACCTCCGCGCCGAGGGCGGCGGCGAGGGCGACGGCCGTCGTGTCGGACCCACCGCGACCGAGCGTGGTGATGTCGCGCGACTCGCGGCTGAACCCCTGGAATCCGGCGACGATCGCGATGGCGCCCTCGGTCAGCGCATCCTGGATGCGGCCGGGCGTGACGTCGACGATGCGCGCGGAGCCGTGCTGCGCGTCGGTGATCATGCCGGCCTGGCTGCCCGTGAACGAGCGCGCGTCGTATCCCATGCTCTTGATCGCCATCGCGAGCAGCGCCATGGAGATGCGCTCGCCCGCGGTGAGCAGCATGTCGAGCTCGCGAGGCGCGGGGATCGGCGTGACCTCGTGCGCAAGGTCGATGAGTTCGTCCGTCGTGTCGCCCATCGCGGAGACGGCGACGACGACCTCGTTGCCGGCCTTGCGCGTCTCGACGATGCGCTTCGCGACGCGCTTGATGCTCTCAGCTGTCGCGACGGACGAACCGCCGAACTTCTGGACGATGAGGGCCACAGACTCTCCTGAACTCACGGGCTTCCCATCCTACCGATCGGGATATGACCGTTCCTTCATGTGACGACACCTGTTGACAAGGGTTCGTCGAATATGCGGTGCGCGAGGTCAGGAGACCTGGCGGCGGCCCTCGAACGCGCGACCGAGCGTGACCTCGTCGGCGTACTCGAGGTCGCCGCCGACCGGCAGGCCGGAGGCGAGCCGCGTCACGCGGATCTCGAGCGTGGTGAGCAGGCGGCTGAGGTAGGTGGCGGTGGCCTCGCCCTCGAGGTTCGGATCGGTGGCGATGATCACCTCCTGGACCGTGCCGTCGGCGAGTCGCTGCATCAGCTGGCGGATGCGCAGGTCGTCGGGCCCGACGCCGTCGATGGGGCTGATCGCCCCGCCGAGCACGTGGTACAGCCCGCGGAACTCGCGGGTGCGCTCGATCGCGACGACGTCCTTCGCCTCCTCCACCACGCAGATGAGGTTCGGTGTGCGCCTCGGGTCACGACAGATGGAGCAGGTGACCTCCTCCGACACGTTTCCGCAGATCTCGCAGAAGCGCACCTTGTCGCGCACCTCGAGCAGCACCTCCGCGAGGCGGGTGACGTCGAACGTCTCCGTTTGAAGGATGTGGAACGCGATGCGCTGAGCGGACTTCGGGCCGATGCCCGGCAGCCGCCCGAGCTCGTCGATCAGCTCCTGGACGATGCCTTCGTACACCGGCTACCTCATCCCCGGGGTCGGAGGTGCAGGCTGCTCCTCGATGAAGGTGGCTCCGAGGATCTCGCGCACCACAGCTTCGCCGTACCGCTGCGGCTGCTGGAAGGTCGGAGTTCGGGAGCCTGCGGCCGGGGCTGAGGACGGGCGCGCGGCGCGTGAGGCATCGCCGGACGATGCGCTCTCGGCACTGCGCGCAGGCTGCGCCGACGGGGCGGCGGATGGAGTGGCGGCGGCCGTCCCGGACGGAGCGGCGGCCCAGTCGCCCACGGGCTCCTCCGGAACGGGCGGCTCGAACGGCGGCTCGATCTCGGGCGGAGGGACGTCGTCGTACGGCGGCTCCTCCGGCGCTGGGGCGCCCTGCGGGGCGGCGGCAGGCGCTGGTGCCTGAGGTGCTGCCGCCGGCGCGGCCGGACGCTCCATGGTCGCCACCGCGGACGTCACCGTTGCGGCCGCCTCGGCCGTCTCGCGCGACGAGGGGATGGTGACGGTCGCCCACTCGGTGACCACGGCCGCCGGGGCGGCGGCGTCCGAGGACGCGGTGCGAGTCGACGACGCGTCGGTTGCTGTCGACCGCGGGGAGGCGGTGTCGCGCTGAACCGGAGTGCTCGGAGCGGATGCCGTGCGGGCGGCCGGCGTCGCCTCACGAGCGTCGCCGGGCTCGGCGCCTGGCCAGGTCTCGGCCGCGGGCGCGGTGGGCGCACCCGCGGAGGGGCGGGGCGACCCGCCCGACCCGGGAGCCGAGTCGGCCTTCGCGATGAACTTCACGCGGATGCCGAGGACGTCGACGATCGCCTGACGGAGGTACTCGCTGACGCCCGGAGCGCCGCCTGCGTCGGGCTGCCGGAAGCTCTGGACGTCGTTGTCGCTCGGGAACGACAGCGACAGGACGTCGCCGTTCAGCGAGCGCACCTGCGCGGTGAACACGACCATCCAGGCGCTGCGCTTCGCCCGCTGCACGGCGTCGAGGATCTGCGGCCAGGCGTCCTTGACCTGCTGCGTGGTGACGGGGCCGACGGCGGCCGCCGCGGGAGCCGGAGACGCAGCGGGCGCGGAGGGCTGTTCCGTGGGAGCCGGCGCGACGGCGGGCTTCTCCGCCGGCGGCGTGACCGTCGCGGCTTCTGCGGCGGGCTCTGCTTCGGCACCCGCATCTGCCGGGGCAGCATCGGGAGCCGGAGCGGCAGCCGCAGTGGATGCGGCGACGGGAGCAGGAGCGGGCTCCGGCGCGGGAGCAGCGGGGGCAGCAGCTGCGGCACGAACCGGCTCGCGCGGCGGAGCCGAGCTCGCCGCGGCCGGCGCACCGCGCTCGGCGGCCGCACGCTCCGTCCGACCGGACTCGGCACGACCGGGCTCTGAGCCGATGGCGTCGCTCACGCCGACGCGGCGCTCGAGCCGCTCTACGCGGGCGAGCGCACCGCGCTCGCTCTCGTCGCTCGACGGCACCAGCACGCGGGCGATCATGAGCTCGAGGTGAAGCCGCGGCGATGTCGCGCCGGTCATCTCGGTGAGCGCGGCGTTCACGATGTCGGCGGCACGGCTGAGCTCGGCCGCGCCGAACTTCATGGCCTGCACGCCCATCCGATCGAGCTCGTCCTGCGGGACTCCGCGCAGCACGGCCGCAGCCCCCTCGACACTCGTCGCGGCGACCACGATCAGGTCGCGCAGCCGCTCCAGCAGGTCTTCGACGAACCGCCGGGGGTCCTGCCCCGTCTGGATGACGCGGTCGACCGCGGCGAAGGCGCCCGCCGCATCCCGAGCCGAGATCGCGTCGATGACGTCGTCGAGCAGCGCGGCGTGCGTGTAACCGAGGAGGGCGACCGCCCGCTCGTAGTCGATGGCGCTTCCCTCGGACCCGGCCATCAGCTGGTCGAGCAGGGACAGAGTGTCGCGCGGCGAACCGCCGCCGGCGCGAACCACCAGCGGGAGGACGCCCGGTGCGACCGTCATGCCCTCGCTGTCGCACAGGCTCTGCACGTACTCCAGCATCTGCGCGGGAGGGACGAGCCGGAACGGGTAGTGGTGGGTGCGGGAGCGGATGGTCCCGATGACCTTCTCGGGCTCCGTCGTCGCGAAGATGAACTTCACGTGCTCCGGCGGCTCCTCCACGATCTTCAGCAGGGCGTTGAAGCCCTGCGGGGTGACCATGTGCGCCTCGTCGAGGATGAAGATCTTGTAGCGGTCGCGGGCGGGAGCGAAAATGGCTCGCTCGCGGATGTCGCGCGCGTCGTCGACGCCGTTGTGGCTGGCCGCGTCGATCTCGACCACGTCGAGGGAGCCGCCGCCGTCGCGGCTCAGCTCGATGCAGCTGGCGCACTTCCCGCACGGGGTGTCGGTGGGCCCCTCTGCACAGTTCAGGCAGCGGGCCAGGATGCGGGCCGAGGTGGTCTTGCCGCAGCCGCGGGGACCCGAGAACAGATAGGCGTGATTCACCCGGTTGGTGCGCAGCGCCGTCATCAGCGGCTCCGTCACCTGAGACTGGCCGATCATCTCGGCGAAGGTGTCGGGCCGGTAGCGGCGATACAGGGCGGTTACCACTCACACATGCTACTCACCGCCGCCGACATTCGGCTGGGTCGCCGACGATCACGGCCCCCGGACGTTGAGGGCACGGCCGATCGCCGACCACAGGGCTACCCGGGCGTCCTCCGTGGGCTGCGCCTGCGGCGCGGGAGGCAGGTCGAGCGGTGTGTAGGGCGGAAGGTAGAAGGTGTGCGTCGCCTTCGGCGCCCGGACGTACGCGTCTCCCCCGCGCGCCGGCCGCACCTCGGCTGCGACGTCGAGCCACCGGCAGCCGTTCCCGAGCTGCTCGTCCTCCCCCGCGCATCCCAGCACCACCGGACCGGGGATGCGGTCCAGGTCGAGCACGGCGGCCCGCGTCACCACGTGGGTGCCGCTGAGGCAGGGCACCCACGAGCCTCCGACGGTGATCGCCGGGCCGGGAACGGGCGACGGGCAGACCAGACCGGTCGTGCCGGCGGGCGCGATGGCGCCGTAGACCAGCTCGGGATGCGCGACCGCGGTCCACAGGGCGAGCTGCGCGCCGCGCGAGGTCCCGAAGACGAAGACGCGCCGCGCATCCACCCCCGGCTGTGCGCGCAGCCAGTTCAGCGCCGCGACGACGCGCTCGGCGGGGAGCACGCGGACCGGCCCGAGCTGGCCCGCCGACCCGTAGGTCGACAGGGCGAGCGCCGGATACCCCATCGCGGAGAGGGTGGCCGCCGAGAGCACGCCGGTCTGCACATCCGGCTCGGTCCCGTCGAAGACGAGCACCGCCGGGCGCGGCGCCGCGGCGGCCGACGCGGGCTGGAAGTAGTCCCCCGTGATGCCGTCGTCGAACACCGCCCGTGACGGCGCCACCGAGGTCAGCCCGACCCGGTGCAGGCGGCGTGCGGCGACCCGGCGACCGTCGATGACGGCCTCCAGGTCGACGGTCATGGTCGAGCCGCCCCACACCTGCGGGGAGTTCGCCTCGCGGCCCGAGTCGCTCTGCAGCGTCCAGAACAGGCCCATCCCGTCCGCTCCGCCGAACGGGGCCTCGGCGGGCACGTCGTGGTCCAGGTCGACCACGCCGGACGACGGGACGCTGTAGACGGCCTGCGAGCTCCACCGCTCACCCACTGCCGCGCCGGACCGCGCCGTCGCGCGCACCGTCACCCGTCCACCCGGCGGCAGCGAGACGACCCGGACGTGGATGGGCTTCCACACCCCGCTCGGCTCCTCACTGACCTCGACGCGGGGTCCGCCCGCGCCCGGATTGGCGACGCAGGCGGCGAGGGATGCCACCAGCAGCGCGAGGACCACGCCCGCCACCATCCGCCTCATGGCCGCATCGCCCCCGCCAGCTTCGCGATGACGACCTGCCAGAACTGCGCCCGCGCCCCTTCGGTCGCCTGCGCGGTCGCCGGAGCCAGGTCGCTCAGCCCGATCGGCAGCAGCGGCGGTGTGGTGATGTCGTGGCCGGCGCCGTCCAGGTAGAGGAAGGCGTCGCCCGGTTCGTCGCCGCGCACCTGCTCCCCCGCCCGCGTCCAGTCGCACGCTGTCGGGAGCAGCCGGTCGTCGGTGCCGCAGGCGAGCACGAGCGGCCCGCTGATGCGCTGGAGCGGCAGGATGTCCGTGCCCGCGATCGTGCGCTCCGGGTTGGCGCACGGCAGCGCCCTCCCGTGCTGGATGAGCAGCGGGCTGCCCGCGGACGACGTGCACTGCAACGCCGTCGCGCCGCTGGCGGCGAACGCTCCGTGGACGCGATCCGGGTCGTTCGCGGCGAACCAGAGGGCCAGCGACGAGGCACGACCGGTGCCGTAGACGAAGATGCGTCCCTCATCCACGACGGGAAGAGAGGAGAACCAGGTCAGCACGGCGTCGAACGTCTCGACCGAGAGCGCGGCGGATCCGGGGATGCGCCCGGCCGGGACGAACGCCGGCAGCACGACGACGGGGAAGCCGGCCGACGCGATCCGCCGCGAGACGAACGCGCCGGACGCTCCGCCGTCGTCGCCGTCGATGACGATCACGCCGGGACGCAGGTCGACCGGCGTCGGCACCGAGTCGACCAGCGTCCCGACGGTGGCCGTCGGCGCGAGCCCGGACGCCTCGGGGTCGCCGGTGTCGATGAGATCGCTGCCCAGCACATCCCGGCTGATGGTCCCCGCCGAGAGCGGCGTGCGGTGGAGCTCGCCGGAGGCCACCTGGTGTCCCGCCTGCTCGGCCGAGAACCGGATGTCGAGCGGGCTGTACACCCACTGCGCCTCCAGCTGCTGCTGGCTGAGCGACGGTCCCGTCAGGCTCCACAACAGACCGGAACTGTCCGGTCGCGGGTAGGGCGCTGCCGTCGGCTCCTGCGACCACAGCCGGATGCTGCCGGTGGGCGGAACGGCGTAAACCGCCCGCGACGACCACGAGCCGGCGTTGGAGTGCGCGCGTGCGGTGAGCACGACGGGCTCGCCCGGCTCCAGGCCGACGACCTGGATGCCGACGGGCTCGGTGATCCCGTCACCGAACCGGCTGAACACGAACCGCGCGCCCCCTCCCGAACCCGTCGCGCAGGCCGAGAGGAGGAGTGCCGCCACCGCTCCGACCACCGCGACCCGCAGCAGCCGTCGCAGCGCCCACCGCCCGGTCACGCCCACCGCCTGGTCATCCGAGCACCGCCCGGAGCAGGTCGCGGCCGACCGCGTTCCAGAACGCGATACGGGCCTTCTCGGTCGGCTGGCCGCCGGTCGCCGGGAGGGCGATCGGCAGGCCCGGCGGCACGCTGACGGGATGCGTCGCGCCGTCGGCGTAGATCGTCCGGTCGCCGGGGCGCGGCTCCCGGGTGGCCGCCAGGGCGCGCTGCCAGGCGCACGACGACGGCAAGGTCGCGTCCTGCGTGCCGCAGGCCAGCACGACCGGGCCGTCGACGCCGTCGATGGACGGCACCGCGGAGGGGACGACGGTTTCCGCGTCGGTGAGGCAGGGAAGGCCGGACGAGTCCTCGAAGACCGGGGCCACCCGCGCCGCGGGCAGGCACAGCAGCGCCGGCGCGCCCCCGGCGACGAACAGCCCGTGGATGCGCGACGGGAACCGTGTCGCCGCCCAGACGGCCAACTGCTCGGCCGCCCCGGTGCCGTAGACGTAGACGCGGTCCTGCTCGATGTCGGGGCGCTCCGACAGCCAGTCGAACACGGCCTGCACGGTCGTGTCCGCGACGATGCCGGTCGAACGCACGCCGTCCGCCGCCGCGGCGACCGGGATGCGCAGCACCGAGGCGCCGAACTGCGCGATCACCGGGGCGACGTAGTCGCCGGACGCCCCCGGCCGCGCGTCGTCGAACATCAGCACCACCGGCGTCTGCGGGTGCTCCAGGCTCGCCGCGCTGTAGAAGGTGGCGAGTGCGACGTCCTCGTGCGTCTGCCGCGGCAAGCGCGGGTCGATGGCCGGCCGGAGGTCGCGCGTGTAGATGGTGCGCACCGCGAGGGACGATGCCAGCCCGTCGAGTTCGAACGATCGGGAGGCGACGACGCGGCCGGCGTCGGAGGCGGCGACGGTGACGCGGATGGTGTCGCGCATCCACTGCCGGGCAGCCGCCTCACCCGACAGCTGCGGCCCGCGCAATGTCCAGAACAGCCCGGCCGAGTCGGGCTCGGTGAACGGGGCGAGCTGCGGCCGGGCGGCCGCAAGGTCGAGCGTCCCCGAGGCCGGGACCGTGTAGGTCGCCGCCGACGTCCAGGTGCCGTGCGCCGTGGCGAGCCGCGCGGTCAGCCGTAACCGCGCCCCGGGCTCGGCGCCCACCAGCTCCAGTGGGAAGGGCCAGAGCACGGCGCTGTAGCGGACGAGCGGTGAGGTCACGAACCGGGCGCCGGCCGCCACGTCCCCGGTCGCGCACCCGGCGAGCGCGGTGACCGCGACGAGTGCGGAGGCGACGACCGCCACGATCCGCGGCAGCAGGCCGGGGCGGCGCGCGGCGGACACGCGTCGCGGCATCCCGTGCCGTTCGCCGTCGCCGCGCCGTCGCCGCATGGCCTCTCTGCTCCCGTCAGCCCCCGGTCGCTGCCCGAACCGCCTCGAGCGACTGCCGGGATATCTCCAGCTCCTCGTTCGTCGGCACCACCAGCACCGTCACGGCGGAGTCGTCGGTCGAGATGACCCGCGCGTCGCGCGACGTGCTCGCGTTGCGCTCCGGGTCGAGCCGGATGCCGAGCACCTCCAGCCCGGAGAGCACCTCCGCACGGAGCGCTGCGTCGTTCTCGCCGACTCCGGCCGTGAAGGTCAGCACGTCGAGGCGCCCGAGCAGCGCCGTGTACGCACCGATGTAGTGCTTCAGTCGGTGAACCGTCACATCCAGAGCGAGGCGCGCAGCGTCATCCCCGCGACCCGCCGCCTGACGGACATCGCGCATGTCGCCCCGGCCGGAGAGACCGAGCAGGCCACTCCGACGGTTCAGCAATTCGTCAAGGTCGTCAGTCGACAGCTGCGCGCGCCGCGCCAGGTGGATGAGCACCGCCGGGTCGAGATCGCCCGACCGCGTCCCCATGACCAGGCCCTCCAGCGGCGTCATGCCCATCGACGTCTCCACCGAGCGGCCGCCGTCGATCGCGCACGCCGACGCGCCGTTGCCCAGGTGCAGGACGATCTGGCGCAGCTCGCCGAGCGGCCGTCCGACGACATCCGCCACCGTCTCGGAGACGTACTTGTGCGACGTACCGTGGAAGCCGTACCGCCGCACACGATGGCGCTCGGCCAGGTCGGCGTCGATGGCGTACGTGTACGCCTCCGGCGCCAGTGTCTGGTGGAACGCAGTGTCGAACACCGCGACGTGCGGCACGTCCGGGAACGCCTTCTTGGCGGCACGGATGCCCTCGAGGTTCGCGGGGTTGTGCAGCGGCGCGAGGTCGGACAGGTCCTCGATGTTGATCTCGACGAGCGGCGTGACGATCGTCGGCTCGAAGAAGCGCTTGCCGCCGTGGACCACGCGATGGCCGACCGCATCCAGCGGGTTCTCGTCGAGGCTGGGGCCCTCCGCCGCGAACGCGTCGAGCATCGCGCGGAACCCGGCCGTGTGGTCCGGGATCTCGAGTGTGCGCTCGCTCGTGCCGTTCGGCCCGCGGTGCGTGGTGTGCCCGCTCGACTCGCCGATCCGCTCCACCAGCCCGGAGGCCAGGGACTCCTCGGTCTCGCTGTCGATCAGCTGGTACTTGAACGACGACGAACCGCTGTTGACGACCAGGACGGCGCTCATGACAGCGCCGCCTGGATCGCCGTGATCGCCACGGTGTTGACGATGTCGTCGACGGTCGCGCCGCGGGACAGGTCGTTGATCGGCTTCCGGAGGCCCTGCAGGACGGGACCGATGGCGACGGCGCCCGCGCTCCGCTGCACCGCCTTATAGGTGTTGTTGCCGGTGTTGAGGTCCGGGAAGATGAACACGGTCGCCCGCCCGGCCACCTCCGATCCGGGCATCTTGGCGGCACCGACCGCCGCATCCGCCGCCGCGTCGTACTGGATGGGGCCGGCCACCGCGAGCTGCGGCGCGCGCTCCCGCACCAGCTCCGTCGCCGTCCGCACCTTCTCCACGTCCGCCCCGGCGCCGGAGTCGCCGGTCGAGTATGACAGCATGGCGACGCGTGGCTCGATCCCGAACTGTTCGGCGGTCCGAGCGGACGAGATCGCGATGTCGGCCAGCTGCTCGGAGGTCGGGTCCGGGATGACGGCGCAGTCCCCGTAGACGAGCACGCGGTCGGCGAGGGCCATCAGGAAGACACTGGACACGACCGAGACGCCCGGCGTCGTCTTGATGATCTCGAAAGCCGGCCGGATGGTGTGCGCCGTCGTGTGCGCGGCGCCGGACACCATCCCGTCGGCGAGCCCCAGGTGCACCATCATCGTGCCGAAGTAGGACGTGTCGGTGATGGTGTCGGACGCCTGCTCGATCGTGATGCCCTTGTGCGCGCGCAACCGGGCGTACTCGGTCGCGAACCGCAGCCGCATCACATCGTCGAACGGGCTGAGCACTTCCGCGCCGGAGAGGTCGAGACCCAGCTCGATCGCCCGCGATCGCACCTCGAACGGCTCGCCGAGGATCGTCAACTGGGCGACCCCGCGCGCCAGCAGGGTGTGGGCGGCACGCAGGATGCGGTCGTCCTCCCCCTCGGGCAGGACGATGTGCTTCTTCGCCGCCCGCGCGCGCTCGATCAGGTCGTACTCGAACATGAGCGGGGTGACGACGTCGTGCCGGGAGACGTTGAGGCGGGCGAGGAGCGCGCCCGCATCCACGTGCCGTTCGAACAGGGCGAGCGCGGTGTCGTACTTGCGCTGCGAGTCGGCGGCGAGCCGGCCGCGCGCGTGCGTGATCCGCACCACCGTGTCGTACGTGTCGAGCCCGGTCCGCACGATCGGCAGCGGCGACCGCAGGCCGGCGAGCAGCCGTTGGATCGGCTCCGGCAGGTCGAACCCGCCGTTGAGGACGATGCCCGCGATCGACGGGAAGGTGCCGGACGCGTTCGCCATCAGCACGGCCAGCAGCACCTCGGTGCGGTCGCCCGGCACGACGACGACCGCGCCGTCCACCAGGCGCGGGAGCACGTTGTTCATCGACATCCCGGCGACGACCACGCCCAGCGCCTCGCGGGTGAGCAGCGCCTCTTCGCCGGCGATCAGGGTCGCACCGGTCTCCTCCATGATGGAGCGGATGCTCGGCGCCACCAGGAACGGGTCCTCCGGGATCGCCCACACCGGCGGACGGTCCGCACTGCCGGCCGCGGCCGCCGCCGCACCGACGACCGACCCGACCGCTGCGACGATCTCATCCAGCATCCCGTCGTCCGCCCGGTTCGCG
Source organism: Cryocola sp. 340MFSha3.1 (assembly GCF_000383315.1). NCBI lineage: Bacteria > Bacillati > Actinomycetota > Actinomycetes > Micrococcales > Microbacteriaceae > Cryocola > Cryocola sp. 340MFSha3.1. The sequence continues at coordinate 1,268,336 of NZ_KB911087.1, forward strand.
ATGACCGCGAGCAGTCCGGCGTGCTCCGTCCGCAGCTCGGCGACGGCGATCTCCGCCAGCTGGCGGAGCTCCTCCGGCGAGCGCGGGTCGGCCTGCCCGAGGCGCTCCCCGAAACCCTGGCCTATCCGTCCGCCGAGAACGAGCAGCACCGGCGCGCCCAGGTTCGCGGCGATCCGGGCGTTGTACCCGAGCTCGGTCGGGCTGCCGACGTCCGTGTAGTCGGAGCCCAGGATGACCACGGTGTCGCACTGCGCCTCCACCGCGCGGAAGCGCTGGACGATCTCGGCGAGGGCCGCATCCGCGTCGGCGTGGACGTCGTCGTAGGTCACGCCGAGCGCGTCCTCGTACGAGATGTCCGCTGTGATCCGCTGGAGAAGAAGCTCGAGCACGTAGTCGCGTTCGTCGGTCGACCGCGCGATCGGGCGGAAGACGCCCACTCGCTCGACCGAGTGACGCAGGGACTCGAGCACGCCGAGGGCCACGGTGGACTTGCCGGTGTGCCCTTCGGCGGAGGTGATGTAGATGGAGCGCGCCACGTCAGCCGATCCGCTCGATCGCCGGGATGCCGTAACGCCCGTCCAGCACCTCGTCACCCGGCAGGTACAGGCGGAGGATCGGGCGGAAACGTCCGGTCGGTGCGGGCAGCCAGTTGGCGGCCGCCTTCTCATCGGTCGGTCGGGTGGCGCTCATCGTGATGGTCAGTCCTCCGTCGTCGTCGTACACGAGCCCGCTGGTCCTGTCGCCGACCGAGTAGCGCTCGATCGGGTTGGCGACGAGGTAGTAGTGCGGGAGGTCGTACATGGTCAGTGACCAGAAGGCGCCCACCGGCGGCGTGGGGTTCAGCCGGAGGCGGTAGACGTGCTCGCCGCTGAGCGGCTCGCCGTCGGCGTCCTCGTAGGTCATGATGTAGGCCGCTTCGTAGGCGTGGTTGCCCCACAGCCCGCCGAGCGCCGCCGCAGCGCGGTGCGCGTACCGGGTGCGCGGGTCGTCCAGCTTCCACTCGGGCGCGTCGATGGCCCCCAGCTCGAAGAAGTCGAGGTTGTAGTCGAAGACGTGGAGGTTGACCGCCCAGTGGTCGGTCAGCGTCCCGGAGGTGCGCAGTGCCGACTCCAGTGCGTCCTTGCCGAGGGCGTACCCGGCGGCGAGCGCCTGGCGCACCCCCTCCGGCTGTTCGACGATCGTGTACGGGCTCACCAGCCCGAGCGGCGCATACGACTCGAGCGCGGGCCGATCGCGCAGCGCCGGCGGGAAGGCCTGCGACCACACCCGCAGCTTCTCGAAGAAGTCGAGCGCTTCGCCCTGGCCGCCGTCCACCGCCGGGACGCCCTGCGGCGGGACGAGGGTCTGGTGCAGCTGCGTCAACATCAGTGCGTCCTGCAGCGCGTGGACGGCAGGGAGGTCATCGGCGCCGTCGACCGCCCACCGTCCGACGATCGTCGCAACGCGTGTGGGGAAGCGGATGGCCGGGAGTCCGGAGGTGTCGGGCGCGGCCTCGTCGTCGGGCGGCAGCAGCAGGAACTCGCCACCCTCTCCCCCGGTGGCCCGGGTGCCGATGTAGGCGAAGTTGTTGGTCCACGCGTCCACGAACTGCAGGACGAAATAGCGGTCACCGGCTGCGGGGACGCTGAGCCTCACCGGCCCGACCCCCAGATCGACCTGGGCGATCGAGTACACGGTGTCGTTGTTGATCGACACGAACGTGTCGTCGGGTCCGGCCAGCTCGCGCGCGTGCCCGAACGAGTTGTATGGCGTCGGAGGAACCGACCCGATGCCCTCCTCCGTGAACCGGACGACCTGCTCCAGGTCGAACACGAGCGGGAAGCCCACCACGTACGCCTCGGTCGACAGCTCGGTCAGCTGATCGGTCACTGCGGCACCCGTCCCTCCATCGCTCCACGGAAGACACGGACCATTCTACAGGGCGTAGAAGGTCCGGCACTGGTGGCCACAATATACGCGGCGGCGGTGACACGCGGCTGGACATGAAAAGACTCCCCACGCACCCGCCAGAGCCCGGTTACCCTTGCTGCGTTTCCGCCCTGGGGGAGTTGGCCTGGATGGCGCCACGTGGGGAGCCATCAACGATTGTAGCGGCTACGGATGGGAGCCGTGTGCGCGAGGCCCTCCGGCATTCGGGTAAGATACTGGGAGCCGCCGGCCGCGACAGCGAATGGCGACGACCAGGAGAATTCGCCTAGTGGCCTATGGCGCACGCTTGGAAAGCGTGTTGGGTGCAAGCCCTCGGGGGTTCGAATCCCCCATTCTCCGCCAATTGACTCCGCGCGTGACGGCTCGTTTCTCGTCAGGTGAAGCAGCGCCTCAGATGCCCATCTCGACAGACGTCCCGTCAGGCGCTCCGTGGATTCGCTTCGCCAACGCGCCTCGGGTTCGCATCGCCTCGGCGTCGCGCACGGGGCCGAGATTGGAAAGCGCGTAATCGCCGCCCAGGACGAACGGCACCGTCGGGACGAGGCGGTACCCGGGCGTCAGTGCGCCATGCTCCTGCTGCCACGCGTGCGCGAGTGGATGGCCGGTGAGAAGGGAGTAATCACGCAGGATCTCGGCCGCCCACGCGTCGAGGGAGTCGGCGATGACGACGCGCTCCGCCGTTTCCGCGTCGAACGCAACGACGTCGGATCCGGCGAACCCGAACTGGCTACCGAAAACGTCCTCGGCGAAGAATGTGAGGCCGTGATCGAGACCATCGTAGGAATCTCTCCAGAGCGATTTCCGGTTCCATGCGCGGATGTCCACCGCGTCGGCGCCCAATCCCCTTACGAGCAGGGCGGATTCGAACGCATAGAAGCCGTTCCGCGCGCCGAGAAGCGCTAGGAGCTCCGATGATCCGCCGAGATCGTCGAGCGTCGAATCCTGCACGACGAGTTGACCCTCGATCGGCGCGCTGCCGAGCTCGATCAACGTTCGCAGGTGTGGTCCGATCTGGCTCATTCGTCTCCGCTTTCGATCCCGTTCGTGGGCAGACCCTCCGACGCTAGAGCAGCGCCGAGATACCCGTCGCCACACCGTAGATCGCAAGGCCCGCGAGCGCGCCGACGACCGTGCCGTTGATGCGGATGAACTGCAGGTCGCGGCCGACCTGGGTCTCGATCTTGTCGGTGGTCTCGGCCGCATCCCACGATTGCACCGTCTCGGTGATGACGTGCGAGATGTCGCTGCGGTAGTTCGTCACCAGGTGCAGGGCGGCGTCGGTCAGCCGGGTGTTGAGGGATGCCCGCATGTCGTCGTCGGCCAGGACGCGGCGGGCGACGTCGGCGACGAAGGCCTCCGCGCGGCGGCGCAGGTCGCTGTCCTCCTCCGAGAGCGCATCCAGCGCGGCCGTGCGTGCGGCTGACCAGGTGGATGCGGCGAGCTCGCGGATCCGCGGGTCGTCGAACGCGCGGCCCTTCGCCGCCTCCAGGCGTTCGATGGTCGCCTCGTCGTGCTGCAGCCGGTCGGTCAGCTGAGCGAGGTAGTCGTCGAGCGAGCGACGGAGGCGGTGGTCCGGGTCGTCCCGCATCTCGCGGACGAACCGGCGCGCCTCCGCATGGAGACGCTCGTCGATCACACGATCCACGAACGACGGCAGCCATGACGGGAGGCGCCGCGACACCACAGGTCCGAACGCTTCCGGATTCGCCGCGAGCCACTCATCCAGCCGGTCCAGCAGCAGGTCGACCGCCTCATGGTGGCCGCCCGAACTGAGCACACGCTCCCCGAGCCGTCCGAGCGGCGGACCCCACTCGGGCGCGACCACGTGCGTGCGCATGACACCCTCGATGGCTTCCCGCATCCGATCGTCGTCGAGCAGCGCGGCCAGCCCGGTCATGCCACGGAAGGACTCCGCCACCACGCGGCGCGAGTTCTGCGGCTCGGAGAGCCAGTCGGCGACCGCCCCGGCGAGGTCGATGCCCCGAAGCTTGCCGGCGACGACCTCGTCGGAGAGGAAGTTGGTCTCGACGAAGTCGCCGAGGGTCGCCCCGATCTCGTCCTTACGGGTCGGGATGATCGCCGTGTGCGGGATGCGGAGCCCGAGCGGATGCCGGAACAGGGCGGTCACGGCGAACCAGTCCGCGAGCGCGCCCACCATCGCCCCCTCGGCGGCGGCGCGCACGAACCCGAGCCACGGGTAGCGGTCCTGCAGTGCGAAGGCGATGGCGAACACCACGGCGGCCACGGCGAGCAGGCTCGTCGCGAGGGCCTTCATCCGCCGCAGGGCGAGTCGACGTTCGGCGTCGGTCGGGAGGGTTGCGGTCACGTTGTGGATGCTACTCACGCCCGGCGAGAGCGCACGGTGAGCATCGGACGCCGCTCGTCGCGGGAAATTGGGGAGCGCGCATCCCGCCGCGGGGTCGTAGAGTTCCGCCATGTCGGCGACCTCCCTGCCCTCCTCCGGCGAACCTCCCCTCACCGGCCCGAAGACCTGCGACGCGAGCGGGATGATCGAGATCCATCGGCTGTTCCGCCACTCCTTCGCCGAGGCTCCCGGCCTGGTCGAGGGTGTGGCCGACGGCGACATCGCCCACGCGGACGTCGTCGCCTCGCAGCTCGACCTCGTGTCCGTCTCGCTCCACGGCCATCACGAGGGAGAGGACGCCCGGCTATGGCCGGCGATCGACGAGAGGCGTCCCTCCTGCGCCCTGCACGTCGAACGGATGAAACAGCAGCACGCCGCGATGCTCGTCCACCTTCAGGAGCTGGACCGCGCGGTCCCTGCATGGAGGGCGGCGCCGGGCGCGACGACGGCCGCGCCGGTGCAGGCGGCGCTGACGGGCATCAACGCCGCGCTGGCGGAGCACCTCCCCGACGAGGAGGCGAACATCGTCCCAGTGATGGAGTACACGCTCACCGAGCCCGAGGTCGAGTGGTTCGCGAAGCACGGACGCGCCAGCACGCCCAAGGGTCAGACCTGGAACATGCTGGGAGCGATCCTCGCCGCGCAGCCGGACGGCGGCAAGGAATGGCTCGGGAAGAACCTCCCCGCACCGGTCGCCCTGGCCTGGCGGTGGGTCGGCTCGCGCAAGTACGCGCGGTACCGCGCCGCTCTCGAGGGGCGGGTGACGCCCGCGGCCTGACCGCGGGCTGCTCCGCGTCCGGCGTCTCAGCCGTCGTACGCCTCTTGGAGCACCGAGATCAGGTGCTGCAGCTTGATCGCATTGATGCGGGACTGCCGGAACTGGCCCTCCTTCGGCGTTCGGTGGAAAGCCCACACCGGCAGCGTGGGGATGGTGCCGTCCGGATCGGCACTCGTGGACATGTCCCGGCGGCGGAACTTCCGGAACGACTCAGCGACCATGTTCCATCGCATGTAGGTGAGACCGTCGAGGTCGAGCGGGGTCGGCGTGGACGCCGCGATCTCCGGCGCCGCCACGACGTCGGCCCTGTTCTGCCGCCAGAACGCGTCCACCAGCATGAGCGACAGGACGAAGAACCGGGTGGTGGGGACCACGCTGAACCGGTCCGTGGTCCCCGGAACGCGGCTCACCGTCAGCTGGGAATCGATCTCCGCCGACACATCCCGTGGCAGCCTCCCCGCCGTGACATGCTGTGCGACCGCAGCGCGCAGGATCGCGTCGTGCTGCGTACCGGTGCCCGGCCGGTCGTCGATCTCGTTGTCGCGGTTCGGCTGCTTGGGTTTCAGCAGGATGTAGTGGTCGATTCCCATGTTGACGAAGTAGCAGCGCGAGCGCCAGATCGAGCGGGCGTCCGCCGGGCTCGTCGCGACGACCTCGCCGGCGACCTGCGGCTGCCCGAGGCCCTCCTTCACCCAGAGGGCCATCAGCGTCCACGGCTCGACCGACTGCAGGGGGTTCTCCGCCCACGCCCGATACGCCTGCTCGAACCGGTCGTCGGTGGAGTTCGCGGCGTACGGGTTGCGCTCCGCGTCCACACCGGTCTCGGCGGCGATCCTCCGCCGGGACGCCGAGGTCCGGCTGGTCGGTCTGCCGGCGTCACGACGGGCCTGCGCGGCGTGGGTGCGGGCGAACGCGATGCCGCGCTGCAGCACGGCGGCCCGCGCCGCGGGGTCGGTCGCCGCGATGAACGCAGGCTTGATGATCCGGAACCGGTCGTCGACGACCGGCGTCGGAGCAGGCTTCGGCTGCGGGTTCGGATGGGGCTGCGGCTTCTTCTTGCCCTTTTTCGCGACGTGGTGGGCGAGGACGACCTGCTTCGCCGCCAGGCCCGCTGCCCCCGGGAGGTACGTCCACAGCTTCCAGGTGCCGCGGACGTCCACATGGAGGTAGTTGCCGCCGATGCCGAGCGCGAGGTCGTCGTCGACAGCGTCGATCGCCGCCTGCGCCAGCTGGGTGCCCGTCAGTCCGATCACGCGGATGTCCGCGGCCTGGCCCGAGGCGTGCCGGGTGTTCTTCGGATGGCCGCCGCGCGCCTCCGCGACGGCCAGCGCCTGGGCCCACCGCCGGTAGCCGGAGTCGACGTACACCGGGCGCCCCAGGCGCGCGCGGATGGCCTGGAGCACGCGGACCAGTTCGGGCGAAATGCGCGAGTACGGCGACGCCGTTCCTCCGCTCGACGCCAGCTCGCGGACGACGAAGTTGGTCGCCAACTTCTGCCGGTGGGTCGACGGCGGCGTCGCCACCAGCGGGACGCCCGTGTTGTTCGGGTCGGCGTATCCCGGAGCCGCGGCGATGGATGCGGGGGCGGGCGCGAGCACCAGACCGGACGGATAGACGACGCCGGTCGTGACGAACCCCTCCTCCAGCCCCTCGAAGCCCTCCGACTCGCCGTCCTCGTCCTCCGACTCCTCCGCCACCATCGCCGCGGGCGTGAAGGCCTCGGAGCCGGACTGCTCGGTCTCCGACCACTCGTCGTGGCCGCGCTCGGAGTCGAACGACTCCGCCTCCCCGGCCTCGCTCTGGTCGAAGCTCTCGCCCTCGTCGAAGGCTTCGGCCTCATCCAAGCTCTCGCCCTCGTCGAAGGCTTCGGCCTCATCCAAGCTCTCGCCCTCGTCGAAGGCCTCACCCTCGTCGAAGGCCTCACCTTCATCGAAGGCCTCCGCCTCGTCGAACCCCTCCGCCTCCTCGAAACCCTCAGACTCCGATTCCGCCTCGTCGTACCCTTCCCCCTCGGTGTCCAGATACTCGGCCTCGCCCTCGTCGAGCCCCTCCAGGGCGAACGACTCCGCGTAGTACTCGGGTTCGAAGAACTCGCCCTCGTCCAGGTTCTCGCCCGGATACGGGCCCTCGTACGCATCCCAGGCCAGCGACTCCTGTCCGTCGAACGCCTCCTGCTGGACACCGGGCACCGGGCTGGTCCCCGACAGGTCGGCGCCCGCGTCCCCGAGCAGTGTGCTCCCGTACCTCTTCGGGATCGTCCCGTGCTGCTCCGTGGTGCGCTCCACCCGGAACCGCGGTCGCAACGGCGCGGCGGCGGGAACGGAGAGCACGGCGGCGAGCTGCCGGGCGAGTGCCTCGCTCGACGGCTGCGTCGACTTCTTGCCGTCGGCGCGGTACAGCACACGCAGCGCCGGGGCAGGCGCGGAGGGCGACGCGATGTGCCTGGCGACGCGTCTCTCCATCCACGCGCCGAGCGCCGTCGCCCGCTGGTAGAGGGCGTCGAACACGAAGACCTCGTCGGGATCGGTGTGGTTCAGGATCGCGAGGAGCGCCTTCCCGCCGCCGGAGTGCGCGGTGAGGATGAGACGGCCCCGCGGCGCTCCCACGCCGGTCCGTGCGGTGAACGCGGCGAACGCCGACGCGATCAACGCGTCCAGCCGCCCGGCGGGTGTCAGCGCGGGGAAATCGTAGCCGCGCCCCGAGTCCCCACCGAAGTAGTCGCCGCGCGGCAGGATCGTCAGCGTCGGGCGGGCGCGGCTCCCGAGCCCGAGACCGCTCACCGGCAGCTTCTCGGTGTCGACGCGCATGGCGGCACCGCTCGCCGAGAAGCCGTGCAGATGGACGACGACGTCGATCGCCGTCGGCGAGCTCATCGCGTTCCAGCCGAGGATCAGATCGGGATGCGTGCCGCGGTGCGACGCGAGCAGCGGCGATCTGCGGATCACCAGGCCGCCGGCTCCCGTTGCGCCAGGGACGATGGGGATGGGGACGATCGGGACGGGCACGGGAGGGACGGGCACCGGAACCGGCTGCGGGAGCTTCCCTGCCTTCTTCGCCGCGCGATACGCGTCGATCTCGGCGATCGCACGCCGGTTCGCCTCCCCTTTCAGGTAGGTCCAGCGACTCCACCTCGGCCGCACGTCGACGTGGGCGTAGTCGCCGCCGATCCCGACCCCGATCGTCGGTCCCCAGACGTCGATCGCGAGTTTGGCGATCTGCATCCCGCTGTAACCGGAGATCCGGATGTCTGCGGCCTGACCCGAGCAGTGGCGGCTCAGGGTCGGCGGCTTGCCGTAGCCCTTGTACACGACGCCGTTCCGCTTCCACGATCGGTAGCCGGAGGTGATCCGCACCGCCCTGCCTGCGCGGTCGCGGATGCGCTGCAGCAGGTCGACGAGCGCCGGAGCGATGCGGGCGGGATCGGCGTACACGCCGCCGCTGCGCACCAACTCGCCGACGGTGAAGTTGCGCGACACCTTCTGCGATCGCACAGCGGGGCCGGTCGAGAGCAGCGGGATCCCGGTGTCGTTCGGGTCCCAGTGCTCCTGCCCGGGGCCGGTCGCGCCGGTCGTCTCCGAGAGCACCAGCCCGGAGGGGAACGTCTCGCTCTCCGCGGAGGGACCCTCGAGCGTGAAGCCCTCGTATCCCTCGAACGCTTCGTATCCTTCGTACTCCTCGGACTCGTCCGCCGTGAATCCGCTCTCGTTCACGGTGAACCGCTCGCCGGGCGTCACCTCGAACGGCGACTCGAACCCGCCGGGCACCGGCTGCTCGTCGAAGGTCTGCGTCGGCATGATCGCCTCCGTCTCAGCGTGCCAGGGCCGCGGGCCGGCGCTGCTGGGTGTCCACCGGCGCTTTGCGGGCCTTCAGGTCGCGGCCGGCGGCCGAGGACCACTCGGTGATGACCCGGCGCGTGTAGGAGCCGAGCGGCTGCACCGGCGACGGACCGGGCGCGACAGTGTCGTAGAGCACCCACGCGAACTCCGGCCCGGTGACGATGTCGGCTTCGATGGTCCTCATCAAGATGGACAGGTCCTGCGCCATCGTGATGAGCGACGTCGACTTCGAGTGCGCCGCCAGGCCGACCCGTTCGCCGACCAGCCGCAGGCGGTCGCCCGCGCTCGTCGCCTGGGACTTGAGGTCGGTGATGACGGAGGTGTTCGAGTCCAGTGTGAGGTTCAGCCAGCCGACCACCGTGGCGGCCGCCAACTCCTCGCGCGCGAGCACGGCGTTCTGCCGCCGCGATCGGAGGATGTACTTCAGCTCCTGGGCGATGGCGTAGATGCGGTCGTTGTCGGCGGAGTTGACGCCGGCGACGTTCCGCAGGTTCACCATCGCCTGCCAGACCTCGTACAGCAGCTCCTCGAACAGCCGGACGAACGTCGAGTTGGATGCGGTGGAGCGGGCGTAGGTCGCCGGCCGGTTGTCGTCCATCCCGAAAGACAGGTCCATCCCGAACATCCGCCAGTACGCGTTCCGGCGCACCGCCTCGGGGTCCGTGCGCACAGAACTGGTGCTCAGCCAGAGCGGCAGCGGATTCCATGCGCCGAGGAGCAGCGCCTCCGTGGTGTCCAGCCAGCGCTGGGTCGCGATCGACGGCACGCCGAGGCTCTCGCCCGTGCGGTACTCCTTCACGACACGGGCGAAGATCTGCACCATGCGGGTGTTCTCGAGCACGTACGAGGACAGGAAGTGGTCCCAGGCCGGCCCCGCGACCGGGACGTAGCCCGCGAACTGACCGGTGGCGAAGAGGGCGCTGCGGGCCGGTCCGGCGCGGTAGCCGTTCGGCGCCCAGACGTCGGCGCTGTCCCACACCTCCTCCAGGTACAGCACGAGGTCGAGCGGATCGGCCTTCAGCACAGCGGCGGCCGCGTCTGCGGCGTTCCCGATCGGGAGGACGGGCCCGGGCGCCGACGGCGGCGAGAGCAGACGGTTGGTGAGCTGCGGGATCATGACGGCATTCCCTCCTGGGTGTAGCCGGCCGAGCCGGCGGCGCCGGTGTCCGGCCGGTCGCGCGGGTCGTTGAGGAAGCCGACGTCGTACTCGCCCAGCGGCACCTGGTACGAGTCGGCCTGGATGCGCTGCTGCGTCGCCTGCAGCGACGCGAAGCGGTACTGGGTCGGCAGAGGGAGCGGGGTCTCCCCGCTCGGCGGCCGGAACTCGGTCAGCGGCTCGAGCTGCCCGATCACCTGCTCGAAGCCGTTCTCGAGCACCGTGCTGATCGCATCCAGGCCGCTGACCAGGAACAGGTCGCGCTGGCGGTCCTCGTACTCGCGGCGGAGCTGGGACTGCTCGCTGCGCAGCTGCTCGTACTCCTGGCGGAGCGCCTCGCGCTCTTCGGCCAGCCGCGCCGTCTCGACGGCGATCAGCGCCTCCATCGCCTCGAGTCGCTGCGTCGTGTTCTGGCGTCCCGAGGACCCCGAGGATCCTCCTCCCGGGGGAGCTGACTGGGCCATTTCGTCTCCGATCTCTCTGTCTGAAGTGCCGGCGGCCTCGCCGTCGGCGGTCACGCCGCGAGCGGCGTCGCGGTCATCCATTCGCGGGCCCGCGCGATCCACGCGGAGGCTTTGTCGGGCTGTTCCGCCTCACGCAGCCCGGCGAGGGCGACGATGCGGATCCCTTCGGTGCGCCGCCAATGCGGCGAGGTCCACAGGGCGGCCCCGGCGGTCCGATCCAGTTCGGCCAGTGCGGCGGGCGAGACGCGCGCCGGGTCGACCGCGGCCCCGATCGGGCTGCCGCCGAGTCCGGGGACGGGAGCGGTGAGGCACGCGACCGCGATGCCCGGCATCCGGCTGCGCGAGCGTTCGAGGAGCGCGCGCACCGTCGGGTCGGCCCGGCGCAGCGGGAACCCCGTCACGACGGCGGCTTCGAGGTCGTCCCACGGCCCGGCGCCGAACGCCGCACGGCACATCGCGCAGCCCAGCAGAGTGCGCAGCCAGCCGACGGGATGCGGATCGCCGATCGGCCAGCGGAGGAGCGTGCGCGCATCCCCCACCACATCGAACAGGGCCGTGACCGACGCGTAGCCGGTGTGCGCGAACGCGAAGACGTCGGCCGCGATCTCCGAGGCCCACGGCAGCCACATCGCGCGCAACTCCGCATCCCCGGCGAGCGATCGCCCCAACGACTCCTGGAGGGAGGGCACCCAGCCGGTCACTGCGGCGACCTGATGGCCGGCCTCGTGGAACAGCGATGTGGGCCGGTAGAGGTTGTGCCGCACGATCTTGATCGCGGCGACCGGGTTGATACTGCCCGGCGCCCACAGCCGGATGTCGGCGCGCAGGATGGAGGCCCCCATCCCCTTGTCGACATAGGTGAGCACCGGGATGGGCGCGAGCCCGGCGCGGGTGAGCACGGGCGCGATGCTGGCTCCGGCCAGGGCGTCGAGTGCCTGAAGCGCTGCGCGGAGCTGCGGGCTGGTGCGCGACGAGACGGCGTCGCCGAAGAAGTCGAGGGTGGTCTCCACCTGGGTGTACCGGCGGCGCAGCTTCTGCACCGCTGCCATCGCCTCGGGGAGTGCGAGCGCATCCCGCCGTGCGGCGCGGGTCAGCGCGATCGTCGCCCGGCCGATGTCGATCAGTTCCTCGACGATGACCTTCAGGTGCCGCCGCAGGGGCAGCCCGACGAAGGTCTCGACGGATCGCCACGCGGCCTCTGAGGCGAACTCCTCGGCGTCGAGGAATGTAGTCGCAGCCGCGACCCAGTGCGCGCTCTGCCGCTCCAGGTCGGCGGCGACCGCTCGCGTCGCGGCGTCGGCGATCATGGCCGGCGCCGCCCGGGGTGCGCGGTGACGGCGATCGCGGGAGCGCCGCGGAAGGCCCTCCCCGACGCGAGAGCGGCGAGCGACGCGGCGCTCAACGCGCCGGAGGCCGCCTGCCGCACCAGGTCGAGGCCGGGTGCGGACCGGATGGTGGCGGTCACGGTCACGCCGTTCCGCGGGTCGGCCGATGCGCGGGCGAACTCGGCGCTGCCCTCGCGCGACCACATCGCGAAGGCGGGCAGCAGCCAGCGCCGCAGGGCGACGGTGAGTCCGGCCACCGCCCCCGGAGGGATGCGGTCCAGCACCCGGGGTAGCCGCGAGACGGCCTCGGACTGCTCCAGCTCGGCGCGGATCCGCAGCCGGCCGGTCCGCTGCGCGAAGCGGCGCGCGAGGCCGTCGTAGGCCTTCGTCAGCGCCGGCAGCAGCACGGCCTCGGACCGTCCCTCCCGGATGGCGGCGGCGATCGTCTGGGTCTCCGCCTCGGAGAAGAACAGTCCCACCCGGATCACGGAGGCTCGCGTGTCGACCACGACCCAGCCCTGCGAGGGCTCCCCGCCGCTCCGCCTGCCCGGGCCGCCGACGGTCGGCAGCAGGGTCTGGTCGAGCGGCTCCAGCCAGTAGAACCGCTGCCCTGCGGCGACGCGGGCGCGGCTGCGCAGGAACTCCGCGGGCACGGCGACGCCCATCCCCGGGTCTTTCAGCAGCAGTCCAGCGGCCCTCGGCGTCAGCGGGTGCAGTTGCGAGCTCGAGAGGCGGACACCGCTGCGCGTCCGCTCGATGGCCGCGATCCGCCGCAACGACGTGCCGATGGTCGCCTGGAAGAGATGGATGCGCACCCGCGCCGGCAGCGTCAGTCCGGCCGCGCGCAGGCTCGACCCGAGGCTGACACCGCCGAAGGTGTCGATCGCGTCGGCGATCCCCGCCGTGACCTCGACGTCGATCGAGCGGCTGTACCGTCGGTAGGGCCGGGGCGAACGCGCCTTGCGCGTGACGAACCGGCCGCCGAGCTGCGCTCCGCGCTGCACTCCCGAGCGCAGGAGCGACGGGGGGAAGGTCGCGGCGACCGAACGGTCGAACGCCCGGGCCGTCGCCGCCCGCATGAGCGACTCGTCCTCCAGCTCGTACTCGGACGTCTCCGCCAGCTGCCGCACAGTGTCCTCGATCGTGCCTGCGAGCATCGCGGGGACGGCCTCCGACTCCAGTTCGGGTTCGATCTGCTCGAGCGAGATGAGCCGCAGCCCGGTGTCGACGATGGCGTTGGAGAGCGGACCGGACAGCTGCGGGCCGACCCATTTGCCGATCAGCTTCCCCAGGAACTTCGCGAGGAAGCCGACGACACGGGGACGACCGACCAGGTTGATGCCGATCCGGAGCGCTCCGAGGAGCGCCGGGATGAACTGCTCGACCGCTGGCGCGACCTCATCGGCGCTGCGGGCCTCCGCGAGCGCATCGATGAGGCGTCCGCGCGCTTCCGCGAGGAGTTCGAGCTCCGAGCTGCCCTGAGCGGCCTCGCTCTCGCCTTCGGCTTCGGCCTCCCCTTCTCCGGCGAAGCCCACCTCGCCCGTCTCTCCGGAGACGAGCGCTTCGGCGAGTGCCGCATCGAACGACTCGGTCAGCGCCTCGGTATCGCGCGACACGGCCGGGGAGATCGCGAAGGCCTCGCCCTCGCGCTCCGCCTCGAAGGCCTCGGCCTCTGCGGAGGTCTCGGCGAAGCCCTCGGATTCGCCGAAGAGCTTGGACGACAGCAGCCGGGCCGGTGCGCGCAGCGGCGCGGGCAGGCGTCCGATCGCGAAGCTCAGCACCCGCTTGAGGAGCGGCCGCACCAGCTTGGTGAGACCTTTCAGACCCGCGGTCAGCAGCCCTCCCGCGGCGGCGCCGACCTTCTTGGCGGCGTTGGCGACGAACCTGACGGCACTCCGGGCCTTCCGGATCAGACCGCCGATGAACTGCTCGCCCGCGGGCGAGACCTCGCTCAGCTCCGGCTGCACCCGATCCATCAGCTCGTCGAGCTGCTCATCGCTGAGCGACTCGACGTCCTGCCCGACGAGCGCCTCGCTCAGCCGCTCCAGGTACCGCTCCGCTGCGTACTGCGTCGGCGCCAGGTGCGCTGCGGCGAGCCGCTCGCGCTCCCCCGCCGTCGCGGGCGACTCGTCCGAGAAACGCTGCCCGACGGCGTCCTCCGTCTCGGCGAGCAGCTCGGAGACGGCCTCGTCGAACGCCTCGTCGCGCACGGCCTCGAACGCGCTCTCGAGCAGCGCCTCCTGCTCCCCCGCCGGCGACTCTCCCTCGGAGAACGGCGTCAGCCCTTCGGCCCACGGCGAGAACGACGCCAGGCTCTCCGACGTCGCTCCCTCGGACGTCGGGGACTCGGTCTGCTCCGCTTCGCCCCCGGGAGCCGCCTCGGCGAACGGCTGGCTCTCCAGCGTGAACTGCTCCTCGTTCGTGATGATGGTCATCGCGCGAACTCCCTCCGGCGGCATCCGAACCCCGTGGTCCCACTGCACCAGACGACCCGTCCTCCGCCGTGGCCGCGAGCGACCGACTTCCGTGCGCCGGCCGTCGCGCCGGAGGGATGCGGGCGTCGGTAGCCGCTGCCTGCCGCGTCCGCGGTGCGTCCGGCCGACGTGACTCCGGCGTCGTCGGAGCGTCGCGCAGGCAGCCGCCTGCACGCAGCCGGGTCGGGCTCAGAGCGAGCGGACCGCCACGGCGGAGTTGACCGCGCGGGCAAGCCGCGGATCGGGCGCGACGCCCAGCTCCTCCTCGAGGGTGCGGGCGAACGCCCGGAACCGCACGGCAGCCGCGTGACGGTTGCCCTCCTGCAGATGCGCCAGGATCAGCGCGTAGGCGGCGGACTCCCGCAGCGGATCGGCCGCGAGCGCCGCCGTGCCCGCCTGCGTGGCGAGTGCGTGCATCCGCTGCTGGGTCATGGTCACGCACGCCGCCTCGAGGGCCTGAACGCGCAGCAGGTGGAAGGCCTCCTGCGCGGGGATCGCCCACTCCTCATGCCACCCAGGAAGCAGGTCGCGCGACAGCAGGTCGATCTCGTCCATCGTCAGCGGGGCGCCCTCGATCGCGGCGCACGCCACCTCGTGCAGCCGGGTCAGGTCGACTTCGGCATCCAGACGCAGCTCGTCGCCGTCGGCGACCACCCATCCTCCCGGCGACTGCCAGATCGCGCGCCGGAGGTTCGCCCGCGCCTGTGTCTCGGGGATGTCCGCCCACAACCGGCCGGCGACGACACCCCGGGAGGCCTCCGAGCCGGCGACCGCGAGGAAGGCGAGCAAGCGGCGCGACGGCAGCGACAGCCGGACGGAGGGCAACACTCCCAGTCCCCCGACCACAGCGAGTCTCCGCGTCGGCTCAGGCATGACGGCTTCCTGCAGACGCGTCGTGCCCCGGGCACGGCACGTGATCTCCCCGCGACGCGAGCCATTCCCCCGCCGCTCGCCTCAAGGGTGGACCCGGCCCTCCACCCGCGTCAATACACAATCCGGCCGGGCGCCGGCGGGTCGGTCAGCGACGGGAGGCGCCCGCCGGCCGGACGCGCCGGGCCGCTGCCTGCCTGAGCCCAAGGCGACGCACGATCCGCAGGTCGTCGAGCGAGAAGCGACCCTCGGGCATCGCGGCGCGGATGCTGTCGTCGCTGAACGGACGCGACGGCCGCAGGTCGGCCGGCAGCTCCGGAGCGTGCGGTGCGGACTCCGCGACGCCCTCTGCAAGCATCCGGGCCTGCGCCTTCGCCACCAGCGGGACCACCATCGTCCACTCGGTCAGCTGCGCCAGCGCGCGGATCGTCCAGACCGGCGCCGGGAAGAAGATCGGACGACGGCCGGCCACCCGCGCGATGCGGCGCACCGCCTCGCCGAGCGTGAACTCCTCTGCACCCATCACGGCGACAGTCGGCTCCGCGACCCGGCCCTGCAGCGCCGCCACCAGCACGTCGACGGCGTCATCGACCGGGACCGGGCGCACGGTCCGCTCGCGGAACCCCACCGTCGCGAAGGCCGGGAGGGTCCGGACCGCGCGGGTGACGTGATCCACCATGTGATCGCCGGGGCCGTAGACCATGCTGAGCTTCAGGATGGTGTGGTCGATGCCTGAGGCCCGGATCAGCTCCTCCGCCGCCCACTTCGACTCGTGGTAGCCGGAACCGCAGTCGGGCCGTGCCCGCAGGAAGCTGACCATCACGATGCGGCGCACACCCGCTCGCCGTGCCGCCTCGATCACGGCTCGGGTGCCGTCGATGTGGATGCGCTGGAACGTCTGGTCGCCGATCTCACGGTTGATCCCGGCGCAGTGCGCGACCGTGTCGCAGCCCGCGAAGGCCGCCGCGAGCGCATCCACGTCGTCGATGTGGACCCCGGTGCGGCGCGAGACCACGACGGCCTCATCGCCGAGACGCTCGGCGAGATGGCGGCCGATGAAGCCGGTCCCTCCGGTGATGGCTGTTCGCATCCTTCACTCCTTCGCTTATTAGCAATGTAGCTAAACTGTATATAGCAATGATGCTATAGTGCAAACATGACAGACTCAGCGAGCGACATCTTCGCCGCGCTGGCCCACCCGACCCGGCGGCAGATCCTGCAGGACCTGAAAGACGGGGAGCTCGCGGCCGGCGAGATCGCCGCCCGCTTCAACGCGACCGGGCCGACCATCTCCCGGCACCTCAGCGTGCTCCGCCAGGCGGGCCTCGTCACCGAACGACGGGATGCGAACCGCATCCTGTACTCGCTGGCGGGCGAACGGCTGGCGCTCTCGGTCGGCGACTTCCTGTCGACGGTCTGCCCCGAGCAGATCGTGCTGCGCGAGGTCCGCAAGCGGGGCACCGCCCGGACCGATGGGCGGAAGTCCGCGGCGACCGCATAGCGGTCAGGTGAGCAGTTTCGGAGAAGCGCACAGCACCCCGCCCGTTCTACGGTCGGACTATGACCAAGACAACCGAGACCTCATCCACGGCTCCCGCCTTCACCGACGAGGAGCGCGCCGCCATGAAGGAGCGGTCGAAAGAGGTGAAGACCGCGCGCAAGGGCAAGACCACGCGCGAGGACGACACCCGCGACCTGCTCGCCAAGATCGCCGAGCTCCCGGAGCACGACCGATCTCTCGCCGAGCGCATCCACTCGATCGTCACCGAGACGGTGCCGGACGTCTGGCCGAAGCTCTGGTACGGGCAGCCGGCCTACGCCATCGGGGGCAAGACGTTCTGCTTCTTCCAGCCGGCGTCGAAGTTCAAGACCCGCTACTCCACGCTCGGCTTCAACGACCCGGCGAAGCTGGACGACGGGCCCATGTGGGCGACGGCGTTCGCCATCCTGGACCTCGGACCGGAGGAGGAGCAGCGCATCCGCGAGCTCGTGCGCACCGCCGCCGGCTGATCCGGGCGGCGACGGGAGCCGTCCGTCCCACGAATGGGTGTCCCCCAAAATGCCGCTACCGAGCCCTTGCGCTTTGGGCGAGGCTCGTCTGGTGAGTGAACCAGCCGAGGTGGGGACGGATGTGGCAGCGACCCGTGAGACCGTCCTCCGCCCGCACCGGCACCTGTTCACCCGGGGCATCGTCGCGGTGCTGGCGCTCACCACACCGGTGTTCGCCGTCCTCTACTGGCTGACCATCCCGTCCGGGGCCTGGGTCTTCGTGCTCATCGCGCACCTCGTCGTGATCGCGGCGACAGTCGTCGGCGTCGCATCGTTCCTCAACACGACCATCACCTACGGGCCGGACGGCGTGCGCGAGCGCGGATTCTTCGGGCGGACGGTACGCGTCGGCCACGGCGAGGCGGGCGCTGTGATCCTGGTGCAGGTCTACGAGCGCAGCACCCTCGACGTCCTCCCCCAGCTCTTCGTGGCGTCCCCCGAGGGGCGGCTTCTCATCCGTATGCGCGGTCAGTTCTGGTCCGCGGACGACATGGAGCGCATCGCGGAGGAGCTGGATGTGCCCGTCACCCGGCCCGAGGAGCCCATGACGCACGGGCAGTTGCGCCGCGCGTGGCCACGCCTGCTCTACTGGTTCGAGCGCATCCCGGTCGGTCGCTGAGCCGCCGACGGCTCCCCGCCGGAGTCGACGCCCGCCCCGCACCCAGCGGGCGTGGCAGGATGACAGCGTGACGCCGCGCACCGAGGTCGAGCCGCGCAGCAAGGGTCTGCTCACGCCCAGCCGGATCGCCCCGGCCGCCCCGGTATCCATCGCGCGGCACGCGGCCGAGGGCCGGGCGGCCGCGTTCGTGCGGCACTACTGGCTCCCCCGCTGGCAGCTCCCGGACGGGACGAGCATTCGACAGGACGTGCTCGAGTACCCGACGGCGAACCTCGTTGTGGAGGAGCGGTCCGCCGCGCTGTACCGGGCGCACCGCGGGATGAGCTCCCGCACCTTGGAGGGCTCGGGGTGGGCGCTCGGCGTGCTCCTTCATCCCGGTGTGTCGCGAGGGTGGGCCGGCACCTCCCTGCGCGGCCTGCCGCCTTCCGTCCCGCTCGACCGGCTGCCGATCGGGCAGGGCGCGGCGGGGATGGTCGCCGCCGTCCGAGAGCGCATGGCCGACGGCGACGATGCGAGCGCGATCGCCGCGTTCGAGGAGTGGCTGGGCGGCATCCCCGAACCGGATGACGACGCCCGCCTGGTCGACCGCATCGTCGCGGCAGTGGAGCAGGACCGCACCCTCCTGCGGGTGGAGCAGCTCGCCGACCGCTTCGGGCTCGGCGTCCGGCACCTGCAGCGCCTGGTCGCCGGGCACATCGGTTTCGGACCCAAGTGGCTCATCCAGCGGTACCGGTTGCAGGAGGCGGCCGCCGCCCTGCGATCGAGCACCCCTCCCCCGCTCGCGGACCTCGCCGCGGAGCTGGGCTACGCCGACCAGGCGCACTTCAGCCGGGAGTTCAAGTCGGTCATCGGCTCGACGCCCGGCGCCTACACCGCAGCCGAGGGGCAGGAGTGACCGACCTCGACGCCGCGCTGGCGCCGTGGCGTGAGCGGTGGCAGCTCGACCCCGACGGAGAGGCCTTCACGACGCCGTCGAGCGTTCTGCAGCTCGTCCGGCACCGTGGGGAGCCCCTCTTCCTCAAAGTCGCGACCGCTGAGGAGGAACGGGCGGGCGGAACCGTGATCGCCTGGTGGAGCGGCGACGGAGCCGCGGCCGTCATCGAGGCCGACGCGGATGCTGTGCTCCTCGAGCGTGCGACCGGGGCCCGCGACCTCGGGCAGCTCTCGCGCTCGGGCGCCGCAGGCGACGACGAGGCGACGCGCATCCTCTGCCGGGCCGGCCGTCGGCTGCATGCTGCGGGGACCGGGCCGCGCCCGGACGGCCTCTTCGACCTCCGTCGTTGGTTCCGCGATCTCCTGCAAAGAGGGGATGCGGCCGGCGACGATCTGTTCGTCGTCGCCGCGCGGGTCGCCGAGGGGCTGTTGCGGCATCCCGATGGGGACGTCGTGCTGCACGGCGACCTGCACCACGGCAACGTGCTCGACTTCGGGCCGCGCGGGTGGCTGGCCATCGATCCGAAGCCGCTGCACGGCGACCCCGGTTTCGACGCGGCCAACATCCTCTGCAACCCCGACCCCGCGACGGCGCTCGCGCCGGGTCGCCTGGAGCGCGCGGTCGCGGTGATCGCCGCGGAGACCGGCCAGAGCGAGGACAGGGTGCTGCGCTGGGCGCTGGCCTGGGGCGCGCTGTCCACGGTCTGGGCGGAGCAGGACGGCGCCGCGCACGCCTCGGCGGCCGGTGTGGCGCAGCGGGCACGGACGCTCCTCGGGCTTTGACCCGGCTCCACGTTCCGGCCGCGGCTCAGCGACGGCGGCGGGTGCCGAAGATGCCCTCCACCACGCTGCCCAGGATGTCGCGGGTCGCCTTCGAGCCGAGCACCTGCTCCAAGACGGTCTTCGACGAGCCGGATGAGGCGCGCCGCGTCGTGCTGCGCGGCGAGGTCTGGCGCAGGATGCGGTCATACTCCTTCTGCGCTGCGCGCTCGGCGGCCTCGCGCGCCTTCGCGTCGGCCTTGGCCTGCGCTTCGGCCGCCTTCTGCGCCTCGGCGGCCGCCTTGGCCGCGGCCTCCTCGGCCTCCGCTTTCGCTGCGGCGGCCGCGGCGGCGTCGAGCTTCCGGCCGAGCATCTCGCGGGCGGAGTCGCGGTCGAGCGGGGTGCCGTATCTCGCCTGCAGCGGGGAGGCGGCGATCGTCGCATCCACCTGCTGCTCCGATGCCGGCGACATGGAGCCCTGCGGTGCGCGGAGGCGGGTCCAGGCGACCGGCGTCGGCGCGCCCTTCTCGTTCATCACCGTGATGACGGCCTCACCGGTGCCGAGCGACTGCAGCACCTGGCCGAGGTCGTAGCCGGAGGTCGGATACGTCGACACCGTGGCCTTCAGCGCCTTGGCGTCGTCCGGTGTGAACGCCCGCAGCTGGTGCTGGACGCGCGAGCCCAGCTGCGCGAGCACCTCCGAGGGCACATCCTTCGGCGTCTGGGTGACGAAGAAGATGCCGACGCCCTTCGAGCGGATGAGGCGGACCGTCTGCGTGATCGCCGCCAGGAAGTCCTTCGACGCATCCCGGAACAGCAGGTGCGCCTCGTCGAAGAAGAACACCAGCTTCGGCTTGTCGAGGTCGCCGACCTCGGGCAGGTCGTTGAACAGATCGGCGAGCAGCCACATGAGGAAGGTGGAGAAGACGGCCGGCTTGTCCTGGACGCCGGGCACCTCCAGCAGGCTCACGACGCCCGTGCCGTCGGGAGCCGTGCGGAGGAACTCGGCCGTGTCGATCTCCGGCTCGCCGAAGAAGGCGTCGGCGCCCTGGTCGGCGAAGGCGACCAGCTCGCGCAGGATGACGCCGACGGTCGAACCGGACAGCCCGCCCAGCCCCGACAGCTCCTCCTTGCCGTCGTCGCTCGCAAGGTACGTCAGCACGGCACGCAGATCGGCGAGATCGAGAAGCGGCAGCCCTGCCTGCTCCGCGTAGTGGAAGACCAGCCCGAGGCTCGACTCTTGCGTCGCGTTCAGGCCGAGAACCTTCGACAGCAGCAGAGGTCCGAAACCGGCGACGGTCGCCCGGACCGGCACCCCGCGGCCGACGCCGCCGAGCGAGAAGAATTCGGTCGTCGCCGCGTGCGGTGCCCAGTCCTGGCCGATGCCGCGGGTTCGTTCGAGCAGTTTGTCGTTCGCCTCGCCTGGTGCCGCGATGCCGGAGAGGTCGCCCTTGATGTCGGCCGCGAACACCGGGACGCCCGCCGCCGAGAGCTGCTCGGCGAGCACCTGGAGCGTCTTGGTCTTGCCGGTGCCGGTCGCTCCGGCGACGAGGCCGTGACGGTTGGTCATGGCGATCGGGATGCGGATCGGTACGTCCGGCAGCGGATCGCCGTTGACGAGGGCGCCGAACTCCAGCACATCGCCTTCGAACGCGTAGCCGGCCCGGATGGTCTCGATTTCTGCGGCGTCCAGCGGGCCGGAGGTCGGGGGCGGCGGGGTGGTCGGCGGGGTGCCGGCTTCGGGAGCCGCGGGCGTTGCCGCTGCAGCGGTCGCCGCGGCCGCCGCGGTCGAAGCGGCCTCCCGCAGGGATGCGGCCTGGGCCTCCGCCGCGGCCGACGCCTCCTGCGCCCTCCGGACGGCCTCGGCCGCCTCCGCCTGCAACCGCTCGGCCTCCTCGGCCGCCGCCAGTGCTTCCGCCTGCGCCTTCGCCAGCGCGTCCGCGTCGCTCATGCGGCTCACTCTACTGGCGCGTGACGGCGTGCGAGCCAGAATGGATGCGGCTCCGCCGCCTCCCTCGCGAGACGGTGCGCGAGCGGCGCCCACACGATCACGGCGACCCCGGCGCCGAGCAGCAGCCCGCCGATCGTGTCGCTGATCCAGTGCGCGCCGAGGTACGTGCGACTGACCGCCATGAGAACTGCCCACACCACGCCGAGGATCCACACCCACACCCTCGGGAACAGGATGCCGAGCACGACCACCATCGTTGCCGCATTCGCCGTATGCCCGGACGGGAATGAACCGGTGTCGGCGTTCACGAGGATCTCCGTCGGGCGGGCTCGTCCGACCGTGTGCTTGATCAGCTGGACGCACACGACCGACAGCACGCTGGCGATCGCGAAGAAGGTGGCGCCCCAGGGCCTCCGGAACGCGAGCAGCAGCAGGAAGATCAGGACAGGGATCACGACCGAACCGAGGATGCTGCCGCCGACGTAGTTGAAGAAGAGCGCCGGTCCGAGCCAGAGCGGGGAGCGATGCTCGACGATCTCGCCCATCCACTCGGCGTCGATCGCGAACGGCTCCCGCGGACGGAGCGCGATGATGAGGCCGAGACCGACGACGAGGACGACGGCCACCGACGCCGCCACGACCGGCCACCTCCGCGTGACCCGCGCCGCCTTGACGACGTCGTGGCCTTCGGCATCCTCGGGCGGCGGCGGAGCGGGATGCGGTTCTGTCATGCGCCCAAACGTACCCGCGCCCACAGTCCGCCCCACCGTCGAGTACGCGAAAACTGCACACGAATCGCCGCGCGCGCGTGCAGTTTTCGCGTACTCGACGGTGGGCGGTAGGGGCTTGGCGGCTAGTGCGCGAGTTGCGGGACGGTGCGCGGCCGCACGACGATCCACAGCGAGGCGATCGAGACGAGCGCGCAGATGGCCATGACAGCGCCCATCGGGGCGGCGCTGCCGACGCCGAGGATGCCGACGACCGGCGACACGATGCCGGCGATGCCGAAGTTGAGCGCACCGAGCAGGCTCGCCGCGGTCCCCGCCTCGTGACCGTGGCCGTTGAGCGCGAGCACCTGGACGCACGGGAATCCGAAACCGCACGCCGCGATGAAGAACCACAGCGGGATGACCGTTCCCCACAGTCCGACGTGCGACTGGTCGAGCACCACGATGGTCACGGACGCCAGGAACATGACGATGGTGGAGCACGCCAGGATCCACTGCGGACCGACGTACTTGGTGAGGCGTGCGGCCGACTGCACGCCGATGATGATTCCGATCGAGTTGATCGCGAACAGCAGGCCGTACTCCTGCGCGTTGAACCGGTAGATCTCCTGGAAGATGAACGAGCTCGACGAGAGGTACGAGAACAGGCCGGTGAAGTTGGCGGCGCCGACGATGGCGATGCCTACGAACACCCGGTCGCTGAGGACGGCCTTGTACCGCTGGCCGACCGTCGAGTGCCCGGCGTCGTGGCGTCGCGCCTTGGGGAGCGTCTCCACGATCCACAGGGCGACGCAGATGACCACGAACAGGCCGTAGCAGGCGAGCACGACGAAGATTCCGCGCCACGGCATCACGAGGAGCAACCAGGAGCCGAGCACGGGCGCGAGCACGGGGGCGAGGCCGTTGACGAGGGCGAGTCGGCTCAGCATCCGCACCAGCGGACGTCCGCCGAAGAGGTCGCGGACCATGGCCATCGCGACGACACCACCGGCCGCGGCGCCGATGCCCTGCAGGGCACGCGCGACGCCGAGCAGCTCGACGTTCGGAGCGATCGCGGCCGCCAGACACGCGATGATGTGCACCCCGGTCGCGACCATGAGCGGCGTGCGCCGGCCGATCTTGTCAGACCACGGGCCCACGAGCAGCTGGCCGACGCCGAAGCCGATGGTCGTGGCGGTGAGGGTCAGCTGGATCGCCGCGGTGGAGACGTTGAAGTCGTTCTGCAGCGTCGGCAGCGCGGGCAGGTACGTGTCGATCGTGAACGGGCCCAGTGCGGTGAGCGCGCCGAGGATCAGGATGTAGGCGAGGCGCTGGCGGCCGGAGAGCGAGTCTCCGGGATGCACGACGGTGGTCACGAAAGGGTCCTTGGCAGGTCGAGGTGGATGAGGCCGCGCCCGCCGTCGGACGCAATGACAACAGCACCGCGCGGAAGCGGTGCTGTCGGGATGGTGGTTCGAATCGATTCGATTGATCGACTACAAGGAATCCTATACCGTACAGCCCCCGAATGTGAACGTGCGCATAGGCTTTCCCTTCGCCGAGATTCGTGCCGAATGTGCGTTATGGCGGCGCCAAAGCGCACATTCGGCACGAATGTCCGCCCCTAGAGCGCCTCGGGAGCGTGGATTTGCGCCAAATCTCGGTTATCGCGGCGTCAGAACGTGGATTTGCGCCAAATCTCGAGCACCACGGAGGCGCACAGAGGGGACGCGAGGGGATGCGGGCGGATGCGGGTGGAATGCGGTCAGGATGCGGGCGCGGCCAGGAGCGGGCGGAAGGCCAGCTCGGCCGCACCGATCATGAGGATGTCGGAGCCCAGCCCCGCACGGACGATCGAGAGCCGCTCGGCGCTGGCTGCGAGGGCCTGCTCCCCCACGAGGCGCGGCAGCCGCTCGGGATCCAGCGCGTGGAGCGCGCCGAGGAATCCGCCCAGCACGATCAGCTGCGGGTCGAAGACGTTGGTGGCGTTGCGCAGCGCCGTCGCGAGGAACCCGACCTGGCGGTCGACCTCCGCGGTCACGGCCGGATCGCCCGCCGCGATCGCCGCCGACAGCGCCCGGTCGAGCTCCTCGGGGTCGGCCGCATCCATCCCGAGCACGTGCAGCAGCGCACTCTGGCTCACCTCGGTCTCGAGGCAGCCGACGGCGCCGCAGTGGCAGCGGACGCCCGCCGAGTTGACGAGCGTATGCCCCAGCTCACCCGCGTACCCGCTGATCCCCGTGAGGGGCGCTCCGCTGACGATCACCCCGGCGCCGATGCCCGACGCGCCGCCGTTGAGGTACACCAGGTCGCTCGCACCGCGTCCTGCGCCGAACAGCCGCTCGGCGTCGGCGCCGAGGCTCGCGTCGTTGGCGGCGAGCACGGGGTACCCGGTGGCCGCGGCGAGTTCGGCGGCGAACGGCTCCTCGGCCCATTCGAGGTGGGGAGCGAGCCGCACGACGCCGTCCTCCTCCCGAACGAGCCCGGGGACGGCCACGCCGATCCCGACCACGCGCGAGGCCTTCGCGAGGTCCGCGCGCAGTCCGTCGACGACCGCTGCGGCGATGGCCACTGCCTCCGGGGCCGACGGGATGTGCCCGGTCGGGTACCGCACTCGCCGGTGCACGGTCGCGTCCAGACCGACGACGCCGACGGTCACCGCGTCGATCTCGGGGTTGATGGCCAGCGCGACGACGCGCCCGTCCGGCGCGACGACGGGAGACGGCCGCCCGACCCGGTTGCTGAGTGCGGGCTCGCGCTCCTGCACGAGGCCCAGCTCCGCCAGCTCGGCGACCAGGGCGCCGACGGTCGAGCGGTTGAGTCCGGTCGCCTGCGTGAGCGCCGAGCGGGCCAGCGGACCCTCGCGGTGGACGAGCCCGAGCACGGTCGCGAGATTGTGCCGCCGCACCGTGTCGAGGTTCGTCCCCGTCGCCCTGCCGTTCATACTCCGCGTAACTGTACCGTCGGGCGCGGCCTCCGGTGACGTGGGCGCCAGGCGCGCGCCCACGTCGCCGGTCCGCCGGGCTGGATGCGCCGGCTCAGTCGAGGGTCGCCGTCCCCGACTCCGAGGCCGCGGTGCGGCCGGTGACCGCATCCCGCAGCGTGAAAGGATGCCCGCTCGGCCCGGTCGCCGTCAGCGCCTCACCGCGGCGGGTCACCGTGTACTCGGCGACCTCGCCATCGGGCGTCGTGACGACCACCGTGCGCACTCCGTCCGGCCCGGGGTAGACGGCGAGCGTGAGGTCGGTGCGGTAGTCGTAGTCCGGGCGGTCGTCGCGGGCGCCGAGCGGCAGGACGGCCCCTTCACGCACGAACAGCGGGATGCTGTCGAAGCCGTGGGTCTCGCGCAGCCAGCGTCCGCCCTCCACCGTCCGGCCCGAGAAGTACTCGGTCCACGTGCCGTCGGGCAGGTAGAACTCGACCTCGGACGGCGAGAACACGGGCGCGACCAGGAGGTCGGCTCCGAGCATGTACTGGCGGTCGAGGTAGTCGACGGCCGGGTCGCCCGGGAACTCGAGCTGCATCGGCCGCATGACCGGCGTCCCCGCGACGTGCGCCTCCTGGCCCGCCGCGAACAGATACGGCATCAACCGCAGCTTCAGCTTCGTGAACAGACGCGTGACCTCGACGGCTTCCTCGTCGAACGCCCACGGCACCCGGTACGAGTCGCTGCCGTGCAGGCGCGAGTGGCTCGACAGCAGCCCGAACGCGGTCCAGCGCTTGAAGACGCCCGGGTCGGGGGTGCCCTCGAAGCCGCCGATGTCGTGGCTCCAGAAGCCGAAGCCGCTGAACGCCAGCGAGAGGCCGCCGCGCAGGGTCTCGGCCATGGACTCGTAGCTGGAGGTGTTGTCCCCGCCCCAGTGGACGGGCAGCTGCTGGCCTCCTGCGGTCGCCGATCGCGCGAACAGCACGGCCTCGCCGACGCCCTTCGCCTCCTGCAGCACCTCGAACACGGCCTCGTTGTAGAGCTGCGTGTAGAGGTTGTGCATGCGCTCCGGCGACGAGCCGTCGAAGTAGTCCACCTCGAGCGGGATGCGCTCCCCGAAGTCGGTCTTGAAGCAGTCGACGCCCTGGGCGACCAGACCCCGCAGCTTGTCCTGGTACCAGCGGGTCGCATCCGGGTTCGTGAAGTCGACGAGGCCCATCCCGGCTTGCCAGAGATCCCACTGCCAGACGTCGCCGTTGGGGCGCTTCACCAGGAAGCCCGCCTCGGCGGCCTCCGCGAACAACGGCGAGCGCTGCCCGATGTAGGGATTGAGCCACACGCAGACCCGGAGGTCTTTGTCGTGCAGGCGCGCGAGCATCCCCTCCGGGTCCGGGAACGTGCGCGGGTCCCACTCGAAGTCGCACCAGTTGAACTCGCGCATCCAGAAGCAGTCGAAGTGGAACACCGACAGGGGCAGGTCGCGCTCGGCCATGCCGTCGATGAAGGAGGTGACGGTCGCCTCGTCGTAGTCGGTGGTGAAGCTGGTGGAGAGCCACAGGCCGTACGACCAGGCAGGAACCGACGCCGGCCGACCCGTCAGTGCGGTGTACCGCTCCAGGATCTCCTTCGGAGTCGGGCCGTACACGAGGTAGTACTCCAGGCTCTCGCCCGGCACCGAGAACTGGACGCGCTCCACCGACTCCGACCCGATCTCGTACGAGACGTGGCCGGGGTGATTGACGAGCACGCCGTAGCCGCGGTTGGTCAGATAGAACGGGACGTTCTTGTACGCCTGTTCGCTGGACGTGCCGCCGTCGGCGTTCCAGATGTCGACCACCTGGCCGTTCTTCACCAGCGGTCCGAAGCGCTCCCCCAGGCCGTAGACCAGCTCGCCGACGCCGAGCGCCAGCTGCTCGTGGACGAACGTCCCCTCGCCGGCGACGGTCATGTAGCCGAGCGACTTGTGTCCGCTCGAGGTGAGCACGCGGTCACCCGCCGAGAAGGTCAGCGACCACGGCGCCCCGCGCTTCACCGTCGCCGTGAGGCCGCCGCTCGTGAGCACGCCCGCCTCGTCGTCGACGGACACGTGCGCGTGCCCCTCCTCGACGTTGAGGTCGAAGCCGCGCTCCGGCTGCGTGCCCTGCCAGTGGTCGACGCGGACGCCGACCACGCCGGGCAGCGGCGAAGTGAGCGTGACGGTCAGCGTCGGGCGGTTCAGGGTGTCCCCCCTGCGCTCGATGACCTTGGCGGGCGCGGTGATCGTGATGCTGCCGTCGCCGGCGACCACGTCGTACGCCTCCTGGGCGTAGACGGGCGTGACGCCGTCGCGCAGCATCCAGAAACCATCGGTGAACTTCATGCGGTGACTGCTCCGGTTACTTGACCGCGCCGGCGGTGATGCCGCGGGTCAGGGTGCGCTGGAAGATGAGGAAGAAGACGAGCGTGGGGATGAGGCCGAGCAGTGCCGAGGCGGACGTGGTCGTCACATCCATCAGCCGGTCGCCCTGCAGGGCGCTGATCGCGACAGGGACCGTCTGATTGTCGTTCGACACCAGGAAGGTCAGCGGGATCAGGAACTCGTTCCACGTCCAGATGAAGAAGAAGATGAGCAGGACGCTCAGCGTCGGGCGCGAGATCGGGACGACGACGCGCCACAGGATGCGCCAGCGGCCGGCGCCGTCGAGCGATGCGGCCTCCAGCACCTCCTTCGGGAAGGTGCCGTACACGCTCGACAGCAGGTACGTGCCGAACGCGCTCTGGATCACCGTGAAGATGATGATGACCGCCCACGGATTGTCGTACAGGCCGACCTGCTTGAACATGAAATACAGCGGGTAGAGCAGGGCCTCCTGCGGCAGCATGTTGGCCAGCAGAAACAGCACGATGATCCAGGTGCGCGCCTTCACCCGGCCGATGCCGAGCGCGTACGCGTTGAGGACCGACAGCACGACCGACAGCAGGGCGACCATCCCGGAGATGAAGATGGAGTTCCACAGCTTCTCGGGGAAGTTGACGCGGTTCCAGAAGTTGACGATGCCGTCCGTGTAGAGCGACGTCGGCAGCTGCAGCGGACCACCCGAGTTGTAGTCGGCCGGGCTCTTGAACGAGTTGATGAGGATCAGCAGGAACGGGAAGGCGATGCCGATCCCGATGAGGATCGCGACGACGAGGATGACCCAGTCGGTCACGGTCTTGCGCGGCTTCTGCCGCTTCAGCCGGCGGGGCTGCGCCGTCGCCGCATCCGTGCGGGGGCGCTCGATGGTGGTCGACATCAGATCTGGTTCTCCCTGCGCTCCGCGCGGTTCTGGGCGATCATGAAGAGGACGGAGACGGCGATGATGACCACCGTCAGCGCGGTCGCGATGGTGGCGCCGTATCCCACCTGCTGGCTCTGGAAGAACTCGCTGTAGGAGTAGTAGCTGGGCACCATGGTCGCCGTGCCGGGCCCACCGCGGGTCAGCGTGTAGACCGGGCCGAAGACCTTGAGGGCCGCGATGGTGCAGGTCAGGGTGACGACGAAGATCTCGGGCCGGATGATGGACACGGTGATCGAGCGGAACCGCTGGAACCAGTTGGCTCCATCGAGCTCGGCCGCCTCGTACAGCTCGGGGTCGACCCGCTGGAGCGCCGCCATGAAGATGACGACCGGATAGCCGATCTGCACCCAGACCATCACGGCCATGATGGATGCGAGCGCCGTGTCCGGGCTGCCCAGCCAGTTGTGGGCGAACTGCCCCAGACCGACGGCCTGCAGCATGGTGTTGAGCGCGCCGTTGTCGGGCCGCAGGATCCAGCCGATCACGATCGCCGCGATGACGACGGGCAGGATCTGCGGGAGGTAGTAGGTGGCCCGCAGGAAGCTGGCGAGCTTGCCGCCGAACTTCTTGCCGACCAGGTCGAACAGCATGGCCGCGAGGATGAGGCCGACGAGGGTCGGGATGACGACCATCGCGATGATCATCGCGATGGAGTTGCCGAACGATGTCCAGAACTTGTCGTCGCCCATCAGGCGGACCCAGTTGTTCAGCCCGATGAACTTCGGCGGGCGGATGCCGCGGTAGCTCGTGAAGCTGAGGTAGATGTTCCACACCAGCGGGACGAGGACGATCACCGTCAGCAGGACGAATCCCGGAAGCAGGTACAGCCAGAACCGGCCGTGCCCTCGGCCTGGCACCAGCGCTTCGCTCTGCGCCTTCCGTCTGCGCCCTTCCGGCGCGCGCACGCTCACGTCGACCATGCGTTCTCTCCTTTGCGTTCCCTCCCCCACCGTCGAGTCCGCGAACTTTGCACGCTGGAACGGCGTGGCGCGTGCAATTTGTGCGGACTCGACGGTGGGGGCTTGGGAGTTTTACTGGTTGACGATCTGGTCGACGCCGTCCTGGTACTCGGAGCCGAGCTCCTTATTGACCGCGGACGGGTCCTTCGTGCCGTTGATGAGCTCCTGCAGACCGGCGTTCAGCTGGTCGTAGAAGGTCGGCGTAGGCCAGTCGGGGTAGTACGCGATGCCGTCCTCCCCGGTGAGGGTGTTGAAGTTCGCGATGAGCTCCTTCGACTTCTCGTCGGTGATGTCGGCCGTGTCGGCCGCGACGGGGACGCCGCCGTTGTTGCCGATGAGCGCCTGGATCTTCGGGGTCATCGTGATGTCGATGAACTTCTCGGCAAGACCCTTGTTCTTCGCCTTCTCGGGGATCACCCACATGTTGCCCGCGGATCCGGGCGAGAGCTTGGTGCCCGGGAAGAGGAACGTGCCCCACTGGTAGTCCTTGATCTCCGTCTGGAAGCGGCCGTACCACCAGCTGCCCGAGAAGAAGATCGGGTACTTGCCCGAGATGAACGCGGTCCCGGCGTCCTCGGCCTTCAGGCCGGAGGCGTCCTTGGAGATGTAACCCTTCTGCACCCAGTCGTCGACCGTCTTGGTGGCGGAGAGGAGCTCACTGCCCTGCCAGTTCACCTTGCCCTTGTAGAGCTGGTAGTCGTCGACGAACGACCGGTCGGCCTTGGTCAGCGCGAGCTGGTACCAGAGCTGGCCGAGCGGGTACTCGGCCGCCGACTCCGCGAGCGGGGTGACGCCGTTGTCCTTGAACTTCTGCAGCGCGGCGACGAACTCGTCCTGCGTCTTCGGCACCTCGATGCCGTACTTCGCGAACATGTCCTTGTTGTAGTAGACCTCGACGTACTCGCCGTAGTTCGGGATGCCGTACCACGAGCCGGAACCCATGATGCCCTTGTCGTCGTATCGCGACGTGGTCTGCAGGCTGGGCGCGAGCTTCTTGTCCCAGCCGTACTTCTTGACGGCGTCGTCGAGGTTGGTGAGCAGGCCCTGGCTGGCGAGGAGGCCGGCGGTCGCGTTGCCCTTGTTGTACTCGAGGATGTCGGGGGCCTGGTCCGAGTTCAGGACCTGGGACGCGGTGGAGCGGATCTGCTCGAATGCCTTCGCCTCGAACTTGACCTTGGCGCCGGTCTCCGACTCGAACTCGTTGATGGCCTCGTTCCAGGCCTTGCCCATCGCCGAGTCTTCACTCTCGAAGTGCCACAGGGTGAGGGTCTTGCCCTTCCCGTCGGTGCTGTCGGACGACGAACCGGACGTGCCGGAGCATCCGGCGAGCAGCAGGGCACCGGCGGCCAGAACGGCGCCGATTGCGAGGTGCCTCTTGCGCATCTGTTACCTCCTTGTAGTGGAGTGGACGCGCGTCTGCAGGCCTCGCAGCCACTCCGATGCATTTTGTTGGTGAACACAACATAAGCGACGAAGGTGGCGAAATCAAGTCCGCATTTGGATGCTAAACCGCATGATTGCCGGGTAGAACAGTTAGTTTTCGGCAACAACATACGAGCCGCGTCAGGCGCATTCTCGCCCGGCAGCGCCCGCAGGCTCAGGCGGCGACGAGCGCTCGAGCGGGGTCCGCGATCAGGTCGGCCAGCACCAGCTCGGCCGCGCCGATGAGCAGCTGATCGGTTCCGAGCTCCGCCTCGACCACGGTGACGCCCTCCCTCGCCGAGTGCACGACATCGTCGAGCAGGTCGGGTGCGCCGTGCGCGCGGGCCCCCCGGTACAGGGCGGCGAGGAAGCCGCCGAGCACGAGCAGCGAGGGGTTGAACACGTTGACGGCATTACGCGCCGCGATCGACAGCAGCGCGTAGTCCCGCTCGATGACGGCGAGCGCCGCTGGATCCTCCGTGGCGACCAGCCGGTCGGCGAGGGATGCGGCCTCCGCCGACGCGAGGCCCACCGACGCCAGCAGCTCCGCCTGGGTGACCTCGGCCTCCAGGCACCCGCGCGATCCGCAGGAGCAGTGCCGGCCGTCCGACCGGACGAACGTGTGCCCGAACTCCCCCGCGTATCCGGCGGCACCCGTCAGCAGACGGCCGCCGCCGATCGCGCCGCCGCCGATCCCTGACGCTCCGCCGATCATGTACACGAGGTCGTCGACGCCGCGCCCGGCGCCGAACGCGCTCTCGGCCCGCAGGCCGAGGACGGCCGCGTTGGCCGCCCACACCCGGTAGCCGGTCGCGGCGGAGAGCATCCCGGCCAGCGGCTCGTCCACCCAGCCGAAGTGCGTCGCCTCCCGGACCATGCCGTCCGACAGCCGCACCTGGCCGGGCACTGCGACGCCGATCCCGGCGATGCGGATGCCGGACTCCCCCGCCAGCATCCCGGCGATGCCGGCGGAGGCCAGCGTGACGGTCTCCGCGGCCGACCGGGCCGACGCGGTCTCGATGCGGACCCGCTTGAGCACACGGCCGCCGAGACCGACGAGGCCGACGATCACCGCATCCACTTCGGGGTTCACCGCGACGGCGGCGACACTGCCCGAGACGCGGACGACGGGGCTCGGACGACCGGCGCGACCGCCTCCTGGCGTTTCGTCCACCTCGACCAGGTCGAGGGCCGCGAGTTCCGCCACCAGGTCGCCGACCGTCGAGCGGTTCAGCCCGGTCAGGCGGGTCAGGTCGCTGCGCGACAGAGCTCCGTCGCGGTGCACGAAACCGAGCACGGTCGCCAGGTTGCTGCGGCGCAGCGCGTCCGTGGCGCCGCCCGACGACGGGCGCACGGTGCTCAGCTCGGATGCGGACATGGAATGACCATAACGCGCGGCGTGCAGCCGCTCGGTCACCGGGTTCGGTCGCTCACCAGCTCTCGGGACGCGCGCCCAGCGGCACAGGGGCCGGACGCTCGACGGTCGACGCGAGCTCCACCACCGTGTGGGTCGCCCCGGCCCGGATCACCGACTCCATGATCTCGAGCACATGGAAGGCGAGCTCGCCGGAGGCCCGGTGCGGGCGGTCCGTCTCGATCGCCCGCGCCATGTCGGCGAGGCCGTAGCCGCGACCGGCGTCCGCGTAGCCGGCGGCGACCGGCACCTCGCGGAACTCGCGGTCGTCGGCCGTGGCCAGCTCCACCGGGTCGGAGAACATGTTGGGGTCGGGCACGGCGATCGTCCCCGCGGTCCCGTAGACCTCGAACTTCGGAGCGCGCGTCGCCCACACCTCGAACGAGACGGTCACGGTCGAGATGACGCCGGACGCATGCTCGAGCAGGGCGGTCACGTGGGTGTCCACATCCACCGGGATGGTCGAGCCGGCGAGCGGGCCGGTCGCGACCGTGCGCTCGCGCGTCGACCGGCCGGTCGCCCCCGACACCCGCACGACCGGACCGAAGAAGCTGACCAGGCTGGTCAGGTAGTACGGCCCCATGTCGAACAGCGGGCCGCCGCCCGGCTGGTAGTAGAACGCCGGAGCCGGATGCCACAGCTCGTGGCCCGGTGCGCTCCAGGCGACGGCGGCGGCGACCGGGTCGCCGATCCGGCCGTCGTCGAGCAGCGCGAGGGCGGTCTGGATGCCGGTGCCCAGCACGGTGTCCGGAGCGCTGCCGATCCGCAGGCCCTGCGCCGCAGCCCGCTCGAGGACCGGTGCCGCCTCCGCGGTCGAGAGAGCCAGCGGCTTCTCGCCGTAGACGTGCTTGCCCGCGGCGAGCGCGCGGAGGGCGATCTCGGCGTGCGCCTGCGGGATGGTCAGATTGAGCACCGCATCCACCTCGGGATGCGCGAGCAGCTCGTCGACCGAGAGCCCGAGCACGCCCTGCTCGGCGGCGACCGCGGAGGCGCGCTCCACATCCAGGTCGGCGACGGCGGTCAGACGCAGGTTCGGCAGCTGCGGGAAGTGCTCGAAGTACTGCCGGCTGATGTTGCCGACGCCGATGACGCCGACGTTCAACGGGACGCCCACAGCATCCCCCTCTCGATGATGGTGCGGACGGGCTGGCTCTCGACGATCTCCAGCCGGTGGCCGGGTGCCGAGACGAAGATGCGTCCCTTCCCCCACTGCCGGGTCCAGATGGCCGGAGCGGTGACGGGGCGGTTCCACGCATCCCACGGGCGGACGCTCTGGGTGGTTGTGGCGAGGACGTCGTTGTACTCGTCGCTGAGCACCCAGTACTGCTCGGTGACCAGGTCGAAGTCGTCGATCCCCTGCGTGATGGGATGCGTCCGGCCGTAGTAGGTGATGTGCACGGTGTACGGGATGTAGTTGTCCGACTGCTCGCCGACGCGCTCGGCCGGATCCTTGCCCGCGTGATGGGCGAACTGTCCGCCGATCATGTGCAGGTAGTCGGCGTTGTTGCGGTACGAGTCGGCGATCCCGCCGTGCCAGCCGGCCATCCCCGTCCCGTTGAGCACGGCCCGCTGGAGGCCGCGGAACTCAGGCTCCTCGATCGTGTTCATGGTGTTGACCTGCACGACGAGGTCGACGGTGTCCATGAAGGCGTCGTCCGCGTAGACGGCCGTGCCCTCCTCGACCCGGGTGTCGAAGCCGTTCTCGCGCAGGAAGGGGAGGAACAGCTCCGTGGTCTCGACGGGCATGTGCCCATCCCATCCTCCACGGACGATCAGTGCCTGCTTGCTCATGCTTCCTTCCGGTGGTCGCCGCCGGCTTCTGAGTTTCTCTGCTTTTCGAACGCCATTCGGCCGAAAAACTCAGGAGCTGCGGGCGTGGTTCAGGGGATCGGGGTCCAGGCGCTGCCGTCGGCGGCGCTGCGCTCGACGGCCTCGAGGACGCGCTGGATGTGGAGGCCGTCGGCGAACGACGGCTCGGGGTCGGTTCCGGACGCGATGGCGGTCACCAGGTCGACGACCTCGTGGCTGAACGCGTGCTCGTAGCCGATGGCGTGACCGGTCGGCCACCAGTTGGCCATGTAGGGATGCTCGGGCTCGGTGACGATGATCCGCGTGAAGCCCTGCTCCCCGGCCGGGGCCGTCGCGTCGTAGAACTGCAGTTCGTTCATCTCCTCGAGGTCGAACGCGATGGCGCCGCGCGAGCCGCTGAGTTCGATGCGGAGCGCGTTCTTGCGGCCGGTCGCGTACCGGGTGGCCTCGAAGGCGCCGATCGCGCCGTCGGCCTCCCCGCCTTCGAGCCGGGCGGTGAACCAGGCGGCGTCATCGACGGTGACCTTCCCGCGTTCTGTGGATGCGGTGCCGGACAGGCCGACGCCCTCGCCGAGCAGCGGGCGCTCCTCGACGAAGGTGGTCAGGGTCCCGGAGACCGCACCGAGTTGCGAGCCGGTGAGGTGTTCGATGAGGTCGACGGCGTGCGCCCCGATGTCGCCGAGCGAGCCGGAGCCGGCGAGCGCCTTGTCGAGGCGCCAGGTCATCGGGCCGTCCTCGTCGCGGAGCCAGTCCTGCAGGTAGAGCGCGCGCACCTGGCGGATGGCGCCGAGGCGCCCCTCCTGCACCAGCGAGCGGGCGTAGCCGATGGCGGGGACCCGGCGATAGCTGAAGCCGACCATCGAGCGGATGCCGCGGGCGGCGGCGCGCTCGGCGGCGGCGGTCATCGCCTCCGCCTCCGCGACGGTGTTGGCGAGCGGCTTCTCGCAGAGCACGTGCTTGCCGGCGTCGAGGGCGGCGATCGCGATCTCCGCGTGGCTGTCGCCGGGTGTGCAGATGTCGACGACGTCGATCTCGGGGTCGTCGATCACGGCGCGCCAGTCGGTCTCGGCGCGCTGCCAGCCGAACCGGCGGCGCGCATCCTCGACGCGGGCGGCGTCGCGGCCGACGATCACGGACATGACCGGCTCGGCGGGGAGGTCGAAGAAGCGCGGGGCGGTGCGCCAGCCCTGCGAGTGTGCTGCGCCCATGAACCCGTACCCGATCATGGCGACCCGGAGCTGCGGCTTGTCGTCGGTCATCGTCGGCCCTTCGTCTGGCGGTACCCGTGCGACGGTAGTTCGCGGGCGGCGGGGGAGCAAGTTTCCTGCGGGGGTTGGAAAACTTTCGTCAGGCGGCGGGCGCTGCCGTCGACCCGCGCTCGACCAGGGCGGTCGCGAGCTCCAGCCGGGTGTTCTCCACCGCGCCGGCCCGGAGCCGCAGCGCGAGGCGGGTCGCCTCCTCCGCCATCTCCTGCAGCGGCTGCCGGATGGTCGTCAGCGGCGGTCGCGCCCACGCCGCGGACGGCGCGTCATCGAAGCCGACGACCGACACATCCCGGGGCACATCGAGGCCGAGCGCGAAGGCGGCGTCGTACACGCCGAGCGCCTGCATGTCGTTGCCGCAGACGATGGCGGTCGGGCGGTCCGGCGACGCGAGCAGCCTGCGCCCTTCCCGCTCGCCCTCCGCGCGCGAGAACCCTCCCCCGCCGATCTCCGACGGCACCGGGAGGCCGGCCTCCTGCAGGGCCGACTGATATCCGGCGACCCGAGCGCGGGAGCACATCAGATCGGCGGGGCCGGCGATCGCCGCGATGCGCCGATGGCCGAGCGCCAGCAGGTGACGGGTGGCGGCGACGCCGCCCGCCCAGTTGGTGGCCCCGATGGCGGGCACGTCCGGCGGAGGGTCGCCGGCGGGATCGACGACGACGAAGGGGATGTTGCGGGTGCGCAGCTGGCGGCGGTGGTCGGCCGTCAGGTTCGAGAACTGCAGCACGATCGCGATCGGCTTGCGGCGGAGTACCCCGGTGATCAGCTCGTCTCCGACCGCGTGGTAGTCGCCGATGGTCGAGAGGGTCATCGCCAGCCCGTTCTCGCGGGTGACGCGCTCCACGCCGCGGATGACCTCGACGGACCACTCGCTCGCCAGGTTCTCGATGACGAGCTCGACGGTCTCGCCGCGTTCCGCATCCACACCGCGGCGGGCGTA
This sequence comes from Cryocola sp. 340MFSha3.1, assembly GCF_000383315.1. Taxonomy (NCBI): domain Bacteria; kingdom Bacillati; phylum Actinomycetota; class Actinomycetes; order Micrococcales; family Microbacteriaceae; genus Cryocola; species Cryocola sp. 340MFSha3.1. The sequence goes on from NZ_KB911087.1 coordinate 1,304,603, forward strand.
CCCGGAGTCGTGCAGCAGCTCTTCGACGCGTCGGCGGGTGTCGGCGGACACGCCGGGGCGGCCGTTGAGCACCTTCGACACCGTCGACAGCGACACGGACGCCTCGCGCGCGATGGCCTCCAGGGTGGGGCGCGTTGGTGCGGGCATGGAGCCACTGTCGCACACACCGTCGCACGCCGGGCCGGTCCCACGCTCGGCGCCCGGCTGTGCCACAATGACGCCCAGCCTCTGCCGCCCGCGTCGCGAAAACCGTTCAGAAAGCGAGACCGATGCCGCTCACCGACCTGACCCACTCCGAACTGCTCGCCTTCCGTCCGGAGGTCCAGGAGCCCGCCGACTTCGACGCCTTCTGGGAGCGCACGATCGCCGAGGCGCGCGCCGCCGGTGGCGTGCCGGAGCTGACTCCCGCGGACTCGCCGGTGACGCAGCTGCGCATCGACGACCTGGTCTTCCCCGGGTTCGGAGGGGAGCCGGTGCGAGCCTGGGTGTCACGGCCGCTCCACGATGACGGGCCGCTCCCTGCGGTCGTGCAGTACCAGGGTTACGGCGGCGGCCGCGGGCTGCCGGGCGAGAACGTGGCGTGGGCACTGGCCGGCTACGTGCACGTCTTCGTCGACACCCGCGGGCAGGGCAGTGGATGGGGCAGCGGCGGAGACACGCCCGACCCGCACGGCTCGGGTCCGGCCACTCCGGGCGTGATGACCCGGGGCATCCACGCGCCGGAGACGTACTACTACCGCCGCGTCTTCACGGACGCCGTGCGCGCCGTCGACGCCACGCGGTCGCTGCCGTTCGTCGATCCCGACCGCATCGCTGTGACCGGCGGCAGTCAGGGCGGTGGGATCGCCCTCGCGGCCGGCGCACTCGCGGGCGGCATCACGGCCGTGATGCCGGATGTCGCGTTCCTCTGCGCGTTCCGCCGCGGCGCGGAGGTGGCGGCCGGCGGACCCTTCCTGGAGCTCGCGACCTACCTGTCGGTGCATCGCGACGAGGTCGCGGACGTGTTCCGGACGCTGTCGTACTTCGACGGGGTCAACTTCGCCCGCCGCATCCACGCGCCCTCGCTGTTCTCGGTGGCGCTGATGGACACGGTGGTGCCGCCGTCGACCACCTTCGCGGCGTACAACCACGTCGCGGCGTCCGACCGCGCGATCGAGGTGTACCCGTTCAACGACCACGAGGGCGGCGGCGGCGCTCACTGGCGCACGCAGGCGGCCTGGCTGGCCCCCCGCCTCCACTGACCGCCGCCCGCTTCCCTGCCCTCTCCCCATCGGAAGATTTGCGCCAAATCGCGGTTCTCGCGCTCCGATAACCACGATTTGCGCCAAATCGCGGTTATCACGCCACGTAAGCCACGATTTGCGCCAAATCGCGGCCGGACCGGTGCCGGGCCAACCCGTCGGGAACGCGCTGATTCGTGCCGAATGTGCGCTTTCGGGGGCGCAAAACGCACATTCGGCACGAATGTGCGTCAGGCGGGCGGGGCTGTCGTCGCCCGGCGGACGAGCCGGGTGGGAAGGCGGACGTGGATGCGCTCCGGCGTCTCTCCGTTCATCAGCCGGATCAGGAGGTCGGCCGCCGTCGCGCCCAGGCCCTGCATCGGCTGCCGCACGGTCGTCAGGGGCGGGCTGAACTGCGACGCCTCGGGGATGTCGTCGAAGCCGACCACCGAGAGGTCGCGCGGAACATCGAGGCCGAGCTCGGCCGCGACCTCGATGACCGCGATCGCGGAGATGTCGTTCGCCGCGAACACCGCCGTCGGGCGGTCCGCCCGCCGCAGGAGCGGCAGCGCCACCTCGCGCACGGTGTCGTGCTCGTAGCGGCCGACGGCCACCAGCGACGGATCGAATGGGATGCCGGCCTCGCCCAGCGCGCGGCGGTATCCCGCGTCGCGCAGGCTCGACGAGCGGAGGTCCGGACGACCGGCGACGAAGGCGATGCGGCGGTGGCCCAGCCCGATCAGGAAGGCGGTCGCGTTGCGTGCGCCGCCGAAACTGTCCGACTCGACGGTGGGCAGGTCGGCCCGTCCTGCGTGCGGGTCGATGGCCACCATCGGGACGTCGGCGTTCGCGTTCACGACGGTCGGAGTGACCATGATCACGCCGTCGATGAGCGTGCCGCTGAGCCGGCTCAGCGAGCGCCGCTCCCATCCCTCGCTCGACGGCTGGCGTGACCCGCTGTAGGCGAGCAGGTCGTAGCGCGAGTCATGGAGCGCCGTCCCGACGCCTTTCAGGATCTCGGCGGAGAACGGCTCGAAGTCGGCGACGAGCACGCCGATGACGCCGGTGCGCCGCGAGCGCATGCTGCTCGCCACGAGGCTCGACTCGTAGCCGAGCTCCTGCACCACCTGCAGCACGCGCTCCACCGTCGAGGTCGCGACACCGTACCGGCCGTTCACGGCCTTGGACACGGTGGCGACCGAGACGCCGGCAGCAGCAGCCACATCGCTGATCGTCGGACGCCGTCCCATGGCGACCGAGCATAGCGTAGAAAAGGTTTTCGAAAACGTTTGACACAGTCCCCGTCGCTTGCGACACTTCCGACGTCCCCACCTCAACGAAGAGAACAGGTTGGAATCACATGAAAGGCACCAAGCTCCTCACCGGGGCCGCCGTCGTGATGGCCGGCGCACTCGCACTCACCGGGTGCAGTGGCGGCTCCGACAGCTCCGGCGACGGCAAAGTCAACATGACCCTCTGGCAGAACTCCACCACCGGCCCCGGCCAGGAGTTCTGGAAGAACGCCGTCGCAGCATTCGAGAAGGCGAACCCGAAGGTCACCATCAAGGTCCAGTCCATCCAGAACGAGGACCTCGACGGCAAACTGCAGACCGCTCTCAACAGCGGCGACGCACCCGACATCTTCCTGCAGCGAGGCGGCGGGAAGATGGCGGCGATGGTCAACGCGGGTCAGCTGATGGACATCACCGACAAGGTGTCGTCCGAGACCAAGAAGAACATCTCCGAAGGCTCGTTCAAGGCGGAGACCTACCAGGACAAGGTGTGGGCCATGCCCATCGCCGTGCTCCCGGGCGGTCTCTTCTACAGCCAGGACCTGTTCAAGGCGGCAGGCATCACCGAAGCGCCCAAGACGATCGACGACCTCAACGCCGACGTCACCAAGCTGAAGGCCACCGGGGTCTCCCCGATCGCCCTCGGCGCGAAGGACGCCTGGCCGGCCGCGCACTGGTTCTACTGGTTCGCTCTGCGCGAGTGCGCAGGGTCGACCATGGAGAAGTCGGCCGACTCGAAGTCGTTCAACGACCCGTGCTGGCTGAAGGCCGCTGAGGACCTCAACGACTTCGCCAAGACCCAGCCGTTCAACGAGGGCTTCCTCACGACGACCGCACAGCAGGGCGCCGGAAGCTCGGCGGGCCTCGTCGCCAACCACAAGGCGGCGATGGAGCTCATGGGCGCGTGGGACCCGGGCGTGATCGCGTCCCTGACCCCCGACCAGAAGCCCCTCCCCGACCTCGGCTTCTACCCGTTCCCGGAGGTTCCGGGCGGTAAGGGCGAGCCCGGCTCCATCATGGGCGGCGTCGACGGCTACTCGTGCTCGGTCAAGGCTCCGAAGGAGTGCGCCGACTTCCTCAACTTCGTCGCGTCGACGGAGCAGCAGGAGGCCTACTACAAGGCCTTCAACGCCCCGCCGGTCAACTCGGAGGCGCAGAAGGTCGTCACCGAGCCCTACCTGAAGGATGTGCTGGCCGCCTACAACGCAGCCCCGTACGTCTCGCAGTGGCTCGACACCGTTCTCGGACAGAACGTCGGCAACGCGCTCAACGTGGCGGTCGTCGACATGCTGGCCGGCAAGAGCGACCCGAAGCAGCTCATCCAGGCGGCCAACGACGCCGCCAAGAAGGGCTGAGGACTCTCCTCGTGACACACATCCGCGAGAACACGTCCCCCGGCCTCGTGCCGAACGCGGGTCTCGCGCAGCACGGCGGGGGCGGCGCAGTCGCGTCGCCCCCGTCGCAGCCGCGCCGCCGCAAGCGCACCGGCTGGGCCATGCGCCTGGAGATCGCTCTGCTGGCCGGACCCGCAGCCATCGTCTTCCTGGCCTTCGTGATCTTCCCGGTCGCGATCGCCGCCTACTACGGCTTCTTCCGCTGGCAGGGATACGGGCCGGCCACCGACTTCATCGGCCTGCAGAACTACATCACCATCCTCCAGGACTCCGCGTTCCAGCAGGCTCTGCTGCACAACGGGATCATCGTGATCGGCTCCCTGGTGCTCCAGGGGCCGGCGGCCATCCTGCTGGCGCTCCTGCTCAACCGCAAGATGCGCGGGCAGTCCCTGATCCGCGTCCTGATCTTCGTGCCGTACGTGATCGCCGAGGTCGTCGTCGGCACCGGGTGGAGCCTGATGCTCTCCACGAAGGGCGCCCTCAACGGGCTCCTGGAGAACCTCGGGCTCGGATTCCTCACCCAGGACTGGCTGTCGAACCCGAGCCTGGCGATCTGGACGCTGCTGGCCATCCTGACCTGGAAGTACGTCGGCTTCGCCGTCATCCTCTTCCTCGCAGGGCTCCAGGGCATCCCGGAGGAGCTGTACGAAGCGGCCGCCCTCGACGGCGCGTCGTACTGGCAGATCCAGCGACGGATCTCCCTGCCGCTCCTCGGCCCGACGCTGCGCATCTGGGCGTTCCTCTCCATCATCGGAGCGCTCCAGCTGTTCGACCTCGTCTACATCATCTGGGGCCAGTACGTCGCCTCGACCGCCGGCACCTCGACCATGGCGACCTACATGGTCGCCAACGGCCGCAACGCCGGCAACTTCGGCTACGGAAACGCCGTCGCCGTCGTCATCTTCCTGATCTCCCTGATCGTCGCCCTGTTCTACCAGCGGTTCGTGCTGCGGCGCGACACCGAGGGCGCGCTCACGGGTGACAGGCGCACCGGAAGGAAGAAGCGATGAGCGCCTTCACCGTCATCCCCGACGCGCCGGACGCGCCGGGCGTCCTGGATGCGCCCGACCGCAAGAAGGCCAAGGGGCTGCCCTGGGGCTCCCCCACCGTCTACTTCGTCGCCCTCGTCGTCATCGCGCTGATGCTGGCGCCGATCGCGTACATCGTGATCGGCGGGTTCCGCACCAACTCCCAGATCACGGTCGACCCGGCCGGATTCCCCAACCCGTGGAACGCCGCCAACTACATCGGCGTGCTCACGGGCGGGGTGTTCTGGCAGGAGGTGCTCAACTCGACCATCGTCGCCGTCGTGACGACGGTCGGCGTGATCATCCTCGGACTGATGGCCAGCTACGTGCTCGCCCGCTACCAGTTCCGCGGCCGCGGCGCCCTCTACGCGCTGTTCGCCGCCGGGCTGATGTTCCCGATCACGGTGGCGATCACCCCGCTGTACATCGTGGTCCGCAACCTGGGCCTGATGAACTCGCTCGGAGGCGTGATCCTCCCGCAGATCGCTTTCGCCCTGCCGACGACGATCATCATCCTGGTGCCCTTCCTCCGCGCCATCCCCGACGAGATCCAGGAGGCGGCCTTCATCGACGGCTGCAGCCGCCTGGGCTTCTTCTGGCGGATGGTGCTGCGGCTGTCGCTTCCCGGCGTCATCACCGTCGGCATCCTGGCCTTCATCGCGAGCTGGAACAGCTACCTGCTGCCCCTCTTCCTCCTCAACAACGAGGCGACGTTCACGCTGCCGCTCGGGGTGCAGGCGTTCTCGTCGCAGTACTCCGTCGACACCGCCAAGGTGCTCGCGTTCACGTCGCTGTCCATGATCCCGGCGCTGATCTTCTTCAGCCTGTTCGAGCGCCGCATCGTCGGCGGCCTGACCGGCGCCGTCAAGGGCTGACGCCCGCACGTCAAGAAGTGTGAGATCGACATGACCGAATCCCTCCCGCGCTCCACTGCGCCCTCCGAGCGCGTGAGCGCCCTCCTCGCCTCCATGACGCTGGAGGAGAAGCTCGCCCAACTGGTCGGCTTCTGGGTCGACAAGGGCGACGAGCTCGTGGCGCCGATGGCCGGCGAGATGGGCAACCCGGGCGCGTACGCGGACGCCACTGTCCACGGCCTCGGGCAGCTCACCCGCGTCTACGGCACGCGACCGGTCGAGCCGGTCGAGCGCGCGGCCTGGCTGTGGGCGGAGCAGCGCCGGCTGAAGGAGGAGACCCGGCTGGGCATCCCCGCGCTGGTGCACGAGGAGTGCCTGACCGGGCTCGCAGCCTGGAAGGCGGCGACCTTCCCGACGCCGCTGGCGTGGGGCGCCTCCTTCGACCCGGAGCTGGTCGAGGAGATGGCCGGCCTGATCGGCATGTCGATGCGCGAGCTGGGCATCCACCAGGGGCTCGCTCCTGTGCTGGATGTCATCCGCGACCCGCGCTGGGGACGCGTCGACGAGTGCATCGCGGAAGACCCGTACGTCGTCGGCACGCTCGGCACCGCTTACGTGCGCGGGCTGCAGGGCGCCGGCGTCCACGCGACGCTGAAGCACTTCGTCGGCTACTCCGCGTCGCAGGCGGGCCGCAACCACGCGCCGGTGCACGCCGGACCCCGCGAGGTGCGCGACACCCTGCTGCCTCCGTTCGAGATGGCGCTGCGGGACGGCGGCGTCCGGTCGGTCATGAACTCGTACGCCGAGATCGACGGTATCCCCGTCGCGGCGAGTGCCGAATACCTCACGGGCGTGCTGCGCGACGAGTGGGGCTTCGACGGGACAGTGGTCTCCGACTACTTCTCCGTCGCCTTCCTCCACACCATGCATGGCGTCGCCTCCGACCTGGGCGAGGCCGCGGCGATCGCGCTCGCGGCCGGCATCGACGTCGAGCTGCCGACGGGCGACGCGTTCCTCGAGCCGCTGGCCTCCCGCATCCGATCGGGCGAGGTCGACGAGGCGCTGGTCGACCGCGCCGTCCTCCGTGTGCTCGCGCAGAAGGAGGAGCTCGGCCTGCTGGACGAGACCTTCGACGCGCCCCCCGCATCCATCGATCTCGACACTCCCGCCCACCGGGATGTCGCCCTGCGGCTGGCCGAGGAGTCGCTCGTGCTGCTGACCAACGACGGCACGCTGCCGCTCGCGTCGGCACCGGCGAGCATCGCGGTGCTCGGCCCGAACTCCGACGCCCCGGAAGCCCTGATGGGCTGCTACTCGTTCGCGAACCACGTGCTCGCGCACCATCCGGAGGTGCCGCTCGGCTTCGAGCTGCCCTCTGTGCTGGAGGCGGTGCGCGCCGAGTTCCCATCCGCCTCGGTCGCCTATGAGCGCGGCTGCGACGTGGAGGGCGACGACCGCTCCGGCATCCCCGCAGCAGTGGCCGCGGCGAGCGCAGCGGACGTCGCCGTGGTCGTCGTCGGCGATCGCGCCGGCCTGTTCGGCCGCGGGACCGTCGGCGAGGGCAACGACGTGGAGAGCCTCGAGCTGCCCGGCATCCAGCGCGAGCTGGTGGAGCGTGTCGTCGCGACCGGCACGCCGGTCGTGCTCGTCGTGCTCTCCGGCCGCCCGTACGCGATCGCCTGGGCGGTCGAGGGCGTCACCGCCCCCGCGGCCGTGCTGCAGGCGTTCTTCCCGGGCGAGGAGGGAGGCCGTGCGCTGGCCGCGGTGCTCTCGGGGCGGATCTCGCCCTCCGGGCACCTCCCCGTCTCGCTCCCCCGCTCGGCCGGCGCGCAGCCGTACTCGTACCTGCACCCCGTGCTCGGCGGCCCCAACGAGATCACGAGCGCGGACAGCACCCCGGTGCTGCCATTCGGTCACGGGCTCTCGTACACGACGTTCGAGCACAGCGATCTGGTGGTCGACGGGGAGGTGGCCGCCGGGGGGACGTTCGCCGCGAGCGTCCGCATCCGCAACACGGGTGAGCGCGCCGGAACCGATCTGGTGCAGCTGTATGCACGGGATGTGCAGGCGAGCGTCACCCGTCCGGTCGCGCAGCTGCTCGGCTACCGCCGGGTGGAGCTGCAGCCGGGCGAGGAGGCCGTCGTGCGGTTCGCCGTGCCGACGACCCGCCTCGCCTTCTCGGACCGGTCGCTGACCCGCATCGTCGAGCCCGGCGCGGTGGACCTGTGGGTCGGGCCGTCGTGCGACCTGCGCGAGAGCACGGCGGCGCTAACGATCACCGGTCCCGTTCACGAGGTCACCCCGGAGGACGCCCGCCTGGTGACGGCGGACGTCGAGACGGCTACCGTGGGTGCCGTCTTCACGGACGCCCGCTGACCGGCGCCGCGAGTTCACTCCCCGGACTCGCGCTCGCCCCGCCAGTGCTGTATAAGTTTATTGAAACAACAAATCACCGACGACGCTGAAGGAACATCATGAGCCTCACCCCCACCCGCGCCGACAAGTTCTCGTTCGGACTGTGGACCATCGGCTACAACGGCACCGACCCGTTCGGCGGCCCCACCCGCCCGCAGCTCGACGTGGTGGAGGCGGTGCACAAGCTCGACGAGCTCGGCGCCTACGGCCTCACCTTCCACGACGACGACCTGTTCGCGTTCGGCTCCACCGACGCCGTGCGCCAGAAGCAGATCGACCGACTCAAGCAGGCCCTCGCCGACACCGGCATCATCGTGCCGATGGTGACCACCAACCTGTTCAGCGCTCCGGTCTTCAAGGACGGCGGATTCACCTCCAACGACCGTGCCGTCCGCCGCTTCGCCCTCCGCAAGGTGCTCCGCAACATCGACCTCGCCGCCGAGCTCGGCGCCAAGACGTTCGTGATGTGGGGCGGCCGCGAGGGCGCCGAGTACGACGCCGCGAAGGACATCCGCGCCGCGCTCGAGCGCTACCGCGAGGCCGTCAACCTCCTCGGCGACTACGTCACCGACAAGGGCTACGACATCCGCTTCGCGATCGAGCCGAAGCCGAACGAGCCGCGCGGCGACATCCTGCTTCCGACCGTGGGCCACGCGCTCGCGTTCATCAACTCGCTGGAGCGCCCGGAGCTCGTCGGCCTCAACCCCGAGGTCGGCCACGAGCAGATGGCGGGCCTCAACTTCGCCGCCGGCATCGCCCAGGCGCTGTACCACGGCAAGCTTTACCACATCGACCTCAACGGCCAGCGCGGCATCAAGTACGACCAGGACCTCGTCTTCGGTCACGGCGACCTGCAGAACGCCTTCGCCCTCGTCGACCTGCTCGAGAACGGCGGCCCCGACGGCGGCCCGGCCTACGAGGGCCCGCGCCACTTCGACTACAAGCCGTCCCGCACCGAGGACATCACCGGCGTCTGGGACTCGGCCGCAGCGAACATGCGCACCTACCTCCTGCTCAAGGAGCGGGCGCAGGCGTTCCGCGCCGACCCGGAGGTGCAGGAGCAGCTGGAGGCGTCCCGCGTCATCGAGCTGTCCCGCCCGACCCTCGGCGAGGGCGAGTCGTACGACGACCTGCTCGCCGACCGCAGCGCGTACGAGGACTTCGACCCGAGCGCCTACTTCGGCGCCAAGGGCTTCGGGTTCGTCCGCCTGCAGCAGCTCGCGCTCGAGCACCTGCTCGGCGCGCGCTGATCCGCATCCACCCCCTCCCATCCCGCTCCCACCCTCCGTCGAGTCCGCACTTTTTGCACGTTCTCGCTCCGAAAACGTGCAAAGTTCGCGGACTCGACGGCGGGTGGGATCGCCCGTGAAAGGACACCCGTGACTCTCGTCGCCGGCGTCGACTCCTCGACGCAGAGCTGCAAGGTGGTCGTGCGCGACCTCGAGACCGGTGCGCTGGTGCGGTCCGGCCGCGCCGCGCATCCCGACGGCACCGAGGTGGACCCCGCGGCCTGGTGGAGCGCGCTGCAGGAGGCCATCGCGTCCGCAGGCGGGCTCGATGACGTCGACGCGATCTCCGTCGCCGGGCAGCAGCACGGGATGGTGGTGCTGGATGCGCAGGGCCGGGTCATCCGCGACGCCCTGCTCTGGAACGACACCCGCTCGGCGCAGGCCGCCCGCGACCTGATCGACGAGGTCGGGGCCGAGGAGTACGCGAACCGCGTCGGCGTGGTTCCCGTCGCCTCGTTCACCGCGACCAAGCTGCGCTGGCTGCGGGATGCCGAACCCGAGAACGCCGCGCGGGTCGCCGCGGTCGCGCTCCCGCACGACTGGCTGACCTGGCGCCTCCGCGGCTACGGGCCGGAGGGCGAGAGCGAGCTCGGACCGGACCTCGAGGCGCTGACCACCGACCGCTCCGACGCCAGCGGCACCGCCTACTGGGGCGCGGCCTCAGGCGCATACGATCTCGACCTGCTCGAGCGGGCGCTCGGTCGGCCGGGCCGTGAGGCGGGCTCGTCGGCCGGTGCGGCGGGCGACGCCGTCGTGCTCCCGCGTGTGCTCGGACCGTCGGATTCGGCCGGCCGGACGCCATCCGGTGTTCTCGTCGGACCGGGCGCGGGCGACAACGCCGGTGCGGCCCTCGGACTCGGCGCCGCGGAAGGCGACGTCGTCGTCTCGATCGGCACCTCCGGAACGGTCTTCGCCGTGACCGATGCACCCATCGCGGATGCGTCGGGCACCGTCGCGGGCTTCGCGGACGCCTCCGGCCTCTCCCTGCCGCTCATCGCGACGCTCAACGCCGCGCGGGTGCTCGGCTCCGTCGCCGGCCTGCTGTCGGTCGACCACGACGGACTGTCCGCCCTGGCGCTCTCGGCGGAGCCCGGATCCGGCGGCGTGGTGCTCGTCCCGTACTTCGAGGGCGAGCGCACCCCCAACCTGCCCGACGCGAAGGCCAGCATCCACGGACTCACCCTCGCCTCGACGACCCCGGCGAACCTCGCGCGTGCTGCCATCGAGGGGATGCTGTGCGGGCTGGCCGACGGCCTCGACGCCGTGCGGGCGGCCGGCGTACGCGAGCGCCGCATCCTGCTCATCGGGGGAGCGGCGCAGAACCCGGCCGTGGCGCAGGTCGCCGCGCAGGTGTTCGACGCGCCGGTCGAGGTGCCGGCGCCCGGCGAGTACGTCGCGGACGGCGGCGCGGTGCAGGCCGCATGGGCGCTGACCGGCACGCGTCCGTCCTGGACCGTCGAGACGTCCGCCGCGCTCCCCGTCGACACGCGCTCCGTCATCCGCACCCAGTACGCCGCCGCCCGCGCCTGACCCTCCACCGTCGAGTACGCACAAATTGCACGCTCGCGCGGCGATTCGCGTGCAAAGTTTGCGTACTCGACGGTGGGGGCTCAGGGGGTGAAGGCGGAGGCGGCGAGCGCGGCTCGGGCGGCGAGGGCGGACGGCGGCTCGGCGATGTCGAGGGTGAGGTGGCGTTCGTCGTCGGCGGGCGGCTCGAGCGTCGCCAGCTGACTCTGCAGCATGCCCGACTTCATGAAGTGATGCTCGCGCGACGCCAGGCGCGCCTCGAGGAGCTCCGGCGAGCCGCTCAGGTGCAGGAACAGCACGTCGTCCCGGCGGAGCACATCGCGGTACCTCCGCGCGAGCGCGGAGCAGGCGACGACGACCGGTCGTCCGGCGTCGAGCCGCTCCCGCATCCACTCGGCGATGGCGGCGAGCCAGGGCGCGCGGTCGTCGTCGGTGAGCGAGACCCCCGCGCTCATCCGCTCGACGTTCGTCGCAGGATGCAGTCCGTCGCCTTCCAGCAGCTCCCAGCCCAGACGCTCGGCGAGGAGAGCCGCGACGGTCGACTTGCCGCATCCGGCGACGCCCATGACGACGACCGCGCGCACCGGCGTCACCCGAGGCCGCCGACGAACAGGCTCAGGATCAGGACACCCGCCAGCCCGACGATCGAGACCAGGCACTCCAGCACGGTCCAGCTCTTCAGGGTCTGCGGGATGCTCAGGCCCAGGTACTCCTTCACCAGCCAGAAGCCGGCGTCGTTGACGTGGGACAGGAACACCGATCCCGCGCCGATCGCCAGCACCATCAGCGACACCATCGGGGTCGACAGGTGCTCGGTGAGCGGGAGCAGGATGCCCGCGGCTGTCACGGTCGCGACCGTCGCGGAGCCCGTGGCGATGCGGATCAGCGCCGCCACAGTCCAGGCGAGGAGGAGCACGAGGATCCCGCTCGCACCGGTCGCCCAGTCCGCGATCACCTGACCGATGCCGGTGTCGACGAGGACCTGCTTGAACCCGCCGCCGGCGCCGACGATGAGGAGGATGCCCGCGATCGGGGGCAGGGAGGCGCCGAGGCTGGTCTGCATGGCCTTGCGGTCCATCCCGCCGCCGACACCGAGCAGCAGCAGGCCGGCGAGCACGGCGACCGTCAGGGCGATGACCGGCGTGCCGAGGAAGTCGAGGACGACCTTCCACACCGGGGCCGCGTCGGGGGCGGCGATGTCGGCGACGGCCTTGCCGAGCATGAGGACGACGGGCAGCAGGATGCTGATCAGCGCGGCCCCGAACGACGGCCGGCGGCGCGCGGGGCCGTCGCCCTCCTCCGGGACGAACAGGTCGGGGACGCCGACCGGAACCCAGCGCGCGGCCAGCCGGCTGAACAGGGGGCCCGCGACGGCGATCGTCGGAATGGCGACGAGCACGCCGAAGGCCAGCGTGAGGCCGAGGTTGGCGCCGAGCGCGCTGATCGCGACCAGGGGCCCGGGGTGCGGCGGCACCAGTCCGTGCATGGCGGAGAGGCCCGCGATGGTCGGCAGAGCGATGCGCATCAGCGGGAGGCCGGACCGGCGGGTCACCAGGATGATCACCGGCATCAGGAGCACGAGGCCGACCTCGAAGAACATCGGCAGACCGATGATCGCGCCGACGGCGCCCATCGTCCACGGCAGCAGGCGCGCGCTGGTGCGCGAGACGAGGGTGTCGACGATACGGTCGGCGCCGCCGGAATCGGCGAGCAGCTTGCCGTACATCGCACCGAGGCCGATGAGCACGCCGACGCTGCCCATCGTGTTTCCGAAGCCGGTGATGAAGCTGGCGATCGCCGCATCCGCCGCCAGTCCCGCGGCGAGGCCCGCGACGAGCGAGCCGAGCAGGAGCGAGAGGAACGGGTGCAGCTTGAGCCAGGTGATCAGCACGACGATGACCGCGATGCCGGCCAGGGCGGCGAAGATGAGCTGGCCTTCGGGGCCGCTGGGAGTTGGAGCGGGGGCGGGGGCCGCAGTGCGGGCGGCAGCCGCCAGGTGAGCGAGCAGGGTGGGGGTCATGAACGTCCTTGGTCGTGAATCCGGATAGGGCACGAACACTCTAGGAATAAACCTGATTTGTGTCTAATCGAGGTAAATAATGACGGGTTTATGGGCAATGCGTGTCGCTTTGACCCGATCACTTCCGTACGCAGATAATGAAGCGTGACTCAGGCAACGCAGGCCTCCCAGCACGAGCAGGCGATCGCCTCCCTCGGCGCCCGCATCGTGGCGGGCGACATCCCCGTCGGAGCGGTGCTCACGCCCGAAGGGCTCGGGATCTCGCGGACGGTCCTGCGGGAATGCATCCGCGTGCTCGAGTCGCTGGGGCTCGTACAGGCCAGGCGGCGTCGAGGGACGGTCGTGCTGCCGGAGTCGTCGTGGCAGGCGCTCGATCCGCGCATCCTCAGCTGGCGTCTCGCCGGTCCCGACCGGCTGACCGCGCTCGCGGAGCTCGGCGAGCTGCGGATGGCGATCGAACCGGTCGCCGCGCGGCTGGCGAGCGCCCGGGCGACGCCGGCTCAGTGCGGCGAGCTCACCGCCGCGATCGTCGGGATGTCGGCGACCCAGCGATCGGCGGACCGCGAGGAGTATCTGGCGCACGATCGCGACTTCCACCGCGTGCTGCTGGAGGCATCCGGCAACCCGGTGTTCTCGGCGCTCAGCGACGCCGTCGCGGAGGCGCTGAACGGGCGGACCGTGCACGCGCTGATGCCCGACACGGCGAACCCGGAGGCGATCCGGCTGCATGAGGAGGTCGCCGCGGCGGTCCGTCGGGGCGACGCCGCAGCCGCCGAGGCCGCGATGCGCGCGATCGTGGAAGAGGCGAGCGCCGCCCTCACCCGCTGACGCGCCCTATCCCTCCGCTCCGCCCCCTCCCGCCCACCGTCGAGTACGCACAAATTGCACGCCCACACGGCGATTCGTGTGCAAAGTTTGCGGACTCGACGGTGGGGGGAGGGGCGAGAGGGATAGGGGGCGAGAGGGGCGAAGGTCAGGGGCGGAAGCGGCGGGCGAGGGCGGCACCGGCGGCGCGCGCCCAGCGCACGGGGTCGGCGATCGCGGCGGCGGAGGAGCCGGCGAGGTCGGCCAGCGCGACGGCGTCGGCGAAGCCGGCGGTGGGCGCCTGGATGCTGCCGGCGGCCAGCAGGACGCGCGCGCCCGCGTCGCGCGCCAGCCCGGCGACGTACGTCGGCACCTTCCCCGACGCCGACTGAGTGTCGAAGCGCCCCTCCCCCGTGACGACCGCATCCGCCGCCGCGATCGTCGACGGCAGCCCCAGCGCCTCACCGACCGCGGCCGCGCCCGGCGCCATCCGCGCGCCCCAGACCAGGAGGCCGAAGCCGGTCCCGCCCGCGGCTCCGGCGCCGGGCTCGTCCGGGTCTGTCGCAGCGCCGGCCGCCCGCAGCGTCTCGGCGAGGCGCCGCAGTCCCGCCTCCAGCACCGGCACATCCCCCTCGCCCGCACCCTTCTGCGGTCCGAAGACCGCGGCGGCCCCGAGCGGACCGAGCAAGGGGCTCGTGACATCGCTGAGGATGCGCGCGCCACCGACCGGGAGCGCCGCAAGGCCCGAGAGATCGGCCCGCGCGAGCGACGCGAGGCCCCGGTTGCCGCGCGGGATGTCGCGCCCGGCCGCATCCACGAACCGCGCACCGAGCGCGGTGAGCGCCCCCGCGCCGCCGTCCGTCGACGCGCTGCCCCCGATCGCCAGGAGCAGCGAGCCGGCCCCCGATTGCAGGGCGTCCGCGATCGCCTGCCCGAACCCCACCGTGTGCGCGGCGAACGGCGCCAGCCGCGGCATCCGCCCCAGCCCACTCGTCTCGGCGAGCTCGACGACCGCCGTGCCGTCCGGCAGCATCAGCCAGGAGGCGTCGACCTCCGCGTCGTCGGGGCCGACGACACGCACGGGATGCCGCACGGCGCCGGGCACCGCCGCCTCGAACGCGTCGAGGGTCCCCTCGCCGCCGTCCGCCATGGGCGCGAGCACGACGCGGTCACCCGGGCGCTCGGAGGCCCAGCCCTCCGCGAGAGCAGCGGCGACCTCGGCGGCGGACGCCGAGCCCTTGAACGAGTCCGGCGCGACGACGATGACGCTCATGCCCCCACCTTCGCATGGATGCGGTGGCAGCGCCCCGGCACCGGCCCGCGGATCACGCCCGCTCGGCCGACCGCAGTCCGACCGCGCGATCGAACGCGTCCACGGTGCGCGCGACGACCGCTGCGGGGTCCGCCGCCCAGATCGCCTCGTTGAAGATCTCGACCTCGACATCGCCGGTGTAGCCCGCCTCGGCGACCGCCGCGCTGATGGGCGCGAAGTCGATGTGGCCGTCGCCCATCATCCCGCGCGCCAGGAGCACGTCGGCGGGGAGCGGCGTCACCCAGTCGCACACCTGGTAGCTGGCGATGCGACCGTCACGACCGGCGCGGGCGATCTGGGCGAACAGGTCGGGGTCCCACCACAGGTGGAAGGTGTCGACGACGACACCGACGGACTCGGCCGCGAAGGGGTGCGCGATGTCGAGCGCCTGGCCGAGCGTCGACACCACTGCGCGGTCGGCCGCGTACATCGGGTGCAGCGCCTCGATGGCGAGGGTGACGCCGGCGGCGCGGGCCTCCGGTTCCAGCTCCGCGATCGCGTCCGCGACCCGGGCACGGGAGCCGGCGAGGTCGCGCGACCCGTCGGGCAGCCCGCCGGCGACCAGGACCAGGACGGCCGCCGAGCCGGGGGCGCCGGCCGCGGCGAGCGCCGCCGTCTCCTCGATGGCGCGCCGGTTCTCGTCCAGGGCCGCGCGCCGCTTGGCGCCCTCCGGCGCGGTGAAGAAGCCGCCACGGCACAGGCTCGAGACGCGCAGACCGGAGTCGGCGAGCATCCGCGCCGCCGCATCCAGCCCGACCTCGGCCACGGGCTCGCGCCACAGGCCGATCGCCTCGACTCCGGCCGAGCCGACGACGCGCAGCGCCTCGGCGAGGTTCGCGTACTTGATGGTCGCCTGGTTGATCGACAGGCGCGGATCGGCCGTCATGCGTCGACCCCGTTCAGCCGGAGCAGCGACGTCCAGCGCTCGGCGGCGAGGTCCGGTCGCTCCAGCGCACCGCACTCCCCCGCGAGCCGGACGATCTCCGACAGGTGGGGCAGGCTGCGCGCGGAGTGCAGTCCACCGACCATGGAGAACGACTTCTGGTGCCCGTTCAGCCAGGAGAGGAAGGCGACGCCGGTCTTGTAGTAGAAGGTCGGCGTCGCGAAGACCTGGCGGGAGAGCTGCTGCGTCGGCTCGAGGATGCTCCGGTACTGTGCGGAGTCGCCGCGGTCGAGCGCCTGGATCGCCGCGGATGCCGCCGGCGCGAGCGCCGCGAACGCGCCGAGGAGGGCATCCGAGTGGCCGGAATCATCGTCCTCGATCAGCTCGACGTAGTTGAAGTCGTCGCCGGTGAACATGCGCACGCCCTCGGGCAGGCGCGCCCGCAGCGAGCGCTCCGCCGCGGCGTCCAGGAGGCTCATCTTGATCCCGGAGACCCGGCCGTCGGCGGCCTCGATGATCCGAAGCACCGTCTCGCCGGCCGTCGCGACATCGGCGGAGCCGAAGTACCCGTCGAGCGCGGGGTCGAACGCCGGGCCGAGCCAGTGCAGCACGACCGGCGTTGACGCCGCGGCGAGCACCTCGCCGTAGACGCGCTCGTAGTCGGCCGGCGACTCCGCCACGCGGGCCAGGTGCCGGCTGGCCATGAGGACGACCCCCGCACCGGCGTCCTCGGTGAAGTGCAGCTGCGTCTTGTACGCGTCGATGACGGCATCCAGCGGGATGACCGGCTCGTCGACGTGGTCCGTGTTGACTCCGGCGACGACCGAGCCGCCCACCTCCCGGGCGTCGGCGGCGCTCCGCGAGATCAGCTCACGCGTCGCCGCCGCGTCCAGACCCATGTTGCGCTGGGCCGTATCCATCGCGTCGGCGACACCGAGCCCCCAGGAGTACACGTGCCGGCGGAACGCGAGCGTCGCCTCCCAGTCGATGTCGGCGGGTGCTCCGGGCACGTTCTCCGCCCAGGGCTTCGGGATGACGTGAGCCGCCGCGTAGGCGACACGAGACCGCAGCGGGGCGGCCGGTCGCGTGAACGCCGGGGCGGAGCCGAGATCGACGGACGACGTGGCGCCGTCGGCACCGATCAGGGTGACGGCGGTCGCGGTGGAGAGCGCGGCGGCCGTCATCGTGCCGCCGCCTCCAGATCAGCGGCGCCCGCGGTCGGTGCCGGTGTGGTGTCGAGCGTCACCTCGGGCAACTCGATCCGCCGTCCCTCCCGCGACGAGCGCAGCCCGAGCTCGGCAAGCTGAACGCCGCGGGCACCCGCGAGGAAGTCGAACCGGTTGGGGCCGTCCTCGAGCACGTGCCGCAGGAACTCCTCCCACTGCGTCTTGAACCCGTTCTCGAACACCTCGTTGGCCGGCGACTCGATCCAGTCGGCCGCGTAGTCGTGCGCGTCGGCGAGGTCCGGGTTCCACACCGGCTTGGGCGTCGCGTTGCGGGGCTGGATCTTGCAGCCGAACAGACCGACGACCGCGCTCCCGAGCGTGCCGTCGACCTGGAACTCGACCAGCTCGTCGCGGTTGACGCGGGTGGTCCAGCTGGAGTTGAGCTGCGCGGTGATGCCGCCCGCCAGCTGGAAGATCGCGTAGGCCGCGTCGTCCGCGGTGGCCGCGTACGCCTCCCCGCGCTCGTCGACGCGCTGCGGGATCTCGGTGACCGCCTGCGCGTACACCGACTCCACGCGGCCGAAGAGGTTCTCGAGCACGTAGCTCCAGTGCGGGAACATGTCGACGACGATGCCGCCGCCGTCCTCCGCGCGGTAGTTCCAGCTCGGCCGCTGCGCCGCCTGCCAGTCGCCCTCGAACACCCAGTACCCGAATTCGCCGCGGACCGACAGGATGCGGCCGAAGAAGCCGGAGTCGATCAGCCGCTTGAGCTTGCGCATGCCGGGCAGGTAGAGCTTGTCGTGGACGACGCCGTTCTTGATGCCCGCGTCGTCGGCGAGGCGCGCGAGCTCCAGCGCCTCCTCGAAGCTCTCGGCCGTCGGCTTCTCGGTGTAGATCGCCTTGCCCGCGGCGATGGCCTTGCGGATGGCGGCCGAGCGCGCCTTCGTGACGAGGAAGTCGGCGTAGATCTGCCAGCGGTCGTCGGCGAGGGCCGCGTCGAGGTCGGTCGTGTAGTCGGCGATGTCGTGGCGCTTCGCGAGCTCGGCCAGCTTCTCCTCGTTGCGCCCGACCAGCAGGGGCACCACCTGCACGCGGCGGCCGTCGGACAGCTCGACGCCGCCCTGGTCGCGGATGGCGAGGATCGAGCGGACCAGGTGCTGGCGGTATCCCATGCGCCCGGAGACGCCGTTCATGATGATGCCGATCGACGACACGTGTACTCCTTCGTATGTGCTGCACTGGGTTGGAAAGCGCTTACCGAGCCTAACGCCCGCCGCCCCGCCCGGTCAAGCCGCCCGCCCCCGCGCCGATTTGGCGCAAATCGCGGTTATCAGTGAGCGATTCCCGCGATTTGCGCCAAATCGCGAACGGGGCGGGGTCAGGCGGCTCGACGCGCTGCGGGCATCGAGGCGGACACCGGGTCGTCCCGCGTGAAGTCGATGGCGTGCGCCTGCTTGCCGAAGGCGGTCAGCAGGATGACGGCGATCGCCGCGATGCCGACTGTCGACGCCATCGCCCAGCCGTAGCCGAGCTGCGGCGCGAGCGCCTGCTGGATGGGCAGGTTGAACGCCGCGATCACGTTGCCCAGCTGGTAGGTCACGCCCGGATAGAACCCGCGGATCGCGTTCGGCGACATCTCGTTCAGGTGCGCCGGGATGGCACCCCAGGCCCCCTGCGTCGTGAACTGGATGAGCGCGGAGCCGAGGCACAGCAGCCCTGCCGTCTGCGAGAACGCGAAGATCGGGATGATCGGGATGGTCAGAGCCGCCCCGAGGATGATCGTCGCCTTCCGGCCCCAGCGGTCCGACAGCGAGCCGAGCACGATGCAGCCGACGATCGCGCCGATGTTGTAGACGACGGCGATCCAGCCGGCCGTCGCCGCATCCAGTCCGGCTCCCCCGTTCTCGGTCGACTTCAGGAACGTCGGGTAGATGTCCTGCGTGCCGTGGCTCATCCAGTTGAACGCAGCCATCAGCAGCACCAGGTACACGAACCGGCGCAGCACCTTGCCGTCGAAGAACACGCGGCGGATGGACGTGTCGGCCTTCCGCATCTTCTCGCGGGTGTTCTCCCACACCTCCGACTCCTTGACGCGGGAGCGGATGATGAGCGTGATCAGCGCGGGCAGGATGCTCAGCGCGAACATCCACCGCCAGTTCAGTCCGAGGACCGAGTGCACCAGCAGGAAGGCGAGCGACGCCAGCAGGTAGCCGGCGGAGTAGCCGGCCTGCAGGATGCCGGAGTAGAAGCCGCGACGGGTGCGCGGCACCTTCTCCATCGTGAGCGCGGCGCCGAGGCCCCACTCCCCGCCCATCCCGATGCCGTAGAGCAGCCGAAGGATGAAGAGCACGGTGAAGTTGGGGGCGAAGGCGCAGAGGAATCCCACCACCGAGTAGAAGCACACGTCGACCATGAGCGGGATGCGCCGGCCGATCCGGTCGGCCCACAGACCGAACAGGTACGCGCCGACGGGGCGCATGATCAGCGTGATGGTCGTGAGGTACGCCATCTGCTCGAGCGGGACGTGGAACTCGGCCCCGATCTCGGCGTAGACGAGCACGATGATGAAGTAGTCGAAGGCGTCCATCATCCAGCCGAGGAGCGACGCGATGAACGCGTTGCGCTGGTCGGGGTTCAGGCGGGTGGAGGCGATAGCAGTGTCGGACACAGGTTCCCTTCCGATCGACGGTGATCGGCACGCGCGCGAGAAAGCGCTTACCATCGCGTTACGATAGACCCCGTTTCGCGGGTGTCAACCCGAACCGACGGAGGTTGTGATGCGAGCACTGATCCTGAGCGGCGCCGGACGGTACGCCGATCCCTGGCACCCGTTCGCCGAGACGTCGGAGCGACTGGCGGGCATCCTCCGCGACGAGGGACTCGAGGTCGAGATCTCCGAAGAGGTGGATGCGCGCATGGCCGCGCTGACGACCGATGGGCCCGACCTGCTGGTGCTCAACATCGGCGACCCGGCGCTCACCGGCACCCCGGACCCGGAGGCCGAACGCCGCGGCCGGGACGGCCTGCTCGCGTATCTCGCCTCCGGGCGGCCGCTGCTCGCGTCGCACGTGACGTCGACCTCGCTGCGCGGCATCCCCGAGTGGGAGAGCATCCTCGGCGGCGTCTGGGTGCGCGGCACGACTTTCCACCCCGACTACGGGCCGGCCCGCATCCATGTTCACGCCGATCGCAGCCCCATCGTGGCGGGGCTCGACGACTTCTCGGTGACGGACGAGCGGTACACCGACCTGCGGGTGCAGCCGGACGTGTTGGCGCTCGCCTCGCATGAGC
Source organism: Cryocola sp. 340MFSha3.1 (assembly GCF_000383315.1). Classification (NCBI taxonomy): domain Bacteria; kingdom Bacillati; phylum Actinomycetota; class Actinomycetes; order Micrococcales; family Microbacteriaceae; genus Cryocola; species Cryocola sp. 340MFSha3.1. Next base: position 1,325,098 of record NZ_KB911087.1, read on the forward strand.
ACGAGGGCGCCGAGCATCCGCTGATGTGGGAGCGCGAGTACGGCCCGGCGACGATCTTCTATGACGCGCTCGGCCATGACACCGCTTCCTACGACGCCGAGACCCACCGCGAGATCCTCCGCCGGGCGGTGCGTCGCCTCGTCTCCTGAGCCGCTTCCAGGCTCTCCGAAATTCGTGCTTGACGTGGCGACCCGGGATGCGCATTATTGGGAATGCGCATTCTGGGAATGCGCAATCCGGACCACCGCCCCACCCGAGGAGTCGACGATGACCGCAGCGAGCACGCCCGTCGCCGCCTTCGCCATGCGACCGGACCTGCCGGCTCTGCTGTTCTCGTCCGACGACCTCGCCGCCCTCCGGTCGATCGTCGTGCTGGACGCCACCGTCACCATCACCGACTTCGCCACCGCGCCCGCCGGGCTGCTCGACAGCGTGGAGATCCTCGTCACCGGATGGGGCGCCCCGCACATCGGGCCGGCGGAGCTCGACCGCATGCCCCGGCTGCGGGCCATCGTCCACGCCGCCGGCACGGTCAAGGGCCACATCGACGACGCCGCGTGGGATCGCGGAGTGCTCGTCACCAGCGCGGCCAACGCCAACGCCTATCCCGTCGCCGAGTACACGCTCGCCATGATCCTGCTGGCCGGGAAGGGCGTGCCGGACTACATCCGCGGGTACGCGACCGACCCGGCCCTCTACGAGCGCGAGGCCGACCCGGCGATCGGCAACTTCCGCCGGACGGTCGGCATCATCGGCGCCTCCCGCGTCGGCCGCCGGGTGATCGAGCTGCTCGAGCCTTTCGACATCGACGTGCTGCTGTACGACCCGCAAGTGCGCCAGGGCGACCCCGTCCTCGAGCGAGCACGCGCTGTGCCCCTCGACGACCTCTTCGCCGGATCGAGCATCGTCAGCGTGCACGCGCCGCTGCTGCCCGAGACGGTCGGGATGGTCGGGGCCGCGCAGCTCGCCCTGCTGCCCGACGGCGCCACCCTGATCAACACCGCCCGCGCCCCGATCGTCGACCAGGAGGCGCTCACCGCCGCGGTCCGCGACCGCGGCCTGCGCGCCGTCCTCGACGTGACCGAGCCCGAACCCCTCCCCGCGGAGCACCCGCTGCGGTCTCTGCCGGGAGTGGTGCTCACACCCCACGTCGCGGGTGCGCTCGGCACCGAGGTCCGTCGCCTGGGAGAGTGCGCCCGGCACGAGATCGAACGATTCGTCGCCGGGGAGCCGGCCGAACATCCCGTCACGAAGGAAGCTCTGATCGCCGTTGCCTGAGACTGTCACCGTACCCACCACCCCTTCGATCCAGGAGGCATCCCCCATGCGCGAGCTCCGCGACTACGACGTCCAGGTGTTCATCGACGGCCGGTTCGAGCGACCGGAGGCCGGCGACGGCATCCCCGTGCTCGACAAAGCGGCAGGCGTGCCGTTCGGCAGCTACGGCAACGCCTCCCCCGCACAGGTCGACCGCGCGGTGGCCGCGGCCCGCCACGCGCAGCCCGCCTGGGCGCAGGTGGACGCGAACACGCGTTCCGCGATCATCCGCCGGTTCGCCGCGGAGCTCGAGAACCGGCGCGACGAGCTCCTGACCCTGCTCATCCGCGAGACCGGCGGAACGCTCGAGAAGGCGGAGGAGGAGCTCGGGCAGGCGATCACGCAGCTCGAGAACTCCGCCACCCAGCTCACCGAGAACGCGGGGAGCATCCTCCCTCCGTACAAGTCGGGAAAGCTCTCGCTCTCTCGCGCCGTCCCCCTCGGCGTCATCGGCCTGATCGTCCCCTGGAACTACCCGATGAGCCTCGCCATGCGTGCGCTCGCCCCCGGGCTCGCCTACGGGAACGCCGTCGTGCTCAAGCCCGCCGAGCTGACCCCGATCGCCGGAGGCCAGATCCTCGCGGAGGCCGCGCTCGCGGCCGGCGTCCCGGCCGGCGTCTTCGCGGTCGTCCCGGGCGACGGGCCGACCACGGGCCGCACGCTCAGCGAGCACCCGGACCTCGACCTCATCCACTTCACCGGATCGTTCGAGGTCGGCCACCAGATCGCCAACTTCGCCGCGCGATCCTTCCGGCCCGTCGCCACCGAGCTCGGCGGCGACAACGCCTTCGTCGTGCTCGACGACGCCGACGTCGACCAGGCCGCCAGCTGCGCCGTGTGGTCGTCGCTCTGGTACCAGGGTCAGACCTGCATCACCGCCGGGCGCCACATCGTCCACCGGGATGTCGCGGCGGCATACACCGACGCCGTCGTCGAGCGCGTGGGCGCCCTCCGCGTGGGCGACCCGCTGCGCGACGACGTCGACCTCGGCCCGATCATCAGCGAGACCCAGCTGCGCCGCTTCGCCGATGGCCTGGTCCGGCCGTCCATCGCGGCCGGCGCCACCGTGGCCGTCGGCGGCGATCACGACGGCCTTTTCTACCAGCCCACCGTCCTCACCGGCGTCACCCCCGACATGCCGGTGTTCACGGAGGAGATCTTCGGCCCGGTGATGCCGATCACCGTCGTCGACAGTGAGGCGGAGGCACTCGCCCTCGTCAACAGGCACCGCACGCTCATGAACTCCGTCTTCACCGGCGACCCGATGCGCGGACTCGCGTTCGCGGAACAGGTGAAGAGCAACGAGGTCCATGTCAACGACGGGTACGCCCGCCACGGCGGCGAGGGACAGCTCGCCGGCTTCACCCATCGGCAGTGGATCGGCATCCAGACCACCCCCGTGCGCTACCCCGCATGGGCCGAGGGCTGAACCCACCCGACGCACCACGAGAACGCACCACGAATCATCGAAGGAGATGCACACAGTGAGGAAGTCAACGCTGAGGACCATCGGAGCGGTGGTCGGCGTGGCCGCCGCTGCGGCCACGGTCCTGACCGGCTGCTCGAGCTCCGGCGGAGGGACCTCGTCGTCCTCCGGCGGCAAGGTCACCCTGTCCTACGTCAACTGGGACGGCGGCATGCAGGCCGTCGTCGACGAGTGGAACAAGGCCAACCCGGACATCCAGGTCAAGCTGACCAAGCCGTCCGGCACCGGATACACCCTGTACAACAAGCTGATCACCAACAACAAGGCCGGCACGAATCCCGACGTGACCGAGGTGGAGTATCAGGCGCTCCCCGCCCTGATCGCCAACAAGGTCGTCGTCCCGATCGACAAGTACGTCGGCGACCTCTCCGGCGACTTCTCGAAGTCGACGCTGGCGCAGGTGCAGTTCGAGGGCAAGACGTACGGCGTCCCGCAGAACGTCTGCCCGATGGTGTTCTTCTACCGCAAGGACATCTGGGACTCGCTCGGCCTGACCGCACCGAAGACCTGGGACGAGTACGCCGCCGACGCGGCGAAGATCCACGCGGCCGACCCGTCCAAGTTCATCGGCAACTTCACCGCCGCCGACCCCGGCTGGTTCGCCGGGCTCGCCCAGCAGGCGGGCGCCGACTGGTGGAAGGCCTCCGGTGACGAGTGGACGGTCGCCATCAACGACGCCGCCTCCAAGAAGGTCGCCGACTACTGGAGCGGGCTCGTCAACCAGGGCGTCGTCAGCCCGGAGCCGAACTGGTCCGCCCAGTGGAACACCGACATGAACAACGGCACCCTCGTGGGCTGGGTCAGCGCGCAGTGGGCGCCCAACCAGCTGCCGTCCATCGCCAAGGACACCGCGGGCAAGTGGGTCGCGGCGCCCCTCCCCGCCTGGACGGCCGGAGACGACACCGTCGGCATCTGGGGCGGCGAGACCGAGGCCGTGACGGCCAACTCGAAGCACCCGGCCGAGGCCGCGAAGTTCGTGAAGTGGATGAACTCCTCCAAGGAGGGCGTCGCCTCGCTGATCAAGAACGTGCAGGTCTTCCCCGCGAGCCTGTCGAACCAGACGGCTCCGGAGCTCCAGACCCCGCCGCCGTTCATGTCGAACCAGCCGGACTACTACACCCTCATGGGCACGCTGGCGAAGGGCGTCCGCACCTTCGACATCTGGGGACCGAACGCGAATGTCACGTTCGACTCCTACTCGAACGCCTTCGGCGACGCACTGCAGAACAAGACGCCGCTCGCCGCGGCTCTCGACAAGATGCAGTCGAGCACGGTGTCCGACATGAAGAAGATCGGGTTCAAGGTCACGGGCTGACCTTGCTTCCCCCGGCGGGGGCGGCGACCCCCACGTCGTCCCCGCCGAAACCCCACCGCATCCACCGCCCGTATCCACCGCCCGTACCCACCGAACTGGAGACCCGCCCATGGCCGTCATCGGAGCCGGCACCGCACGGAGACCCCGCCGCAGGCGCACGCTTCTGCCCGTGTTCCTCGTCGCGCCCGCCGTCATCCTGCTGCTGCTGTTCACCGTCGCACCCGGCGTGTACGCGGTGATCCTCAGCTTCCTGCAGCTGAAGGTGGGCGGCGGACTCCTCGGCGGCGGCGATCCGACCGAGGTCTTCGCGGGCTTCGCCAACTACGTGACGACCCTCACCGACCCGGAGTTCTGGGCGAGCCTCGGACGCATGCTGCTGATCGCCCTGATCGGCGTGCCGCTCACCATCGTGCTGGCCACCCTCTTCGCGCTCTGCCTCGATGCCAAGCGCGCCCGGCTGGTCGGCGTCACCCGACTGGCGATCTTCCTCCCCTACGCGGTTCCCGGCGTCGTCGCGTCGCTGCTCTGGGGCTTCATGTACCTCCCGGCGACCAGCCCGATCGGCGGCCGCTTCATCGACTACTTCGGCAGCACCGGGATCTTCTTCTCGGTCGCGAACGTCGCGGTATGGGGCGTCGTCGGCTTCAACATGGTGATCATCTACACCGCCGTCCGGAGCCTCCCCAAGGAGCTGTTCGAGGCGGCGGAGCTCGACGGCGCCAGCGAGCTGCAGGTCGCCCTGCGCATCAAGCTGCCGCTGATCGCCCCGGCCATCACCATGGTCGCCCTGTTCTCCGTCATCGGCGCCCTGCAGCTGTTCAACGAGCCGACGACCCTGAAGCCGCTGGCGAACGCCATCTCGTCCACCTGGGTGCCGCTCATGCGCGTGTACACGGACGCGTTCGTCAACAACAGCATCTACGAGGGCGCTGCCACCTCGTTCATCCTCATCCTCATGACCGTCGCCGCAACGGTGATCGTCAACGTGATCGGCCGGCGCTTCGCCCGGAGGGAGACCCGATGACCACCGCGACCGTACGCACCCCCGACGGGCCGCCGACGACGGCGGCGCGGCGATCCGACCCGCGACCGCCGCTGCGGACGCGCTCCGGTCTGCGGATCGTCCCCACCCTCATCCTCATCGTCGGCGCGCTGTACTGCGTCCTGCCGGTGCTGTGGATCCTCATCGCCTCCACGAAGACCAACGACGAGCTGTTCTCGACCCCGTCGTTCGTGCCGTCCTTCACCGGCGGCTTCTGGACCAACATGCAGGCGCTGTTCACCTACAACAACGGCATCTTCGGCCGCTGGGCGCTCAACTCGGTCATCTACGCGATCGGCGGCGGCGTGCTGTCCACCGTCATCGCGGGGGCGGCCGGGTACGCCCTCGGCAAGTACACGTTCACCGGGTCGAAGTGGATCTTCCGGCTCATCGTCGCGGCCGTGCTGCTCCCCCAGATCATGCTCGCCATCCCGCAGTTCCTGCTGCTGGCGAAGTTCGGGATGACGAACACCTACGCCTCCGTCATCCTCCCCCAACTGGTGTCGCCGTTCGCGATCTACCTGTGCAAGATCTACGCGGAGGCGTCGGTTCCCGACGAGATCATGGAGGCCGCCAGGATCGACGGCGGCAGCGAGTGGCGCATCTTCTGGTCGGTCGGATCGCGGCTGATGATGCCGGCACTGGTGACGGTCTTCCTGCTGCAGTTCATCGGGATCTGGAACAACTTCCTCCTGCCCTTCGTGATGATCAACAACGACCAGCTCTACCCGCTGACTCTCGGACTGTACGGCCTCATGATCATCACCGGCGGCCAGGCGGCGCAGTACTCGATCGTGATCGCGGGCGTGCTCGTGTCGATCGTGCCGCTGGCCATCCTGTTCCTGTCGCTGCAGCGCTACTGGAAGATCGATCTCATCTCGGGCGGCGTCAAGCTCTGAGGTCCGTCCTCGTCAGCGCCGAGGAGTGGATGCGCGCACGCGCACCTCGGCGGAGACCGGCGTACGCTCTCTGTCCGGCCCGCCCTGCTCGTCCGACTCGTCCGACTCGTCCGCGAGCGCGAGCTCGAGCGCACGGGCTCCGATCTCGGCCAGCGGAAGCGACACCGAGGTGAGGGCGGGAGTGACGTCGGCGACGAGCGGGATGTCGTCGAATCCCGCCACCGCCACCTCCTCGCCGGGTGCGATGCCCGCTTCGCGCAGAGCCGCCATCACCCCGATCGCCATGACATCGCTCACCGCGAAGACGCATTCGGGGCGCGCACCCGAGCGGAGCATTTCGGCCATGGCATCCCGTCCTCCCGCGCGCGAGAACTCGGCGTGGGCGATGGAGGCCGACGGCACGACCGACCGGAAACCGTCGACGCGGTCGCGCACCGTGACGAGTTCCTCGGGGCCGGCGATGACGGCGAAGTCGCTGTAGCCGAGCGCCAGCAGCTCGCGGGCGAGTGCCGCCGCCCCGCCGTGGTTGTCGACGGCGACGGTGCGATGCTCCGGAGCTCCCCCGCCGACCACGGCCACGTTCGCACGGGCGCCCGCGAGCGGGTCGTCCGGCGCTGCGGCGGCGCTCTGGGCGTCCGGCCGCACGACGCGGCTTCCGGCGAGGACGACCGCGCGCGGGCGCTGCCCGCGGAGAGCCGCCAGCGCGGCCTGCTCGCGCGCGACCGACGCTTGGCCTGCGTAGGGCCCCGTTGCGGTGATCGTGACGATGAGGCCGCGCTCGTCCGCCACACGCACGACCCCGGAGGCGATGGAGGCGAAGTAGGGGTCGGCGATGTCGCCCACCACGAGCGCGACCACGTTGCTCGTGCCCCGGGCGACCGCCTGCGCCTGGACGTTGGGGCTGTAGCCGAGCTCGCGGGCCGAAGCGAGCACCCGCTCCTGCAGCGCCGCGTTGACCTTGCGCGTACTGCCGTTCAGCGCGCGGGACGCGGTCGCCAGCGAGACGCCGGCATGCGCGGCGACGTCGGACAGGGTGGGGGCGTTCTCGCTCACAGCCCCAACCTACCGGCCGTCACCTGCGGGCCTACCGCCGCACCGGCGGGGTCGATGCCCGGATCACGGGGTGCGCCGGGACCGTGCGGCCCCCCGCATCCCCGTCGAGGGCACGGCGGACCGTCTCGTCGGCGACCTGGTCGAGCGGCACGTGGACGGTGGTGAGGGCGGGCACGACGTCACGGAGCGTGGTGATGTCGTCGAACCCGGCGACCGCGACGTCCTGGGGGATGCGCCGCCCGCGGTCGCGGAGCCCGGCGATCGCCCCGAGCGCCATGTCGTCGGTGATCGCGAAGACGAGCTGGATGCGCGCGAGCTCGTCGTCCGGCAGCGACCGGATGTGCTCGCGGGCTCCCTCCCACGAGAACTCGGGATACGCGACGGCCGCCTCCCCTCCGAACCCTTCGACGAATCCGTCGACGCGCTGCTGCATGGAGAGAAGCGGGGTGGCGCTTCCGAGCACGAGCGCGCGCCGGTAGCCGAGCGTCGTGAGCTCCGCGGCGAGCTCGCGTGCGCCCTCGCGGTTGTCGAAGGTGACGGTCTCGAAGGGAAGGTCGGTCCGGCTGATCAGCACGACCCGGCCGCCGGTCTCCTCGAAGCGGCGCAGCTCGGCCACCAGCTCGTCCCCGTTGGGCGGATCGACGTACCCGGTGCCCGCCAGCACGATCGCCTGCGGCTGCTGTCCGCGCAGTTCGCGCACCAGCTCCAGCTCGCGGTCCACTCGACGGTCGGTCACGGCGATCGAGACACGCATCCCGTACTCCGCCGCCTGCTTCATGAGCTCGGAGGCCATGGCCGAGAAGTACGGGTCCGAGATCCCGCTGATCACCAGGGCGATGGTGCGGGAGGTGCCGCGCGCGATCACCTGTGCGGCCAGGTTGGGCGTGTAACCCAGCTCGCGGGCGGCGTCGAGCACCCGGCGCCGGTAGCTGTCTGCGACGGTCCGCGCGCTTCCGTTGAGCACCCGGGACGCGGTCGGCTGTGAGACGCCGGCCCGCCGCGCGACGTCGGTCAGAGTGACGGGACGTCGGGGCGCCGCCTCGCTCTTCGCCTCACCCACACGGCAACAGTACCGGCTCCGCCACCGCCTGGGAATGCGCATACCGGGCGCGGCGGGATGTCCGCTCGGCTCAGTCGGCCGGTGTCGCGGCGCCGACGAGCTCGACCTGGGCGCCATCCCATTCGCCGGGTCGCGTCCACCGCACATTGTCCGGCGTCAGCCGCCGGCCGCACGAGACGCAGACATCGGCCGCCTCGGCGCGCGCTCCGCACGCGACGCAGTTGATGCCGAGACGGCCCGGTCGGGGTTCCGGCCCGTGCTCGTCGGCCCACAGGGCGAATGCGTGCAGGATGGGCAGGGTGGCGGCGCCGGACTCCGTCAGCCGGTACTCCGCCCGAGGGCGCGCCCCGTCGCCCGCGGTGGACCGCTCGAGCAGACCGCTCTCGACCATCGTGCGCAGCCGGGCGCTCAGCGCCTTGTCGGTGATGCCGGTCCGGGAGGCGAACTCCTCGAATCGGCGGGCGCCGGCGAACGCCTCGCGCAGGATGAGCAGCACCCAGGGGTCGCCGACGACATCGATGCCCCGGGCGATGGTGCACGGGCGGGTCGACCAATCGGATCGCAGCGGCATGTCGTCCTCCTGCAGCTAGCTTAGCGCTAGCACTCCTGAATGCTCGCTCAGGATCCGAGCTTGCGCTCCAGCGGCAGCCTGTGGCCTACTTGTCTGGTGGCTGACTTGCTTGAAGCTAGTAAAGACGAGACGCGAGGCTCCCGACTGGGACTGACGTTCTTCGTGGTCGCCACCGGGAGTGTGCTCGCCTCCCTCGACCTCTTCATCGTCAACATCGCGTTCGGCTCGATCAGCGCCAGCTTTCCGGGCGTGCAGCCTCAGCAGCTCGCCTGGGTGCTCAACGCCTACGGCATCGCCTTCGCAGCGCTCCTGATCCCGTTCGGCCGGCTGGCCGACGTCGTGGGCAGGAAGCGGACCTTCGTGACCGGCCTGGTCGTGTTCGTCGTCGCCAGCGCGGTCTGCTCGATCGCGCCCGGGATCGGGGTGCTGATCGCGGCACGCGCCGTGCAGGGAGCGGCCGCTGCCGCGATCATCCCGACCAGCCTCGGCCTCCTGCTCACCACGGCACCGCGAGAGCGGCACACCCGGCTCGTCAGCGTCTGGGCGGCCACCGGCTCCATCGCCGCCGCCCTGGGGCCGACGGTCGGCGGGCTGCTCGTGCAGGTCGACTGGCGCTTCATCTTCCTCATCAACGTCGTGCTCGCGCTGCCGGCCCTGATCGTCCTCCCGCGCGTGCCCTCCGCGCCCGGCTCGGGCGGCCGGCGACCCGATCTCCTCGGTTCGCTCGCTCTCGCCGCCGCGGCCGCGCTGGTGGTCTGGACCGTCTCGTACAGCTCCGACCCCGACGTGAGCCTCTGGCAACTCGGCGTCGGCGCGCTGCTCGCCGCGCTCTTCGCGGTGCTGTTCGTGTGGAGGAGCCGGCGGGCGGCGGTCCCCGCCGTGAATCTGCAGGTGTTCGGCGATCACGGCTTCCGCGCCGCCTCGGCCGGCATGTTCTTCTTCTACGCGGGCTTCGGCATCATGCTGGTCGGAGCACCGCTGGTGCTCTCCGGCCCGCTCGGCCTGTCTCCGGCCGTCGCCGGCATCGCCTTCGGTGCCGGACCCGCCGCCGCCGTGGTCTCCACCATCGTCGCGGGGCGCCTCCCGTCCACCCCGCGCACCCTCGGCCTCCTCGGCGGTGCACTGTTCGCGCTGGGCGGGCTGTGGTGGACCATCCTGCTCACCGCCGGCGGCTCGTTCTGGTGGGGTTACCTCCCCGGCATCGTGCTGACGGGTCTCGGAGCCGGGCTCGCGCAGACGGCGTTCATCGCCGGCGGGACGGCGGGCCTCCCCCAGCACGAATACTCGGCCGGCGCGGGCGTCCTCAACACCGCGCGTCAGATCGGCTCGGCCATCGGAGTCGCGGTCTTCGTGGCGCTCACACTCGGAGCGACGAGCTCCCTCACCGGGTACACCGGCGCCTGGGCGGTGCTGACCGCGGGCGGCGTTCTGGCCGTCCTGGCGGCGTGGGCGATCCGCGATCGGTCAGCGGAGGGCGGTCGATGAGATACCTGATCGTGGGGGCAGGGGCCGTCGGCGGCTATCTCGCTGCGCTGCTCCAGGAGTCCGGTCACCGGGTGACGCTGCTGGTCCGGCCGGAGCGGGCACGCATCCTCGCGCGGGACGGGCTGGTGCTGGCCGAGCCGGACGGCTCGACCTCCGCCTTCCCGATGGAGACCGTCACGGCGGACACCGTGCGCCCCGAGTACGATGTCGTGCTGCTGTCGGTGAAGGCGTACGCCCTGCCAGGGGCGATCGCCGACCTGCGCGGCGCGATCGGACCGGGCACTGTCGTCATCCCGTCCCTCAACGGCATCGCCCACATCGAGGCGCTCGACGCTGCGTTTCCCGGGCAGGTTCTCGGCGGCGTCTGCCTCACGGCGACCGAGCTGCGGGACGACGGCGCGATCCGGATCCTCCGGCCCGGGGCCACCCTCGGCTTCGGCGAGCTCGACGGGCGGGACACCGAGCGCGCGCGCCGGATCGCGGACGACCTGAGCGATTCGCCCATCGAGAGCTCCGCGTCGACCACCATCGAGGCGGACATGTGGGAGAAGTGGCTGCTGCTCGCGTCCGGCGGTGCGACCAACACCCTCCTGGGGGCGGATGTGGGCCGCATCGTCGCGGCGGACGGCGGCGCACGGACGGCGGAAGCCGTGGTCGACGAGGTCGTCGACGTGATGACGCGCGCCGGTCATGCGCCGCGGACGGATGCCGTCCAGCGTGCGCGCGGCGTCCTCACCGAGGCGGGGTCGCACTTCACGACCTCGATGTACCGCGATCATCGCGCGGGCCGTCCGGTCGAGGTGGAAGCGGTGCTGGGCGACCTCGTGCGCCGCGCCGACCGCCTCGACACACCGGTGCCCCTGCTCGCGGCCGCCGCGGCCGCGCTCCGCATCACCCCGGAGTCGTGACGGGCGCGTCGAGACCCCTACGTACCAGCTGACGCGTCGCTCACATGGCGAGCATCGCGACGAGCATCCCGCCGCACACAGCGGCCGATACGACGGTATGCAGCCGGCGCACCCGGCGAGCCAGCACCAGGCGGCCGATCAGCCAGCCCGCCACGGCGATGGCGACGAGCGCCGGGCCGACCGGGCCGCCGACGGACGCGTCGAGGTGTCCGTGCGGCGACGCGACAGCCGAGCCCACGACACCAGCCGGAACGGGAGCAGCCGAGAAGGCCATCCCCACCATGACGAGGAGCATGGCCCAGAGGTCGACCACATGCTCGCGCGCGAACGGGGATCGGCGGGCGATCCGCCCGTAGCCGCAGGCGAGCAGGGCGAGTGCGACAGCGCCCGCGCAGAGCGCCGCCGCGTTCCCGGCGGCGCAGGCGAGCGCCATCACCCCGGCCGCGGGCAGCTCGTGCACGAGGGTGCCCGCCGTACGGTGCGCGCGCCCGCGACGGCGCACCGCGGCACCGGCGGTGGATGCGGTCGCGACCGCCCCCGCCGCCGGCGCCACGGCCGCCCCCATGGTCACGCGCGCCAGACGGTCTTCACGTTGGTGAACTCGCGGATGCCGAACGCGGACAGCTCGCGTCCGTACCCGGAGTCCTTGATGCCGCCGAAGGGCAGCTGCGGGAAGGATGCGGTGAGCCCGTTGACGAAGACGCCGCCGGCCTCGATGCGGTCCTGGAAGAAGGCGGCCTCGTCATCGTCCTGCGTCCACACGCTGGAGCTCAGGCCGAAGTCCGAGTCGTTCGAGCGCTCGACGGCATCCTCGGCCGACTCGACCCGGTACAGGCACGCGACCGGCCCGAAGCACTCCTCGCGGAAGATGCGCATCTCGGGGGTGACATCCCGCAGCACCGTCGCCGGGTAGAACCAGCCGGGGCCGTCCGGCAGCTCGCCTCCGGCCAGCAGGGTCGCACCCTTGGCGACGGCGTCCTCGACCAGCTCGTGGGTGTCGCGACGCACCTGCTCGGTGGCCAGCGGGCCGAACGACGTCCCCTCGTCGAACGGGTCGCCGACGACCTGCGCGCGCATCCCCGCGACGAAGGCTTCCTCGAACGCGTCGTAGACGTCCGCGTGGACGTAGTACCGCTTGGCGGCGATGCAGCTCTGACCCGAGTTCTGCACGCGCGCGTTCACCCCGGCTGCGGCCGCCGCTGCGATGTCGGCCGACGGCATCACGACGAACACGTCCGTGCCGCCGAGCTCCAGCACCGACTTCTTGATGTTGCGTCCCGCCGCCTCCGCCACAGACGATCCCGCCCCGACCGAACCGGTGAGCGTGACCGCGCGGATGCGGCGGTCGTCGATCAGAGGCGCCACCGCGCCGCCCTCCACGAGGACGGTCTGGAACGCTCCGGCCGGGAACCCGGCCCGCTCGAACAGCGAACCGAGGTAGAGCGCGCTCTGCGGAACGCTGGAGGCGTGCTTCAGGATGCCGGTGTTGCCGGCCATGAGCGCGGGGGCCGCGAACCGGATCACCTGCCAGAACGGGTAGTTCCACGGCATGACCGCCAGCACCGTCCCGATCGGCTGGTAGCGGACACTCACCGCCGAGGCGCCGACGTCGCCCGCCGCGACCGGGCGCTCTTCGGCGAGGTACTCCGCGGCGTGGTCCGCGTACCAGCGCATGCCGCGCGCCGACTTCGACACCTCGTACTTCGCCGTCCCGATGGTCTTGCCCATCTCGGTCGTGACGAGCGCGGCGACCTCGTCGAGCTCGGCGTCGAGGAGGTCGGCGGCGGCGCGCATCCACGCGCCCCGCTGCTCGAACGTCGTGTCCGCGAGCCCGCGGTAGGCGGCCTCGGCCGCGGCGAGGATCTCCTCCAGCTGCTCGGCCGTGTGCGGCTCGAACGTCTTGAGTGTCTCGCCGGTGGTGGGGTTGATGGTGGCGATGGCCATGGTTACTCCTTTGTTGTGACGGCCGATGGGATGCGCGCGCGGCTCACACCGCGATGCGCCTGGCCAGCTCGACGGCGCCGGCGACCGGTGCGTCCGTGAGCGGCACGACAGTGAGTCCGGGATGCGCGGCCGCGACCGCCCCGGAGAAGGCCGCAAGCAGCCGCGGCTGGTGGGCGAACACACTGCCGCCGACCACGATGTGCGACCCGGCGGCGCCCCGGGCGACCAGGCGGCCGATCAGCGCAGCGAGCCCGGAGGCGGCCCGGTCGATGACGGAGACGGCGAGGGCGGAGCCGCCGTCCGCCGCCGCGAAGACGGCGACGGCGCGCGGACCCCAGTTCTCCGGTGTCGGGTCGTCGTTGACGGCGCGGGCGAGTGCCGGCGCGGACGACACCCCGAACGCGCGCTCCAGAGCGGCGAGGAGGCCGTCGTCCGGTGCGCCGTCGTCATCGGCGCGGAGAGCGGCGATGGTCGCGTCACGGACGATGGCGGGTGCACCGCCCTCGTCGCCGATGACCCATCCCCAGCCGCCGGCGAACAGGGTCCGGCCGGACGCATCCGCGCCGACGGCGATGGAGCCGGTCCCGGCGATCACGCCGATGCCCTCCCGCAGGCCCGCGGCCGGGACGAGCAGTTCGGCGTCGTTGACGACGGCCGCGCGGTAGCCCAGCTCGCCGAGGGCGGCGCGGAGCTCACGGGCGTGCTCGACGGTGTCTAGGCCCTGGGCGCCGACGCCGAGAGCGGAGACGGTCGCGCCCTCGGGTAGCACGTGCCGGATGCGGGCGTGCAGCCATCGAGCGGCGCCGCCTGCCGGGGATGCGCTCCATTCATCCGCCGGCAGGGCGACGTCGGCGACGCGTGAGCCGTCGAGGGTCTCAGCACGCACGCCGAGCTTGGTGCCACCGGCATCCAAGCCCACGATCAAAGGGGAGGCGGTCATCCGACGCACCCCGCTTGGAGGCAGCGCCCACCCGGGGCATCCAAGCCCACGATCAAAGGGGAGGGCACAGAGGGCGCAGCCGTCACGCGGCGCCCCCCGCATCCACCGACACCTTGGTGTCCGCGTTGTGGAACACGAACTCCTCGATGTCCACACCGCGCACCTCGGCCACGGCGCCGACGAGGATCTGCATCACCAGCGCCTCGAGCACCGCGCGCTGGGCGGCGGGAAGTTTGGGCAGGCGCACCGGGTGCAGGGTGCTCGTCGCAGCAATGGACTCGGCCGAGATGAGCACGACGTGGTGGCCGGCATCCGCCAGCGTCGTCGCCAGGTCGAGCTCCCGGCTGTCGCCGAAGACCACGTGCACCCCATCGCCCGCCGACTCCATCGAGCCGTGCAGGTACTGCCGCGTGCTCATCCCGGTCGCCGGGATGCGCGCCACCTCTCGGAACAGCAGCGCACCCGCCTCGGCCGATCCGACCGCCGGTCCCGCGCCGACGAAATCGCTCGACGAGACCGTCGCGAACAGTTCGGCGAGCGCCGAGACCGGAGCAGTCAGCCGATCCTCCACCTCGGCGAACGTCTCGGCCAGCCGCGCCCATCCTGCATCGGGCGTCCCGCCGTCCCAGACATCGGCGAGCAGCCCGAGCGCCGCGACGGTCGCCGTGTACCCCAGGGTCGAGGCGTAGCTGTCGGCCAGGTTGCCGAGCGACAACGTCGAGGCGATGCGCCCGATCGGCGACGGCTCGCTGTTCACGACCGCGAAGCGCAGCTCCTCCGGCACCGACTCGAGCACCGCCAAGGTCTCGGCGCTGCGGCCGCTCTGCGAGATCCCGACGATGGGATGCACGCTCGGCGGGAACGGCACGGGGTAGTCCCCAGCGCCGAGGCGCAACGAGTGGATGCCGCGCGAGCGCAGCTCCCAGACCGGCGCGCACGCCGCGGCGAGGCTCGCGCCGATCCCGACGAAGATCGGGCCGGGTCCCGCGAGCTGGCCGAGCGCCGAGCGTGCTTCGACCTGGTCGGCGATCAGCGGGATCGCCCGGCCGAGCTCCTCCGCCTGCGTCGCCCGCGCGGACGCGTACGTGATGTACCCCTTCATCGGAGTCCCCCTGACTGTGCTGGGCTGGTTGCTCGCGAGCCGGTTGCTGCCGAGCTGGATGGTGTGGTCGCTGCGTTCGGGTCCCAGTCGGGCGGGAGCGGCTCGACGGGCGGCGCCGTGCTGTCGATGGCGACGGGCACGCCGGAGCGCGCCGACTCCTCGACCGCGAGCATGACCTCGAGCGCGTGGAACGCGAGCGGGCCGGACGCGCGCGGGGGCCGGCCGTCGCGCAGGGCGCGGGCCAGCTCCAGCACGCCGACACCGCGTTCGCGGTGGGCTCCGGGCGGGGGGACCTCGCTCCACGAGTGGTCGCGGTCGTCGCCGGCGAGCACCCGCGTTGGTCCGTCGAAGCCGCTGACCGGCACCTCGAGCACGCCCTCCGATCCGGTGATCTCGAACGCCTGCCGCCGCCGTGGCGAGTCGAAGCTGTACACGGAGGTGCCGACCACACCGGAGGCGAACCGCGTCAGCACGCTGAGATGTGTGTCGACCTCGACGGGGAACCGCAGACCCGCGTCCGGTCCCGACCCGACGACGCGTTCGGCGCGCGGACGCTGGCCCATCGCCTCCACCTGGACGATCGGACCGAGCAGCTGGATCATCGTGCTGACGTAATACGGGCCGATGTCGAACAGCGGACCGGCGCCCCGGGCGAACAGGAACTGCGGCCGCGGGTGCCAGGCATCCGGTCCAGGGCCCTGCATGAGGGTGAGCAGCGTCCTGGGCTCTCCGACCACACCGTCGAGCAGCAGCCGCTGCGCGTTCTGGATGCCCTCGCCGAGGATCGTGTCCGGCGCGTTGGCTACGACGACGCCGGCCTCCTGCGCTGCGTCGAGCACCGCGCGGGCCGACGCCAGGTCGAGCGTGAGGGGCTTCTCGCCCCAGACGTGCTTGCCCGCCGCGATGGCGGCGAGCGCGACGTCGGCGTGGGCGGCCGGAATGGTCAGGTTGACGACGATCTCGATGTCGTCGCGTGCCAGCAGGTCGGCGACGGTGGGCGCGGCCTCCACGCCGTACCGGTCGGCCTGCGCCGCGGCGCGCTCGACGTCGAGGTCGGCGATCGCGACCACCCGCACATCCGGGTACGTCGCGAGCGAGCGCAGGTACTCGTCCGAGATGTTTCCTGCGCCGACGATCCCGACGCCGGTGGCGGTCATGCGTCCACCGCCCGCGGGAGGCGCTCGGCGAAGAACGCGGCGTTGCGCTCGACGAGCGGGAACACATCCCCCTCGTGCACGACCACCTCGACCACCGGCAGCTCCAGGGATCGGGCGGCGGCGATGGCCGCCGTGACGTCGAACGGGTTGGTGCCGTCCTCCTTGACGTGCAGGAAGCGCACCCGGTCGCCGAGTCTCGGGATGAGGCCGAGCACGTCCTCGCCGCCGACCGCCGCCCAATAGGTGTCGAGCTCCAGCACGACAGCGGGGTCGAGCGCGTCGACCAGCACGTCGTAGGCCGTCCGGCCGTCGACCGACTGCGAGAACTCGAAGTCGTGGTTGTGGTACCCGATGCGGATGCCGCGGTCGGCCGCCACGGGCACCACCGCGTTGATCGCGTCGGCGAGGGCCAGCACGCCGTCGCGGTCGGCGATGCTCACCGGCGGCACGAAGGGGACGATGACGGTCTCGATGCCGAGGCTCTCCGCCGCATCGAGCACGGCGTCGCGGTCGAGCTCCGTGATCTTGGCGTGCGCGGTCGACGCGGTGAGGCCCGTGGCAGCGACCGCGGCGCGCAGCCCCGCGGTGTCGCTCAGGATGTCGTACGGCTCCACATGGGTGAAGCCGTAGCCCGCCAGGCGTTCGAGAGTGCCCTCGAGCCGGTCCGGGCCGATGTCCTCGCGGACGCTGTACAGCTGGATTCCGAGACTCACGCGCCGTGCCCTCCGTGATCGTGCGTGTGCGCATCCGCGTGGCCGTCACCGTGCCCGTGATGACCGGGCGCGCAGTGGTCGCCGACCGACTCCGGGATGTCGAGGGTCGGGTTGGCACCGAAGAACCCGTGCGGCTTGAGCACGAACCCCGCCGAGTCGACCGGCATCACCGGCCAATCCTCGATGCGCGGGAAGTGCGTCAGCCCGAAGGTGTGCCAGAGCACGATGTCGGCGTTGTCGACGTCGCGGTCCGCGGCCGTCCACTTCGGGAGGCCGGCGCCGCCCGGGTGCATGTTGACGAAGTCGCCCGCCGGGTACAGCTCGGCGGGTTCGTAAGGCGTGACCCACAGGTGCTTGGCCGAGTAGGTGGCGCGCTGGTGGATGTCGGAGAGCTCGTCGGCCAGCAGGGCGGGTTTCCCCTCCGGGTAGAGCACGTACCCGACGGCGCCGCCGAGCCGGTTCCTCCTGCCCGGGTTCGAGACGAGCCAGACCCGGTTCTTCGCGTTGTCCGCCATCCGCTGCGCCTCCTTCTCCGTGCGCAGCCGGGTGACCGTCTGGGTGATCCCGGTGCCGGTCGGGTTCTCCGGCCCGCGCGGGACGAGCACCGCCTCCAGCTCGTCGACCGCGTTCTCCACGCCGTCGACCATCATGTCGAGACGCGCCGAGAAGAGGTGCTGGTGATACGGCGCCCCGAGGCCGGGAGCGAGCTCCGACGCGTAGGCGTAGCCCGGGCCCGGGTACGCGGAGGTGAACACGACGCCGGTGGCCTTCACCTCCAGCTCGATGTTGCCGTCGAGCGAGAAGTACCAGTAGAAGCCGTAGTCGTAGTTGCCCACGGTCACGAAGAAGCTGACCACCAGCCGGCGGTTGCGGCGGGAGTCGCTCGAGCCGTTCCAGTTGTCGAAGTGCTTCCAGAGGATCCCGGCGTCCTCCTCGTGGATGCAGATCGCCTGCGGGATGACGCGCACGTTCCCGGCGTTGTCGGCCAGGGTCGCATCCAGATAGGTGATGTCTCCGACGCAGTCGCAGCCGAGCTCCAGCGAGTTCGCGAAGCCGCCCAGCAGGTACTCGCCGCAGTCGAAGAAGTTCTGGAACCAGCGCTGCGGGCTCGGGTCGCCGTAGGGCACCATCATCTCGGCGATGGATGCGCGGTAGAGCACCGGGCGCTGCACTCCGTCGTCCGCGATGGACACGTTGTGGAAGACCAGCCCCTCGCGCTGGTCGAACGACACCTGCAGCTTCCAGCCCAGCCACGACAGGACGCCGTTCTCGTCGATGGTGAAGCTCGGACCGTCCGGCTGGCTGATCTCGATCGGCTTGAGGCCTGCGCGCTCGGGCTTCCCCACCCACTCCGTGAGGTGGAAGTTGCCGTCCTCCTGCGGCACGGGCAGCTCGACGTAGTCGATCACGTCGAGCACCTCACGGGTCACGACGTCCACCATCACCGTCACGCCGTCGACGGGATGCGCCCAGCCGAGGTCGTCCGGCGTCTTCTGCACGAAGGTGAAGCAGCGCTGGATGCGTCGGCCGGCCTCGTCGGTCGCCGGAGCGCCGGCCGAGAGCGGGTTCACGCGCAGTGTCGAGATGTCGGTGAGGCCGCGCTTCGCCATGGCCGCGAGCCAGCGCTCGTCCTGGTGGACGATCTCCTCGACGAGCCCGAACTCGGCCAGGACCACCGGAACCTGGCCGTCTGCCGGGTCGAGCTCCACCACCGACACGAGGCGGTCCTCCGCCGGACAGACGACGGCGTCGTGGGACGCTCCCGTGGCGAAGTCCACCAGCATCGCGCGGAACCGGCGGGCCTCCGGCCGGGACCCCGGGGCGAGCAGAGTGCGCTTGTCCTGCTCGAGCAGGCCGAAATAGGACACATGTCCGTCGGGGCCGAGCAGTCCCTCCCGCTCGAGGATCGCCCGCGAGGCGGCGACCTCCTCCGGCCGGAGGCTCGCCAGGGCGGCCGCGATGGCGGCGTCGGCCTCCGGGTCCGCGTACGGTGCGGCAGGCGCTTGGGCGGTTTCGGTCACGTCAGGACTCCGTTCGGTTGTGGCGGGAGAAGTAGGTGCGGAGGCGATAGCGGTCGCCGGCGTACTGGACGGTCGAGGCGAGCACCGCCCGCTCCGACCGGTTGCGCACCACCTGGTGCATCACGAGGGTCGGTGTTCCCGGCTGGACGCCGAGCTGGCCTGCGACGTCGGCGCTCGCCTCGCGCGCCTCGATGGTCGTCTCCGCATTGGCGAGCTCGTTGCCGGTCTCGGTGAGCGCCTCGTACAGCGAGGAGGTCTCGAAGTCGTAGCTCTCGGCGTCCGGAAGCAGGGCGGCCGGGATGAGCGCCCAGTCGAGGGCGATCGGAACGCCGCCGAGCATCCGCACGCGGCCCAGCCGGAAGATCGGGAGGCCCGGGGCGATGCCGAGCAATTCCGCGTCGTCGATGGTGGAGGGGGCGACGCTCGCCTGCAGCACGCGCGAGCTCGCCGCCAGACCCATCCGCTCGGCGGTCTCGCTGAACGACTCGAGGCTGTTCGGCCACTCGTTGCGCTGATCGCTCTCGCCGGACACGTACCAGCCCCGGCCGTGCGACGGCGCGAGCGCGCCGTCCTCGACGAGGGCCTGCAGTGCTTTGCGGAGAGTGACGCGGCTGATCCCGAGCGTCAGGCAGAGCTCCCGCTCGGGTGGAAGGCGCGCGCCAGCCGGCAGCGAGCCGGAGGCGATCCGCTCGCGCAGCGAGTCGGCCGCCTGCATCCAGAGCGGGTCCGGGTAGTCGGTCCGGACGACGCCCGTCGTTGTCGGTGTCGTCGTCATCGCTCGAGGCTCACCGTCTCCCAGACGCCCGAGCGCATCGAGGCGTAGCAGGCGTCGAGGATGCAGTTGACGACGAAGCCGTCGTCGAACGTCTCGTCCGGCTCGCGCCCCTCGGCGAAGCGCTCGACGAAGTGCCGCATCTCCTGGCTGAACCCGTAGGCGCGCGCCTCCTCCGGGACCGGGTAGACCCATCCCGTCTCGGCGTCCGCCTTCTCGACCAGATAACCGGCGGGATTCTCGATGAAGCCCCAGACGGGAGTGTGCGAGGTGTCGGTGACGAGGCGCCCGGCAGTGCCGACGAGTTCGTGGCGCAGCTGCATGCCGCCCTTCTCGATCCACGACGACTCGATCTGGGCCAGCTGACCGCCCGCGAACTTCAGGAGGGCGATGGCGGTGTCCTCTCCGGTGGTCTTGTCCGCGTGGGCCATCGTCGCGCCCCACGCGAAGACCTCGGTGACCGGGTTGTCCTTCCCGAAGAAGTGGCGTGCGGACTCGACGGTGTGGCAGCCCATATCGAGCAGGGCTCCCCCGCCGGCCGTCTCGGCGTCCCAGAAGTGCGGGGCGTGCGGGCCGGAGTGCGCCTCCCGCGCTCGCATGGTGAGAGGGTCGCCGATGGCGCCGGCGACGACCATCTGGTGGGCCTTCGCGATGTTCGGCGAGAAGACCGAGCTCTCCGCGTAGCCGTGCCAGACGCCGGCGTCGCGCACGATGCGGAGGATCTCCGCCGCCTCTGCTCCGGTGCGGGCGAGCGGCTTGGTGCATACGATGCCCTTGCCCGCGGCCGCGGCGATGCGGACCGCCTCGACGTGCACCTCGTTGGGGAGGGCGATGACGACGAGGTCGATCTCCGGGTCGGCGCACAGGGCCGCCATGTCGTCGTACTGACGCGGGATGGGGCCCCACTTCTCGGCGAAGGCCTGAGCGCGGGCGAGGTCGCGTGAGTAGGTGGCGACGAGCTCGGCCCCGCGGACGTCTTGGAGGGCGTCCGCGTACGTGTCGGCGATGAAGCCGGAACCGAGGAGTCCTACTCGAATCACATTTCCTCCTGCTGGAACGGGTGTGATCGCCATAGTAGCCATGTGGTACGCCATTGGTCTATACCGAAACCCGTAATAGACCAGAAACAAAATACCTCTTGCTACCTCTATGGACCGCTATGTATGCTCGCGGTCAATCCATCACCCCGAACCCGAGGAGAATGCAGTGCGACCACGCAAGTCGATGAAGATGCGAGTGGCTGCGGCTCTCGCGACGGTGGCGGCGGCCACGCTGATCATCACGGGATGCGCCGGCAGCGGCGCGTCCAGCAGCTCCCGCTACCTGAACGTGTACTCCGGCAACCCCGGCAACCTGACCGACAACTTCAACCCGTTCGTCGCCGACGTCGCCTATGGCGCGAACGGCGCCGTGCTCGGCGCGGTCTACGAGCCGCTCTTCTACTTCAACTCCGCCAAGAACGAGAAGCCGCAGCCGTGGCTCGGCACCGAGTACACCGTCTCGCCGGACGGCCTCACCTACACCGTGACCCTGCGCGACGGCGTGAAGTGGCAGGACGGCAAGCCGTTCACCGCGGCCGACGTCGCCTACACGTACAACCTGCTCGAGAAGAAGCCGGAGCTGAACCTCTACGGCCTCAAGATCGCCGAGGCGAAGGCCGTCGACGACACCCACGTCACCATCACGCTCAGCCAGCCGGACTACCCCAACGAGTACCGCCTGCTCGGCCTCACCTTCATCGTGCCGGAGCACATCTGGTCGTCCATCTCCGACCCGGCGAAGACCACCAACCAGAAGCCGATCGGCACCGGAGCCTTCGACTTCGGGCAGTTCACCCCGCAGTCGGTGACCCTCACGGCCAACAAGGACTACTACCAGAAGGGACAGCCGGCGATCCCCGGCATCCGGCTGGTCACGTCCACCGGCAACGCCGCGGCGCTCAACTCGCTCAACGCCGGCCAGATCGACTGGGCCGGCATCGCGCTGCAGGATGTGCAGAAGTCGTTCGTCGACAAGGACAAGAAGTACAACAAATACACGTCCATCCCGGCCGACATCAAGGTGCTGATGCCGAACCTCAGCAAGGCGCCCTTCGACGACCTCGCCTTCCGTCAGGCGCTCAGCCTCTCGATCGACCGCGACGCGATCATCAAGCAGGCCTTCGGAGGGACCGACACCCCGGCCAACCCGACGAGCCTCCTGCAGCCCCGGGACGAGGCCTACATCCCGGCCGACTACACGGGCAAGACGCTCGACCAGGATGTGGACAAGGCCAAGAAGATCCTCACAGACGCCGGCTACTCGTACGACGGCTCCGGCAACCTGATCGGCAAGGACGGCCAGCCGGTGAAGTTCAAGATCACCACCGTCACGGGCTACACCGACACGATCACCGCCAACCAGCTGCTGGTGCAGGACTTCCAGAAGATCGGCGTGCAGGCGACCCCGGAGGAGCTGTCGCTCGGCGCCTACTCCACCGCTCGACAGAACGGCTCGTTCGACCTCCTGGACGACCGCATCCCGACCGGCCCGAACCCCTTCCAGCAGTTCAGCGACAGCCTGGACTCGGCCAAGACGGCTCCGGTCGGCAAGCCGGCCAACGCCAACTTCGTGCGCTTCCAGGACCCGAAGGTCGACCAGCTGATCGCGCAGGCGGGCGGCACCAACGACCCGGCTCAGCTGACCAGCGCCTACCAGGCACTCGGCACCTACTTCGCCGAGAACCAGCCGTACATCATCCTCAGCCAGAACGGCGCGGTGACCACCTACCGCGACCAGTACTTCACCGGGATGCCAACGCCCGACAACCTGTGGGCGACCCCGTCCAACTGGCTGTCCGGCAACATCGGCTACATCGCCAAGTCGCTGAAGCCCGTCAAGTGACCCCTCGGCGCGGGACGGCGGTCACCCGTCGTCCCGCGCCCCGACCCGGCGGGACCACCTCATGCGCTACTACCTCAACAAGCTCGGCTTCTACCTGATCGCAGGCTGGATCGCGATCACCCTCAACTTCCTGCTCCCCCGGCTGGTCAAAGGCAGCCCGGTGGACGTCATCCTCGCCAAGACGCAGGGTGTCGCCCCGATGCCCCCGGAGGCCCGGCACGCCCTCGAACTGCAGTTCGGTGTCTCGCACGAGCCGCTCATCGTCCAGTACGGGCAGTACCTGCACAACATCTTCACCGGCCAGTTCGGCCTCTCGGTCAGCTACTACCCGACCCCGGCGATCGACGTCGCCATGCAGGCGCTCCCGTGGACGCTCGCGCTCGTCGGCCTCGCGACCGTCATCAGCTACGTGATCGGCGTCGTCTTCGGCTCGTGGCTCGGCTGGCGTCGCGGGAGCTGGACCGACGCGATCCTCCCCGCCTCCACCTTCTTCTCGGCGATCCCCTACTTCTGGCTCGCCCTCGTGCTCGTCTACGTGTTCGGGTCGATCCTGCACTGGTTCCCGGTCAGCGGCGGCTACGACCTCAACATCGTGCCCGGGTTCACACCGGAGTTCATCGGCTCCGTCATCGTCTACGGCGCCCTCCCGGCGATCACGATCATCCTCGCGTCCGTCTCGGGCCAGCTGCTCGGCACCCGCAACATGATGGTGTCGACGATGGCGGAGGACTACGTGGTCACCGCGCGGGCGAAGGGGCTGCGACCGGGACGGGTCTTCGGCTCGTACGCCATGCGGAACGCGCTGCTCCCGAGCGTCGCCGGGTTCGCGATGTCCCTCGGCTTCATCGTCAACGGATCGGTGGTCACCGAGAGCGTGTTCGGGTACCCGGGCGTCGGCTTCACCCTGCTGACCGCCGTGCAGAACAACGACTACCCCCTGATGCAGGCGCTGTTCCTCATCATCACCCTGGCCGTCCTCGGAGCGAACCTGGTCGTCGACCTCGTCTACGGCTTCATCGACCCGCGCACGCGGCTGGCGAACTAGGAGTCCCCATGAGCTTCACGCAGCAAGAACTCGCCGACCCGGAGCTGTCCGGCTCCGAGCCCGACGCCGACGACGCCGCGGCCGCCCGCACCGGGTTCCTCCGGGCCGCCGGCCGATCGCGCCGCGCCGACCGGCGCCGCACCTCCCGCGGGTGGAAGTTCTGGGTCGGGATCGCGATCTGCGTCTTCTTCGCGCTGGTCGCCCTGACCGCTCCCCTCCTCGTCCCGAACCCCAACCAGTCCAGCCTCGTCGGACTCCAGCCGCCGAGCGCGGAGCACTGGTTCGGCACGACGAACATCGGGCAGGACGTCTTCGCGCAGGTCTACGCAGGAACCACGGGCTCCGTGGTGATCGGCGTGGTCGCCGGCGCGATCACCGTGGTGCTCTCGATGCTGTTCGGCATCGGCGGCGCGTTCCTCGGCGGGTTCTGGGACAACCTCTCGTCCCTCATCAGCAACGTGTTCCTCGTCATCCCCGGCCTCCCGCTGCTCATCATCGTGACCGACTACGTCGAGTCGCGCGACATCGTGGTGATCGCCGTCGTCATCGCCCTGGTGTCGTGGGCGGGTGCGGCCCGCGTCCTCCGCGCGCAGACCCTGTCGGTGCGCTCCCGGGACTACGTGGATGCTGCGCGCGTCGCCAGCGAGTCGAACTGGCGCATCATGCTGCGCGAGATCCTCCCCAACCTCATGCCGATCATCGCCAGCCAGTTCGTCTTCGGCGCCCTCGGCGCGATCCTCGCGGAGGCCGGGCTGTCCTTCCTCGGGCTCGGCGCGCCCGGCGGCAAGAGCTGGGGCAGCATCCTGTTCTTCGCCCAGAACGCCCAGGCGATCACCCTCGGCGCGTGGTGGTGGTTCGTCCCGCCGGGGCTCTGCATCGCCATCCTCGGGGCCGCCCTCGGCCTGATCAACTTCTCGATCGATGAGCGCATCAACCCGCGGCTGCGGACGGCGGCCATCGCCAAGCGCTCCCGTACCGCCCCGAAGGGAGCAGCCGCATGAGCGAACCGCTGCTGCGCATCAGCGACCTGACCGTCGATTACGCCACCGACCGCCCGGTGCGGGCCGTCGACGGCGTCTCGCTCGAGATCCACCCCGGCGAGATCGTCGGGCTGGCGGGAGAGTCGGGATGCGGGAAGTCGACCCTCGCGTACACGGTGACCCGGCTACTGCAGCCTCCCGCCCAGATCAGCGGCGGCTCCATCGAGTGGCGCCGCGAAGACGGCGGGACGACCGACATCCTCGGTCTCGACGGCCGCGAGCTGCGCGCCTTCCGCTGGCAGGAGATCTCGATGGTCTTCCAGGGCGCCATGAACGCCCTCAACCCCGTCCACCGGATCGGGGCGCAGATCGAGGACGTCTTCGTCGACCACCGCGCGGGACTCAGCCGAGCGGAGCGCCGGGAGCGCGCCGCCGAACTGCTCCGCACCGTCGGCATCCCGGTCGACCGGCTGAAGAGCTACCCGCACGAGTTGAGCGGCGGGATGCGGCAGCGCGTCATGATCGCCATGGCCCTCGCCCTGCGGCCCCGGCTGATCATCATGGACGAGCCGACGACCGCGCTCGACGTCGTCGTGCAGCGCAACATCCTCGAGGAGATCGACCGGCTGCGCAGCGAGTTCGGCTTCGCCGTGCTGTTCATCACCCACGACCTCGGTCTGCTGCTCGAGATCAGCGACCGGGTCGGCGTCATGCTGTCGGGGCGTCTAGTCGAGGAGAACACCCCGCAGGCGCTGCTCGACGGCGCCGGCCACGAATACACCCGGCACCTTCTGCGGTCGTTCCCCAGCCTCCGCGGCGACGTCCCGCTCACGGGCACACGCTATGTCGACATCGAACGAGGAGAGGAGGCGCTGGCATGACGACGCTCGAGGCGCTCCACCTGGCCAAGGACTACCAGATCCGCGGGAGCGGCCTGCGCCCGCACATCCTGAAGGCCGTCGACGACGTCTCACTGATCGTGCGTCCGGGCGAATCCGTCGCCCTGGTCGGCGAGTCGGGCAGCGGCAAGTCGACGATCGCCAAGATGCTCATCCGGCTGGTCGATCCGACGGCGGGCGACATCACGCTCGACGGGGAGCGCATCGGCTCCGGACGCCGCGCCACCAAGCGCTACCGCAAACGCGTCCAGATGGTGTTCCAGGACCCGTTCTCCTCCCTCAACCCGTCGCTCCCGATCCGCCACCAGCTGGTGCGGCCGCTGCGCATCCACGGCATCGTGCGCACCCGCGCGGAGGAGGAGAGGGAACTGCACCGGCTGCTCGACTCGGTGAATCTGGGGCCGGCGGCCGAGATCCTGGCGAAGTATCCGCACGAGCTCTCGGGCGGGCAGCGTCAGCGCATCGCCATCGCGCGGGCGCTCGCCCCGCAGCCGGAAGTACTGATCGCCGACGAGCCGGTGTCGATGCTGGATGTGTCCATCCGGCTCGAGATCCTGCAGCTCCTCGACGACCTCAAAAAGCAGCGGAACCTCGCCGTGCTCTACATCACGCACGACCTCGCGACCGCGCGGCACTTCTCGACGCAGATCGTCGTCATGCGCCACGGCCGGGTGGTCGAGCGCGGTCCGTCGAGCGAGGTCATCCTCAACCCCATCCACCCGTACACGCAGCTGCTGGTGCGGGCGGCGCCGGACCCGCACTCCGAGGCCTTCGACCTCGACCCCGAGCGCTTCCGCCTCTCCCCCGACGTGCTGGTGACGCCCGACGACCCGGGCCCCGCGCAGCCGGGTCACTGGGCGCGTGCGTGGGCGGACGACGCCGCCGTCGCGGAGCTCCTCGCCACCGCCTGACCCCCGCGCCCCGCCTGATGCGGAAAACGGAGGTGCTCGGAACCCTTCCGGCCCCGAACCACCTCCGTTTCCCGCATCCCGCGGCGTGCCGCCCGCCGAACTCCTCCGTTTTCGCCTGCCGCGGTGGCGGACGGGCGGAGGGATGCGGCTAGCGCGTGCGGGCGAAGTGGGTGCGCAGGCGGTAGCGCTCGCCCGCGTACGTGATCGTCGACACGAACAGCGGACGCTCGGACTGGTCGACGGCGACCTGGCGCATGACCAGCACCGGCTTCCCGAGCTCCAGCCCCAGGTGCTCGGCGACCGTTCCGGTGGCCTCGCGCGCCTCGATCGTCGCGTCGGCGCGGAACGGCTCGACGCCGGCGTCCGCCAGGGCCTCATAGAAGGATGCGGTGGCGAAGTCAACCGATTCGAGCGACGGGGCGATGGTCGCCGGCAGCCGCGTGACGTCGACGGCGATCGGCACCTCGTCGAGCAGGCGGACCCGCTCCAGGTGGAACAGCGGAGTGCCCGGCGCCACGCCCAGCTCCTCCGCCTCGTCCAGCGTCGCCGCCTTCGTCTCCGCGCGCAGCACGGTGGACGACGCGGCCAGCCCCATCCGGTTCGCGGTCTCGGTGAACGACTCGAGGTTGTTCGGGAAGTCCTTGCCCGGCGCCGGCGCCTGGGCGACGTACCAGCCACGGCCGTGCGACGCGCTGAGCACGCCGTCCTCGACCAGCTGGCTGAGCGCCTTGCGCAGCGTCACACGCGAGATCGACAGCTGCTGGCACAACTCGCGCTCCGGTGGCAGGCGTGAGCCCGGCTTCAGCACGCCGGTGGCGATCTCGTGGGTGATCAGGTTGATCACCTGGATCCACAGGGGCTCGGGGTAGTCAGGCCGGATGGCGGCGACCGCGTCTCGACCGAGAGTCTCCGGCTGCGTCAACGTCGATACCCTCTCCCTGCCGATAGCACGCCTCATTCATACCACTCGTTACCGCGCCGCGAGACGATCGAATGCCGCGGCGAGTTCCGCGCTGACTCCGCGCGCATCCGGGTGCTCGTCGTGGTGACGCACCACCCGACGCGCCCCCTCGGCGAACGACACCTGCGGCGCGAAGCCGGGCACGAGCCGCTGCAGCTTCGTCGTGTCGAACAGCATCGTGTGCCGGAAGTCGTGCTCCAGCACCTCGTCCCAGCCGGGGATCTCCTCGCCGATGGTCTGGCTCGAGCGGTGCACCAGCAGCGGCGAGCGCACCCCGGCGGCGCGGGCCAGCTCCAGGTGGATCTGATCCCAGGTGAGGATGTCGCCGCTGACGACGTTCACGCTCTCGCCGATCGCGTGGCCCTCGCCGAGCAGCGGCACGAACGCGCGGGCGAAGTCGCTCGAGTGCATCAGCGTCCAGAGCGATGTGCCGTCACCGTGGACGACGACCGGTTCGCCCGCGCGCATCCGCTCGATCGCCGTCCAGCCGGCGAGC
This sequence comes from Cryocola sp. 340MFSha3.1, assembly GCF_000383315.1. Taxonomy (NCBI): domain Bacteria; kingdom Bacillati; phylum Actinomycetota; class Actinomycetes; order Micrococcales; family Microbacteriaceae; genus Cryocola; species Cryocola sp. 340MFSha3.1. Next base: position 1,353,058 of record NZ_KB911087.1, read on the forward strand.
ACCGGGACCGTCGTCTCGTCGTACGTGTGGAACGGGCGGACGATCGTGAGCGGGAATCCCTGCTCGCGGTACGCCTCTTCGAGCAGCAGCTCGCAGGCGATCTTGTCGCGGGCGTACCCGAAGACCGGCTGCCGGCGCGGGGTGGATTCGGTGATCGGCAGCAGCGGAACCGGGCGCGCGAACACGGAGCACGTCGAGATGAAGACGTACTGGCCGGTGCGTTCGCCGAAGTAGTCGACGTGGCCGTCCAGGTCTTTCGGCGTGAACGCGACCCAGTTGACGACGGCGTCCCACCGCTCGTCGCCGAGCAGGCCGGGCAGCGCTGCGGGATCGCGCACATCGCCGGTCAGGAGGCGGACACCCTCCGGTACCAGACGCCGGGGCGCCGACCGCGTCACGATGGTGAGGTCGATCCCCCGCTCGACGGCCTCGCGCGCGGCGGCCGAGCCGATCATCCCGTTGCCGCCGAGGAAGAGCACCCGCGCGCTCATGCGTCCACGCTCCCGCGGGACACGCCCAGGCCGACCAGGTGACGGTACGACTGCTCCAGCGCGTCGAAGGTGTCGACGCTGAGCCGCTCCAGCTCGACGATGTGCCAGCGCAGACCGGAGGGAGCCGTCAGGATGCGCTCCCAGTCCATCGCGCCCTCGCCGATCGGCACCATCACGTCGTCCTCATAGCTGACCGCGGGCCCGTCCTTGATGTGGACCAGGCGCGCGCGTTCGCCCAGCCGGGTCAGCACCTCGGCGGGATCGGCGCCACCCATGCGCGCCCAGTAGGCGTCGAGTTCGACCACGACCCGCGGGTCGAGGAGGTCGAGCAGCAGGTCGTACGCCTGGCGGCCGTCGAAGCTCTGCGAGAACTCGGCGAAGTGGTTGTGGTACCCGATCGCGAGTCCCCGGGCGGCCGCGTTCTCCGCGGCCTCGTTCACCCGCTGCACGCCGGCGCGGATGCTCTCCGGAGAGTCGAACTCCTCGCGCTCCATCGACCACACCAGGGTCGGCGCGCCGAGAGCCTGGGCCGCATCCAGCAGCCGCTCCGCGGGCTCGCCCGCCGGGAACGGGGTGTGGGCGCTCGTGATGGCGAGGCCCGAGGACGCGGCGGCGATGCGCACCCGCTCCGCGCCGTACGCCTCGACCAGCCCGTACGTCTCAACACCGAGGTAGCCGATGGCGGCGACGCGGTCGAAGGTGCCCTCCAGGTCGGCGAGCGCCTGCTCCAGGATGGTGTACCCCATCACGGCGAGCGGTCGTGCGCCGCCGCCGGAGTCCTCCCCGCTCACAGCGCACCCGCCGTCCACTGCAGGGCGCGCCGGACGAGCTCGCGCACGGGCGGTTCGCCCCACGAGCGCAGGTCGTGTCCGAGTGCCAGGTAGACCACACGACCGTCGCCGACCTGGCGCGCGTACATCACGGGGATCTCCGCGCCGTCCGCCCGATGCCGCCGCGCGAGCACCTGCACGTCGTCGTCCGCGAGTTCGAACTCGTAATACTCGTCGAACAGCTCGAAGTCGTCGATGCCCTCGGTGATGGCGTGGTCACCCACGATCTCGATCGTGTGCCTTCCCTCGTGGTGACCCGGCCCGTGCGACAGATACCGGTTGCCGAGCAGCTCGAACATGGGCCGGTCCGCCGGGTCGAGCCCGTCGCCCTGCCAGCCCAGGATGTTGGCGCCGTGGATGCCGACGAGCCCCTTCCCTCCGCGGACGGCCGCGGCGAGCGCCTCCTGCTGCGCCGTCGGGAACAGCCCGCCGGAGGTGTACAGCAGGTAGGTGTCGGCGTCGGCCGTCTCCGGGCGGGCGTCGACGAAGCGGTTCATGCCCATCCCGCGCCGGGTCACCAGGCCCGCCTCGATGCCGAGCTGCTGGTACACCAGGGAGGCGGTGAGCAGGTCGTGGTGGATGTCGTCGCCGTTCACGACGACCAGTGCGTTCTTGTTGCGCGTCATCTCTCTCGTTCTCTCGCGAGACCGCGGGCGGACCGGCTGACCGGCCCGCCCGCGGACGGTGCACGTCCGGTCAGGAGACCGGCTTCAGCTTCAGCGCCACCACCGGGTTGGGGTACGGCGCGAAGTAGGGGTTGTCCTCGCTCGGCCAGCCGGTGACCTTCGCGCTGCTCCAGTCGCCGTAGTTGCCCCAGTAGAACATCACGATCATCGGGAGCTGGTCGATCCAGATGCCCTCGAGCTGCTCCAGGATCTTCGCCCGCTCCTCGTCCGTGGTCGCGAGCGGGTACTTGTTGAACAGCTCCTTCGCGACCGGGTCGTTGAACCGCTCGATGTTCTCGAACGTCGGCGTCGCCTGCCCCAGCGGGTAGTACTTGTTCGGGTTCATCATCGAGTCGTAGATGTTGAACGCGCGGGGTGCGGGGCCCACCGGGTATCCGATGGTCGACTGGAACGTACCGTCGGCGGTGATCTTGTTGATGTCGTTCACCGAGGTGGTGTCGATGTCGAGCTTGATGCCGAGGTCCTTCAGCTGCGACACGAGCACCTGGGCGCGGGCCGCGATGTCGGTGTACGACGCGGGGAAGCTGACCGAGAACTCGACCTTCTTGCCGTCCTTCTCGTAGTAGCCGTCCGATCCCTTCGTGTAACCGGCATCGGTCAGCTGCTTCTCGGCGGCCGGCTTGTCCTGCTTGAAGTCGAGGTTCTTGTACTTGGATGCGACCTCGCTCTCGAAGGCCGGCATCGGGAGCCCGGTCTGGCTCGTCGCGGGCGGCGAGTCCGTCGCCGCCCCGATCTGCGCCCGGTCGACGCCGAGGCTGATCGCGCGGCGCACGGCGATGTCGCTCAGCGGCCACTTCTCCAGGTTCGGGATGAGGCCGTCGGATCCGACGACCGGTGCCCAGTAGTGGTTGTCCTTGCTCTTGGAGAGGTAGGTCTTCTCGGCGTCGGCGATGTAGGTGCCCGACCAGTCGGCCTGGCCCTGCACGAGCGCGTTCGTCTGGCCCTGGTTGTCCTTATAGGGGATGAACCGGATGCCGCCGATCTTGGCGGGCGTCTGCCAGTAGTCCTTGTTCGTCTTGAGCACGAAGCTCTGCGGCGAGAAGGTGTCGAGGATGAACGGCCCGGTGCCGACCGGGTTCTTGTCGACGTACTTGGTGGGGTCGCCCACTTTCGACCAGATGTGCTTGGAGACGATCGCGGCCGAGACCAGCGAGGTGAACTTCGTCTCCGACGGTGCCGCGAAGGTCATCACGACGGTGTCGGGGTCCTTGGCCGTGATGGTGTCGAAGTCGACGCCGCCCACGTTGAGGGCCGGGTACTTCTTCAGCAGGTCGTACGTGAACACGACGTCGTCGGCCGAGAACTTCTGGCCGTCCGTCCACTTGACGCCCGACTGGAGGTGGAGGGTGAGCGTCTTGTTCTCGTCGCTCCACTCCCACGACTTCGCCAGCCACGGGATGTCGTGCCCGATGTCGACGTTGTTGATCTGCACGAGCGGCTCGTAGATGAAGCCGCCGGCGCCCTGGTTCGTGTAGGTGGCCCCCTGCGCGGTGTTCGGCAGGTACGGGTTGAAGGACTGCGTGAGGCTGTCGGACTGACTCGCCACGTTGAGGATCAGTCCGTCGCCCGAGCCCGAACCGTTCGACGAGCAGGCGGCGAGCGGCACGACGAGCGAGGCGGCCAAAGCCGCGCCGATGGCGGCGCGACGTATGGACCTTCTGCGATTCATTGCTGGTCTCCCTTGGTATCGGTTGTTTCTGGAGCGTCTGTGCTCGTTGGAGCGTCTGTGGGGGCCTGCGGCCCGGTGTGGATGCGGCGGCCGGCCGGTCGCACGGCACCGAGCCCGTAGGCGACGGCGTTCTCGGAGCGCCGTTCGGTCGCCTCTGCGTCGTCCGCGTACAGCCAGCACTTCGCCCACTGGCCCTCCTCGAGGGCGAAGGCGGGCGGCGCGTCCGTGCGGCACCGGTCCATCGCGAACGGGCAGCGCGGGTGGAACCGGCAGCCGGTGGGCGGGTCGATCAGGCTCGGCGGCTGTCCGATGTCGCGTGGCCGCGCCTCGTCGGGACGCGACGGATCCGGTGCCGAGGCGATGAGCAGCTGCGTGTACGGATGCGCCGCCTTCTGGGTGACCGTCTCGCTCGGGCCGGCCTCGACGAGCTGTCCCGCGTACATGACGCTGGTGTCCTCGGCGAAGTAGCGGGCGGACGCGATGTCGTGGGTCACATACAGCAGCGCGACGCCGCGCTCCTCCACCAGCCGGCGCAGCAGGTTGAGCACGCCGAGGCGGATGGACACGTCGAGGCTCGACACCGGCTCGTCGGCGAGGAAGACATCGGGGTCGGCGGCGAGCGCCCGCGCGATCGAGATGCGCTGCAGCTGACCGCCCGACAGCTCGTGCGGGTACTTCTCCGTGAACTGGCGCGCCGGCCGCAGGCTCACCTGCGCAAGCAGGTCGTCGATGATGCGCCGCTGGGCGGCGCCGTCGGCCTTCGGGTGATGGATGCGCACGGCGCGCGTCAGAGTGCGCGCGATCGTCGCGACCGGGTTGAACGACCCGAACGGGTCCTGCAGGATCAGCTGCACCTTGCTGACGTGCGCCCGGAACGACGCCCCGCCCTTCACGCGGACCGGCTTGCCGCGGTACAGGATCTCTCCCGACGTCACCGGGTGCAGCTGCGCCAGCAGCCGGGCGAAGGTCGACTTGCCCGATCCGGACTCGCCGACGAGCGCCATGATCCGCCCGGCGTAGAGGGCGAGCGACACGTCGTCGGCGGCGTGGACGACGCGGCGCGGACCGCGACGGAACGGCGAGCTGTGCACCGTGAAGTGCTTGGTGACGTGACGTGCCTCGAGCAGGGGCGCATCCTCACCGGATGGTGCGACCTCCTGCGGCGCGGTCTCGATGGTGGTCATCGGACATCCTCCATTCGGGCGTGCGGAAGTTCGGCGACGGCGTCCGGCGTCCGGTTCGGCGCAGAACCGTCCCCCTCGTAGAGCAGGCAGGCGGCTTCCGCCTGTCGCCACTCGGCCGGTCCTGCCAGGGGGATGAGCGGAGGAACGACCTCGACGCAGCGGTCGAACGCGAGCGGGCAGCGGGGCGCGAAGGCGCATCCCGTCGGCAGCTTGCGGAGGTCCGGCGGCGACCCGGGGATGCCGGCGAGCTCGCGCTTCGGGCCGGACAGGGTCGGGAACGACGCCAGCAGCCCCTGACTGTAGGGGTGCCGCGGGTTCCGGTAGAACTCGTCGGCGTCCGCGAGCTCCACCACGCGTCCGGCGTACATGACCGCGATGGTGTCCGAGAGCTCGATGAGCAGCGAGAGGTCGTGGGTGATGAACACGACGGCGAAGCCCAGCCGGTCCTTCAGCTCGATGATCTTCTCGATGATCTGGCGCTGGATGACGACGTCGAGCGCCGTGGTGGGCTCGTCCATCACGATGATCTCGGGGTCGAGGGCGAGCCCCACCGCGATCATGGCGCGCTGCCGCATCCCACCGGAGAGCTCGTGCGGGTAGGCGTTCACCCGGTCGGTCTGGATGCCGACGAGCCCGAGCAGCTCGACCACGCGTGCGGCGCGATCCGCGGCCGACAGGTCGGGGCGGTGTGCGCGGAGCACGTCGTCGAGCTGCGCGCCGACCGTCAGCACGGGGTTGAGCGCGTGCATGGCCGACTGGAACACGATGGACAGCTCGTCCCACCGGAAGTCGCGCAGCTCGCTCTCGCTCATCCGGAGGATGTCGATGGTCGAGCCGTCGGAGTTCGTGTAGAGGATGCCGCCGCCGGTGATCTGCGCGGGCGGCTTGTGCAGCCGTGTGATGGCGTAGGCCAGCGTCGACTTGCCCGACCCGGACTCCCCCGCGATGCCGAGGACCTCGCCCCGGCGGAGCGTCAGCGACACGTCGTTGACGGCCGGCGTCACCGAGTTCTCGCCGACGTAGTCGACGTGCAGGTTCTCGATCTTCAGGATGACGTCGCTGGTCACCGGGTCGTACGGCTGGTGGGGCGGACGCTGGCCGCGCACCCGGGCCGGCCCCCGCACGATCTTCGCCCGCTGCGCACGCACCTGCGCCCGCTGCGCCTTCCTGGTGCCGATGCCCGCCTGGCGCAGCCGTGGGTTGATGAACTCGTCGATCCCGAAGTTCACCAGCGACAACCCGGTGCCGAGCAGCGCGATCGCCAGCCCGGCCGGGACGAACCACCACCAGGAGCCGGTCAGCATCGCGCTCGAGACCTGCGCCCAGTAGAGGATGGTGCCCCACGACCACTCGGTCACGTTCGTCAGCCCGAGGAACGCGAGGCTCGCCTGCGTGAGGATCGCGCCGGTGACCGTTCCGAGGAAGCTCGCGGCGATGACGGCGATCTGGTTCGGGAAGATGTCGCGGAAGATGATGCTGGACGTGCGCTCGCCGGTCGCCCTGGCCGCTTCGACGAAGTCGCGTTTGCGCAGCGACAGGGTCTGCGCCCGCAGCACGCGAGCGCCCCACGCCCATCCCGTGATCGAGATCACCAGGATGATGCCGAGCGATCCCGACTTCGGCAGGTAGGAGGCGAGGATGACCGTCAGGGGCAGGGCGGGGATGACCAGGAACACGTTGGCGAGCAGCGACAGCAGTTCGTCCGAGAGCCCGCCGAGGTATCCGGCGGCCAGACCGACGAGCACCGAGAGCACGGTCGCGACGATCGCCGCGCCGACGCCGACGAGCAACGAGATCTGCGTGCCGTACAGCATCTGCGACAGCACGTCCTGGCCGGTCTGCGTCGTGCCGAGCCAGTGCTCCGGGCTCGGCGGCTGCAGGGTCGCCTTGCTGACCGCCGACGGGTCGTACGGCGCCACCCAGGGGCCGATGATCCCGAAGATGCAGAAGACGGCGGTGATGACGATGCCGGTGAGGGTCCAGGGACGGCGGAAGGCGCGCATCCACGCGAAGCGGGATGTCGGGGTGTCCGTCTCGGCGTTCTCCGCTTCGACGGCGGTGGCGGCGGCGATGGCCATGTCAGCTCAGCTCTCTCGTGTGCGGGGGTCGAGGAAGACGTACATGAGGTCGGCGAGGAGGTTCGCGACCAGGACGGTGATCGTGATCACCAGGAAGATGCCCTGCATGAGCGGGTAGTCCTGGGCCTGCGCCGCCTTGAACAGCACGGTGCCGATCCCGGGGTAGTTGAAGACGACCTCGGTCACGATCGAGCCGCCCACCACGAAGCCGAGCGACATCGCGAAGCTCGAGAACGACGGGAGGATGGCGTTGCGCGCCGCGTAGCTGAACATCACGCGCCGCTTCGGGAGGCCCTTCGCCTCCGCCAGCCGGACGTAGTCCTCGCTGAGGGTCGTGACCATCATGTTGCGCATCCCGATCAGCCAGCCGCCGATCGAGGCGACCACGATGGTGAGCGCCGGGAGGACCGCGTAGTACGTGGCGCTGCCGATGAAGCCCAGGTTCCAGCCGATCGTCTCGGTCACCGAATAGCCGCCGGACAGCGGGAACCAGTGCAGGACGATCGAGAAGATCAGCACGACGCAGATCGCGAACCAGAAGTACGGGATGCTCGACAGCAGTGTCGTGAACGGGATGAGGCCGTCCAGCCACGAGCCCCGCTTCCAGCCCACGATCATTCCGAGCCCGGTACCGATGAGGAAGCCGAGCACCGTGCACACCGTGATGAGCACGAGCGTCCAGCCGATGCTGCTCGCCAGCACGTCCGACACCGGGGTCGGATAGTACGCGTACGACGTGCCGAAATTGCCCGTGAACAGGTTCTTCCAGTAGTCGAGATACTGCTGCCACAGGCTCGCGTCGCTCTGGCCGAACAGCACGCGGAGCGCTTGGATGGCGTCCGGCGACAGCTTGCCGTGGAACTTGGCGATCAGCGCGTCGGCCGGACTTCCCGGCATGATGCGCGGGAGCAGGAAGTTGAGGCTGATCGCCGCCCAGGCGGTGATCAGGTAGAAGACGGCTCGTCTCAGGAGCACTCTCATGGGCGGTCGGTGTCCTCCGCGTCGATCGGGCGGGTGGTGGGTGCGGCCTCTGCGGCCGTCCGTGCAGGCTGGGCGAGCCAGCGCGCCGCGTTCGTGACGAGCCGGCGGACCTCCGTCGACCCCCAGGCCCGCAGGTCGTGGCCGAACTGCAGGTAGCAGACGCGTCCGCGTCCGTAGGCGTGCGCGGTCACCAGCGGCTCGCGTCCGTACGGGGCATCGCGCCAGGCCAGCACATCCACGCCCGGCTCGACGGCGAGGCGGTAGTGCTCGTGCTCCAGCTCGAACGGTTCGACGCCCTCCGTCACCGGATGCGGCGCCAGGCCGACGGCGAACCGGGACTCGTGGGGGCGCGGACCATGGTCGAGGTACCGCGCGCCGATCACCGGCACGAGCGCGTCGTCCTCGAGGTAGGCGGTGGAGTGGACGGCGAGCAGTCCTGCGCCACCGGCCACCGCGCGCTCGAGTCCCCGGCGGGCGTCGTCGTCGAGCTCGCCGGCGGCGCGATAGAGGGCGATGACGTCGTCCGGCGCGTGCGGGACGGATGCGGAAGCCGGTTCGCGCAGCGACCCCGCGCCGATGCGCACGCGAGTGGCGAGACCTTCGTCGGCCAGCATCGCCTGGAGCTCGACGCCCGCGCCGAAGAGGTCTTCGTAGACGTCGTCGCCCACGAGCATGACCGTCGCCGTTCCCATCCGCGTCACCACGTCGACCGCAGTTCGCCCACCGGCGACCACAGTCCCTTGTCGAGCCCGCTGAGCAGGGCGTTGTCGTACACCTGGAGCGGCAACCCGACGCGGCCCCGCGACCGGCTGCTCTCGTAGGTCGCGAAGACGATGGCCGCGCCGGCGAGAGCGTGGCGCGCGGCCAGAACAGGCTCCTCGCCGGTCTGCAGGCCGTCGACCAGATCGGCGACGGCCTCGCGGGTGCAGGCGAAGATGGCCGGATCGATCCCGTGGTCCCAGGTCGACGGATCGCTCGCGTACGGGGACGCGAAGCGCATGCCGTCGACCCCGAACCGCTGGACGATGCACTCCTGGCCGTTCACGACGATCCTGCCGCGGCTGCCCTGCAGGATCAGCCCGAGGTTGTTCTCGCGGTTCAGGATGGGCGTGGCCGGCTCACGACCGGTCGCGATGGTCGCGCGGACGCCGTCGGACCAGGCGACCTGCGTCAGCGACGACGTCTCCACGAACGCGCCGTAGACGTAGCGGTTGGTGCTGACATCGATCTGTCCGAGCACCCACTCGGCCGGCTCGTCGTGCCGGTAGAACAGCGCGAGGTCGACGATGTGGCTGCCCCAGTCGAAGAGGTTCGGGCAGTAGCCCTCGATGCTGACCAGCTCGCCGATGGCGCCGTCGTCGAGCTGGGCCCGGGCGAAGCGGTGCACCGGCTCGAAGCGGCGCTGCAGATTGACGGTCAGCTGGACGCCTGCATCGGCCGCACGCTCGGTCATTGTGACGGCATCGCCATAGCTGAGCGCGAAGGGCTTCTCGCAGTGGATGGCGCGGACACCCGCGTCGATCGCCGCGTCGACCACGGCGCGGCGGAAGGCGGGAGGCGTGCACACGCTCACGATGTCCGGTCGCTCCTCGCGCAGCATCGCCGAGACGTCGGAGTAGCTCCGCGGAATTCCGAGTTCGGTCGCGAGCCGGTCGGCCGCGCCGCTGTCGACATCGGCGACCCCGACGAGTCGCACCCGCTCGTCGGCCTGGTAGGCGGCGGCGTGGACCCGGCCCTGCCCACCGGCGGCGACGACGACCGCAGAGTACGTCTGCATGTGCTTCTCCATTGAACTTCTCGGGTGCCGAATCGGCTGCGGGGTGGACCCGACTGTATCCCAGATCGATACCACCCAATGCCAGACTAAGACAGAATGTGAGCGGTAACAAGAGATGGTTTCTTCGTTTACGCGGTCGAAACAATGTGTGACCGGTTTTCATCGACCCGAGCGCGCATCCACATAAGACCACAACGGACCACCGCGCTACACTGCTCGCATGCTCATCAGCCATGTCGTCGCCGCCCGCACCTCCCGCATCGAGGAGGCCCCCACTCCGGAGCCGCACCCCGGCCAGGTGCTCGTCGAGATCGTCGCCAGCGGCGTGTGCACTTCCGACCTCTCCCCGTGGCTGCGGGGACCGGGAGACGGCGGCGAGCCCATCGAGCTGGGGCACGAGATCTCCGGGCGCGTCGTCGCCGTGGGATCCTCCGCGTCGCGCTGGAAGGAGGGCGAGTTCGTGACCGGCCTCGGCGGCCCCGGCTTCGCGACCCACGCCCTCCTGGAGGAGGACCTGCTCCTTCCCGTCCCCGCCGGGATCGAGCCGGCTCACGCCATCGGAGAGCCGATCGCGACACTCGAGGAGGCGATCTCCCGCACCCCGCTCAGCCCCGGCGCCCGCGTGGCGATCGTCGGACTGGGATTCATGGGTCTCGGGCTGCTGCAGCTCGCGCTGGCCCGAGCGCCGCGCACCGCCATCGCCGTCGACCCCAACCCGGAGGCGCGGGAGCGCGCCCTCGCCCTCGGCGCCGCGGTCGCCCTGCACCCGGACGAGGTCGCCGCATTCGCGGATGCCGCCGAGGGTGCCGGGACCGCCGACCCCCGCGCCGACGTCGTGCTGGAGGCGACCGGGGTGACACCGGGACTCGCCACCGCATCCCTGCTGGTCCGGCCCTTCGGCACCCTGTGCGTCGTCGGATACCACCACGCGGGCACCGCCCCCTTCGACATGGAGCTCTGGTACAAGGGCGCGACGGTGGTCAACGGCTTCTGCCCGGACCATCCGCGCGTCATGCGGGCGATGCGGGACGCCCTGGCGCAGGTCGCTTCGCGCGGGTTCACCTTCGCGCCGCTGATCACGCATCGCTTCGCGCTCGACGGGGTGGATGCGGCCTACGAGCTGATGGCTCAGCGCGCCTCCGGATTCGTGAAGGCCGTCATCGAGCCGTGAGCCGGCGGGGCGCCTGCCGTCCCTTCCGAAAATATCTCTTTACCAATCGCGCACCAAAGCTATACATTCCCGGGTAACCGCTTTCCGGCTTCGACGAAGGGCACACCCGTGACCACCACCTCCCGACCCTCGAGCACCGCCGCTCCCGCCGGTCCGCGACTGAAGCGCAGCCTGGGCACGCCGTCCCTCTTGCTCTTCGGCCTGGCCTACATGCTGCCGCTCGCCGTCTTCACCACGTACGGTCTCGTCACCGAGACCACCGGCGGCCACCTCGCCGGCGCCTACTTCGTCACGACGATCGCGATGCTGTTCACCGCCGGCAGCTACGCCAGCATGGTGCGGGCCTACCCCGTCGCCGGGTCCGCGTACACATACACGCAGCGCACCTTCGGCCGCCACCTCGGCTTCCTGACCGGGTGGACGCTGCTCCTCGACTACCTCGCCCTCCCCCTGCTCAACTACCTCGTCATCGGCATCTACCTCAATGCGGCTTTCCCCGCGGTTCCGGCGTGGGTGTGGGTGGTCGGATCGGTGGTCGTCGTCACCCTGCTGAACGTGATCGGCATCACCCTGGTGTCGAGCGCCAACCTGGCGCTCGTCGGAGTGCAGGTCGTCTTCATCGTCGTCTTCGTGGCCACCGGGATCGCGTACCTCTCGGGCGGGGCGACCGTCCCGAACCTGCTCGACCCGTTCTTCTCCGGCAACACGACGCTGGGCGGGATCGCCGCAGGCGCCGCCATCCTGGCGCTCGCGTTCCTCGGCTTCGACGCCGTCTCGACCCTCAGCGAGGAGGCGAAGGACGCCAGGAAGAGCATCCCGCGCGCGATCATCCTGTGCACCCTGGCCGGCGGCCTGCTCTTCATCGTCACCGCCTACGTCGCCGGGCTGGTCTTCCCCGACTTCAAGAACTTCACCGACACCGACTCCGCTCCGCTCGACGTGATGACGCGGATCGGCGGCGGCGCACTGTTCACGTTCTTCACCGCCGCCTACATCGCCGGCAGCTTCGCCTCTGCGATGACATCGCAGGCCAGTGTCGCGCGCATCCTGTTCGCCATGGGCCGCGACGGCCAGCTGCCCCGCCGCGTGTTCGCCGCGATCCACCCGCGCTTCAAGACGCCATGGCTGTCGGTGCTCATCGTCGGCGTTGTCGGTCTCATCGGCGCACTGCTCCTACCGCTGGACGTCGCCGCATCGGTGATCTCCTTCGGCGCGCTCGTCGCCTTCAGCTTCGTGAACCTCGCCGTGATCAAGCACTACCTGATCGACCAGCACGAGCGGGGAACGCGTGCCGTGCTGGCGCACCTGGTGGCTCCGCTGATCGGTTTCGCCCTCACCGTCTGGCTCTGGACCAGCCTCTCCTTGACGACATTCATCGCCGGCGGGATCTGGGTGCTGATCGGCGTCGTCCTGCTCGCGATCCTCACCTCCGGCTTCCGCCGCAAGCCGCCCGCGATGGACTTCTCGGAGGAGGACCCTGCACCTCTCCCGGAGGCCTGAGGGCCACGTCTTCCGGTCGGCTGCTCAGCCGGCGCAGACGGCGAGGAGGAACCAGCCGGAGTGCGGGATCCACTGCTCGGCCCACCGCCACTCCTCCCCGTCCGGCGCGTCGGCGGGGAGGAAGGCGACGCCTTCCTCGTCCGTCCAGCCGGAGGTGATGCCGTTGACGATGCCTCCCGGGGTGTTCTGATACACCGCGGAGTACTCCACTCCGTTCCTCCCGCGGCCCTGCAGCATGCACGAGTCGAACGGGTTGAGACCGCCGACCCAGGCGATCACGTCGGCGTTCAGCCGACGGAGGCGGGTTCGGAGCCGCTCATCGGTCCGCGGCACCCGCGCCGCCATTGCTGCGGCATAGCCGAAGGATGCGAGCCCGGCGTTCTCGCCCTGCCACCAGTACCCGGTCTCGTTCTCGTGCGGGAAGAAGAACGCGTCCCGCGGTTCCGATCCGATGGGCTGGACGCGCTGCCGCGGGTAGCCGAACGGATTGGGCGCGGCATCCGTACGCTGCAGCACGCCGGCGAGAATGGCGAGCGCGGTGCGTTCCGCGGCGTCGGCTGCGGCCGCGTCCGTGTCCGTGCCCGCTGCCGAGCCCTGCCTCAGCACCTCGGCCCAGCGCAGCAGTGCCACAACGGGCAGGCCGGCCTCGGCTGCATGGAAGTAGGGCCGCCCCTCCACGTCGCCCACCAGCCATGCCCCGGTCTCGCCGTCGCGAAGTCGCTGTGCGATGGACTCTGCGCGGCGCGCCCCCGCCGCAGCGAATGCCTGTCGTTCCACCCCGGTACCGCCAGTGGCTGCCAGCAGTTCCGCGGCGGCGAGCAGCGCGCAATAGTCGTCGATGATCGACTCCTCGCCGTCGAAGAGATAGTCGCGGTTGTGCTGCTCCAGATGCTCGAAGCCGCGCACCGCCGCGGCGAAGTACTCCTCGCGACGGAAATCGCCCTCGTCGTCGGCGCACGAGGCGAGAGCGAGCGCGGCGATCGCGAGGCCCCCTCCCTGGCGGTACGCCGCCTGCCACCGCTGGGTGCGGACACTGTCCTGGAGCGGCGCCGTGATCACGCGCTCCTCCAGCCGCTTCGTCAGCGCGTCGAAGATGGCCGTGTAGAAGAAGCCGCTCGGATCCTGGAAGCGCACCAGGAAGTCGGCGCCGAACAGGCCTTCGTCACGGAGCCGCGGATACTGACTCGTCCGGAAGCCCGGATGCGCCGTGCGCAGTTCCCGGCCCGCGGTCAGCAGCGCCCAGGCACAGAGCGGGATCTGCTGCGGACTCATCATCCGGGTGTAGGTGAGATGGCTGAGGAACTTGCTGTAGTCGCCGGATGCGTCGAGCCAGCCGCCGCGTGCATCCACCGTGCGGCCGGAGTCGTCGTCGTAGAAGCGCGCTGCGGCATCCTTGCGATCGATCTCCCCGCTCGACCGCTGCGCGCGGAACATCGCCGTGATGTCGGACACGACGAGGCTCGGGATGCGGTCCTCCGCGATGACGAACGGCGCCGACGCGACCCCGCCCTCGTCGGTCTCGGCGACGAGCCGGTAGCGACCGGGAGTCGTGATGGACGAGAAGTCCGCGCGGGCGTAGGGCCGTGCCGACCACCGGGAGACGCGCTGCGGTGAGTCGACGGCGACGGACACGGTGTCGCTGTCGTCGAGTCGCTCGATCCGAAGGCGTGGAGCGGCATCGAACCCGACGAGCACGGCGGCCTTCGGCGCTCCCGTGTCGTAGCCGAGATGGCTCACGAGGATCGCGGGTTGGTCGACCGTCTGCATGCTGCCTCCATGTGCATACCAAGGAGTACCACACGATACCAGGGCGATCCCCAGCGCTGGTATGCGGGCGCGTCAGCGACGCACGAGTCGCGAGCCGACGGCCCACGCGAGGCAGCAGAGCACCGCTGTCACCGCGAACGCCCCGACGAACGGAACGCCGCCGCCGAGGCCGCGGAGGGCCGCGAAGACGACCGCCGTCGCAGCCAGCGCGACCGCGGAGCCGGTGGAGTCGGCGATCGTCAGGGCGGAACTGTTGAAACCCTGGTCGGCGGTCATCGAGTAGTGCAGCGTGAGGACGCCGAGGCGCGGGTACACGAAACCCATGCCGGCGCCGGCGAACGCCCAGCCGACGACCACGACCCACGGATCGAGGTGCCAGGCCGCCGTGGCGATAAGTGACGCGAGGGCGATAGTCAGTCCGGTGGCGCCGAGGCGTGCGGCCAGACGGTTGCCGATGCCGGGGAAGCGGCCCTGGGCCCACGAGGCCGCCGACCAGCTGAGGCCGGCCGCGGTGAGAGCGAGGCCGGCGATGGCGGCGGAGAGCCCGTACTCGGTCACCATCATGAGCGGTACGTAGACCTCGGAAGCGAAGAAGGTTGCGGCGACGATGGCACGCATCAGGATGACGCTCGGCAGACCGCGACGCGCGACCAGTGTCCCCCGCGGCACCAGCGGATGGATCGCGACAGCCGCGACCGCCACGGCGAGCACCGGCACGATCCACTGGATCGGGCCGGACGCCTCGGCGCCGAGAGTGAGGGCGAGCACCGCCACGGCGAGCAGCAGGGACCACAGGATGCGCCCGACCGGGAAGGGCCCCGGCTCACCGGGAGCCCGGCGCACACCGCGCATCACCGGAACCACCATCAGCATGGCGAGGGCGGTCAGCGCGACGACGCCCAGGAACACCCAGCGCCAGCCGACGGTCTCGCTCAGCACGCCCGCGATGAACGGACCGATCAGCGACGGGATGACCCACGCCGCGGCGAAGCCGGCGAAGATCCGGGGATGCAGTCGCGGCGGATACACCCGCGCCACGATGACGTACAGCACAACGGTGAGCGCTCCGCCGCCGAGACCGTGCACGAGGCGCCCGGTGACGAACACCCCCATCGTCGGGGCCAGTCCCGCGGTGAGGAGACCGGCCGCGAAGAGGACGACGGAGGCGATCAACGCCGACCGGGGATTGCCGCGATCGGTCCACGCGCCGGCGGCCACCATCCCGACGACGCCGACCGCGAGGGGACCGGCGAAGGCGAACGCGTAGAGCGAGGCGCCGTCGAGCTCGCGGCTGACGGTGGGCATGATCGTGGTCACGGCGAGGGCCTCGAAGGCCGCGAGCGTGATCAGAAGGCACATCCCGATGCTCGTCCAGCGGAACGGTGCGCTCAGCACACCGCCGGCCGGCGCGACATCGGGGGTGGCGGGGGCCGCGGTCTCCGAATCCACGTCGCGCGAGCTCATGGGCTCCAGCCTAGGCCGAGCCGCCGACGCCGGTCGGGGCCGGTCCCGAGCCCCCGGGTCGGCCGGTGGCGTCAGCCGACGGAGACGGGAGGAGCGGTGGAGGCGCGGACCACGAGGTCGGGCCGCAGCGTCACCGGCGTCGGCTCCGTCCCGCCCTCGATCTCGGTCACCAGGCTCTCGACACTTCGCCGGCCGAGCTGGGTGAAGTCCTGCAGCACGGTCGTGAGCGGCGGCCAGTAGTGAGCGGCTTCGGGGATGTCGTCGAAGCCGACGACGCTCACGTCTTCGGGGATCCGCCGACCCAGTTCGTGCGCCGCGTGATAGACGCCGAGCGCCATCTGGTCGTTGGAGGTGAACACCGCCGTCACCTCCGGATCGCCGAGCACCTGGCGGCCGAGCCGGTAGCCGGATTCCGCGGTCCAGTCGCCTTCCGGCGACGGCATCGGAGTCAGGCCGGCGGCGGCGAGCTCCGACCGGTAGCCGTGGACGCGGGCCTGCGCCTCGAACCATTCGAGCGGCCCCGACAGGTGGACGATCCGCCGGTGGCCGAGGTCGATCAGATGCCGGGTCGCGGACCGGGCGCCGGCCACCTGGTCGACGGTGAGCTCGCGCTGGACCGACGCCGGACCGCCCAGCAGGGTGACGTACGGGACGTCGAGGCGTGCCGTCTCGAGCTGCTGGAGCACGACCTCCTGCGGCGCGATGACGATGAGCCCTTCGACCGATTGCGCGAGCAGGTGGTCGAGGCCGGCGGCGATCGACTCCGGCTCGAGGTCGGCGAGTTGGGCGACGGCGATGAAGTAGCCGGCCGCGCGGCCCGCATCCTGGATGGCGTTGATGCTCGACACCGGCCCGTAGAGCGCCGCGGCGGACGTCGAGAGGATGCCGATGGTGCGCGATCGGGCGGTGACCAGCGCCCGGGCGGCGCGATTGGGCCGGTAGTGCAGCTGGTCCATGGCGACCAGCACCCGCTGCCGCGTCGACTCCCGGATGCTCGGATGACCGTTGATCACGCGCGAGACCGTCTGGTGCGAGACGCCGGCGAGGGCGGCGACATCCCGCATGCTGGAGGCCCGCTGATGCTCGGTCACCGCGCCCCCTCCCGTGCGTCGCGACGCGCGCGGCGGCGCCGCGGCTGCCCCTATTATGCGGGATCGGCTCCAGCAGGCCGCCCGGAACGCCGACGGCGCGAGCGCGGGAGGGCGCCGACCCCCAGGGCGACGACGGCCGCGACCGCGGGGAAGACCAGGTGCCAACCGGCGAGCACGAGCAGCCCGGCCGCGAGCACGCATGAGATCAGCGCCATCCACCAGCCGAGCGAGCGCGCCGGGAGCAGCCGCAGCGCCGACGCCACTCCCAGGCCGTAGACCGCGGCCGCGATGCTGGTGTGGACGAGGATGAACGGCTGGAGGTCGCCGCTCGCCAGCACGACGACGGAGTACAGAGCCATGACGACAGCCGACAGCAGCAGCCCGCGCCGGGCGACCGCGCCGTTCTCGACGCCCCGGCCGAACCAGGCGGGGAGGTCGCCGTCGCGTCCCATGGCCGCGCCGAGCTTGCTGAAGGCCGCGAGGTAGGCGTTGAAGACGCCGGTCACGACGATGGCGGCGATCACGGCGACCACCACGCCTCCTCCGTCACCGGTCGCCACCCGGACGAGGTCGAGCAGCGGGACATCGCTCGTCGCCGCCTTCCCGCCGAGCACCACGACCGTGACGGCTTGGATGGCGAGGTACGCGACGGAGACGATGACCAGCGCGAGCGCGGTCGCCCGAGGGATGTCGCGCCGGGGGTTCCGGAACTCGCCGCCGATCCCGGCGACGGCCTCCCACCCGGCAAAGGCCCAGATGTAGAGGCTCATCGCCAGTCCGACGCCCGCCCAGCCGTGCGGGAGCAGCGGCACGAGGTTCTCTGGGCGCGCGTGCGGCGCCGCCGCCGCCAGCACGAAGATCAGCACCGCGACGAGCGCGCCCGACAGGACGAGTTGAACCGAAGCGGCGAACCGCACGCCGAAGGCCGTCACGATGACCGGGATCACCATCAGTCCGATGGCGATCAGGGTCGTGCTGAGCGCGTCGCCCCCGATCACCGCGACCACGTATCGGGCGGTCATCAGCGCTGCGATCGGCGCGCCGATGGGTGTGCCGAAGAAGAACCAGTACCCGATCACCCGGGCGGCGTCCGGGCCGAACGCACGCCGCGCGAAGGTGGCGACGCCACCGGCGTCGGGGTGCCGTCGCGCGAGCGCGGCGAAGGTGCTCGCCAGCGGCACCGAGATCAGGGCGAGCGCCGCGACGGCGAGGATCGCGCCAGGACCGGCGGCGGCCGCGGCGAGCGCCGGGAGCACGAGGATGCCCGTGCCGAGCACCGCCGCGATGTACAGCGCGGTGCCGCCGGCCACTCCCAGCCGCCCGTGCGGGGGCGCGGGCACCCGCGGATCGCTGAGCTCGGGCTCCGGACCGCCGGCGCTCGTCGTGCTGCCGTTCGTCATCGAGGGCCCGCGATCCGTCATGTTCCCATGATGTCGCGGGCCCCCGACATGCGCGTAGCTGCGTCACTCCGTCAGGTCGTACACCGTCACTCCGTCGACGGTCTGCGCGGTGAACGTGTCGGCCACCCAGGCCGCGATCTGGCTGGACGCACTGCTCCCGCCGTTGGCCCGACCGCCCACGCCGCCCGCGATGAAGTAGTGGATGCGTCCCTCGGACACGTACTTCTGGAACTGTGCGAGCGTGGGCGATGGGTCGGAGCCGTTGAAGCCTCCGATCGGCATGACCGCCTCCTGAGTCGCCAGCTGGTAACCGGCGGCCGAGTTGGAGCCGACGGCTGCGGCGGCCCAGGTGTAGGACGACGCGTCCGCCTTCAGGAGCGCCGCGAGCTGGGAACCGACGGTGCCAGCGCCCAGGAGCGAGCCCATCCCTCCCCCGCCGCCGGGCGCGGTTCCGGTGCCTCCGGTCGCGCCCGTCCCGCCCGGCGCCGTGCCGGTCGCGCCCGGAGGAGTCGCCTGGCCGCCGAAGCCGCCGGGACCGCCGTTCGCCCCACCGGGGGCGCCTCGGAAGCCGCGGGCGCCGCCCGGGCCGCCCATCCCGCCGGCCACGGTCGGTCCGGCGGTGACGATGGAGCCGGTGTGGGCCGTCGTCACCGTCTGGATCGTGTACGCGAGTGGCGCGAGAAGCGCGGCCACCAGGGTCACCGCGATGGTCGCGCCCGCGAGCGCCCGCCGCGGCGGCAGCACGAGCAGCACGGCCGCGACGAGGGAGGCGACGAGCACGGCGACCTTGAGCCACGGTAGCCAATCCGTTGCGCGGTCGAGCAGCGCCCAGGCCCAGATCCCCGTCCCGAGGACGACGACCGCGGAGACGATGCGGATCCAGAGCCGATCGCGCGCCTGCCAGAGCGCGGAGGCGCCGACCGCCACGGTGACAGCGAGCGCCGGAGCGAGCGCCACCGTGTAGTACGCGTGGAAGATGCCCGCCATGAAGCTGAACGCCAGGGCGGTCACGAGCAGCCAGCCGCCGAAGACGAGCAGCGTCGCCCGGCGCGCGTCGGTCCGGACCATCCCGCGCCCGAGAACGAGGGCCACGGCGAACAGGACGAGCGCGGCCGGAAGGAGCCAGGCGATCTGACCGCCGATCTCGTTCTCGAACAGCCGGAGGATGCCGGTCTGGCCCCACATCCCACCGCCGGCCCCTCCTCCGCCGCCGGTGACCGATCCCGTCTCGTCGCCTGTGAGCCGCCCGAGGCCGTTGTAGCCGAACGTGAGCTCCAGGAAGCTGTTGGTCTGCGATCCGCCGATGTAGGGCCGCAGGGAGGCGGGTACGAGTTCGACGATGGCGACCCACCAGCCGGCCGAGACGACCACGGCGCCGAGGGCGGCGAACAGGTGCCCGAACCGCTTGCGCCACGACAGCGGCGCTGCGGCCAGATAGACCCCGGCGAGGACCGGGAGGATGAGGAACGCCTGCAGCTGCTTCGTCAGGAACGCGAACCCGACCGCGACGCCGGCCCACACCACCCAGCGCACCCGTCCGCTTTCGATGCCGCGCAACGTGAGGTACGCCGAGAAGGTCAGCAGGAGCACCAGCAGTGCATCCGGGTTGTTGAACCGGAACATGAGCGCGGCGACCGGAGTGATGGCCAGTACGCCGCCCGCCAGGAGAGCGGTCTGCGCGCTGAACCGCCGGCGCACGGTCGCGTAGACGAGACCGACCGTGGCGACGCCCATCAGCGCCTCCGGAACGAGGATGCTCCAGGAGCTGAGTCCGAACAGACGGACCGACAGCGCCATGATCCAGAGGCTCGCGGGCGGCTTGTCCACCGTGATCGAGTTCGCCGCATCACTCGACCCGTAGAAGAAGGCCTCCCAGTTCACACTCCCGGCCTGCACGGCCGCGGAGTAGAAGGAGTTCGCGTAACCGCTCGCCGCGAGGTCCCAGAGGTAGAGCAGCGCGGTCACAGCAAGGAGGCCGAGCAGTGCGGGGCGCTCCCAGCGGGCGGCGCCCTCCCGCCCGCGGACGATCCGGCGAAGGGCATCGCGGACACGCCCCGGGGAATGCCCCGGGGCGGCCTCGGACGGCGTAGCTCCGGAACCCGGGAGGACGGACGGCGTGCCGGTGGTGGCAGTGGTGGACATGGCGTTCACTCGCTTTCGGTGGAGGTGAGGGAGAGCGTGGGAGTGGAAGTGGTGGACGGCACGGGGGCCGCACCCACCCGCGGCCGCCGGAACACCCACAGCCGCAGCAGTACGAAGCGCAGCAGCGTGGCCACGAGGTTCGCCGCCGTCAGCACGAGCAGCTGGAGTTGTGCAGAGGCGTGCGGGACCGCGGCGTGGAGCACGGCGAGCGAACCGCTGGTGAGGGCCCACGCGATGCCGAACACCACGAGCCCTTGGAACTGGTGCTTCACCATCCCGGGCCCGTCGACGCCGAAGGTGAAACGCCGGTTGGCCCAGGTGTTCGCGATCGCGGTGAGGAGCAGCGCAGCCAGATTGGCGACCTGCGCGGACAACGCACTCTGCAGCACGAGGTACAGCAGGGCGTAGGCCGCGGTCGACAGGGCCCCGACGATCCCGAAGCGCAGCACCTGTCCGAAGAAGCCGGGCGGACGCGGGGGCGCGAACGGGCGCCGGCCGAGCTCGGCGTACACCGACTCGAGCGGGATGCGACCGCGCGCCAGGTTCGTGCCCACCCGCAGCATCCCCTTCAGGTCGTCCGTCGCCGTCCGGACGATGTCTACCGAGCTGTCCGGGTCGTCGACCCAGTCGACCGGGATCTCGTGGATGCGCAGCCCGGCGCGCTCGGCGAGGATGAGCAGCTCGGTGTCGAAGAACCAGCCGTCGTCCTCCACGAGGGGCAGCAGTCGCTGGGCCACATCCCGCCGGATCGCCTTGAACCCGCACTGGGCGTCGCTGAAACCGACGGACATGGCCCGCCGCAGCAGCAGGTTGTAGCTGCGCGAGATGAACTCTCGCTTCCCGCCTCTCGCCACCCGGGAGGAACGCCCGAGCCGGGTGCCGATCGCGAGGTCCGAATGACCGGACAGCAGCGGCGCGACGAGCGGCGGCAGCGCAGCGAGGTCGGTGGAGAGGTCCTCGTCGAGGTACACGAGCACCTCGGCGGGCGACGTGCCCCACACCAGTTTGAGTGCGCGACCGCGTCCCTTCAGCGGCAGATGCACGGCCACGACGTGCGGAAGGTCGGCCGCCAGCGCATCGGCGAGCGCCGGCGTCGCGTCCGTGCTCGCGTTGTCGGCGATGGTGATGCGCCAGCTGTAGCGCACGTCAGCGCTCAGGTAGGCATGCAGTCGGCGGATGGACGTGTCGAGCGTCGCCTGCTCGTTGTAGACCGGCACGACGACGTCGAGCGCCAGGAGGGGCGCAGGGTGGGGAGAGGGTTCGTGCGTCATCCCGACACCCTCGCGTCGTTACATTCCTGTGACCTTTCGCAGTCCTATGAGCCGTGAATGCCTTCTCTGCGGAGTTCCTATGCCCTGCACATCCACCCGCCGAGGGTTACGGCGCACCCGACACCGCGGGAGGATGTGCGGCAGAAGGAGGTCCAGTGCTCGGACTCGAACTGGTCGTCGTCATCGGCGTCACCACCCTGCTCACCAAGGTGATCGCGCGGAAGACGGGGATCGCCCAGCCGCTCCTCCTCGTCGGCATCGGCGTGCTGATCGGGTTCATCCCCCTGTTCCGCGACATCGAACTGGCGCCGGAGGTGGTGCTGTTCCTGTTCCTCCCGGCGATCCTCTACTGGGAGAGCCTGACCACCTCGCTGCGGGAGATCCGCTCCAACCTGCGCGGCATCGTCCTGATGAGCACGGGCCTCGTCGTCGTCACCGCCGCCGCAGTCGCGGTGCTGGCGCATGCGATGGGTCTGCCGTGGGGTGCGGCGTGGACGCTCGGCGCCGCGATCGCGCCCACCGACGCGACCGCGATGACCTCGTTCACGCGCTCGCTCCCCCGCCGCAACGTCACGATCCTGCGCGCGGAAAGCCTGGTGAACGACGGGACGGCCCTCGTGCTGTGGTCGCTCGCGGTCGGGTTCACTGTCGGCGACACCGATGTCAGCGTCGGCGCCGTCACGCTGACCCTCCTCATCGCCTACGTCGGCGCAGCCGTCATCGGCGCCGTGGTCGCCTGGATCGCCATCCTCGCCCGCCGTCGGCTCCGGGATGCGATCACCCAGAACATCGCCATGCTGCTGACCCCGTTCGTGGCATACCTGCTGGCCGAGCTGGTGCATGCCTCCGGTGTGCTCGCCGTGGTGGTCGCCGGGCTGATCATCAGCCAGGCCGGTCCCCGCATCGGCGTGGCCGAGGGGCGGAGGCAGTCGGACGCCTTCTGGACCTTCACGACCTTCCTGCTCAACGCCAGCCTGTTCGTCCTCGTCGGCATCGAGCTGCCGCGCTCGACCATGGAACTGGCGGCGGTCGACGTCGGGATGGGACTGGTCGCGATCGCCGCCGTGACCGCCGTCATCGTCGCGGTCCGTTTCGCCTACCTCTTCGGCACGGTGTACCTGATCCGGCTCCTCGATCGGCGCCCGCAGCAGAAGAAGCGCCGGATGAGCGACCGCGCCCGCGTCGTGAGCGGGCTCTCCGGCTTCCGCGGCGCCGTCTCCCTCGCCGCCGCTCTCGCCGTGCCGACGACCTTGGAGAACGGCTCCCCGTTCCCCGGCCGCGACTTCATCGTGTTCGTCACCACCGGCGTGATCGTCGTAACGCTGGTCGGGCAGGGCCTCGTCCTCCCGGCGGTCGTCCGCTGGGCGCACCTTCCCTCCGACGAGTCGGTCGGGCACGAGCTGCGGCTTGCCGAGACGAGCGCGACCCGCGCGGCCCTCGACGAGCTGCCGCAGCTCGCTCAGAGGCTCGGCGTCGACCCCGAGATCAGCGAGCGCATCCAGGGCGAGTTCGAGGAGCACCTCGAGCTGCTCGAGGTCGAGGACGAGTCGCGCGACGGCGAGGAGGCGGCGGAGCGGAGCCGGCAGGACACCGAGCTCCGGCTGGCGCTGCTGCACTGCAAACGCGAAGAGGTGGTCCGGCTGCGGGATGAGGGCGAGATCGACGACATCGTGCTGCGCGACATCCAGCGGCGGCTCGACGTGGAGGAGGTCCGGCTCACCGGGCGCGAACCCGGCGAGTGAGCTGCGTCCCTGCCCGGCGGCCCTACCCGGGAGCCCGAGAGCCGTCTACCATCGCGCTCAGAGCATCCACGCGACAGCGATCCGGGAGGGACGCCATGAGCGACGCCAAGGAGAACTGGCCGGAGACGCCCTCGGGCGAACCGGTCGACACCGACGCCATCGCCGAAGGGGGCGGGGAAGGACCGTACGACGCCGACGGTTTCGTCGAGCCGGAGCACGACGAGTTCGATCCGCTCGAGGACGACAGCGGCAACTGATCGCCCGCACCTCTTGTCCCCCGGTCGTGTACCCCGCTAGGGTCGTGGTCAGACAGGCCGCCCGAGGGGAGGGGTGCAGCGTGACCACATTCGAATCACCGATCGGGAACGTTCCGAAGCCCGGTCAGGATGTACATCTGGTGCGGTGGGTGCGCTCGGCGGACGGGTGGTCCAGCGAGACCCTGCTCTGCACATACCTGGGATGCACATCCGACTCCTGGATCGTCGACTCGCGCGGTGAGCAGGTCTCGCTCGCGCGCGACGAGTGGTCGCAGTTCGCGTTCTGACGCGGCGAATCGGAGCGCACGGCACCGGGCGCTAAAGCCCCGCCTGCCCCGCCAGCACCTCGACGGCCACGCGCCAGTCGCGGGCGGGGACACCCTCGCCGTCCTCCTCCTCGCCGGGAAGCCGGGCGACGAACGCCGGCCACAGCTCGCCGGTGTCGTGGACCTCCTCGATTAGGCCGAGGTACTCGCCGCCGTAATAGACCTCCCACGCCGCGGTCGCGGTGGGGCTGTACATGAGCGTCAGCGGCAGCGAGCCGTAGGTGTAGACGGCATGCTGGTGGGCGAGCTCCTTCTCCGTCATGACCGCAGAATAGGCGCGATCCCCCGCGGGCGGAAGGCCGCGTGACAGCGCGTGAACGCCGGCCCCGCCGCGGAGGGCACCATCCGGCTCAGGCGGGTCAGGCGACGACCAGGTCGTCGTCCTCCGACTGCTCGTGGGTGGCCGAGACCGCGAGCGCGACCACATCGCGCATCCGCCCTCGACGCTCGAACGCCGCGCGCTGACGACCGGCTCCTCCACCGGTGGCGAGGATGCGCGCGAGGCCGCGGCGCACCAGCACCAGATCCCCGTTCGCCTCGAGTGCGGCCGCCGTGTGCGACAGCAGCGCGTCGATGGCCTCGACAGCCGGCACCTCGCGCCAGGTGACGGGATGCGGCAGCGAGCCGCGGACGCCGGTCAGCGCCGCCTGCCACTCGGCGAGGCGCAGTGCCGCCGAGGGGACGGGAGCCGGAGGAACGCCCGCCTGCCAGTCCGCCGCCGCCGTGTCGACGAGGGCGCGGACGAGTGCCGCGATGACCGCGGCGTCGCGGGCGTCGAGGCAGACGTCGGCGACCCGGACCTCCACCGTCGGCTGCTTGTGCGAGACGCGCGCGTCAAGGTACAGCATCCCCGTGTCGAGGATGACGCCGGTGTCGACCAGGAACCGCTCGAACCGGTCGTACGCCTCCACCGAGCCGAACACGTCGGTCGGTCCGGCACTCTGCCACTGGTGCCATGCGGCGAAGCGGTAACTGGCGTGCCCGGTGTCCGCTCCGCCGAAGAACGGCGAGTTCGCGCTCAGGGCGAGCAGGGTCGGAAGCCAGGTGCGGACGCGGTCGAGCACCGCGACGCCCTCCTCGCGCGACTCGATGCCCACGTGCACGTGGAAGCCGCAGACGAGGGTGCCCCGAGCCGTGAGCCCATAGCGCTCGATCATCTTCGCGTAGCGGGGGTCGTCGGTCACGTGCGGGCGGAGCCGCATCGGCGACATCCCGACGGCGATGGCCCGGGCGCCGTGACGTTGAGCGAGTCCGTCGGCGAGCTCGCGGCCGCCGATGATGTCGAGCAGCAGCTCGCTGGTCTGCAGCTGCGGACGCGTCTGCGTCTCGATCATCTCCTGCTGGAACTCCGCGCTCACCGACGGCCCGTCGACGACCGGCGGAGCGTCCGCAAGGACGGACGGAGCCACCGGCGTGGCCATGCCGCGCGCGTCTACCAGGAGGAGTTCCTCCTCCACCCCGAAAGTCCTCACGAGACCACTATCGGCGAGGGCGGGCAGCCGGACAATACCCGATCAGCCGTGAATGTGCCGTGCGTCGGTTTATGTCGGCGGCCGGGCCATCTCTCGCGGCTGCCGCACATCCGTTGCGGTGTATTTGCTCTATTCGGCGAATCGTGGCGTGCATGGATTGCGGGGATGCCGACCTTGCCCTATAACTGACCCTGCGGCGCAAAGAATCGCCGGCGCAGTGATGCGAGATCGAGGAGCCTCCATGTGGGACACGGCGACGCGGATCCCCTTCGATCCGGCCCTGCTGACCGAGCGGAGCGACGCCGCCGCACGGATGCGGCTGATGGCCCTCCTGCTCGAACGTCCGGGTATCAGCATGGACGAGCTGCACGGGATGCGCCTGCCGGGCCTCTTCGCCGACCTGCGGTCCTTCCACCGGGCCGGCCTCATCCGCACGTCGACGACGCCCCCGCGGTTCTTCGAACGGCAGACCCGCGTATACCCGATGTGCGACGGGACCGGCGACGGGACCGCCCCCGCCTGAGGCCGCCCCTCTAGACTCCGGGCATGCCCCGGACCCCTGACGTGACCGCTTCCGCCGATTCCGAACCGGCCGCCTCCTGGCAGCGCGCGCTCGACGGCGATGCGGATGCACTGGAGCGCCACCTCGCCGAGGGCAGCCGGCTGCCCGGACCCCGCGCCAACCTCGAGCTCGCGCACCGCGTCGCCGACCTCGCGCAGGCGACGCCGCCCGAACGCCGGGCGGACGCGCTCCGCGTGCTCCGCCGGTGGCTGAGCGACGACCCCGGCACCGCCCCCGACCTTCCCGAGGCGCACCGCGAGTACCTCGCCGCGGTGGCCGCTCTCTCGGCCGGCGCTATCCTCGCCACCGGTCCGGATCCGGATGCGCTGGCGCTCCTCGACGCCGCGACCGCCGATCCACGCTGGCGCGTGCGCGAACTCGCCGCCACGGGACTGCAACGGGTGCTCGCCGCCGACTGGGATCGCGGCATCGCGCACGCGCACGCCTGGCTGCCGACCGGCCCGCTTCCCGTGCGAGCGGCCGTCGCCGCGGTCGCCGAGCCGTCCCTCCTGCGGGATCCCCGCCACGCCGCGGAAGCCGCCTCCATCATCGAGCGTGCGGTCGACGCGCTGCTCGCCGTCCCGCCCTCCGGGCGCCGCGATCCAGACGTTCGGGTGCTCCGGAAGGCCCTCGGCTATGCCGTCAGCGTGGTCGCTGCGGCCGACTCCGATGCCGGGGTGGCCCTCCTGGAACGCCTCGCCACCTCCACGGACGGCGACGCCCGCTGGACCGCCCGCGAGAACCTCACGAAAGCGCGGCTGGCGCCGCTGTCCGACCGGCTGGCCGTCGCACGCGGGGCCCTCAGCCGACCCTGAGCGTGCCGTCCTCCGCCAGCGTCCATCCCGGGTTGTACGCGACCTCCCAGACGTGGCCGTCCGGATCGGCGAAGTACCCCGAGTAGCCGCCCCAGAACACACGCTCGGCGGGTTTCAGGATGCGGGCACCGGCGGCCTCGGCCTGCGCGAAGACGCGGTCGACGTCCTCCTCCGACCGCTGATTGCACGCGAGCGTGATGCCGCTGAACGTCCCGTCGACCGGATGGCGGGCGTCCTCGGCCAGCTCCTCCCGCCCGAACAGCGCGAACGCCATCCCGGGCAGCTGGTAGAAGACGACGCCCTCCGGCGCGTCGGCCGGCCTCCAGCCGAGTCCGTCCTCGTAGAAGGCGCGGCTCCTCGCCAGGTCGGCCACTCCGAGCGTCACGAGACTGATGCGTTGATCCATGCGCCCGAGGCTAGCCCCGGCCACCGACTCCCTGGTGAACGATCGAACGCCGCTTGCGACCGGCCCCGCTAGCGACCGAGCGCCTGCTCCACATCCGCGAGCAGGTCGTCCACATCCTCGATGCCCACAGACAGGCGCACGATGTTGTCCGGCACCTCGAGTGCGGTCCCACGAACCGAGGCGTGCGTCATCTCGGTCGGGTAGCCGATCAGCGATTCCACACCGCCGAGCGACTCCGCCAGCTGGAACACCTGCGTCGACTCCGCGAACCGCCGGGCGGCCGCCGCACCGCCGGAGAGCGCGACGGACAGCATGCCGCCGAATCCGCTCATCTGGCGCGCCGCGAGCTCATGGCCGGGATGCGCCGGCAGGCCCGGGTAGTAGACGGTCTCGATGCCCGCGTGACCGACCAGCGCCTCCGCGATCGCCTGCGCGTTCGCACTGTGCTGGCGGACACGCACCTGCAGCGTCTTGATGCCGCGCGTGGTGAGCCACGCATCCATCGGCGACGACACCGCCCCCGCGGCGAACTGGATGAACTGCGCCTTCCCGGCGAGCTCCTCGTCGGCGAAGATCAGCGCGCCGCCGATGACGTCCGAGTGTCCGCCCAGGTACTTCGTGGTCGAGTGGACGACGACATCGGCGCCGAACGACAGCGGCTGCTGCAGCGCGGGCGACGCGAACGTGTTGTCGACGACGACGATCGCGCCGACGGCGTGGCCGAGCTCCACCAGCGCCGCGATGTCGCTGATCTTCATCAGCGGGTTGCTCGGCGTCTCGATCCACAGCATGCGGGTGCCGTCCGTCCCGAGCGCGGTGCGGACGGCGTCCAGGTCGGCGAGGTCGACGGTCGTGTTGCGGATCCCCCACTCGCTGTGGATGCGGTCGATCAGCCGGTGGGTGCCGCCGTACGCGTCGTTGCCGAGCACGATGTGGTCGCCCGGGCGGAGCGCTGCGCGCAGCAGGGCGTCCTCCGCCGCCAGTCCCGACGCGAACGACAGGGCGCGTACGCCGCCCTCCAGCGAGGCGAGCAGCGTCTCGAGGGACGTGCGCGTCGGGTTGCCGGCGCGACCGTACTCGTAGCCGTTGCGCAGCCCGCCGATGCCGTCCTGCACGAACGTCGAGGTCTGGTAGATGGGCGGGATGATCGCGCCGGTCGTCGGGTCGAACTCCTGACCCTCGTGGATGGCGCGCGTGGCGAAGCCGTGTGTCATTGTCTCTGTTCCTGTGTGGGTCGGCCCGGTGCGGGTCAGTCGCTGAAGTAGTTGAGGAGGTCCTGGCGGGTGAGCACCGCGACGGGCTTGCCGCCGTCGGTCACCAGAAGAGCGTTCGTCGTGGCGAGCGCGGCGCGGGCGGCCGTGACCGGCTCGTTGACGCCGATGAGCTCGAGCGGCTCTCCGAGGTGGGTGCCGACGGAGTCGCTCATCTCGGCGTGCCCGCTGAAGACCGCGTCCACCAGCGACCGCTCGTCGAGCGCGCCGGCGACCTCGCCCATGACGACGGGCGGCTCGGCGGTGAGGACCACGAGCTGGGAGACGCCGTAGGTGTTCATCGTCTGGATGGCGTCGCGCACCGTCTCAGAGGGGTGCGTGTGCACCAGGTCCGGCAGGGCGCCGCTCTTCGTCTTGATGATGTCGTGCACCGTGGACTCGTCGGGCACCTCGCTGAAGCCGTAGGACTGCATCCACCGGTCGTTGAAGATCTTGGCGAGGTAGCCGCGGCCGCCGTCGGGCAGGATGACCACGACCACGTCGTCCGGGCCGAGGTCCTTCGCCGCCTGCAGAGCAGCCGCGACGGCCATGCCGCTCGACCCGCCGACGAGGATGCCCTCCTCGCGGGCGAGCCGCCGGGTCATCCGGAACGCCTCGGCGTCGCTGATCGCGATCACCTCGTCGACGACGCTGGGGTCGTAGGCGCCGGGCCAGAAGTCCTCGCCGACGCCCTCGACGAGGTAGGGCCGACCGGTGCCGCCGGAGTAGACGGACCCCTCGGGGTCGGCGCCGACGATGCGGACGCGCCCCTCGGAGACCTCCTTGAGGTACCGCCCGGTGCCGCTGATCGTGCCACCGGTGCCCACACCGGCGACGAGGTGCGTGATGCGGCCGTCGGTGTCGCGCCAGATCTCGGGACCGGTGGTCTCGTAGTGGCTGCGCGGACCGTTCGGGTTGAAGTACTGGTTGGGCTTGAACGCACCGGGGATCTCGGCCGTCAGGCGGTCGGAGACCGAGTAATAGGAGTCGGGATGGTCCGGCGGCACCGACGTCGGCGTCACCACGACCTCCGCTCCGTAGGCGGTGAGGACGTTGATCTTGTCCTCGCCCACCTTGTCGGGGAGGACGAACACGCACCGGTAGCCGCGCTGCTGCGCGACCAGGGCGAGCCCGACTCCTGTGTTGCCGCTCGTCGGTTCCACGATGGTGCCGCCGGGCTTCAACAGCCCGTCGCGCTCCGCAGCGTCGATGATGCGGGAGGCGATGCGGTCCTTCGACGAACCTCCGGGGTTCAGGTACTCGAGTTTGACGAGCACCGTCGCCGCGATCCCCTCGGTCAGCCTGTTGAGCTTCACGAGCGGGGTGTCGCCGACCAAGTCGATGATGGTCTCTGCGTACTTCACCCGACCCACCTTAACAGCGCGGATGCACCGCTGGCAGAGTGTGACGCCCGCCCTAGAATCGGCTCATGCCCGTGTCCGACCTGTCGTCCGTCGCACAGGACTACCTGAAGATCATCTGGTCGGCGACCGAATGGTCGGACGACCCGGTGACGGTCAAGCAGCTCTCCGAGCGGATGGGCGTGCGCGCAGCGACCGTGTCGGACGGCATCCGGCGGCTCGCCGAGCAGGGGCTCGTCGCCCACGAGCGGTACGGCGGAGTCGAGCTGACGGACGCCGGGCGCCGGCACGCGGTCGCCATGGTGCGGAGGCACCGGCTGATCGAGACGTTCCTCGTGGAGGAACTCGGCTACGGCTGGGACGAGGTGCACGACGAGGCCGAGGTGCTGGAGCACGCCGTCTCGGACGACCTGGTCGAGCGCCTGGATCGGCGCCTCGGCTTCCCGGCCCGCGATCCGCACGGAGACCCGATCCCGACCGCGGACGGCACACCGCGCCGCCCGGACGCCGTCCCCCTGCTGGACGCGGAGACCGGAACGCCCCTGAGCGTCGCGCGCATCTCGGACGCCGACCCTGCGGTGCTCCGCTACCTCGGAGAGCGGGGCATCGGACTCGACACCGTGCTCAGCGTGGAGGAGCACCGCGCCTTCGCGGGCGATGTCACGGTGACGGTCGACGAGCAGCACATCGTGCTCGGGGCGACGGCCGCCGCGGCCGTCTGGGTGGCAGCGCGGGGCTGAGCAGCGGACCCGCCGCCTACGCTCCCGCGATGGTCAGGCCGACCAGGGCGAGGTTCAGGAGCACGACGAGGCCCGCGACGACGCCGCCCAGGATGCGCACCCACAGCCGGTCGGCCGATGCGCCCATCACGGCCCGCGAGCCGGTCAGCCGCAGCAACGGGATCATGGCGAACGGGATGCCGAGGCTGAGGAACACCTGCGACAGCACCAGGGCCCAGGTGGGGTCGACGCCGGCGGCGAGGATGATCACGGCCGGGATCAGCGTCACGATCCGGCGGACGAGGAGCGGCACGCGCAGCTTCAGCAGTCCGCCCATGATCGTCGCGCCCGCATAGCTGCCGACCGACGTGGAGGCCAGGCCGGAGGCGAGCAGGCCGATCGCGAAGACGACCCCGATCGCCGGGCCGAGGGCGGAGGAGATCGCATGGTAGGCGCCCTCGATGGTGTCCGTCCCGTCGACGCCGCGCAGGGCGGACGCCGCGACGAGCAGCATGGCGATGTTGACGGCGCCGGCGAGCACGAGCGCGAGCACCACATCCACTCGGGTGGCGTGCAGCAGCCGGCGGATGCGGCCGGGGTCCGCGGTGGTCCCGTGCCGGTCGCGGGCCAAGGCCGAGTGCAGGTAGATCGCGTGCGGCATGACCGTCGCGCCCAGCATGCTGGCCGCGAGCAGCACGGTCTGGGCGCCGTCGAATCGCGGCACCAGGCCGCCGACCGCCTGGCCCCAGTCGACCGGGCTTGCGAACAGCCCGGCGAGGAACCCGACCGCGATCACGGCGAGCAGCCCCAGGATGACGGCTTCGAACGGGCGCTGGCCGCGGCGCGACTGGATGGCGAGGATGCCGATGGCGACGATGCCGACGATCAGCCCGCCGATGGGCAGCGGCAGCCCGAACAGCAGGTTCAGCGCGATGGCGCCGCCGATCACCTCCGCGATGTCGGTGGCCGCCGCGACGAGCTCGGCCTGCACCCAGTAGGCCCGGCGCGCGCCGGTGCCGAGCCGCTCCCCGAGGAGTTCGGGGAGGCTGCGACCGGTGACGATGCCGAGCTTCGCCGACTGGTATTGCACGAAGACCGCGATCGCATTGGCGGCGACCAGCACCCAGACGAGCAGGTATCCGTACCGCGCGCCGGCGGTCAGGTTGGCGGCGACGTTGCCCGGATCGACGTAGGCGATGGCCGCGACGAACGCCGGTCCGAGCAGCAGCAGGAGCCGCGCGGGCGCGGCCCGCGGCACCCGCTCCTCGACCTCGACGCTCATCCGCAACCTCGCCTACCTAAAAAGTTAGCCCAGTCTAACTCTCCCCCTCCCCCCACCGTCGAGTCCGCATACTTTGCACGCCGAACGCCCCCGGAACGTGCAAAGTTTGCGGATTCGACGGTGGGGGGGATGGGGCAGGGGGCGGAGGCGTCAGGCGAGGAGGGTGCGGAGCGCGGCGATGCGGCCGTCGCGTACCTCGATGACGTCGATGCCGCGGGCGACGGGCGCGCCCTCGGGGCCGAACGTCCAGGCGAGGGCTCCGGTGTCGCGCCCGAGGTAGACGGGGCCGGCGTCCGCGAACGCGAATGCGGCCGGCGCGGCGTCGATGAGGCCGGCGGCCTTCGCCTCGAGCGCATCCCATCCGGTCACCTCGCCCTCGGGATCGGCGAAGACGACGTCCTCGGTGTAGGTGCGCTCGATGGCGGCGCGGCGCGAGCCCGCGTCGCGGTTGCCGAAGACCTCGAGAAGGTTGGCGGACAGCAGTTCGGTGATCGTCGGCACGGGAAGCCCTTTCGTCGGATGGATGAGGACGCTACTCCTCGAGGACTGCGCTCTCGGTCTGCTCGCGGTACAGGCGCGAGTACACGCCGCCGAGCTCCAGCAGCTCGCGGTGCGTCCCGCGTTCGACGACCTGCCCGTGGTCGATCACGAAGATCACATCCGCCGAGACGATGGTCGACAGCCGGTGCGCGATGGCGATGGTGGTGCGGCCGCTGGATGCGGTGTCGAGCGCCTGCTGCACGACCCGTTCCGAGATGGTGTCGAGGGCGCTCGTCGCCTCGTCGAGGATGAGCACCTCCGGGTCCTTCAGCAGCACGCGGGCGATGGCGATCCGCTGCTTCTCGCCGCCGGAGAGCCGGTAGCCGCGCTCCCCCACGATCGTCGCGTAGCCGTCCGGGAAGCGCGCGATCGTGTCGTGGATGTTGGCACGCTTGGCCGCATCCTCCAACTGTTCCTGCGTCGCGTCCGGCCGGGCGTAGCGCAGGTTCTCGGCGATGGTCGCGTGGAACAGGTAGGTCTCCTGGCTGACCACCCCGATGTGTGAGACCAGCGAGTCCTGCTGAAGGTCGCGCACGTCCGTCTCGCCGAAGAGGATCGAGCCGCTCGTCGCGTCGTAGAACCGTGGGATGAGGTAGGAGACGGTGGTCTTGCCCGCGCCGCTCGGCCCGACGAACGCAGCGAACTCCCCGGGCTCGATGACGAACGACACGTCGTCGAGGGTGTTGCGCTCCCCGTCGCGGGCGTCCGGGTAGCGGAACACCACGTGGTCGAACTCGATCCTCCCGAGGTCGTCGGACGGATCTACCGGCACGGCGTCCGGACGGTCGGCGATCGCCGGTTTCAGGTCGAGGTACTCGAAGATGCGGGCGAACAGCGCACCCGAGGTCTGCAGGTCGAGCGCCACCCGCATCAGCGCGAGCAGCGGGAACAGCAGTCGCGCCTGCACGGTGGTGAACGCGACGATCGTTCCGGCCGAGATGTCCGTCGCACCGCCCACGATCAGCCACCCGGAGACCAGGTACACGATTGCGGGGATCGACGACAGGAAGATGTTGACCATCGCGAAGAACCACTGGCCGCTCATCGCCTGCGACACCTGGAGGCGGATCTGGTTCTCGTTCTCGGCGGAGTAACGGCCGACCTCGGTGGTCTGGCGGTTGAAGCTCTTCGACAGCAGGATGCCGCTGACGCTCAGCGTCTCCTGCGTGATCGCCGTCATGTCCGACAGCGATTCCTGCGTCTTGGTCGCGATGCGTGCACGCACCTGGCCGACCCGGCGCTGCGCGATCACGAGGATCGGCATGAGCACCACGGCGACGATGGTCAGCTGCCAGTTGAGCAGCAGCATCGCGACGAGCGCGGCGATCACCGTCACGGTGTTGCCGAGGATGCTCGAGATCGTGTTGGTGAGGACGCTGGCGACCCCGCCGACATCGTTCTGGAGCCGCGACTGGATGATGCCCGTCTTGGTGTGCGTGAAGAAGCTGAGCTCCATCGACTGCAGATGCGAGAACAGCCGGACGCGCAGCGCCCCCATCACCTTGTTGCCGACCGACGCCGTCAGGTAGGTCTGCCAGACGCCCAGCAGCGCCGACGCGATGTACACGATGAGCATGAACACGACGATCTCGACGAGCACCGGGATGTTCGGGCCGCCGGGCGGGAACAGCCCGTCGTCGAACGCCCGCTCGGTGAGCAGCGGCGGCACCACCGACAACGCTGCACCGATCAGCACGAGCACCATCGTGAACACGATCGCCATGCGGTGAGCCGAGAAGAGCGAGACGATCCGGCGGAACAGGTGCGGGATCTTCGGCGCCTCGGCGTTGATGGCCCGCTGAGCCTCCGCGTCGCCGCCGCTGACGCGCCCGCGACCGCCGCCGCCTCCGGCCGCAGCCATGCCGCGCATCCCGCTCATGGTCTCAGCGTAACCCCCGTCGGCGACCCGTCCGGCGTGACGCAACCGTGATGCAAGCGCTTGACGTAAACGCTTGCATCACGCGAGAGCGTGGGGGTACGGTGATCGGCGGGCGCACACCTGTGCCCGCACCAAGAGCTCAACGAGGAGTGAAATGAAAGCAGCACGTCTCTCCGTGATCGCCGGGGTGGCCCTCGCAGGCCTCGCGCTGGCAGGATGCACCGGTGGCGGCGGTTCGGGAAGCGGTGGCGGCGACGCCAACTCGAATCTCGACAGCAAGGGTCCCATCACCTACGTGCAGGGCAAGGACAACTCCAATGTGGTCCGCCCGCTGATCGAGAAGTGGAACAAGGCCCACCCGGACGAGAAGGTCACCTTCAAGGAGCAGACCGACCAGGCGGACCAGCAGCACGACGACCTCGTGCAGCACTTCCAGGCCAAGGACACCAACTACGACGTCGTCGACGTGGACGTGGTGTGGACGGGTGAGTTCGCCGCGAAGGGCTGGCTCCAGCCGCTGACCGGCAAGTTCAAGATGGACAACTCGGCCCTCCTGGAGCCGACGGTGAAGTCGGGAACGTACAACGGCACCCAGTACGCGGCGCCGCAGACCTCTGACGGCGGCATCCTGTACTACCGCAAGGACCTGGTCCCGGAGCCCCCGAAGACGTGGGACGACATGCTCAAGGACTGTGACATCGCCAAGGCGAAGGGCATCGGCTGCTACGCCGGTCAGTTCGCCCAGTACGAGGGCCTCACGGTGAACGTCGCCGAGGCGATCAACACCAACGGCGGCACGATCGTCGGTGAGGACGGCAAGAAGGTCACCGTCGACAGCGACGAGGCGAAGGCGGGCCTGACCCGACTGGTGGACGGCTTCAAGAACGGGCAGATCCCGGCCGAGGCCATCACCTACCAGGAGGAGCAGGGCCGGCAGGCGTTCGAGGCCGGCAAGCTGATGTTCCTGCGCAACTGGCCGTACGTGTACAACCTGGCCAAGACCGACGGCTCCTCGACGGTGAAGGACACCTTCGGCATCGCGCCGCTCCCGGGCATCAGCGCGGACAAGCCGGGCGTCTCCAGCCTCGGTGGCCACAACGCCGCGATCAGCGTGTACTCCAAGCACAAGGCGACCGCCTTCGAGTTCCTGAAGTTCCTCCAGAGCGAAGAGACGCAGAAGTTCTTCGTGACCCAGGGCTCTCTGGCACCGGTCGTGTCCTCGCTGTACGACGACGCGGCGCTGAACAGCCAGCTGCCGTACCTGTCGACGCTGAAGACCTCGATCGAGAACGCGGTCCCGCGTCCGGTGTCTCCGTTCTACCCGGCCATCACCAAGGCCGTGCAGGACAACGCGTACGCCGCCCTCAAGGGCGACAAGACGGTCGACGAAGCCCTGAAGGACATGGCATCGGCGATCAACACCGCCAGCGCCGGCTGATCCCGGCCTGAAACGGTTGCCGGGCGGCGGGACCTCTCCCGCCGCCCGGCCCCTCTCCTTCCGACAAGCATCCGGAGGCACACATGTCAACGTCGAACGTCGTCGCCCCCTCATCCACCAGTACCGGTAAGAACGGCAGGCCGCCGATCCGCGCCGGCGCGAAGCGGCAGCGTGCCCAGCAGAGTCGCTGGGCCTTCTACCTGATCATCCCCACCCTGGTCCTGCTCGCGGTCGTGATCGGCTACCCGGTCGTCTCGGCGATCGTGATGTCCTTCCAGAAGGACGCGGGTCTCGACCCGGCGACCGGCCTGTTCGTGCAGGGCGGGTTCGCCGGTTTCCAGAACTACGCCCACTGGCTGCTCCAGCAGTGTCAGGGCCCCAATGGCACCACGATCTCCTGCCCGCCCGGCAACCTCGGCTCCAGCTTCTGGAGCGCCGTGTTCGTCACCTTCTTCTTCACGGTGACGACCGTCATCCTCGAGACCGGCCTGGGGCTCTGGTTCGCGCTGATCATGAACCGCGCGTTCCGCGGCCGCGGCCTCGTCCGCGCGGCGATCCTGATCCCGTGGGCGATCCCCACCGCGGTCACCGCGAAGCTGTGGTTCTTCATCTTCTCGGTCGCCGGTGTCGCCAACGCGGTCCTCGGCGCCCACATCCTGTGGACGTCGGATGAGTGGGCGTCCCGGTTCGCGGTCATCATCGCCGACACCTGGAAGACCACGCCGTTCATGGCGCTGCTGATCCTGGCCGGTCTGCAGATCATCCCGGAGGAGGTCTACGAGGCCGCGAAGGTCGACGGCGCGACCACCTGGCAGCGCTTCTGGCGCGTGACCATGCCGCTGCTGAAGCCGGCGCTCATGGTCGCGATCCTGTTCCGTGTGCTCGACGCCCTCCGCATCTACGACCTGCCGCAGATCCTCACCGGCGGTGGAGGTGGTACGGGCCATGCCACGACCACGTTGTCCATCCTCGTGGTCGATCAGATCAGGCAGGGCTTCAACAGTGCGGCCGCCCTGTCCACCATCACGTTCATCATCATCTTCCTGATCGCCTTCATCTTCGTCCGGCTCCTCGGGACGAACGTCGTGCGAACACAGGAGGACCAGCAGAAGGGGGCGAAGCGATGACCGCCGTCGCCGGCCAGGCAGCAGCGACCGCCGAGGCGGGAGCTCTCCCTCGTACCCAGACCAAGAACCGTGGCAGGCAGCGCCGCCGTAACGCCGGTCTCCGCACCGGCATCCAGGCGATCGTGATCGTGCTGTGGTGCTTGCTGCCCTTCTACTGGATGGTCGTGACCTCGTTCCGGGATGTCGGCTTCACCAACGACAACACCCCGTGGATCACGCACTTCACCTGGGACAACTACGTCACCGCCCTCTCGACCAACCTGGGCAACCACCTCGGCCAGGCGCTGCTGAACTCGCTGTTCATCGGCATCTGCGTCACGGTGATCTCCCTGGTCGTCGGCATCTTCGCCTCGTACGCCCTCGCCCGCCTGGACTTCAAGTTCAAGGGCATCGTGCTGGGGATCATCCTCGCCGCCTCGATGTTCCCGGGCGTCGCGCTGATCACCCCGCTGTTCCAGCTGTTCACCAACATCGGCTGGATGGGCACCTACCAGGCGCTGATCATCCCGGAGATCTCCTTCGCCCTCCCCCTGACCGTCTACACGCTCAACTCGTTCTTCCGCGAGATGCCGTGGGACCT
Source organism: Cryocola sp. 340MFSha3.1 (assembly GCF_000383315.1). Lineage (NCBI taxonomy): Bacteria > Bacillati > Actinomycetota > Actinomycetes > Micrococcales > Microbacteriaceae > Cryocola > Cryocola sp. 340MFSha3.1. Next base: position 1,390,316 of record NZ_KB911087.1, read on the forward strand.
GGAGGAGGCCGCGCGGATCGACGGGTGCACCCAGGCGCAGGCATTCAGGAAGATCATCCTCCCGCTGGCGGCTCCCGCCGTGTTCACGACGGCGATCCTGGCGTTCATCTCGTCGTGGAACGAGTTCCTGATCTCCAGCCAGCTGTCGAGCGACGCGACGCAGCCGGTCACCGTGGCCATCGCCTCCTTCACCGGCAGCCAGCCGCACCAGGAGCCGTACACCGCGGTCATGGCAGCCGGTACGATCGTGACCGTGCCGCTGATCATCCTGGTGCTGATCTTCCAGCGGCGCATCGTGGCCGGACTCACGGCCGGTGGCGTGAAGGGCTGATCGTATGCGCTGGAGCGACTCCCGCGAGGTCGTCGACGTCGGCCTCGGCTTCGTCGGGTTCTTCGCGGTGGCGTTCCTCGGGATCACCGTCTTCTGCGAACTGACCGGCGAACCGGCCCTCGGCTGGGCGCTCACCCTCCTCGTACTCGTCCTCGCCTTCATCGGCCTTCTGCAGCTGCGCCGCCGCATCATCGCGCGGCGGCAGGAGGCCGAGGAGGCGCGGCTCGAGCACCAGGACTCCTGAACGGAGCCGGGCGATGGCAGGGATCGAGGAGGTCGCGCGCGCGACCGGGGTCTCCACGGCCACTGTCTCCCGGGCGTTGCGCGGTCTGCCGAACGTCTCGGACAAGACGCGCGCGGCGGTCCGCCGAGCGGCGGACGAGCTCGGCTACGTCGCGTCGTCGAGCGCGTCGGGCCTCGCCAGCGGCCGCACCCTGGCCATGGGGGTCGTCGTCCCGTCGGTGAGCCGGTGGTTCTACACCCAGGTGCTGGAGGGGGTGGATGCGGAGCTGCGGTCGGCGAGCTACGACATGATCCTCTTCAACCTCGGGGGGCACCGCGGCGACCGGGAGCGCGTCTTCCACCGCAGCATCCTGCGCAAGCGCACCGACGCCCTGCTCGCGCTGTGCCTCGACTTCACGACGGAGGAGCGGGAGCAGCTGGCGACGCTCGGACATCCGACGATCGTCGTCGGTGGACCGGTCAAGGGTCTCCGCAGCGTGGGCATCGACGAGACCTCGACCGCCTACACCGCGACCTCCCACCTCATCTCGCTCGGTCACACCGCGATCGCGCACCTGGGCGGCGAGGACGAGGAAGGCCTCAACAGCCAGGTGCCGATCGGGCGCCTGCACGGGTTCAAGGATGCGATGCGGGACGCGGGTCTCCCGGTGCGTCCCGAGTGGGTCATACCCGGCGGGTTCTCGTTGCCCGAGAGCCGCGCGGCGATGAACCGGCTGCTGGATGCGCCCGGCCCCCGGCCGACCGCGGTGTTCGCCGGATCGGACGAGATGGCGTTCGGTGCCATCCTCGCGGCGGGCGATCACGGCCTGCGGGTGCCGGACGACCTGTCGGTGATCGGCATCGACGACCACGACTACGCTGCCGGATTCGGGCTCACGACGATGGCGCAGGACCCGTTCGAGCAGGGGGCGACCGCCGCGCGCATCCTGCTGGACGAGCTCGCCGGCGCCGAACCGCGCACCGGATCGGTGGGGTCGCCGGTCAGCCTGGTGGTCCGCTCGTCCACCGCACCGCCGCGCTGATGTCCCGTTGCGCGCCCGCTGTCTGAAAGAATGGTGAGGCGGCCATCCGGCTGAGCGCGCCTTTCGGGTAGGCACGGTCAGCTGACGGGGTCGCCCGTCGGGCTATCGGGGCCCACATGACGGGAAGAGCCGCCCTGACTAGGACAGGGCGGCTCTTCGAATTCGGTGGGAACGTTTCCGCACCGGCGGTTCTCGTCAGTCGGCGTCGGCGAGCGACAGCACCTCGGCCTCCTGCTGCGGAGTCTCTGCGGGTGCATCCACCCGCTTCAGGTGCTTGTGGCCGATCATGATCAGCGCCGCCGCGATCAGCACCGAGATGGCTCCGGCGTAGAACGGCATGGCCGGGCCGACAATGTCGGCGAGGAGCGTCGCGGCCGGCGGGGCGACGGCGCCGCCGAGGAAGCGGACGCCCGAGTAGGCGCTCGACGCCACGGATCGCGGCAGATCGGTCGCCTCCATGACGCACTCGGTGAGCACGGTGTTCAGGATGCCCAGCAGCAGTCCGCCGACGATCACGCAGACGATGAGCGCGACCAGCGAGCCGACGAAGAGCCCGGCGGCCAGAAGGTCGAGCGCGAGCAGGGGCATGACGAGCCAGAGCACACGCGTGCGCGGGAGGCGGGCTGTGAGGAGCGGCGCGACCCACACCGAGGTGACGGCGAGGGCGACGCCCCAGCCGAAGAAGATCAGGCCGAGCGTGATGGCGTCCTCGACCCCGAGCGGCACGAGCGCGAACGGCGTGTAGGCGAGCAGCACGAAGAAGCCGATGTTGTAGAACAGGGCGGCGCCGGCGAGGAAGCCGAGCGCGGGCCGGCCGAGGGCGCGGAACGGCGCGGACAGCTTCGTGGGCTGCGGCTTCTCCGGGTTCTTCTTGAGGAGGGCGACGATCGCGATGAAGCCGATCGCCATCAGGGTCGCGGTGCCGAAGAACGGCCCGCGCCAGCTCCAGCTGCCGAGCAGGCCGCCGAGCAGCGGTCCGATCGCGATGCCGAGTCCCAGGGCGGCCTCGTAGAGGATGATCGCCGCCGACGTCCCGCCCGACGCCGCTCCGACGATGGTCGCGAGCGCGGTGGAGATGAACAGCGCGTTGCCGAGCCCCCAGCCGGCGCGGAACCCGATGATCGACTCGACGTTCTGCGACAGGCCGGCGGCGAGCGCGAACACGACGATCAGGGCGAGTCCGATGAGCAGCGTCCTCTTCGCCCCGATGCGGCTCGAGATCCAGCTGGTGAAGAACATGGCGGCACCGGTGATGAGCAGATAGCTGGTGAACAGCATCTCCGTCTCGGTCGGCGTCGCCTCCAGGCTCTTCGCGATCGCGGGCAGGATCGGGTCGACGAGACCGATGCCCATGAAGGCGATGACGGAGGCGAAGGCGACGGCCCAGACGGCGGTCGGCTGCTTCAGGATGCTGGTGGGGCGTTCGTGGGACATGAAGGGGAGACGGCTCCTTGCCGGTCGGTGGTGCGGAGAGAGGGGATGTGGCGACGGGATGCGACTCAGCCGCGGCCGGCCAGGGCGGCCGAGGCGGCCGTGGAGAGGTCGACGCGTGATCCGATGATCTCGACGGTGGCGCGCATGGCGGCGAGTTCGTCGTCGCTGAGGTCGGCGAACATCGGGACGAGCGCGGCGGACAGTTCATCACGCCACGTCTGGAGCGCGTCGGCGCCCTTCCCCGTGATCGCGATCTGCCAGGCGCGCGCGTCGGAGGTGTCGGCGATGCGCTTGACCCACTCGGCGTCGACCAGGTTGCGGACGATCTTGGTCATCGTGGGCTGGGACACCCGGCTGTGCTCGGCGAGCTCGCCGAGACGCATCGGGCCGACCGTCTGCAGCACGCTGAGGGTGCGCCAGGTGGCGGGCGACTCGGTGCTGCCGGTCACCCGGGCCGCGAGCCGGGTGAGACGGTGGGCGGCGACCACGAGGTCGCCGAGGATCTGGTGGAGTTCGGGGGTCTCGGGCATGAGACCAATTATATATAGCTTGCCTATGTTTATCAAACGTCGCGGCGCGCGAGCACGTAGCCCTGGGGCGACTTCTCCGGCGGCACCGCCTGCCGGATGAGCTCAGCGGTCACCGTGAACCCGGCCTCGACGAGCCGCCCTTCGACCCGGTCGGGATGCTGTCGCCGGGTGTGGAGGTCGAGGTCGTGCCCGTAGGCGTGCGTGAGGTGCACGACGTCCTCCCCCACCTGGAAGGCGAGCAGGAGGATCCCGCCCGGCCGGACGACACGGGCGAACTCCGCGTAGAGCTCCCCCTGGCGCTCCTCCGGCGTGTGGATGACGGAGTACCACGCGAGCGCTCCGGCGAGCGCGCCGTCCGCGAACGGAAGGGCCGCCATCGTCCCGACTTCGAACCGAACAGCAGGATGCTCGCGCCGGGCCACCTCGATCATGCCAGGCGACAGGTCGACGCCGACGACCTCCAGTCCGAGTCCCGCCAGGTACCCGGCGATGCGGCCGGGACCGCATCCCAGATCCCCCACCGGGCCGCCCCCGCCGCGCGCCACCTGCTCCGCGAAGACGCCGAGCATGGCGCGGTCGAACTCGCTTCCCGCGAGGTGGTCGCGGAGCAGGTCGGCGTAGTCCTGGGCGACGGTGTCGTAGGCGAGACGGGTGGCGGTCACATCGGCGGGCTCGGTCACGCGACTCATCGTAGGGCGGAGGACCGACCCGGCACGTTCTCAGACGCCGCGAGCTCGCGGACGAACTCCGCCCAGGTGCGCGTGCCCCGGGCCGCCGCCGGGCCGGCGAGATTCTCTCCCGCTCGATAGGCGCGGCCGACCGCTCCCGGCAGCGGGAGCGCGATCGTGGGCCGGCGACGCCCGGTGTAGGTGCGCACCAGGTCGGGGATGTCCAGCACCTCCGGCCCCGCCAGGTCGGGCACCCGCCCTGCGGGATCCGACAGCGCTAGCGACGCGAGTCGTTCTGCGACCTCCTCCCGGTGCACGGGCTCGAACCGCAGCCCTCGCGGCGCCGGGGTCAACGGCAGACGCGCCATCCCCCGGACCAGCGGCAGCACGAACTCGTGGAGCTGCGACACCGCCAGGATGCTCCAGGGCACCCCCGACGCGGCGATCGCTTTCTCGGCCGCGGCCTTCGCGCGGAAGTAGCCGATCGGCATCCGCCCGGCCCCGACCACGGAGATGAGGATCAGATGGCCGACTCCCGCACTCCGTGCCGCCTCAGCGACGTTGGCGGCCGCCCGGTCGTCCCCGGTCGCGCCGCCGGCGAGGTGGAGCACCGTCCCCGCTCCGGCGAACGCATCCTCCAGCCCGTCGCCCGCGACGGTGTCGCCGCCGATATGGGTGATGCCGGGGTCCGTCCCAGCCTGCTGCGGGTGACGGCTGAGCACCCGCACCTCACGCCCTCCGGCGCGCAGCAGCGGGACCACGCTGCGCCCGATCCTGCCGGTACCTCCTGTCACCACGATGGTGTCGTTCATGGCCGTCCTCCTGTCTCGTGTCACATGTGCCGTCTCCGGCTCGTCGATAGGGTGACGATCGAGAGACGGAGAACGTGACATGACGGATGCACGACCCCTCGCCGAGCACTTCGAGGCGGCACGACCGCGGCTCACCGCCATCGCCGGACGGCTGCTGTCGTCGCACGCCGACGCGGAGGACGCCGTGCAGGAGACCTGGCTGCGGTTGAGCCGCACCGACCCCGCCGGCATCGACAACATCGACGCCTGGCTGACCACGGTCGTGTCCCGGGTCTGCCTCGACCAGCTGCGGTCGCCGCGCCGCACGCGGGAACGATCGTGGGAGGTCACCCCGTGGATGGACGAGCCGGTCTCGGCCCTCGGCGACCCCGCCGCGGAGGCCGAGCGGGGAGACCGCATCGCCACCGCGCTCCTCGTCGTGCTCGATGCGTTGAGCCCCGCCGAGCGCATCGCGTTCGTCCTCCACGACGTCTTCGGCCGGCCGTTCGAGGAGGTGGCGGAGGCGCTCGACCGCTCTCCGCAGGCCGCTCGTCAGCTGGCCTCGCGCGCTCGACGCCGCCTCCACGGGTCTCCGGACGCGGCACAGCCGGATCGGCGCCGGGCGCGACCGCTCGTCGACGCGTGGCTGGCGGCGGCGCAGCAGGGAGACGTGCGCCGCCTGCTGAGCCTCCTCGACGACGGCGCGGTGCTCGATGCCGACTACGGGACGAGTGAGCAGCATCTGGTCGGAGCCGAGGAGATCGCGGCACAGGCCGTCCTCTCCGCCCGGCTCGCCGCCCACTCGACGCCGGTGCTGCTGGGCGGCCGTCCGGGCGTCGCGGCGGTGCTGTCGGGTCGCGTCGTCTCCGTCATGGCGTTCGAGATCGAGGACGACCACATCGTCCGGCTCGACGTGCTCGCCGATCCCGCTCGCCTCGCGGACCTCGGCGTCGCCCGGGTGCTGGGCCTTGCGTGACGGCGAAGCGCCCCCGGCCGGGTGGCCGGGGGCGCTTCGTAGTGGGTGTTACCGCAGGTACCTGTCGTAGAGGAGGGTCCTGCGGCACAGATCCGGTGGGTGGCAACCGCTGTCGCGGTCCTCACCGTGGAGCATCGCGTGACCGAAATCACGCAGTCGCGAGGCGTAGGCACGCCAAGAACTGGTATTCATCGTGGTTCTTCTTCCGGTTGTGCGTCCTTGCACACCGATGCCCGCTGGCGGGCGCGATCGGACGCGTGGGATGGGTGAGCATCCGCGCCCGTGCGTCACTTAACGCACGGAGGGCGTCGCCCCGTTACGGGGGCGACGCCCTCCGCAACGCGGACACTCTCTAGTGGAGGAGTCCGCGTCGCGCCTGTGTCTACGACACAGCGGCAGTCAGCCGTCGGTAAGAAGAGCCCCGATGGGGCCCTGATTACTTCAGGGTGACGGTGGCGCCAGCCTCTTCGAGCTGGGCCTTCGCCTTGTCTGCGGTCTCCTTGTTGGCACCCTCGAGCACGGTGCTCGGAGCGCCGTCAACGAGGGCCTTCGCCTCACCGAGGCCGAGGCTGGTGAGGGCGCGCACCTCCTTGATGACCTGGATCTTCTTGTCACCGGCGGCCTCGAGGACGACGTCGAAGGAGTCCTTCTCCTCGACCTCTTCGGCAGCGGCGCCCGCACCACCGGCGGCCGGAGCGGCCACGGCGACGGGGGCGGCGGCGGTGACCTCGAAGGTCTCCTCGAACTTCTTCACGAACTCGCTGAGCTCAATGAGCGTGAGCTCCTTGAACGCGTCGAGCAGCTCCTCAGTCGAAAGCTTTGCCATTGTTCTCTCCTTAGTGTGTGTGGTTACTCACCGCTGGCCTGGTCCGTGAGGACTCAGGCAGCGGACTCCTGCTTCTCACGCAGCGCGTCGACCGTGCGAACGGCCTGCGACAGCGGTGCGTTGAACAGATATGCGGCTCCGAACAGCGAGGCCTTGAAGGCGCCGGCCAGCTTGGCCAGCAGAACCTCACGGGACTCGAGGTCGGCGAGCTTGCCTACCTCTTCTGCGGTCAGCGGGTTACCGTCGAAGTAACCGCCCTTGACCACAAGCAGAGGGTTTGCCTTGGCGAAGTCACGCAGCGACTTCGCGACGGCGACAGGGTCACCGTGCACGAAGGCGATCGCGGACGGCCCAGCGAGCTCCTCGTCGAACGACGAGATGCCCGTGTTGTTGGCCGCGATCTTGGTCAGCGTGTTCTTCACCACGGCGTAGGTCGCGTGCTCACTGATCGACGTGCGCAGCTGCTTGAGCTGAGCGACAGTGAGACCGCGGTACTCGGTCAGCAGAACGGCGGTCGAGCTCTCGAACAGGTTCGTGAGCTCGGCGACCGTGGCTTCCTTGTTCGCCATGGCCTACTCCTCAATCTTCTTCGTCGCACACCGCGGAAGCGGTGTGCCCGCCAAAGTCGCTGGACGACACCGTCACCGGACAAAGAAAAAAGCTCCGGCGCAGAGGCACGGAGCTGGCGACGCAGAAAATGCGGAACTTGCTTCATACACCTGCGCGGGCCCCCACCTGAGTGGATCTTCGGTCATGCGAGCACGACAACCAGCGGTCTTTGGCTTCGTACAGGGTACGGGATGCGCACCCCGGTCTGCAAATCGGGTTCAGACGGCGGCGGGTACGAGCGGCAGCGACACCGTGAACACGGTCCGGCCCGGCTCGCTCGTGACCGTCACGTCTCCCTCATGCGCCTGCACGACCGCCTGGACGATGGCGAGGCCCAGCCCGGTGGATCCGGTGGCGCGGTTGCGGGAGCTGTCGCCTCGAGCGAAGCGCTCGAACAGCGTCGCCTGCATGTCCTCCGGGATGCCCGGTCCGTCGTCCGCGACCGTGATGACGGCGAGGTGCGCGTCCTCATCCACGCTCAGGCCGGCCGTCACCTTGGTGCCCTCCGGCGTGTGCACGCGCGCGTTCGCGAGCAGGTTCATGAGCACCTGGTGCAGTCTCGGGGCGTCGCCGACGACCTCGACGGGCTCGTCGGGCAGGTCGAGCGCCCACTCGTGGTCGGGTCCGGCCGCGTGGGCGTCGCTCAGCGCATCCACCAGCAGCAGGGAGAGGTCCACGGGATCGCGGTCGAGCTCGCGGCCCTCGTCGAGCCGGGCGAGCAGCAGCAGGTCCTCCACGAGGGAGGTCATCCGGGTCGCCTCCGACTCGATGCGACCGAGCGAGTGCGTGACGTCCGGCGGGAGTTCGTGCGGGGCTCGCCGGGTCAGTTCGGCGTAGCCGCGGATGGAGGCGAGCGGTGTGCGCAGCTCGTGGCTGGCGTCGGCGACGAACTGGCGCACCTTCTGCTCGCTCGCCTGGCGTGCGGTCAGGGCGGAGGCGACGTGGCCGAGCATCCGGTTGAGGGCGGAGCCGACCTTTCCGACCTCGGTGTGCTGGTCGGTGTCGGCCTCCGGAACCCGGACGGAGAGCGCGACGTCTCCTCGATCGAGCGGCAGGGACGAGACCTGTTCCGCGGTGTCCGCGACCCGCTCCAGCGGACGCATCGCCAGCCGGACGACGACGCTCGCGAGAAGGAACGCGAACACCAGCCCGGCGAGGGTGACCAGCACGATGACGAGCGTGAGCCGGGCGACGGTCGCATTCACGTCGCTGAGCGGGAGGCCGATGATGACGCTGTCGCCGTTGGTCAGCTCGACCGCGGCGACGCGGTACTCCCCCAGGGACGCGCCGAGGTCGATGGTCCGCGGGTGCCCGTCCGACGGCAGGCTGAGCAGGGCGGTGGTGGAGATGAGCACCCGCTTCGGCGCCACCGGTTGATCTGGGGTGCTGCCGGCCGGCCTCTCGGAGAGGATGACCGGGTACAGCAGCATGTCGCCGCTGCGGATGACGCCGAACGTGCCGGTCTGCTGACCCGGCGTCTGGACGATGCCGATGACGTCCGGTCCTGTCGGCTGATCGCCGTAGATGCGATCGGCGGCGCGCTGGCCGCGGTCGAGCGCCGAGGTGAGCTGCCCGTCCAGCCGCTGCATCAGGTAGTTCTGCAGCGCGAACACGCTGACGGTCCCGATCACCGCGCCGAGCACCGCCAGCATCGCCACCACGACGAGCACGACACGGCTCCGGAGGGTCCACGAGCGGAACGGGCGGATGCGCCAGGACCGGCCGCCTGCGCGACCGGTTCCGCCTGGCCCGGTGACCGGGGCGCCCGCGTCGCGGGCGGAGGTCATTGCGCGGCCTTCACCATGTAACCGGCGCCGCGGACGGTGTGGATCATCGGGGCGCGGCCGGCGTCGATCTTCTTGCGCAGGTAGGAGATGTAGAGCTCGACCACACTGGACGATCCGCCGAAGTCGTAGCTCCAGACCCGGTCGAGGATCTGGGCCTTGCTGAGCACGCGGCGCGGGTTGCGCATCAGGAAGCGCAGCAGTTCGAACTCGGTGGCGGTCAGCTGGATGGGCTCGCCGTCGCGGTGGACCTCGTAGCTGTCCTCGTCGAGGACGAGGTCGCCCACGATCAGTACGGGGTCGTCGTGGTCGGCGACCGCCGCGCGCGACCGGCGCAGCAGGCCGCGCAGGCGCGCGACGAGCTCCTCCAGGCTGAACGGCTTGGTCACGTAGTCGTCGCCGCCGGCGGTGAGGCCGGCGATGCGGTCGTCGAGGGAGTCCTTCGCGGTGAGGAAGAGCACGGGCGCCTCATTGCCGTCTGCGCGCATCCGCGACAGCACCTGGAGGCCGTCGATGTCGGGGAGCATGATGTCGAGCACCACGACATCCGGCTTGAACTCGCGCGACAGCTGCAGCGCCTGCTGACCGTTCGACGCCGTCTTGACCTCCCAGTCCTCGTAGTGGAGGGCCATCGCGAGGAGGTCCGTCAGCGTCGCCTCATCGTCGACGACGAGCACGCGGATGGCGCTGCCGTCCGCGCGGCGCAGGAGGGTACGGGGCTGGCTGGAGGGGCCGGAGGCGGCGCGCGCGTTGATGGTCACCTTTCTCATTATGAGGAGGGTGATGGATGCCGTCTTTGCACAACCTATGAACTCTCTGAGCGCTCAGGCTCACTCCAGGATGCGGTTCCGTCCGGCCAGCAGACCGAACACCAGAAGCACGACCTGCACACCGATGACCACCAGGAGAGGACCCGTCCACGACCCGGTCGCGTCGTGCAGCGCGCCGACGCCGATCGGGCCGGCGGCGGCGACAAGGTAGCCGACGGACTGCGCCATGCCGGACAGTGCGGCCGCCTGCGCGTGGTGGCGGGTGCGCAGGCCGAAGAACGAGAGCGCCAGCACGATCGTGACACCGCCCGCCACCCCGGCGATGCTGTCCCAGATGGCCGAGAGCGCCGGAGCGAACAGCACACCGAGCATCGCGATCACCGTGAAGGCGGGTGCCGCGGCGGCCAGCAGCCGCTGGTCCCGGAACCGCGGGATGAGGAAGGAGCACGTGACGCTGCCGACGATGCCGCAGCCATTGAGGAGGAGCTGGTGCCACCCGGCCGCCTCCGGGCTGATCCCCGCCGACCTCTCGATCGAGGGCAGCCAGGTGATGAAGATGTAAAAGCCCACCGACTGCAGCCCCATGAACGCGGTCACCTGCCACGCGAGGGCCGACCGCCACGGCGAGCGTCCGCCGCTGCGATGGCCCTCTCCACCGAGGGTCAGGTCTTCCTGCCCGTCGGGCACGACGGTTCTGCGGCGCAGCTGCGGTGCGAGGACGGCGATCGCGATGACCGCCAGCACCGCCCACATCCCGAGCGGGAGCCTCCAGCCGACCGCCGTCAGCCCGGCGACCGGGACGGCGACACCGGCCGCGATTGCGGCGAAGACGGCCTGCACGACCGAATATGTGCCGGTGATCTGCCCGATGCGCGTGGGGAAGTCGCGTTTCACCAAGGCGGGCAGCACCACGTTGAGGACGGCGATCGCGACGCCGATGAGGGCCGTGCCGGCCCAGAGCGAGCCGAGGCCGGGGAGGGAGCGGAGCACGAGGCCGCCGGCGAGGAGGAGGAGCGCGAGCGCCAGGGACCGTTCGAGCCCGAGCGCGCGCGCAACACGCGGCGCGAACGGCGACACGACGGCGAACGCGACGAGCGGGAGGCTGACCAGCACGGACGCTGCGACGGAGGTGAGGCCGAGCGCACTGGTGATGTCGGTGAGGACTGGGCCGACGGTGGTGAGCCCCGCCCGCAGGTTTCCGGCGACGAGCAGCAGACCGGTGAGGACGAGCGCGGGACTCAGGGTCCGGACGATGCGAGCGCCCCCGCTCCCGCCGCCGCGCAGCGCCGTCCTTTCCGACATCATCGGCCCGTGCCCGTCGCGTCGTATCCGGGCAGGTGGATGCCCTGTCTCTCGTTGATCAGGCGGACCGCCGCCTCCGCCGCCGCGGCTGCGGCCACCGGATCGCCCGCGGCGACCGCCTCGACGATGGGCGCGTGCGCTTCGTCGATGTCGGTGGGTCGCGCCTCGCCGTCGGCGGACACGGCGGCCTCGTCGCGAAGGGCGTGCAGAGCCCGTTCGTTGCCGCCGACGCCGCGGTACAGCTCGGCCAGCAGGGAATTGCCGGTGGCGTCGAGGAGGGCCTGGTGGAAGGCGATGTCCGCGTCGTCGTATCCGGGGAGGCCGATCAGCGCGGTCCGTTCGGCGAGGGCCTCGTTCAGCCGCGCGAGCTGCTCGGGCGTGCGCCGGAGGGCCGCGAGCCGGGCGGCCTCCCTCTCGAGGAGGGCACGCACCTCTGCGACATCGACGTCCCTCTCCTGGTCGAGGCGTCGCGCCAGGGTCGGAGCCACGTCGTTCGTGGCGCGCACGAAGGTGCCGTATCCCGCCCGCGCGCCCAGCATCCCCGCGTGGACCAGCGACCGGAGGGCTTCGCGGATGCTGTTGCGGCTGACGCCGAGTTCTTCGGCCAGTTCCGTCTCCGGCGGCAGGAGCGCGCCGACGGGGAACTCCCCCACGGAGATCCGCCGACGCAGCTGATCGGTGACCTGTTCGGCGAGCGTGGGATGGGGGGCGATGCGTGGCATTCCTCCACGCTAGGACAGGCTCCCCTAAATGTCCAACATTTGGCTATTTGGATCGATCAGCGCAGCGACAGGGTCAGCTCCTCCCCCAGCCACGACAGTTTCTGCGGGTTGCGGACGATGTACAGCCCCGTGATCCTGCCGTCCTGCACGCGGGCAGCCAGCACCCCGTCGAACTCGCCCGCCACATGCAGCGCCAGTGCCGGGTTGCCGTTGACGACGGCCGGTTCGATGGCGAAATCGACGGCGGTCTTCCGGATGCCGCCGGAGATGAAACGCGCCACCTTGTCGGCGCCGAGGATCGGCCGGAGTGCGGCCTGCTTCACTCCGCCGCCGTCGCTGATGAGGACGACGTCGGGGGCGAGCACGTTCAGCATCGCCTGCACGTCCCCGGTCTCCACCGCGACACGGAACGCGTCCAGCGCGGCCCGCGCCTCATCGGCGGTGACACTGACCCGCGGGCGCCGCGCCTCCACGTGCTGCCGGGCGCGGTGGGCGATCTGACGCACGGTCGCCGGCGTCTTCTCCACCGCCGCTGCGATCTCGTCGAACTCGAAGCCGAAGATCTCACGCAGCACGAACACCGCGCGCTCGGTCGGCCCGAGAGTCTCCAGGACCACCATCAGGGCCATGGAGATGCTCTCCGCGAGCTCGGCGTCGTCCGCGACATCGGGCGAGGTCAGCAGGGGCTCGGGCAGCCAGGGTCCGACGTACGCCTCGCGACGATGCTGCGCGCTGCGGAGGCGGTTGAGCGCCAGCCGGGTCGCGATCCGCACCAGGTAGGCGCGGGGCTCCCGCACCTCCGCCTGGTCGACGGTGCTCCAGCGCAGCCAGGTCTCCTGCAGCACGTCCTCGGCGTCCGCCGCCGAGCCGAGCATCTCGTACGCCACCGTGAAGAGGAGGTTGCGGTGCGCCACGAAGAGCGACGTCGCCGCATCCGTCCGGTGCGAGCTCATGCGCCCTCCCATCCCGGGGTCGCGCCCGCGACTTCAGGGGCCGACCCGTTCACTGCGAGCATACGGCGGCGCTCGCGGTCGCCGAAGGCCGCAGGCAGTCGAGTGACGCCGGGATGCCGCGCCTCGAGGGTCAGCTGCTGTACCGTGCCCCGGCAGACCAGCTCCTTCACCGCTGCTCCCGCACGGCCGCCGATGTGCGCCCGCGTCGCCGTGTCGTTCCTGTGCTCGAACTGGAAAATCCCGTGACGGCGGCCCAGGCTGATGCAGAGACCGACGAATCCCATCACCAACGGCTCCGGGTCGCGGCCGTCGATCCGGCGGAGGACGGTGTCGGCGGCGTGACCGCCGAGCGGCCCGGCGGCCTGGCAACTCATCCGGAGCGGGTGCCCGGACGGCGCGGCCGAGTCGCCCGCCGCGACGATGCGGTCGTCGTCGACGCTCGTCAGGGTCTCGTCGGTCAGGAGCCGGCCGGCGGCATCCACGGTTAGTCCGCTGCGGCGCGCGAGGTCGGCTGCGACGAACCCGGCCGCCCAGATGGTGAGCGCGCTGGGGCGCGTGCTCCCGTCGGCCAGCACCACCGCATCCTGCTCGACCGCCATCACCCGTGAGCCGGGGCCGTCCTCGACCGTGACGCCGAGCGCGGCGAGCCGCCGGGCGATGGAGCGGCGTCCGCGGGGATGCAGCGACGGGCCGAGGGGTCCACCGCAGTAGAGCGTGACGGAACGGCCCTGCTCGGCGAGCTCCGAGGCGACCTCGATGCCGAGCGGACCGCCGCCGACCACCGCGATCGGGTCCGTCGACCCGAGTGCAGCCAGCTCCTCCCGCAGCCGGTCCGCGTCGCCGAGCTGCGCGATCGGCAGGGCGTGCTCGGCAGAGCCAGGGACATCGGCCAGCGCGCGGACGCTGCCCGCTGCGTAGACCAGGTAGTCGTAGTCGAGATGGCCGCCGGACGACAGCTCCAGCCGTCGGGCGGGCGCGTCGATGCGCTCGACGGCGTCGACGACCAGGTGGACCGACGGCGCCAGCACCTTCCCGAACTCCACGATCGCGTCGTCCGTGCCCGCCGCCAGCTGGTGGAGACGGATGCGCTCGACGAAGACCGGCCGCGCGTTCACCAGGGTCACGGAGACGTCGTCCCGACCGCTGAGCCGGTTGGCCGCCGCGACTCCGGCATACCCGCCTCCGATCACCACGACCTGGGCCTGCTGCTGCATGGGATTCCTCCTTCTCGTTGCCTTCACCCGTACGACACGGCAGGGGCGCCGGATGTGACAATCCGCAGGAAACCGGGCACTCGGCAGATGCATAGCTTCGCCACAGCGACCCGAAAACGGCCGTTCCTAACCTCACGCCAGACGTTCATCCGACAGCACAGTTTGGGAGCCCATGTTCGGAACCTATCTGCGGCGCGAGTTGCTCAACCGCCGCAAGCAGACGATCATCATCGCCATCGGGATGGCCCTGGCGATCGCGCTGGTCATCATCGTGGACGCGGTCTCGGCGGGGGTGCGCCAGGCGCAGGAGAGCGTGCTGCAGTCGGTGTACGGGGTGGGCACAGACATCACGGTGAGCCAGCCCGCGACCGCGCAGAACGCGACCGGACTCCAGGGTGCGGGAGGCGGTCCGCGCTTCGACTTCGGCGCCAACGCCGGGACCGACACCGGCGGCGCACGGCAGGTCAACACCTCCCGTCTCGAACCGACCCGCGGCGCCACGGTCATGGACGCATCCACCCTCACCACGGTGAAGAAGGTGCAGAACGTCGAGTCGGCCGCCGCCGTGCTCTCGCTCACGAACACCAGCTTCAGCGGAACCCTGCCGAACTTCCAGCAGCTCCGCCAGGAGCGCGAGAACGGTCAGGCGGCACAGCCGACCGCGCCCCCGACGGGCGGCTCCGACGGCGCAGGCGGCAGCTCCTTCACCGTCGACTCGTTCTCGGTGCTCGGCCTCGATCCCGCCGGCAAGTCCGTCGGCCCGCTCGCCTCGGTCACCCTCACCGGCGGCCGGAGCTTCACGGCGGCCGACGCGGGCAAGGATGTGGTGGTGCTCGACGCGAGCTACGCCAAGACGGCGAGCAAAGCCGTCGGCGACACCATCACGATCGGCGGCACGGACTTCTCGGTCATCGGGATCGTCGCGGCGACCGGCTCCGACGCGACCACCGCGGCGAACGCGTACATCCCGCTGGATGTCGCCCAGACGCTCTCCGGGCAGAGCGGCAAGGTCTCGTCGGTGTACGTGAAGGCGGCCTCCTCCGGCGACATCGACCAGATCAAGACCGATCTGACGAAGGCCGTGTCCGGGGCGACGGTCAGCACGCAGGCCGACCTCGCCTCGACGGTCTCCGGCTCCCTCGGCAGCGCCGGCCAGCTCATCGCGAACCTCGGCACCTGGCTATCGGTGATCGTCCTCGCGGCCGCGTTCCTCATCGCCATCCTGTTCACCATCTCCGGCGTCACCCGGCGCACCCGCGAGTTCGGCACCCTCAAGGCGATCGGCTGGTCCAACCGGCGCATCGTCGGGCAGGTCGCCGGCGAGTCCGTGGTGCAGGGCGTCATCGGCGGCGTGATCGGCGTCGCGGTCGGCCTCCTCGGGGTGCTGGTCGTCAACCTGATCTCGCCGACGCTGACCGGCAGCATCAGCCACGGCACCACCAGTGCGGCCGCCGGGCGTTCCGGCGCGGCGACGGGTGCGACCGGCGAGGGCGCGGCCCGCGGCTTCGGCGGCGCCTTCGGAGCGGCCAGGGAGGCCGCGACGACCTCCGCGAACATCGCCCTGCACGCCCCGGTGACCCTGTGGATCATCGTCGGCGCGGTCGGGCTCGCCGTCCTCGGCGGTCTGATCGCCGGGGCCATCGGCGGATGGCGTGCCTCGCGACTCCGCCCGGCCGCGGCCCTCCGCTCGGTCGCCTGAACCCGGTCATCCCGCCCTCGAAGGAGCACACATGTACACCCTGACCGACGTCACCAAGACCTACAGCCAGTCCAAGCGCCAGGTCGTCGCCCTCAACGACGTGACCCTGGAGATCCCGGACGGCCAGCTGGTCGCCATCCAGGGGCCGACCGGAGGCGGCAAGTCGACCCTGCTGCAGATGCTCGGGGCGCTCGACCGGCCGACCTCCGGCTCGGTCGAACTGGGCGCCGACAGCCTCTCGAAGCAGCACGACGGACGGCTCACGAAGATCCGGGCGAAGGAGATCGGGTTCGTCTTCCAGGGGTTCAATCTCATCCCGACCCTCACGGCTCAGGAGAACGTCGAGACGGCTCTCGCCCCGCTCAAGGTCAGCGCCGCCGACCGCAAGCGCCGCGCGGCGGAAGCCCTGGCCTCGGTCGGGCTCGCCGACCGAGGCAACCACCTGCCGTCGGAGCTCTCCGGCGGCCAGCAGCAGCGCGTCGCGATCGCGCGGGCGCTGGTCAAGGATCCGGAGGTGCTGCTGGCGGACGAGCCGACGGGCAACCTGGACGAGGAGACACGGGACGAGATCATGGACCTGCTCGAGGGACTGTGGCGCGACCGCGGTCTCACCGTCGTGATCGTGACGCATGACACCGCGGTCGCGAAGCGCGCCCAGCGCCGCCTGCACATCAAGCACGGGCAGGTGCGCGAGGTCGACTGACCCGGTCTAGGAGCGGGCGCGCGCGGCGAGCGAGCGGATGAAGCCGGCCACGTCATCCGGCTTCTCCTCGGCCATGAAGTGGCCGGCGTCGATCGGCTCGTAGACCAGGTCGTCCGACCAGGCGCCCCAGATGGCGCGCGGGTCGAAGCCGAGCTGCGACCCCCAGTCCTGCGAGAGGACGCCGACCGGCATGGCCAGCCCACGGCCCGCGGCGCGATCGGCGCGATCCAGCTCCAGGTCGATCCCGGCGCTCGCCCGGTAGTCGGCGACGATCGACGGCACCGCCGCCACCGAGCTGTCGATGTAGTGCCTGCGCACGTCCGGCGTGAACGTGGTGCCGTCGGTGTCCCACGCGTCGAGGAACGAGGCGAAGAAGTCGTCGGCGACCGCGGAGATCATGCGCTCGGGCAGCCCCACCGGCTGGGCCATCAGGTAGAGGTGCCAGGCGATCTTGGCATCCACCCCGTGCAGCACGTCCCAGGTGTCGAGGGTGGGCAGCACGTCGAGGATGCCGAGGTACTGCACGCGCTCCGGGTGGTCGAGCGCGGCGCGGACGCCGACGAGCGCACCGCGGTCATGGCCGATGAGCCCGAACCGGTCGTGTCCGAGGGCGGACGCGACCGCCACGACGTCGTCGCCCATCGTGCGCTTGGAGTAGGTGTCCGGTCCGTCCTCCGCCGGCTTGCCGCTCTCGCCGTAGCCGCGGAGGTCGGGGACGATCACGGTGTGATCGTCGGCGAGCCGCCGCGCGACCTCGCGCCACATGTAGTGGGTCTGCGGGAAGCCGTGGAGCAGCACCACCGCCGGGCCGGACCCTCCGACCGCGACGTGCAGCGGGATGCCGCCGCTGCCGGGGATGGTCTGGTAGCTGAAGCCGTCGATCGTGGCCATGGTGGATGTGCCTCCTGGGTCGTGGGGGTGGTCGGGCGGTGGAGTGGGCGGTCAGGCGTCGGCGGTCGCCGGGTGTCCGGAGAAGATGCCGGCGGGAAGGGGTCGGGTGCCGGATGCCGTCGCCCGGAGTGCGGGGATCAGGATGGTGTCGACCAGTGCCTCGAGGTAGTCGTCGGTGACGGCGAGGCCGTTGAGGCGGCGGAGCAGGAGCACGGAGCCGGTGACCTCTTCGAACGGGAAGGGGTCGACCCCCTCGGGCAGCTCGCCCCGGCCGATCGCCGCAGCGACGACGTCCGCCGGAAGGCGCGCACCGGTCGGGCCGACCGTCTGCTCGATCGTCTCGCCGAGCTCCGGGTCCTCGAACCCGGCCTGCAGGAGCGCGAGCGCGGTCTGGCCGTCGGCCGAGCGGAGGGTCGTGAGCAGGCGCCGGCACAGCGCCAGCAGGTCGCCACGCAGAGACCCCGTGTCGATCGCGTCGGCGTCGTCCCGGCGGGCCGGGCCGACTTTCAGTGCGGCGACGACCATCTCGCGCTTGTTCGCCCAGCGGCGGTACAGCGTCGGCTTGGAGGCGCCGGCTCGGCGGGCGACCTCCTCGAACGAGACGCCGTCGTAGCCGCGCTCGGCGAGGAGCGCGTTGACGACGGCGAGGATGTGCGACTCGCGGCTGTCGTCGCGCGGGCGCCCCGCACGGCGTGGGCTGGTCTCTGAATACGACACGTACCGTATCGTAACGCGATTCGCCTCGATCGCCAAACGGTGGGGAGACGCGTCAGCGGAGCACGGGGTCGCCGACGCCTGCGGTGAACTGCCGGACCTCCCGAAGCGTGGGACTCGACTCCCAGTCGCCGGGCGTCATGCAGAGCATCGCTCCGCAGACGTTGGCGCGGTGCAAGCGCGCCGCGACGTCCGATCCGTCCAGGACGCCGCTCAGGTACCCCGCGACGAAGGCATCGCCGGCTCCGACCGTGTCGACGACATCGACGACGAGCCCCGGGGCGTCGACCACCTGCGTCGACAGGATGGTCGTCGCGCCCTCGGCGCCGCGCTTGAGCACGACCTCCGTGGGGCGATGCGCGAGGAGGCGCTCGCACGCGTCCGCGGCATCCGTGCGCGGGGAGAGCAGTTCGAACTCCTCCGCGCCGCCGAACACGATGTCGGCGCGTTCGGCCACCTCCCGGAGCCACGGCCCCGCAACGGCCGGAGCAGCGAGAGAGGATCGGTAGTTGATGTCGAAGGTCACTACGACGCCGGCCTCTCGGGCGCGGTCGATCGCGACCGAGAGGGTCTCGCGGGCCGATTCGGAGATGAGGGCCGTGATCCCCGTGAGATGCAACAGGTCGGCCTGTTCGATCCAGCCGTCGGGCAGGTCGGAGGGCGACAGCCGCGATCCGGCCGAGCCGGATCGGTAATACAGAACGCGGGTCGACGTCGGGTGGGGGCGTTCTTTGAGCATGAGGCCCGTCGGGGCGCCCGCATCCACGACGGCGCGCGCGTCGACCCCCTCCGCGCGGATCTCGCGCACGACGCGCTCCCCCAGCGAATCGTCGCCGACCCGACCGAGCCACGTGACGTCGACGCCGAGCCTGCGCAGGGCGATCGCGACGTTGCTCTCGGCGCCGCCGACGCCGAGAGCGAGGTCGGACGCGTGCCGGAGGCTGCCGATGTCGCGGCTGCGCACGAGAGCCATCGTCTCGCCGAGCGTCGCGACACGTGGGCGGTCGGACACGGCCGTCATGCGCTGCCCCCGGCGGCGACAGCGACGAACGCGCGGGCCCGCTCACCGAGGGCGACGAGGTCGCCGCCCTGGAACGCGTCGCCCAGCAGCGGGCCGCCGATGCTCACGGCCGCGGCGCCGGCCGCGAGCCACTGCGAAGCGCTCTGGAGATCGATGCCGCCAGACGGCACCACCTCGATGTCGGGGAACGGTCCCCGCAGATCCTTGACGTATCCCGCGCCGAGCCGTCCGGCAGGGAACACCTTGACGGCGGACGCCCCGGCCGACCACGAGGCGAACAACTCGGTCGGCGTGAACCCACCGGGAACGAGCGGCACACCGGCCTCCGCGGCCGCGGCGAGGAGCGCGGGAACCGTGATCGGGGTGACGAGGTAGCGGGCGCCCGCATCCACCGCGCGCCGGAGCTGGTCGGTGTCCGTCACGGTCCCGATCCCGAGGTCGACGTCATCGCCGAAGCGCTCGATCAGCCCCGGGAGGTGCTCGATCGTCCCCGGTGTCGTGAGGGTCAGCTCGACACTGCGGATGCCGGCATCGATGAGCACCTCCAGCACGGGGTCGTAGTCCTCGGCGCTCCTGGCTCGCGCCACGACGATGAGCCGCGACTGCGCCGTCTTCTGCGGGAGCGGAAGCCGCGCGACGTCACCAGTCATGGACGGTCCCGTCCGTGAGCCGATTCACGGGGAGGTAGGCCTTGGTGTACTCGAAGGCGGCCGCCGCGTCCTCGTCGAGCTCGACACCGAGCCCGGGCTCCTCCCCCGGGTGAAGGAAGCCGCGGTCGAACGTGAACGACGTCTGGAACACCTCCAGCGTCTGCTCGTTGTGGGGCATGTACTCCTGGATGCCGAAGTTGTGGATCGCGAGGTCCAGGTGGAGCGCTGCCGCCATCCCGACGGGCGAGATGTCGGTCGGACCGTGGATGCCGGACTTGATCCCGTAGATCGCGGCGAAGTCGAGCAGCTTCTTCATCGCGGTGATGCCGCCGGTGTGGGTGACGGCGGAGCGCACGTAGTCGATGAGGCGCTCGGTGATGAGCGTCTGGTAGTCGAAGACGGTGTTGAAGACCTCGCCGATCGCGAGCGGCGTCGTCGAGTGCTGGCGCACGAGACGGAGCGCCGTCTGGTCCTCGCCCGGGGTGCAGTCCTCGAGCCAGAACAGGTCGTACGGCTCGATGTCCTTCGCGAAGCGCGCGGCCTCGATCGGCGTCATCCGGTGGTGGCCGTCGTGGAGGATCCGGAGGTCGGTGCCGAAGTCCTCGCGGATCTTGGCGAAGATCCCCGGCATGTGGTTGAGGTAGTTGCGGGTGTCCCACGTCTCTTCGCTCGGGCGGCCGTTCTCGGCGCGCTTGGCCGGCTCATAGTCGTAGCGCACCCCGGGTCCGGCCGCCGAGACGCCGTAGATCTGACCGAGCCCCGGCACACCGGTCTGCACGCGCACGGCGGTGAAACCGAGCTCCTGGTAGCCGGTGATCGCGTTCGCGAGCGCGTCGTAGTCGGTGCCGGAGGCGTGGGCGTAGACGCGGACGCCGGACCGGCTCGCACCGCCGAGGAGCTGGTAGAGCGGCATCCCGGCCTTCTTGGCCTTGATGTCCCACAGGGCCATGTCGACCGCGGCGATGGCCGCCATGGTGACCGGTCCGCGCCGCCAGTAGGGGCCGCGGTAGAGGTACTGCCAGGTGTCCTCGATGCGGTCCTCGTCACGGCCGATGAGAGTGGAGGCGACATGGTCCTCCAGGTAGGAGGCGACCGACAGCTCGCGCCCGTTCAGTGTGGCGTCCCCCCAGCCGACGATGCCGTGCGAGGTCGTGATCTTGAGGGTGACGAAGTTGCGTCCGGGGCTGGTGATGATGGTATCGACGCGGTCGATGGTCATTGATCGTCCTTCCTTGTCACATCGCGGCGCGCGGGTCGGTGAGGTCGCGCCCCGTCCACTCGGGCGCCACGATCGCGGCGACCAGTGCGCACACGGTATAGATGCCGAGCAGCACCATCACCGGGATGATGCTGCCGGTCGTCGCGGCGACCCAGGCCGCAGCGATGATCGGGCCGATGCCGGTGGCGATGATGGCGGCGATCTCGCGGACGATGGCCGTCAGCGTGTAGCGGTTCCGCGCTCCGAAGATCTCGGGGAGCGAGATGTTCTCCATGGACGCGAGGCCGAGGACCGAGACGTTGTGGATCACGGCGTAGCCGACGAAGATCCAGCCGACCTCCTTGGTGTTGATCGCGAGCATCGTCGGGATGATCAGCACGAGCGAGAGCGACGTCATGATGATGTACATCCGCCGGCGGCCGAACAGGTCGCCGAGCCAACCGACCAGCGGGATGGTGCCGAAGCCGATGAGCGAGGAGACGATCACGATCTCGGGGCCGACGCCCTTCTGGACGGCGAGCGTGATCGTGATGAAGGAGATCATGTAGGTCTGGATCAGACCCGAGTTGCCGGCCTGGCCGAAGCGGAGGAAGAACGACACGAGCGTCGCCTTGACCGGCTTCTTCCGCAGGGCCTCGAGCGCGCGGAGGTCGTTGCTCTTGGTCGCGAGGTCGACCATCTCATCGCGCGAGAGCGCCTTGCCGTCGACGACGTCGGTGCGCTCCTCGAAGACGGGGCTCTCCTTGAGGCGGAAGCGCACCCAGACGGCGAACACCATCACGATGGAGCTCGCGATGAAGGGGATCCGCCAGCCCCAGGCGATGACGTCGTCCTCCATCATGACGGCGAGGAGGAGTGCCCAGATCGCGGAGGCGAAGAGCGTTCCGCAGTTCGTGCCGAGCGCGACGAGGGAGGCGATGATGCCGCGCCGACGCGCGGGAGCGTACTCGGCGAGCATGACGCCGGCACCCGAGATCTCCGCGCCGGCGCCGAAGCCCTGCGCGAGACGCAGCACGACGAGCATGATCGGCGCGAGGATGCCGGCCTGCGCGTACGTCGGCAGGAAGCCGATGAGCGTCGTCGCGAGGCCCATGAGCAGGATCGTGTAGAAGAGGACCTTGCGGCGGCCGACCTTGTCGCCCATCCGGCCGAAGTACCAGGCGCCGAGCGGACGGGCGATGTAGCCGACGCCGTAGGTCGCCATGGCGAGCACGACGGCCATGCCGGGCTCCTCCCCGGCGAAGAAGAGCTGGCTGAAGACGAGGGCGGCGGCCAGGGAGTAGAGCTGGAAGTCCATGAACTCCAGTGCCGTGCCCAGCCAGCCCGAGACCGCGGCCCGGACGAGGTCGCCGGTCGATCTCTCGACCGTCTGCGGGGGCGCGGAGGCGTCCACACCGGGGACGTTGGAAGTGCTCATCGTTACTCCTTCGTAAATGAGTGGGGGGAGGGTGGTGGAGGGTCAGAGACGCAGAAGGACCTTGGCCGACGCGGACGAGTCGCGCGCGACCCGGAACGCGTCGACGGCGTCTGCGGCGTCGATGGTGTGCGAGATGACGGAGTCGAGGGCGTCCGACTCGGCGAGCATCGCGACGGCGTCGTCGATCTCGGTCGAGAAGCGGAATGCGCCGCGGAGGGTCAGCTCCTTGGCGAGCATCGGCGCGAGGTTGACGCCGATCTCCGCGTCGGCGAGCATCCCGACCTGCACGACGGTTCCCGCCCGGCGCGCCGCGCGGACGGCCTGGGTGACGGAGACGGGGACGCCGGAGCATTCGAAGACGACGTCGTACGACTCGTCCGCGATGGAGTCGCGGCCGACGAGCACGGGCTCGCTCGCGCCCAGGGCCGCGGCGCGATCGAGGGGCTCGGCGCGCACGTCGCTCGCGCCGACGGTGGCGGCCCCCGCGTGCACGGCCGCCGAGACCACGAGCAGTCCGATGGGGCCCGCGCCGATGACGAGCACACGCTTTCCGCTGATGTCGCCCGCCAGGCTCACGGCGTGCAGGGCGACGGCGAGCGGTTCTGCGAGTGCCGCGCGTTCCAGCGGAAGGCCCTCGGGGAGAACACGGATCATGTGCTCCTCGACGAGGAGGTACTCCGCGGCGCCGCCCTGGCGATGCGGCATCGTCGCGGCGCTGCCGAAGTAGTCGCCGCCGGGGCGCAGGTGCGGCCTGTCCTCGAGGCCGGGCACGTCGGCGCCGTAGCGGGCCGGGTGAACCGTCACGGGGGTCCCGGCGGCGAGGCGCCCCGACGGGTCGAGGTCGACGACGGCCGAGAGCTCATGGCCCGGGGTCAGCGGCTCCCGGATGGTGTACTCGCCGTTCGCGCCGTGGAAGTAGTAGTGCAGATCGGAACCGCAGATACCGACGTACCGGACCCGGAGCCGCACCTCGCTCGACGCGGGCTGAGGCACCTCGCGGTCCTCCCAGCGGATGTCTTCCTTGCGGTGGATGGCGAGCGCCTTCATCATCGCGCCTTCCTCGTGATCGTGGGTCGGGTTCACCGTGCTCATGCCGGGACCTCCGATGCTCGTGACCTGATGTCGGTCTCCGCCGTCGTGACGCTCTCCGTGATCGCCGCCGAGACGCCGTCGCGTTCGATCGTGTCGACCAGCTCGCCGACGCGCTCGATGAACGCCGGACGGTCGGCGAGGTCGGTGCCGAAGAGCCGGAGGTCTGTGATCGAGGCCTCGGCGAGATCGGCCCCGGTACGGGCCGACCCGGCGAGCGGGATCAGTCGCTCGCGGGCGGCATCCTTCATCGCGGCGGCGAAGGGGCCGGGATCGAATCCGGGCCGGGGTGCGATGCAGGAGAGGTAGGCGGCCACGGTGAGGGCGATCATGTGCGGCATCTCGCCGCGGTCGAGCAGCCGGAGCGCCGGCTCGGGGATGCGCTGACGCAGTTTGACCGAGCCGTCCGTGCCGACCTGGCTCGTCTTGTGCCCGAGTGCGGTGTTGCCCCAGCGGAGGAACAGCTGACGCTCGTACTCCGCGATGTCGACGCCCGACGGGACCTGGATGGACGGCGTGTACTCGTGGGCGAGCACCGCGCGCGCTGCACGCTCGATCGCCGGCCGGCCCACGGCATCCGGGATCGTCTCGGCGTTCTGCAGCGCGCCCAGGTAGGCGATCAACGAATGCGTTCCGTTGAGGAGCCGCACCTTCATGTCCTCGTAGCGGCCGACCTCTCTGCTGAAGACCGCTCCGCCGGCCTCCCAGGCGGGCCGTCCTGCGGCGAAGTCGTCCTCGATCGCCCACATCGTGAAGGGTTCGGCCGGGACGGGGATCTCGTCCCACGCGCCGAGGAGCGACGACACCTCGCTGCGGAGCGCGGGCGTCGTGGACGGGACGATGCGGTCGACCATGCTCGAGGGGAACGAGACCGACGACTCGAGGAAGGCGAGTGCCTCGGTGCCCTCGCTGGCAGGCAGAGCCTCCAGGAACTCGCGGACGAGAGCCTTCGTGCGGGCGCCGTTGGCTGCGAGATTGTCGCAGCTGAGGATCGTCAGAGGGGC
The DNA here is from genome assembly GCF_000383315.1 of Cryocola sp. 340MFSha3.1. NCBI lineage: Bacteria > Bacillati > Actinomycetota > Actinomycetes > Micrococcales > Microbacteriaceae > Cryocola > Cryocola sp. 340MFSha3.1. The sequence continues at coordinate 1,414,898 of NZ_KB911087.1, forward strand.
TCCGGATGCCGCGGCCCGCCGCTGGATGCCGCGAGCGAGCTGTCCGATGGTCGAGCGAGGGTGGCCTCCGCGCAGGTCGGAGACGATGGTCGGGTCTGCAGTGTCGAGGTGACCCGTCGCGGGCGAGGAGCTGTAGCCGTTCTCGGTGACCGTGAGCGTGACGATGCGGATGCCGGGGTCGGCGATGCTCTCGACGACGCGGTGGGGCTCGTCCGCCGCGACGAAGGCGTCGGTGTGCACGCCCGGGATGCTCAGCGACATTCCCTCGGGCGAGATCGTCGCGACCGAGGAGAGCAGGTCCTGTGCGCGCATCGCGTCGACGACGGTCCGCGATCGCGAGGCGACGCCCACGATGCCCCAGTCGCCGCCGTCGGCCGCGATGGCTGCAGCCGTGTAGACCGCCTGGTGTGCGCGGTGGAAGCTGCCGAGGCCCAGGTGGAGGATTCCGGCACGGGCGGGAGTCTCGGGGAGCGGGACAGCACCGTGGTGGGAGCGCGACAGGCGCTGCGGAGTGCCGCTCACGAGTGCACCCCGGTTCGAGGTGCCCGTCGGCGGGTCCTGGGATCTTCGATGATCGGCATGGAAAAGAGTGTGAATGGTTTGTACAAAATTGTCAAGACGCATTCCATGTTGCAGGATGAGCCATGATGGAACAACTGTTCCCGCAACACCGGAGAGGCGGCAATGGGTGCGACGCTGACTGACGTAGCGCGACGCGCGGGCGTCTCGATCGCCACGGCATCCCGCGCCTTCGGAGAACCCGACCGCCTCGCGACCGCCACACGAGACCGGGTGCTCCAGGCCGCCAACGACCTCGGTTACGACAGCCCGCAGGTGGCGACCGCCACACGTTCGTTCGGCGTCGTCGTGCCGGACGTCGCCAACCCCGTCTATGCGACGCTCCTCAAGGCCATCCACTCGCAGGCGTGGCACGGTCGTCACCGCACCGTGCTGTTCGACACCGACGAGGATCGCTGGCGGGAGCGCGAGCAGATCGAACAGGCGCGCAAGCTCGACGGCATGCTGCTGTGCTCACCCCGCCTGCCGGACGACGAGGTGCTCACGCTCGCCGGAGACACTCCCTTCGTCATCGTCAACCGCCTCATCGAGGGCGCCCCCTGCGTGCTCATGGACATGGAGAACGGGCCGCAGCAGGCGGTCGAGCACCTCGCCGCACTCGGCCACACGCACATCGCCTACGCGGCCGGGCCGACAGGATCCTGGGCCGACGGCCAGCGTGCCGCCACGATCACGAAGGCGTGCGAGCGGTTCGGCATCCGCCTCACGCACCTGAGCCACCAAGCGGCGTCGATCGAAGGCGGGCGGGCCGCGGCCGCGCCCGTGATCGCGAGCGGGGCGACGGCCGTCATCGCCTACAACGACCTCGTCGCGCTCGGCCTCGAAGCCGGCATGTCGGAGATGGGACGGTCCTGCCCGGCCGACATCAGCATCATCGGAATCGACGACATCGACATGGCCAGCGCCGTGAACCCCGGGCTGACGACGGTCAAGATGCCGATCGAGCGATGCGGAGCGCTCGCCGTCGAGCTCCTGCTGCAAGTGATGGCCGGCGCAACGCTCACGGAAGCCGCAACACTCGGCTCGCAGCTCATCGTCCGGGGGACGACGGCGGCTCCGAAGTAGTTCATTTCAAGATAGTCCGAAATGGTACTATCTGCTCATGACCAATCATCTCGCTGTCGCACCATGGTCGCTGGGCCTGCCGGACGCATCCCCGCCGCAGGGCATGTCCTTGTATCGGCTACCGACCGGCTTCTACGAGACCCGGGCGGCTTTCGCCGTGAAAGGCGGGGCCTTCAGTGACAAGCGCCGCTTCGCAGCCTCGTCGGTGCTCATCACCCACCCCGCCGGGGACCTGTTGATCGACGCCGGTTTCGGGGCGGGCCTGGCCGACCATGTCGCCCTGCTCCCCCGCGTCGAACGCGCTCCGTATTCGCGCGAGAAGACGGTGCAGGAGCAGCTCGACGCCGCGGGCTACGACTGGGCGAACCTGCGCGGAGTGCTGGTCACCCACGTCCACTGGGACCACGTGAGCGGTCTCGACAGCCTGCACGTCCCCATCTGGATCAACGCGGATGAGATGCGATACGGCGCAGAAGACACGCACGGCGCCGTGTTCCGGACGGTGTCGGCCTGCCTGCCCGTCCATGAGTACGCCTTCGACGGGCCCGCCTACCTCGGCTTCCCCGCCAGCCATGACGTATACGGCGACGGCTCGGTGGTGATCGCTCAAGCGGGTGGGCACACCTTCGGCTCCGTCGTGGTCTTCGTGACCGTGCCCGACGGCGATCGCTACGCGTTCATCGGAGACATCGCCTGGCAGTCCGATGCGATCACCGACGGGCTCGAACGTCCGTGGCTGATGCGGAAGATGGCGGACACGGATGCGGCGAAAGTGCGTGAGAACCTGCAACGGGTGATCGCGCTCCGAGACCTCATGCGGATCGTGCCCGCCCACGACGGCGGCGCATATGAGAGCATCGCAGCACTGCCCGCCCGATTCCCGACCGTGGATGGGAGCCAACGATGACCGCGGAATCTCCAGCCCCTGCCGAGGCGTCCGCAGCCGGACCCGGACCAGAGTCCGAGATCACCTGGCTCCTGCACCGGGCGGCGCAGCGCATGCACGCGGTCACCGAACGGGAGGCCGTCGCGCACGGGCTCCAGCTGCGCGACTACATCATCCTGAGCGCCCTCGACAAGACGACGGGGCTGACCCAGATCGAGCTCGGCAGGGTGCTCGGGCTGGACAAGACCACCCTCACCAGCCAGCTCGACCGGCTGGAGCGGAACGGCCTCATCGAGCGACGCCCCGACCCGCGCGATCGGCGCGCCCGCATCCCGGTCATCACCGAGGAGGGCGAAGCCCTGCGGTCCGCGGCGGCGCGGTCGGCAGACGAAGCCGAACGCCACGCGCTGCGCGACTTCGACGACGACGACATCGTCCGACTTCGTCGCATCCTCTTCGCCATCGTCGGCGACACCGACACCGACACCGACACCGATGGATCGCGGCCATGACCGAGAACGATCGGATCGCTGCCGGACGGGCGACCTACGCCCGCAACGTCGGCGTCGACGAGACGCAGGTCGAGGCGATCATGACCGAACGCGCCGGCGCCGCATACACGCGGGAGGCGTTCCTGGCCGCCGGCGGCCCCGGCTGGCAGGGCGATCAGCTCACCGATCGCGACCGGTCGATCGCGGTCATCGCCGCCCTCGTCGGCCAACACGTCGTCGACGACCGGCTGGCGACCTATCTCTCGGCCGCCCGCGCCAACGGGGTCACCGAAGACGGGCTGGCTTCGCTGATGATCCTGCTGACCGCCTACCTCGGTCAGCCGGCGACATCGGCCGCCATGGCCGCCGTGCGCCGGACTCGACCTCTGGCCTAACGAGGGGTCGGCACGACGACCATCCCCAGCGCCTCGGCCAGCACGACCGCCTGTCGCTCGTCGATGACCGTGCCGCGGACGACGACCTCCGACGGGTCGACGCCCGTCAGGTCACTTCCCGCGATGCTCGCCGCGGTGAGGTCTGCGCCGGTCAGCGTCGCGGCGCTGAGGTCGCATCCCTCGAACCGGGCCTCCTGACACCGCGCCTCGGAGAGGTCGGCCTCGCGCAGGCGGACTCCCTCGAACGACGCACCCCGCAGCTCCGCGCGCCGCAGACCGACGAACGACCAGTTGCCGTCCGTGACCTTCAGCAGGGAGAACTCGCATCCATGGAACGAGCTGCCGGTGACCTTACAGCGCCGGAAGCTCGCGTCGAAGAAGTTGCAGAACTCGAACCGGCAGTTCACGAACGCCGAGTCGTCGTGCTCGCTCACGTTGAAACGCACCTTGCGGAACACGCACTCGGTGAAGGTCGCGCCCCTGCTGCGCAGCTCGGTGAAGTCGACGTCGTCGAACACGACCCCGGTGTACTCGACCGAGTCGAGCTCGCGCCCGTACCAGTCCTCGCCCTTGATGGTCTCTCCGCCGTCCGTCACGAGGCGAGCCTAGCCCGGCGCGGAGCGGCGGGCGGCGGCCACCTGCCGCGCGGAATGTGACTTTCGTTGTAGTCGATCGGGCCCCCGAAATGGTGAGGACCACTCGACAATGAGCGGATGAGCACCGCGGCCCACCCGAACCGGGGCGCCTTCGCGTCGTGCGCGTCCAGGGTAGGTCTGGCCTTCCTCGAGGGCCGTCCGGTGGTGATGGGCGTCTTCGCGTTCCGCTTCCTCGTCGGCAGGCTGCTGGCCGCCGGCGAGGACGGGGCGTCGGCGTCGCTGTGGCTCGGCGCGTCCTCGTGGATGCTCGCGGTATGGGCCGTCTACCTGATCAACGGGATCAGCGACGTCGAGGGCGACCGACTCAACGGCTCACCCCGCCCCCTGGCGACCGGCAGGCTAGATCTCCCGTCGGCGTCCGTGATCGCGGCGACTCTGCTCGCGCTATCGCTCCTCATGGCCTCCCTGCTCCCCCGCCCGTTCCTGCTCGCCGTGGTGGGGTTCGTGGGCCTCGGACTCGTCTACTCGGTCGGGCCGTGGGCGGCCAAGAAGGCGGCGATCGCGGCGCTCACGATCGCAGCCGCGGGGGTGTTCCTGACGTATCTCGCTGCGGCGCTCGTCGTTGCCGAAACGGTGCCGACACCCGCGCTGGTCTTCGCGGCGGTGGCATCCTGCTGGATCGCGGTCGCCGGGCACACCAAGGACTTCGGAGACGTCGCGGGTGACGCGGCGGAAGGGCGCCGGACCCTTCCGGTGATGCTCGGAATCCAGCGCGCCCGCGTCGTGGTGGCGATCGGAACGGGTGTCGTGTCGGCCACGTCGATGGCCCTCGGTGCACTCGTCCACCAGCTGCGGGCCCTGATCGCCCTCGGCGTCGCCGGTCCCGTCGTGATCGCCTTCACCCTGCTGGTCGAGGGCGGAGACCGCCGACGCGACAAGCGGCCGTACCGCTCCTTCATGGCGGGTCAGTACGCTCTGAACGTCGCAGCGCTTCTAGGCGCGCTCGAGAGCTGAGGGTCGGACGTGGTGATCGGTAACGACGGAGTCGCATTGCGCGACCGCATCGTGGAAGCGCTGTTCGAGCGGCTCCGGGGCGCGGAGAGCACCCTGGTTGCAGACCCCGACGTGAGCGAGCAGCTCGTGGCGCAGGTCGACTGGATCCTCGACCGCACCTTCGACCGGCTCGGCCGCCCAGCCGGTGCGGGACGGCTCGCGACTCCGGCCCGGCACGGGTCCGGCGTGGGCGAGACGCGGGCGCGCCAGAACATCCACCCGGTAGACAGCCTCAGCGCGGCGACCGAGCTCTTCGATGTCGCGTTCTCGATCATCAGCGCCGACCAGGACTCGGCCGTCAGCCTCGCCGACCTGGCGCGGGCCCTGAACGCCTCCATCATGGATGCCGTCGTCCCGGCCTCGATCGGGTACGTCGATGTGCTGCTGGAACGCCTGGCCGTCGCCCACAGCGAGGAGCGCCTCAGCATCTCGCGCGAACTGCACGACCGCGTGGCGCACAGCATCGCCGCCGGCCTCCAGCGATTCCAGCTCGGGGGCGTCGACGACGCGTCCGATCCCCGCCTGCGGGAAGGCTTGCAGCTGTTCGGCGCCGCACTCGACGAGACCCGCGCGATCGCCCTCGACCTCCGTCACGCCGTGGGCGACAAGCGGCTCGACGAGGCGCTGCGCGACTACGTCGGCGACCTCGACGACTCGGGCCCGCCGGTCGAGACCACGGTCGACGGGGAGCCGTACCGCCTCTCCACCGCAGTTCAGGAGGAGGCGTTCATCATCGTCCGCGAGGCGGTGCACAACGCGCGGCGGCACTCCGGCGCCGAACTCATCCGTGTCCACTCGCGGTGGGACCGCCGCAGTCTCACCATCGTGGTGAGCGACAACGGGCACGGATTCGCCCACGAAGCGGTCCGGTCGGGCGCGCTCGGCCTGATCGCGGCGCAGGAGCGTGCAGAACTGATCGGCGCCGACCTCCACATCGCTCCGGGTCTCGGCACCGGGACCGTACTCACACTGACCATTCCGAGAGGGCGGGAAGCCGCATGAACGACGAAACGCGAACCGTGGTCCTCATCGACGACCACGGGATGTTCCGCCAGGGCATCCGGGCGCTCATCGAGGACCGGTTCCGGATCGTCGGGGAGGGTGGATCCAGCGAGGAGGCGTGGGCGCTCGTCACCGAGCGCTCCCCCGACGTGCTGCTCCTCGACGTCGAGATCCCGGGGGTGCCGGCGGAGCAGACGATCGCGCGCATCCGGCGGCATCACCCGGAGACGGCGGTCGTCATCCTCACGATGCACAGCGACGCCGTGCTCGAACGGCAGCTGTTGCGCGCCGGAGCGGCGGCCTTCGTCACCAAGACTGTGGGGAGCGAGCAGCTGATCGCGGTGATCGCCCGTGCGACTCCTCCCGTCGGAGAAGCGGCGGAGGCGGGCGCCGATGCGGAGGCGGCCGGCGCCATCCTCACGGTGCGTGAGCAGGAGGTGCTCCGGATGATCGCCCAGGCGTATTCGAACCGCGACATCGCGATGTCGCTGTCGATCGCCGAGGGCACGGTCAAGCGGCACACGACGAACATGTACGAGAAGCTGGGAGCCACGTCCCGGATCGACGCCGTCCGGAAGGCCGCGCGCCTGGGGCTGCTCGACTGACGCTGTTTGCTGAAGAGTTGGGGCGGTGGCAGGCCCCCGCTCCCGCCACCACCAGCGCCGTTCCCCCGAAGGCGCACATTGAAAGTAATCGCTTCCCTCCCCCAACTGAATACACCTTTCGTCACATTCCCCCTCCACTCCCTTCCCACCCACCTTCGAGCCCGCAAACTTTGCACGCCGCCGCGGCGCTTCGTGTGCAAAGTTTGCGGACTCGACGGTGGGGCGGAGGCGCGACGGGAGTGGGCGGAGGGGCGGAGGGGGTCCGATACGCTCGGGGTATGGCCCACGATCTCGCTGACTTCCTCGGCGACGTCGGGCCGCTCGTGTTCTACCTGGCGGTGTGGGGACTCGTCTTCGCCGGTACCGCGCTCTTCATCGGCGTCTTCATCCCGTTCATCACGGGCGACTCACTGCTGTTCGGCGCCGGCATCCTCACCGGCACCAACCCGGAGCTGAACATCTGGGTCCTCGCCATCGGCGTCGGGATCGCCGCCGTGCTGGGCGACCAGGTCGGATTCTGGCTCGGCCGTCGGCTCGGCCGGCCGTATCTGACCCGCCGCGGCGGTCGCTGGGTGCAGGCCGGGGTGAAGCGGGCTGAGCGCTTCTACGAACTCTTCGGCTGGTGGTCCGTGGTCATCAGCCGGTACATCCCGTGGGGTCGCGTCTTCATCCCGCCGATCGCCGGGATCAGCGCGATGAGCTACTGGCGGTTCCTCACCGCCAACATCGTCGGAGCGCTCAGCTGGGGCGTGCTCATCACCGTAATCGGCTACTTCGCCGCCGTCAATCCGAGCGTGCGACCGGTCGCCTACGTCGTGGCGGGCGTCGTCATCCTCGCTTCCCTCGTCGCGGGCGTCCGTGCCTGGGTCCTCGACCGGCGCGCGCGGCGGACCCTCGCGGAATGACCTGTACCCGCCCCGGGGTTCGCGCGGCCCGGGGCGGGCGATCGGGCGTCACTCGCGGACGAACCGCAGCGTGACGAGCTCGAAGGGACGCAGCTGCAGGTCGAGCGCACCGTCGCCGGTCTCGCGCTCGAGCAGATCCGTCCTCTGGATGCGCCGGTAGGGGAACGACGCGACCAACGTCGTCGCGGCGCGCGACCCGAGCGATTCGTACAGCCGGACGACGACGTCGCCCGAGCCGTCCTCGGCGAGCTTGACGGTCTCCACGACGACGGCCGGATCGCTCGACACGATCAGCGGATCCACCGCGGCGGGCGCGGGACGCAGGGGCAGGTTGAGCCGGTAGCCGGCCTCGATCGCCGCGTCCACTCCGCCCACCACGAGGGAGGTGCGCAGCGTGTGCCGGCCCTGGTCTGCTTCCGGGTCCGGGAAGAGCGGGGCGCGCAGCAACGTCTGACGCACCAGGGAGTAGGTGCCGCCGCCATCGCGCGGGTGGCGCGTCACATCGTGGCCGTAGGTGGAGTCGTTGGCGACCCCGACGCCGAACCCCGGCTCGCCGACGTGGACCCAGCGGTGCGCGCTCGTCTCGAACCGGGCGACATCCCAGCTCGTGTTGGTGTGCGTCGGGCGTTCGATGTGGCCGAACTGGATCTCGGACCGCGCGGACGCGGTGTGCACGTCCACGGGGAAGGCGAGTTTCAGCATGCGCTGGCGCTCGTGCCAGTCGACGTTCGTCTCGATGTCGAGGGCCGGGGAGCCGGCGGCGAGCGCGAGCGTCTGCGTGACGGTGGACGCCCCGAACCGGCGGATGACCCGCACCGCGACGAGCTCCGGCGACTCGGAGACCACCTCCAGGGAGTCGAGACCGCTCAGGTCCTCGCCGGAGAGCCGATACTCGATGTCGACGTCCCAGGCGTCCCACTGGGCGGGGGTGTCGCGGAACAGCTGGAGCACATTGGCGCGCGTGCCCGGGGGCACCGCCTCGCGACCGGTGGTCGCATCCAGCAGGGACGCGACCAGACCGTCGGCATCGACGAGGACGCTGACGCGGTCGTTCGACAGCCGGATGCCGTCGCCGTCGCGCTCGATGCGCGCGTCGCCGGTCCGCTGCGGGACCGCAACTCCGCCGGCCGGTACGCCGTCGACAGCGAACGGGGAGGAGTTGGCGACGAGACCGGCGCTCGTCGCATCCGCAACTCCATCCGCAACTCCGTCACCCAGAGCCGCCAGCGACCGCGCGATGACCGCCTCCAGCGACTCCGCCACCCGCGCGTAGTTCTCGACCGCCTGGTCGTGCACCCAGCCGATCGACGAACCGGGCAGGATGTCGTGGAATTGCTGCAGCAGCACCGTCCGCCAGGCCTCGCGCAGCTCGCGCTCCGGATAGTCGGCCCCGGCACGGACGGCGGCGGTGGCCGCCCAGAGCTCCGCCTCGTGCAGCAGCGCCTCGCTGCGGCGGTTGCCGCGCTTGGTCCGCGCCTGCGAGGTGTACGTGCCGCGGTGGAATTCCAGGTAGAGCTCCCCCACCCACACCGGCGCCGGGTCGAACTCGGCCTGCGCCGCCTCGAAGAAGGTGGCGGGCGATGCGACGCGCACCGTCGGCGACCCCTCGAGGTCGGCGGTGCGCTCCGCCGCCGCGAGCATCTCGCGGGTCGGGCCGCCGCCGCCGTCGCCGAAGCCGAAGGGCACGAGCGAGGTGTTCGCCCGGCCCTTGTCGGCGAAGTTCCGTTCGGCGCGTGCCAACTCCTGGCCGGAGAGGAGGGAGTTGTACGTGTCCACGGGCGGGAAGTGCGTGAAGATGCGCGACCCGTCGATGCCCTCCCACTCGAACGTGTGGTGCGGGAACAGGTTCACCTCGTTCCACGAGATCTTCTGGGTCAGGAAGTTGTCCATCCCCGCCTCCCGCGCGATCTGCGGAAGCGCACCCGAGTAGCCGAAGGAGTCGGGAAGCCACACCTCGCGCGGCTCGTACCCGAACTCCTCGAGGAAGAACCGCTTGCCCTCGACGAACTGCCGGGCCATCGCCTCGGATCCCGGCATGTTGGTGTCCGACTCGACCCACATGCCGCCCACCGGGACGAACCGGCCCTCGGCGACGCGCGCCCGGATGCGCTCGAACAGCTCCGGATAGAACTGCTTCATCCAGGCGAACTGCTGGGCGGACGAGCACGCGAACACGAAGTCCGGGTCCTGATCCATCAGGTCGAGCACGTTGGAGAAGGTGCGGGCGCACTTGCGGATGGTCTCGCGCACCGGCCACAGCCAGGCCGAGTCGATGTGCGCGTGCCCGACCGCGAAGACCCGGTGCGCCGTCGCGGACGCAGGCGAGGCGAGCACCCCGGCGAGCGCCTCCCGCCCCCGCGACACCGTCCCGGCGACGTCGAAGGGATCGACCGCGGTGACGGCGGCCTCCAGCGCGGCGAACAGGGCGGCCCTGCGGGGCGACGTCTCGGGCAGCACGAGCGCGAGCCCCTTCGCGGTGAAGATGTCCTGCACCAGCTCCCACACCTCGCGGTCGCGATGAACGATGTCCACGCGGCGCAGCGTGTAGATCGGGGTCTGCGGCGCGGTCGACACCCGGCCCATCCCGGTCGGCGCGAAGGTCCAGTTCGAGCCGACGTCCGGGTTGGCCGCGGCCTCGACGTACAGTTCGAACGACTCCCCCGGCCGGGCCTGGAGGCGCACGTAGGCGTTGTACGGCTCCAGCGCCTTCAGGATGGTGCCCTCGGGAGTCCACACCAGCCCCTCCGCCTGGAATCCCACCTGGCTCAGCGTGAACCCGAGGTCGACGAGGAGCTCGACATCCTCGGCCGCCGCATTCCACTCCGCCGGGACCGTGCCGGTCACGCGGAACCACACGGTCCCCCACGGACGACCCCACGCCTCCCCCGCCGCGAACGGCCGGAAGTCGTTCGCGACGGCGTCGGCGAAGGGCACCGGCTCGCCGGGCGCCTCCCACGCCTCGATCGACGCGGGCACGGCCGCACGCTCGAGGGCGGGCGTGAGGCGTTCGCGGACGAATCGATCGATGCGCATCTCGGCGAGCTGGTTCTGCTGGTACAACGGTTCTCCTTGGGTGAGGGGATGGGACGGGGCGAAGGGACGGGCTCATCCCTTGACGGCGCCGGCGAGCGCGGACGAACCGCCGAGCGCGCGCGACACGATGACGTAGAGGGCGATCACGGGAACGGAGTAGATGAGCGAGTACGCCGCGAGCTGCCCGTAGGCGACCGCACCGTACTGGCCGAAGAACGTGAAGATGCTCACGGCCGCCGGCTGGTTCTCCGGGCTCAGCAGCAGCACGAAGGGGACGAAGAAGTTGCCCCAGGCTGCCACGAACACGTAGATGAACACCACCGCGATCCCGGGGCGGACGAGGGGGACGACGACCGTCCACAGCGTCTTCATGCTGGATGCGCCATCCACCCAGGCCGCCTCCTCCAGCTGCACGGGAACCGAGTCGACGAAGTTCTTCGTCATCCAGATCGCCATCGGGAGGGACGAAGCGGCGAGGAACAGGATGGTCCCGCCGAGCGAGTCGATCAGGTTCAGCGAGACGAACAGGCTGTACACCGGCACCATCATCGCGGTGATCGGAAGGCACGTGCCGAACAGGATCGCGTACAGGAACGGCCGGTTGAACCGGTTGCGGTAACGCGACAGCGGGTACGCCGCGAGGATGGCGACCACCACCGTGACGATCGCGCATCCCGCCGACAGCAGCAGGCTGTTCCACAGCGGCAGGAACGACAGCTCGGGCGTGAGGACCTTGCGGAAGTTCTCCAGGGACCACTGCTTCGGCCACGCGACCGAGAGCGTGGCCCCGCCGTCGAACGACGCGAGCACCACCCACACCAGAGGGAGCACGAAGACCGCGCCGATGAGGAGCAGGATGACGTTCGACGTCCAGCGCAGGGCGACCCCGTTGGGTGACGACAGCTTCATCAGTCCACCTCCGTCTTGAGTGCCCGCACATAGATCACGGCGAACACCGCTCCCACGAGCAGGAGGATCGTCGCGATCGCGGTGCCGTAGCCGAGCTCGGAGAACTTGAACGCCTCCTGGTACGCCAGCACGGGGAGCGTCATACTCTTGTTGCCCGGGCCGCCTCCGGTCATCACGTAGATGAGGGTGAAGACGGACAGCGTCTGAAGCGTGATGAGCATCAGGTTGGTGGAGATGCTCCGCCGGATCATCGGCAGCGTCACGAGGAAGAACCGCTTGACGCCGTTGGCACCGTCGACCTCCGCCGCCTCGGTGATCTCCGGCGGCACCTCCTGCAGCGCCGCAGAGTAGACGAGCATCGAGAAGGCCGCGCCTCGCCACGTGTTGGCCAGGATGATCGACAGCATCGGGAAGGCGAACAGCCAGGACGGACCCGTCACGCCGAACATCGCGAGGATGGCGTTCAGCGTCCCGTGCTGGCTGAAGAACGCGTACGACGCGAACGCCGCGACGATCTCCGGAAGGACCCACGCGCCGACGACGAAGGTCGAGACGATCGCGCCGACCCAGCGACTCCCGCTCCGCATCAGCAGAGCCAGCACCATCCCGGCGACATTCTGGCCGATGACCGCGGACCCGAGCAGGAAGACCAGGGTCAGCCACACCGAGACCGGGAAGTCCGGGCTCTTGAAGAGGTCGATGTAGTTCTGCAACCCCACCCACTGGCTGGATGCGGCCGCAGAGCCCGTCAGCGACATGTCGGTGAACGAGCCGTAGAACGACGACAGGATCGGCCCGAGCAGGAACACGACGAGCAGACCGATGGCGGGGAGAAGGGGGACCGAGCGGGCGAGCGACCGCCGGGTGTGTGCGCGCGAACGTGCCGTGTCCCGCTGGCGCGGCGGCCGGGCCGACGAGGCCCGGCCGCGCGCGTCCGAGACGGCGGGGACGGTGGAGGTCACTACTTCGACTCCGTCTTGCCCTCACCGACGATCCCCACGACGGTGTCGTCGTAGGTCTTGGCGGCCTCTGCGGGCGTGGCCTGCCCGGTCATCACCGACTCCATCGCGACCTGGATGCCGTTCGAGATCTTCGGATAGTCGGGTGTGGCCGGCCGGAACTTGGTCACGGCGACGAGCGACGAGAAGAACTCCGAGGTCGGGTTCGACGTCTTGTACTTCTCGTCGTCGGCGACATCCTTGCGGACCGGGATGCCGGCGGTGTTGATGTTGTACTCGAGCGAGCGCTGCTTGTCGGTCAGGAAGGTGATGAACTTCCACGCCAGGTCCTTGGCCTTGCTCTTGGCGCCCATGGAGAACGTCCAGCCGCCGGAGAGGCTGATCTTCCCGGGGTCCTGCCCCTCTTTCGTCGGCATGGCCGCGGTGCCCATGACTTTCGACCAGTCCGCCCATGGCGTCGCGCCGGTCGGCAGCCAGGCGTTCGAGGCCCACGAGCCGTCGAGGTTGATCGCGAGCTTGCCCTGCGGCATGAGCTGGTTGTTGATCGTGTTCTGGTAGTTCGTGTCGCTGGTGACCTCCTGGCTCGGGCCGAGGCCGCCCTGGTAGACCTCCTTGATCACGTCGAGCGCGTCCGTGAACGCCTTCGAGCCGACGATCCACTTGGCCTTCGAGTCGTCGTAGAGGCCCTTCTCGCTGGCTCCGTACAGCAGCATCTCGAAGCCCTGCATCGAGCTCGCCTCACCCGCGGCTTTTCCCGAGAAGATGTTGAGCGGGATGACGCCCGGCACGGCCGCCTTGATCTTCTTCGCGGCGCCGATCACGTCATCCCAGGTCTTCGGCTGCCACGGGGTCGGGATGCCGGCCTTCGCGAAGATGTCCTTGTTGTACCAGAGGCCCCGGGTGTCGGTGCCGGTCGGGATCCCGTAGACCTTGCCGTCGTCTCCCTTGCCCGCGTCCTTGGCGTTGTCGAAGAAGTTCGACCAGTCCGACCATTTGTCGACGTACGAGTCGAGCGGGGCCAGATAGCCGGCCTGGGCGTCGGCGCGGATGAGGAAGGTGTCCTCCGACATCACGTCGGGCGCCGTGGTGGCCGCACGGTTCATGAGGGAGAGCTTCGTGTAGTAGTCGTTCTCGGCCGCCTTGATCGGGACGAGCGTGATCTTCTTCCCCGGGTTGGCCTTCTCGAAGTCGGCCTTGGCCTTGGTCATGAAGTTGGCCATGATGTCGGACCCGAAGTCCTGGAAGGCGACCTTGATGGTCGTGCCGTCGCTGCCGCCGGACGAGGACGAACATCCCGCCAGTGCGACGAGGGCCGCAGTGGCCACGGTGGCGGCCAGGATCCTGCTTCGCTTCATCGATGCTCCTTTGCATTGACGTCCGTGGCGTGACGCCGCCGGACCTGCGTAATTTATAAATCAATTTGATTTACAAGCGCAAGGGAAGCGGCGAGATTGTCCCCCGCCGTGGCGCAAGAGCAGCGCGGCAGCGGTCAGCGGACGACAGCGCGCGGCGAGAACGTCCCGTCCAGGACGAGCGCGGCAGCACCGACGGCGGCGACGTCCTCGCCGATGGCGCTGGAGGCGATCGCGATGCCGTGCGTCAGGATGCCCGTGTCGAGCTCGGCCAGCCGCGCCGGCAGCTGGTCCAGATAGCGGCGCTCCACCCGCGACCACGACGGGCCGCCGTAGACGATGCGGTCGAGATCGAGGAGGGACGTCAGATTGGACAGGTAGAAGGCCGAGTTGCGGATGCTCCGGTCGATGATCTCCCGCGCCCCCGCATCACCGGCCTCCGCCGCGGATGCCAGTTCGGTGAAGAGCTCGTCGACGGTCTCCACATCCAGCTGCAGGTCCTCCTCCGGCACGACGGTCGTGCCGGAGGGAGGCGTCAGAACGCCGGCCCACAGGCCCTGCATGACCAGCCGGTACGGCCGGACGGACTCCCCGTAACAGCCGCGCCGGCCGCAGGCGCACAGCGTTCCGCCGGGGTCGACGAGCACATGGCCGACATCGCCGGCATTGTCGGTTGATCCCGTGTAGACCTCTCCGCCCAGCACCAGGCCGACGCCGACGCCCGTTCCGTAGTAGACGAACGCGTAGTCCCGGGATGCTCCGGCCGGATCGCTCCACCGCTCGGCGACAGCCGCGCACGTCACATCCTTCGCGACCAGGGAGGGCAGGCCGGTCGCTGCCGTCAGCTCGTCGCGGAGGTGGAAGTCGTTCCAGCTGGGGATCAGCGGCGGTCGGACCACCACACCCCGCTCGACGTCGATGGGTCCGGGCGCGGCGACGCCGACGCCGATCACGCGCTCCGGATCGACGCCCGGCGTCGCGAGCACCTCGTGGATGGCGTCGACGGCGGCCGCGAGCGTCGAGACGGCGTCGCCGTCCGGCGGGGACGGACGGTGCACGTGGGCGACCACAGACCCCTCGAGATCGAGCAGGACGCAGGCGATCACGGTGGGGTCGAGGTGGACACCCACGGCGTAGGCGCCCGCCGGGTTCAGGCGCAGGATGGTGCGCGGCTTGCCCGGGCTGCCCTCGCTCTGCTTCCCGGCCTCGCGGATGAGCCCCTGCTGCAGGAGGCGGCGCGTCACGTTGGTGACGGTCTGCGCCGAGAGGCCCGTGCGGGCGGCGAGCTCCACCCGGCTGAGCCCGTCCGGCGACCGCCGGACGGCATCCAGCACGACCGTCTCGTTGAACGCCGCGATGGCGGGGAGGTTGGCTCCTCTGGCCACAGGTCCTCCGTTCGCCGCCAGGTGTCCCCAGTGAGTACTGAGGATACCTACTGACTGGGGGCTGGACGCCTGCGGGGGCGGCTAGGCGACCCTCCCCCGTTCGGGCGGTCCCGGCGGTCCGAGCGATCGGGCCGCGGCGACCAGACGGTTGGCGAGCGTCGCCGCTGCCTCAGCCAGTGCGGGCGGCCCGACGATCTCGAACGCGACGTCGAACCGCGTGAGAGACGCCAGCACGCCGATCCACGACCACGAGCCGAGGATGAGACGGCTCCGGGAGTCACCCACGGGCTCCACGTGGCCGTCGGTCACCCACGGGATCACGTCGCGCGGCGGCAGGTCGATGACGACCTCGCCCACGCATGGCCAGCGGTCCTCGTCGTCGCTGCCCTTGAAGCGCGCCGCCACATACGACGTCGCGTCTCCGGTGGGGATCCGCCGCGGACGGAACCCCGGACCGGCCGGGAACCTCGGCACCAGCCGATCGAGCCGGAACACCCGCCAGTCGTCCCGGTCGAGGTCCCACGCCACCAGATACCAGCGTGCATCCCGAGCCACGAGACCGTGCGGCTCCGTGCGACGCGGCGGTCCGTCCGCGCCGGCATAGTCGAACCGGAGCACCTTCCTCTCCCGGACGGCGTCGCTCACCGCGCCCAGCACGGCCGGCTCGACCCCCGGCCCCGCGCTCGGCCGGTCGAAGCGGATGCCGTCGATGCGGTGCCGCAGGCGAGACGGCATGACCTGGCGGACGGTCGCGAGCGCGCGCGCAGCGGCCTCCTCGATCCCGGCTCCGGACGCCCCGGCGTTCTGGAGCGCGATGGAGAGGGCGACGGCCTGCTCTTCGTCGAACAGGAGGGGCGGCAATTCGGAGCCCGCGGCGAGACGGTACCCGCCGTCGGGACCCTTCAGCGCGTCGATGCGGTAGCCGAGCTCGCGGAGGCGGTCCACATCCCGCCGGACCGTCCGGGTGCTCACGTCGAGCCGATCCGCGAGCGCCTGCCCGGGCCAGTCCCGTCGCGCCTGCAACAGCGAGAGCATCGTGAGCATGCGCGAGGAGGGTGCGTTCATGCCTCGATTCTCGCGGGAGTAGCGGACCGAAACTGTCCGCTACCGCTGCGATTCTGGCGTCGCCGGGAGAAGCCGGCGATCTCACCGAGAGGAAACAGTCATGAGTATCACCGTCACCACGCACCTCAACTTCCGCGCCGGAGAGGCGCGAGCAGCCCTCGACTTCTACGCCGGCGCGTTCGGCGGAGAGGTGACCGCGGCGACGTATGCCGATTTCGGCATGCCCCCCGAACTCCCTGACGCGCAGCGCATCGTCTTCGGCCAGGTCGTCTCACCCGAGGGGTTCCGGGTGATGGCGTACGACGTTCCGGGCACTGGAGATCCGGGCGCGGCTCGGTCCGCATCGACGCGGCGGGAGAACGGGATGACCATCACCCATCAGCCCTTCTTCGTCTCCGTCCGGGCGGGCTCCCTCAACGAGCTGGGCGGCTACTGGGAGCGCCTCGCGGAGGGCGCCACGGTCGTCGAACCGCTGGCGGCCTCCGCCTGGTCGGCGGGGTTCGGGATGCTGACGGACCGCTTCGGCGTCACCTGGGTGCTCGACGTGGCGTGACCGTCAGCGACGTCCGCCGAGCAGAGCTTCCAGCAATTCCGTGAGTCGCGCTCCGTCGTCCGGCCCCAGGCTGCCGAGCAGGGGCGCGACTCCGGTATGGATGGCCGCGGCTCCGGCCCGCGCCAGCTCGTGGCCGGCCGGCGTGAGTCCCACTCGGGCGGAGCGACGGTCGACGGTGTCCCGGACGCGGGTCACGAGCCCCCGTTGCGTCGCCCGATCGACCAGGCCGGAGACGGACGAACGGTCCACACCCAAGTGCTCTGCGAGCTCGGACATGCTGGGCTCCCGATCGCGCAGGATGGCCAGCACGCGCAGCTGAGTGAGGGACAGTTCGTTGTCGGCTGCCACCCGACTGACCACTCCGATGACCTCGAACGAGGTCTGCACGAGGGCGTCGAGAAGGCGCTCCGAGTCGTGCGGGTGTGCCGAGGTCGTCATGTCGCTAGCGTAGCGCATTAGTTGGGGTTACCATCTATTTAATTCGTAATCCCAACCATTTGGAGACTGTCATGAAAGCAGCCGTCGTCACCGAGTTCGGCGCACACCCGCGCTACCTGGACGTCGAGGAGCCCGCGCCACGGCGAGCCCACGAGGTCGTGGCCGACGTTCTGGGCGCCGCGATCTCCCCGCGGGTGCGCTCGCAGGCGGCGGGCAGCCACTACACGAGCACGGACGAGCTGCCGCTCATCCCGGGGTTGGATGGGGTGGGACGAACTCCTGACGGCTCGCTCCGGTACTTCATCCTCCCCGACGCCACGAAGGGCGCGATGGCCGAGCGGACCGTCGTGGATCTGCGACGTAGCGTCGCACTGCCGCCGGACGCCGATCCCGTCCCGTTGGCCGCGGCGATGAATCCGGCCATGTCGTCCTGGGTCGCCTTGCGTCGCCGCGCACGGATGCAGCCGGGCCAGAGCGTGCTGGTGCTCGGTGCGTCGGGTAACGCCGGCGGGCTGGCGGTGCAGGTCGCCCGGCGTTTGGGCGCCGGCCGGGTGGTTGCGGTCTCGAGGGACTCGTACCGGCTGGACGATTCGGGGGCTGACGTCGTCGTCGAGCTGGGCGACGCGGATGCGCTGGCACGGGCCGCGAGCGACGTGGATGTGGTGCTCGACTACCTGTGGGGACGGCCGACCGCGGATGCACTCCGCGCCGTTATCCCCGGTCGGGCGCGAGACGATCAGCCGCTCACGTGGGTGCAGATCGGGTCCGTTGCCGGAGCGGAGTCACCGATCCCGTCGGCTGCTCTGCGCGCTGTCGATCTGCGGCTGATCGGTAGCGGTCAGGGTTCGGTGAGCACGGAGGCGATCGTCGATGAGCTCTCCGAGTTGGCCGTCGAGGTGGCGGGCGGCGCGTTCGTCACCGACGCACGTGCCGTACCGCTTTCCGACGTCGAGCGGGCATGGGACGAGGTGGCCACGACCCGTGACCGCCTCGTCCTCGTCCCGTGATCGGCGTGCTCAGTCCTGGTTACTGAACGCCGCGTCGAAGGAGGCGGTCGGCTGCTTCCAGAGCAGGGAGCGGATGTAGCCCACGGCCTCTTTGGCGCCGTGGAGGCGGTCCATCCCCGCGTCTTCCCACTCGATCGAAATCGGGCCCGTGTAGCCGATGGACTCGAGGGCTCGGAAGGCGTCCTCCCACGGCACGTCGCCGTGGCCGGTGGAGACGAAGTCCCAGCCGCGACGCGGGTCACCCCACGACAGGTGCGAACCGAGCACGCCGGCGCGGCCGTTCTTCGGGCGGAGACGCGTGTCTTTGCAGTCCACGTGGTAGATACGGTCCTGGAAGTCGATGATGAACCCGACGGGGTCGATGTCCTGCCACATCATGTGGGACGGGTCCCAGTTGAAGCCGAAGGCCTCGCGGTGGTCGATCGCCTCGAGGGACCGCACGCTCGTCCAGTAGTCGTATGCGATCTCGGACGGGTGCACCTCATGCGCGAACCGGACGCCCTCGCCGTCGAAGACGTCGAGGATGGGGTTCCAGCGGTCGGCGAAGTCCTGGTAGCCGCGGTCGAACACCTCGGCGGGCACCGGCGGGAATTGCGCGACGTACGGCCAGATGCTCGACCCCGTGAACCCGACGACCGTGTCGACGCCCAGCTTGCGGGCGACCTTCGCCGTGAGCTTGAGCTCTTCGGCGGCGCGCTGGCGCACGCCTTCCGGGTCGCCGTCGCCCCAGACCTTCGACCCGACGATCGCCTGGTGGCGGAAGTCGATCGGGTCGTCGCAAACGGCCTGGCCCTTGAGGTGGTTGGAGATGGCCCAGACCTTGAGGCCGTAGCGGTCGAGGATGTCGAGTCGCCCCTGCAGGTACGCGTCGTCTTCGGCGGCGCGCCAGACGTCGAGGTGCTCGCCGGAGCACGCGATCTCGAGGCCGTCGTAGCCCCACTCGCTCGCGTACTTCGCGACCTCTTCGAACGTGAGGTCGGCCCACTGACCGGTGAAGAGGGTGACCGGGTGCGTCCGGCCCGACTCGGTGGTCTCCGAGCCGCCTGCACTGGTGGCGTCAGTCATTGTTCGTTCCCATCTCGATCCAGGTGCCCGACTCGGCCGAGTCGATCACCGCATCCGTGATCCGCACGGCACGAAGGCCGTCGGTGAAGCGCGGCAGGCCGTCGGGGTTCTCCCCCGCGACCGCCGCGTAACTGTCGGCGACGAACGCGTTGAACGCGTCCTGGTAGCCCTGCGGGTGCCCGGAGGGCACGACGCACAGGCGGGCGGCGTCTTCGCTGAGCTGGTCGGCGTCGCGGGGGATGATCAGGCTTCCCTTTCGACGGCCCACCCACAGCGTTTCCGGCTGCTCCTGATCGAAGGCGACGCTCTCGGCGCTGCCGGAGATCTCGAGCCAGAGGCGGTTCTTCCGGCCAGGAGCGACCTGCGACACCAGCAGTGTTCCGAGAGCGCCGGAACGCGTCTCGATCACCACGGCGACGGCGTCCTCCGTCGTGATCGCCGCATGGGAGGCGCGCTCGGCGAACACCGTGCGTTTGGTGGCGGAGACGCGGCTGACGCGGTCGCCGCTGACGAACTCGACGAGGTCGACGAGGTGCGACCCGATGTCGGCGAAGGCGCGCGAGCGGCCGCCCTGCGCCGCATCCACCCGCCAGTTGTCGTCGTCGGACCCCAGGAGCCAGTCCTGCAGGTAGGAGGCGTTGATGCTCAGCACGCGTCCGGCCTCGCCGGAGGCGAAGCGGGCGCGGGCCTCCCGCACCAGCGGGTGGAAGCGATAGACGAAAGGAACGGTCGCCGTCCGTCCCTCCGCCGCGGCCACCAGGCTCTCGGCGTCGGCGACGGACGTGGCGAGCGGCTTCTCGCAGACCACGTCCTTGCCGGCGGCCAGTACGGCCGCCGCCTGCTCTGCGTGGAGGGCGTTGGGCGTCGTGACGTGCACGACGTCGACCGTGTCATCGGCGAGCAGCTCGTCGAGCGATCCGTACGAGCGGCCGATGCCGAGCCGTTCGGCGGCCGCCGCCGAACGCTCCGGCGTCGAGGAGACGAGTCCGGCGATGTCGGCGCGTGCCGCACGAGCCGCACGCGAGTGAACCTCCGCCATGAAGCCGCCGCCGACGATCGCGACGCGGAGCCGGGCTCCGGCCGAACCACCGTCGCGGCGGGTGAGCGCGCCGTTGGTCGCGGCACTGCCGGCCGAAGCTCCGGCCTGATTCCCGTCCGTCATCGCTCGGCTCCCGTCACGCCAGGGTCGCCGCTCGCGGGTCCCAGTCCTCAGGGAGGGCCGGCGCGACATCCACTGTGCTCTCGACCTCGACCGGAGTACGGGACTCCCCCGCCTCGATGGTCGAGACCATGATGTCGAGCACGTGGTAGGCCTGCTCGCCCGATGCGCGCTCGGGGACGCCGGCGCGGATGGCCCGTGCGAGCTCCACCACACCGATGCCACGAGAATCGGTCGTTCCGGTCGACGGGACCGTCTCGATGCCGTCGCCGCCGTGGACCAGCAGTTCGCCCTCGAAGGTATTGGGGTCGGGAACGACCAGCGTGCCGTCGACGCCCGCGACCTCGAACTGGGTGCGGCCGAGCTTGGAGTCGAAGCTGAACACAGCCTGGGCCGTCTGCCCGCTCTCGAACTCGTACAGCGCGCTGACGTGCGTCGGCACGGTCACGGCGAACTCCTCGCCGGCGCGCGGCCCGGAGCCGATGACGCGGGTCTCGCGAGCGCGGGATGCGCTCGCGCTCACCCGGGCGACCGGTCCGAAGATCTGCACGAGGGCCGTCAGGTAGTACGGACCGATGTCGAACAGCGGACCCGCGCCCTCCTGGAACAGGAAGTCGGGGTTGGGGTGCCACGACTCCGGGCCGGGGCTCTGCATCAGCGTGAGCGCGGTCAGCGGAGCACCGATGTCGCCGTTCTCGATCAGGCGTCGGGCCGACTGGATGCCCGAGCCGAGGAACGTGTCGGGCGCCGTGGCGACCCGGAGCCCGGCCGCGTGCGCGGCTTCGAGCAGCTCGCGACCGCTCGCGCGGTCGAGGGCGAACGGCTTCTCGCTCCAGACGTTCTTGCCGGCGGCGAGCGCCTGCAGCGCCACCTCGACGTGCACCTTGGGGATGGTCAGGTTGACGACGATCTCGATGTCATCGTCAGCCAGCAGCTCCTCCACCGTGCCGGACCCCGGCACGCCGTACTTGTCGGCCTGTGCCTTGGCCCGCTCCAGGTCGATGTCGGCGACGAAGCGCACATCGAGGTCGGGGAACACGGTGAGGTTCTCGAGGTACTGGTTGCTGATGACACCGGCGCCGATGACACCGACTCCCACGCGCCCGCCGCTCATGCGAGGCCCTTCGAGGTCAGGAAGGCGAAGCTGTCGGCGACAGCCTGGAAGCGGTCACCGCGCGAGTCGTCGAGCTCGATGACACGGAGGGCGTCGGGCGCTGCTGCGATGATCTGCTCGATCGGGAGCGAACCCTGGCCGACGGCGACCTGGTCCTTCGTCTCGGTGGTGCCGGGGCCGTCCTTGATGTGGAGGGCGACCACACGCTCGCCGAGCTTGGGGAGCAGCGCGACCGGGTCGACGCCGCCGACGGCCACCCAGTAGGTGTCGACCTCGAGCACGACCTCCGGGGCGAGCTTGCCGGCGAAGAACTCGAGCGCCGTCGTACCCTCGATCGTGCTCTCGAGCTCGTGAGCGTGGTTGTGGTAGCCGACACGCACACCGTGACGGGCCGCGACCTCGGCGGCGGCGTTGAGCTGCTCGGCGATCTGCGCGACGTCGTCCGCGGTCTGCCAGCGCTCGGGCGCGACGAACGGGTCGATGACCGTCTGGACGCCCAGCTCCTTCGCGGCGCCGAACACCTCGTCCAGGTCGCCGCCGATGAAGCCCTGGTGGGTGGTGGGCGCGGACAGGCCGGCCTCGGCGAGGCCCTGGCGGAGCGCGTCACCGAAGGTGAGGAAGGCGAAGGGCTCGACCTGGGTGAACCCGATCTCGGCGATCCGCTTGAGGGTACCGACCGTGTCCTCGGTCAGGAGTTCCCGGACCGTGTACAGCTGCACGGAGACTTTTGACGTCGACACTGTTCTCCTCGTCGAGTTCATGGAGTGGAAAGGCGCCGGATGGCGTGGCTCTATTCAAGTGCCACTTCTGCCGGATGTCAATCAAAAGTCGACCGAATGCAGACGATCTTTGAGCAGTCCGCCGGCACTGTGGTTCAATACCCTCTATGACCGACAGCGCGCGAGACTCGGTGCTCGTCGCCGCAGACGCCGCGGAGCTGCTGGCGATCCTGCGCGACGGCATCCCGCGCACCCGCGCGCAGCTCGCCGAGCTGACCGGCATGGCGCGCTCCACCATCGCGTCCCGGATCGACACGCTCACCGCGGCGGGACTCGTCGCGCCCGCGGGTGACGACGTGTCGTCCGGAGGCCGCCCTCCCTCGCGCATCCGCTTCAACCCGGAGTCGCGCGTGGTCGTGGCGATCGATCTCGGCGCGACGCACGGGGTGGTCGCCCTCGCCGATCTCGCCGGCAACATCACGGCGAGCGAGTCACGCCGGCTCGACATCGCCGACGGCCCGCAGCCAGTGCTCGACTGGGCGATGGAGACGGCGTCAGAGCTCTACGTGGCCAGCGGCCGGAAGCCGGAAGAGCTGATCGGCGTCGGCGTCGGGGTGCCCGGCCCGGTCGAGCACTCCACCGGGCTGCCGGTGAACCCGCCGATCATGCCCGGCTGGGACCGCTTCGACATCCCCGCCTACATCCGTCGCGTCTTCGACGTGCCCGTCCTCGTCGACAACGACGTCAACCTCCTCGCCCTGGGCGAGCAGGCGCTGATGTGGCCGGAGGAGACAGACCTCCTCTTCATCAAGGTCGCGACAGGCGTCGGCGCCGGGATCATCAGCGGAGGCCGCCTGCAGCGTGGGGCGCTCGGCTCGGCCGGAGACCTGGGTCACGTCCGCGTCCCCTTCGGCAGCGACACCCCGAGCCATGGCGAGCAGGATGCGGACCTCGAGTCGCTGGTGAGTGGTCCGGCCATCGCGCGGGCACTCTCCGAAGCCGGTCTCGCCGCCGAGACCAGCGACGACGTCGTCGCCTTGGCGCGCACGGGCAACCCGGCCGTCCAGAATGCGATCCGGCAGGCCGGACGCGACCTCGGCGCGGTCGTCGCCACCTGCGTCAACCTCCTGAACCCGTCGATGATCGTCGTCGGCGGCAGCCTCTCCCGCGTCGGCGAGCAGCTCCTCGCCGGGATGCGCGAGGTCGTCTACCAGCGGTCCACGCCGCTGGCGACGCAACATCTGACCATCACGCAGTCGCGCTCCGGCGAGACCGGCGGCGCGATCGGGGCGGCCATCATGGTCATCCAGCGCGCGCTCGATCCCGACGCGGGCACACCGCGCTCCCTCTTCCGCTGACACCGCCGGCGGAACATCCACCCCGTCCCTCACAACCTCGAATCGATTCGAATCCCCCAAGGATCACACTGAAAGGAGTGCCGTGAGCACCCAGAGCGAACCCCTCGACCGCCCCCTCCGCGCCGGAGTGGTCGGCCTCGGCTGGGCCGGACAGCAGCACATGGCGGCCTACTCGGCCCTCCCCGGAGTCGAACTCGTCGCCATCGCCGGCATGGAGGACGGCCCCCGCGCCGAGCTCGGCGAGACCTACGGCGTCAAGCGCCTGCACCGCGACTGGAAGGACCTCGTCGCCGAGGGCGACCTCGACGTCGTCAGCGTCGCCGTCCCCACCTTCCTGCACGCGC
Organism: Cryocola sp. 340MFSha3.1; assembly: GCF_000383315.1. Lineage (NCBI taxonomy): Bacteria > Bacillati > Actinomycetota > Actinomycetes > Micrococcales > Microbacteriaceae > Cryocola > Cryocola sp. 340MFSha3.1. Next base: position 1,438,935 of record NZ_KB911087.1, read on the forward strand.
CGATCGCCGTCGGAGCACTCGACGCGGGCATCCACGTGCTCAGCGAGAAGCCGATCGCCCGCACCGCGGCGGAGGCCCAGACCATGGTGGATGCGGCCCACCGCGCCGGCCGCGTGCTCGAGGTCGCCTTCAACCACCGCCGCCGCGGAGACATCGAGGCGCTGAAGGCCGCGATCGACGACGGGCAGATCGGCCGCCCGTATCACGCGCGTGCGGTGTGGCTCCGACGAGCCGGCATCCCCGCGCTCGGCAGCTGGTTCACGAACCGCGAGATGGCCGGAGGCGGCCCGCTGATCGACATCGGCGTGCACGTCCTCGACTACGCCCTCCACCTGTTCGGCGAGCCTCGCGTCGAGGCCGTCTCGGCCGTCACCCACTCCGAGCTCGGGGTCCGCGGCCGCGGCGGGGCCGCCGCCTCCAAGCAGCACGTCGGGTCGGACTACGAGGTCGAAGACCTCGCCAGCCTCCTGCTCCGGCTCGAGGGCGGCGGCTCCATCGTCATCGAGACCAGCTGGGCCGCCTACCGCCCGGCCGGCGACGAGTTCGGCATCACCCTCTACGGCACCGAGGGCGGCGCCGACCTGCGCGTCGTCGACTACGCCCCGTCGGGTGAGCTGACGATCTTCACCGGCGACGGCGAGCAGAGCGAGGACATCACGGTCACGGCCGACCCCGGCCGTGGGCACCTCGCTGTGGTCGAGACCTTCCTGGAGCACGTCGCCGACCGCGCGAACTGGTCGAACTGGGACGGCTCGCTCGCCCTCGACCGCGCTCGCGTCATCGACGCCGCCTACGAGTCCGCCCGCATCGGCGCCGAAGTCCGGCTGACCCCGGCGACCAACGCGGCCAGCACCACCGACACCGCCCTGAAGGGAGCATGACCATGACACTGCGCGTCACCGTCTGGAACGAGGGCGTCCACGAGGCGACCCAGCCCGAGATCGCCGCCATCTACCCGCACGGCATCCACGGAGCCATCGCCGAGGGCTTGTCTGAGCTGCTCGGCGACGAGGTCGCCGTCCGCACGGCGACCCTCGACGACCCCGAGCACGGGCTCAGCGAGCAGGCGCTCGACGAGACCGATGTGCTGCTCTGGTGGGGCCACATCGCGCACGACCGCGTCTCGGACGAGGTGGTGGAGCGCGTCCGCCGTCACGTCCTCGGCGGGATGGGCCTGATCGTCCTCCACTCCGGCCACTTCTCGAAGATCCTCATCCGGATGCTCGGCACGACCTGCTCGCTGCGCTGGCGCAACCCGGAGGGAGGCGAGCGCGAGTTGGTGTGGAACGTCAACCCGACGCATCCCATCGCCGCGGGCGTCGAGCAGCCGATCGTCATCGAGGCGCAGGAGATGTACGGGGAGTTCTTCGACATCCCGACGCCGGACGATCTGGTCTTCATCAGCTCGTTCACCGGCGGCGAGGTGTTCCGCTCCGGCGTCACCTTCACCCGCGGGCGTGGCAAGATCTTCTACTTCAGCCCCGGCGATCAGGAGTACCCGGTCTACTTCCACCCGCAGGTGCGCCGCGTGCTCGCCAACGGCGTGAAGTGGGCCGCCCCGGTGGAGGGCGCGCGTCAGGCGCCCGAGGTGTCGAACCCGCAGCCGGTCTAGGCCGAGCAGCACAGAACCGACGGAGACGAGGAGACCTGCCCATGACCGACGTATGGTCCACGCTCCCCCAGCCGCGCCATCCCGACCCCGCCGACGCCCCGCCGCTGCGGTGGGGCGTGCTCGGTCCCGGCGTGATCGCCGCCGACTTCACCCACGCACTCCATCGGCACACCCGTCAGCGGGTGGTGGCGGCGGGGTCGCGCTCTGCAGAGCGGGCGCAGGCGTTCGCCGACGCACACGGGGTGGAGCGCGCGTACGGCTCCTACGAGCAGCTCGTCGGCGACCCGGAGGTCGACGTCGTGTACGTCGCGACCCCGCACAGCGAACACCTCGAGCACTCCCTGCTCGCGATCGCGGCGGGCAAGAACGTCCTCATCGAGAAGCCGATGGCGGTCACCGCCGACCAGGCCAGGCGGATCGTCACGGCCGCACGCGAGGCGGGCGTCTTCGCGATGGAGGCGATGTGGACGCGCTACCTGCCGCAGACGGACATCGTGCGTCAGCTGCTGGAAGACGGGGCGCTCGGAGACATCCGTGTCGTCACGGCGGACTTTGGAGGGCGGGCGCCGTTCGATCCGTCGAGTCGGCTGTGGAATCCCGACCTCGCGGGCGGAGCGCTGCTCGACCTCGGTGTCTACACGGTGTCGTGGGCCTCGTTCGCGCTCGGCGCGCCCGCCGGGATCATCGCGGCCGGGACCCTCGCCGAGACGGGCGTGGACGAGCAGGCAGCACTGGTGCTGTCGTCCGCGAGCGGCGGGCAGGCTCTCCTGAGCACCACCCTGCTGGCGGGAACGCCCTCGCTCGCGACGATCAGCGGGAGCGACGGCCGCGTGGAGACGGACAGCCCGTTCTGGGGGCCGAGCGGCCTGCGCGTGTTCCGCGGTGACGGGACACTCGCCGCGCACTGGCGCGACCCGTACGGCCGGCCGCACCGCGACGGCATGTCCTACGAGGCCGCGGCCCTCGCCCGTTTCGTCGCCGAAGGGCGGACGGAGTCGCCGCTCCACCCGCTCGCGGAGGCGGTCGACACGCTGGCGACGATCGACGAAGCACGCAGGCAACTCGGGGCGACGCGCGTGGAGTGACGGCGAGCGTCGGCGCGACGCGGCACAATGGAGAGGTGCTCGACTCCGCTCCGTACCGCACCGCCGACCTCTACCGGCCGGGCGTCCTCGCGGATCTGAGCCCGGCGCGGCCCGCTCCCGTCCCGGTGGTGCCGGCCGTACCCGGTCAGACCGGGCACCTGGCGCGCGTCGTGGCGCGGTCGAGCGACCGCGTGAGCTGGCTGCGGGCGCGCAGCCGCGGCATCACCGCCACCGATGTCGCCAAGCTGTCGAGCCCGCGCTCCATCCGCGCCGCCGCCTACGACAAGCTGCACGGCACAGGGTTCAGCGGCAACGTCTTCACGCAGCACGGCCGCTCGCGTGAACCGGAGATCGCCGCCTGGGTGGCGGCGACGCACGGCATCGAGCCGTCCGACCTGCTCTTCCACGCCGAGCGCGACCGCCGGCATCTGGCGACTCCCGACGGCCTGATCGCCCGAACCGGCGGCAAGCTCGAACTCGCTGAGATCAAGACGACGAACAAGCCGTTCCGCAGCATCCCCCGCCCGTATCTCCGTCAGATCTGGTGGCAGCAGTACGTGCTCGGCGCCGAGCGCACCCTCTTCGTCTGGGAGCAGCACGACGGCTTCGTCCCGCTCCGCGACGAGCCGGAGTGCCGTTGGGTCGACCGTGATGATGCCGAGATCGCGAAGCTGGTCGCGCTGGCGGCCGATCTGATCGAGCTGCTGCGTCAGGCGACGTCGGCTGGAGCACCGGCGACCGTGTCGGTCACCGAGGCCGGCGCCGCCTCGGGCCCGGCCGCATCCACGACTCCGACCGGGATGCGGGTCAGCGCCACCGCGTAGACGGCGATCCACCCGACGGCGACCGTCGTCCCGATCAGTTCGAGCCACGCGCCGACATCGGCGCCGACGCGCACGATGGCGAGCAGCCCTCCGATGATCGTGATCACGGCGACCGCCCCGCAGCTCAGCCGCGACAGGCGGGACAGGCGCGGGAGCTTCCGGCTGAAGCCCACCTGCAGCATGGCGAAGCACGCCGCCGCGAAGCCGATGACGGCGGACACCGTGTGCACCAGATCCTGCACGGTCGACTTCGGGTCGACGATCGGCACCGGGCAGTACGCCGTGCAGGTGACCTGCGACGCGAGGACGAAGCACACAGCGGCGAACCCGAGCGTGACCGCAGGAGCCCAGCGGTCGAGCATTCGTGCGGACGAGCGGATGTGGCCGCTCGCGACGGCGATCGCGAAGCCGCCGCCCGCGATGAGGAGCAGTGCGACAGCGAAGGCGCCGGACGTCGCCGCGCCCTTCGCGCCGAGCTCGCTCACGTACACCGGGTACGGCACGGTCAGCCGTGCGGCCCAGATGATGACGAGGCCGCCGAGGACGCAGAGGGTGCCGATGCCGAGCAGGATGGGGACGGCGCGCTGCCATCCGCGCGCAAGGACCGGGACGGCGAAGGGCTCGCGAGCGATCCGCAGCAGTTGTCGCACCTGTCGCTCCTCGGGTCTGGCCGTCGTGGTCCGCTCCCGCAGGCGTCGTACGCCCCGGGTCGCAGCATCCTAACCGGCGCGACGCTGGGAAACGGCCTGGGGGTATCCGAAACAGACTGTTCACATCTGGTGACCCGACCGTAACACCGGTGAAGCACGCGCAGGATTGACTGAGGGGACGCCGCGCCGACGCAGCGGCAGACCGACGAGGGGATGACGAATGCCGAAGACCATGCGGGCCGCACTTCTGGACGCCGCGGGAGCCCCGGAGGCACTCCGCATCGGGGAGACCGCCTATCCGGATCGTGTGAACGCCGAGTTCCTGGTCAAGGTGGTCGCCTCGAGCGTGAACCCGATCGACGCGAAGACGCGGGCCGGACGTGGGATCTACGACGCCATCCACTCGTTCCCCGCCGTGCTCGGCCACGACTTCAGTGGCGTCGTCGTGGAGTCGCCGTACAGCGCGCACCCCATCCGCCCGGGCGACGAGGTGTTCGGCATGGTCATGGTGCCGCGCCTGGGCGGCAGCTTCGCCGAGTACATCTCCGTGCCGTCGCTGAGCGTCGTGCGCAAGCCGGCGACCCTGAGCCACATCGAGGCGGCCGGCGCACCCCTGGCCGCTCTGACCGCGTGGGGTCTGGTCGTCGAGGTCGCCAAGGCGCACGAGGGACAGCGGATGCTCATCCACGCGGGCAGCGGAGGCGTGGGTCATTTCGCCGTGCAGTTCGCGTCGTATTTCGGCGCGCACGTCATCGCCACCGCCTCCGGGTCGAACGCGTCGTGGATGCGCTCCCTCGGTGCGGCCGAAGTGATCGACTACACGACCACGCGCTTCGAGGACGTGGTGCACGACGCCGACGTGGTGATCGACCTGGTCGGCAATGTGCACGACGACACCGGCACCCGCTCCCTCTCCGTTCTGCGCCCCGGCGGCCTCATCGTCAACGTGCCGACCGGGAGCTGGCCCACCTTCGCGGAGGACGCCGCCGCCGCCGGAGTGCGCGGCACCGACTACAAGGTCGCGCCGGACGGCAGCACGCTCGCGGTCATCGCCCGCCTGCTGGAGTCGGGGAACGTGCGCGTGCACGTCGACCAGATCTTCGCCCTCGAGCAGATCGCCGAGGCACACCGAGCCGTCGAGAGCGGCCACACGCGCGGCAAGGTCGTCCTGAAGGTCGCGGAGGGCTGACCTAGCCGACCGGGGTGAGCGGCCTCTCCATCACCCAGTCGTCCTCGTACCGGTCGCCGACCAGGAACCGCTTCGCACCGACGCGCTCGAAGCCGTGCTTGCCGTAGAAGCGCTGGGCGCGGGCGTTCTCCTCGTTGACGCCCAGCCACATCCCCTCGGCTCCCGCTTCGCCGCCGGCCCGCAGACTCTCGGCCATGAGCCGGCCCGCGACGCCCTCGCCGTGGTGGCCGGGGAGGACGTAGCACTTGCTCAGCTCGGCGGTGGGGTGGATGCGCAGGGAGCCGCGCACATCGGCGTCGGCCGGTTCGCCCAGGTTGATCATCGTGTAGCCGACCGCGGTGCCCTCGTCGTCTTCCGCGATGAGCAGGCGGCGTGATGCGTCGGCGAGGTACTCGACGAACCGCTCCTCCGAGAGCACGGTCCGGATGAACGCTGCCTTCGCCTCCTCGGTCGTGTGCGGCGGGCAGGCGAGCGGGAAGGTCGCAGCGGCGACCGCGGCGAGGGCGGCGGCATCTCCGGCGACGGCGGGGCGGATGGTGACGGTCACCCCGCCAGCCTAGCCAGCGGACGGGCGGGTTTCACACAGCGGACCGGCCGCCTCCGATCGGGAGACGGCCGGTCCGTGGTGCGGTGGGGCCGGAGCCGCAGGGCCGCTAGTGCCGCCCCTGCGCCACCCAGCTGAGCAGGTCGAAGGAGACACCGCCGAGGCCGGTCACCGGGTCGTAGCCCTTGGCCGTCTTCAGCGAGGTGTCCTGATCCATCGACACCAGGTAGGTGTTGCCGCTGATAGCACTCGTGTAGACGAGCGCCTGCGTCGGGTTCTGCGGCAGCACGTCGCGGAACGCGTTCGGCAGGATGCGCTTCACGCCGTACAGCGTCGGGTTCGCGAACCCGATCGTGGACCGCGTCGCCTGCTGCACGATCGCGATCTGCGCCGCGACGATCGGCGAGGCCAGCGACGTTCCGCCGTAGGTCTCGTTGACGTAGTCGCCGGTCTCCAGCGTCGTGTCGTCGATGATCGGACGGATGCCGATCAGGAACCCGGTGTACGGGTCGGCGAGGGCCGCGACGTCCGGCGAGACGCGCTTGCCGTTCGCGAGAGCCGCCGGCACGATGCCGCGCTGGTAGTCCGGCTGCGCGAACACCGCGCTCGTGCCGCCGCCGGCGCCGCCGACGAACCGCGTGCCCGGGAGGGGCTGAGCGTAGCTGAGCGTGCCGTCGGTGTTCTTGACGATCTGGTCGAACTGGTCGCCCCAGCCCGTCTCCCACGCGATCTTGCCGTTCTTGTCGATCCCGGTGCTGGTTCCGCCGACCGAGGTCACCCACGGGGAGGACGCCGGGAAGTCCGGCGACGGGTAGCCGAGGTTCGCGACCTCGTCGCCGTTGTCACCGCTCGAGAAGTACAGGCCGATGCCCTCGCCCGCGGCCTGGAGCTGCAGGTTTACCTCGCCCTGGATCACGTCAGCCGGAACGGCCTCGCCCACGTTGCCGTAGCTGTTGCTGACGATGTTCGCGAGCTTGTTGTCGAGGATCTTCGACATGGCCACATCGAGGCCGCCGCCGCAGTTGAAGCCGCCGACGTAGAGGATGCGGGCTCCCGGTGCGATGGCGTGCACGGACTCGACATCGAGCGTCTGCTCGCCCTGCCATCCACTCGGGTACTGGCACAGCTCCTGGTCGACGAACTCGCTCGGGCTCGGCACCAGCTGCTGGTAGCTGCTGTTGGTCAGGCCGGGCTCGCCGTTCTGCTGCGAGTAGCTGTTGACGTCCTTGACGATCGTCGGGCTGGCGTAGGCGTCGATGATCGCGACCGTCTGGCCGGAGCCGTTGATGCCGCGCTTGCCCAGGTCGTTCAGGCCGTACGCGCTGCGCAGCTGCTGCGGCGTGTAGCCGCAGTTGTAGGTGCTGTACTGCGTGTTGCCGTTGTACGCGGGCGGGACCGTCACCGTGTGCTCACCGTAGTAGTGCGAGCACGGCGTCTGGATGACGGGCGCCGCGGCCGCCTTGCGCGCGACCTGCGGCGCGCCGGACGGACCGAGGTCGCCCTGCTTGATCGAGTCGGGACGCGTCAACGTGCGCGACTGCTCGATGCTCACACCCGAGACCTTGCCGCCGATCGAGGTCGGAAGCGACGGCGCCGAAGACGGGGCCACGAGCTGGCGCCCCGCGTAGTTGAACGCGTGGAGCGACGTGCCGAAGATCGAGCCGAGCTGGTCCGGAGTGCCGCGGAAGACGACGTACTGGCGGCTGGCGGGAACGGCCGAGATGGTGAGGCCCGCCGCCTTCAGGAAGCTGACCACCGCGTCGGAGTCCGCCTGGCTCGGCGCGAAGCGATCGATCCACTGCTTCGGGCTGAGAGCCTTGCGGTATCCGCGATCGAGGGGGTTCGAGACGGCTTTGGCGAGAGCCTGCGCGCCCGCCTGGTCGCGGAGCGGAAGGTAGATCTCACCCTCCACCGTCTCGTCGGCCGGTGCGGCGCCGGCGTCGTTCGCCGCGGTCGCCCAGGAGGGGACGGAACCGGCGTAGGTCACCCGGTCGGCTGCGTTCGCCGCCGATGCCCCCGCCAACGACAAAGCCACCACGGCAGACGTGGTGGCAATGATTCCGAGCGCCCTCTTGTGGAGGGATCCCGTGGTGCGATGTGCCATGAATGTCATCCTTAGCTCGGACGGACTCGACTTCGAGCCGCCGCGCACGGCGCGCGACAGGAGCGACACTAGACCCCATCGTTCTACCACCGCAACGAGGGGTAGACAGTTCTGTCGTGATCGTTGCTGTAGGTGAAGCATCCTCACCCGGGAACCGCATCCACTCTCCCGGGAAACGACGAAGGGGCCGGGACCGGCAAGCGGTCCCGACCCCGTCGGAGTGAGTTCGCGGAACGACCTCAGATGGCGTTGACGTCCAGCGGGATGCCCGGGCCGAACGTGGTCGACACGGCGCCCTTCTGGATGTAACGGCCCTTCGCGGCGGACGGCTTGAGGCGCACGACCTCCTCGAGAGCGGTCGTGATGTTGTCGTTCAGCTGCTCGGCGGTGAAGCCTGCCTTGCCCACGACGAAGTGCACGTTGGCGTGCTTGTCGACACGGAACTCGATCTTTCCGCCCTTGATGTCGGAGACGGCCTTCGCCACGTCCGGCGTGACCGTTCCGGTCTTCGGGTTCGGCATGAGGCCGCGCGGGCCGAGCACCTTACCGAGACGACCGACCTGGCCCATGAGCTCCGGGGTGGAGACGGCCGCGTCGAAGTCGGTGTAGCCGCCGGCCACCTTCTCGATCAGCTCCGCGCCGCCGACCTCGTCCGCACCGGCGGCGATGGCCGCCTCGGCGGCCGGGCCGGTCGCGAACACGATGACGCGGGCGGTCTTGCCCGTACCGTGAGGAAGAATGACGGTACCGCGGACCATCTGGTCCGCCTTGCGCGGGTCGACGCCCAGCTTCAGCGCGACCTCGACGGTCGAGTTGAACTTGGCGGAGCCGGTCTCCTTCGCCAGGGCGACGGCCTCAGCGGGGGTGTAGAACTTTCCGGCCTCGATCTTCTCGGCCGCGGCCCGGTAGGCCTTGGACTTCTGTGCCATGTGATTTCTCCTTACGAGAATGTGGTGCGAGCCTGGCCGGCTCTTCCACGAGATGTCTTGAGTGGGTGGGGCTTACGCCTCGACCGTGATGCCCATCGAGCGGGCGGTGCCTGCGATGATCTTCGACGCCGCGTCGATGTCGTTGGCGTTGAGGTCGACCATCTTCTGCTCGGCGATCTGGCGCACCTGCTCCTGGGTCAGCTTTCCGACCTTGTTGGTGTGCGGGACGCCCGAGCCCTTGGCGACGCCGGCCGCCTTCTTGATGAGCTCTGCCGCCGGCGGGGTCTTCAGGACGAACGTGAACGAACGGTCCTCGTAGACGGTGATCTCGACGGGGATGACGTTGCCGCGCTGCGACTCGGTCGCCGCGTTGTACGCCTTGCAGAACTCCATGATGTTCACGCCGTGCTGACCGAGCGCCGGGCCGATAGGCGGGGCGGGGTTGGCGGCGCCGGCGTTGATCTGAAGCTTGATCAGACCGGTGACCTTCTTCTTCGGTGCCATGTCTCTTCCTTCTTTGTGTATTCGAGCGAGCCGGACCGCGGTCCGCGTCGCTCTCCCGGTTTCTCGGCCCTTCCGAGACCCGGTGTTCTGAAAAACAGTGGGGAGGCTCTGAATGTTCCCTAGAGCTTCGTGACCTGGTCGAAGCTGAGCTCGACCGGGGTCTCGCGCTCGAACAGGGAGACGAGGACGGTGAGCTTGCCGCTCTCCGGCTTGATCTCGCTGATGGAGCCGGGGAGGCCCGCGAACGAGCCCTCCTTGATGGTGATGGTCTCGCCGATCTCGAAGTCGACCTCGGCGGGGATGACGCGCGCGGCGGCCTTCTGGCCCTTCGCGGCGCCCTTGGCCGGGGCGGCCTCGACCTGCACGAGGCTCTTCAGCATCGAGAAGGCCTCTTCGAAGCGCAGCGGCGTCGGGTTGTGGGCGTTGCCGACGAACCCGGTGACGCCCGGCGTGTGCCGGACGACCGACCAGCTGTCCTCGTTCAGGTCCATGCGCACCAGCACGTAGCCGGGGATGCGCACGCGGTTGACCATCTTGCGCTGGCCGTTCTTGATCTCGACCACGTCCTCCATGGGGACCTGCACCTCGTAGATGTAGTCCTCCATGTTCATCGAGACCATGCGGTTCTCGATGTTGGACTTCACGCGACGCTCGAAGCCGGCGTACGAGTGGATGACGTACCACTTGCCGAGCTTGGAGCGGAGCTCTGCGCGGAACTCCTCGTACGGGTCGACGGAGGTCTCCTCCTCCTCGTCCTCGACGGCCTCGAGAGCCGCCTCGGCCTCGTCCTCGCTGTCGACCTCCAGCGCCTCGTCGACGGCGCGGTCGGCCTCCGGGTCCACGGCCTCCGCCATGGCGTCGAGCACGGCGTCGAGGTCGATCTCGGTGCCGTCGTCGGCGACGACGTGCAGCGCCTCGTGCTCGGCGGAGTCGGACGCCTCGTCCTCGCTGGCGAGAACGTTGCCGGTCTGCGCCTCGTCGTCCTCGGAGGACTGCTCCGCAGCGGGCGCCCAGTCCACGTCGTCGCGATTCGTCTCAGACACTGAATTCATTCCATTTCTTGTCGGGAGGGCCGGTGCGGCCCGATCGACGTCGTCTACTTCGGGTTTCCGAAGACCCAGACGACACCCATGCCGAACACCCAGTCAAGGAGTGACACGAGAGCCATCATGATCACCACGAACACGAGCACGACGCCGGTGTAGCTGAAGAGCTCCTTGCGGGTCGGCGTGACGACCTTCTTCAGCTCGCCGATGACCTGCCGGATGAACAGGGCGATCCGCGCGAAGGGGTTGCGCCGTGCGGCGCGATCCTTCTTCGCGTTGGCGACGATCTCCTCGCTCGGCTCGTCGATTACCTTTCGGGCCACCTCGTTACACCTTTCGTGGATCGGCACCAGAGTGCCGACTTGCAGGGCGGACAGGAATCGAACCTGCAACCTGCGGTTTTGGAGACCGCTGCTCTGCCAATTGAGCTACCGCCCTAGGGAACCGAATCGCCGACTTCCTGCGCTGGCTGTTCCAGGCTAACCGATCGAACATCCGAACGTGCTGCGGATGCCCGGCCGGAGCGGGGCAGTACTGCCGTCGCTACACCAGAAAAAGGGCGCAAAAAAGCTTGGCAGATTCAACCACCGCGTCAAGTGTACGGGACGCGACAGGTCGGCCGCAAAGCGGTCACCGGACTACAGGAGTTTGCGCTCCAGAGCCCACGCGGTGAGCTCGTGCCGGGAGGAGAGCTGCAGCTTCCGCAGCACCGCGGAGACGTGCGTCTCGACCGTCTTGATCGAGATGAACAGCTCGGCCGCGACCTCTTTGTAGGCGTATCCGCGGGCGATCAACCGCATCACCTCGCGCTCCCGCGCGGACAGCCGGTCCAGCTCGTCGGTCGACTCCGCCTGCTCACCGGAGGCGGCGCCGAAGGCGTCGAGCACGAAGCCGGCGAGGCGGGGCGAGAAGACCGCGTCGCCGCCGGCCACCGCGACGACCGCGTCGCTGACCTGGCCGCCCGAGCTGCCCTTCGTGAGGTAGCCGCGGGCTCCGGCGCGGATGACGCCCACCACATCCTCCGCCGCATCCGACACGCTGAGCGCGAGGAAGCGCGTGGACGGGGTCTCGGCCGCCGTCCTGCGAACGACCTCCGCTCCCCCGCCGCCGGCGCCGCCGGGCAGGTGCACGTCGAGCAGCACGACGTCGGGCCGGGTCTCCAGGACCACCGCGACCGCCGCATCCACATCGGCGGCCTCTCCGACGACGTGCAGGCGGTCGTCGAGGTCTGCGCGGAGCCCGGAACGGAAGATGGAGTGGTCGTCCACGATCACCACGGTGACGGGCCGCCCGGTGGCGGTGGTGTCGGTCATGCGGCCTCGTTCGCGGTATCGATGGTCAGCTGGATCTCGGTGCCGGTCTCGCGCGCCGTCACGGTCGCCTGACCGCCGGCACGGCGCATACGGCCGATGATCGATTCTCTGACACCGAGACGCCCTTCGGGAAGCGCCCCGAGGTCGAAGCCCGGTCCGCGGTCGCGGATGAACACATCCACTCGTCCGGACGCGTGCTCGACGTAGACGGAGACGGCGCCTCCCGCGTGACGCGCGGCGTTCAGCATCGCCTCGCGCGCGGCCGCCCCCAGCTCGGAGGGCGCGTTCCTCACCGGCTCGCCGACGGAGACGACGTCGAAGGTGACGGGATGCTCCACCTCCAGGGCGGCCGCGACCTCCCGGAGTTCGGCGGCGAGGTCCCGCTCCTCCGCTCCCGAGGCCGCCGCCCCCTCGGTGAACAGCCACTCGCGCAGCTCGCGCTCCTGGGCGCGGGCGATGCGCCCGACCTCGCTCGACGCTCCCGCACGGTTCTGGATGAGAGCGAGCGTCTGCAGCACGGAGTCGTGCAGGTGCGCCGCCATCTCCGCTCGCTGCTCCTCCTTGATGCGCGCAGTCCGCTCGGTGATCAGCTCCCGCCACAGCCGCAGCCCCCACGGAGCCACCAGCACCGCCGCGCCGGCGAAGGTGGCGATCAGGATGCCGAGCCACAGCACCCCCGAGCCGGAGACGTTCTGCGTGAGGGCGATCGCCAGCGCGACCAGCACGAGGAAGGCGCCGCAGACGATGCGGAAGGCCGCGGGAGAGAGAGGTGCGAAGGCGACCGGCTCCTCGTCCGCCAGCTGCTCCCAGGCGACAGCGAGCACCAGCAGGGCGGCGCAGGCGACCAGCGCGCCGAAACCGGGGCCGAGCGCCCCGCCCGCAGCGAGGACCACGGCCGTGATCCCCGCCGCCGCACCGGCGCCGGCGAGCAGCCAGGGCAGGTTCACCCGGCGGCGCACGCCGTCCGCGGGGTCGAGGCCCGACGGGGCGCGCAACGGCGTGAATGCCCACAGCCAGAGGTACAGCAGGATGCCGGCGCCGCCCAGGAAGGTGGCGCCCACGAACGCCCAGCGCACGGCAGCGACGGGCCAGCCGAGGTGGTCGGCGAGCGCGACGCTCACCCCGCTCACGGCGCACGTGCGCGGCCGGGCCAACGGGGGCCGCGGCAGGCCGGCGCGCGAACCGGCGGGCGCTGTGGACGACATAGTCAGATCCAAGCAGACCCCGAGGGGACCCGCACCCGATGGCCGCCGTAATCAGGGTCCGCTCAGGGGTTCACCCGATACCCGGGCGAGAAGCCCGCCGCCAGGATGGGGAACATGTCACAGAACGACTCGACTCCCCCGGTGGGGACGCCCGCGAACCCCTACGGCGGTCCGCAGACCGGATTCTCCGGCCGCGGAACACGCTTCTTCGATTGGATGCGCGGCCTCGGCATCGTCCGCGCCGATGGCTGGCTCGGCGGAGTGAGCGCCGGGGTGGCGTACCGCCTGGGCATCGACCCTCTCATCGTGCGCGGCATCATCGTGGTGGCCGGCATTCTCGGCGCACCGGTGCTGCTGCTGTACGCGGCGGCGTGGGCCCTCCTGCCGGACCGCGAAGGCCGCATCCACCTCCAGCAGCTCTTCGAGGGCGACTTCCAGCCGCCGATCGTCGCGATCGGCGTGATGGCGCTGCTCTCGCTGCTGCCGTGGACGAGCGGTGTCTGGTGGGCTGACGGGCCGTTCTGGAACGTTCCGGACTGGGGCGATGTGATCGGCCGCGTCATCTGGACGCTGGTGGTCATCGGCGCGGTGGTCGCGCTCATCGTCATCGCCGTGCGGAACTCGGACGCCCGGGCGGCGACGCGGGCGACACCGCCGACGCCGGCGGCGGGGTCGAGTGGGTTCGGGACGACGGCCACGGCCGGTGCCGACACGACGGCGAGCACTTTCACGGCGGACGCGAGCTCCGCGGCCTCGACGGACACCGCGACGGACGCGGGCACCGCTTCGGCCGGAACCCCGTCCTCGACCGTGCCGGCGGCGAGCGCCGCATCCATTCCGGCACCGCAGCTGGACACCGCCGCCGAGCCGACGGCGCCGCCTGCACCGCGCCTGGGCGCGTCCGCCGACGAGGTCGCCGACTGGCAGCAGCGCCAGGCGCAGTGGCGGGCGGAGCACGCGGCGTGGAAGCAGCGACTGGCCGCGGACATGCGGGCGGTCAAGGCCCAGCGATCGGCCGAGCTCCGGACGCAGGTCGCCACCGCGACGGCCGAGGCGGCTGCGCGCCGGGAGGCCTACCGGGCGGCGAACCCGCGCGTCGGCGCCGCGGTCGGCTGGCTGACCGTCGGGCTGGCTCTCGTCGCCGGATCGCTGGTGGCCATCGTGTGGCCTCAACTGGCCGACGTCACTCGCTTCACGACGGCCGCCGGACTCGCCGCCGCCACGCTCGTCGTCGGCGTCGTCGTGCTCATCGCCGGGCTGGCGCGGCGTCGCAGCGGATTCCTCATCTTCCTCGGGATCCTGCTGGCCGTGCTCACGACGGCCGCACTGTTCCTCGCGGGTGACAACGTCGCCGGCATCCACCTGACGAGCGTCGGGCTGCCCGCGCTCCTCCAGCACTGATCCAGCGCCGACCCGTGCTGGCCGAGAATCGACCGAGAGAGACGACCATGACCGACCAGGACCCGCAGAACCCACCTCAGGAGGCCTCGACCTCCGAGACGGCGCCCCTCACGGGAGCACCGTTCACCGCGCCGACGCCGCCTCCCCCCAGCCCTGTGTACACGGCGCCGCTCACACCGACCGGCGAAGCACCCGTGCGATGGGGCGGCGTGGTCTGGGGACTCCTGCTGACGCTCTTCGCCGCTGCCACCCTCTACGTGCTGGCGTCATGGGAACGCGTCCGCGACGTCGCCGACTGGCTCGCGTCGCTCACGCCGGGTTCGGCCTGGGCGCTCGGAGCCGCCGTCATCGGCCTCGTCATCGTCGTCTCCGCCCTGCTCGGCGGCATCCGAGCCTCCCAGCGCAGGCGCGTGCGCGCGCGGATCTGACCGGTTCCGTCCACAGAACGGCTTCGACGCCCGTTCTCCACCGATGTCCTCGGCGGGGAGCGGGCGTCAGGCGTCCCTGACACGATGGCTCCATGACCACTGCAACAGATGCCCTCTCCAGCCTCCGGGCCCTCGTCGGGCGACCGGAGGCCGAGTTCCACGACGGGCAGTTCGAGGCCATCAGCGCTCTGGTCGAAGATCATCGACGGGCCCTGGTGGTGCAGCGCACGGGATGGGGCAAGTCCGCGGTGTACTTCGTGGCGACCATGTTGCTGCGAGCCCGGGGCGCAGGGCCGACCATCCTGGTCTCGCCTCTGCTGGCGCTCATGCGCGACCAGGTGGCGGCAGCCGAGCGGGCGGGCGTGCGCGCCGTGACCATCAACTCGTCCAATCGGCACGAGTGGGACGACGTGGCGGCGCGTCTCCGGGAGGACTCGGTCGACGTGCTCCTCGTCTCGCCGGAGCGGCTGAACAACCCGGACTTCCGCGACACGCAGCTGCCGGCCCTGGTCGAGCGCAGCGGACTGCTGGTGGTGGATGAAGCCCACTGCATCTCGGACTGGGGACACGACTTCCGGCCCGACTATCGCCGGCTCCGCGACCTGATCGGGCAGCTTCCCGACGGCGTGCCCGTGCTCGCGACCACGGCGACGGCCAACGAGCGCGTCGTGGCCGACGTGGTGGAGCAGCTCGGTGCCGGCCGCGAAGCCGAGGTCGTGACGATCCGCGGGCCACTCGCCCGGCGATCGCTGCGATTGGGAGTCCTCCCCCTTCCCGACGCCACCGCCCGGCTCGCCTGGCTCGCGGGTCACCTCGGCGACCTGCCCGGCAGCGGCATCGTGTACACCCTGACGGTGTCGGCCGCGGAGGACACCGCGCGGGTGCTCCGCCGCGCCGGCCACGAAGCGCACGCCTACACCGGGCAGACGGACACCGCCGAGCGGGAAGACCTGGAGGGCCGGCTCAAGCGCAACGAGCTCAAGGTGCTCGTGGCGACGAGTGCTCTCGGGATGGGCTTCGACAAGCCGGACCTCGGCTTCGTCGTTCACCTGGGGGCGCCGTCGTCTCCCGTCGCCTACTACCAGCAGGTGGGTCGCGCCGGCCGGGCGACCGAGAACGCCGATGTGCTGCTGCTCCCCGGCCCGGAGGACCGCGCCATCTGGCAGTACTTCGCGACCGCGTCCATGCCGTCGCGCGAGAAGGCCGACGCTGTGCTCGAGACGCTCGGGTCGGAGCCCCTGTCGACGCGCGTACTGGAGAGCCGCGTCGACCTCCGGGCGTCCACGCTCGAACTGCTGCTGAAGGTGCTGGATGTCGACGGCGCCGTGAGGCGGGTGAGCGGCGGCTGGGTCTCGACCGGCGCACCCTGGGAGTACGACGAAGAGCGGTACGCCCGCATCGCCGCCGCCCGGGAGGCGGAGCAGCAATCGATGCTCGACTACGAGTCCACGTCCGGGTGCCGGATGGAGTTCCTGCAGCGCGCGCTCGACGACCCGGATGCCGGCCCCTGCGGCCGCTGCGACAACTGCGCGGGCGTCTGGTACCCGACGGAGGTGGACGGCAGTGCGGCCGGCGAGGTCGGCACCATCCTCGACAGGGTCGGTGTCGAGCTCGAGCCGCGCAAGCTGTGGCCGACGGGCGCTGATCGCCTCGGGGTTGCGGTGAAGGGCAAGATCGGGGTGGACCAGCAGCTCCGGCCCGGTAGGGCGCTCGCCCGGTTGACAGACCTCGGCTGGGGCGGTCGCCTGCGTGAGCTGCTGGCCGACGACGCAGCCGACCAGCCGGTGCCGGCCGCTGTCCTCGACGCCTGCGTGCGGGTACTCGCCGACTGGGACTGGGATGCGCGCCCGGGAGCCGTCGTCGCGATGCCCTCACGCCGGCGACCGGTGCTCATCGAGTCCCTCGCTCGCGGGCTCGCGGGTATCGGCCGCCTTCCGTTCGCCGGGACGCTCGACTGGCGCGGTGGACCGCCGACCGGAGCACCCGGCGGCAACAGCGCTTTCCGGCTGGCGTCCGTGTGGAACCGGTTCTCGGCCGACGGGTTCGATCTGCCGCCCGGCGTCCCCGTCCTCCTCGTGGACGACCTCGTCGACAGTCGCTGGACGATCACGGTCGCCGGTCAAGAGCTCCTGCGTGCGGGAGCAGGGGCAGTTCTCCCGTTCGCGGCCGCAGTGCGTAGCTGAGCTCCGTCATGTCGCACTCCGTGCAGGTAGGAGCGCGGCTGAGGGAGGCGAGCGCCGAACCGGTGCTCGCCTCCCTCAGCCGGTCACATGAAGTCGCCGCCGCCGCCGAAGTCGCCACCCCCGAAGTCGCCGCCACCGAAGCCACCCCAGTCGCCGCCACCGCCCCAGTCGCCACCGCCACCGAAGTCGCCGCCGCCGGAGGCGTCGCCGCCTCCGTCCCAGCCGGCCGCGTCGACCGAGCCGGCGTCACCGGTGCCCCCGTCGCCGCCCTGGTCGCCGCCGTTCTGGTCGCCGCCCTGGTCGGTCCCGTCCTGGTTGTCGCCGTTCTGGGTGTCGCCGTTCTGGTCGCCTGCGCCGCCGTCGGCCTGGTCGGCGCCGGGCGCCGGAAGGAACGCGCTGACCAGGGCGGAGCCGATCACGTAACCGGCCACGCTTCCGAGCAGGGAGCTGGCGAACATGCTGCCGAAGCCCGCTCCGCCGAAGCCGGGACGGCCGGCGCCGCCTGCGCCACCGCCGCCGAGGGCACGCTCGAGGGTGCCCGGCTGACGGAGCTCGGAGCGGGTCGCCGCCTGAGCGAGCGATCGGGGGTCGTCGCCGCGCGGCTGCTCCCCTGCGGGAGCGTTCTCGCTGAGCTGCTGGAACAGCAGGCGCCGCTGGTCGGGCGTCAGCTTCGCGAACGCCTCCTCGTGCACCTGCTCGATCGTCTCGGGCGGGGCGGTGCGGAGCAGGTACCGGTAGCGCTCGACCGCGATCTCATCCTCACTGCGGCCCTGCGGCTGGGTGGGAGCTTGTCCCGGCGCTTGGCCCTGGCCTCCGCCGTACGGCTGGTTGGCGGTGTTCTGCGTCTGCGTGCCGTTCGGGCGCGGTTCCTCGCGTCCGAGCAGGCGGTCCAGGAATCCCATGTCGTCCCCTCCGGTCCTTCCCGGCGCGAACGCGCCGTGTGGAGTTCAGCCTACGGAGCGCGGCGTGAGAAAACTCTCAGAGTTGGATGGGTGTCAGCACAGCGCCGGGTGCGAGACCGCCGGATGCGAGACCGCCGGACGCCAGACCGCCGGACGCCACACGACCGGGCGCCAGACCACACGACGCAAGGCCGCCGTCAGAGGCTGAGGCCGACCATGACGGGTTCCGGCTGCAGCACCACACCGAACTCGGATTGCACCCTTGACTGGATGAATGACGCCAGCTGGGCGACGTCGGCCGCCGTCGCGCCACCGCGATTGATGATCGCGAGCGTGTGCTTGGACGAGATGGCGGCGCCCGAGCCGGGCAGGGCGAACCCGCGGCGGATGCCCGCGTTCTCGATCAACCACGCGGCACTGAGCTTCACGGTGTACTCGGCTGTCGCGAGGGGCGGAACATCGAGCGGGTGCACGCCGCCGAGCGGGATGTCCATCACCGTGTCGGCCTCCAGCGGCGCCTGCGGCCAGCGGGGGGCGTTGGCGGGAAGGGTGCGGGCGAAGCCCTCTGACACGATCGGGTTGGTGAAGAACGATCCGGAGCTGACCGAGTCGGGGTCCGCCGGGTCGAGCACCATGCCCTTCGACGACCGCAGGGCGAGCACCGCGCGCCGCAGTTCGGCTACGGGCACCCGGGAACCGAGAGGCACGCCTAGGGCGTCCGCGAGCTGGGCATACGCCACCGGCGCGCTCAGCGGCGCACCGATCGCGCCGGGCACTGCGCCGTCTGCGAGCTCCAGGTCGACCGAGAGCACGACGCCGATGCGTCCGCGTTTGAGCACCGAGGTGCGGTATCCCAGGCCCAGCTCCTGTCGAGTGAGGTACACGATCTCGTCCGAGGCGTCGTCGAGGAATTCCACCCCGACCAGCGCTGACTCGAGTTCCTGGCCGTACGCGCCGATGTTCTGCACGGGCGCGGCGCCCGTTGAGCCGGGGATGCCGCTCAGCGCCTCGATCCCGGACCAGCCGTTGCGCACGGTGAGGGCGACGAGCTCGTCCCACGGCTCGCCGGCCTGCACGCGGAGCCGGATCCGGCCCTCGGGCGCGGGCAGACGCTCGACACCACGGCTGCGGATGTGGATGACGGTCCCATCGAAGCCGTCGTCGCTCGCCACCGTGTTCGAGCCGCCGCCGAGCAGCAGCCAGTCCTCGGCAGTGTCGCGCGCTTCCCGCACCGCATCCACCACGCCGTCGCGGTCGTTGGCGACGACGAGCCGGTGCGGCACGCCGCCGACGCGGATGGTGGTGAGCTCGGCGAGTGCCGGCGTCGAGTCGGTCATGCCAGCCGGACGCGGACCTGCGCCTTGCCGAGCACGGTCTCGCCGCCGAACGTCGTGGTCAGGTCGATGCGCGCGATTCGCGCTTCCGTATCCAGCTGGCCGACCTTGGCGGTCACGGTCACCGTGGCGCCCTCCGTCGGGTCGACCACCACTGGGCGGGTGAACCGGACCTGGTAGTCCGCCACCAGGGCAGGGTCACCGGCCCAGTCGACCACAGGCTGCACGGAGAGGCCCATGGTGAGCATCCCGTGCGCGATGACGCCGGGCAGGCCCACCGAGGTCGCGATGTCGTCGCGGTAGTGGATGGGGTTGAAGTCGCCGGAGGCGCCCGCGTATCGAACGAGCGAGTCACGGGTCAGTTCGACCGTGCGCTCGGCGACCACGTCGCCGACGGTCAGGCTGTCGAAGTCGGGGGTAGCCATTACTCGTCTCCTCGCACGACCAGGGTGGATGTCGCGGTCACCACGTGGGCGCCGTCGGCGTCGACGATGGTCGACTCGGCTGTCACCATCGAGTGCGCGCCGAGCGACTTCACGGAGGTCACCCGGAGGGTCGCGGTCAGCTCGTCGCCCGCGAACACCGGGCGCGAGAACGAGAAGCGCTGGTCGCCGTG
This sequence comes from Cryocola sp. 340MFSha3.1, assembly GCF_000383315.1. NCBI lineage: Bacteria > Bacillati > Actinomycetota > Actinomycetes > Micrococcales > Microbacteriaceae > Cryocola > Cryocola sp. 340MFSha3.1. Next base: position 1,458,804 of record NZ_KB911087.1, read on the forward strand.
GACCACACGGCTGAAGTCGATCCCCGCGTCGGGCTCGGAGAGCAGCTGCGCGAGCGTCGCCTCCTGAACCACGACCGGGAACGTCGGCGGGGCCACGAGGTCGCGGTGTCCCTGCGCGCGCGCCGCGTCGACATCGAAACAGACCGGCGAGGTCGCGAAGACCGCGCGAGCGAACTCGCGCACTTTCTCTCGCCCGACGAGGTACGGCCGGGTGGGCGGGAACTCACGCCCCTGAAGCTCTGGGTTCACTGGCACCCGACGATTCTACTGGCGCGTTCCTCGCCGGGTCCCTGGCACCCGCGAACGACAGAAGACCCCGGAGGCGGTGGGGCCTCCGGGGTCTTCGTGCTCGGTGCTAGCGCCTTACTGGCAGCTGTCGCACTGCAGCAGGTCCATGGGGTCGACGGGAACCGAGTAGCCGCCAACGCTGTCGTTTTCGTAGTCCATGATGGCCTCCCCTAGAAGTCTTGATGATCCGCGTTCCCGCGGTGTTCACCCACTATATAACCCGAATGACACGATTGTCATTCCACTACATGTTGTGTTTTGGGGATTTTTTCTCGCTGCCCCCAGAGTAGGGGCGACCACCGACATTTTCAGTTCGCATCGACCCGGACGCCTAACGCGCCATTGATGACATTTCTCGCGCATGACCTGCAGGAAAACGCTGCTCGCATGCTGGTGGGCACCAATTCGACGCCGCTGGGTTGCCTGCTGTCCACACTTGCCAAGGCGTGCGAGTCCTCGGCGTGTCGGCGTGTCGGCCTTTCGGCGCGGTCAATCGGGACGGTGGGCTGTGCTGTCTCCCGGTCGCGAGCCTCGACAACTCGGCACAACGCCCAGAGAAGTCGTCAGACAGGTGGCGCGCTCGCTAAGAGGCGCCCGGTTGGGGCGGACCAGACCGAACCTGGCGTCCCACGAGCGCTGACACTCGAACGGGTTGCTTCGCCGATTCCAGCCGAGCATTGCGCGTAAATATCAACGGGTCGGAGAACTCCTGATAGCACTCGCCTGACGGATCATTCGGAGCTGCGGGGTTATTGGCACAGTATTCGCGGCCATTCTCCCGTTGCGGCGTGAACGCGGACGAGAGCTGGTCAGCGGCCCACGTAAGCTTCGACGGCTGCCCGATACTTGTCGTCATCCAATACGTAGGGGGCCGGGGTTTGAAGGTGATTCGCCAACTCGCCCATCAGGACTGACGGGCGCGCTCTGGGCCTCAATCTCCTCAACTGGCGATCATTCAACAATCGCTTTCCCGCGCGGGTGACGCGGAACCGCCCTTCGTCATCTGCTTCGATCAGCTTGGATCCAAGGAGAATCGCGATTGATTGCTCAAGCTGAACCCGACTCGGGACACCTGCGTTGACCAGGTCCCAGACGGCAATCACCTGACGCAACACTCGCCAGCGCCCACGACCAGCTGCTAGAAGAAGAATCTCGGGATGCGCCGGTGATTCGCTACTCACCACGGCGCACTGGCTCCCTTGCCAGCTCTCTGTGTCTGGTTGGCATGCTCGTCCACCGTTCTTTTTGGCCGTTGCCAGTCGGGCTGTTCGCTTCGCACAATGACAACCTCCGTGCTGTCGATCCGTCAGCTCGCCGACGGCGAATCGTTCGGAGTGAAGTCCCGGTGCCGCCTCAAGGCCGTCTAGCCGAGCTAGTCCGGCGCCGTGTGTCCACGATGCGGACAGCGACGGCACGCTGTCGATTTCAGGCCCAAGGATCTCCGTCCCTGGTGTTCTCGCTGGAGTGAGCCAACATCAGCGGTCGGATCGATACTCAGGGCTAGCAAGAATAGTCCTCAAGAAGTAGTTGCATGCTGCTTCTTCACTGTCGAAGTGTCTTTCGCCCGTTCGCTGGCCGCGCTCGGAGTAGTACACGTTCCAAGACCGACGCGCGTCCTCAAGAACCAACCGTTCGGACAGGTCGCCTCCATCGAGTGAGTACGCATCAGCTCGGATCCCTTCCGCCACGAGCCGTTGGCTTAGCTCAACTCGATTCATCGGCAAACCGCCTTCAGCAAGCGTCATCGCAACCAACCGTTCTCTATCTGAATGGAAGCGTAGTCATCTGCTGGCGCGCTCCGCCGAACGAAGCCCCCCGATTGGATGAGTCGACGAGGCTCTCCTCAGGTTGCTGCTTCGTCAGATAGAACTCCGACTCCAGCTCCACCACCCAAAGCAAGAGCCCCTGGGTCCTGCCGTTTGGAAGTGGTCAGTTGTGGTGCTTCGACAAGTGGGAGTGTCTCGATGTAGGTCAGCTCGTCGGTGTGCCGAGGGCGTCGCGCAGCCGACGGCCGATGCCCTGCTAGGGCCGGGAACCCAGCAGGTGTTCCTTAAAGTCGGAAGGGATGCGCCTCCGTCGTCGTGAGTTACGGATCGATTGTCGCCCGCGGCCAAATGGCCGCTAAAAGTTCGGACCGGTCCTCGGAAAGCAAAAGGGCTAGCGGATCGGTGGCATCTTCAACCGATACAAGCCGAACTGTCTCCCGTCCCCGCAGCGCTTCGAGCCAGGCGTCTATCTGGCGAGCAAGGACAGTATCAGCCGACAAACGACGCCGACGGCGCTCGTAGATATCGATAAGTCGGTGGCTGTCGACCGATGGGCAACGGTACGCCGGCAACTCCAGACTTCTTAGTTCGGCCGCCAGGCGCGGAGCGACACGCAAGACGGAGCGTTCAGCACGCGAAATCAGTTCCTGTCGATCAAGTAGATCTTGTGGTGTCATGGCAGGACACGCGCTCCCGTTACAGTTCCTCTCAGCAACACTTCATACTCCTCGAGTGCGTCCGGCGATTCAAGAACACGTCAACGAGTCCCGCGCATCGTCGGGATCGTTCGTCACGGCTCGGCTGAGGTATCAACAGCGCCGCAGCGGTCTGAGAAACCTTCGTGGCTCAGAGACCGCGACGGCGCCCTGACACGGCGGCACGCGGCCCGGCGAGTAACACGCAGGAAATCAACCGCAACTACCCTTGCGCCATGTCCTCGCCGAAACCGAGCGCACCGCGGGAGTGGGGGCGGTTCGCCGACGGCTCCGTCGAGCAGCGGATGCTCGTCGCACTGGGCGCTCACTTCGGGGTCCCCCTGCGACCCCGGTCGCTCTCCCTCGCCCACGGCGCGCGGGTGGAGGTCGAGGGCATGGATCACGACGGCACGATCGTCGTGCAGCTGGTGGCGAATCAGGGTGCCTACAAGCCGTCGTACCGGAACAAGGTGATGGCCGACATGTTCAAGCTCCTCTGGTTGCGCGCGGCCGTGCCCGGGGTCACGCGTGCTGCCGTTGTCGTGAGCGCCCGCACGACCCAGGCTCTCAACGGCTGGGTCGCCGTGGCCGCGGCCGAGCTGGGTGTCGAGGTGTACGTCTTCGACGGGGACGACGTCGCCCCGCTGGCCGGCCAGAGTTAACATCCGCGCAATCTCCGGAGGCCGATTCACGAAACATTGGCTCGGTAGCGTTGTGGAACAACAAGCGGACTCCGCGTGGCAGACATCAACCTCGCTACGCACGCTCTCCGCCATCTGGGAACGGGCCTATGGGTCCGTACACGGCATGGAGGGTGTGGATGGTGACGCCAGCGGTACAGCTGACCTCGGTCGGCAAGGTCTACGGGTACGGGTCCTCGGCGATGATCGCGTTGAACGACGTCGATCTGGCCATCGAGCCCGGGCGGTTCGTCAGCCTGATCGGCCCGAGCGGATGCGGCAAGTCGACGCTCCTGCGCATCGTCGCGGGTCTCGAATCCGCTGATCGCGGCGAGGTGCGCGTCCACGACGTGACGCCCAGCGAGGCGGGTGCGGCGAAGCTGATCGGGCTGGTGCCGCAGACCCCGGCGCTGCTGCCGTGGCTGTCCGTGCTGAAGAACGTGACGCTGCCGCAGAAGATCAACCCAGGGGCGGCGCGGCGACGGCAGCGCATCGGCGACCTCGCCGACCGTGGCGACCGCACACAGGCCCCGGACATGCTTGAACTCCTCGATCGAGCCGGGCTGGCGGATGCCGCGCACAAGCTCCCCGCCCAGCTCTCCGGCGGGATGCAGCAGCGCGCGGCGATCGTGCGGGCCTTCGGCCTCCAACCGGATGTGCTCCTCATGGACGAGCCGTTCTCAGCTCTCGACGAGTTCACGCGCGAAAGCCTCCAGGATCAGCTCCTCGACCTCTGGGACGAGCTGAAGACGACGGTCCTGTTCGTGACGCATTCGGTGTCCGAGGCCGTGCGGATGTCCGACACGGTCGTCGTGATGGCGCCGCGCCCCGGGCGGATCGTCGACGTGATCGACATCGATCTGCCGCGGCCCCGCAACCAGAAGCTGTTCGAGGAGCGCCGCTTCCACGAATACGAAGACCTGATCAGAGACCGCCTGCACTCCGCCTGGCGATCCACGGACGCAGCATAGGAGGCCACCGGATGAGCGTCGCAACAGAACGAGCAACCGTACGGCCGCCGCTGCCGGACGGCGTCCCCGCCGAGCCGTCGCGGTTCAGCCTGAAGCATCCCAAGTCCCGGCTGGCGTGGATCCGTCCCGCGGTGTGGCTGCCGCTGGTCGTCATGCTCGCCCTGCTCGCCGGGCTCTGGCAGTGGGGCGCCGCATCCATGCCGTACCTCCTCCCGCCGTTGCAGGCGATCGGGGACTCGCTCGCCGGCAACATCGGCTACTACCTCGGCAACGCCCTGATCACGCTCGGGGAGGCGACGGCCGGCCTGGCGATCGGCTTCGGCGCCGCCTTCGTCGTCGCCGTGCTCATCAGCGAACTCCCGGTGGCGCGGAGAGCCATCATGCCGATCGCGGTCGTGCTCAACGTGACGCCGCTCGTCGCGATCGCCCCCGCACTCGTCGTGGCCTTCGGATTCGGCCCGCTGCCCAAGCTGATCATCACGGCCCTGATCTGCTTCTTCCCCATCCTCATCAACACCGCCGTCGGCCTCCGCTCGGTGCCGCAGCAGGTGATGCAGGTCTACAAGACCATGGACGCGTCGCGGCTGGAGATGCTCATCCACCTGCGCATCCCCAACGCGCTCCCGTACATCTTCGCGGCCCTGCGCATCGTCTTCCCGCTCTCGATCATCGGCGCCGTCGTCGCAGAACTCTCCGCGTCCGGGTCGACCGGCGGCCTGGGGACTGCTATCAGTGTCGCGTCGTCGATGAACCAGCTCGCTGTGGTCTATGCGGCGATCTTCGTCCTCGCCGTGATGGGCGTCCTCCTGCTCGCCTTCATCACCCTGATCGAGCGCCGCGTCCTGCACTGGCACGAGAGCTCCACCGACTGAGCGAGGGCCACCGGCCCCACCTCGCGTTCCCCCCACCTGTCGCCGACCGGCGACCAGGCCCACCCCTGCCTCAGCGCACCCCTGCACCACCCCATCCGAAGAAGGAGTGACCCATGCAGCACCGTCTCATCAAGGCCGGTCTCGCGTCCCTCACCGCCGTCGTCCTGACGTTCGGTGTCGCCGCGTGCAGTTCCGGCTCCCCCGCGGACTCCGCGTCGTCCGGCACCGCCATCTCGGCCAAGCGTTGCGAAGAGAACAAGGCGGCCGGCCCGATCACGTACCTGTCCGGCTACCAGTTCCAGTCCTCCGCCTCGATCCTGGAGTACGTCGCCGCCAGCAAGCTCGGGTACTTCTCGGACCTCTGCCTGAACGTGCAGCTGAAGCCGGGAACCGGCGACACCGCCCAGAACACCAAGCTGCTCGCGAGCGGGCAGGCGACGGTCTCCGCGATCGCTCAGCAGGACCTCATCCAGGCACGCGCCAACGGCATCGACATCGAAGGCATCTCGTCGTACTCGAACGCCGGCCTCGACATCCTGATGACCAACCCCGACATCACCGACCTCACCCAGCTCGACGGAAAGGTCGTCGGCCACAAGGGCTACGTCCCGGCCTCCGTCGAGGCGATGATGGTGAAGGCCGGCGTCCACTGGAAGTCCCTCACCCTGGTCAAGGAGGGCTACGACCCGTCGGTGCTTCCGCGCAAGCAGGACGGCCTCGCCGCGCTGACCGGATTCATCTCCAACGAGCCGAACCAGCTCAAGGCGGCCGGTGACAAGGTCACGGTCTGGCAGCCGGTGAAGTACGGCATCCCCAGCTCGCTCGGCGCCATGGCGGTCAACCCGGCCTTCGCGAAGGCCCACCCCACCGCGGTGCAGGACGTCCTCCGCGCCGCCCTGCACGCCTACGACTACTGCAGCGCCAGCGACGCGAACACCGAGAAGTGCGTCGGCTTCGCGGCCGACCTGTCCGGTGGCGCCACCTACGACAAGAAGCTGAACGCCACGATCTGGAAGACCGAGACCCAGGTGGTGGCCGACAACCCGACCCCCGGCCAGCCGCTCGGCGGGATGGACCCGGCCAACGTGACGAAGCTCGTCGACATGCTGCACCAGTTCGAGATCGTCCCGGACAGCGTGACCGGCGACGAGGCGGCGAAGTGGTTCGACAACTCCTACATCGAGGCCATCTACAAGGGCGACACCCTGATCTGGCCCGCCCCGTAACCACACCACCGAGCGCAGCGAAAGGCGAGCAATGCCCGCGAAAGACTATGGGATCTTCCTCCCGATCGGGAACGGCGGCTGGATGCTGTCCACCACCGCCCCCCATCCCGAAGCCACGTACGCCTGGAACAAGCGTGCCGCCCTGCACGCCGAGGAGATCGGTCTCGACTTCATCATGTCGATGGCGAAGTGGCGCGGTTTCGGCGGCACAACAGACCACTGGGGCCGTTCGCTGGAGTCGATGACCATGATGTCGGCGCTCGCCGAGGCCACCGAGCGGGTCAAGATCTGGGCCACCATGCACGCCAACGTGCACAACCCGGCGATCGCCGCGAAGATGTACGCAACGCTGCAGGACGTGTCCCGGGGCCGTGCGGGCATGAACATCGTCAACGGCGCCTACGCCGGCGAGTTCGAGCAGTTCGGCATCTGGGACCCCACCCTCAGCCACGCCGACCGCTACGCGATGACCGAGCTGTGGACGGAGGCCGTCACCCGGCTGTGGTCGGAGGACTCCGTCACCATGCACACCCCGTACTTCGACCTGGTCGACTGCGAGTCGCGCCCGCACCCGTCCTCGACGCCGACCATCATCAGCGCGGGGAAGTCGGAGGCCGCACGCGCCTTCCAGGCGCGGTTCGCCGACGGGGCCTTCCTCGCCGGCGACAGCCTGGAGGAGATGAAGGAGCTCTCCGCCGACGTCCACGCCAGGGCCGAGGCGAACGGCCGCACGTGCAAGACGTACTCCATGCTCACCGTCGTCCAGGATGAGACCGACGCGCTCGCCGAGGCCAAGGTGAAGGAGTGGGGCGCCGGCGTCGACCGGGAGGCTCTGGCGAACATGCGGGCGTCGTGGGGCGTCCCGGAGGACCAGGCTCGCGCGTGGGCATCGGGAGCCGTCGGCGAGGCGGCGTTCCAGACGGCGTACGTGGCGGGGTCCGCGGAGACCGTCACCGAGCACATCCAGTACATCGTGGGCGAGGCGGATCTGGACGGCCTCATGCTGATCTTCCCCGAGTACGACCAGGACATGGTCCTGTTCGGCGAGACGGTCCTCCCGGCGCTGCGCGCCCACGACGCGGGTGGCGACCGGTGAGCGCCCTCCGCGAGGCGCAGTTCGCGCAGCTGACGCGGCCCGGGAGCGCACCCGCTCTCGTCGTCGTCGACGTCCAGCGCGACTTCGGCGACCCGGCCGCGCTGGGCGCCTACGGTCTGAGCGAGGAGGTCGTCGCCGAGCTCGACGCGACCGTGACCCGCATCGGCGCCCTGGTGGACGCCGCCCGGGAGCTGGGCGTGCCGGTGGTCTGGGTGGAGCTCGGCAGCGACCCGTCCCGTCCCTGGCGCTCGAGCAACTGGCTGCGCGAGGGCGACTACGACGCCCCGATGGGCGAGTCGGAGCCGTGCATCGTCGGAACGCCCGGCGCGGAGTGGTACCGGATGCAGCCGGCAGACGGCGAGCTCCGCGTCGTGAAGCGCGGGTACAGCGGCTTCCTCGGGACCGACCTCGACCAGCGGATGCGCACCGCCGGCTACGACTGGCTCACCATCGTCGGCCTCACCAGCGAGTGCTGCGTCGACGCGACGGCCCAGGACGCGATGCAGCTCGACTGGCCGGTCGTCGTGCCCCGGGACGCGACCGCCGCATACGACCTCGCCGTGAACGAGGCGGCGCTCGTCCAGCTGGAGCTCAACGTCGCCGTGCTCTCGGACACCGACGAGGTCGTGTCCCTCTGGAAGCAGGTGACCGCGTGAGCGGCATGCACATCGCCTACGATCTGTCGTTCACGCACACCGAGGGCCGCTGGGCTCAGCCCGGGTCGTGGGTCGGGCAGCAGTTCCCCGACGTGCGCATGTACCTGGAGGTGGCTCGCACCGCCGAGCGCGCCGGCGTGGACATGCTGTTCTTCGGCGACGGCTCCGGCATCCCGAGCACCTGGCGGGGAAGCATCGACCCGGCGGTGGAGTGGGGCATCCAGTGGCCGCGTCAGGACATGTCGCCGATCATCGCCGCGATGTCGACCGTCACGGAGAGCATCGGCTTCGGGCTCACCTACTCCTCCACCTTCATGCACCCCTTCTACGTCGCGCGCCTTCTCAACTCACTCGACCACGTGACCGGGGGCCGGATCGCCTTCAACGTCGTCGCCTCCAGTCGGGGGGCCGACGCCGCGAACTACGGCTACGCGCAGCTGATCGACCACGACCTGCGCTACGAGCGGATGGAGGAGTTCATCCAGGTCTGCCGGGCGCTATGGGACTCGGTGGCCCCCGACGCGATCGTCCGCGACGCGGCGACGGGGCGGTTCGCCGACCCGTCGAAGGTGCGCCCGATCGACCACGACGGGCGGTTCTTCACCGTCAAGGGTCCGCTCGCCTCGGTGCCGAGCCCGCAGGTGCACCCCGTGATCGTGCAGGCCGGCAACTCTCCGCGCGGAATCGCGGGTTCTGCGGCGTTCGCGGATCTCGTCTTCGGCTTCGGCGGAAGCCTCGCCGGTCAGCAGCGTCACCGGCGCCTGCTCGACGAGGCGCTCACCGCCGAGGGGCGCGATGCGGAGCACGTGGGCATCCTGTGGGCGACGCAGGCGATCGTGGGCCGCACGGCAGCGGAGGCGTCTGCGCGGCGGGATGCGGTGCTCGACTTCTGGACGGACGAGGCCGTCGGCACCATGCTGTCGCACAACGCCGGGTACGACTTCTCCACGCTGCCCGCATCGTTCCGGCTGGGCGAGCTCCGGGATGAGATCGTCGCGGCCCAGGCGAGCCCGGCCGGTTTCGTCGGCGCGCTCGTCGCGGAGTTCGGCGAGGACCACACCATCAGCCGGGCCGAGTTCTTCGAGCACGGCTTCGAGGCGGCCAGCGGACTCGACCACACCGTCGTCGGCGATGCCGCCACGGTCGCCGACGCCCTGGAGGAGAACTTCGCCCAGACCGGCTCGCGCGGCGGGTACATGCTGTCGAGCCCCCTGTCGATGCCGTCGGGGCTCGCCGACCTGAGCGAGCTGCTCGTCCCGGAGCTCCGCCGGCGCGGCGCCCTCGCGCCGCGCTACCCCGGCTCGACCCTGCGCGAGAACCTGGCGGTCTGAGGTGGGTGGCGCTGTGCGGCGTACGACGCGGGACTGGCTCGCCCTGAGCAGCCTGTGTCTCGGCTTCTTCATGCTGCTGCTGGACAGCACCATCACCTCGGTCGCGCTGCCGGCCCTGATCGCCGGGCTCGGAACGACGTCGACCCTCGCGATCTGGATCAACAGCGGGTACCTGGTCGCCTACGCGGTCCCTCTGCTGATCGCCGGGAGGCTGGGCGACCGGTTCGGCCGACGTCGGGTCTACCTGATCGGGCTGGCCGCGTTCACGATCGGGTCCGTCCTGTGCGCGGTCTCGCAGGACATCGGCTCGCTCATCGGCTGGCGCGTCGCCCAGGGCGTCGGAGCCGCGCTGATGACGCCGCAGTGCCTCACGATCATCCGGACGCTGTTCGCTCCGCCGCGACTCGCGATCGCACTGGGGATCTGGGGTGCTGTCGGCGGAGCCGCCACGGTCGCCGGTCCCATCCTGGGAGGCCTTCTCGTCGGTGCGGCGGGCTGGCCGTCGATCTTCGCGGTCAACCTGCCCATCGGCGTGATCACGGCGGTCGCCGTGCTGCTGTGGGTGCCGGCGTCCGAGCGCCTGCCCGCGCGCATCCCGCTCTGGGCGATGGCGGGCAACGCCCTCGGGGTCGCCGCGCTCGTCATGGGCATCCAGGGAACCGACGCGGCCTCCTCCTCCGTGGCCAATATCCCTCGGTGGCTCCTGGTGGTGATGGGCGCTGCGCTCGTCACGAGCGTGGTGTGGCTGCAACGCCGGTCCCTCGACCGCGCGCTGCTGCCGGTGTCGCTGTTCCGCAGCCACGGCTTCGTCACCGCCTCCTGGGGCGCGGCGGCGGCCGCGTTCTGTGTCGGCTCCGCGCCCATCCCGCTGATGCTGGCGCTGCAGGAGGATCGGGGGCTGGATGTGGTGACGGCCTCGATCGTCCTGGTCCCGATGGGCGTCGTCTGCCTCCTTGCCGCTCCGGTGTCCGCCCGGCTGAACAACACCGTCGGGCTGCGGGTGGTCGCGGTGATCGGCGGCGTCGCGCTCGTGCTCTCGATCGGCGGCACGGCGGCGCTCGTCTGGGCGGAGGCGCCGATCTGGGCGATCGCCGGGGTGTTCGCTCTGTTCGGGATCGCGAACTCGTTCCTGTGGTCGCCCTTCTCCATCGCCACGGTCACTTCGGTCGAGCGGTCGTCGATCGGAGCGGCCTCCGGCGCTTTCAATTCCGTGAAGCAGCTGGGCGCCGTGCTCGGGAGCGCCGCGACGGCGGTCGTGCTGGCGTGGACGGGCAACGCCGTCGCGCTGGCGGTGCTCGCGCTCGTGGGCGTGCTGAGCATCGTCGCCGCCTCCCTCCTCCGCGTCACCCCGACGGACGCCGGCGACGCGAGCGACCAGGACCGCGGCGGCATCCTCATCGGCACCGTCGTGGGGGGCGCGGGCGCGGGACTCGGCCTGGGCTTCCCCACCGCGAACCTCGACCTGGAGGAGCGGGCCGGCCTGCCGGCCGACGGCGTCTACATCGGCGGGTTCCGCGCCGAGACATGGAGCGAGCCGCTGCCTGCGCTGATCTCGATCGGGACGAACGACACCTTTCCCGGCCGGGCACACACGATCGAGGTCCACGTGCTCGACTTCGCGGGCGACCTCTACGGACGCCGCGCCGAGGTGACGACGGATCGGCTCATCCGCACGCAGAGGGCCTTCGCGAGCCCCGAGGAACTGGTCGAGGCCATGCGGCAGGACGAGCGGGAGGCCCGCTCGCTGCTCATCGCCCGGCAATCACACGAAAGGAAGGTCTCCTGATGTTCACAGCCGCCGTCATCGTGGGCAACCCCAAGCCGCAGTCGCGCACCCGCGACGCCGCCGAGCGCCTCGCGTCCGCCCTCGGGGCGACCGCGACGACGATCGAGGTGTCCGAGCTGGGCGCCGGTGTCCTCGGCTTCGGCGACCCGGTCGTCGCCGAAGCCGTGGCCCGGGTACAGGATGCGGACCTCGTGATCGCCGCATCCCCCACGTTCAAGGGCACCTACTCGGGGCTGCTCAAGCTCTTCCTCGACCAGTTCGCGACGGCCACCGGCCTCGCCGGTCAGGTCGGCATCCCGCTGATGCTGGGCGGGGGTCCGACGCACGCCCTCGCTCCCGAGCTGACGCTCAAGCCCGTGCTGGTCGAGCTCGGCGCGGTCTGTCCCGCCCAGGGCCTCTACCAACTGGACTCGCGCTATGCCGAGGAGGGGGCACTCGACACCTGGGTGACCGCGTGGGCCCCCGCGATCCATGCTTCTCTGCGGGAGGACCGATCACGATGACGATGACGTACGACTTCACCTCAGACCCGGAGGAGATGAGAGCGGCCTTCGCCGGGTTCCCGTCCGGGGTCGCTGCGCTGGCCGCGACCATCGGCGGCGAGCCGGTCGTGATGATCGCCTCCTCCTTCTCGGTCGGCGTCTCCTACGATCCGCCGATGGTGTCCTTCGCGGCGCAGCGGAGCTCGACGACCTGGCCGGAACTGGCGAGCGCCCCGGTGATCGGAGTGTCCATCCTCGGCGAAGACCACGCGGGCAAGACCAGTCAGCTCGCCTCGCGAGACAAGCAGAACCGGCTGCGCGGTGTCCGCAAAGCCGAGCTTCCGTCCGGCGCGGTGTTCCTCGAAGGATCGCCCACCTGGCTGGAGTGCGTCGTCGAGCACCGCTATCCCGCGGGCGATCACGACATCATCGTGCTGCGCGTGCTCGCGATGATGAGCGACGAGCTCCCGGCGCCGATCGTCTGGCATCAGCGCAAGGTGAAGATATTGCTCGAGTGATCGCACGTGGACGCTGTCGAAATGGAGGAGAGTCGTTCGTTGCAGGGGTGAGAGAGAGGAAATCACACCATGAAGCTCACGATCAGTCTCCAGGTCACCCTCGATGGCGTCGCCCAGGCGAACGGCGGAAACAACGAGGAGATGGACCCCGGATTCACCCGCGGCGGCTGGGCGCTTCCGCTGAACGACGGCGAGGCCGTGCAGTACATCCTCGACACCTGGCGGCGTCCCGACGCCTTCCTGCTCGGGCGGAAGACCTACGGGCTGTTCGAGACCTACTGGGGCGCCCGCAGCGACGACGGCGGTTTCGGTGAGGCGATCAGTTCCCGGCCGAAGTACGTGGTCTCCCGCACCCTGACCGCGCCGACCTGGCAGGGCACGACGGTCATCTCCGGGGATGTCGCGGACCGGGTCCGCGAGCTGAAGGCCCACGCGGATGGCGAACTGCTGGTGGTGGGAAGCGCGGCGCTCGCACGATGGCTGCTGGAGAACGAGCTGGTCGACGAGCTGAACCTCGTCCAGTTCCCGGTGATCGTCGGCGAGGGCGAGCGCTGGTTGCCCGAACGGGGACTCGACTTCGCCCTCGACCTCACCGACACGCGCGTGTTCCCCACGGGCATCGTCGCCCTCACGTACCGCGTCGGGGGCCGGCCCGAGTACGCCTGACCGGCAGCGGCGGGGCTGTCAGGAAGACGGCATCGTCCGCCGGTTGCGCTTCTTCGCGACCGGCGGCTTGTTGGGCCAGGACCAGCGGTACGGACTGTTCTCGAGCGCTCCCGGCATGACCGTGGGGAACACCGACCGGCGCTGCCAGATCATCCACAGCAGGACGCCCGCGAGGGCCGCGCTGACGACGCCGCACACGACGAGACCGACGCCGGTCGCGGGCCACAGCACCCATCCGACCGTGAAGACGTAGAGGGCTCCCCACACCGATCCGATGCTGAACATCGGGCCGTTGATGACCCACCCGTTGAACTGCACGATCATCACGAACTTGGTCCAGCGGGTGAGGCGCATCGGAAGCAGCGAGAGCGAGACCCCCGTCACGGCGGTGGTCGCGGGTCCGACGGCCTCACCGCCGGCCGCCCGGATGCTGGCCGAGAGCCGCTCGTGCCGGAACGACGGCCGCAGGCTCCGGGCGAACAGGGTGAGGGCGGCCAGCATGTTCCCGAGCGACGCCAGGATCAGGAGGTACCCGACGCAGCCCAGGACCGCCATGACGAGCGGGATCACGATGAACGCCATCCACGTGTCGGAGCGATGGAAGGCGGGCGAGGCCGCCAACCCGGCGTCGCCCACGGTGCCCGACAGTGCGGCCGGCAGGGCGACGACGGCGGTGGCGACGCACGCGAGGAACAGCACCACCCAGACGACGGATACCAGCAGATAACCGAACGGGCGGAGCAGCACCGCCGCGACGCGCGGCTCGATGTCGCGGCCGAGCATGATCGGACGGGCCAGCGGGTCGATCGTCCTCCGGGCCGTCGCGCTTCTCGCCATCCTCGTCTCCCCCTCAGCCAGCCGAGCGAGAGCACGCTATCACGGCGCGTCAGCCGGGGATGCGTCGCTGGGCAGGCGAAACGGCCAACCGGTCGCGGATGTCCGCGACGAGGTGCGCGACGAGACCGTCCGGAGCGGTGCGGGTCGTTGCGACGAGCTCGCGGGTCCACGTCGGAGAGAAAGAGAGCACCGCACCGGGAAGGCCCGCCGGCACCGCGCTCGCCGGGCACACCGAGACACCCAGACCGGCGGCAGCGAGCTGCGGGGCGGCGGCGGTCACCGCCGTGCGCATGATGACCGTCGGCCGTACCCCGGATCGCGCGAACGCCTGGTCCAGCCAGCCGCTCAGACTGTTCTCGGGGGCGTAGTGCACCAGCGAGACGCCGTCGAGCGCCTGCCGTTCCACCCGGTCGGATGCGGCGAGGGGATGATCGGCGGAGGTGACCAGGACGATCTCCTCGTCTCCGAGCGCTGTGCCCACGAAACGAGCCGGCGCCGGTCCGGCAATCACGACGAGGTCGATCTCGTCGCCGTCCAGTTGCGCGGTGACCTCCTCCACCGTGGTGAACTCGCGCAGCGTGAGGAGCACGTCGGCCCGTCGCCGATGCCAATCCACCAGGACCGGCGCGAGCACGGTCACGAGGCTCTGAGCGCATCCGATCCGGATGGTGCCGCCCGTCGCCCGGCCCGCGGCTGCCGCGGCCGGCAGCGCTGCGCCGGCCGCATCGACAGCGCGTCGGGCCTCCACGAGCGCGGCGCGGCCGGCCGGGGTGAGCCGCACGCCCCGCGTCTCCCTCACGATGAGCGCGACACCAGCCTCCTGCTCCAGTTGAAGCAGGTGATGCGAGACGGCCGGCTGCGACAGGTAGAGCGAGCGCGCCGCCTCCGTGATGGATCCGGCATCGGCGACGGCGACGAGGCAAGCGAGGGCGCGGAGCGACGGCATAGAAGAAGTTTATGAGTACCGTCCAATACCTCGATGCTTTCGAGGGAACACATCCCGGTCCCGGACTGCTGGACCCCTCGACAGGTAAGGAGAGTTCCCCATGAACGTGTTCGTGACAGGTGGATCGGGCTTCATCGGACGGCGGCTGATCAGCCGCCTCATCGAGGAGGGCCATGAGGTGACGGCGCTGGTGCGCAGCGAGCGCTCGGCCGAGGTGGTGACCCGGGCCGGCGCGAAGGCCGTGCTGGCCGAGCTGAGCGACACCGCGGCCCTGACGCGCGCCATCGCCGGCATGGATGTCGTGTTCCACCTCGCAGCGGAGACCGACATCCTCGCCCCCTGGGAGCGCCACGAGCGCGTGACCGTCGAGGGGACGCGCTCCGTCGTCGAGGCGGCGCAAGCGGCAGGCGTTCCACGCTTCGTGCACTGCGGGACCGAAGCGGCGCTGATGGCCGGCGAACCCCTCCGCGATGTGGATGAGAGCGCACCTCTGCGACCGGACTCGCCCGCCGCATACAGCGCGTCGAAGGCGATGGCGGAGCAGATCGTGCTCGACGCCGACGGCCCCGATTTCACCACCGTCGTCATCCGGCCCCGCTTCGTCTGGGGACCGGAGAGCAGCCTGATCGCGAGTTTCGCCGATGCGGCACGCGCCGGGCAGCTGCCCTGGATCGAGGGCGGCCACCACCTCACCGATGTCACGCACGTCGACAACGCCGTCGAGGGACTCCTCCTCGGCTGGACGCGTGGCCGAGCCGGTCAGGCGTACTTCGTGACCGATCAGGAGCGGGTCGACCTGCGCGATTTCGTCAGCCTGCAACTCGAGCTCGTCGGCGCGCCCGTGCCCGACCAGGAGATCGACGCGGCCACCGCCGAGCAGGTCGTGCCCGTCCCCGTGCTCTGGTTCCTCGGTCAGTCCTGCACGCTCCGCACGGCCAAGGCGGTCGAAGAGCTGGGATACGCGCCGGTCGTCTCGCACGAGGTCGCGATCGCCGCGCTCCGAGCAGCGGACCGATGACCGCCGACACGGGACGCTCGGTCGCCCGACGCCGGACGCAGAGTCAGGTGCCGACGGCTGCGATCCGGCAGAGTCGAAGGGTGACGACAGACACTTCGCCCATCCGGGCCACCTCCCCCGCCGCCCAGCCGCTCACGCACACGCGTTGGGCCGGCCTCATCGTCATGTTCCTGACCAGCTTCGTGCTGGTGACCGCAGAGTTCCTGCCGTCCGGTGTGCTGACCGCGATGGCCGCAGAGCTCGGCGTGACACCGGGGCAGGCCGGACAGACGGTGACCGTGACCGCGTTCGTCGGGTTCCTCGCCGCGCCGACCATCGGCATCCTGATCCCGCGGATGGACCGCCGGACGCTGCTCGTGCTGGTCGCGGCACTCGCGGCCGTCTCCAATCTCGCCGTGGCGCTCGCACCCTCGCTGTGGGTCCTGCTGATCGCGCGACTGCTCATCGGCGTCGCGATTAGCGGCTTCTGGTCGATGTCGCTGACCGTCGCCGCATCGCTCGCGACCCCCGACCGGCTCGGCCGCGCGCTGACAACGGTGAGCGCCGGAATGACGCTCGCGGTCGTCGCCGGCGTCCCGGTCGGCGTGTACCTCACCGCCCTCGTGGATTGGCGTGGCGTCTTCGTCGGAGCGGCGATCCTCACCGCCCTGGTCGCGGTCGCGATGCGTCTCGCGCTGCCCCCGGTCGCCCCGGCCGAGGCGTCGAGCCTGCGCATCCTCGGCGACACGCTGCGGCGGCCGGGAGTGCGCCAGGGGCTGGCCGGTCACATCCTGATCGTCCTCGGCCACTTCATGGCGTACACGTTCATCCGGCTCACCCTCGACCAGGTGCCCGGGCTGGACACCGCGTTCGCGGCCGCGCTGCTCGTGGCCTTCGGCGTCGGCGGAGTGATCGGCAACCTGGTCGTCGGGGCGCTTGCCGATCGACACCTGGCGCTGCTGCGCTACCTGCAGCCGTCGCTGATCGCCGGCGCCATCCTGCTCGCGATCGTCGGACAGGGGTCGGTCATCGTCGTGGCGGCGGCCGTCGTGGTCTGGGGCTTCGGCTTCGGCGCCTGGCCCGCGGTCATCAACACGTGGGCCGGCCGCTACATCCCGGATCGGCTGGAGGCGGCCGGCGGCCTGGTCGTCGCCGGGTTCCAGCTGGCGATCACGCTCGGCGCAGGCGTGGGAGGCCTCCTCGTCGACACGGTCGACGTGCGGTTCACCTACTTCGTCGCCGTGGCCGTCGTCGCGGTCGGGGTCGTGCTGTTCGGCAGCGCCGGGCGACGCAGCGCGGCTCTGCGCTGAGCGAGTCGAGTGGATGCCGGCCGCATCCACTCGGCCCACGCCCGATCAGCGGACGGATGACCGCCTGATCGCGACGACCGCGGCCGCCAGGAGCGCTGCGATGCCCAGCCCGGCGATCAGCAGGCCGGTCCAGAGACCGGAGGTGTCGATCGCGGGCAGGTGCTGGGTGTACTGCGCGTAGACGTGCACCGGGAGAGTCGGCAGGGAATTCGACCGTTGCGCACTGTTCGCGACCGCGGCCTTCGCGGTCAGGAACCACCCTTCGCCCACGACCGTCGCGAGAGCGCCGACGAGGAGGAGGACGACGAGCGGAACGGGGAGGCGCCGAGGTGCACCCGAGCGGGGCGTCTGCATGAGGCGACACTAGCGCGGCGGGCCATCCACCGCCATCGGCGGCGTTCAGCTCGCGCGCTGCCGCCACACGGACGGGACCGCCCCGGTGTGGCGGCGGAACGCGCGGCTGAAGCCCGCGTCCGACTCGTAGCCGAGGAGGCGGGCGGTCTCGCTCACGGTGAGGCCGTCCTGCGAGAGGTAGGTCATGGCCGCCTCCATCCGCACCTGCGCGAGGTAGCTCGCCGGCGACTGACCGACCTGCTCGCGGAAGCGCTCGGCGAACGTGGTCCGCGACATCGCGCCGACGGCGGCGAGGTCGCGCAGCGTCCACGGGTGCCCCGGGTTCGTGTGCATGGCGTCGAGCACGCGGCTGAGGAAGGGGTCCTCCACGGCGACGGGCCAGTTGTCGGGCGCGCAATCGCCCTCGGCCCAGGCGCGGATCGCGACGGAGATGATCGTGGTCGCCATCCGGCCGCAGATCACGCGGTCGCCGGCGCGACGGACCGCGGTCTGGCAGCCCATCCGGGAGGCGAGCAGCGCGACACCGGGGTCGAGGTCGGCGAGCCGATGGACGCCGAGATGGTCGGGCAGCAGGTCGAGGGCGTGGAATCCGGCTGTCGGCCGGAGCGCGGTGACGACGACCTCGCCGGGGCCGTCGGCGCTCAGCTCGGAGTCGTGCCGACCGGGCAGGAAGACCACGTCGCCCGCGCCGTAGGCGAACGACATCGCCCGCGGTCCGGTGGAGCGCACGCGCACGGATCCGTCGACGACGTAGACGAAGGTCGGGCCCTCCAACCGGATCCGGATCCCGCGGTCGAACGCTTCGCGGCGCGACGCATCCACGTGCCACTCGAGCGTGGAGAGCAGCTCGTCCAGTGTGGCGGGGGCGCGCATGCCGGTGATCGTCACATTCGGCGAAACCGTGGGGCGGGGCGTGCTATTCCGTCGGAGAGGATGCGCTCCCGCCGCCGCGCGGCCCCGTCAGCTCGTGCAGGAGGCGCACGAGCGTGCGGAGGTCCGCGATCGACCAGTCCGCGGTGCGCTCGAAGAAGGCGGTTCCGCGCAGGTCGAGCGCCTCGCGCACCCGCTCGGCGCCGGCGGGCGTCAGCGATACCCGCACGGCCCGGCCGTCGGCCGGGTCGGGGGTGCTCTCGACGAGGCCGGCGGCCTTCAGCTGGCGGATGAGGGCGCTGGTGGAGCTGCGGTCCATCGCGACCGCGTCGGCCACGGCGCTCGGGTTCGCCGGGCCGTAGGCATACAGCCAGCGGGCCACATGGAAGGCGGCCGGCTGGACGCCCGGGTGGAAGACGGCGGCGCTGCGCTCGGTGAGGGCACGGGATGCGCTGAGCAGGGCGTTGAGCTCGACGCCGAGGGCGAGTTCGGCTGCCCGGCGGTCCGCGCCCGCCTGTGAGTTAGTGGACATTTCCCCATCAATTCTTTATGGTGTGGAAATGCCCACTTTATCCGGCTCGTCCGCGCATCCACCGACCATCGTCATCACCGGCGCCACCAGCGGCCTCGGGCGGCTCGCCGCCATCGAGCTGGCCCGCCAGGGCGCCCGACTGGCGATCACGTCTCGGGATGCCCGCCGCGCCGATGCCACGCGCGCCGAGATCGAAGAGGTCCACCCGGGCGCGGAGGTCCGCGTGTTCTCGGCCGACCTCACCCGCCTGGACGACGTCCGCCGGGTCGGGCGGGAGATCGCCGGCGCCTACGAGCAGGTCGACGTCCTCGTGAACAACGCCGGCATCCACGCGTTCGAGCAGCGGGTGACCGCCGATGGCTTCCCCGAGATGGTCGCCGTGAACTACCTCGCGCCGTGGCTGCTCACGCGGGAGCTGCTCCCCGTGCTCACGCGGACGCCGGGAGCGCGGATCGTGAACGTCGCCTCCGAAGCCTCCCGTCGGCACGGCACGCTCGCGCTGCCCGAGGATCTGACCGACACGACTCCGTTCACCGCGCGGGGATCCTCCGTCGTCTACGGAAAGACGAAGCTCCTCGACATCATGTTCACCCGGGAGCTCGCCCGGCGGATCGAGGACACCGGCGCCACCGCGAACTGCCTGGACCCGGGCTTCAACGTGACCGGTCTGGGACGGGAGCTGCGCTTCGCCGCACCGCTCGAGCGCGCGTTGCGCCTGCTGCGCATCGGCGATCCGGACCACGGCGCCGGCCTGATCGTCCGGCTGGCCACCGATCCCGCGTTCGCCGGCACAACCGGCGGGTACTACTCGGTGCGGAGTGCGAAGCCGTTGACGCCGGCGCACCCGGGTGGCGACCCGGAGTGGGAGCAGCGGCTGTGGGCCGAGACGGAACGCCTTCTCGGCGTGTGACGGACGCCGGCGGGGATGTCCCCGCCGGCGTCCGCGGGCACTACTTCTTCGACGCGTCGTACGCCTTCTGCAGCGTGCTGAGGTAGTCCTTCAGCCCAAGGCCGTCGAAGCCCTTCACGTAGGAATCCCAGTCGCTGTCGAGGCTCTTCGAACCCGTGATGAAGGCGAGGGCGTTCTGCGTGACGTAGTTGTCGATGTTCGTCTGCTGGGTCGCCACCTGCGTCGCCTTCGCGGGATCCGGCCACACCTTCCAACTCGGGTAGATCTGGCTCTTGTCCTCGTGGCCCTGGTAGAGCTGCGTCGCCTGGAACAGCCGGCGCTCGTACCCGGACGTGTCGTAGATGTCCGTCGGCACGGCCTGCGACTCACGGAACGCGGCGTTCTGGTTGTAGGTGGACAGCGCACCCCACTGGACGGCGTTGGCCTCATCCTGAGAGAGCTGCAGGTTGACGAACTGCGCCTTCACGTCGGGGTTGAGCGCTTCGGAGCCCGCGGGCGCCTTGCCCCATCCCTTGCCCTCCGGGCCGAAGTTGCCGTCGAGCTGGCCCTTCTCGGTGAACAGGTAGTTCACGAGCTTGATCGCGGCCACCTGGTCGTTCTTCGACGCCTTGTTCGTGAGCATGAACGTCGCGCCCGGCGTGCTGCCGAAGGCGTACGTGGCGTAGTCCGCTCCGTCCGGACCGGTGAGCGGCGGGACCGCGTCGTACTGCTTGTCGCGGCCATCCTTCGCGCCGGGGCTGACGAAGATGTACGGGTGCAGCCCGCTCGCACTTCCGAGCAGCACCGGACCCTCGTTGTTGCCCTCCTGGGCGAGCGCCGCGGGGTTCTGCGTGAACGCGCCCTTGTCGATCAGACCCGCATCCCACAGCGACTTGATGTACTTCAGGCCCTCGCGCCAGCCGTCCTTGTTCGCCTGGATGTCGACCTTGCCCTTGTTGAGGACCGTCGTCGACTGGATGCCCTTGTCCGGGTTCTGCGGGTCGTAGATGAACGCGTTCATGAAGAACGGGATCAGGGTGTCGTGCGAGTCGCCGCTGAGCGGGATCTCGTCCTTCTGACCATTGCCGTTCGGGTCGTCGTTCTTGAACGCCTCGAGCACCTTCGTCATCTCGTCGGTGGTCTTGGGCATCTGGAGGCCGAGCTTCTTCAGCCACTCCGTGTTCATCCAGAGCTTCGACGGGTACTGGATGTGCAGTGTCTCGGCCAGCTGCGGCAGGCCGTAGATCTTGCCGTCGGGCGAGGTCGCCATCGCCTTGTAGTCCGGGTTGCTGTCGAGCGCCTTCTGGATGTCGGGGGCGTACTGCTTGATGAGGTCGTTGAGCGGCAGCGCGACGCCCTGCTTCGCCAGCTTCTCGACGTCGACCTGATTGAACTGGTCCACCCAGGGGATGAGGAGGAACGCGTCGGGATAGTCGCCGCTCGCCATCAGGATCTGCCGCTTCTCGGGCGCCACCGACGAGTCCTGCGTCGTGGTCTGCCAGGAGAACTTGATGTTGAACTTCTTCTCCACCTCCTTGGTGAAGGCGTTTGTGGCCAGATCCTGTCCGGTGCCCTGCTGGGCGAACACGCTCAGGTGCGCCGTCCCGCCGATCTTGTCGTCGGCACCCGACCCGCTCGCGGGGGTGCAGGCGGAGAGGGCCAGCAGCGCGGCGGTGCCGCCCACCGCGGCGACGAGCGCCCGCGACCGGACCCGGCGGGGTCGTCGATCAGTCTTCGAGAACATGGTGCGTTCCTCCTTTGGAACTTCGGGTGTGTCAGTGATGTGGATGGTGCCGTGTGTGGTGGGAGATGATGCTCGATCGGCCGGCTCAGCCTTTGACCGAACCGATGAGCACGCCTTTGTTGAAGTACCGGGCGACGAACGGATAGATGATCAGCACCGGGACGCTCGTGATCACGATGAGCGCGTACTTGAGGAGGTTCACGAGCTCCTGGTTCTGCGCCTGAGCCGCCAGGTCGCTCACGCCTCCGTTGGTCGCGTTGAGGACCAGGATGTTGCGCAGGACGAGCTGGAGCGGGAACAGGTCCGAGCTCTTCAGATAGAGGAGCGCGTCGAAGTAGCCGTTCCACTGGCCGATCGCGTACATGAGCGCGATGACGGCGATCAGGGGCTTCGAGAGCGGGAGCACGACGGTCCACAGGAACCGGAAGTCGCTCGCACCGTCGAGGGACGCGGCCTCGACGAGTTCTTCGGGGATCGCCGAGCGGAAGAACGTCCGCGCGATGATGACCTGCCACACCGCGACAGCCTGCGGCAGCAGGAGCGCCCAGCGCGTGTCGAGGAGGCCGAGGTTCTGCACGACCATGTAGGTCGGGATCAGTCCGCCGCTGAACAGCATGGTGAACAGCAGCAGCGACATGATCACGTTGCGGCCCATGAACGACGGGCGCGACAGCGGCCACGCGATGCAGACCGTGAGGGTGGTGCTGATCAGGGTGCCCGCGACCATGTAGAACAGCGAGTTGGCGTAGCCCATCAGCACCTGCGGGTCCGCCAGGACCGTCTGGTACCCCTTGAGCGTGAAGTCCACCGGCCAGAGGAAGACCTGGCCCGCCGTCACCGCATGCGGCGAGGAGAAGGAGCTGGCGAGGATGAACAGCAGGGGCAGGAGGACGACGAGGACCGCCAGCGTGAGCCCGAGGTAGATGACGACGAGCAGCGCGCGGTCGCCCGGAGACTCCTTGATGCGGCGGGGCTTCTTGATGCGCTTCGCACGCGCCTTCTGCCGCGCGCGCTCGGCCGGAAGATCGATGGTCACCACAGTCCGCTCCCACTCACTCGGCGTGCCACCCAGTTGACGACCAGCAGGAGCACGAGGTTCACGACGGAATTGAAGAGGCCGACGGCGGTCGCCGTCCCGAAGTCGGCGTTGAGGATGCCCAGCTTGTAGACGTAGGTGGCGATGATCTCCGACTGCCCCAGGTTGAGCGGGTTCTGCAGCAGGTAGACCTTCTCGAAGCCGATCGCCATGATGTTCCCGACGCTCAGGATGAGCACGATCATGGCCGTCGGCATGATCCCGGGGATGTCGACGTGCCAGATCTTCCGGAGCCGGGAGGCGCCGTCCATCCGCGCGGCCTCGTAGAGCGACGGGTCGATGCCGGAGAGCGCCGCCATGTAGATGACGGCGGAGTAGCCCGCGGTCTGCCACACGTCCGACCAGACGTAGATGTTGCGGAAGTAGTCGGGGTTGCCCAGGAGGTCGGGCGACGGGACGCCGAAGAACCCGAAGACCTGGCTGATGACGCCCAGTCGCGGGGCCATGATCAGGATGAGCATCGACACGACGACCACCGTGGAGATGAAGTACGGAGCGTACGTGACCATCTGCACGGTCTTCTGGAACCACCGGTGACGCACCTCGTTGAGCGCGAGCGCCAGGATGATCGGGATGGGGAAGCTCGCCAGCACCGCGTATCCGGAGAGGATCAGGGTGTTCGAGACCAGGGTGGGGAACTGCGGGTTCTGCAGCATCGCCTGGAAGTTCGCGAAGTCGTTCCAGGGACTCCCCCACACGCCCAGCACCGGGCTGTAGTCCTTGAACGCGATGATCGCGTTGGAGATCGGCACGTACTTGAAGATCGCGAAGTAGGCGAGGGGCAGCACCGTCAGCAGGTACAGCTGCCAGTGCCGTCGGAGCGCGATGCGCCAGCGCTGACCGAGGGTCCTGCGCCGGGTCGTCACGCGGGCTTTCGGCGGCGGAGTGGTCCGAGCCGGTTGCCGGGTGGTGGTGGTCGTCATGGGCGGGGCGCTGGTCATCCGCGCACCGCCGCGTGCCAACGGTGTTGCCGCTTCGTCATCGAAGACTCCTGAACAGATCGAGCCGGATGGACGCTCGGTCCGCCCGGACTGGATACAGCAAAACCTATTTCCTTACCGTTGTCAATAATCTATCCTGACAGCAGGCGCACTCCGCCGCGCGAACCTGCGATCCTCCCGTATTCGCGCGAATCGTGGACGCTGCGCATTCGAACACGAAAGAAAGAAAGCGACACGATGGGGTACTCTCTCGACATGCCACTCGATGACGTGGGCACCCGTCGGCGGCCGGAACTGGGGACTCCCCGGTCGGCCGAGATCTTCACGCGCATCATCACGCACGGACCGGTCAGCCGGCTCGACATCGGCCGTCTCACCGGCCTGTCGCAGGCGAAGGTGACGAAGACGGTCAATCCGCTCATCGAGGGCGGCTACGTGACCGTGGGCGAGCACGCCGAGCACTCCTTCCCCGGCCGCCCCGTCCGTCCGCTCAGCGTCGTCTCGCGGTCGATGATCGCGATCGGGGTCAAGGTGAACGCGGACGAGATCTTCGCCGTGACCGTCAGCCTGGGCAACGAGGTGCTCGGCTCCACCCGTCGCCGGCTCAAGAGCCACGACCCGGAGAGCACGGTCGCCGCCATCGTGACCTCGGTGACGTCGCTCATCGCGCAGCTCGGCGACACGGCTGCGAACCTCACCGGCGTCGGCGTCTCGGTGTCGGGCGACATCGACAGCACGACCGGGCTCGTCCGCGACTCCCCGCTGCTCGGCTGGACTCACTTCCCGCTGGGCAGCCGCCTGGCGGACGAGATCCCGCTGCCGATCACCGTCGAGAACGACGTGAGGGCCCTCGCGAAGTCCGAGCAGTGGTTCGGAGCGGGCAGGGACGTGGAGTCGTTCGCCATCATCACGATCGGTGCGGGCATCGGATGCGGCATCTACGTGAACGACGACGTGGTCGTCGGCGCTCACGGCGTCGCGGGCGAGATCGGGCACCTCCCGCTCGCATCGTCCGACGCCCTGTGCGTGTGCGGCCGCCGCGGGTGCGTCGAGGCCGTCGCGTCATCCCGGGCCATCCGCGACGCGGTGAGCCTGGAAAGAGGGGAGCCGGACCTCACCCTGGCGGACGTCATCCGTCTCGCACACGAGGGCGACCCCGCAGCCGTCGACGCCTTCGAGCGGGCGGGCACGGCCATCGGCGCCGCGGTGGCCGCCACTGTGAACCTGTTCGGGCCCGAAGTGGTGGTGATCGCCGGCGAGGGCGTCATGGACTACGACCTCTACGAGCGCCGGTTCCGCGAGGAGTTCCTTGCGCACGCGTTCGGCGCCGCTGCCAACTGCCGGCTGGTCGTCCGCCGCCACACCTTCACCGATTGGGCCCGCGGCGCTGCGGTGGCCGCGCTCCGCGAATCCATCACCGTCTCGCCCCAGCAGACCGCGGACTGAGGCGCGTCACACGACGAGGGAGCGGATGGCCGAGGCGGCCGCGCCACGCGCCCAGTCCTGGAAGGTGTGCGGCCTCACGACGATGCGGCAGCGGCCGGCGGACTCGAACACGTGCTCGGCATAGGCGGCGCGAAGACGCTCCTCGAAGAGTCCGAATTCGACCACGCCCTCGCCGCCGATGATGACGAGCTCCGGCCCGACCATGTTGACCAGGCTGGCGATCGCCAGTCCGATGACGGCACCGGCCTCGCCGAACGCTTCGACGGCCGCACGGTCCCCCGCGTGCGCCAGCGCGACGGCCTCCTCGACTGTGACGGGCCGGCCGTGGGCCGCGGAGACCGTCGCGACGATCGCGCTGGTCGCGGCAACCGCCTCGACGCAGCCGCGGCGCCCGCACGCGCAGACGCGGTCGGGCGACGTCAGCGGCAGGTGGCCGATCTCGCCCGCGACCCCGTAAGCGCCCTCCACGACCTCGCCGTTCAGGTGGAGGCCGCTGCCGATGCCGCGGCCGATCGTCACGATGGCGAACGAGCTCGTACCGAGCCCGACGCCGAACCAGTGCTCGCCGATCGTCAGCGCTCGCACGTCGTTGTCCACCACGATCTCGGCGTCGAGGTGCTCATGCAGCGCGGCGGCGAGCTCCACACCGTGCCAGCCCATGATGGCCGAGTCGCGGACGACGCCGGTCGCGGTGTCCACGTCGCCCGAGACCGAGACGCCGATGGAGGCGACGCTCGACCGGAGGTCGCCGAGCGGCTCCTGCAGGCGGGCGCACATCCGGACGATGGCGTCCATCACCGCGACCGGATCGTGCGACGCCAGCTCCACGCGATCGGAGGCGATGATCCGCGTGGTCAGATCGGTCGCCACGCCGATGAGCTCATCGACGTTCACCTTGATCCCGAGCGCGATGACGGAGTCCGGGACCACCGCGACCGGGTTCGCGGGCCGGCCCGGCAAGCCGGTGGGCGTGACGCCGAGCGAATCGTCGACGAGACCGGCAGCCAGCAGTGGCGTCACCGCCTTGGTGACCGCGGCCTGCGACAGGCCGGTGAGCCGGGCGACGTCGATCCGGCTGATCGGGCTACGGGTGAGGATGGTGGTGAAGACCCGGGTCGCCGCCTCCGATGACGATCCGAGCAGCGCTGTCCGCGCTCGCAGCTCGTCGTTCATGGGGTGCTCTCTCCGGTCGGGGTGCTTCCACCTTACGGAGTGGAGACGGGGAGCCGAGGCTCGCCCTGGAGCACGTGCTCGCCTCCGGCCTCCAGCCGGACGACGACGTCGGTGCCGTCATACCGGAGACGGACGGTGCGCGGCGCTCCGTGGGGGTTGCGGATGACGGCCGTCGTCAGCCGCCCTCCCGCCCACTCGAGGTCGACGCGGAGCGCACCGCGGGCACCGAGCCCCTGGACCCACCCGTCGGGCCAGGCGGCGGGCAGCGCGGGCAGCAGATGGATGACTCCCCCGTGACTCTGCAGGAGCAGCTCGGCGATGGCCGCCGGGAACCCGAGGTTGCCGTCGATCTGGAACGGGGGATGCGTGCTGAACAGGTTGGGGAGGAGTCCGCCCCACTCCGATCCGTCGACCGGCCCGTGCCGGCGGGCGTCGCCGTCGTAGGGGGTCAGAGCCTGCTGCAGGAGCTCGTGAGCGGCATCGCCATCGCCGAGTCGCGCACGGAGTGCGATCTTCCACGCCCAGGACCACCCCATCGCACCCGGCCCCCTCGCGTCGAGGAACCGACGAGCCGCGTCCGCGAGCTCCGGGGTGCCCTCGGGCGTGATGAGGTCGAGCGGGTAGAGGCCGACCATCGGAGACATGTGCCGGTGTCCGGGCTCGTGATCGGCCACCTCCTCGGACCATTCCTGCAGCCTCCCGTCGCTGCCGATCGGCGGCTCCGGGATGACGGCGAGCGCCGCCTCCAGCTCCCGCCGGAGTGGGTCGCCTTCGCCGAGCACGTCGAGCGTGTCCAGGCAGCGCTGGAAGAGGGAGCGGATGAGTTCGAGGTCCATCGTCGCCGTGAGGCCCAAGGAGCGCGGGTTCCCGTCGGCGTCCCGGTAGGAGTTCTCCGGCGAGGTCGACGGAGCGAGGCATGCGCGGCCGTCCGGCCCGACCTGCAGCCAGTCGAGGCAGAACTCCGCAGCGCCGCGCAGCAGCGGCCAGATCCGGTCGCGCAGGAGCGCGTCGTCCGCGCTGAACTCGTAGTGATCCCAGAGGGAGTGGGTGAGCCACACGCCGCCCATCATCCAGATCGCCCAGCTCGGCGCGCCATGACCCATGCCGACAGGGAGCGCCCAGCCCCAGAGGTCGCTGTTGTGGTGGGCGACCCAGCCGCGGCAGCCGTACAGCTCACGCGCGACGTCACGACCGTTTGCGGCCAGACGCCCGACGAGCGAGATCAGGGGCTCGGCGTGGTCGATCACCCCGAGCGGTCCGGCCGCCCAGTAGTTCATCTCGGTGTTGATGTTGATCGTGTAGTTCGACGACCAGGCCGGACGGAGCTCGCCGTTCCAGATGCCTTGGAGGTTCGCCGCCGGTCCGCCCGGACGCGACGACGACGTGAGCAGGTAGCGTCCGTACTCGGCCGCAACCGTCGCCCGCAGCCCGTCGTCGGCGCCCCGCAGGATGTCGGCCTCGACATCCCACCGGCCCTCGCGCCGCCCGCCGATCGCGAACCGCGCCGGCGCAGGACGACGCGATGCGTCGTCCTGCGCGCCCGCGTCCTCGGCGATGGCGCTGAGGGCACGGGCACCGGCGCGGTCCCGGATCGTCTCACGGGAGACGGTCCGCCACTCGTCGTCCGCGCCGGCCCACCACGACTCAGCGCGGGTCGACGACGAGAGGGCGATCGACAGCCGACGGGCATGACGCACGATGAGGTCGCCATCGGCAGACTCTGTCGTGCCGTCGCTCCGCACCGCGAGGGTCGCGGTGGCGAAGCCGTCGTAGTCTGCGTCGTCCTGCTCCGTGTAGCGCAACGGAGGGACGACGGACTGTTCGTGGAGGGGCGCTCCGTCGATCGGAACAGCGAGATCGAGCGTCAGCATCCCGTCCGCCGAGGTGCGCGCGAGCTCGCGGAGCGGTGTACGAAGCGAGATGCGCACCTCAGGGAGCGGCTCGGAGGAACGGAGCGAGACCAGGAGGGTTCGCGACGCAATGCGCGACACCCGCTCGACGCGCGCTCCCCCGACCTGCAGCGCCTCCTCGACGATCCCGCGGTCGAGATCGAGCACGCGCGCGGGTTCACCGTCGACCGGCGTTGCGCCCGGCAGTCCGACCGTGAGGTCCACGAAAGGGAGGAACTCCTGGCTGTAGCGCCCCTCGAAGGTGAGCAGCAGTTCCTCCGCGCGATCGAGGTCGCCCGTGGCGAGCGCCTCGCGCACTTCATTGAGGCGCTCCGGACCCGCGCCTCCGGCGAGCACGCGACGCAGCTCGTCCGCCGCCGTCTCCGGAGTGCCGGACCACACGGTCGCGTCGTTGACCTGATAGCGGCCCTCGGAACCGCCGAAGACCATCGCGCCGAGGGAGCCGTCGCCGATCGGGATGGCCTCCTCCCACTGGGCGGCGGGACGGCGCCAGGCGAGCTGGAGAGTATCGGTGGAGATCGTCATCGGTCTTCCTTCTCGGGGTTGCACTCGACACACTAGGCATGGTTGATTGACACTGTCAAGTAACCGGAAACCTCCGAGGAGTCCTTCATGCTCGACGGCTACGGCGCCGTTCTGAGCCTGCGAGCCGCAGGCACGTCACTCGTCATCGATGCGGCGGGTCGAGTGCCTCGCGTGCTGCACTGGGGCGCGGATCTCGGCCCCATCGACGACGCCGGCGCCGAGGCGTTGCGGGCGACCGCCGGACCGGCTCTGCTCAACAACTCACCCGACGTCCCGCGCACCTTCAGCCTGCTGCCGACCGAGTTCGAGGGATGGGCGGGGACACCGGCGCAGGAGGGTCACGCCTCCGGAACCGCCACCACCCCTCGCCCGCGGACAGTGGCCGTGCGGTACCGGACGGACGACGACCAGGGCGGGACGATCGAGATCGAGCTGGTCGACGAGATCACCGCCCTGCGGACGACGATGACCCTGGCGCTCGACCGCTTCGGCGTGCTCTCGGTGGACACGACTCTGGTCCGGGATGCCGCCCTCGGCGATGCGGGCATCCCGTACACCCTCGACGCCCTGCGTGTGATGCTGCCCGTGCCGGAGCGCGCGGTGGACATCCTCGACTTCACCGGCAAGTGGTGTCGTGAGCGCGCACCCCAGCGCGGTCCGCTGTTCTATGGCAGCCACGTGCGCCGCGCACGCAGGGGCAAGCCCGGCCACGATGCGCCGTTCCTGGTCGTCGCCGGCACGGAGGACCTCGGCTTCGGCCGCGGCGAGGCCTGGGCGACGCATCTCGCGTGGAGCGGCGACGGCGAGTACGTCGTCGAGCGGCTGACGGAGGGCGCCGGTGCGTTCTCGTCGGTCCTGGGCGTCGGGGAGGGGCTGCGGCCCGGTGAGATCGTGCTCGCCGACGGCGACCGGTACACCGCTCCCACAGCTCTCTTCGTGTGGTCGGCGAACGGCCTGGACGGCCTGGCCGATCGGCTCCACCGCCGGCTGCGCGCGCGGCCGTCGCATCCACGGTCCCCGCGTCCGCTCACCCTGAACTCGTGGGAGGCCGTCTACTTCGACCACGACCTCGCCCACCTGACCGCTCTGGTGGATCGTGCGGCCCGGGTCGGCGTCGAGCGCGTCGTCCTCGACGACGGCTGGTTCCACGGCCGCCGTGCCGCCGACGCCGGGCTCGGCGACTGGTTCGTCGACCGCACCGTGTGGCCGGACGGCCTCGGGCCGCTCGTCGACCTGGTCCGGTCGCACGGCATGCAATTCGGAATCTGGTTCGAACCCGAGATGGTGAACCTCGACTCCGACCTCGCGCGGGAGCATCCCGACTGGGTGCTCGGCCCGCGCCAGGGGCTCGGCGCGACCTCCCGAGCGCAGTACGTGCTCGACCTGACCCGCCCCGACGCGTACTCCCATGTCCTCGAGCAGATCAGCGCGATCATCGAGGAGTACGCCGTCGACTACATCAAGTGGGACCACAACCGCGATCTGTCCGAAGCCGTCAGCGGTTCGCCCGGTGTCGACCGGCCGGCCGTCCACGAGCAGACGCTCGCGCTCTATCGGATGCTCGACACCCTCCGTGCCCGCCACCCGCGCCTCGAGATCGAGACGTGCTCGGGAGGCGGCGGCCGGGTCGATCTCGGCATCCTGGAACGGACCGACCGCGTCTGGGCATCCGACTGCAACGACCCCGTCGAGCGCCTGCAGATCGAGCGCTGGACGCGCATGCTCCTCCCGCCGGAGCTCATCGGCTCGCACCTCGGCGCCGAGCGGTCGCACACCACGTCCCGCCGGACGGACCTGTCGTTCCGGCTGATCGTGGCCCTCACCGCCCACGCCGGCATCGAGTGGGACCTTCAGGAGGCGGACGACGACGAGCTGGACCGGATCGCCCGCTGGGCGGACGTCTACCGCGAGCTCCGGGGGTTGATCCACTCCGGCCGGATCGTCAACGCCGACCTGGCGGACGACGCGACCGCACTCACCGGGATCGTCGCCCAGGACGGGTCGCGAGCGCTCTACACCTGGGCGCGGCTCGTGACCTCGGCTCCCGGCCAGTCCGGCCGGGTCCGATTCCCCGGGCTCGACCCCGATGCCCGCTACACGGTGCGCGTCCGCGACGAGTTCGGTCCGGCCAGCCGGCACCAGGGCGCCGATCCCTCCTGGATCACCGCCGCCCTCGAGCCGGGCGGCGTCGACCTCCCCGGCTCGGTCCTCGCCGGCGCCGGCGTCCCCCTTCCCACCCTCAACCCGCAACAGGCGATGCTCTTCGACCTCGTCCGGCTGGCCTGAGCCACCGGACGCCGGTCTGACCCAGACGGCCCACCGCACCGAACACCCCTCGCGCACCGACGCGCCCGGGGCTCTTCAGAGAGGAAGAACGCATGACACGCATGACGCGTGCACGACGGAGCCTGCGTGCTCTGGTCGTGACGGTCGCGGCCCTGGGGATCGTGGCCGCCGCCGCCGTCCCTGCCGGCGCGACGCCGACGCCGGAACCGACGGCGACAGCCACACCATCCACCACCCCGACCGGGACGCCGACGCCCACCGTGTCGCCGACCGCGACGGGCACACCGGCACCCACATCCACCGAGAGCCCGAAGAAGGAGACTCCGACGGGCGCTCCGACGTCGGCGACGCCGGGGGTGCCGACCCCCATCCCGCCCGCTGCCCCCGCCGTGGACCCGTGGGCGGTCACGCCCTACATGGGGTGGAGCAGCTACAGCATGCAGGTCTACTCGGGCAACGGGAAGTGGATCACCGCCGACCAGCTCATCGCCCAGTCGGATGCCATGCACGCCAAGCTGCAGAAGGCCGGCTACGACTACATCAACGTCGACGCCGGCTGGAGCGACGGCGTCGACGCCAACGGTCGGCCGACTCCCAGCGCGACGCTCTACCCGCAGGGGCTGAAGAAGGTCATCGACCACGTTCACGCGAACGACCAGAAGTTCGGTGTCTACTTGATCCCCGGCATCGGACCGGACGTCTACAACAAGGCGTACCCGATCGCCGGTGCACCGGGATGCACCACGCACGACATCGCGAAGCAGCCGCTGACGCAGGCGGACTACTGGAAGATCGGCTACGCCATCGACTTCTCGAACCCGTGCTCGCAGAAGTACATCGACTCGATCGCAGACCAGCTCGCCGCGTGGGGCGTGAACTTCGTCAAGTTCGACAGCGTCACCCCCGGCTCCGGCATCAGCGACGGCTCGGTGGACGCGCGTGACGACGTCGCCGCCTGGTCGAAGGCCCTCAAGAAGCACAACATCTGGTTCGAGCTGTCCTGGGCGCTCGACATCAACTACGCCGACTACTGGAAGCAGTACGCGAACGGCTGGCGTGTCGAGTGGGACGTCGAGTGCTACTGCGGCAACGAAGCGCTCACCCAGTGGGACAACATCGCCCGGCTCTTCCCCCGCGCCGCTGACTGGTGGCGTCACGCCGGACCGGGCGGGTGGAACGACTTCGACTCGCTCGACGTCGGCAATGGGAAGATGGACGGCCTGACGCCGGACGAGCGCCGCACCGCCACCACGCTGTGGGCGGTCTCCGCCGCGCCGATGTACACCGGCAACGACCTCACCAAGCTCGACCAGCTGGGCGTCGATCTGCTCACCAACCCGGAGGTCGTCGGCGTCGACCAGGCCGGCGTCCCGGCACGTCCGGTCTCGACGACGACGAAGCAGCAGGTCTGGTACGCGTTGAACAAGGACGGCAGCTACACGGTCGCGCTGTTCAACCTGGGCCGGGCCGAGTCCGACATCACCGCGAAGTGGTCCGACATCGGCCTGACCGGGTCGGCGACGGTCCGCGACCTCTGGGCGCGCAAGAACATCGGCCGCGCGGACGGCTCGTTCACAGCGTCGGATGTGCCGATCCACGGCGTCCGGCTGCTCAAGGTCACGCCCGACAAGGGCGCGACGGTCACGGTCAACGACGACGCCCAGGGCTTCTCGTACGGCGGCGACTGGACGCGCAACGGGGGTGCCGAAGTCGCCGCGACCTCGCAGCCGCTGACCGTCAGCGTCACCGACACCGGCACGCCGGCACCGCCGACGTCGACCGGGCCGACCCGCACCACGAGCATCAACGACACCGACCCCGGCATCGCCTACTCCGGTCAGTGGGGGTACAGCAACGGGCGCAACTTCGGCGACTACCAGGACGACGTGCACTATGCGGAGCATCCCGGCAGCGACTCGTTCTCGTACACCTTCACCGGCACCGGGATCTCGTACCTCACCGAGCTCGACTCCTCCGAGGGCGAAGCGGACGTGTACATCGACGGGCAGTTCGTGAAGACGATCAGCGCCAACATCCCGAGCGCCTCCCACACGGCGCAGCAGACGGTGTTCACGACGAACGACCTCACCGACGGGAAGCACACGCTCCGGGTGGTGATGAAGTCGGGGCAGTTCATGCTGCTCGACCGGCTCGACGTCATCCAGCCGAGCCTGATCGACCCGTCCAGCGTGTCGTTCGACACGAAGGCGCCGGCGCCGGCGACCTTCTCGGTGCTGCGCGACCCGGACGAGTTCACCGGGATCACGGCGAACGGCACGGCGCTGAAGAAGGGCTCCGACTACACCGTGTCCGGGTCGACCGTCACGCTGCAGCCGTCGTACCTCGCGACGCTGCCCGTCGGGGCGACGACCCTCAACGTGGGCTTCCGCGGCGACTACCTCGATGACGTCCACGCCACGACGGCGACCGGAGCTTCGGTGTCGTACACGTTCACCGGCACCGGGGTCGACTGGCTCGCGCCGACCGGTCCCGACCAGGGCATCGTCGACGTCTATCTGGACGGCAAGCTGGTGAAGCGGGTCGACACCCACAGCGACACCCGCCGCACCCAGCAGAAGGTGTTCAGCGTCTCGGGACTCCGGAACGGGAAGCACACCATCATGGCGGTGAAGGAGTCGGGTGCGGTGATGCGCGCCGACGCCCTCCGCTACTCCGTCCGCTGATCCGTCGGGTGGGCCGGGAGCACCTCCCGGCCCACCCTCTCCGAAAGGCCCTCCGCATGTCCGGCTCCGACTCCGACGCCCTCCTGGGGACCGCCCCGCTCCCCACCCCCGACGACTACGACGCCTATTGGGCGAGCGCTCTCGACGACGCCGCGCGGCATCCGCTCGCCGTCCAGTTGGAGCCGGTGGACACGGGCCTCACCGCGGTCGACGTGTTCGACATCTCGTTCGCGGGGGCGGACGGGCGGCGGGTGAGCGGATGGCTCCGGCTGCCGCGGCATCGCGAGGGACGGCTCCCGGGCGTCGTGCACTTCAACGGCTACGGCGCCGGACGACTCGACCCGATCGACGACCTCACGTGGCCGGTCGCGGGCTTCGCACAGCTGGTCATGAACACGCACAGCCAGGGCGGCGGCAGCACCGGGCACCTGCTCGACGGGATCGAGGACCAGCACCGCTCCTATTACCGTGGGGTGTTCGTGGATGCGGCTCGCGCCGTGGACGCACTGCGCTCGCTGGACGAGGTGGACGGCGACCGGATCGCGGCGATCGGGAACAGCCAGGGCGGCGGGATCGCCCTCGGCGTCGGAGCCCTCCGGCCCGAGCTCTCCGCCGTTCTGGCGCAGGCGCCCTTCCTCACGGACGCACCGCAGGGCATCCGGCTGGCGCGCAACGGACCGTGGCTGGAGCTGCGCGCGTACCTGGCGGAGCATCCCGACCGGGCAGATGCGGTGGCGCGGACGCTGGCGTACGTGGACGGAGTCACGTCCGCCCGGCACGCGTCGGCACCGGGATGGATCAGCGACGGCCTCGACGACGACATCTGCCCGCCGGAGACCGCGCGCGCGGCAGCGGAGGCCTACGCCGCCCCGGTGACGCTGCGCGAGTGGCCGGGCGCCGGGCACGAGGCGGGGGCCACTCGCGACCGGCGCGGTGCGCTCGCGGTCCTTCGCGATCGTCTGCGGCTCGTGGATGCCTGAAGGCGCACCGCCTCAGGCATCGACGCGCTGGGCCGCCAGACTCCACACCTGCGGCAGCACCATCCCCTCGGCGCCGGGGCCCGACGTGGCGAAGTGGTCGACGTGCTGGTTGATCGACTCCTGCCAGCGCTGATTGGCGGGGTCGTCGTCCAGCGCGCTCATCGCCGCGGCGAAGTCGTCGCAGTCGACCACATGGAACAGGTCGCGTCCGCTGCGCCAGATCTGCCAGTCGTGGATTCCGAGCCGTTCGAACGACGCGACGAGGTCGTCCGGGATGGCGGAGTGCGCGGCGTCGTAGGCAGCCTCGTGGCCGTCGCGGATGATGGAGTGAAGCGCGACGCGCATCCCGGTGCTCCTTTGCGTCCGAAGTTTGAATTCCTATAGGAAATAGTAATAGTCTCGATGCCGGAAGGCGAGCGAAAGGACCCTCGATGCGATTCATGCGACTCGGCGAGCCGGGAGCGGAGATCCCCGTCGTCACCGACGGAACCACCACGTGGGACCTGCGCCCCCTCACCGCCGACATCGACGGCGCCTTCCTCTCCGACGACGGCCTGACGCGGGCCGAGGCCGCCGCAGGCGCGGGGGACCTCCCCGAGCTCGACCCGGCCGGGCTCCGCATCGGCGCCCCCATCGCCCGCCCCCAAGCCGTCATCTGCATCGGCATGAACTACGCGGCGCACGCCCGCGAGTCCGGCTCCGAGCCGCCCACCGACATCGTCGTCTTCTACAAGCACCCCAACACCGTCGTCGGGCCGAACGACGACATCCTGCTCCCGCCCGGGTCCACGACCACCGACTGGGAGGTCGAACTCGCCGTGGTCATCGGCAAGCGCGCCCGCTACCTCGACTCCCCCGAGCATGCCATCGACCACATCGCCGGCTTCGCGGTCGCCAACGATGTGTCCGAGCGCGAGTACCAGCTGCAGCGCTCCCTCGGCCAGTGGAGCAAGGGCAAGAGCTTCGAGACCTTCAACCCGCTGGGCCCGTGGCTGGTCCCAGCCGCCGAGGTCGGCGACGGAAGCGGGCTCGGCATCCGTTCGCGCGTCAACGGCGAATCGCGCCAGGACTCGAACACCAGCGACCTCATCTTCAACGTCGCCGAGATCGTCTACCGGCTCAGCCGGTTCACCGTGCTCGAACCGGGTGACCTCATCAACACGGGCACCCCCGAGGGGGTCGGCCTCTCCGGTCGCTTCCCGTACCTCGCCGCCGGCGACGAGGTCGAGGTCGAAGTCGACGGCCTGGGCGCGCAGCGTTCGGCCGTGCGGCCGGCGCTCTGACCGCATCCATCACCCACCCTCACTGCAAGGAGACAAGGATGTCGCACTTCGATGGCCTGGTGGCCGCCGTCACCGGCGGTGCGTCCGGGCTCGGCCGGGCGATCGCCGACGAGCTGGCCGCCCAGGGAGCGCGCGTGTTCGCGCTCGACCTCGACCCGGACGCCGTGAGCGTCCCGCACACCGGCATCCGCTGCGACATCGGCGACGACACCAGCGTGCGGGAGGCCATCGCGGCGGTCGTTGCCGAGGCCGGGCGGCTCGATGTCGTCATCGCGAACGCCGGGATCGGCGCGCAGGGCGACATCGAGGCGAACGACGACGACGAGTGGATGCGCGTGCTCAACGTCAACGTGATCGGCTCGGCCCGCACCATCCGGCACGCGATGCCGCATCTCAAGGAGTCGCCATCGCCCGCCGTCGTGCTCACCAGCTCCATCGCCGCCTGGGCCGGCCTGCCACAGCGGGTCCTGTACTCCGCATCCAAGGGCGCCATCTCGGCCATGACCCTGGCGATCGCCGCCGACTGCCTGCCGCTGGGCATCCGCGTCAACGCCGTCGCCCCCGGAACCGCCGACACCCCGTGGGTCGGCCGCCTGCTCGACTCCGCCGCCGACCCGGATGCGGAGCGCGCGGCGCTCGAGGCGCGCCAGCCGAGCGGACGCCTGGTGCAGCCGCAGGAGGTCGCGGAGGCGGTCGCGTACCTCGCGTCGCCGACGTCCGGGTCGAGCAACGGCGTCATCCTGCCGGTCGACGGCGGGATGTACTCGCTGCGGCCGCGGAGGTAGCCCGGTGGTCGATCGTCAGTTGCCTCGTCCGGCGGAGTTGTTGGAGTTGATGCAGTTCCGGAAGCCGGAGCTGAATTCGAAGAAGCGTCGCCTGGAGGCGGCGCTCACGATCGAGGATCTGGCCAGGATCGCGCGTCGGCGGACGCCGAAGGCGGCGTTCGACTACACCGAGGGCGCCGCGGAGGGCGAACTGTCGCTGGCCAGGGCCAGGCAGGCGTTTCAGGATGTGGAGTTCCATCCGTCGATCTTGCGCGATGTGTCCACGGTGGATACGTCGTGTGAGATTTGGGGTGGGCCGTCGGCGTTGCCGTTCGGGATCGCGCCGACCGGGTTCACGAGGTTGATGCAGACCGAGGGCGAGACCGCCGGGGCCGGGGCTGCGGGGGCGGCGGGGATCCCGTTCACTCTGTCCACGCTGGGGACCACGTCGATCGAGAATGTGAAGGCGGCGAACCCGCACGGCCGGAATTGGTTCCAGTTGTATGTGATGCGGCAGCGGGAGATCTCCTACGGTCTGGTGGAGCGGGCGGCGGCTGCGGGGTTCGACACGTTGTTCTTCACCGTGGACACCCCGATCGCCGGGGCGCGGTTGCGGGATAAACGCAACGGGTTCTCGATTCCGCCGCAGCTGACCCTGGGGACGATTCTGAACGCGATCCCCAGGCCGTGGTGGTGGTACGACTTCCTCACCACCCCCAAACTGGAGTTCGCGTCGTTGTCGTCCACCGGCGGCACGGTCGGGGATCTGTTGAATGCGGCGATGGACCCGTCGATCAACTACGACGACCTGAAGATCATCCGGGACATGTGGCCCGGGAAACTCGTGATCAAAGGCGTGCAAACCCTCGAAGACGCTCGCACCCTGGTCGACCACGGGGTGGATGGGATCGTGCTCTCCAACCACGGCGGCCGCCAACTCGACCGCGCCCCGATCCCGTTCCACCTGCTCCCGTCCGTGGTGCGGGAAGTGGGCCGGCACACGGAGGTCGCGATCGACACCGGCATCATGAACGGCGCCGACATCATCGCCGCCTACGCCCTCGGCGCCAAGTTCACCCTCATCGGACGCGCCTACCTCTACGGGCTCATGGCCGGCGGCCGGGAGGGTGTCGACCGCACCATCCACATCCTCACCGACCAACTCACCCGCACCATGAAACTCCTCCAAGTCACCTCCCTCGCCGAACTCGGCCCCCACCACGTCACCCAACTCACCCGCCTGCAACCCCTCCGCAACGCCCCCGCCGCTGCGCGCGAGGACGCCGACGCCTGATCCCCTCGCGAGATTTGCGCCAAATCGCGGCAACCCACGCCACCTCCGCGCGAGATTTGCGCCAAATCGCGGTAATACGGCGCCCAGAACCACGATTTGGCGCAAATCTTCACGGGACGTGACGCGCAGGACCGCGATTGAGCGCAAATCTCGCACCGCGGAGTCGGGCGAACGCCGTAAGGGCGCCCACATTCGCGCCGAATGTGCGCTTTGCCCGCCGCATTCCGCACATTCGGCACGAATCTCGGGGCTTGTCAGCGCGGGGTGCTCGCAAGCGACGGCGGATCTCCCGCACGATGTGCGCCAAATCGCGGGAATGCGGCGCTCAGAACCGCGATTTGGCGCAAATCTCACACGCAGCGATGGGGAGAGGGCGGCAACATTCGTGCCGAATGTGCGCTTTGCCCGCCGCATTCCGCACATTCGGCACGAATCTCGGGGCTTGTCAGCGCGGGGTGCTCGCAGACAACGGCGGATCTCCCGCACGATTTGCGCCAAATCGCGGTAATGCGGCGCTCAGAACCGCGATTTGGCGCAAATCTCACACGCGGCGGTGGGGCGAGGGCGGCGACATTCGTGCCGAATGTGCGCTTTGCGCGCCGCATTCCGCACATTCGGCACGAATGTCGCGGGTCAGGGGAGGCGGTAGGCGCGGCGCGACGTGAGCGACAGCACCTCGTCGCGCTCGGCGGGGGTCAGCGGCTCGAGGAGGGCGCGCGCGGTGGCCATGGTTTCTGCGTAGGGCGTCGCGAGGGTCGAGACCGGCCAGTCCCCGCCGTAGAGGAGGCGCGACGGGCCGAATGCGGCGAGCGCACGATCGACGTACGGACGCAGGTCCGCGGCCGACGCCCGCCCGGCCGGACCGAGGGTCGTCAGGCCGGACAGCTTCGCGAAGACGTTCGGGCGGCGCGCAAGCGAGTCCATCAGACTCCCCCAGTCACCGGGCTCCGCGCCGACCGGCGGGGTTCCGAGGTGGTCGATGACGAGCCGCAGCTCCGGCAGTTCGTCGGCGAGCGCGACCGCATGCTCCAGGTGCCGCGGCAGCACCCCGATCACGTCGAACGTCAGCCCGCGGGAGGCGAGCACACCGAGCGACCGGCGCACCGGCTCCTGCGCCAGCCAGTCCGGGTCGGGTTCGTCGTGGATGAGGTGCCGGATGCCCACAAGCGGCCCCGCCTCCGCCCAGTGGTCGAGCTGCTCTCCGACCCGGTCGGGGTCGAGCAGATCGACCCACGCGACGACACCGGCGACCAGCGGCGACTCCGCAGCGACGGCGAACATCGCCGCGGAGTCCTCGATCGTGCTCGCCGCCTGGACGAGCACGACCCCGTCCACCCCGGCCTCCCGCAGCTGCGGTTCCGCCTCGGCGAGCGTGAAGGTCCGGTTGATCGGGGCGACCGCGTCGGACAGCCACGAGTAGGTCCCGTACTCCAGGTCCCACAGGTGCAGGTGCGCGTCGACCGCCATGGCTCAGACCAGGTCGAACCGGATGAGGGCCGGCCCGGCGACCGCCGGCTCCGGGAGGGTCAGGGCGATCGCGTCGCCGTCCCGCGTGGCGGCGACCGGCGTGCCGTCCGCGAGCCGCGCGCTGTCCGCATCCACCGCGGACGACACACCCTCGAGGCGCACCGAGCCCGTCGCGTCGACGAACGCGTTCGCGACGGAGTCGGACCCGACGCCCTCACCGCCGCGCGTCCAGCGCACCCACGGCTCCTCCGACGGACGGGCGATGGATGCGTCCAACACCCGCGAGCCGAACACGGCGTCCCCGTTGACCGCGTTCCACGCGGCCAGGTGCTCCAGCGTCCGGCGCTGCAGATCGGGTACGGTCCCGCGAGCGGTCAGGCCGACGTTGAGCAGCAGGTTCCCGCCGCGCGAGACGATGTCGACGAAGGTCTTCACCGCATCCGGGCCGCTCAGCATGTGCCGTTCGTCCTCGAGCGTGTTATGGCCGAAGGAGTAGCCGATCCCGCGGCAGTTCTCCCACGCGCCGGCGCCCTCGACGTTGGTGCCGTTCTGGTACTCGCTGGTGCGGAAGTCCCAGTGCGTCTCACCCCAGCGGTCGTTCGAGACGCCGTCGGGGGCGGCGGCGTAGAACTTCTCGAACAGTCGCTCCATGCTGTGCGGACCGCTGGGCTTGCCCGCATCCGGCCACTCGATGTCGCCCCAGAGCACATCCGGACGGTAGCGGTCGATGAGGTCGGCGACGTGTTCGTACGCGTACTCGGCGTAGCCGGCGTCGACGGGGCGGCGGAAGGCCTGGCCGTCGTCGGTGATCGGCTCCAGCTCGGAGTAGTGCCAGTCGAGCCCGCCGGAGTAGTAGACGCCGAAGCGCAGGCCGGCCGCACGGGTCGCCTGCTCGAAGGCGCCGACGAGGTCGCGGCGCGGTCCGCGGGCGACGGTGTTGCGGCCGTCGGTGCCGGGCGCATCCCACAGGGTCACGCCGTCGTGGTGCTTCGTCGTCGGCACGAAGTAGCGGGCGCCGGTGCTCTTCACGAGCGCGATGAACGCCTCCGGGTCGAAGTCGACCGGGTCCCACTGGTCGATGAAGTCGTCGTAGGGCGCCCCTCCGTAGACCTCGCGCTGGTGTTCGGCGGCCGGGCTGCCGGGGATGCGGATGGTGTTGTAGTACCACTCGGCGTACGGGTTGTGCGCGAACCAGTACCCCTTCTCGATCGTGCCCAGCTCACCGATCGGCTCGGCCCAGGCCGGCACCGAGTACGGCCCCCAGTGCACGAAGATCCCCAGCTTGGCGT
This sequence comes from Cryocola sp. 340MFSha3.1, assembly GCF_000383315.1. Classification (NCBI taxonomy): domain Bacteria; kingdom Bacillati; phylum Actinomycetota; class Actinomycetes; order Micrococcales; family Microbacteriaceae; genus Cryocola; species Cryocola sp. 340MFSha3.1. The sequence goes on from NZ_KB911087.1 coordinate 1,499,454, forward strand.
CGGTGAACCACTGCGGCACCTCGCGCTCGAACCGGCGGTAGTTCTCCGGGCGGACGGGATCGTCTGTGAACATGGCCACGGGTGGTCTCCTTCGTCGTCGAATGGATGCGCCGGAGCGATTGTGGGATGCGTCCGGAATCCATATCCTATAGGCAATAGCATCCGTGTTCAACGATGCGATCCCCCACTCGAAGGAGAGTTCCCGTGACCACCGCGCTCGACGCACCCCCCGCCTCGTTCGTCCGGCCCACCGACTTCCGCCTGCCCGGAGGCGAGTGGTTCATCGGTGCGGGCTTCGGCCTGTTCGTGCACTGGGACCACGCCAGCCAGCAGGGGATCGAGATCTCCTGGCCGCTGGTCGGTCGTTCCATCATCCCCGGTTCCGACGGCGTCGAGGACACCGTGACCGTCGACGAGTACCAGTCGACTGCGGCGACCTTCAACCCGGTCGAGTGGGATGCGGTCGCTCTGGCCCGGCTCGCGAAGCGCGCGGGCGCCCGCTACGTCGTCTTCACTGCCCGCCACCACGCGGGCTACGCCATGTTCCACACCGAGCAGTCCGACTTCGGCATCGAGCACTCCCCCTTCGGGCGCGACATCACGCGCGAGTTCGTCGAGGCGATCCGCGCGGAGGGCATCCGGGTCGGGATCTACTACAGCCTCCCGGACTGGAACCACCCGGACTACCCCGCCTTCCGCATGGAGGACCGGCCGTACGCTCTCGAGCACTGGCCGGCCGCCGGCGACCCGGCCAACGCCGGAACACCGGTCGCCGACGACCGGCACCGCCGCGCGACGCCCGAGCAGTGGCAGCGCTACCAGGAGTACCTGCGCGGCCAGCTCACCGAGCTGCTCACCCGTTACGGCACCATCGACCTGCTCTGGTTCGACGGGGAGTGGGAGCGGTCGGAGCGGGAGTGGGACAGCGCGGGCCTGCGCGCCCTGATCAAGTCCCTGCAGCCGGACGTCGTCATCAACGACCGCCTGCTCGGCCAGGGCGACTACAAGACGCCCGAGCAGGGCTTCCCCGTCACCGCCCCCGATGGGCCGTGGGAGCTGTGCATGACAATCGGCCAGATGTGGGCGTGGCGCCCGGGCGACACCAAGAGCAAGAGCACCACCTCCCTGATCACGACGCTGATCGAGGTGGCGTCGCGCGGCGGCAACCTCCTGCTGAACATCGGGCCGAAGGGCGACGGCAGCCTCAACGAGTCGCAGGTGCGCACCCTGGAGGAGACCGGCGAGTGGATGGACGTGCACGCGCAGAGCGTCGTGGACGTCTCCCCCACCGCCGGCGTCGACTTCTACGGTCCGTCCACCGCCCGCCCGGGGACCCTGTACCTGCACCTGGTGATGCGCCCGATCGAGGAGGTCGTCGTGCGCGGCATCCCGGTCGGCCGGGTCACGGGGGTCCGCCTGCTGGCCACCGGCGAGGAGCTTCCGTACGACGTGAACCTGGAGGTGCACGAGCAGCCGGCGCCCGGGGTCGACCCGCTGGGCGAGCTGCACATCCCGGCGCCGGCAGCATCGGGCGCGGTCGTCGATGTCATCGCGATCGATTTCGCGTAGACCGGGCCGACCTCTTGACCGCCGACCGGGCTCCGATCTAAGCTCCGCATGAGGCCTATATCGTAGACCCTATAGGATTGTGAACCACCCGACGGGGCGAGGACGCCCCGGACGATCCTCACGAAGACAGTACGACAGGCACCACCAACGCAAGGCGATCACCTGGATGAATCCAATGGAGGAGGCACAGCACGTGACACCACGAAGCAAGCGCAGGGCGGCCAGGATCGGCACCGCCGTCCTGCTGACCGGAGCACTCACCGCACTGGCCGGCTGCGCCGGCGGCAGCGGGGGCGACGCCAAGGGCGGCCCGATCAGCATGTACACCTGGGTCAGCAGTCAGAGCGACCGCGACCAGTGGGAAGGCTTCATCGATCTCGGCAAGAAGGTCGACCCCGACCTCGACGTCACGATCGAAGGCCCGAGCTTCAACGACTACTGGACCAAGGTCAAGACCCGCCTCAGCGGCTCCAACCCGCCCTGCCTGCTCACCACCCAGGCCGCGCGGGCGCAGGAGCTCTCGGGACTGCTCATGCCGCTGAACGACCTGATCAAGAAGAACAAGCTCGACACCTCGAAGTTCGACGAGTCGATGCTCAAGGGCATGACCGTGGACGGCACGATCCGCGCGATCCCCTACGACGCCGAGCCGATCGTCCTCTACTACAACGCGGACAACTTCGCGAAGGCGGGCCTGCAGCTCCCGAGCACCACCTACACGCGGGAGCAGTTCCTGGCCGACGCGAAGAAGCTGACGACGGGCGACCACAAGGCGCTCGCGATCTCCCCCGGCTTCTTCATCCCGAACGCCTGGGCCATCGCCGACGGCGCGGAGGCCGTGAAGGACTCCAAGCTCGACCTCACCAACTCCAAGCTGGTCGACCAGGTGCAGTCCTACTTCGACCTGGTCGGCAAGGAGGGCATCGCGAAGGCACCCGAGGCCGCGGACGGCTCCGACGTCTCCCAGTCGGCGTTCACCAGCGGCGCCGTCGACATGCTGATCGAGGGCCCGTGGATGTACGGCACCTTCGCCGACGCCGCCAAGTTCAAGATGGGCGTGACGATCGTTCCGAGCACCTCTGGTGAGGCGCACGGCATGACGGCCGGCTCCGGCTTCGGCATCGCGAAGAACTGCAAGAACCCGGACGCGGCCTTCAAGGCGATCGTCGCGATGACCGACACCAGCGTCCTGAAGGGTCAGGCGGAGAAGCGCGGCATCGTGCCCTCCCGAGCCGACGCCCAGTCGGCCTGGGCCGAGGGCAAGTCGCCGGAGGCGTACGCCGCGGTGCAGGCTCTGCTGAAGAACGCGACGGCGCAGATCACCACCCCCACCTGGAACCAGGTGGAGACCCTGTTCACCCAGTACGGCGTCGAGGGGTACCGGGGTGACAAGACGGCCAAGGACGTGCTGAGCACGATCCAGAAGTCGGTCGGGCAGTAGCGCATGACCTCCCCCCTGGTCACGGGTGCCGTCGTCTCCGAGGAGACGGCGGCACCCGCCGCGCCCCCGACCCGCCCGTTCGGCGTGCCGCATCCCACCCCTCCCCGCCGGGGCGGCCGCAAGCGCCGCGGGGACGGCCTGGTCGCCCTCGCCTACCTCTGGCCGGGTCTCGCCGGCTTCACGTTCTTCATCGTCGTCCCGCTGCTCGGGTCGCTCGTCATCAGCCTGTTCGAGTGGCCGCTGTTCGGCTCCCCCACGTTCATCGGGCTGGCGAACTACCAGAAGCTGTTCAGCGACCCGACGTTCTACACGGTGCTGATCAACACGGTGATCTTCGCCTTCGTCTACACGGCCCTGAACCTGGCCGTCGCCCTGGCGGTCTCGCTGTGGCTCAACACCCGCATCAAGTTCGCCGGGTTCTGGCGCGTCATCTTCTTCCTCCCGGCCATCACCCCGATGGTCGCGAACGCCCTGGTCTGGCGGCTGCTCCTCAGCGACGACGGTCTGGTCAACTCGGCGCTCGCCGGCATCGGCATCGACGGTCCCAGCTGGCTCTCCGACTCCCGCTTCGCTCTGGCGTCCGTCATCGCGATGTCGGTGTGGCAGTCGTTCGGCTACAACGTGATCGTGCTCTCGGCCGGTCTCGGCGGCATCCCGAAGGAGATCCTCGAGGCCTCCCGGATGGACGGAACGAACGCCTGGCAGCGGCTGCGGTCGATCATCCTGCCGATGATCTCGCCGTCGCTGTTCTTCACCATGACGATGACGATGATCGGCGCGTTCCAGGTCTTCGTTCAGCCGCAGATCCTGACCCAGGGCGGACCCGGTGAGTCGACGAACACCTTCGTGCTCTACCTGTACCGCAACGGCTTCGTCTTCGACCGGCTCGGCTATGCGTCGGCGCTGGCGTGGATGCTGTTCATCGTCGTCATGATCATCACCGCCCTGCAGTTCGCGGGCCAGAAGAGGTGGGTCAACTATGACAAGTGACACGCTCGAACGCGCCGGCACTCGCACGAACGGCCGCCGGCACGGACTCCGGCCGGCTCAGCGCGTCGTCGTGACGAAGACCTGGCTCAACACGCTGCTGATGGCCATCGTCGCGCTGCTGTTCACCTTTCCCTTCATCTGGATGTTCTTCTCGGCCCTCAAGCCGGAGTCCGAGGTGTTCTCGCCCCACCCGACCTTCATCGGGTCCGAGGTGAAGTGGTCGAACTTCGTGGATGCGTGGACCCTGGTGCCGTTCGGCCGGTTCATCTTCAACGGTTTCTTCGTCTCGATCTGCGGCGCCCTGCTCTCCGTCATCGTGGCGGTGCTGTCGGCGTACGCGTTCTCGCGCCTCCGCTTCAAGTACCGCGACCGCATCTTCCTGCTCTACGTGCTCACGCTGGTGCTCCCGCAGGAGGTGCTGGTCGTCCCGCTGTTCATCATGATGAACCAGCTCGGCCTCGTCGACACGTACACGGCTCTGATCATCCCGTTCGCGTTCACCGCGTTCGGCACGTTCCTGCTTCGCCAGTTCTTCCTGACGATCCCGATCGAATTCGAGGAGGCCGCGCTGATCGACGGCGCCTCGCGCTTCCGCACCCTGTGGTCGGTGCTGCTCCCGCAGCTCACGGCGCCGCTGTCGGTGCTGGGCGTGTTCTCATTCGTCGGCTACTACAACTCCTACCTGTGGCCGCTGATCATCATCAACAGTCAGGAGCTCGCGACCGTGCCCCTCGGGCTCTCCATGTTCACCGGCGAGCACGGCACCCAGTGGAGCCTGATGATGGCCGCATCCACCATCGCGATCATCCCGTCGCTGATCATCGTCGCGCTGCTGCAGCGTCAGCTGATCAAGGGCGTCGCCCTCGGCGGCTTCGGCGGCCGCTGACCTCCCCGTCCCTCACCAGAAAGCAGACACCCATGAGCCTCGCCCCGCCCGCCGCCCTCACCGCCGTCGACGGCACGATCGTCAGCGCCGAGGCCTGGCTGAGCGACCTGGAGGTGGAGACGGTCCGCACGGATGCGGTGCAGTCGTTCCTCAAGCAGGAGACCATCTTCGTCCGGTTGCGCACGGTCGGCGGGGTCGAGGGGATCGGCTACAGCTACACGATCGGGACCGGCGGCGCCGCCGTCCTCAGCCTCCTGCGCGAGACGCTGCTCGACGTGGTGGTCGGGATGGACGTGAACCGTCCGGAGGACGTCTGGCGCGCCCTGTTCTCCTCCACCCGCGCCACGACCGTGGGCCTGATCACCTCGCTCGCGCTCGCCGCCGTCGACACCGCGGTGTGGGATGCGCGCTGCAAGGCGGCAGGCCTGCCGCTCTGGGTGGCGGCGGGAGGCGCGCAGCCGCGGATCCCGCTGTACGACACCGAGGGAGGCTGGCTGCACTTCAGCACGGACGAGCTGGTCGCTCAGGCGGTCGAGTCGCAGCGGCGCGGGCTCGGCGGCGTGAAGATCAAGGTCGGCAAGCCGCGCGCGCACGAGGACTTCGAGCGGTTGAGCGCCGTCCGCGAGGCCGTCGGGGACAGGATGGACATCATGGTGGATGCGAACCAGTCCCTGACGGCGGCCGAGGCCATCCGCCGCGCTGCCCTGTTCGAGAAGCTCGACATCTTCTGGTTCGAGGAGCCCCTCCCCGCGGAGGACGTCGCCGGGCACCGCCGGCTCGCCGAGTCGACCAGTGTCCCGGTCGCGGTCGGCGAGTCGATCTACTCGGTCGGCCACTTCCGCGAGTACCTGCAGTCGGGTGCCGCCTCCATCGTCCAGGTCGATGTCGCCCGCGTCGGCGGCATCACGCCGTGGCTGAAGGTCGCGCACCTCGCCGAGGCGTTCAACGTGGCGGTGGCTCCGCACTTCCTGATGGAGCTGCACGTGTCGCTGTGCTGCGCGGTGCCCAACGCGCTCTATCTGGAGCACATCCCCCAGCTGCGCGCTGTGACCCGCACCGAGATGGCGATCCGCGACGGTCACGGTCTCGCGCCGTCGCAGCCGGGCCTCGGCATCGAGTGGGACCTGGACGCCGTCGACGACCTGCGGGTCGCCTGATGGGCCCGAAGCGCGCGTTCGGGCGCGGTGGCCTGTCGGTCGGTCCGATCGGCTACGGCGCCGCAGCCCTCGGCAACCTCTACAGCGCACGGCCCGAAGACGAGTGGCCGCGCATCGTCCCCGCCGCCTGGGAGGCGGGCGTCCGCTACTACGACACGGCGCCGCACTACGGCCTGGGGCTCGCCGAGGAGCGTCTGGGCGAGAGCCTGCGCGCCTTCCCGCGCGACGAGTACGTGCTCTCGACCAAGGTCGGCCGCGTCCTCGATCCCAACCCGGACTACCGGCCGGGAGACACCGACATCGCGAACCTGTTCGACGTGCCCGCGACCCTGCGGCGCCGCTTCGACTACTCGCGCGACGGCGTGCTCCGCTCGGTAGAGGACTCCCTGCGACGCCTCGGTGTCGACCGCATCGACGTGCTGTTCGTCCACGACCCGGACGATCACGAGCGGGAAGCACTGGAGGGCGCCTTCCCGGCGCTCGACGAGCTCCGGTCGCAGGGCGTCATCCGCTCGTACGGGGCCGGGATGAATCAGACCGCCATGCTCACCCGTTTCGTCCGCGAGACGGACCTCGACATCGTGATGTGCGCGAACCGGTACACACTGCTCGATCCCTCCGCCGAGGAGGAGCTGCTGCCGGCGGCGCAGGAGCGAGGAGTGTCGGTCGCCGTCGCGGCGGTCTTCAACTCCGGCATCCTCGCCACCGACCGACCCGCGGCCGACGCGACCTTCGTCTACGGCACGGCGTCGCCTGAGCTGATCGCGCGGGTGAACCGCATCGCCGACATCGCCGAGCGGCACGGCGTCACGGTGCCGCAGCTGGCGGTGCAGTTCCCGCTGCGGCATCCCGCGGTCTCGACCGTGGTGCTGGGGGCGGACACCCCGGCCCAGATGGAACGGAACGCCCTGCTGTCCACTCCCCCGGTGCCCGAGGCGGTATGGGGGGAGCTGCGGGAGGAGGGACTGTTGCCGTGAAGATCCTGCATCCTCTATCCTCTCGGTTCTTCGGACGCCGACCTAGGATGTGCACATGACGATCCAATCGGGGGAACACTTCCTGCCGGCGCGGCGGGCGCTGGCCGATGACGTGTACGACGCCGTCCTCGGCCTGCTGATGGACCAGGTGATCGAGCCGGGCAGCCGCGCCAGCATCGACGGCATCGCCCGCCAGCTCAATGTCTCCCCCACCCCGGTCCGGGAGGCGCTCGCGCGCCTCGAGTCGGAGGGCCTGGTCGTCAAGAAGGCCCTGAAGGGCTACACCGCGGCGCCCCTGCTCGACAGCGACGGACTGCGTCAACTGTTCGAGATGCGGCGGCTGCTGGAGCCGTACGCGACCCGCAACGCGGCGGGCGAGCTGGATGCGGACACGCTGAAGCAGCTGGAGGACCTCTGCGACGCCATGCACCGCAGCGGCCAGGCGGCGCAGACCGGCGGCGACCGCTTCAAGGACTACAAGGACTTCGCCAACCAGGACGCCGAGTTCCATCGCATCATCGCCGAGCACTCGGGCAACGCCCTGCTGGCCGACGCGATCGGGCGCCTCCGCTCGCACATGCACCAGTACCGCATCTACTTCAAGCACGGCGTCGTGGACGAGACGTCGGGCGAGCACGAGGCCGTGCTGGAGGCGCTGCGCAGCGGCAAGCCCGCCTCGGCCGAGAAGGCGATGCTCGACCACATCACCAAGTCGTACGCCCGCATCTCCGCGAGCCTCGCCGAAGCCGAGAAGGCCGGCTAGCGTCCCTCCCCTCGCGCTTTCTCCACTGCTCGATTCCACGATCAGCGCTCGATGGATACCGTCGCCGGCTGACGGCGATGGGCGCGCCGGACGAGGCGTGCGCCCTGCGAGATCACGACGACGCCTGCGATCACGATGAGGCCGCCGATCAGTTCGGTGGGGAGCGGGATCTCGCCCAGCCAGACCCAGGCGATGAACACCGCGATCGGCGGGACGAGGTAGAGCAGGGAGGTCGCGATCGCCACCGGGAGATGGCCGACCGCGTAGCCCCAGAGCACGAACCCGAGCGCGGACGGCAGAAGACCGAGGTAGACGGCCGCTATCCATCCTGTCGGCGACGCCTCGACCAGCCGCCCCCACCCGAACGGGACGAGGGGCAGCGTCATCGCGGTGCCGGCGACCATCGTGTAGGTGGCGACCTCGAGACCGGTGTAGGTCTTCAACAGCGGCCGCTGCAGGGGATGATAGATGCCCTGTACGACCATCGCCGCGACGACGATCCACACGGAGGCGGACAGCGACACGCCTGCTCGCGCCAGGCACACAACGGCCACCCCCGCCAGGGCGATCAGGCTGCCGACGACGGTGAACCGCGTGACGGGTTCGCGGAAGAGGAGGAAGGCGACCGCGACCGAGACGAGCGGTGCGGCCGCGACGATGATGCTCGCCGTCCCCGCAGGCACGTGCAGCTCGCTCTCGTTGAGGAGTAGCTGGTAGGCGGTCATCCCGAAGAATCCAGCGGCGACGATCCAACCGAAATCGCGCGGCCTCGGGAGGCTGACCCGCTTCACCGCTGCGAACGCCAGGAGCGCGATCATCGCCACCGCGAGTCTGACGAACGAGAGCCCGATCACACCGAAGGCCGGCGCGGCCACCTGGATAGCAGGGAAGGCGCTGGCCCACAGCACGACGACGGCCAGACCGGCCAAGACTCCGCGATTCGCTTTCACTCTTCAAGGATTCTTGACGTGTTCCATACAGCACAAGTGAATAATCTTTATGCGACAACTCACTCACGCTTAGTTTTTTGTGACGACCTCGCCGCCTGAGCTCAGCATCGATTCGGCCTTAAGCTCTGAATGCTAAAGTTCACAGATGATAGATGTACGCAAGCTCCGGATGCTCGCCGACTTGGATCGGCTGGGGACCATCGCGGCGGTCGCCGAGGAGCTTCAGCTGACGGCGCCCGGCATCTCGATGCAGCTCTCCGCCCTGGAGAAGGAGCTCGGCGTCACCCTCACCGAGCGTCAGGGGCGGCGCCTGGCGCTCACGCCAGCCGGGAGAATGCTCGCCGAGCACGGGCGGGATGTACTGGACCGGCTCTCGCTCGCCGAGCTCGAGGTGGAATCCCTCCGACTCGGGAGGGCCGGAACTTACCGGCTCGCCGCCTTCCCTTCGGCTGCCCGGACTTTCGTCGCCGACACCTGGAGGCACCTGTCCGAGCACTCCGGCATCCAGCTGAACCTGAGCACGCCGGAGCCGGCGGAAGCCCTCGCGAATCTGCTCAGCGGGCTCTCGGATGTGGCCGTCGTCCACTCGTACTCCAATGTCCCCCGCCGCCTCCCGGACGGCATCGTGGGCCGCCGGCTCGTCAGCGAGCGGGTCTGGCTGGCGATCCGCGCCGACGACGACGCGGCGGCTCCGATGGTCGACATCGCCGATCTCTCCGAGCACTCGTGGGTGGCGCCGCAGGCGGACTTGACCTGCTATGAGATGGTGGATCGCGCCTGCGGGCTGGCCGGCTTCCGGCCGAGGGTCGTGGCCGAGAGCGTCGACTTCGCCGCACAGCTCGAACTCGTCGCCGCGGGAGCCGGTGTCGCGCTCGTGCCTGGACTCACCGTCCCGTCGGTCCCTGAGGGCGTGACACTGTGCGCGCCCACACTCCCGCTGCAGCGGCACATCGACGTCGCCTACCGCTCCTCCCTCCGCGGCGACGCCGGGGTGGAGCGCATCGCCGAAGTGCTGGCGGCGACCGCAAAGGATCACGTGCGACGCACCCCGACGGCGCACGCCTGAGTCACCCCGCCGACGACTCCAGCTCCTGCCCGGTCGCACTTCCCGCGCGCACGATGTGTCTTGCTGGCGCTCGTTGGACTATATCCAATAGGATATTGAGTAGGACGAGCGAGAGGACAACGGAGTGAGCATCGTCACGGGCTTCGAGACCCTGGATGTGCGGTTCGAGACATCCGCCCTGCTGGACGGGTCGGACGCGATGAACCCGGACCCGGACTACTCCGCCGCCTACCTGCGCGTTACGACCGACGCCCTGGACGGCCACGAGGGCCACGCCTTCGTGTTCACGATCGGTCGCGGCAACGACGTCCAGGTCGCCGCCATCGAGGCCATCGCCCACCGCGTGGAGGGCAGGAACGTCGAAGCGATCCTGGACGACCTCGGCGGGTTCTGGCGCGAGTTCGTCCACGACTCGCAGCTGCGCTGGCTCGGCCCCGAGAAGGGCGTCATGCACATGGCCATCGGCGCCGTCGTGAACGCGTTCTGGGACCTCAAGGCCAAGCGCGCGGGTCTTCCCCTCTGGCAGCTGCTGTCCCGCATGTCGCCGGAGGAGCTGGTCGCGCTCGTCGACTTCCGGTACCTCACCGACGCCCTCACCCCCGAGCAGGCGCTCGAATTGCTGCGCGCGGCGGAGCCAGGCCGTGCTGCGCGCGAGGCCGAACTGCTCGCCGACGGGTATCCCGGCTACACGACGACGCCCGGCTGGCTCGGCTACTCCGACGAGAAGCTGCGGCGCCTGGCGCGCGAGGCCGTCGACGACGGCTTCACGCAGATCAAGCTCAAGGTCGGCGACCGGCTCGATGACGACCTCCGCCGCCTCCGCGTGGCCCGCGACACGGTCGGCCCCGACATCCGGATCGCCATCGACGCCAACCAGCGCTGGGATCGCGACCAGGCCATCGAGTGGATCCGCGCCCTCCAGCCCTTCGACCTCGCCTGGGTCGAGGAGCCCACCAGCCCGGACGACGTCCTCGCCCACGCGGCGATCGCCCGGGCGGTGGCGCCGGTGCCGATCGCGACCGGCGAGCACGGCATGAGCCGGGTGCTGTTCAAGCAGCTGCTGCAGGCGGGCGCCGCATCCATCGTCCAGATCGACTCGACCCGCGTCGCCGGGGTCAACGAGAACATCGCGATCCTGCTGCTCGCGGCGAAATTCGGCGTCCCCGTCTGCCCGCACGCCGGCGGCGTCGGCCTGTGCGAGGCGGTGCAGCACTTCTCGATGTTCGACTTCGTCGCCGTCTCGGGCAGCCAGGAGGGCCGGATGATCGAGTACACGACGCACCTGCACGAGCACTTCGTCACCCCGGCCGAGGTGACCCGCGGACGTTACCGCGCGCCGCTGGCCCCGGGCATCGGGATGGAGATGCTCGCCTCCTCCCTCCACGAGCACGAGGTCGGTCGCGAATCCCGCGTCGAAGTGCACGTAGTGGCGGCTATCCCGGCGGAATAGCCACCACTACGTGCACTTCGGCGGAGGGTGGGGCTGGCTAGCCCGCGAGCGCGCGCTTCAGCGCCGCGACGATGTTCGTCGCCCGCTCGTCGGCTCCCGCCTCCATCCAGTTGGTGACGAACGCGAACCCGACGCGCGTGTCGCGGTCGGCGAAGGCGACCTGTCCGCCGGCTCCGTCGTGCCCCAGGCTCGACGGACCGAGGTACCGCCGCGCCTCCGAGTCCAGCTGGAAGCCGCGTGCCCACCGGGGCCACGGCCCGGGCGTCGGGAACACCGGCTCACCGCCGCTCATCGGGATGAGACCCGCATCCAGCACATCGTCGTCCAGCACCCGAACGCCGTCGGTCTCGACGACGGTCGACGACCAGAGGGACGCGAGGGCGTCCGCGGTGGCGATCCCGCCGGCGCCGGGGATCTGCGCGGCCCGGACCCGAGGGTCGTTGAAGCCCCCCTCCGGCGTCACGAGCTCCGGCGGGAAGGCGTCCCCGAGCGTCATCGCGAGGGCCGTCCAGGGCGACTCGGCCTGCTCCAGCTGCTCTCCCGCCTCGCGCTGGCTCTCCGACGCCTGCAGGTGCGCGACGCGGTCGGCGCGGCCGGCCGGCAGCCCGATCCACAGGTCGTCCGACCAGGGCGCGGCGACCGACGCCAGGTAGGCGCCGGGCATCGTGGAGGTGACGCGGCGGACGAGCTCGCCCGCCAGCCAGCCGTGCGTGAGCGCGTGATAGGCGTACCCCGAACCCGGCGTCCACAGCGGCTCCTGGGCGGCGAGGAACCCGGTGACCGTCTCCCAGTCGAGCGCCTGATCGAGAGTGAGCCGCTCGCGCAGGGCGGAGAGTCCGGCGCGGTGGGACAGCAGCTCGGCGACCGTCACGTCGCCCTTCCCGGCCGCGGCGAACTCGGGCCAGTATCGGGTGACGGGCGCCTCGTAGTCGAGCAGGCCGTCCTGCACCAGGCGGGCGACGAGGATGGACATGACGCCCTTGGTGCACGAGAACACGACCGAGGCCGTGTCCGCCGTCCACGCCTGTCCGTCGCGCTCGTCCTTCACGCCGCCCCACAGCTGCACCACCGGCCGGCCGTCGACGCGGACGGACAGGGCCGCGCCCATCGTCGGCCTCCCGGCGAAGGCGTCGGCGAACGCCGAGCCGACCTCCTCGAAGCCGGTCGCTGCGGTGCCCTCGATCACGTCGGTCATCTGGTCTTCGTCTCCGTTTCGTCGATCGCGGCTCTCGGCCGCATCCCTCCGGAGCCGTCCGGCTCCGTCGTCAGCCTGATCGGGTCGGTGATCCAGCCGCCGAAACCGCCCGCCTCCCCGGTGTTCTCGAACGCCAGGAGGTGCGGCGACCCGTCACGATCGACCACCACGCGCCCTGCATAGTAGCGCTCGTCCAGAAGCAGGTCGGCCGCCTCGAGCTCGAACGGGCCGAGCGGCGACGCCGATGGCGCGATCCAGATCCCGCCGGGGCCGTCCGACCGTTCGCCGGCGAGATGCGCCGTGTCGCACGAGAACAGCAGCCAGTCGCGGCCGTCCAGCCGGACGCTCTGCGGCACCTCCAGGTGCGCGAACCCCGCTCCCGGCTCCGTCAGGGGCGACTGCACCCGCCAGTCGGCGAGGTCGGGCGAGACCGCGTGGCCCACCACGCCGCGGTCACGGACGGACGCGCCGTCACGCACGCGCGCCGTGATCAGCATGTGCCAGCCATCGCCGGCGGCATCGCGGAACACCCACGGATCGCGCCACGCCTCCTCGTGCCAGGTGCGGTCCGGCAGCACCTCGTACCAGCGCGGGTCGGCCTGCAGCCGCAGCCGATCGTCCTTGCGCCAGTGGAACAGGTCGTCGGACACCGCGACGCCGATGGTCTCGATGTTGGTGATCTCGGCCGGCGAGAGGAATGCCGATCCGGTGTAGAACATCCGCCAGGCGCCGTCGTCGCCGCGGACGACGCTGCCCGTCCAGGTCGCCGAGGCGTCCAGGTCGCCCGGACCGCCGGGGCCCAGCACCGTCCCGTGATCGTCCCAGTCGACGAGGTCGGCCGAGGTGGCGTGCCCGATCCTGGCATTGCGATGCCGCAGATCCGGGTCGACGAGCGACACCGGCGCGTGCAAGTAGAACAGGTGGAAGAGGTCGCCGTCGTCGGCGACCCAGAAATCCCAGACCCAATGACCGTCTCTGCTGAACCCCATCCGTCAGCCCTTGACCGCGCCCTGGATGAGCGCCTTGATGAACTGGCGCTGGAAGATGACGAAGACCAGGATCGTCGGCAGGATGATGATCAGCGCTCCCGCGTTCAGCAGCGGGATGCTGAGGCTGTACTGCCCCTGGAAGAACGTCAGCGCTCCGGCCACCGTGCGCTGCAGCGGGTCGGCGATGAGCACGACGGGCAGCAGGAATTGGTTCCACGTCCACAGGAACAGCAGGATGCCGAGCGCCGACAGGGCCGGACGCGCGAGGGGAAGATGGATGAGCCGGAGCTCCTGCCACATCCCCGCGCCGTCGACCCGCGCCGCCTCGGACAGCTCGGTGGGCACTCCGACGAAGTGGGCGCGCATCCAGAACACGCTGAACGGCATGAACAGCCCGATCAGCGGGAGGATGATCGCCCACTGCGTGTTCAGCACGTTGAGCGACTGCATCTCGTAGTAGAGCGGGATGATCAGCGCCTCGAACGGGATGGTGAGCCCGAGCACGAACAGGATCAGCAGGGCGCGGGACCCCTTCATCCGGAGGCTGCCGAGCGCGTAGCCGGCGAGGCTCGCGATGACGAGGCTGATCGGCACGACGCCGAGCACGATGAGGGCGCTCGACCCCAGGAGCTCCCAGACATGACCGGTGTTGAACGCCTCGGCGAAGTTGCCCCACTGCGGGTTCGTCGGCCACGCGAGACCGGTCGGGTTTACGTCGGCCGGCTGCAGCGCCGCCGACACCATGTTCAGCAGCGGGATGACGGTGAGCACGAGCACGAGGACGAGCAGCACGCGGCCGGTCCACTTCTCGACGGGATTGACGATCATTGGTCACGGACTTTCGAGAGGCGCTGGATCGGGAGGACGACCACGAGGACGAGGATCATGAGCACGATGCCGAAGGCGGAGGCCAGCCCCACCTCGCTCTGCGTGAACCCGATCCGGTAGATGGAGATGCCGGGCACCAGGGTGGCGCGGCCGGGACCGCCGAGGGTGGTCGTGTAGATGATGTCGAAGCTGCTGAGCGCGGCGATGATCGTGATGGTGATGAGCACAGCCAGCTCCTGGCGGAGGCCGGGGAGGGTGATCGTGAAGAACTCGCGCCACCAGCCGGCCCCGTCGAGCCGCGCGGCCTCGTAGAGGGAGGCGTCGATCTTGCCGATGCCGGTGAGGAGCAGGACGGTGCACAGGCCGGTCAGCGTCCACGAGCCGATCAGCCCGACGGCCGGGAGCGCGGTCTGGTAGTCGCCGAGCCACGGGCGCGCGAGACCGCCCAGCCCGATCCATCCCAGGATCTGGTTGACGGCGCCGGTCTGCGCGTACATCCACGACCAGGCGATGCCGGCGGCCGCGAGCGGGATGATCTGCGGGAGGAAGAGCACCGTCTGCGAGAGGCTCGAGAAGAACCCGGCCCGGATGGAGCGGATGAGCGTGGCGAGCACGAGCCCCGCCACCACCGGGATGACGGTGAAGAACGCGATGAGGATGAACGCGTTCCGGATCGCGCCGAGGAGGTCGGGATCGGTGAACACCGTCAGGTAGTTCGAGAGCCCGACCCAGGTCGAGGCGCCGATGCCGTTCCAGTCGTAGAACGAGTACTGGACGCCCTGGATGAGCGGCCAGAGCACGAACGCGGCGTAGAAGAACAGGGCGGGAGCGACGAGCAGCCAGCCGATCCGTCCCGTGCGTCCGGCCATCCGCTTCCGGGTGGCCGGACGCACAGGGGTCCCGGATGCGGCCCCGCGCGAACCGTCGCGAACCGCCCGTCGCGCCGACGGGGTATGGCGGGTCGTGTCGTCGCCCGCGCGGGGTCGCACCGAGGTCATCGTTACTTCTTCACTTCCTGCTCGTAGAACGCCTGCACCTTGTCGACGAACTCCTGGCCGCTGATCTTGCTGGTCACCAGCAGCTGCGACTCGGGGATGATCGCGCCGGCGTAGATGCCCGCCGTGGTGTTCGCCATGAAGTCGACCTGGCCGTCCTCCTTGGCGATCTGGGCCGCCGCCGCGAGCACCTGCTCCGTGATGGAGCCCTTCTCGACCTTCGGCTGGGCCTGCGCCGGGTCACCGCCGGGGGCGGCGCCGGTGACGTCGACGACGATCTGGCGCGCCTTGTCGTTGGTGTGCACCCAGTTCAGGAAGTAGGCGACCTCGTTGAGGTGCTTCGACTTGGCCGCGGCCGAGAACGAGTTGGCCGCACCCATCGCGACGTGGTCTCCGCCCTTCTCCGCCGGGGGCACCAGGAAGAACGTCAGGTCCTTCCCGAGCTTCTTGGCGTAGTTCGCGGCCTCCCAGTTGCCGTTGAACGTGAAGACGCCCCCGCCGTCCTGGAAGCGGCTGACGAACGTGAAGTAGTCGAGCGCGTTGATGTCCGACGGGAAGTAGCCGGCGTCCGCCCACTTCCGGATGAGCTCGGCGCCCTTCACGTTGCCCGCGGTGTTGTAGGTCGCGCCCGGCTTGTTGAACATCCAGTCGAGGAACTCCTGCTTGTCGGCGTACTGGTTCATCGCCGCCTGGACGGTGAAGTTGACCACGCCGTCCTTGTCGCCCTCGACGAGAGGCGCGATGCCGGCCGCCTTGGCCTTCGCGAAGTCGGCCTCGAGTTCTCCGAGGGTCTCCGGCGGAGCGGTGATCCCGGCCTGGGCCGCGAGCTTCGTGTTCATGAAGATGCCCGTGACGCTGTAGCCGAGGCCCAGCTGGTAGAGCGAACCGCTGCCGCGCACGCCGTCCTTGGTCATGCGCAGCGGGGCGAGCTGGGCCGGGGACCACTTGTCCCAGCCGTACGCCGTGAAGAAGGGATCGAGGTTGGCCACCAGGCCGTCCTTCACCGTGTCGCCGAGGGTGGGGAGGCGGATGAGGTCGGGCGGCGTGGAGCTGGCGAGCAGCTTGGGGGCGTTGGCCGTGAGGTTCTGGAACGTGTCGCGGGTGATCTTGAACGTGATGTTCGGGTGCTGCTTGGTGAACTCCTTGGTGAGGTCGTCCGTCAGCGGGAACCCGGTCTCGTCGGCGATCGTCAGCTGGACCTTGTCAGAGGTGAGCTTGGTGCTGACGTCGGTCGCGGTGGTCGCGCCGGAGGTGGAGGATCCGGGCGCGCAGCCGGTGAAGACGAGTGCGGTGAGCGAGGCGATGAGGCCGGCGGCTGCTGCGCCGCGCACCCTCCGCCCGCGAGATGTTGTGGACATGCAGGACTCCTTCGTCGACAGGATGGGTCGATACCGATCCCAGTGCTAAATGCTTTCAGCAGGCCCTATACTGAGATACGTCGCGCACATTGTCAACTGCGTTCCGCGAACGGCGCACCCAAGCGGCTACCATCCCGAACAGGAGGAGGACGTCTCGATGCTGAGCAAGCGCGTGACCCTGGCCGACGTCGCCAGGAAGGCGGGCCTCTCCGTCTCCGCGGCATCCATGATCCTCAATGGCCGCCCGGACACGCGCCTCTCGCAGGACGCCCATGACCGCGTCCACGCGGCCGCCGCCGAGCTCGGCTACCGGCCCAACGTCGCGGCCCGCGGGCTGAAGACCGACAAGACGCACACCATCGCGTTCATCTCCGACGTCGTCGCCACCACCCGCTTCGCCTCCGGGCTCATCAAGGGCGCTCTGAACGCGGCCGAGACGGCGGGCCACGTCATGATGGTGCTCGAGACGGACGGCGAACCGAAGCGCGAGACCGAGGCGATCGGCGCAGCGCTCGACCGGCAGGTCGACGGCATCGTCTTCGCGACGATGCGTGCGAGGGAGCTGTTCCTCCCCGACATGCGGATCGAGACGCCGGTGGTCATGCTGAACGCGACGAACGCGCGCTTCCCGCACGCGGTGCTGCCGGACGAGTACGGCGGTGGCCGGTCAGCCGTCCACGTGCTGGCGGACGCCGGGTTCCGCGACGGCATCGCACTTCTCGGCCAGAGCGACGCGAAGGAGAAGGGGCTGTTCCGCTCCGCGACCGTCGCACAGCGCGTCGCCGGCATCCGCGACACGATGGCGGAGCTCGACCTCGACTTCGTCTCCGAGACGTCCGTGTGGCTGTGGGAGCCCGACGAGGGCTACGAGGCGACCAGGAAGCTGCTCCGCCGGAAGGACCGCCCGCAGGCCATCGTGGCGATGAACGACCGGCTGGCGTTCGGCGCATACCAGGCCGTGAGCGAAGCGGGCCTGCGCATCCCGGACGATCTCTCCATCGTCTCGTTCGACAACGACGAGCTCGCCGCCTACCTGCGACCCGGCCTGACGACCGTCGCCCTCCCCCACGAGGCGATGGGAGCCCGCTCGGTCGAGCTGCTGCTGCATCCCGGTCCGGCAGGCGAGGAGCTCATCCCGATGCCGGTCATCGAGCGGGCGTCGGTCGCCGCGCGGGTCTGAGCTCCCCGCTGCGGATCAGCGCGGGACGCGGGCCGCGGCGTCCGGGAAGGCGGGCGCCTCCGGCCGCGGACCGGTCTGGTACCAGTAGGCGACCGAGAAGACGTCGTCGGTGCGCTCGAAGAGGCCCTTGTCCCAGACGCCGATCTGCTGCACGGTCACGCGTAGGTCGCTCTCGAAGAAGATCGGGTCGGGCAGGTGCCAGCGGTACACCGCGTGCATCGGCGCCGTGGAGGTGATGAAGGTGCCCCCGCGCGTCTCGTCGCGCGTGCTGAAGAAGGGATAGCCGCAGTACGGCGCGCTGAACGTCAGCGGAACGGGCTCCGGGTCGTGACGCAGTTCGTCCTGGAACGCCCAGGCGCCTCCCGCGTAGTCCTCGAGCCCGGTGCTGCACAGCGTCGGGAGGTCGGTGTCGCCGTCGACGAAGAACTTCACCTCGCCCTCCCCCCACCAGTAGCGCGAGAGCGAGGCGACGCCGATGTAGGTGCCGAGGTAGCGGCCGCGTCCGGTGACGCCGTCGAGGATGACGTGGTCCTCCCCCAGCGCCGTCGTCGCATTGGAGCGCCGCCACTGCGCGTGGAACAGCGGCGTCCCCTCGGGGATGTCGTCGCCGACGGTGTAGTCGACCTGGAAGAAGACGTGGTCGACCGAAGCTGCGTGGTCGCTGTCCAGCACGATGCGGGCGCGCTGCCGGAACGGCATCGGGATGTAGGAGTTCATCCCGCCGGTCGGCGCCACCACGATCGGCTCGGAGGTGACCAGCGCCCGCGCGGCGAAGCCGTTGCAGAAGAAGTCGCCGAGCGGCGCCTCGACCGCGGGCTGCTCCTCGTCGTCCCAGTACATCCGCAGCACCAGGTCGCGCAGCACGAACGGGCCGCCGTCCGTGCGGTCGGGGACCGTGATCCAGATGTGCCGGATGACGCCGGGCCCCTCGATGTCGGCGAGCGTCAGGCTGCCGCCTGCGGGCAGGGCCGCGTACGCGCTGCCCTTCCGGCCGGGACCGAGGTGCGAACTCGCCGCCGCGGCCGCGCCCGGTGCGCCGGTGGGGTTCTCCGCGTTGATGGAGCGGGAGCGCACGCCGTCGGCGGCGAGCAGGTCGGACAGGGTGGGAAGCACGGTTCTCCTCAGGTCTGATGGGTGGATCGGATGGATGGGTCGGGCGGCTACTTGACCGAGCCGACGGTCACGCCGCGGCTCAGGGTGCGCTGGAAGATGATGAAGAACACGAGGGTGGGCAGCAGCGAGAGCAGCGACCCGGCGTTCAGCGAGGTGATGTCGATGGAGTTCTGCCCTTGCAGCGTCGCCAGGGCGATCGGCACGGTCTGCACCGACTGGTCGGAGAGCAGGATGAGCGGGATGTAGAACTCGTTCCACGTCCAGACGAAGAAGAACACCATCAGCACCGAGAGCGTCGGCCGCATCACCGGGTAGACGACCGACCAGAGGATGCGCCAGCGTCCGGCGCCGTCGAGCGCGGCGGCCTCCAGCAGCGACGGCGGCAGCGTCGACATCACGCTCGACAGCAGGTAGGTGCCGAATGCGGCCTGCAGCACGGTGAAGACGATGATGACGCTCCACACGGTGTTGAAGGTGCCGGTGGCCTGCGCCCCGTAGAACAGCGGGTAGATCAGCGCCTCCTGCGGCAGCATCGTCGCCAGCAGGAAGACGGCGAGCAGCGCCGTGCTCCCGCGCACCCGGCCGACGCCGATCGCGTAGGCGCTGAGCAGCGAGACGAGCGTGCCCAGCAGAGCCACCAGCGTCGAGATGACCACCGAGTTCCACAGCGCGCGGAGGAAGTCGACGCGGTCGAGGTAGTCCTGGAACGACTGCAGGCTCCAACTGGTCGGAAGCGCGAGCGGGCCATGCGCCGAGTAGTCGGTGCCGGTCTTGAACGCATTGAGCACGAGCAGGACGAGCGGCGCGAGCATCACCAGCGCGATCAGCACGGCGGCGACGAGGATGAGCCACCGGAGGGGCCGTCGCGGGCGGCGTCGGCGGGCGCCCGCGCGGACGGTCCGCTGCGGCGCATCGGCCCGGCGCGGCCGGGAGTCGGTGGGTGCGGTCGTCGTGGTCATCCGGCGGCCTCCTCTCGGGCGCCCCGACGCTGGAGCCAGAGCATGACGCCGGCGACGAGGAAGATGACGATGGACATGGCGGTCGCGATGGCGGAGCCGTAGCCGACCTTGGAGAGCTCGAAGAAGTTCCGATACGAGTAGTAGGACGGCACGACGGTCGAACCCTCCGGGCCGCCTCCGGTGAGGATGAGGATGGGCGCGAAGACCTTGAGCGCCCCGACGGTCGCGGTGATCACCACGACGAACACCTCCGGCCGGATCTGCGGGACCGTGATGGCGCGGAACCGCCGCCACCACCCGGCGCCGTCGAGGGAGGCCGCTTCGTAGAGCTCCGGGTCCACGCGCTGGAGGGCGGCCATGAAGATGACGACCGGATAGCCGAGCTGCAGCCAGATCAGCATCAGCATCACGGCGTAGATCGCGATGTTCGGGTCGCCGAGCCAGTCGGGCGGGCACTTCACCCCCAGCGCTTCGATCACGCTGTTCAGCAGGCCGTTCTGGGTGGCGAGCACCCAGCTCCAGATGAAGCCGGCCACCGCGATCGGGAGGATCTGCGGCAGGTAGTAGGTGGCCCGGAGGAACGCGGCCGTCCTGCCGCCGAACTCCCGGCCGATGTAGTCGAAGAGCATGGCCGCCAGCAGCAGCCCGAGCAGGGTGGGGACGATCACGATGCCGACGATCATGAAGATCGTGTTCGTGAACGCCAGCCAGAACTGCGAGTCGTGCAGCAGGTCCACGTAGTTCTGCAGACCGTTCCAGCGCATCGGGGCGATGCCGCCCTTCCAGCGGAACAGGCTGATGAACACGTTCACCGCGAACGGGAGGAGGACGATCACCGCCGTCCCGATGATCATCGGGAGGAGGTACATCCAGTAGCCGGCGCGTCGCGCTGACCGCCGGCGCCGCAGCGGGGGCGCCGCGGCTGGTGTCGCTGTCGTCATGTCATGCTCTCCGGATCCGGAGGGTGGGGCGGAGTCGCGTTCGGCGACTCCGCCCCGCCGCTCAGCCCTGGTCGGTCGCCTTCTTGCCGTCGTCGTAGAACTTCTGCAGCTTCTGGATGTACTCGTCAGCCGTCTCGTTCTTGTTGGACATCGCGGCCATGTTGGTCTGGATGAAGTCCAGGAACCCCGGAACCGGGTAGTCCGGGTAGAACGTCAGGGTGTCCGCCTTGACGATCTCGTCGAAGCGCTCGGTGTAGGCGCGGGTCACCGGGTCGGTGATCTTCGAGGAGTCGCCCGCGAGCGGAAGGCCGCCGAGTTCGCCGATCTTGTTCTGGACCTCCGGGCTCAGCGTCGTGTCGATCCAGTCGTAGGCGAGGTCCTTGTTCTTCGCCTTCGCCGGCACGCCCCACAGGTGGCCGGACGACCCCATCGACATGTTCGCGCCGGGGAGGGTGAAGTAGCCCCAGGCGAAGTCCTTCTGGTCCTTCACCCGCGAGAACACGCCGTTGTTCCAGATGAGCATCCCGGTCTTCCCGCTGAGGAAGTTGACGTTCGCCTGCTCGTAGGTGAGGCCGGCGAGGTCGGTGCCGAGGTAGCCCTTGTCGATCCAGTCCTGGAACTGCTCGGTGCCCTTCTTCCACGGATCCGCGGAGAAGTCGACCTTGCCCTTCAGGAACATGAAGTCGTCGATCTGCTTCCGGTCGGCGTAGGCGGAGACGAGCGAGTACCAGACCCACATCTGGTTGAAGCCCTGGTTGGTCGACGCAGAGGACGACACCGGCGTGATTCCGGCGGCCTGCAGCTTCTGCATCGCCGCGACGAACTCGTCCATGGTCTTCGGCTCGGCGGCGATGCCGGCCTTCGCGAACAGATCCTTGTTGTAGTAGAAGGTGACGTACTCGCCGATGTTGGGGATGCCGTACCAGTCGCCGGAGCCGGCCTTGCCCTGCTCGTCGTACTTGGCGAAGGACTGCATGCCGCCGGTGACCTTCTTGTCCCAGCCGTACTTCTCCACCTGGTCGTTCAGCGGCGTGAGCAGTCCCTGGCTGGCGAGCTGGCCGCCGTCGGCGTTGCCCTTGTTGAACTCGACGACGTCGGGCACCTTGTTGCCGCCGAGGGTGAGCTTGGCGTTCTTGCGGACGGCGTCGAAGCTGGTGGTCTGGAAGTCGACCTTCACGTCGGGATGCTTCTTCTTGAACATCTCGAGGGCGAGCTGCCAGCCCTGGCCCTGCGCCGTCTTCGGGTCCTCGTACTGGAGGATCGTGAACGTCTTGCCGGCGTCTCCGCCACTGCCGCTGCTGCAGCCGACGAGGCCGGCGGCGGCCACGGCGACCGCCGCTGCTGCGGCGGCGAGGCGGGCGACGGTGCGGCCGCCCGGTTTCCGGGGTGTTGTCATTGCGTTGCTCCTTTGCATCGGGTGTTCGGGGTGCGTGTGTTCTGGGTGGTGCGGATGGTGGGCATGGCGAGGAGGACGGCGGGCGCGCGGGCAGGCTCGCGCCACCGGTGCCTCCGGTCGATGGTTCGGTGTGCGGCGGGATATGTGGGCCGGGATGCGGTCAGGTGCCGGAAGGCGGCCCGATCGAGTGCCGGAGGACGGGCGCACAGGGCATGAGGAACCCTTCGCGCTCGGCGCCGTCGAGGGATCCGTCGAGCCGGCCGACCACGCGGCGCACCGCCCACGCGCCCATGTCGCGGTGCGGCAGCTGCACGGTCGTGAGGCCGGGGTCGAGCGCCTCGGCGACGAACTCCTGGTTGTCGAAGCCGGCGATCGAGAGGTCGCCGGGGATGTCGAGCCCGAGGTGGCGCGCCACCTGGTAGAAGCCCATCGCGGTCTGATCGCTGAAGCAGAACACGGCGGTCGGCCTGTCCTCCCGGTCGAGCAGCTGCCGGGCCGGCTCGACGGCGAACCGCGTGGCCGCGTCCTCCGCGACCACGGTGAGGCTCTCGTCCCGGCGGAGGCCGGCCTCCGTCAGCGCCCGCTCGTGGCCGCGGGCGCGCAGCCGCGAGGCGATCGGGTAGGCGCGGACGTCGCAGAAGCCGATCCGGGTGTGACCGGCCTCGATGAGCAGGCGCGTCGAGGTGTAGGCGCCCAGCTCCTCGTCGGGCACGACGTAGTCGACCGTGGGATGCGCATCCTCATCGGACGGGCGGCCGTCGAGGATCACGACCGGCATCGTCGGCGGAACGAGCGGCAGCTCGACGAGCTTGTGGAAGTTGGTCGCGACGATGAGGCCCTCGATGTTGCGCTGCAGGAGGGACTGGACAGCCGGGGTCTGCACCTCGTCGTTGCCGTAGGTGTCGATGAGCATCAGCATGAAGCCGCTGTCCCAGGCCGCCTGCTGCGCGCCCGCGAGCATGTGACCGGAGAACGGCACCGTGGCGACCTGGTCGGACACCATCCCGATCGTGCGGCTCTGTTTGGTCTTGAGCGACCGGGCCAGCTGATTCGGCACGTAGCCGAGCTCGTCGGCGACCTGCTTGATGCGCTGCGCGACCGAGGCGTTGACGCGGCCCTCGCCGCGACCGCTGAGCACCAGGCTGACGCTCGACACGGAGACGCCGACGTGCGAGGCGATGTCCTTCATCGTCAGCATCGGCGCTCCTTCGCTCTGTGCGTCAATCGGTTGACTTCAATCGATTGACGTCACGCTACGAGCGTCAAACGCGTTGACGCAAACGGCCGTTACGAAGTCGTTATCCGCTCGCCCCGATGCGGGACTCGGTGCGCCCGCATGCGATCCTGTCAGCGGCATGAAGGAGAACCGATGACAGACGGCAGCAAGCGGCAGAGCGAGATGACCCTGGTGCTCATGCTCGCGCTCACCTTCTCGACCGGGATCGTCGACGCGGTCGGCTACCTCGGGCTCGACAAAGTGTTCGCGGGCAACATGACCGGCAATGTGGTCATCCTCGGGATGGCCATCGTGGGCGCCGAAGGCCTGCCGTGGGTCGGGCCGCTGGTCGCGCTCATCGCCTTCATGGCGGGAGCCGTCATCGGCGGCCGGACGCTGCGTCGGGAGACGATCGGCTGGAACACGCGGACGAGCTGGTCCTTCACCGCTGTCGCCGCCGCCCTGGCGGTACTCACCGGCGTCACGATCGCGACCGGCGGCGTCCCGCCGAAGCCGTGGGAGCTCGGCATCACCGTCCTGCTCGCCGCGGCGATGGGATTCCAGGCGGCCGTCGCCCGGCATCTGGCCGTCAAGGATGTGACCACGGTCGTCGTCACCTCCACCATCACCGGCCTCGCCGCCGACTCGGTGCTCGCCGGCGGTTCCGGCCAGCCGTGGCGCCGGCGCGCGGGCGCGGTCGTGCTCATCGCGCTGGGTGCACTGGTCGGGGCGCTGCTGCTGAGGTTCGGGATCGCCCTACCGCTCGGACTCGCCACGGTGGTGACCGCGGCTGCCGCCGTCGTCGGCCACTTCGCCGCCCATGAGGGGCGCCGCGTGGCGGCCGCGCGGGCGTGACGTCCCGGCTCCCAGCCGCCCGTCGTGCAGTTCGAGCACCCGGTCGGCGCGTGCCATCAGCAGTGGATCGTGCGTGGTCACGACCGCGGCGATCCCCTGGCCGTGGACGAGGGCGACCAGCAGGTCCATGATCGCGCGGCCGGTCATGCTGTCCAGCTGCCCGGTCGGCTCGTCGGCGAACAGGATGCGCGGCTCGCCCGCCAACGCCCGAGCGATGCCGACGCGCTGCTGCTGACCGCCGGAGAGCTCCGTCGGCCGCTGCCGCGCATGGCCGCCGAGTCCGACACTGTCCAGCAGCGCTTCCACCCGGGCATCGCGCTCCGCCGGCGCGACGCCGAGCAGGCGGAGCGGCAGCTCGACGTTCTCCGCCGCAGAGAGCACGGGCACCAGCCCGAACGACTGGAAGACGAACCCGGTGCTGCGGCGTCGCAGGTCCACAAGCTGCGCCTCCGACGCGGTCGACAGGTCGACGCCGTCGAGAACCACGCGACCGCTGCTCGCCCGATCGAGGCCGCTCAGCACGTTCAGGAGGGTCGTCTTGCCCGAACCGGACGGACCCTTCACCACGACCAGCTCACCGGGGCGGACCGTCAGGCTCGCCTCGGCGAGCGCCGTCACTGTTCCCGCCGCCGTTTCAAAGGTGCGGGTCACCCCCTCCGCCACGAGCAGCGGGACATCCCGCTCGTCGTCCGGTCGGCCCGGCCGGGTCTCTGCGATCGTCACGGGCGGACGTCCTCTTCTGGTGCGTGCGGCTCGTCTGCGGCGTGCGGCCAGACACCCACATGGTCCTGCTCCAGCGCGAGTCGGACCCGGTCGCGCATCCCCAGGCTGGTGAGGTACTCCTGCGGCAGCTGCAGCCGCCCCACACGGTCGAGCACCGCGAACTCCTCGGCGACCGTGTGCTCGTGACCCTCCTCGTTGACACCCGTGCGCCGCAGCACCTCGGTCGCGGTGCGCCCGTCGCGGATCTGGACGGTGCGCGCCACATGCTCCGAGACGGTGGGGTCGTGCGTGACGATCAGCGTGGTGACGCCGAGCTCGCGGTTGACCCCGCGCATGGCCTCCAGCACCTCGGCGCTGGTGGCCTCATCCAGTTCGCCCGTGGGTTCGTCGGCGAGCAGCACCCGCGGCTCGTTGGCCAGGGCGACCGCGATCGCGACGCGCTGCTGCTCGCCACCGGACATCTCGGTCGGGCGGCGGTCGGCGCAGTGCCCGACCTCGAGCAGCTCCAGCAGCTCGACCGCGCGCCGGTCGCGGTCGCCGGTTCCGGCGACGGACATCGCGAGGGCCAGGTTCTCGCGGGCGGTCAGATACCCGAGGAGGTTGCGCGAGGTCTGCTGCCAGACGAATCCGACCGTTCGTCGCCGGTAGTCCACGCGCTCCCGGCTGCGCAGCGCGAGCAGGTCGCGCCCGGCCACGGTCACCGACCCGGCCGTCGGTTTGTCGAGCCCCGAGAGGATGCCGAGGAGCGTGGATTTGCCGGATCCGGATGCCCCGACGATGGCGACGAGGCCGCCGCTCTCGACGCGCAGGGTGAGTCCCTGGAGCGCCTGCACCTCGATGCCGTCGGCCGTGAAGATGCGGACCAGGTCGGTGCAGTCGATGGCTGCGTCGGCAGGGACGGTCACGGTGGTCATTCTCCTCCTCCGATCCTCAGCACGGCCGCCGCCGAACGACGACGTGCTGCTGCGAGGGCGACGAGCGTCGCCACGACGGCGACGACGACGAACCCGGCCAATGCCGCGGCGACGAGCAGCGGGTCCTGGACGACAGGCGGCTGGACGGGGCTGCCGGTGAAGCCGCGCAGGTCGAGCGGCTCCAGCACGACGGCGGGCAGCACGAGCCCGACGACGGCTCCGGCGAGGATGCCGACGACCAGCACCGGCCCGAGCTCCCAGGCGAGTACTCCGGCGGTCTGGCGCGAGCTGTATCCGATGGTCCGCAGGGTCGCCACGAGCCGCACCCGTGCCGACGTGTTGATGACCAGCGTGAGAAGCAACGCGGCCACGCAGAGCAGGACGGTCAGCCCGATGGACAGCACGGCCACCAGCTCGGTGCCCGCGGCCAACGGGGACGAACGCAGGGCGTCGCGCTCGGCGATCGCGTCACCGACCACGGCCCCCTCTCCCCCGATCCGGGCGAGCTCGGCGTGGACGCGTGCCGCGTCCGCGCCCGGAGCGAGCTTCACCAGCACGGTCTGCGGGCGGCCCGAGATGTCGCTCGACGCCGGGAGCGCGGTGCCGTCCAGGTAGACCCATTCGGCGTCCCGCACGTAGATGCCGGGTACGAAGTCGAGCTCCTTCACACCGAGGTGCACGTTGGTGCCGCCGGTGACCACGAGCGCGCTGGTGATCGGGATCTGGCTCGACCAGCCGCCGAGCGCTGCCGCGGTGCGCCCCGGAATCCCGCCTTTCAGGGCGGAGGAGAGCCGCGCCGCAGGCGGCAGGTCGGCCTGCACCGCGTCGAGCCGGCGGGGGTCCACGAGGTACCCGGAGACGTCCGACGACACTCCGCCTGCGGTGAGGCGCAGGCCGCCGGCCCACTCGACCGTGGCCGTGCGCTGGACGCCCGCGAGGTCGCCGACCGCATCCACCTGTCGCTGGCTGAGGGTGGATGCGGCGGTGAGCGACAGATCGGCTCCGACCCGGATGCGCGCACCCTCCGCCACACCGGCGGTCGCCGTTGCCAGCATGCTGACCGAGAAGAGCGCGATGCTCACGCCGGCGACGAGGGTGAACACGGGCCAGAGCAGTCCGGATCGTGACCGTCCAGCCGCCGAAGCGCCGAGGAACGCCACCGGTCCGCGGCCGCGCCGGAGGGCAGCCGCGATCCAGCCGATCGGGTACCGGGTCAGCCGGACGACGACCACGCAGGCGGCGAGCGCCACGAGGACCGGGGCGGCGGCGGTGAGCGGGTCGACCTCCAGGCCGGCGGCCGGCGACGCGAGCCCGCGCCGGGTGAGCAGCACGACACTCAGCGCCGCCAGGCCGATGACCACGGTCTCGGCGACCCAGGCCCAGCGCGAGCGTCCGCCGTGCCCGGCCGAGGGAGACAGCGGCCCGGCCGCCACCACCAGTGCGATCGGAGGCAGCACAGCGCAGAAGGCGGCGAGAGCGACCGGCAGCGCCACGGGCACGCCGGCGGGTGTGAGTGCCACCGCCGCAAGCAGTCCGAGCGTGGCGGCCGGGACCGACACGAGCAGCCCCTGCGCCGCAAGCTCGGTGCGGAGGCGGACCGGGGATGCGCCGCGCGCGGTCATCAGCGCGAGCGCGGGTCGTCGACGGTCCAGAACAAGACGTGCCCCCTGCGCGAGAACCGTCAACGCGACAACCAGGGGACCGCTGACGAGGATCGCGAACAGGGTCTGGGCCGGCTGCGCCCGGGCGACGAACTCGTCGAGCGGCCCCTGTACCGCCGTGGCGACGGCGAGCGGGATGGTCGCGTCTCCCACCGTGGCCGACAGCGGGGAGGCCAGGAACCCGCCCAGCGCGCTGCGCACGGCGGGCAGCGTCTCTGCGGTGAACCGCCGCGGCTCGACGGGGAACCAGACGGAGGCGAAGGTCGCGCCGACGCGCGGCGCGATCGCGGTCCAGGTTCCGGGATCGACCCACGCCACCCCTCCGAAGTCCTTGCCCGAGTCGCCGCCGTCGACGAAGTGTCCGCGCGCTCTGCTGACGTCGAGATCCCAGAAGTCGGCTGAGCCGTCCCGCGGCGCGATCGTCCCCGTCAAGCGGAACGACAGCTCCTCGCCCGGCGCGACGGAGGATCGACGGTCCTCGCCGACACGCCAGCCCAGCAGCCGAGCGGCATCGGCGGTGAGCACCACCGGGACGGGCGAAGCAGCCGACGCTCCGGCGGAGGTCGGCCAGGTGCCCTCCACGAGCCGTGCCGTCTTCCGCAGGTCCCGGTAGGCCTCGATGGTGACCGAGTAGCGGCTGTTGCCCTCCGCGCCCGCCGGAGCGGTGGTCGGCAGCTCGTCGCTCCGAGCCGCGGTGTCACCCGGCTCGGTCGCCGCACGGAGCGTCGGCGCCATCCGGTCGCGCACCTTCTCGGCGATCCCGGGCAGGCCGTCCCACAGCCGAACCGGATCGACGGCCGGCCCGTTCGACACGCCCCCGGTGCGGATCGCGGTGGTGAGGTCACGGCCACCCGCTCCGGCCTGCTGGAGTTCATGGCGCAGTTCACCGCCGAGAATTTCACTGCTCACCCGCGGCCAGGCGGCCAGCGCCGTCGCGGTCACGAGGGCGACCAGACCGAGCAGGGCGAGGCCGCCTCCGAACGCTCGGAGCGAGCGGACGAACAGCCGGAGGTCCGAGACGGGACGCGCGTTCACCGGGTCTCCTCCCGGTAGGCCGTGTCGTACGCCTGACGCCGCACGGACCGCCCGTAGGCCCAGACGGCGACGGAGAGAGCGGCGACCAGTGCGAGCAGGCCGACACCCATCCCGATCGGATCCACACGCCCCTGAACCGACAGCGTCGACGGCGCTGTCACGACCGAGAGCCGTGCGAGCGTGTTGCCGACGAGCAGCACGACGACCACGCCGCCGGCCAGGCCGAACAGGACTGCGGCCGCAGAGACGCCGATGACCTCGGCCCGCCGGGTCCATGCCTGCTGCTTCGCCGACAGGCCGACCGCGCGGAGCACGATGACCTCGCCCCGGCGGCGGCGCAGCGCGGAGGAGATCGCGGCGGCCACCGCGGCGACCGCCAGCAGCGCGCAGCCGGCCGCGCCCAGCCAGGTGCTCAGCACGGCGCCGCTGAGGAAGCGCGACACGAAGTCGCCCTCTGCGGTGGTGACCACCGCATCCCGTCCGGCGACCCGGGCGACGGCGCGCTCAAGGGCTGCCGCGTCGGGGGCGGTGACCCAGATCGAGCTCGCGCGCGTAACGGAGGGTGTCGTGCGGAGCAGCTGTGCGGTGACCGCGGAGTAGTCGGCGAGGACGGCGCGCTCCGCGGTGGTCCCGGGCAGCGCGGGGACGATGCGGTCGACGGTCGCGGTCAGTCCGCCGACCGGACTGTTCACGTCGATCTGCTGACCCACCCGCAGGGAGTCGTCCGCGGCGAGAGCCGTCGTGACGGCGACCCGCAGCATCGGCTCGGCGTCCGGCAGGAAGCGGGTGGTCACCCTCCCCTCGAGCAGAGCTGCGGAGGCCCGACCGGTCCCGGCGGCACGGAACGGCGTCTCCGCGCCGAAGGCGGTCGGCGCGAGCGACCACGCCCCAGCGGGCTTCGAGGCGACAGGCAGTCCGGTCACCGCGACGGTCACGTCGGTCGCGCCCGCGGACTCGGTCGTGACATCCACGGCGACGAGCCGACGCCCGACGTGATCCGGCAACGCGATGTCGGTGTCACCGGCGGCTGCCGGCTGCGCGGTGATGGGGACGGCCTCGCCCGCGGCTGTCGCCATCCACACCGTCACCTGTGTCGGCGTCGCCACACCGGTGGCCGACGCCGTCGTCGCACGCAGCGCCACCGACCGGGTGTCGGCGGGCAGGTCCGCTCCGGGCAGACCGGCCCTGTCAGGGAGGGAGGCGGCGAGCGCGCCGGTTCCGAGCAGATACCCGCCGACGGGAACCAGTGCGGGGAGCCGGCTGGTGTCCATGACGATCACGGAAGCGTTCGTGTCGCCGATGGTGGCGTCGTCGACGATGGCGGGCGACGCTGTGACCCCCTCCTCCTCGAGGCGATCAGCGCCGGACAGGTCGCCGCCGTCGTTCGGGCTGCCGCCGACGCCGAGATCGGCGCGGACTGCTCCCCCGGTCGTCAGCAGGGTGGAGTCGCGGAGGAAGCCGGAGAACGTGCCCGCATATCCCGCCGCGAACGTCAACGCGCCGACCGTGAGGACGATGAGGGCGACGGGCCCGGAGAACAGCGCGATCCCGCGCCCGACCTGACGCGCGGGGAGGACGCCGGCGACGCCGGGGCCGCGGCCGGCGAGCCGCTCGACGGCGCCGGCTGCTGGACCGAAGAGCGACAGCCCGAGAAGCGCGATGGCGCAGAGCACCGCGGCCGGGGCGACGACGCCGGCCGGATCGATCCCGCCCCCGTCTCCCGACGCCGTCGACGAGCTGAAGACCACGACCCGCCACAGGGCAACGGCGGCCGCGATGATCGCCAGCACCGCGAGACCGGCCGAGACGGCGGTGCGGCCCCTGCCCGCCTCGACGGCTCCCGGGGCGTCGGTGAGCGACCGCGCCGACAGCACGGTCGTCAGCGTGGCGGCGGCCACGGCGGCGACGAGAGCGGCGAGGGGTGGGAGCAGTACATCCACCGCTCCGGGGAGACCCGCGGAGGGCCCGCCGGTCAGCGATCGGAGCACGAGCTGGCCGGCCGCCGTGCCCACGATCACCGCGACGAGAGCCACCGCGCCGGACTCCAGCGCCGCCGAGCGTGCGAGCCACGGGAGGGTCACGCCGCGCGACCGGAGCAGTCGCGTCTCGACCAGGCGAGCATCGGCGGGCAGACGGCCGAGCAGCGCGAGAGCGATCACCGCGCACACCGCGAGCACGCTCAGCGGGATCGGGATGACGGCGCGCACGGCGACGACCGAGCGTTCCATGGCTGTCGTCGTCGCGAGCGCCTGACCGCTCGACGAGAACGGGCTGGCCGCGGCGGTCGAGTCGTCGCTCAGTGCGTCCGCGACGCCGGCGAGCCCCGCCCGCAGCCGCGGTAGCTGCGCGGCGGTGATGCGGTCGGCGTCCGGGGTCAGGACCCACTGCACCGAGGTGCCGTCTCCCGCCTCACCCGCCAGCGCATCCGAGACGATCGCCCGACCGTCGGTTCCGCCGGCGCCGCTCGCGAGGCCCAGCCACGCCGCCGACGCCGGGGCGACCGGGCGCCAGATGCCCACCACCGTGACGCTGACCGGGGCGTCCGGGCCGGACAGGACGGCCGTGTCGCCGAGACCGAGCCGGTGCGCCCGCGCGAAGTCGGTGTCGACCGCCGCTTCGCCCGCGCCCGGGCCGGGGGTGGATGCGGGCCAGCGTCCCGAGGTCAGCCGCGCTCGTTCCTGCAGGGCATCGGAGGCGACCAGCAATGTCGCGCTGCCACCGCCCGCCACGGCGACCGTCGGCACGAACGTCGTCTGCGCGATGCGCAGCGGGACACCCGGGAACTGGCGCGCCACGACCGACCGGACCGCGGCGTCCTGAACCTCCGGGTCGGATCCCTGCGACGCCTGCAGTGCGAGCGAGGTCGCCGCAGCCGGCTCGTGTTCCAGCGTGGCCCGCACCGCCGTATCCGGAGAGCGGAGCGCCAGGCCGGTCATCACGGACGCGAGGAAGGCGATCACCACGACGACGAGGCCGGTGGACACGAGCGTTCCGCGCTGCGCACGGCTCCGCAGCAGCCAGAACGGGCGGACTCGACCGAGCTGCCCGTCCCCTGCACGCATTGTCCCAACGTAGCGCGAGCGGGGCGCCCGTCCCGGCACTGCGCACGCGGTACTACTGTGTGTCGGTGACCACTGCGACGCCGCTCCTGCTCGGCCCGAACCAGCCTCTCGATCGGCCGTACCGGGGCGGCGCGGGCATCGCGCGCTTCCGCGGAACACCGCAGCCGAGCCCGTTCACGCCGGAGGACTTCGTCGCCTCGACCACCGAGGTCTTCGCGGGTGGCGGTGTCGGTCTCACCGTGCTGCCCGACGGCCGCACCCTGCGCGACGCGGTCGCGGCCGACCCCGTGCCCTTTCTCGGCCAGGAGCATGTCGCCCGTTTCGGCGCGCGCACGATGCTGCTCGTGAAGCTGCTCGACACCGCCGAGCGCCTCTTCGTCCACTACCACCCGGACGACGCGTTCGCCGATCGCCACCTGAACAGCCCGCTCGGCAAGACGGAGGCGTGGGCGGTCATCGAGGCCGAGCCGGGCGCCTCCGCGTTCCTCGGGTTCCGCCGCCCCGTCTCGACCGACGAGGTCCGCGTCTGGTGGGACGGCCAGGACGCCGACGCGATGCTCGATGCGATGAACAGCGTCCCGCTGGCCGCCGGTGACACGCTGCTCGTCCCGGCCGGGCTCGCGCACGCGATCGGCCCGGGTGTGACGCTCGTGGAGCTCCAGCAGCCGACCGACCTCTCGGTGCTGCTGGAGCGGCGGATGCTCTCCGAGCACGACGCGCTGCTCGGCCTCGACCTGGAAACAGCGATCGACGGGCTGACCCGCGACGTGACGCCCGAGGAGCGGATCGCCGCCCTGCGCCGGGGACGCGGCGCCGAGACGCTGTTCCCGGGCGATGCCGATCCGTTCTTCGCGGCGGAACGCCTCCGCGTCTCGGGCTCCCGCGAGCTCGACCTCGGGTTCTCGGTGCTCGTCGTGCTCGGCGGAGAGGGACGGCTGGAGGCGGAGGGCGGCACGGTCGTGCCGCTAAGCCGCGGGGCGACGGTGCTCACCGCGTTCGCCGACGGCCCGATCGGGTTGAGTGGCGAGCTCGAGTTGATCCGCTGCCGCCCGCCGCGCTGAGCTGCACCGCGAACTCTCTGAGGCGCCCGCTGTCGGCGGGCGCGGCTAGCCTCACCCTATGGACACCGTCTGCGCACTCTGCGAGAGCCCCGCGCATCCCGGCGCGTCCCTCCGGCTGTGCCTGACCCACCTGCTGGAGGCGCACGATCTGGTTGACGCCGAGTTCGGCGTGACGGACGCGCTGCCGTCACCGTGCGCGTTCTGCGGTTCGCGGCTGGGCGTCCGCTACCCGTCGGGGTGGCTCTGCGCAGTGTGCGAGTGGCGAGTGGGCGAGCCGCCTCCGGAGGGCGCGGCCGCATCCCGAGTGGATGTGGTCTATTACCTGCGGTTCCGTGACCGCATCAAGATCGGCACGACCGCGAACCCCGCCCAACGGTTCGCGGCGCTGCCGCACGACGAGGTGCTCGCGTTCGAACGCGGCGACCGGACCGTCGAGCACCGGCGCCACGAGCAGTTCGCGCACCTGCGCATCCCGGGCACCGAGTGGTTCGAGACCGACCCCGCGCTGGTCGCCCACGTGGATCTCGTCCGCGCCGGCGCCGACGACCCGTGGGCCCCGCTCGCGCGCTGGCGCAGCGAGGCGGCGGCACTGCGCGTCTGACGCCGGCCACGGCCGATGTGTCCCGAACGACGATGAAGGCCCGGATCCGTGCGGATCCGGGCCTTCGTCGAGAGAGAGACGGTCAGGCGACCTCGAGGCTCTCGCGCCGTTCGTCGCGCACGGTGACGGACAGCTCGCCGTCGACCTTCGCAGCGAGGCGGGCCATCTCGGCCGCCTCTGCCTCCGCGGAGGACAGCGCCGCGATGTCCACCAGGGCTGCCGCCGGCACGGGCTCGACGGTCTCCACGACCGCGGTCGCGACGATCTCCTCGGCCTCGGCCTCGGCGACGCGCCGGGCCGCCCGCATCAGGAACGCGGCCACGACGGTCACGGCCCCTGCCGCGAGCGCCAGCACGCCGGCCGTCGTGAAGCCCTCGGTGTAGCCGGACTCCGCGGGGAGCCCGTCCGGAGCGATCGCGCCGGTCACGAGGGCCGTCATCACGGCCGCTCCGACCGCCGAGCCGACGGTGCGCAGGTTGGCGTTCATCCCGCTCGCGATCCCGGTCTGGGTGGCCGGGACGCTCTGCACCACCACGCTCGTGATGGCCGCGTAGATCAGACCGAGTCCGATGCCGAACACGCCGGAGGCGGCGGCGACGGCCACGAGCGACCCGTGGAGGTAGGCGAGCGAGAGGGCCGCGGCCCCCATGAGCACCGCCGAGACCACGATCTGCGCGCGGAAGCCGACCCAGCGGGCGAGCGGGCCGCTCAGGAAGCCGGTCACAGCCATGGTCACCAGCATCGGGAGCATCAGCATCCCCGACTCCGCCACGGATGCGCCCAGGCCGTATCCGGTCGAGGTCGGCGTCTGCACGAACCGCGGGAAGAAGGCGAAGATCGCGAACATCGATGCGCCGATGAAGACGGCCGCAGCGTTCATGGACCAGACGCCCGGTTCGCGCATGAGCCGCATGTCGACGAGGGGATGCCGCGAGCGGAGCTCGACGATGATCCAGCCGGCGAGGAGCAGCGCGGCGGCGACGAACGGGCCGATCACGCCCGGCGACGACCAACCCCACTGCGCGCCCGTGCTGAGCGGCAGGAGGAGGGCGACGAGCCAGCTGGAGAGGAGGACGGCCGCCCACGGGTTCACGCCACCGGTCGCTCGGGTGGGCGATTCGGGGATGAAGATGAGCGCGAGCACGGCGGCGGTCACCGTCAGTGCGACGGGCAGCAGGAACAGGCCGCGCCAGCTGAGCGCATCGGCGAGGGGTCCGGCGAGCACCGTCCCGAGCCCGCTGCCGATGGCGATGATCGAGGCGATGGCGCCGATCGCGGACGGGAGGCGGCGCGCGGGGAACTCGTCGCGGATGATGCCGAAGGCGAGCGGGAACATAGCCCCGCCGAGACCCTGGATGACGCGACCGGCGATGACGACGCCGATCGACGGCGCGACGGCGGCCACGACGCTTCCGAGAGCGACGGCCAGGAGCGCGAGGACGAGGATGCGGCGCTTGCCGACGAGGTCGCCGACGCGACCGAGCAAGGGCGTCGCGACCGCGGCGGCGATGAGCCACGCGGTCATGGTCCAGGTGACGCCTGCGGTCGTGGTGTGCAGGTCGGACTGGATGACGGGGAGGACGGGGACGACGAGCGACTGGAGCGTCGCGAAGGAACCGACGCTGAGCGCCAGGATGGCGAAGGTCAGTCCGGGATGGGATCGAGACATTGTCCGGGGTTTCCGTTTCTCGAGAGGTGCCGAAAGGCGTAGAATTGGAGGGAGGCTCCGTTCGGAGGGTTCCTCCGGTTACGCTCAATACATTACCGGAGGGTGCCTCCGCTTCGCAACCTCGAGTTTTCGACCCCGCGAGGTCCGACCCGAAAGGACAGCTGCCGTGACCGGCACCGAGACCACAGCACCGAGTGTCGCCCGACCGCAGAGGGCGGATGCCCGACGCAACTTCGACGCGCTGCTCGCCGCCGCACGCGAGGCGTTCGCCGAGCAGGGACCGAACGCGTCGCTCGAGGACATCGCCCGCCGCGCCGGGGTCGGGATCGGGACGCTGTACCGCAACTTCCCCACGCGCGACTCGCTGGTGGAGGCCGTGTACATCGACGAGGTCGCCGCCGTCGTCCGCGCAGCGGAGGAGGCGGGATCGCTCGAGCCGTGGGAGGCCGTCCAGGCCTGGCTCCGCCGCTTCATCGCCTACGTCGGCACCAAGCGCGCGCTCATCGAGGGCCTCAACAAGGACTCCCCCGTCCTCCTCAGCTGCCGCACCTCGCTCTACGACGCCGGCGAGCCGCTGGTCCGCCGGGCGCAGCAAGCGGGTGAGCTGCGCTCCGACGCCACGATCGGCGACGTGATCCGCATGGTGTCCGGGATCGCCGGGGTCGCCTTCGACGACGACCAGCAGCGCGACCGCGTCCTCGCCATGGCCATCGACGGTCTCCGCCCTCGCTGACCCGGGCGCCCCGCCGGACGGCCCCGTACGCTTAGAGGATGGAGCTGGGCGTCTATGCGGTGATCGCTGTGGCGGTCATCGTCGGCGTGGCCGCATTCTCGCGGAAGCTCGGCATCGCGGCTCCGATCATCCTGGTCATCGTCGGCGTCACGCTGTCGTTCCTGCCCGGCGTCCCCGACATCGAGGTGCCGCCCGAGATCATCCTCGACGGCCTCCTCCCGCCGATCCTGTACGCGGCGGCCATCAGCGTCCCGCTGACCGACTTCCGGCGGAACCTCGCCCCGATCGCCGGCCTCTCCGTCGTGCTCGTCGTGATCACGGCCTTCGCCTCCGGCTTCGTGCTGTACACGATGCTGCCGGATCTCAACCTCGCGGCGGCCATCGCGCTCGGCGCGATCATCAGCCCGCCCGACGCCGTCGCGGCCACATCGATCGGCCGCAAGCTCGGTCTCCCACCCCGCCTCCTGACCGTGCTGGAAGGCGAGGGCCTGGTCAACGACGCGACCGCCCTCGTGCTCCTGCGGACGGCCCTCGCGGCCGCGCTCGGCGCCCTCGCGACGCCGTGGGCGGGCGTCGTCGACTTCATCTCGGCCGTGGTCATCGCGCTCGTCGTGGGTCTCGTCGTCGGCTTCGTCTCGGTCTGGGTGCGGTCCAAGCTCAGCGATCCTGTGCTCGACACGGCGCTCTCCGTGGTGGTCCCGTTCGCCGCGTTCGCGCCGACCGAGGCGCTGCATGGCTCCGGCGTCCTCGCCGTCGTCATCACCGGCCTCTACACCGGGCACGCCGCACCGCGCCAGTTCAGCGCGCAGGCGCGGATCAGCGACCAGATCAACTGGCGCACCATCCAGTTCCTGCTCGAGAACGGCGTCTTCCTGCTCATCGGCCTCGAACTGCGGACGCTGGTCGGCGACGTCGAGAACCCCGAGGTGCTGAGCGTGTGGAACGCCGTCGGCCTCGGGCTCATCGCCGTGCTCTCGCTCATCGTCATCCGGTTCGTGCTCATCGTCCCGCTCATCTTCGGCCTGCGAAGACGCGCGGAGCACGCCGAACGCTCCGTGCTGCGCGAGTGGCTGATGATCAGCTACTTCCGCGACCATCCCGTCCGCTACCGATGGCAGGCTCTGCGGAAGCAGCGGGCGGAGCAGCGGTACGAGCGGCATCGCACCGATCTGGAGGAATACCGGCAGGAGGCCATCGACTGGAAGGGCGGCGTCGTCCTCGGCTGGGCCGGGATGCGCGGCGTCGTCACCCTGGCGGCCGCGCAGTCGCTGCCGAGCGACATCCCCTACCGCCCCCAACTCATCCTCATCGCATTCACCGTCGCGTTCGTCAGCCTGGTGGTGCAGGGGGGGACGCTGCCCTGGCTGATCCGGACCCTCGGGCTCCAGGGCGCGGACGCCCGGGAGGACCGCCGGCTGCTCGCGCAGCTCCTCGACGACCTGAGCGAGGCGGGACTCGCGGTGCTCGACGACCCGGAGACCGCGGCCCAGACCATGACGACGATCGACCCTGAGGTGGTCGAGCGGGTGCGGCAGTCGTCGTACCTGCGCGCGGAGTCCGCGTGGGAGCGCACCCTGCTGAGCGACGCACCCCAGGACAGCCGCCCGCACCACGTCTACCGGACGCTGCGGCTCGCCGTCGTCGATGCCGAGCGCGAGCGGCTGCTGCTCGAACGCTCCCGCGGGTCGTATCCCTCCCGCGTCCTCACCGAGGCGCAGGCGCTGCTCGATCTCGAGGAGACCCGCCTCCGCTCCCGCTCGCGGTAGCGATTCCTGACAGACCTCTGCGAACGCCGACCGCCCGCGTCACGACCGTCCCGTGCTCTCGTCTCAAGTGGATGAGACCCGCAGGGGGCGGGAGGAAGAGGAGCGTCATGGAGCTCACCGTGATTCGCAACCGCGACCGACGTCGCATGGTCGTCGCCGTCGAGGCCGAGACCGAGGGCGACGCCCTGCGCGCGATCAGCAAAGCCATCGGCCCGGTCACCGTCGCGCATGAGAAGCTGCCGGTCCGCCGGTCGCGCGCCGAACTCGGGCGGCGCCACGCCCGGGTCATCACGTATTTTTAGCTATTCAAAATATCGGGCTAAGCTCGGGTCATGGACACGGCACGGTTCGAGAGCGCACTGCGCGATGCCGGCCTGAAAGCGACACGTGGCCGGGTGGCGGTGCTGGAAGCGCTGACCGACCGGCCGCACGCGAACGCGGAGACCGTCTTCCGGACGCTGCTGCCGACCCTTCCGGGTACGTCGATCCAGAACGTCCACAACGTTCTGGGCGACCTGACTGCGGCGGGACTGCTGCGGCGGATCGAGCCGGCAGGCTCGGCTGCGCTCTACGAGCGGCGCATCGGAGACAACCACCACCACGTGGTGTGCACCGGATGCGGTGCGGTCGCCGACGTCGACTGCGTCGTCGGTCACGCGCCCTGCCTGCATCCCTCGGATGCGGGCGGCTTCGCGATCGACACGGCCGAAGTCACTTTCTGGGGTCTGTGCCCGTCCTGCCAGGAGCGCGCCGCGCGCGCTCAGCAACCCTGAACGCTCAGCACTCGCGAGCGCTCACCGACACCGGGAGAACAATGACGGACGACTACACAACGACCCAGACCGGAACCCCCGTCGCCAGCGACGCCCACTCGCTGACGGCCGGCCGCGACGGCGTCACCGCGCTGCACGACCGCTACCTCGTCGAGAAGCTCGCCCAGTTCAACCGCGAGCGCATCCCGGAGCGCATCGTCCATGCAAAGGGCGGCGGCGCGTTCGGCGAGTTCGTCGTCACCGGCGACGTGACGGCCTACACCAAGGCGGCGGTCTTCCAGCCCGGCACCGCCACCCGCACCCTCCAGCGGTTCTCCTCCGTCGCCGGCGAGCAGGGCTCGCCCGACACCTGGCGCGACGTGCGCGGCTTCTCGGTGAAGTTCTACACGACCGAGGGCAACTACGACATCGTCGGCAACAACACTCCCGTCTTCTTCATCCGCGACGGCATCAAGTTCCCCGACTTCATCCACTCGCAGAAGCGCCTCCCCGGATCCGGCCTCCGCGACGCCGACATGCAGTGGGACTTCTGGACGCTGTCGCCCGAGTCGGCCCACCAGGTCACCTACCTCATGGGCGACCGCGGTCTCCCCCGCTCATGGCGGACCATGCCGGGCTACGGCTCGCACACCTACCAGTGGATCAACGCGGCCGGCGAGCGCTTCTGGGTGAAGTACCACTTCCACTCGCTGCAGGGCAACGAGGAGATCACGGGCGTCGAGGCCGAGCAGCTGGCCGGCGCCGACGCGGACCACTACCGCCGCGACCTGTACGAGGCGATCGAGCGCGGCGACTTCCCGGCGTGGCGCGTGTCCGTCCAGGTCATGCCGTACGAGGACGCCAAGACGTACCGCTTCAACCCGTTCGACCTGACCAAGGTGTGGCCGCACAGCGACTACCCGCTGATCGAGGTCGGCATCCACACCCTCAACGAGAACCCGCAGAACTTCTTCGCCGAGATCGAGCAGGCCGCGTTCTCGCCCGCCAACACCGTTCCCGGTATCGACATCAGCCCGGACAAGATGCTGATGGCCCGCGTGTTCTCGTATCCGGACGCCCAGCGCTACCGCGTGGGCACCAACTACAACGAGCTGCCGGTGAACCGCCCGGTCGCACCCGTCCACAACTACTCGCAGGACGGCGCGGCGCGCCACGGCTTCAAGCCCGCGGACGCCCCGGTGTACGCGCCCAACTCGTTCGGCGGTCCGTCCGCCCAGGCGGAGCGTGCGGGTGAGGGCTCCTGGGAGTCCGACGGCGCGCTCGTCCGCTCGGCGGCGACGCTGCACGCGGAGGACGACGACTTCGGTCAGGCCGGCGCGCTCTACCGCGAGGTGTTCGACGACGCGGCGCGAGCCCGGTTCCTCGACACGATCGCCGGCGCCGTCGGCGGTGTGAAGCGCGAGGACATCCGCGAGCGCGCCATCCAGTACTGGACGAACGTGGATGCGTCGCTCGGCCGTGCGCTGCGCGACCGCCTCGACTCGGCGGCGCAGACCCCGGACGAGGCCGCGGAGTACGTGGGCGTCGCCGAGTAGGCACGCCCCTTCCACAGCGCAGCACGCCGTCATCCCGCTCGGGATGGCGGCGTGCCGCGTTTCGGAGACCGCTGCTAGAGCGTCGCCTCGATCGTGCGGTCGTAGACCGTGCTCCCGCCGACGCGGATGCGGCCGTCGCCCAGCGGCTCGGTCGCCAGCTGCGACCCCTCGCCCTGCAGGATGCTGAGCGGCCGGCCCAGGCGTGCCGTCAGCGCGATGGCCGCCGCGCCGGTCGCCTCGTCCTCGATGATCCCCATGTCCGGTGCGAACATCCGCGAGCGCAGCGTCCCCGCCGCCTCGTCGATCCAGGCGTAGGCGTAGTGGTGGCCGGAGGTGAATGCGAACGGGTCGAGCGCGTCCACATCCTCCGGCGACTGGAGCTCGAGCCACTCGAAGGTGGGCGCCCACTCGGCGCGGGCGGTGATCCACGCGGTGTCGTCGTCGACGGTGGCCTCGACGTCCCCCGCGGGCTCCCGGAGCACGTCGACCGGGGTCCGCTGATCGGACAGCCACCAGGCCGTGCCGACGCTCGGGTGGCCCGCGAACGGCAGCTCGCGCGCCGGTGTGAAGATTCGGATCGTGGCGGCACGCCCCGCCTCGTCCAGCGCATCCACGAACACGGTCTCGCTGAAGCCGAGCGCGTTGGCGATGTCCTGCTCGCGGGACGCCGTGGCCGGGGAGCTCGTGATGATGCCGAGCTCGTTGCCGTTACGGCCGCTCTCGTTCGTGAACACGCGAACGACGACTACTTCGATGGTCTCATCCATGGCATCAGCCTGGCAGAAGGCCTCCACTTCGTTAACCCGGCGGGTGCATAATCGCGCCATGACGATCGACGACCGCCAGAACGCCAGCGAAGAGGACCTCGCCGTCGAGCACGCCGCCGAGCGGCTCGCCGAGCGCTATCCGCAGGTGCCGCGCGAGCGCATCGACGAGCTGGTCGAGAAGCACCACGAGGAGTTCGAGGGGGCGCCGGTCCGCGACTTC
The DNA here is from genome assembly GCF_000383315.1 of Cryocola sp. 340MFSha3.1. NCBI lineage: Bacteria > Bacillati > Actinomycetota > Actinomycetes > Micrococcales > Microbacteriaceae > Cryocola > Cryocola sp. 340MFSha3.1. Next base: position 1,540,248 of record NZ_KB911087.1, read on the forward strand.
GTCCCGGTCCTCATCGAGCACGACGTGAAGCAGGAGTTGAACGCGGAAGAGCGCGCCGACTGATCGGCGCGCTCTCCCCCGTCGTCCCGATCAGGCCGGGATCAGCGTGTACTTCGTGCTGAGGTACTCGTGGATGCCCTCCAGGCCGCCCTCGCGGCCGAGGCCCGACTGCTTCACGCCGCCGAACGGCGCAGCGGCGTTGGACACCAGGCCCGTGTTGAGCCCCATCATCCCGGTGTCGATGCGGTCGATCATCCGCTGGCCGCGAGCCAGGTCCTGGGTGAAGACGTAGCCGACGAGGCCGTACTCGGTGGAGTTCGCCGCGGCCACCGCTTCGTCCTCGGTCGAGAAGGTGGTGATCGCGAGGATCGGCCCGAAGATCTCCTCGCGGAGGATCTCGCTGCCGGGCTGAACATCCACGATCACGGTCGGCTCGAAGAAGGAGCCGTCGCCCTCCGGCGCGGCACCGCCGGTGAGCACGCGGGCGCCGCGGCCCACCGCATCCTCGACCAGGGCCGACATGGATGCGACGGCACGGTCGTCGATCAGCGGTCCGATGGTGACGCCCTCCTCGGTGCCGCGCCCGATCCGCAGCGCCTGCACCTTCTCGGTGACACGGCGGGCGAACTCGTCGGCGACCGACTCGTGGACGATGAACCGGTTCGCCGCCGTGCAGGCCTGGCCGATGTTGCGGAACTTCGCGAGCATCGCGCCCTCCACCGCCTTGTCGAGGTCGGCGTCGCCGAACACGACGAGCGGCGCGTTTCCGCCCAGCTCCATCGAGGTGCGCAGGACGTTCTGGCCGGCCTGGGCGAGCAACGACCGGCCGACCGGGGTCGATCCCGTGAACGACAGCTTGCGCAGGCGCGGGTCGGCGATGATCGGCTCGGAGACCGTGCGCGCCGTGCTCGTCGGGATGACGTTCACGACGCCGGCGGGCACACCGGCATCGGCGAGCAGCTGAGCGAAGAACAGCGTGGTCAGGGGCGTCAGCTCGGCGGGCTTCACCACGACCGTGCAGCCCGCGGCGAGCGCCGGGGCGATCTTCCGGGTGGCCATCGCGAGCGGGAAGTTCCACGGCGTGATCAGGAAGCACGGGCCGACCGGGCGCTGCGAGACGACCATCGTGCCGGTGCCCTCGGGGTTCTGGCCGAAGCGGCCGGAGATGCGCACCGCCTCCTCCGAGAACCAGCGCAGGAACTCGCCGCCGTAGGTGACCTCGCCGTTCGCCTCGGCGAGCGGCTTGCCCATCTCGAGCGTCATCAGCAGGGCGAAGTCGTCCCGGCGCTCCTGCAGCAGGTCGAAGGCGCGGCGGAGGATCTCGGCGCGGACGCGGGGCGCGGTGGCGGCCCACTCGTCGGCGGCGGCGACCGCGGCATCCAGCGCGCGCATCCCGTCCGAAGGATCGGCGTTGGCGATGCGCTTGATGACGCGCCCGGTGGCCGGATCCTGCACCTGGATCGGGTCGCGGGAGCCCGCCTCCCAGCGGCCCGCGATGAACAGGCCGTCGGGCACGCGGGCGAGCAGCTCGGCCTCACGTGCGGTCAGCTCCGCGGTGGTGTCGACGATGGTCATGCGCCCGCCACCGCCTCTGCGACGACGTCCAGGCCCTCGATGAGGAGGTGGTCCGGGATGCTCAGCGGAGGGAGGAAGCGGATGACGTTGCCGTACGTGCCGCAGGTGAGCAGCACGACACCGGCCGCGTGGGCCGCGGCGGCGACCTTCGCGGTGAGCGCGGCATCCGGCTCGCCTGTTACGGGGTCGACGAGCTCGATCGCGACCATCGCACCGCGGCCGCGCACCTCGGCGACGCGAGCGTCCGCATCGCGCAGGGCGCCCAGCTTCTCGAACAGGATGTCGCCGATCTGCCGGGCGCGCGCCGCCAGGTCCTCCTGCTCGTAGGTCTCGATCGCGGCGAGCGCGGCGACGCAGGCGAGCGGGTTGCCGCCGTAGGTGCCGCCGAGGCCGCCGACCTGCGGTGCGTCCATGATCTCGGCGCGACCGGTGACGGCCGACAGCGGGAGGCCGCCCGCGATCCCCTTCGCGGTGACGATCAGGTCGGGGACGATGCCGAACTGCTCGGAGGCGAACATGGTGCCCGTGCGGGCGAAGCCGGTCTGCACCTCGTCGGCGATGAAGACGACGCCGTTCGCGTTCGCCCACTGCTGCAGGGCGGGGAGGAAGCCGTCGGCCGGGACGATGAAGCCGCCCTCGCCCTGGATGGGCTCGATGATGAGCGCGGCCAGGTTGGCTGCGCCGATCTGCTTCTCGATCATGGTGATGGCGCGCTTGGCCGCCTCCGCGCCGGAGAGGCCGCCGTCGCGCAGCGGGTAGCTGAGCGGTGCGCGGTAGATCTCTGGGGCGAAAGGCCCGAAGCCGTTCTTGTACGGCTGGTTCTTGGCGGTGAGGCCCATCGTGAGGTTGGTGCGGCCGTGATACGCGTGGTCGAACGCGACGACGGCCTGCTTGCCCGTGTAGTGGCGGGCGATCTTGACGGCGTTCTCGACGGCCTCCGCCCCCGAGTTGAACAGCGCGCTGCGCTTGGCGAAGTCGCCGGGGGTCAGCCGGTTGAGCGCCTCGGCGACGTCGACGTACGAGTCGTACGGGGCGACGGTGAAGCAGGTGTGGGTGAAGGCCGCGACCTGCGCGCTGACGGCGTCCACGACGCGCGGGGCCGAGTTGCCGACGCCCGTCACGGCGATGCCGGAGCCGAAGTCGATGAGGGAGTTGCCATCCACATCCACCAGCACGCCGCCTCCCGCTGCGACCGTGTAGACGGGGATGGTCGTGCCGACGCCGGCGGCGACGGCCTGGGCCTTGCGCTCGGCGCGCTTGCGCGACTCGGGGCCGGGGATCGGGGTGACGAGCCGGCGCTCCTGCGGGAGCGAGGGTCCGCCGACGGGGGTGTCGATGGCGGTGTCGAGGATGGTCATGTGTCGAATGTAAGAAGTCGGCGCGAACCGCGACCTGGACGCGACGTACAATCACAGCGTCGGGGATCGACACCCTGGCAGATGGAGCACGATGCCCGCCACCCTCACCCAGCTGCTCGCGCGCGGCGAGCTGGGCCTGCGCCTGCTGACCCCCGCCGGAGTGGGCGACCCGGATGCGTCCCTTGCCTGGGCGCACAGCTCGGACCTGCCCGACCCGACGCCCTTCCTGTCGCGCGGCCAGGTGCTGCTGGTGACGGAGCCGCCGGAGGACGCAGAGCCGTACGTCGGCCGGCTGGCCGAACACGGCATCGCGGCGCTCGGCTTCGGGACCGAGGTGGTCCGTGACGGGGCGCCGGCCGCGCTCGTCGAGGCGTGCACCCGGCACGGCCTCCCGCTGTTCGAGGTGCCCTACCGGACGCCGTTCATCGCGATCGCGCGCTTCGTGGCCGACCGCGTGGCGGCCGATGCGTACGCCCGCAGCACCTGGGCGCTGCGTGCGTCGCGCGCGATCTCGCTCGCGGCCCTGCGGCCGGATGCCCTCGGCGCCGTGCTGTCCGAGCTGTCGCGGCAGATCGAGCGACCGGTCGCGCTCGTCGGCGGCGACGGCGCCGTTGCGCGCAGCTACCCGTCGGGTGCGCTCGACGCGCGGGCACGCAAGGCGCTCGCGGACGCCGCCGACCCGCTGCTGCGGAGCGGCCGTCGCGCGGCGGGCACGGTCGGGACCGACGCCGGACCGTTCGCCCTGCAGACCCTCGGCGCCGCCGGGCGCCTCCGCGGCGTCCTGGCCGTCGGGTCGGACGGGTTGGATGCCGCCGCACAGCAGGTCGTGACCGGCGTCGTCGCCCTGGCCGGGCTGGCGCTCGAACAGTCGCGGGCCGCCGACGCGGCACGGGAACGCCTCCGCACGGCGGTGTGGCGCGCCCTGCTCGCCGGCGACCTGGGTGTCGCCGCGTCCGTCGCCGAGCCGGTGCTGGGGGCGCTCCCCGCCGCGCCGCTCCGCGTCGCCGTGCTGAGCGGCCCGGCGATCGCCGCCGCACTCGACTGGCTCGAGAGCAACGCATCCGGCTTCTTCGCGCGGGAGGGTGCCGACCTGCTCGTGCTCGGCGACGACGACGCGGCCTCGGCCATCGCGGTGCGGTTCGACCTGCGCGGCGGGCTGTCGGCTCCGGGCGAGCTGGATGCGCTGCCCGCCGCCCTGGAGCAGGCGATCGCGGCGCGCGGCCGCGCAACCGCCGATGACCCCATCCCCTCGTTCGAAGACGTGGCCGGGGCCGGGATGCTGGCGCTGCTGCACACGCCGGACGCCCGCGCGGTGGCGCAGAGCGCGCTCCGGCCGCTGACCGCGGCGGATCCGTCGCTGCCGGGCGTCCTGCGCACCTGGCTCGACTCGGACGGCGTGTACGACGTCGCCGCCCGGAAGCTCGGCATCCACCGCCACACCCTCCGCGCGCGCGTCGCCGAGGCGGAGCGGCTGCTCGGTCGCGACCTCACCTCCTTCGCCGCCCGCGCCGACCTCTACGCCGCCCTCCGCGCCTCCGCCTGACGCCCCCTCTACCCCCGCCGTCGAGTCCGCAAACTTTGCACGCTCTGGAGCTCCAGAGCGTGCAAAGTTTGCGGACTCGACGGTGGGCGGAGGGGTTGGAGAGAATGGGCGGATGAGCACACCCATCTCCGGTACCCACTTCGGCCTCACGGCGGGCGACTACCACGCGACCATCGCGTCGGTCGGCGCCACCCTGCGGACGCTCCAGTTCGACGGACGCGACCTCGTCGTCCCGTTCGAGGCCGACGAGGTGCGTCCCGCGTTCCGCGGCGCCACCCTCGCACCCTGGCCGAACCGGGTCGTCGACGGCCGTTACACCTTCGACGGCGTCGAGCAGCAGCTTGCGCTCACCGAGCCCACCCGCGGGCACGCCCTCCACGGACTGGCGGCGTGGCTCGACTTCGTCGCGGTCGATCGAGCCGCGGACAGCGTGACGTTCGCCGCGACCATCGAGGCGCAGGCCGGCTACCCGCACCGCGTGGAGGTGACGGTCGCGTTCTCCCTCGACGAGGAGGGCCTGCACACGGCGGTGACCGGCACGAACACCGGGCCGACGCGCGCCCCGTGGGGAACCGGCCCGCACCCGTACCTCGTCGCGGGCGACGGCCGAGTGGACGACTGGACGCTGTCCCTCCCCGCCGACCAAGTCCTCACCGTCACCGAGGACCGCCTGATCCCGACCGGCCTCGCCGACGTCGCGACCGAGCAGGGCGGCGACTGGGACTTCCGCACGCCCCGGACCATCGGCGACACGTTCATCGACCACGCATTTACGGGCCTCACCCGCTCGGCGGACGGCGCGGCCGTCGTCCGTGTCACGACCGCGGAGGGCACCGGAGTGGAGCTCGCCTGGGGCGAGGACTGCCCGTGGGTGCAGATCCACACGGCCGACCAGCCCGTCCCCGAGCTGAACCGGCTCGGACTCGCCGTCGAGCCGATGACGTGCCCGCCGGACGCCTACAACTCGGGCACCGACCTCATCGTGCTCGAACCGGGAGCATCGGCCACCGCATCCTGGACCATCCGCGCCGTCTGACGAAGCCGTCCAGGGGAAGAAGGTGCGCGCGGCCTTCCACGACGGGCCGCGCGCACTGCGATGCTAGGCGGAGCCGGCCGTCCGCAACGCTGTACGCGGTGTCGAGCGGGTCATCCCGCCGTCGACACTCCGTCGGATGCGCTCACAGGGACAGCCACGCGAAGCCGTACGGGCCGAGCACGCGGCCGTCCCATCCCTCCGCGAGCGGCGCCTCCGGCTCGCCCCCGAGGTCGAGGTGACGGCCGAGATCGAGCTCGACGGACTCGTCCGACAGGTTGTGCACGGTGAGGAGACCGTCCCGCCGCAGGGCGAGGACGGAGGGGGCGCCCACGTCGAGCGCCGTCCATCCGGCTGCACCCGCCCCCTTCTCCCGGCGGAGCTCCGCGATCCTCCGCACGAGGGTCAGCAGCGACGCCGGGTCGCCCTCCTGCGCCCTCACGTTCACCTCCCGGAATCCGAACGGCCCGTCGACCTGCGCCGGCAGGGTGAGGGGCGACTCCTCCGCGCTCGTGAACCCGCCCCACCGCGAATCGTCCCACTGCATCGTGGTCCGGGCGGCTCCGCGACCCTCGATGCTCAGGTCGTCGCCGACTCCGAGCTCCTGGCCGGCGAGCAACAGCGGGACGCCCGGCAGCGCATACAGGAGGCTCAGGGTCATGCGCACCCGCTGATCGGGCTGCATCATCGGCGCCCAGCCGCGCCGGATGCCGCGCCCGTAGATCAGCATGGACGGCTCGGGCGCGAAATGCTCGAACGCTTCCTTCCGCTCGTCGTCGCTCAACTGCTGCAGGTCGAGCTCGTCGGCGTTGTGCACGAAGTTGAGCCGCGCATCGGGCGGGATGGTGTCGTCGAGACGCCGGAGGGCGTCCACGAGTGGCTGCGCCCGACCCCGGGTGAGCGCGAGGATGAGTGAGTTGTTCAGCGTGAAGTCGATGACCGCCTCGAACCGGCCGCGTTCGACGAGGGCCGCCATGAGCTCCGGCGACTCGTCCGCCTCGGCGATCAGCGCCACATCCTGCTTCACCTCGCGGAGGCGTGCGCGCAGGCGGTCGAAGAAGGAGCCGTCGTCCACGTCGGTGTCCGGCCGGCCTTTGCCCTGCACGATCAGGAGGGCCGCGTCGATGCGGAAGCCGTCGACGCCGACCTCCAGCCAGTAGCTCAGCACCCGGACGATCTCCTCGAACACGTCCGGATCCGTGGCGTTGAGGTCCGGCTGGAATTCGTAGAACTGGTGGTGGTAGTACCGGCCGGCCCGGGGCTCGTACGCCCAGACCGCGTCGTCCTCGCCCGGGAACATCGGATGGTCGCCCGGCTCGACCGAGTCGTCCTCGCTCCAGATGAAGAAGCGTCCGGCGGTGGAGTCCGGCGCGTCGACGGCCGCGCGGAACCAGGCGTGCCGGTCCGAGGTGTGGTGCAGCACCGCGTCGATGAGGACGCGCATCCCCCGCTCGTGCGCCGCGTCGAGGAAGGCGCGCAGGCTGTCGAGGTCGCCGAACCGCGGGTCGACCGCGAGATGGTCGTCGACGTCGTACCCGTTGTCGCGGCGGGCGCTGGGATAGAACGGCAGCAGCCAGATCCAGGTCACCCCGAGCGAGGCGACGTAGTCGAGGTGCTCGATCGCCCCGGCGAAGTCGCCGAACCCGTCGCCGTCGCCGTCCGCGAACCGCGACAGGTCGAGTCCGTACACCAGTTCGCCGGGATCGCCGGCCCAGGCGCCCGTCCAGCCGTCGGTGGTGGCAGCAGTGTTCGTCATGCTCCAGTCATACGCCCCCGGTCCGGCGGGGCCGCGATCAGGCATCACTCCCGTCGTCAGGCGGGCGGCGGCGCCGTGCTCTCGCGGATGACGACGGTCGGGCGCTCCGAGGAGAACTTCCGTACCTTGCCGCCCGCGATCACGCCCTCGAGCAGGTCGTAGGCGCGGGAGCCGAGCCCGACGAAGTCCTGGTCCACCGTGGTCAGCGGCGGGCTCCACATCCGGGCGAGAGGATGGTCGTCGAACCCCACGACGCTGACGTCCTGCGGCACGCGCTTGCCCTTCTCCACGAGACCCCGGATGACTCCCATCGCGATCTCGTCGTTTCCGCAGAACACGGCGGTGACCGACGGGTCGTCGGCGAGGGCGCGTCCGATCTCGCGCCCGGACTCCGGCTCCCAGGTGGCGTCGACCGGCGGGGGGACCGGGGCTCCGCGGGCGGTCAGCGCCCGCTTCCAGCCGGTCGTTCGGCCGTCCTCCTTGCGCGACGGCGGCACTCGGACGTGATGGACGGTGGAGTGGCCGAGTTCGAGGAGGTAGTCGACGACCTCTTCCGCGGCGTCCGCCTCGGCGAGCACCGCCTGGGGAACCCCCGACTCCCGAACGCCGGAGATCGACACGGTCGGGATGGACTTCGGCAGCCGATGCAGCGCCGCCACTCCCGGCGGGTCGAATTTGAGGACAACGACGCCGGCGATCGGCTGGTCGAGGACGAGCGACACGGCCCCGTCGACGGTCTCATCGTCGGCGGACTCCACCACGGTGATGCTCACGGTGTAGCCGGCCGCGCGGGCGCGTTCCTCGATGCCGCGGATGGTCTCGGCGTACCCGTACCGGGAGGTGTTGCCGGCGATCACGGCGATGAGCCGCGGCTGACGAGCCACCAGCGCGCGCGCGGCGGCGGAGGGACGGAAGTCGAGCTCCCGGATCGCCTCCATGACGCGTGAGCGCTTCTCGTCGGACACGTACGCGGCGCCGTTGAGGACGCGCGACACCGTCGGGACCGAGACGCCGGCGCGGCGCGCGACGTCGCTGATCACGGGCGGTTTCGGCGCGTTGTTCGGCATCGCCCTCAGCATAGCCACGCGCCCCGCTCCGTCACTTCACGGCCCCGCTGGTGATGCCCGAGATGATGCGGCGCTGCATCACCGTGAAGGTGATCAGCAGCGGAAGGCTCATCAGGATGATGTAGGCGAAGATCAGGTGCCAGTTCTGCAGGTACAGACCCGCGCTGGCGACCTGGTAGAGGTTGAGCGGGAGGGTGTCGAGCCGTCCCCCCACCACGAACAGCGCGTAGAAGACGTCGTTCCAGATGTACAGGCAGATCAGGATCGTCGCCGTCGCGAGCGTCGGGGTCAGCAGCGGCAGGATGACACGGAAGAACACCTTCACCGGGCCGGCGCCGTCGACGCGCGCCGCCTCCTCCAGTTCCACCGGGATGGTGCGGACGAAACCCGTCACGAAGAAGATGACGGTCGACATGTACATGCCCATGTAGACGCCGATCATCCCGACGGCCGTGCCCGCGAGCCCCAACTGGCGGAGCAGGAGCACGATGGTCACGACCGCGGGCGGGAGCACGATCCCGCTGATGCCGAGCGCATAGACGAACGAGATCGCGCGCCCGCGCCGTCGGCCCAGGATCCACGACGCCATCGCGCCGAGGAGGAGGACGCCGAAGACCGACGGCACCATGATGAGCAGGCTGCCGAAGAAGGCGGGGACCATGCGTCCCTGGTCCAGGACGGTCGCGAAGTTCTGCAGCAGGTGCCAGCTGGTCGGCAGCGCCAGGCTGGGGTTGAGGGCCTCGGCCTGGTCTTTTCCCGCGGTCACGACGACCAGCCAGAAGGGGATGCCGAGCAGGAGCACGACCAGCAGGATGGCGACGATCGGCTGGACGACGCGCGAGGGCTTCAGAGGCCGGCGGCGACGGCGGGCGGTGGAGGCGAGCGCGCTCACAGCACGTTCTCCCTTCTGCGGAGGAAGTAGATCACCGGGAAGGCCAGGACCGTCACCATGAGGAACAGGGTGAGGCTCATGGTGGTCGCCTGCGCGAACAGTCCCTGCCCGAACGTGCGGAAGATGAAGATGTTGAGCAGCTCGGTCGTTCCACCGGGGCCGCCTCCCGTCGTCGCCTGGACGATGTCGAAGCCGTTCATCGAGCCGAGCAAGGCGGTCGCGACGTTGAACGTCACGGCGGGGGCGAGGAGGGGGAACCGGATGGTGCGGAACGTCGTCCACCAGCCGGCGCCGTCGAGGCGGGCGGCCTCCAGGATGTCCTCGTTGATGGTCTTGAGACCGGCCAGGTAGATCAGCATGGAGAGGCCCATCCACTTCCACGCGTGGATCAGGGCGACGACGACGATGGTCCACGTGGTGCTGCCGAGCCAGGCGATGGACACGTGCTGCCCGCTGACGAAGCCGAGGATCTGGTTGAGCGCGCCCTCGGGCTTCAGCATCGCCTGGAAGATGTAGCCGACGGCGAGCGCCGACATCACGACGGGGACGAAGAAGGCGACGCGCGCGAAGCGGTTGATCGGGGTGTCGCGCTCCAGCACGAGGGCCAGGATGAGACCGAACACGTTCTGGAACACGGCGACGAGAATGGCGTAGACGAGCGTGATCCGGAGGTCGTTCAGCAGGCTGCCGTTGGTGAAGAGAGCCGCGAAGTTGTCGGTGCCGACGAAGCCGATGTCGCTGTGGAAGCTGGACCAGTCCGTGAACGCGTACACGAAGTTGAAGATCGTCGGGACGAAGAAGAAGACGATCAGGACGAGGAGCGCGGGCACCAGGAACCAAGCAGGGTGGTCCTGCCGTCGGCGGCCTCGCGGTCGCGGCGCACTCGGGCGGGCCGTCGGCGCGGCCGCGGGGGCGGGCGGGGCGAGTTGGGCGGTCACGGTGTCTGCCTTTCTGCGAGTGGTCGGGGAGCGCCGGGGCGGGTGGGGGGGGGTCCGCCCCGACGCCCGTCGGCTAGAAGCCCTTGACTCCCTGCGCCTTCGCGAGCTGTGCGAACTGCGCCTGTGTCGCCTCTGCCACCTGGACCGGGGTCTTGGTCCCTTGGATCATGTCGGCGAGGTTCAGATACAGGTCGGGGTTCGCGACGGCGAGCGCCTGCATCGAACCGACCGACCCGTCGAGGGATGCCGCCACATCGGTGAGGGCGGTGGGGACGCTGCTGGGGGTGTCGACGCCCTTGATCAGGGACACGGTCGACTGCGCCTTCACGAAGTCGGCGTACCCGTCTCCGAGCCAGTAGCTGAGGAACTGACGGGCGGCGGCCTCCCGCTTGCTGTCACCCGTCTTGAAGGCGACGAGGGCGTTCGACTGGTCCGGGATGTACGTGCCGACGTTGCCCTTCGGCGAGATCGGGAAGAATCCGATCTTCTTGTTCAGCTCCTCGGTGCTGGAGGTGGCCTGCAGTTCGCCGAAGAACGAGTTGACCTGCATCGCCATGGCCGCCTTGCCTCCGAGCAGTGCGTTCCCCTGGTCGACGAATGTCGCGGTCTTGATGTCGGCGTTGAACAGCCCCTGCTGGATCAGCTTCTGATAGTTGTCGATCGCGCCCTGGATGGTCGGGTCGGTGAACTTCTCCTCGTTCTTGTTCACCTTGTCCCAGAGGCCGTCCTTGGCGGCGTCGGCCAGCTGCGCCTGCACCCACCACTGGGTGGCCCACTTGTCGCCGCCCATCTCGTAGAAGGGGTCGACTCCCTTGGCCTTCAGCTGCTCGGCCAGGGCGATGAACTCGTCCCAGTTCTTCGGGGTGGCGGTGATCCCGTTCTTCGAGAACACCTCCTTGTTGTAGTAGACGCCGATGACGGCCGGGGTGGTCACCAGGGCGGCGTAGCGCGTGCCGTCCAGCGTGCCCGTCATGTCGGCCAGGTTGCCGGTGTAGTTCTTCACCCACGGAGCGCCCTCCAGCGACTGCAGGTTCTGCGCCGCGTTGAGCGCCGTGAGCTCGGAAGCCGTGGGCTGCCAGAAGGCGAGGTCTGGCTTGTCACCCGTCGCGACCTTGGTCTGTACGCCCTGCTCGTACGGGTCGGGGATGGTGACGACCTTCACCTTCGCGCCGGTCAGTTTCTCGAAGCCCGTGATCACGCTCTCGGGGGTCTTGTTCGAGTTCTGCGCGGCCCAGATGGTGAGGTCGACGCCGTCGAGTTTGGTGTCCTGCGCCGGCCACGACGCGCTGCCCGCGCTGCCGCCTCCGGATCCGGGGTCGCTGCACCCCGACAGCACGAGCGCCGCGGCGGCGGCGATGGCCGCGATCGAGGCGGCTCCCTTCCAAGCGATCTTCATTGAACTGCTCTCCTTGAGTGACGTAGCGACGGTAGCGCTACTGGGTTCGGGTTGCGGAATGCGGTGCGGACGCGATGTTCGTCGCGGCCTGGAGGCGGAGGACCCGCGCGCCGACCTCGCCGGTGGGGCTGGTGACGGTGAGTTCTCCTGTCCCCGCGTCCCAGTGGGTCTCCCAGTCGGGAAGGGATCGCGGGAAGACGGTCGAGACCGTGAGCTCCCGTCCGGCGAACGCCGGAAGGGAGAGCCGGACCTCGGGGGTCGCCGGGTCGCGGTTCCAGACGGCCACCAGGGCGCCGTCGTCGATCGCGAGCCCCAGCGAGGTCCACCCCGCGTCCCAGGTGGGGATGCCGAGCGGCCAGAAGGGGGTGGATGCGGTGAGCTCGCCGCGCAGCTGCTTGGCGGCCCCGACCGCGTCGGAGACGAGCGCCAGGCGATCGGCGTCCATGCGCGCCAGATGCCCGGAGACGTAGTAGCGGCCGAGGAGTCCGGTGGCGAGGCAGAAGGCGACCTCCTCCATCGTCATCTCCGGCTGCGGATACGCCCAGCTCGCCGCCTGCTCCGGCAGCATCGCGGCCGGCGCGCTCGCCGCGATCGGCGGGTACTTGAGGAAGTCCTGCTGGTCGGAGGTGGACTGCATCTGCAGCCGGGAGAGCATGGCGTAGTCGGAGCGCATCGCCCCGGAACCGCAGTTCTCGAGCACGAGACCGGGATGGCGGTCGAGCACGCCGTCGAGCCAGTCGAGGTGGGCGCGGTTGTGGGCCAGCAGTCCGGCGCCGACGCTGTCCGCATCCCGATCGGTCCCCGGCCCCGGGTTGATGTTGTAGTCGAGCTTGAAGAAGCCGATCCCGAACTCGTGCACGAGCCGGTCGACGACGGAGTCCAGGTGCTCGCGCGCCGCCGGATGCCGGAGGTCGAGGTGGTAGCGGTGGTGCTCGACGACGCGCTCGCCTTTGCGCTGCAGGAAGGCGCCGTCGGGCAGACGGTCGGCCATCGGGCTGTTCACCCCGATGACCTCGGGCTCGAGCCAGAGGCCGGGCACCATCCCGGCGTCTCGGATGTGGTCGATGACCTCCGAGAGCCCGCCGGGGAAACGTGTGGTGCTCGGCATCCACTCCCCCACGGTGTCCCACCATTCGCCGCTGTCGTCGTACCAACCCGCGTCGATGCAGAACACTTCGGCGCCGACGCGGGAGGCCGCGTCGATGAGCGGGAGCAGCTTCTCCGTCGTCGGGTCGCCGTTCAGGGTGTTCATGTAGTCGTTGAAGACGACGGGCATCGCGCTGTTGTCGGGATGGGGCCGCCGGTGTGCGCGCCGGTAGGCGGTCAGCTGGCCGATCGCCGACGTGACGTCGCGGGCGAGAGCCAGGGCGACGGTGACCGTGGTGAACGACTCGCCGGGCCGGAGTTCCTCGCTCCACTGGTGGTCGGTGTCGGTGGGCCCGGAGAGGGCGAGATAGCCGCTCGCGGTGTCCTCCCCCAGCTCCCAGCGCCAGGCGCCGTTGTGCTCGATCTGCCAGGCCCAGGCGGCTCCGAGCCGCGTCGACCGGACCGCCGCGACGGGCAGGTGCTTGCCGGTGGACCAGGTGCCGGAGGAGATCACGCTGAACTCTCCGCGCGGGTTGTGGTTGGTCAGCTGCTGTTCGAGGCGCGGGAAGCGGACGCCGTTGAGCGGCTCGCGCACCCACCGCCCTTCGCCCAGCCAGTCACTGAGCGCGTGGTAGACCTCCCACTCGCGGATGCTGCTGCGGCCGTTGCCGCCGAGATAGAGCGCGAGCGATGGGATGGAGCGGAGCACGACGGGTTCGTGACCGTCGTTGAGGACGGTGGCAGATGAACGGAGCACCGACAGGCCGTCGGTGAGTTCGAGGAGCAGCTCGATGCGGAGGCCGGCCTGTACGTGGTCGAGCCGGACCCGCAGGGCCGATCCGGTGGCGGTGGCCGCCTCGTCGTGGCCTGCATAGCGGAGGTCGTGCCCGATCGCCGTGTGGACCAGCCGGTCGCTGGCGAGCGAATGCCCCTGGTTGACCGCGAGCACGTCGACCAGCGGGAGCCCCGTGGGCATGTCGAGCCGCAGCCCGTCGTGCTCGACCGCGGCGATTCGGGGTGCGGAGTCTGCCGACCATTCGATCTCGACGGTCAGCTTCTCGGTGCCCCAGCTCAGGCGGTCGGTCATCGGTCTCCTCGTCATCGTGGATGGTGGCGGCCGGTTGCCGCGTCGGTTCATGATAGCGCTATCAGATCGCAGCGCAAGTCTTTTCTGATAGCGCTATCAGCGGCGCGGTCATTGGGTGACATCGACACTTGCGGGCCGCGGCGATATCGCTATCATGATAGCGGTTTCAGAGTGGCGCTCCACAGTGGGGACCCGACGCGAGCCCGGAACCGTCCAACCGATCCGTACGAAGGAGTACCGCGTGAACGGAACACATCGCAGGCGCCGCCTGCGCAGCATCCTCCCGCCCTCGATCGCCATCGCTGCCGGGCTCGCCCTCGCGGTGAGCGGCCTCTCCGCCCTTCCCGCCGGCGCCGCCGGCGTCGACCACCTCGGTGTCGACTTCTCCCAGACCACCGGCGCTTTCCGAGGTGGCGCCACCGGCACGCTCTACGGCCTCGGCGACGACGGGGTTCCGAGCCAGTCCGTCCTGAACGGCGCCCACATCACCAACACGTCGCAGAAGCCGCCCTTCGGTGCTCAGCATCCCAACGGCGACGCGCTGCAGGTCGAGTCGTCGTTCTTCGCCGGCGGAGGCCAGGACCTGTACGTCTACGCGCAGGACATGTATCCGGACTGGCCCTACAACGGCGGCACGCGGCCGGGCGACGCGAACGGCGACGGGGTCTGGGACTACCTCCCCATTCTCAAGAAGGTCGTCGAGGACGTCGCGACGACGTCGAAGCATCCCGAGAAGTACGTCTTCATCCCGTTCAACGAGCCGGACGGCGGCAACTGGTACCCGAACTGGTCGACGCAGAAGGACCAGTTCCTCGCCGACTGGTCGGCCGCCTACCAGGTGATCCAGGGCGTCTACGCCGAGCACGGCCTCGGGCACGCCCGCGTCGGGGGACCGGGCGATTCCGTCTGGCACCCCGACCGGAGCGCCGACTTCCTCGCCTACGCCAAGGCCCGCTCCGAACTCCCGGACATCTTCATCTGGCACGAACTCGGCACCTACAACCTGGCCACGTTCCGAGGCCACCACGACGAGTACACCGCGCTGCTCCAGCGGCTCGGGATCGCGCCCATCCCCGTCAACATCACCGAGTTCGGGATGCTGCGCGACATGGGCGTGCCCGGCCAGCTCATCCAGTGGATCTCGATGTTCGAGAGCGAGAAGGTCGACGCGCAGACGGCGTACTGGAACTACGCGGGCAACCTCTCCGACAACTCCTCGCGCAACAACGGCGCGAACGGCGGATGGTGGATGTTCAACTGGTACGGCGACCTCGCCGGCTCCACGACCGCGCAGGTCACCCCGCCGAAGCTGAACACGCCGGACTCCCTCCAGGGCCTCGCCGCCATCGACACCGGCGCTCGCACGGCCACCGTGCTGTTCGGCGGAGGATCCTCGGACGTGGCGGTCGATGTGAAGGGACTCGACGCATCCACCTTCGGCTCGACCGTCGACGTGCGCGTCCGCGCCGACCGCCTCAACGGGGCGGAGGGCGCCTCGCTCCAGCCTCCGGTGATCCTGTCGACGACCGCGGAGGTCACAGACGGGCGGCTCTCGGTGACCGTTCCGAACAGTGACCGCTACTCGGCGTACCAGCTGGAAATCACCCCGCGGCTCACCGATCCGCAGCCGGTGTCGGCAGACCTGGTGAACAGCACGGAGGCCGAGAACGCTACTCTCGCGAACGCGACCGTCTACACGCAGGACCCGTCGCGCGAGTGGTCCTTCATGGCGTCCGGCGGCAAGGACGTCGGCTCGTTCAACCGCGCCGGATCCTCCGCGACCTGGAACGTGACCGTGCCGACGACCGGCGACTACCGGCTGTCGGTGCTCAGCGGCACGAACGCGTCGCCCGGGCAGCACGCGCTGTTCGTCGACGGCGCCTTCGGCCGGCTGGTGAAGTACTCCGCCGATCTCGGCTGGGGATACCGCGGGACGGCGGATGCCACGATCCACCTGACCGCGGGCACTCACGCGCTGTCGCTGCGGGCGAGCGTCGACGGGACGACCCTGCTGCCCGGTGCGGACATCACGCTCGACCGGTTCGACCTCCACGATGTCACCGCGGGTGAGCGGGCGACGTACCCGGCCGTCGACGCCCGCCTCTCCGGCGGGGCGACCCTCTCCTGGAAGCACCCGGCCGCGCGGGGCTACGCCTCGGTGACGGGCGACGGCGCCGCCACCTTCTACGCGACCACTGCCGAGACGGGCTACTACGACGTGACGACGCACTTCGCGTCGACGGGTCGCGGGGCGACGCCCTCCCTGGTCGTGAACGGCCGGACCGTGGCCCTTCCGGCCTCCACCGGGCCGGGCGTCTTCGATGCGACCGTGCGGCTGTTCCTCCCGCAGGGAGTGAACGAGCTCACCGTCCGTGCGGAGGCGGGCACCGTGCTGGTCGGCGATGTGTCGACGATCCGGGGTGCGGCGCAGAAGGCGGCCGACGCGGATGCGGCTCTCGTCTTCCGCAGTGAGGCCGAGGCTCTGCCCCTGTCCGGCACGGCGGTCGTGCAGACCGACCCGGCCGGCTCGAACGGATCCGCGGACGCGCAGGGCGTGGTCCGCCACGTCGGCTACCTCGGAAACGGCCCGGCGAACACGCTGACCGTTCCGCGGCCGAGCGGCTTCGCGGCGGGCGACTACCAGCTCGTCATCGGAGCAGCCAACGCCGACAAGTCGGCGGCGATCAACTACAACCCGCAGGTGATCAGCCGTTTCCTGGATGTGGCGGAGGCCGGCGGAGCCACCACCCGCGCCGCTTTCCGCCACAACTACTCGTGGAGCAGCTATTGGGACAAGACGGTCCCGTTGACGCTCTCGACCGACGGCGGCGCGCTCAGCCTGGGCAACGCCACGGCGTACGGGCCGAACGTCGACACCGTCACACTGGCGAAGTTCGTCGGTGCGGCACCGTCGATCGCGAAGCGACAGACCGGACTCGGCGCGAAGTAGCCGGCACCGGAAACGGACGGCGGGCGGCGTCGGAGCCTCACGGCTCCGGCGCCGCTCGCGCGAAGTCGATCAGCCGCTGTTGCGCCTCCGCGTAGGAGGTCGCTGTCGGGAGCTCGCGGCCGTCCCGCACCGCTGCCGCGACATCCACTGCCGCGTCGATCGCGACCCGGTACGGCAAGGAGCCGGTGCTCACCCGTCGCACCCCCAGCTCACCGAGGCGGTCGAGGCCGAGGCCCGGCACGACGAGCACGTTGAGGGGAAGCGGGATGGCCGCCGCCAGCTGCTCGATCGTCGCCGGGTCCGAGACGCCCGGCACGAAGATGCCGTCCGCTCCGGCGTCGGCGTACCGCTTCGCCCGCTCGGCGACGGCGTCGACGGTCGCCTCCTCGTGGAACCAGTAGGAGTCGATGCGGGCGTTCACGAACACGTCGGGTGCGCTCCGAGTGATCGCCGTGATCTTGGCCGCGGGGATGGCGGGGTCCACGAGATGACCGCCGGCGGAGTCCTCCAGGTTCACACCCGCGACGCCCAGGCCTGCGACGAGGTCGGCGACCTCCTCCGCGTCGTCGCTGAAGCCGTCCTCGATATCGGCCGAGATGTACGCCGGGAGCGCACTGATCCGCTCGACGAGGGCGAGCGTCGCCTCCCGGCCCGCACCCTCCGCGTCCGGGCGGCCCGATGCTGCGTTCACGCCGAAGCTCGTCGTGCCGATCGCCGGGAAGCCCGCCGCGGCGAAGGCGATCGCCGACCCCACATCCCACGCGTTGGGCAGCAGGAGCGGCCGGTCGCCGCGATGGAGTTCGTGGAACGTCATCGGCTCCCCCTCACGGGATGCGCTGGAAAGCCCTACCGGCCCTCACCATCACGGGGCGAGGATAGCCCGCCGAGGGCGGCGGCGGCGATCCCCTCCTGCGCGGCCGGGTGCTCGGCCGCCCACGATGCGAGCAGCCGGAGCTTCTGCGCCGACTCCGACCCGGGCTCCGCGGTGTAGACGAGCACGACATGACCCGGCTCCGCGGTCACGGCCAGCTCCTCGAAAGCGAGGGTGACGTCCCCCACGACCGGATGATGGAAGCGCTTCGTCCCGGTGCCGTGCGTCCGCACGTTGTGGGCCCCCCACAGCCGCCGGAACTCGTCGCTGCGGGTGGAAAGCTCCCCGACGAGCTCCTGCAGGGCCGGATTGTGGGGATCGCGGCCCGCCTCCGCCCGCATCATCGCCACACACATGTCAGCGAAGAGGTCCCAGTCCGGGTAGAAGTCGCGGGACGCCGGGTCGAGGAACTGGAAGCGGGCGAAGTTCGGGGTGCGACCGCCGTCTCCGATCATCGGGGCGTAGAACGCCCGGGCGAGCGCATTGAACGCGATCACGTCGGACTGCGGGTTGCGCACCACGGCGATCCCCTCGGTCACCGCCTCCAGCATCCAGTGCAGGCTCGGCCGGCCCGCCGGGTTGCGGGTGCTCGCGCGGCGACGGGAGCGCCCGGAGGTGGGGATGCCGTCGGCGGCGCGGGCCAGGTCGAACAGGTGCGCGCGCTCGGCGTCGTCGAGCTGCAGCGCCTGCGACACGGCGTCGAGGACGGATGCGGAGGCGCCGGAGATCATGCCGCGCTCCAGCTTCGCGTAGTACTCGACGCTGACTCCCGCGAGCATGGCGACCTCGGAGCGGCGCAGGCCGCTCACCCGGCGGCCGTCGCCGGCCGGGAGCCCCGCCATCTCGGGTCGGAGCCGCGCGCGCCTGCTCATCAGGAACTCGCGGACCTCAGCTCGGTTTTCCATGACAACGAGGCTACGTCGCCCTGGACCGCCGAGGGGTGCCCTCTCAGTACACGTCACGGCAGGGACTCCCTCGGCCGGCACGCGCAGGGTGTGATGGAGGGGCACTCGATCGAAAGGAACATCCATATGCGTGGAGTCGTCATGCACGCCCCGCGGGACGTCCGGGTGGAGGACCGCGACGACCCGACCATCGAGCAGCCGACGGACGCTGTCATCCGCATCTCCGGCGCCTGCATCTGCGGATCGGATCTGTGGCCCTACCGCGGGACGGACCCGCTGGACGGGCCGACGCCGATGGGCCACGAGTACGTCGGTGTGGTGGAGGAGATCGGCGACGCCGTGACGACCGTGAAGGTCGGCGATGTCGTGGTCGGATCGTTCTTCGCCTCCGACGGCACGTGCGAGATCTGCCAGGCCGGCTACGAGTCGCACTGCGTGCACCGCGTCCCGATGGGATCGCTGGGCACGCAGGCGGAGCGCCTGCGCGTCCCGCTGGCCGACGGCACGCTCGTCGTCGTGCCGGGCGAGCCGGATGACCGCCAGCTGCGCGGACTGCTCGCCGCCTCCGACGTGCTCGGCACGGGATGGTTCGCCGCCGTCGCTGCGGAGGCCGGACCGGGCAAGACGGTCGCCGTCGTCGGTGACGGCGCGGTCGGGCTGCTCGGCGTCCTCGCCGCCCGGCGTCTCGGCGCGGAGCGGGTCATCGCGATGAGCCGTCACGCCGACCGGCAGGCGCTCGCCCGCCGCTTCGGCGCCACCGACATCGTCGAGGAGCGCGGCGACGAGGGCGTCGAGCGCATCAAGGAGCTCACCGACGGTCTCGGCGCGCACTCCACCATCGAGGCGGTCGGCACGCAGGAGTCGATGATGCAGGCCATCCGCGCCACGCGCGCCGGCGGCCACGTCGGCTATGTCGGGGTCTCGCACGACGTCGAGCTCCCCGGCCTGGAACTGTTCTTCTCCGGTGTGCATCTGCACGGCGGGCCGGCTCCCGTCCGGCACTTCCTCCCCGAGCTCGTCGGGCTGATCATGGACGGCGAGATCGACCCGGGTGCCGTCTTCGACCTCACCCTGCCGCTCGAGGACGCCGCGGAGGGCTACCGGGCGATGGATGAGCGGCGCGCCACCAAGGTCCTGCTCACCCTCTGAGCACGAACACCGAGGAAGGAACCACATGAACATCGAGCCACGGACCCCCACGGTCAAGAATCCGCCGGAGCAGTTCGCCGGCGACGTCTGGGTCGATCCGATCGCCGGGCCGCATGAGGCCGACCAGCGCATGACGGTCGCCCTCGTGCGCTTCGCGCCGGGCGCACGCACCGCGTGGCACAGCCACGCCCGCGGGCAGTACCTCCGGGTCACCGCCGGTGTGGCCCGGTTCGGCGACCGCGACGGGAACATCCTCGAGGTGCACCCCGGCGAGACCCTCTACACGCCGCCCGGCCAGGACCACTGGCACGCCGCCGCGCCGGGCTGCTTCATGGAGCACATCGCGATGCTGGAGTCGGCCGACGACCCGGCGGACACCACCACGTGGAAAGAGCACATCACCGACGACGAGTACGAGGGGCGGACAGCATGAGCGACGAGACGACCGGCTGGACCGGCGGCCAGCGCGCCTTCGGCGACTTCGCTCCCGGGCTCGTGCACTACACCGACCGCGTGCTCTTCGACGAGGTGTGGGAGCGTCCGGAGCTCTCGAAGCGCGACCGCAGCCTCGTCACAGTGGCCGCCCTGCTGGCCGGCGGCAACGCGGAGCAGCTGCGCTTCCACCTGGACTTCGCACGCGACAACGGCGTGACCGAGCAGGAGCTGATCGAGGCGATCACGCACCTCGCGTTCTACGCGGGCTGGCCGAAGGCGATGTCCGCCATGGCAATGGCCAAGGAGGTCTTCAGCCCAGCGGAGGACGGCAGGCCCTAGTCCGCCACCCTCACGATCGTCTTGCCGTTCCGCGAACCGCGGCCGGCGAACGCGGCGGGGGCGCCATCCAGCTCGACCACGTCGCCGATGAAGCTGCGCAACGCGCCGGCACGGACGCGGGCGACCAGCTGCTCCAGCTCGACGCGGCTCGGTTCCACGACGAAGAACAGTGCCGTGACGTCCGGCCGCTCCGACGCGGGCGGCGCGGCGATCGTGACGAACCGGCCGCCCGGCCGCACCAGCCCAAGGGCCCGGGCACCGACGTCGCCGCCGAGCACGTCGACGACCAGGTCCACGGATCCCGCCGCATCGAGCTCTTCCGTGTCCACGAACGAGTGGACACCCGCTTCCGTCGCACGATCGCGGTGACCCGCCCGCCCAGTGCCGATGACGACGGCTCCGGCCTCGCGCGCGAGCTGGACGACGAGTGACCCGACGCCTCCCGCGGCTCCGGTGACGAGCACCGTCTGTCCCGCCTGGATGCCGCCGTGCTGGAACAGCGCCTGCCAGGCGGTGAGACCGGAGATCGGGAGGCTCGCCGCGGTCACGAAGTCCACATCGGCAGGCAGCGGGGCCAGGTTCCTGGCCTCCACCGCGACGAACTCGGCCAGCGTTCCGTCGCGCGCCCAGTCGGCCAGCCCGAACACGCGCTGACCCACGGTCAGGCCGGTCGTGCCGTACCCGAGCCCGGTCACGACGCCCGCGAGCTCGTGCCCGGGGATGGCCGGGGTGCGGTCGTGGCCGGCCCGGTCCGTCCAGGTGGCCGGCCATCCCAGCTCGCCCGGGGTGAACCCGGCGGCGTGCACGCGGACGATGACATCGTTCTCGGCCGCGTGCGGCGCCGGGCGCTCCTCCACTCTCATTCCCGCGACTCCAGCGGCGGGATCGCTGACGGTGATCGCCTTCATGCCGGAAGGTTACTGCCCGACGGACCGCCGCTTGTTGTAGACGTCGAACGCGACCGCGGCGAGCAGGACCAGGCCCTTGATCAGCAGCTGGTAGTCGCTGTCGATACCCAGGATCGACATACCGTTGTTCAGCACGCCGATGATCAGACCACCGATGATGGCGCCGGTCACCGTGCCGATACCGCCCGTGACCGCCGCGCCACCGATGAAGACGGCGGAGATCGCATCCAGCTCGAACCCGTTGCCCGCGCTAGGGCTCGCCAGGTTCAGGCCCGCCGTGAACACGAGACCGGCGACGGCCGACAGCACGCCCATGTTGACGAACAGCAGGAAGGTGACCCGCTTGGTCTTGACGCCGGAGAGGGCGGCAGCGGCCAGGTTGCCGCCGATCGCGTAGATGTGACGGCCGAACACGGAGCGGTTCATGATCGCCGAGTAGCCGACGACCAGCACGGCCAGGATGATCAGCACGATCGGGGTGCCGTTGTAGCTGGCGAGCAGCACCGTCATCACGAGCACCAGGGCGATCAGGAAGACGAGCTTCACCACGAACCACCACAGCGGCTCGTCCTCGAGGTCGTACTTGCGCCGGACGGCGCGCTGGCGAAGCGACGACACCAGGATCGCGATGCTCGCGAGCAGACCGAGGACCATCGTCAGCGGCTCGTAGCCTGTGGTGCCGAACGCCGGCAGGAAGCCGGAACCGATCGCGCGGAACTCCTTCGGGAAGAACGAGATCTGCTGGTTTCCCAGAGCGATCTGCGCCGCGCCACGGAACGCGAGCATGCCGGCCAGGGTGACGATGAAGGCCGGGATGCCGAAGTAGGCGATCCAGAACCCCTGCCACGCTCCGACCAGGGCTCCGAGCACCAGGCAGAACACGATCGCGAGCGGCCACGGCAGGTGCCATTCGGAGATGAACACACCCGCCATCGCCCCGATGAACGCCACGACACTCCCCACCGACAGGTCGATGTGCCCGGCGATGATGACCATCACCATGCCGATCGCGAGGATGAGGATGTAGCTGTTCTGCACGATCAGGTTGGACACGTTGATCGGCGCGAGGGTGATGCCGCCCGTCGCGATCTGGAAGAAGATCACGATGGCGATCAGGGTGATGAACAGCCCGATCTGACGCAGCTGGCTGGTCAGGTAGCTGAGGGCTTTCGTGAGCGATTTCATGCGGTGTTCTTCTCGCGTTCCTGGGTCATGAATTGCATGAGGTATTCGGCGGTTGCCTTCTCGCGCGGGACGTCGGCGGTGATGCGGCCCTCGCTCAGGGTGTAGATGCGGTCGCAGATGCCGAGCAGCTCCGGCAGCTCGGAGGAGATGACGATGATGCCCTTCCCCTGGTCGGCGAGCCGGTCGATGATCGTGTAGATCTCGTACTTCGCGCCGACGTCGATGCCGCGGGTGGGCTCGTCGAGGATGAGCACATCCGGGTCGGCGTACATCCACTTCGACAGCACGACCTTCTGCTGGTTGCCGCCGGAGAGCTTCCCGGTGAGCGTCAGCACGTTCGGCGTCTTGATGTTCATCGTCCGGCGGTACTCCTCCGCCACCAGCGACTCCCGCTGGTCGTTGACGAACTTGAACCAGTTGACGAGCTTGTCGAGCGCGGCGATGGAGATGTTGCGCTGGATGTTGTCGATCAGATTGAGCCCGAAGTGCTTGCGGTCCTCGGTCGAGTAGGCGATGCCGTTCGCGATCGCCTTAGACACCGTGCTGACCGAGATCTGCTGGCCGCGCTTGTAGACGCGCCCGCTGATCCCGACCCCGTAGCTGCGGCCGAAGATGCTCATCGCGAGCTCGGTGCGCCCGGCGCCCATCAGGCCCGCGATGCCGACGATCTCGCCGGCGCGCACGTGGAAGCTGACGTTGTCGACCACCGTGCGGGTGCGGTCGAGCGGGTGATGCACGGTCCAGTCCTCGACCCGGAGCAGCTCCTCGCCGATGTGGGGCACGTGGTCGGGGAAGCGGCTCGCCACATCCCGGCCCACCATCCCCTTGATGATGCGCTCCTCGCTCGTGCCCTCTGTGCCCATCTCGAGCGTCTCGATCGTGCGGCCGTCGCGGATGATGGTCACCCGGTCGGCGATCGCCTTGATCTCGTTGAGCTTGTGGCTGATGATGATCGCCGTGATCCCGTGCGACTGGAGCTGACGGATCAGGTCGAGGAGGTGCGCGGAGTCCTCGTCGTTGAGCGCCGCGGTGGGCTCGTCGAGGATGAGGATCTTCACCTCCTTGGACAGCGCCTTGGCGATCTCGACCAGCTGCTGCTTGCCGACGCCGATGTCCTTGATCTTGGTGATCGGGTTGTCGTGGAGACCCACCCGGGCGAGCAGCTTGGCCGCCTCCAGGTTCGTCTCGTTCCAGTCGATGAACCCGTGCTTCTGCCGCTCGTTGCCGAGGTAGATGTTCTCGGCGATCGACAGGTAGGGCGACAGCGCCAGCTCCTGGTGGATGATGACGATGCCGGCCGCTTCGGAGTCGTTGATCGACCGGAACTCGACGGGCTCGCCGTTCATGACGATCTCGCCCTCGAAGGTCCCGTGCGGGTACACCCCCGAGAGGACCTTCATGAGCGTGGACTTGCCTGCGCCGTTCTCGCCGCAGATCGCGTGGACGGATCCCTCCTCGACGCTGATCGAGACATCCTGCAGCGCCTTGACGCCGGGGAAGGACTTCGAGATGTTGCGCATCTCGAGAATCGTGTTGGCCATGGTCTCCCTTGCTTGGCGAAATGAGGCCCGGGCCGGCGGCGTTGTCACCGACCGGCCCGGACCGTCAGGCCGGACCTACTGAAGGTCGGACTCCTTGTAGTAGCCGCTGTCGACCAGGATCTCCTTGTAGTTGTCCTTGGTGACGACGACCGGCTGGAACAGGTAGCTCGGGACGACCTTGACCTTGTTGTCGTAGCTCTTGGTGTCGTTCACCTCGGGCTTCTTGCCGGAGAGCAGGT
The DNA here is from genome assembly GCF_000383315.1 of Cryocola sp. 340MFSha3.1. Lineage (NCBI taxonomy): Bacteria > Bacillati > Actinomycetota > Actinomycetes > Micrococcales > Microbacteriaceae > Cryocola > Cryocola sp. 340MFSha3.1. The sequence goes on from NZ_KB911087.1 coordinate 1,564,501, forward strand.
CGTTGGCCATCTTGGCGGCCTCGTTCGCCAGCTTGCGGGTGTCCTTGTAGATCGTCGAGTACTGCGTCCCCGCGATGATCTGCTTCACGCTGGCGACCTCGGCGTCCTGACCGGTGATGATCGGGAGCTTCTTGCCGCCGGACCCGTAGCCGGCGCCCTCGAGCGCGCTCAGGATGCCGTCGGAGAGACCGTCGTAGGGCGATAGCACGCCCTGCACCTCGGTGCCGGTGGAGTACGACTTGGCGATGAGGTCCTGCATGCGTGCCTTGGCCGTCGCCGGGTCCCAGCGCAGGATCGCGACCTGGTTGAAGTTGGTCTGCCCGCTCTTGACGACCAGGGTGCCGTCGGCGATGTACGGCTTCAGGGTGTCCATCGCGCCGTTGTAGAAGAAGGTCGCGTTGTTGTCGTCGGGGCTTCCGGCGAAGACCTCGATGTTGAACGGGCCCTTCTGCCCGGTCGGCTTGCCGTCCTTGTCGAGGACTCCGAGGCCGGTGAGGAGCGAGTTGGCCTGGTAGACGCCGACCTTGTAGTTGTCGAACGACACGTAATAGTCGACGTTCTTGTCGCCGGTGAGCAGTCGGTCGTACGAGATGACCTTGATGCCCGCCTTGGCGGCCGCGTCGAGCTGGTCGGTGAGCGAGCCACCGTCGATGGAGGCGATGATGAGCACCTTGGCGCCCTTGGTGATCATCGTGTTGACCTGCTGCACCTGGGTCGGGATGTCGTTGTTGGCGTACTCGAGGTCGACCTTGTAGCCGTTCTTCTGCAGGTCCGACTTGACCGCATTGCCGTCCGCGATCCAGCGTTCGGACACCTTCGTCGGCATCGCGACGCCGACCAGCGCGCCCTTGTTGTCGGTGCTCGACCCTGTTCCGCCGCCGCGGCCTCCGGTGCACGCGGCGAGCGCGACGGCGATGCCGAGCGCGGCCGCAGCGAGTGCCACTTTCCTGAACTTCACTGTGATTCCTTTCGAGCGGTGAGGCGACCCGTGCGCCCACTGCGCACGAGCTCGCCGAGCTCGGAACTGTCACGCGCCCCCGTCGCAGCGTGCGACGGGGAGCTGCAGGAACGGCCGCTGCTGTGCGGCCCGATTGCTGCTGTCATGTGCGACTCCCTCGTCGTATGCTGGTCCGTACGCGATATATGTGACCGGTCCCAGAACGGGTTAGACGTTATGACCTGAGCCGGGCGTCAGTCAAGTGCTCCGCGGAAAAATATGATGAACACGTTCACCGAGCGTGGCAGCGCAGCCGCTCTCGCCGACGAGACAGGATGCATGGACAAGCACCCACCCGACGAGCAGCGCGCGCTCTCCATCCGGGACATCGCCCGGCTGGCCGGTGTGTCGCGTCAGACCGTGTCCCGGGTGCTGAACGGCGAGCGCTACATCAAGGCCTCCACCGAGGCGCAGGTGCGGAAGGTCATCGAGGAGCACTCCTGGCGGCCGAACAGCGCGGCGCGGGCGCTGGCCACCTCCCGCTCGAAGACGATCGGGCTGCTGGTCTCCGCCCGCTCGCACTACGGACCGTTCAGCGCGGCCGCGGCGATCGATGAGGCGGCGCGCGCACGCGGCTACGCCATCCTCTCGGCCACCCTCGCCCGCGAGGACGACGCCGCGATCTCGGAGGCGCTCGACGCGTTCGCGGCGCAGGGCGTGGACGGCGTCGTCGTGATCGCGCCGCAGCAGCGCGCCCACGAGGCGCTCCAGCGGGTGGCCGTGCGGGTTCCCTTCGTGAGCATGCACTGGAAGGACGACAGCGACGGCCGTGTCGCGGCATTCGACCAGGAGGCGGGAGCACGGCTCGCGACACGGCACCTGATCGAGCTCGGCCACACCCGGATCCGGCATCTCGCCGGCCCGCAGGACTGGAACGAGGCAGAGGACCGCATGAACGGCTTCCTCGCCGAGCTCTCCGACCACGACCTGCCGGCGACCGCGCCGGTCCTCGGCGACTGGACAGCCGACCTGGGCTACGAGGTCGGACTGAAGCTGCTCGACCATCCCGACTTCACGGCGGTGTTCGCCTCCAACGACCAGATGGCGCTGGGCCTCATGCACGCCGCCGCCGACCTCGGGCTCGCCATCCCGGGCGACCTCAGCATCGTCGGCTTCGACGACATCCCGGAGGCGAAGCACTTCGCACCGCCGCTGACGACCATCCGCCAGGACTTCGCCTGGCTCGGCGCGCACGCGATCGACGTGCTGGTCACGCAGATCGAGGGAGGGGATGCGTCGACGATCGCGGCGGAGTACCCGATCCCGCAGTTGGTGGTCCGGCAGAGCACCGCGCCGCCGCGTGTGCCCGGCTGACACGGAATCGGCGTACCGTTGCCGGAGTGCGAGAGTTCGTAGCGCCGCCGACGGCGCACGCGGGTGCGCCCGCGGGTGCGCCTCACCATCCGCGCGCGCTGGCGGCCGCCGCCCTCGCCGCACTCGGCGTCGTGTTCGGCGACATCGGCACGAGCCCGCTGTACGCGCTGAAGACGGTGTTCCTGCTCGACGGCGGTGCGGTGCGTCCCAACCAGGACGACGTCTTCGGGGTGATCTCGCTGATGTTCTGGAGCATCACCATCATCGTGTCGATCAAGTACCTCGGCATCCTGATGCGCGCCGACAACGACGGCGAGGGCGGGGTCATGGCGCTGGCCGCCCTGGCGCAGCGGCTCTACGCGAGCCGGGCGGGCAAGGCAGGCATCCTGCTCGTGATCGGCATCGTCGGGGTGTCGCTGTTCTACGGCGACTCGATCATCACGCCGGCGATCTCGGTGCTGTCGGCCGTCGAAGGTCTTCACGTCACCATCCCGGCGATCTCGCATCTGGTCATCCCGATCGCCGCGGTGATCATCGTCGTCCTGTTCGCCGTCCAGCGGTTCGGGACAGGCAAGGTCGGCGTGCTGTTCGGGCCGGTCATGGTGCTCTGGTTCGTCGTGATGGCGGTGGCCGGCGTCGTGATGGTGGTGCAGTATCCGGCTGTCCTCCTCGGCCTGTCGCCCACCTACGCCGTCGTCTTCATCGTCTCCCACCCGACCATCTCGTTCATCGCTCTGGGTGCGGTGGTGCTCGTGATCACCGGCGCGGAGGCCCTCTACGCCGACATGGGCCACTTCGGCCGCTCCCCCATCCGGAGGGCCTGGTTCGTGCTCGTCTTCCCCGCGCTGACGCTCAACTACCTGGGGCAGGCCGCGCTGATCCTCCACGACCCCGCCGCGCGCAGCAATCCGTTCTTCCTGCTCTTCCCCGAGTGGAGCAGGCTGCCCGTCGTCATCCTGGCCACGGCAGCGACCGTGATCGCGAGCCAGGCCGTCATCTCGGGCGCCTACTCGCTGTCGCGGCAGGCCGTCCAGCTCGGGTTGCTCCCGCCGCTCACGATCCGGCAGACGTCGGAGCGCGAGGGCGGCCAGATTTACCTGCCGGCAGTCAACATCCTGCTCTTCATCGGCGTGATGGCCGTCATGCTCGCGTTCGGATCGTCCGACCGGCTGTCCACCGCGTACGGGATCTCGGTCACGGGCGCGCTGGTCGTCGACACCCTGCTGCTGCTCCTCGTCGCCAAGCCGCTCTGGAACTGGGCGCCGTGGAAGATGATCCTCGCCGCCGTTGCGTTCGGCGGACTCGAACTCGCGTTCCTCGCCGGCAACCTCTCCAAGATCATCAACGGCGGGTGGGTGCCGCTGCTCATCGCTGCGGCCGTCATCCTGGTGATGACGACGTGGCGCCGCGGACGCCAGCTGGTGCAGCAGGACCGCAAGCGCAAGGAGGGGTCGCTCTCCGAGTTCATCGACAACCTGCGCGAGCAGAACCTCCCCCGGGTGCCCGGCGTCGCCGTGTTCCCGCACCCCAACAAGGACACGACCCCGCTCGCTCTGCGGGCTAACGTCAAGCACAACCACGTCCTCCACGAGCACGTGATCATCGTGTCGATCAGCACGGCGCAGGTGCCGCACGTGCCCACCTCGGAGGCGTTCACGTACGACGACCTCGGGTACGCCGACGACGGCATCGAGCACCTCAGCATCCGGTTCGGCTTCTCGGACAAGCCGGACATCCCCCGCGCGCTGCGTGCCGCGTGCCGCGCGGGCGCACTGCCGCTCGATCCCTCGGACTTCCCGCGTGCGTCGTACTTCATCTCGCGGGGCGCCATCCGCACCACCCGGACCAAGGGGATGGTGCGGTGGCGCCGATCGCTGTTCGTCGCGCTGGCGCACAACGCCGCCGACCCCGCCGCCCGATTCGGGCTGCCGCCGCTCCGGACGGTGACGATGGGCAGCGACGTCGAGATCTGAGCCGCGATTCGTGCCGAATGTGCGTTTAGCGGGCGCGAAAGCGCACATTCGGCACGAATCTGCCCGACGGGAAGGGTGCGACTAGGCCGCGGCCTCTGAGCGCGACTCCGCGAGGCCCTGCGCGAGCGGCGTCGTCGGGCGGCCGATCAGGTCGGCCAGCGTGCTGCGCACGTCGGCCAGCTCCCCGTCGCGGATGTTGCCGTCGAGCGCGACGACGAAGCCGGCCGTGCCCTCGTCGAGTCCCGCCTCGGTGAGGATGCGCGTGTGCTCCTCCGGCGAGACCGACCGGTAGACGACCTCACGTCCCACCAGCTCGCCGATCGTGGACGCCAGCTCGTCGAACGTCCAGGCGGAGTCGCCGCTCAGCTCGTAGACCGCATCCTCGTGGCTCGGGGTCATCAGCACGACGGCCGCGGCCTCCGCGTAGTCCTTGCGGGAGGCGCTCGCGACCCGTCCGTCGCCCGCGCTGCCGACGATCTCGCCGGTCGCGGCGGCCTGGTCGATCAGGCCGGTGTAGTTCTCGGTGTACCAGTTGTTGCGGAGGATCGTCACGGGCAGCGACGACGCGGTGAGCAGCTCCTCGGTCGCCTTGTGTTCCGGCGCCAGCACGAGCGCCCCGTCGGTCGCGTGCGGTGCGCTCGTGTAGACGAGCCGGCCGACGCCCGCGGCCTCGGCGGCCTCGATCGCGTTGCGGTGCTGCTGCACCCGCTTGCCCACCTCCGAGCCGGACACGATCAGCACGGCGTCCGCACCGGCGAAGGCCTCCGTGAGCGTCTCGGGCTTCTCGAAGTCGATGACGGCGGTCTGGACGCCCCGCGCTGCGAGCGGGGCGAGCCGCTCGGCGGAACGGCCGGCCGCGCGGATGTCGGAGGCGGCGACGCCGCGGGCGAGCAGGGAGTCGACGGTGAGGCGGCCGAGGTGGCCGGTGGCGCCGGTGACGACGATGGTCATGATGGATTCCTTTCGATCGGACATCGGAGGCAACTCATCTCCGCGTCCATTACTTCCCCATCGCAGGTACCCACTTTTTGGTAAGTTACTGACGTGGACACCAGTCTTGCGTCACTCAACGGCTTCGGCTTCACCGACGGCGTGCTCCCGTCGGCGTGCCCCACCCGGATCGTCCTCAACCACGTCACCAGCACCTGGGGTGTGCTGGTGCTCGTGGCGCTCTCGCAGAGCGACCTCCGCTGGGGCGAGCTGCGCCGAACGGTGCAGGGCATCAGCGAGAAGATGCTGGCGCAGACGCTCCGCACCCTCGAGGCCGACGGCTTCGTGCTCCGCACGGCGCAGCCGACCATCCCGCCGCGGGTGGACTACAGCCTCACCGCCCGCGGGCACGAGCTGACCGAGCACCTGCTGCCCCTGATGTCGTGGATCGCGGCGAACGCCGACGACATCCTCGCCGATGAGGAAGCCCAGCAGCCCCAGCAGGCGTGATCCCGGCGACACTCGGTACGGTCAGCGGGTGCACAGCCGCTGCGTGATGAACAACACCGCCCGGTCGACGGCTTCTTCCGCCTCATCGAGCATCCCCACGAAGGCCGGGAACACGTGGGGGACGTCCGCGACCACATCGAGGATCACGTCGACGTCCGCCTCCCGCGCCCGGTCGGCGAGCCGCACGGAGTCGTCGAGCAGCAGCTCGTTGGTGCCGACCTGCAGCAGCATCGGCGGGAACCCGCTCAGGTCGCCGAGGATCGCGGGGGCGAGCAGCGGCTGGTGCGGATCCTGACCGTCGAGGTAGAGCTCGCCGGTGCGGCGCATCCCTTCGGCGGTGAAGAAGGGATCGATCCCCTCCTTCGTCGTCATCGACTCTCCGGAGCGCGTGTGGTCGAGCCCCGGCGAGAAGGCGACGATGCCCGCGGGGACCAGGAGACCCGCATCCCGCGCCGCGAGGGTCGTCGTGACGGCCAGTCCTCCGCCCGCGGAGTCGCCGGCCAGTACGATCGACGCGGCCTCGGCGCCGTCGTCCAGCAGGGCCCGATAGGCGGCCAGGCAGTCGTCGATCGCCGCGGGGAAGGGGTGCTCGGGCGCGAGCCGGTAGTCGAGGGAGAGCGCCCGCACCCCGGTCCGCTCGACCAGATGCGCCGTCAGCGCCATCGCCGTCTCCGGCGAGCCGAGCGAGAACGAGCCTCCGTGGAAGTAGATGATCGTGCCGGCACGCTGCCCCGTCGACGGCTCTACGAGAACCGCCGGTCGGCCGGCCACCTCGGTGGGAGTCCGGCGGACGGAGGAGGGGATGGGGAACTGGCTCATCAGCCGGGCGAAGCCCTCTCGCATGCTCTCGACCGAGGCCGGTCCGTCCGGCTGCGGCGCCTCCCGCAACTGCCGGTCGAGTGCTCGTCGCTGTTCCCTGCTCATGTTCTCTCCTCGTCGCCAACTACTTGCCGCGGCATGTATCTCATAGAATGTATGCCGTGGCAACTAAAAGTGCAACCGATGGCCTCGTCCGGCTGTTCGACGACCTGGTCCGGTGCGAGACGCGGCTGTACAACGCGATCGGCGAGACACTGCGCCGAGAGCACGGGATCGCGACCTCGCAATACGAGTTCCTCCGCTACTTCCGCGACCACCCCGGCTCCCGCATCGCGGATATCGCCACGAACTTCGCCGCGGGGATCGGCGCGATCAGCAAAGGTGTCGACCGCCTCGAAGCCCGCGGCTGGGTCACCCGCCATCCGAATCCGGCGGACGGGCGCTCCTCCCTGGTCAGCCTCACGCCCGCGGGTGCGGACCTCGTCGCCGAAGCCGAGAGCACGTTCCGCGAGCGCCTCGCCGAACTCGTGTCCCCCGAGATGACGCCGTCGGACATCGATGCGATGGGCCCGGTCCTCGCGCGGCTCCGCACCGCTCTGGAGGGCGGCCGGGTCGGACTGCCCGTCGGCTAGCCGAGCAGGTCAGCCCGCGCCGCGATCGACCGGCGCGCCGTCAGGTGAGCGGTGCCAGCCAGGCGGCCGTCAGCGCCGCGATCTGAGCCTCATCGGCGTCCTTCAGCGGCGCGAGCTCCAGGAAGTGGCGGGCGATGGTGACGCCGAGGATGCTCGACACGATCGCCGCCGCGCGCAGCTCGGCGTCGTCACCCGAGAACGTGCGGGCCAGGTTCTCGGTGCGCTCCTGGAGATACTCGCGCATCACCGCAGCCGCCTCGGCGGAGGTGAGCATCGACCGCATGAGCGCTTTGGTCGCAGGCGACAGGTCCGTCAACCGGGCCTCGAGCACCTCCGCCAGGTGGGCCGGCACCCCTTCGGCCGTGAGATCGGCGGCCGGGCGGACGGCGAGCGCGAACAGCCCCTGCTTGGAGCCGTAGTGCTGCAGCACCAGGGACGGATCCACGCCGGCCCGTCGCGCGATGCCCCGGATGGTCGCTCCTTCTGCGCCATGCGCACCGAACTCGGCCCGCGCGGCGTCGAGGATCCGGGCGGCGGTCGCGGCGCGGCGTTCGGCGCGCGAGGGGGAGGCGTCCATGCATTCACTCTACAGCTGGTGAGCGAATGTGATACGGTCACTCAACAGTCGATGAGCGAATCGCTCTGAGCGCCCGGACTTTCGAGAACACAGACAGGAGATTCCATGAGCGGGACCACGCAGGCCACGACCCCGGGTCTGGTCGGCATCGAGGAGCACTGGACCTTCGACGGTATCGACGCGGCACTGCGCGCGCAGCCGCCCGGAGTCCGCGACGAAAGCCTCGCGCTCAACGACCACGGCGGTGCGCGAGGCCGGCTCGCCGACGTGGACGCCGAGAGGATCGCGACGATGGATGCGCAGGGCGTCGCGCTGCAGGTGCTGTCGCTGGCGCCGCCCGGAGCACAGGGCCTCTCGCGGGCGGATGCCGCGGTGCTCAGCCGCGAGGCCAACGACACTGCGGCCTCGATCGTGAGCGCGCATCCCGGCCGGTTCCGGGCGATGGCGACGCTGCCGCTGGCCGACCCCGCGAGCGCGGCCGGGGAGCTCGAACGGGCATCCGCACTCGGCCTCACCGGCGCGATGGTCCACGGCCGCGCCGGCGACATCCTGCTCGACGACCCCCGCTTCGACGACCTCTGGGCGGTCGCGGCCCGGCTGCGGCAGCCGATCTTCATCCACCCGCAGATCCCGCCGACCACCGTGCGTGCCGCGAGCTACAGCGGCTTCAGCGACATCGCCGACCTCGCCCTCGCCACTTTCGGGTGGGGCTGGCACCTCGAAGCGGGCACGGCGGCCCTCCGGCTGATGACCCGCGGCGTGCTCGATCGGCACACCGACCTGCAGCTCGTTCTCGGCCACTGGGGCGAACTGCTCCTGTTCTGGCACCAGCGGGCGGACGGCCTCGCCCGCGCCGCCGGACTCGAGCGATCGATCACCGAGTACCTGCAGCAGAACGTCTGGATCACGGCATCCGGGATGCTGGACCCGGCCATGCTCCACCATGCGCTCGCGGTGACGACGCCGGACCGCATCCTGTTCTCCACCGACTACCCGTTCCAGCTTCCGACCCGCGACGAGATCGAAGTCTTCCTCGATGCGTTGCCCGACGAGACCGCTCGGGACGCGTTCGCATCCGGCAACGCGAGAACCCTGTTCGGCATCGGATGACACCCGCTGTCGCATAGGGTGACCCCGTGACCAGCCAGAGCCTCGACCACCTGCGCACGTTCGTGACGGTGTGGCGGACCGGCTCGCTGACCCGCGCCGCCGACCTGCTGGGCATTTCGCAGCCGACCGTCTCCGCGCACATCCATGCGCTGGAGCGGTCGCTCGGATACGCCGTCTTCACCCGGGGGCCGGCCGGCGTCTCGGCCACACCCAAAGGCAGCGAGCTGGCCCGCGAGGTGGCCGCGCATCTCGACGCGATCGAGGATGCCACCGCCGGGTCCGCCGCGCCCGGCCCGCTGCGTCGATCGGTGCACATCGGCGGCGCTGCCGACATCCTCTCCCTGCTGGTCCTGCCGCGCATCGCCGAGGCGCGGGACGAGGTGGATGCGACCCTGCGGTTCGTGTTCGGCCTCGCCGACGACCTGCTCGACCAGCTGGCCGCTCGATCCCTCGACATCGTCGTGAGCGCGGTGCCCCCGCGCCGTCGCGGCATCACCAGCGTTCCCGTGTACGACGAGGAGTTCGTGCTCGTGGCAGCGCCGCGGTGGACGGGCACGACACTCGACGAGGTGCCCGTGGTCGCGTACGCCGAGAACCTGCCGATCATCCGCCGGTACTGGCGCAGCGAGTTCGGGAAGCGGCCGGAACCCGCGACGATCGCGGCGATCATCCCGGATCTCCGCGGCATCCGCTTGGCCGTGCTCGCCGGCGCCGGCCTCTCCGTCCTCCCCCGCTACCTCGTGGAGGGCGATCTGGCTCAGGGATCGCTGGTCGCCCTCCACTCCCCCGAGGTGCCGCCGCTCAACACGCTGTACCTGGCGACGCGCGGTCGAGAGTCGGAGAGGGATGCGCAACTCGGCGCAGCGGCGGAGTTCCTCCGCCGCTGCCTGCGCTGACCATCCCAAGATTTCCGATGCCCGGGTGCGGTCGCACCGATCGGGAGCGACCGTTGCGGCCCGCGACAATCGGGGAGTCGAAAGGACCCCCATGTCGAACATCCTGATGGTCGTGACCGCGGCCGACTCCTTGACCCTCGCGGACGGCTCCGCGCATCCCACCGGCTTCTGGGCCGAAGAGCTGGTCGTCGCGCACCGCGACCTGGCGGCGGCGGGGCACACGATCACCGTCGCGACGCCCGGCGGCCGCATCCCGACCGTCGACCCCGGATCGCTCACGGTCGAGATCGTCGGCGACCAGGCGAAGGTCGACGACTTCCGCGCCTACCTCTCCCAGATCGCGGACGAGCTGGCGCATCCTCTCGCGCTCGACTCGGCGGTCGCCGCCGGCTACGACGCGGTCGTGCTGCCGGGCGGCCACGGCCCGATGGCGGACCTGGCGTTCGATGCCGCGCTCGGCTCCCTCCTGACCGAGGCGGATGCGCGCGGGACGCTGATCGCGCCCTTCTGCCACGGACCCGCCGGCCTGCTCAGCGCCGTCGATGCGTCCGGCGCGTTCGCCTTCGCCGGTCGGCGCCTGACGGTCTTCACGGACGAGGAGGAGCGCACGGGCGGTCTGGGCGAGAACACCCCCTGGCTCGTCGCCTCCACCCAGCGCGAGCGCGGTGCGCTCGTCGAGGACGGCGACGCGTGGACCTCGCACGTCGTTCGGGACGGCAATCTGATCAGCGGCCAGAACCCGCAGTCGAGCGAGGCGGTCGCGAAGGCGCTGGTGGAGGCGCTCGCCTCCTGACACGCGCATGCTGACACGCGCATGCTGGCGGCGCGGTGCCGCGGGTGCATCGCATCCGCGGTACCGTTGCTCCGCACCCCCGCCGATCAGGAGCCCGCCGCATGACCTTCGTCGCCGATCCCGCCCGCTACGACTCCATGCCCTACCGGCGCGCCGGCCGCAGCGGGCTGCTGCTGCCCCCGCTGTCGCTGGGGCTGTGGCAGAACTTCGGGAGCACGCGCTCCTTCGAGACGCAGCGCGCGATCGTGCTGCGGGCCTTCGACGCCGGGATCACGCACTTCGACCTGGCGAACAACTACGGTCCTCCCCCCGGCGCCGCCGAGGAGGTGTTCGGCCGCATCCTCGCCACCGATCTAAAGGCCCACCGGGACGAGATCGTCGTCTCCACCAAAGCCGGTTACCTGATGTGGCCCGGCCCGTACGGCGACCACGGATCGCGCAAGTACCTCCTGTCGTCGCTCGACCAGAGCCTCACGCGCCTCGGACTCGACTACGTCGACGTCTTTTACCACCACCGGCCCGACCTCGAGACACCGCTCGATGAGTCGATGGGCGCCCTCACCACCGCCGTCGAGCAGGGCAAGGCCCTCTACCCCGCCATCTCGAACTACGGCGCAGAACGCACCACTGCTGCGGCCGCCCTGCTGGCCGGCGCCGGCACCCCGTTGCTGCTGCACCAGCCGCGCTACTCCCTCTTCGACCGTTCGCCCGAAAACGGCGTGCTGGATGCGGTCGAGCAGGCGGGCGCCGCGGCCATCGTGTTCTCGCCGCTCGCCCAGGGCCTCCTGACCGACCGCTACCTGGGCGGAGTACCGGAGGGATCGCGCGCGGTCACCAGCGCCTTCCTCCACGAATCCGACCTCACCGAGGACGTCCTCACTCGGGTGCGCGCCCTCAACGACATCGCCGCCGGGCGTGGCCAGACGCTCGCCCAGCTCGCCCTGCAGTGGGTGCTCCGCAGCCCGGTCGTCGTCTCGGCGATCATCGGTGCGAGCAGCGTGCAGCAGCTGGAGCAGAACCTCGGCGCGCTCGACGGGCCGGAGCTGACGGACGACGTGCTCACCGTGATCGACGCGGCGCTGGGCTGAGGAAGCGGCGGCTCACGCCTCGGCGGCCACCGGCGTCTCCGCGGCCACCGGGGTCGCGTCGGCAGCGTCCGCGGCGGCCGGCGCCGGCGGCGTCGACTCGCGCTGGATGACGCGGAACGGCACCGCGATCTCCTCCGGCTGGAGGGTGTCGGCGTCCTCCTCGATTCGCCGCACGAGCAGTTCGACGGCCCGGCGGGCGATCTCGTCGCGTCCGGGGTCGATGGTCGAGAGGGTCGGCATCGAGTAGTGCGTCTCGTCGATGTCGTCGAAGCCGATGAGGGCGACGTCGTCGGGGACGCGGAGACCCGCCTCCTGAAGCACGCGGAGCGCGCCCAGCGCGAGGGTGTCATTGAAGGCGACGACCGCGTCGAACTCGAGGCCAGTCTCCAGGAACGCGCGCATGGCGCGCGCGCCGTCGGCACGGTGCCAGGTGCCGGCGGGGACGACGAAGCGCTCGTCGTAGGCGACGCCCGCAGTCTCCAGCGCCTCGCGGTACCCCGCGAGCCGCAGTCCGGCCGAGCCGATCACCTCCCCGGGGTGCGCGCCGATCGCGAGCACCCGACGGCGGCCGCCGGCCAGCACCAGCTCGGTGGCGGCACGGGAGCCCTCGACGTTCTGCATGGTCACGTGGCCCTTCGGACCGTTGAAGATCCGCTCGCCGAGCAGCACCATCGGCGTGTTCACCTCGGCGATGGCGTCACGGTCCGACTCGTCCAGGCCGAGCACGCTGTACAGGATGCCGTCGACCATGCGACCGCTCCGGTTGCGCAGCACGGACAGCTCGCTGGCGCGGTCGTTTCCGAACTGCTCGATCAGCACCGACAGCCCCCGCTCGCGCGCAGCCCGCATCACCGAGTCCGCGAGCTCAGCGAAGTACGCGTTCCGCAGCTCCGGAATGAGGAGGCTGATCACGTTGGTCCGCCCGGACCGCAGGCTGCGCGCCGACAGATTGGGCGTGTAGTCCAGCTCTGCGATGGCCGCGAGGACGCGCTGACGTGTGCTGTCCCGAACGTACGGGTAGTCGTTGATGACGTTCGAGACGGTCTTGATCGACACCCCGGCAAGCCGGCTCACGTCGTGCAGCGTCGCTGCCATTCGTCCTCCTGGTGGGCTGTCGTCCCACTGTACAACGTTGGATATCCGGAGGGCGATGGCCGCGGCGGCCTCGGTTCGAGGGGCTACGCGGAGTACACCGTTCGCCCGGCGACGATGGTCTGAACGACCCGGGCGCTCAGCAGCGACGCGGGCTCCTCCGCGAACACGTCCGCGTCGAGCACCACGACGTCCGCCGCGTGGCCCGGCGCGATCCGCCCGCGCCAGGAGCCGTCTCCGACGGAGGCGGCGGCATCCCTCGTGGCGTGGGCGACGGCGCGCTCGAGAGGCAGCGCGTACTGCGGCTGCACCGCGCCGACCGAGGGCACCAGGGCAGACGCGCGCGTGGCGGCGACGTACATGTTGGCCAGCGCGTCGTGCGGCGCCGTCGGCGAGTCCGTCGAGAACGCGAGAAGCGCTCCGGAATCCTCGTACTCCGGCCACGGGAAGGCGCGTTCGACCCTGTCGTCGCCGAGCATCTGCATCCAGTTGTCGAAGATCGCCGGGTCGGCGTGGACGGGCTGCATCGACGCCGTGACACCGAGGCGCGCCATCCGCTCGGCCGTCCCGGGTGCGGCGTACTCCAGGTGTTCGATGCGGTGACGTCGCGGGAGCTCGCCGTTCTCGGCTACCGCGCGCTCCAGCGCGTCGAGCGCGATCTGGCTCGCGTAGTCGCCGATCGCGTGCTGCGCGATCTGCAGCCCGGCGGCGTCGGCCGCGACCACGACCGGCGTCAGGCGCTCCAGCGGCCAGATCGGATCGGCGTTCGAGCCGTTCGCGTACGGCTGGCGCATCGCGGCCGTGCAGGCATCGATCACGCCGTCGAGGATCAGCTTGATCCCGATCACGCGCAGCCAGGGAGTGGCTGGCTCGGCCGCCACGCGTGCGGCCTCCGCGACCTGCGCGAGGTTCTGCTCGTCGTCGCCGGTGTTGGTCACGAGCCAGTGCGCGGCGATGCGGATCGGCAGCTCCCCTCCGCGGCGGTCCTGCGCACGCCGGAGGGCCTCCAGCCCGTAGGCGTCCATCGCCATGTCGACGGCGCCCGTCACTCCGGCAGCGGCGTAGGCGGCGAGGGTCCGCTCCACCTGGGCGTCCCGGTCGGCGTCCGTGGTCGCGGCGTCCCGCTGCGCCCAGGCGTACTGGGTCGCTGCCGTCTCGAGGAGCAGACCCGTCGGCTCTCCGTCGGCGTCGCGCACGATCTCGCCGCCGATCGGATCGGGCGTCTCGCGGGTGATGCCGACCTCGGCCAGCGCCGCCGTGTTGAGCCAGCAGGAGTGGTAGTCGTTCGCATCCAGGTAGACCGGGATATCGCGCACCGCCGCGTCGATCATGCCGGCGGTGGGCGCTCCCCCGGGCACCGCGTCGAACAGCCAGCCGCGCCCGCGCAGCACCGTCGCACCGGGGTCCGCCTCCCGCGCTTCGCGCAGCAGCGACTGGATGCCGTCGAGGTCGCGGGCACCGGTCAGGTACACCTGGCCGAGGGCGGCGCCCATCATCAGCAGGTGCGTGTGCGCATCCGTGAACCCCGGCAGGACGACGCGGCCGCCGAGCTCGACGACACGGTCGGCCGGCGGGGTGGCGTCGCCATCGCGCCCGACCCAGACGATCCGGTCGCCGGTGACGGCGAAGGCGTCCGCCCAGGCGGAGCGCGGGTCCGCGTCCGCGGTGAAGACGCGGGCGTCGCGGTACAGGGTGGTCTCGGCGGGGTCGGTCACGGCCGTCCCTCCTTCCCGAGCCGAGTGCGGCTCAACAGGGCGTACACGGTGGCAGCGACGATCATCCCGAGCGGCACCGAGAGATCGATGTGGCCGATCGACGCGGCGATCGGACCGCTCCACACGTCGGTCGACAGGCAGACGGCCGTGACGAAGCCGCCCAGGACGAGCGCCGCCACGCCCGGGATGCTCCACCCGCCCGTGAACCAGAACGCCGCGCCGCGCCGGGTGTCGAACAGATCGACGCTGTCGTACACGTATCGGCGCCGAAGCACGTCGACCACGAAGATCGCCATGGCGGGGCCGGACACGATCACGAGGAACTGCAGCATGAGGTTGGCGGCCTGGAGCAGGCTCGACGAGAGCACCAGGTAGATGGTCAGCGCCGTCCCGACCACGCCCACGATGATGGCGGCCGGGATGCGCTTGAGCCGGAATCCGATCGCCTGCAGCGCCATGCTCGAGGTGTAGGTGGTCATGGCGTTCAGTGCGATCGTGTTGAGGACGACCCCGATGACGAGCACCGGCCCGAGCCACTCCGGCAGCAGGTCGAAGAGCGCGACGTCGATGCCGGCGTCGAACGCACTCGCCTTCAACCCGGTGGCCAGCAGCACACCGACGCCGGTGAACACGATGAACGGCAGCGCGCCGCCCAGCGCGGTCGCGGCGGCGATGTTCGCGGGCCGGGTCGTGCGCGGCAGGTAGCGCGCGATGTCGGGGCTGTTGATGAACGACAGCGGCGTGGACGCGAGGATCGTGAAGCCGATCGAGACGGCCGACCACAGCTCCACTCCCCCGAGCGGCTCGGGCGCGGTGTACTGCCAGTCCACGGTCGGGAGGATGAAGCCCGACACCACGATGAAGATGACGAACAGCACGATCGCGAGGATCGGATAGATCCGGAGGATCAGCCCGTGTCCGAAGATCGCCACCAGGATGGTCACCGCCGAGACCACGATCGTGACGCCGATCGGCACCCACACCGGGTCGTCCAGGCCGACCCGGCGCAGCAGGTCGGCGCCCATGAAGGAGGACGCGAGCCACGTCAGCGACAGGAAGACCGCGCCGATGAACCAGCCGACGAAGGCGACGAAGAGCTTGTTGCCGAGGATGCCGTACATCGCGCGCGTCACGACCGAACCGGAGGTTCCGGCGGCGGGCCCGCTCGCCGCGATGATCCCGGGGAAGACCCAGAGCAGGGAGGCGGCGACGATGACCGCGATCGCCTGCCAGATCTCGAGCCCGAGCAGGATGAGGGTCGCGCCGATGGTGAAGTTCAGGATGCTCACGCCGGGGGCGGCCCAGACGAAGAAGAGGTCCCGGGCGCTCCCGTGCCGCTCGGCGTCGCCGATGACCTCGATGCCGCGGGTCTCCGGCTGCGTGGAGGCGTCGACGAACTGCTCCTCGCGGGCTTGCGTTCCGGACATGATGCCTCTTTCCTGACCGAGCACCGTTGCTGTTGGTCATGTGCCCAATAAGCTGTTGGTCAGTCATTCAATAGCATGGGGCCCATGGAGTCAAGCGCATCCCCTCCCCGCTCCCGGAAGGCACCGGAGGAGCGACGGGAGGAGATCCTGTCCGAGGCCGCATCCATCGCCCTCGACGAGGGGCTGGAGCGCATCACCCTGCGTGCCGTCGCCACCCGACTCGGCGTCCGCCCCGGCCTCATCTCCCACTACTTCCCGGCGGCGGAGGACCTCGTCGACGAAGCCTTCGTGCGGGCGGCGACGATCGAACGCGAGCGGTTCTTCCCCGCCGACGGCTCACCTCTGGAGCGACTCGCGCACTTCGTCCACCACATCGAGACGGGCGCCTCGCTCCCGCTCGCCCGGCTGTGGCTCAACGCCCGGCACCTGTCGCGCTTCATCCCGAGCCTCGAGACCACACTGCAAGAGCAGGATGCGCTCGACCGCGCCCGCCTGCGCGCGATCATCGAGGACGGTGTCGCGTCCGGCGACTTCGCCGCCGTCGACCCGGAGGCGGCCAGCATCCGCATCCTCATCGCGGTCGACGGCGGAGGCTCGTACGTGAACAGCACCGACGACCTCAGCCACCCGGCGCACGTGCACTTCGTCGCCGACGTGACCGAGTGGACGCTCGGTCTCGCTCCGGGAACGCTCGGCGCCGTCGCGAAGAGCTGACTCACTCCTCTCGGAGGAGCGCCACCCCCTGCGGCTCCAGTCGAAGACCGGCCGCCGACCCTCCCGTGAGGATGTCCGTGCCGGACAGGTCGAGCGTCACCGCCTCCTGGCCGTGGTTGATGGCGGCGAGGAACGCGCCGCGGCGGACGAACTCCACGCCCGGGATGCGCGGCAGCCGCTCCACCGCGGCCTCGGTCAGGATCGAATCCAGCAGCAGTCCGAGCGGTTCAGCATCGAGCCGGGTCGCGACGTACCAGGCCTGCCCGGAACCACGGGCGTGGCGGGTCACCGCGGGATGCCCGTCCAGGGCTCCTCCCTCGAAGACCGCCTCCACGTCGGCCGATTCGACGCGCACGTACTCCGACCAGAGCGACGCGGAGGCCCGGCCGCCGATGCGGTCGCCGCGGACACCGACGGCGGGCGGCTCGCCGCCGCCGAGCGCGGCGAGATCCGGCGCGGCGGGCGGGGCGAACTCCTCCACCCAGAGCCCGAGCGTCTCGCGCAGCGCTCCGAGGTATCCGCCGGTGCGCACGTGGAGGTCGGGGTCGAGGATGCCGGTGAGATAGCCGACGACCAGCGATCCCCCTCCCGCCGCGTACGCGTCGAGCGCCTCGAGCTGGGCGTCGCTGGCGACGAACAGCGACGGGACGACGACGGCCCGATAGCCGGACAGGTCGCCCGTGGCCTGGACGAAGTCCGCCGTGACGCCCGCCGCGGTCAGCGCGATGTGCCAGCCCAGGACGTCGGCGAGGTACGAGATCGTGGTCGGCGACGCCTTCTGCTCGATCGCCCACCAGGAGTCCCAGTCGAAGACGATGGCGACCTGAGCAGGAACGGGTCGCCCGAGCAGGCCGTCGACCGACGACAGCGTCGCCAGTTCGGAGCCGAGCTGCTCGACCTCGCGGAAGACGCGCGTGTCCGTGCCGCCGTGGGGCAGCATCCCGGCGTGGAACTTCTCCGCGCCGGCGACCGCCTGCCGCCACTGGAAGAAGAGGATGCCGTCGGCTCCGCGCGCGATGCTCTGGTACGACCAGGCCCGCATCTGCCCGGGGAGCTTCGCGGCGTTCCGCTCGCGCCAGTTCACAGCGCCGGGCGACTGCTCCATGAGCAGCCAGGGCGCGCCGCCGCCGAGCGAGCGCATCAGGTCGCGCTGCATCGCGCCGTACGCCGGGGCGAGCGGATCGGCGGGATCGGGGTACGAGTCGTCGGAGACGATGTCGACCTCCTGCGCCCACGTCCAGTAGTCGACCGGCTTGAAGAAACCCATGAAGTTGGTCGTGATCGGAACGTCCGAGTGCGCGCGGATGATCGCCGCCTCTGTGCGGAAGCAGTCCAGCAGCTCGTCCGAGCTGAAACGGTCGAAGTCCAGCACCTGGGTCGGGTTCTTGAAGGTCGGGGCGGCTCGCGGCGGGAGGATCTCGTCGAAGGCGGCGTAGTGCTGCGACCAGAAGGCCGTGCCCCACGCGTCGTTGAGCGCCTCGATGGTGCCGTACTTCTTCTCCAGCCAGACCCGGAACGCCGCCGCCGACGCATCGCAGTAGCAGTGGCTGACATGGCAGCCGTACTCGTTGTTGACATGCCACAGCGAGAGCGCGGGATGGTCGGCGTAGCGTTCGACGATCCGCTCGACCAACCGCGCGGCGTAGCGCCGGTAGACCGGCGAACTCGGGCAGTACGCCTGTCTGCTCCCCGACGAGAGCGTGACGCCGTCGACCGTCACCGGCAGCATCTCGGGATGCTTCAGCGCCAGCCACGGCGGCGGCGAAGCGGTCGCCGTGGCCAGGTCGACGCGCACTCCGCCCGCGTGCAGCAGGTCGAGCACCTCATCCAGCCAGGCGAAGTCGAACTCGCCGTCCCTCGGTTCGATGCGCGCCCACGAGAAGATGCCGACCGACGCGATGTTCACGCCCGCCCGGTTCATCAGGCGCACGTCCTCGCGCCACACCTCCTCCGGCCACTGCTCGGGGTTGTAGTCGCCGCCGTACCAGAATCCACTCACTCTTTGACACTCCCGCTCGCTAGTCCGGTCGTCCAGTATCGCTGCAAGAACAGGAACGCGATGACCAGAGGGATGATCGACACGAGCGAACCCGTGATGACGACGGAGAACAGCGCCTGCGATCCCCCGCCCGCCGCGCTCGTCGCCTGCTGTTGGGCGAGCCCCACCGTCAGCGGGTAGAGCTCGGAGCTGTTCAGCATGATCAGCGGCAGGAAGTAGTTGTTCCAGGTGCCGACCAGCGCGAACAGGAACACCGTGACGATCCCCGGTCCGAGGAGGCGGAGACCGACCTGCCAGAAGATGCGGAACTCGCCCGCGCCATCCACTCGCCCGGCCTCGATCATCGAGTCGGGGATGGCGTCCGCCGCGTACACCCGCATCAGGAACACGCCGAACGGGCTGACCAGCGAGGGCACGATGACCGCGGCCGGGGTGTTCGTGATGCCGATCTGGCTGAACATCAGGTAGGTCGGGAGGGCCAGCGCGGTCAGCGGGATCATGATCGCCCCGAGCACCACGCTGAACATCAGCACGGACCCCGGGAAGCGGTACTTGGCGAACGCGTATCCCGCCATGGTCGCGAGCAGCGATGCACCGATCGCGCTCACCAGCGCGTAGACGAGCGTGTTGATCGCCCAGTGCAGGTAGATGCCGTTCTGCGCCGTGAAGACCGCGCCGATGTTGTTGAACAGGTCGAAGGTGCGCCCGAAGGCGAACCCGAAGGTGGTGAACAGGTCGGCGTTGCTCTTCGTGGATGCGATGAACAGCCAGACGATCGGGAGCACGAAGTACAGCGCGCAGATCCAGAGCATCACGGTGAGCAGGGTGCTGCGCTGCGTCTCCCGGTTGTAGGCCCGTGCGCCGCGGCGCCCGGTCCGGCGGCGCGGTGAGGCGTCGTCGACAGTCGGCAGCGGGCTGCCGGTGGCGGTCTCAGTCATTGCGGGCCTCCTTCCGCTGGGTCGAGAGCTGGACGACGTACGACACGACCGCGATCACCAGACCGAGCAGGAAGGCGATAGCGGCGGCGTAGTTGACGTCCTGGTTCGTGAACGCCAGGTTGTACGCGTAGTAGTTGGGCGTGTAGCCGTTGTCGATCACGTTCGGCGCGAGCGCGTGCAGCAGGCTCGGCTCGTTGAACAGCTGGAACGTTCCGATGATCGAGAAGATCACCGTCAGGATGATCGCGGGACGGATGCCGGGGATCTTGATGCTCCACGCCACCCGCCACTGGCTGGCGCCGTCGATCTCGGCCGCCTCGAACAGCTCCGTCGGGATCGAGCGGAGCGCCGCGTACATGATGATCATGTTGTAGCCGACGAAGGCCCACGTGACGATGTTCATCATCGAGCCGAGCATGTTCTGGTCGCTCAGCAGGTCGGGGGCCCCGAGGCCGACCGCACGGAACAACTGGGCGATCGGGCCGAAGTCGTTGCCGTACAGGTAGCCCCACATCAGCGTCGCGACCACGCCGGGCACGGCGAACGGCAGGAAGATCAGGAGCCGCAGGGCGACAGAGCCGCGCACGCGTCCGCTGTCGAGCGCGAGCGCGAAGAACAGCGACAGCGCCAGCATGATCGGAACCTGGATGACGAGGAAGAGCGCCATGCGCCCGACGCCCGCGAGGAAGTCCGGGTCGGTGAACGCCCGGACGTAGTTGGCGAAGCCGGCGAAGGTCTGGCCGCCGATCAGCTGCGTCGTGAAGAGGCTGAGGTAGCCGGAGTAGAACAGCGGCAGCAGGAGCATGACGATGAAGACGATCATGAAGGGCGCCACGAACAAGTAGGCGGCGATGTTCAGCCGGCGCTGGTTCGCGTTCCGCCGGGGCCGCTGCTTCTCCGCGTGCTCGCGCGTGCGCACCCTCCCGGGTGCGACGGACTGGGTCATGGTGAACTCCCTTGTTCGAGCCGAGGGTGCGGGCCGGCGGCGGATGCGCATCCACCGCCGGCCCCGACCCCTACTTGTTGACGGAGAAGCCCTGCTGGGTCCCGTAGCTGACCAGCGCCTTCTGCCAGGCGTCGAGCCCGGCGGAGAGATCGCCCTTCGCAGCGAGCGCCTTGCCCATCGTCTCGGTGTAGCTCGAGTAGGCGTAGTCCATGTAGGGCAGCCAGTCGAACTTGGTGTCGACGGTGGTGGAGATGTTCGCGAACAGCTTGTTGACCTCCTGGCCGCCGTAGAACTCGGCCTTCTGGTCGACGAACGCCGGGTCCTTCAGCGTGGAGTTCAGCGTCGGGAACAGGAACTGCTTGTTGGCGAACATCAGCGTCGACTCCGGGTCGTTGTTGATGAACTTCGCCAGCTCGTACGCCGCGATCGGGTTCTTCGTGGTCTTGAGGACCGCGTCGGAGGACCCGCCCCAGTTGCCCGAGGCCGGCTTCGTTCCGGGTGTCTGCGGCAGCTCGGCCGCACGCCAGAGTCCGGAGGTCTTGGCCGCGGTGCCCTGGAGGAACACCGGAGCCCACGCCGCGGTCAGCCAGCCGGCGTACTTGCCGTTGGCGAGACCCTGGTACCAGCTGTCGGTGAAGTCAGGGTCGGTGGAGACGTATCCCTTCTGGATGAGGTCCTGCCAGTACGACGCGACCTTCTTGGCCTCCGCGCTGTTGACGTCGACCGTAACGCCCTTCTTTCCGTCGTAGCCGAACGGCTTCACGCCGGCCTGCCAGAGGAGGCCGAGCATCTGACCCGCCTGGCTGGAGGCGAGGTTCGACATGTAGACGCCGGTCTTCTCCTTCACCGTCGCGGCGTCGGTCGCATACTGGTCCCACGTGGTCGGCGGCGTGGTGACGCCGGCCTTGTCGAGGATGTCCTTGCGGTACAGGTTGCCCATCGGGCCCGAGTCCTGCGGAACGGCGTAGACGCCGTTGTTCTGCTTCACCTGATTCCACACCCACGGCACGTATTGGTCGCCGAGGTCGTTCGCGCCGTACGGCGTGAGGTTCAGGAGGCTGTCGGTGACGGTGAACGACGAGATGTACTGGAACTCGATCTGCGCGACGTCCGGGGCGCCCTTGCCCGCCTTCAGTGCCGTGCGCAGCTTCTGGTAGTGCGGAGCGCCCTGGCCGACGTTCTCGACCTTGACCTTGATCGCGGGGTACTTCTTCTCGAAGAGCGCGACCTCGTTCTTGATGTCGGGCACCCACGTCCAGAAGGTGAGGGTGGTCGGCGTCTTCATCGCCTTGTCGATGTCGGACTGCGAGACCGGCTTGGTGTTGTCGGCGGTCCCGCCTCCACCACCGGTGCAGCCGGTCAGCACGAGGGCGACGGCCAGGAGGCCGGTGCCCAGCGCCACTGCTGTTCTCGGTGCTTTCTTCCTCATGAGCGTTCTCTTTCTCTTGGTGTTCCGGTCACGCCTGTGAACCGGCGACCTCGAACACGGCGACGCCGCGCGGTTCGAGGGTGAAACGGGACCCGGCGGCGAACCGCTCGCCGGTGTCCAGGTGGATGCTGTCCGCCGGCACGGTGACCACATGCTCGGTCGCGGACCAGTTGTGCACGAAGGCGACGTCGTGGCCGCCGGTGCGCCCGGTGCTGACGGTGACGGGCGACGCGGTCTGCCAGCGCGCGACGGCGGTCTCGGGGACCAGCCAGCGCGCGAGGCTGCGGGCGAGTTCCCGGTTGGGGACCGTTCCGACGTAGGTCACGCGGCCCGCGCCGAACGGCGTGGTCGTGATGGCGGCGTCGGCTCCGAGCTCGGTGGGCTCGTACGACACGAGCGTTGTGGCCGCCTCGACGTTGAGCACGTCGACCCAGGCCGTCGCCTGCGCGCCCGGCTCGAGGTCGAATCCTTCGTCTGCGGCAGTGACCGCCAGCGGCTCGGCGAGGTTGCTGTACTCGTCGTACCAGACGCCGGCGGCGTCATGCAGCCGATCGGGAGCGACAGCGCGGCGGGCACGGGCGAGCTCATCGCCGTACCCGGTCCGGATGCCCAGCACGAGGTGTCCGCCCGCTTCGGCGTAGGCGCGGAGCGCGTCGAGGGTCGCGTCGTCGGCGACGTACTCGGCGGCCGCGAC
Organism: Cryocola sp. 340MFSha3.1; assembly: GCF_000383315.1. Lineage (NCBI taxonomy): Bacteria > Bacillati > Actinomycetota > Actinomycetes > Micrococcales > Microbacteriaceae > Cryocola > Cryocola sp. 340MFSha3.1. The sequence continues at coordinate 1,587,094 of NZ_KB911087.1, forward strand.
GAGGATGGGGTGCTCGGCGACGAGGTCGGCCGCGGACCGCTGTACGAACTGCCGGGTGTGCTGCACCCTGACCTGCGCGCCGACCTCGCTGAAGCCGCGATAGAACGCATCGGCGATGCGGGCGTAGGAGGTGCCGTCCGGCCCTCCGTCGTCGGTCGCGAGGGGCGGATACGTCTCGAACGACCACAGGGTGTCCGTTGAGTGCAGCATGAGCACGTCCGCATCCGGCACGAACCCGTCGAGCGCGTCGCCCAGCCGCTGCAGGCTCGCGCCCAGTTCGGCGACCTCGCGGTAGATGCGGCCGGGCACCTGGCTGTGCGGGAGAACGCCGCCCCAGTACGTCTCCACCCCGAAGTGGAGGGTGTGCCAGTGCCAGTACTCGATCATCCGGGCGCCGCGGCTGATCAGCGCATAGGCTGCCTGCTTGATCTGGCCGGGGAACGGCGGCTGGTTTTGCCACGGTCCACCGATCGACTGCGCGTTGGTCTCGGTGACGAGGAACCGCTCCTGCGCCGACGAGAAGGCGCGGTCGCCCCACTGGAACAGCGCCCACGGTCCGGTGTGCCACCACTGGGCGCGGCGCGGGAGGTCCACGTCGGCCGAGAGGCCGTCCTGCATCAGGTAGTAGGGGTTGCCCGCGGTGATGTCGAGAGAGGAGACGAGCTCGTCGTCGGAGATCTGCGGCCGGGAGTACGAGATGCAGGTCGTAACGAACTGGTCCTCCCTGGCGTACTCGCGCACGATCTCGGCCTGCCACGCGATGAGGTCGGTGGCCTGCTCGCCCTGGAACCGGCGCCACTCCAGCTGGTACTGCGGCATCAGGTTGCCGCCCGGGCGCCACAGCTCCGACCACTCGGCGATGCGGTGCGACCAGTAGACGAGCCCCCACTCGTCATTGAGGCGCTCCACCGTGCCGTAGCGCCTCCGGAGCCAGGAGACGAACGCCTGGAAAGTCGTCTCGTTGTGCGGGAGGTTGTTGCCCGGCTCGTTGTCGACCTGCCAGCCGATCACAGCCGGGTGGTCGGCATAGCGCGCGACCACCTTCCGGATGATGCGCTCGGCGTACCAGCGGTAGACGGTCGACGACTGGTCCATCTCCTGGCGGGCTCCCCAGCCGATGGCGTGCCCGCGCCCGTCGATCGCCGCGATCTCGGGGTGGAGCGTCTGCAGCCACGGCGGGATGGCGTAGGTCGGCGTCCCGAGGATGACCGCGATGCCGCGGGCGTGGGCTCCGTCGAGCACCGGCTGCAGCCAATCGAGGTCGAACTCGCCGTTCCGCGGCTCCCAGGTGGACCACACCGACTCGCCGACCCGGATGACGGTGAACCCCGCCTCCGACATCAGGTCGAGGTCGCGATCGAGCGTCCCCTCCTGCTGGTACTCGGCGTAGTAGGCGGCTCCGAAGAGCACGCCGGGGAACGGGGGGTTCTGCGTCATCGTCGACCTTCCGCATCGTTGCGTCGTGCTGTGTGTTGTCGACAACATCCTGTAGTGCGTGCATCGAATGTTGTCGACAACATTTCCTGGTCGTGATGCTACACAGACCGATGCTCGGCGCACAACCACCGAGACCGGATGGTTACTTTCCGGCTGTCGGCGCTTCGGCCGTCGAGCCCCTCTGCACCAGCTCCGGCAGGCGGTAGCCCGGCACGTCGGCTGTGTCTGCACCCTCGATCTTCGCGATCAGCACGTTCATCAGGTACGCGCCCTCGCCCTCGAAATCGAGGCGGATGGTCGACAGCGACGGCAGGTGGAAGCGCGACTCGGGGGCGTCGTCCATCCCGATCACGCTCACGTCGTCCGGCACCCGGCGGCCGCGCTCCGCCAGGCCGAAGATCAGGCCGATCGCCATGCTGTCGTTGGCGAGGGCGACCGCGGTCACGTCGTCCGGAAGCTGCTGTGCGGCGCGGTAGCCGGCCTCGGCCGACCAGTCGCCCTCGTACTCCCACACCACATCGAGGTCTCGTTCCGCCGCAACGGCGAAGAAGCCACTGCGCCGCTCCCCCGCCGCGATCCAGACACCCGGCCCGTTCACGAAGGCGACGCGGCGATGGCCGAGGTCGGCGAGATGCGCCGCCGCGAGCCGGCCGGGATGTGCCCGCGGGTTGGTGCCGGAGGACGAGAGCCCCTCCCCCGAGTCGATCGAGATCGGGACGTCGAGTCCGCGATTGGCGACGGCCTCGCGCACCACGTCGGTCTGGGCCGTCGCGAAGACACCCGCGATCTGGTGCTCCATCACCACATCCAGTGCGGCGTCGACCGAGTCGGCGTCCTCCCCGTCCATCGACGCGATGTCGAGCACATAGCCGCGGCTCCGCGCCGCGGTCGTCGCGCCGGCGATGATCCGCCCGGGGCCGGAGAGCTCCATCCGGTGGGCGAGGATGCCGATCCGGTTGGACTGCCGCGAGCGCAGCCAGCGGGCGGCGCCGTTCGGCCGGTAGTTCAGTTCGTCGATCGCGGCTTGGACTTTCTCCCGCGTCGCGGGCCGGATCCCCTCGAAGCCGTTGAGGAACCGGGTGACCGTCTGGTGCGAGACCCCCGCGTGGCGTGCCACATCGTAGATGGTGGCGCGTTTCATGGAATGAAGTGTAGCCACACCGCGCGAGGGCCCCGCCCGGTCAGTACTCGATGCGCCCGAAGCGGTTGTGGAACTCGCCGGTCGGGCCATCGGCACCGAGGGTGGCCAGCATGACCGTGGCGTCCGTCCCCTCCTGGACGGTCTGGTGCCCGCTGTACCCGTTGAACTCGGTCGCGGTGTAGCCCGGATCGCTCGCGTTCACGCGGAAGCCCGGCAGTCCCTTGGCGTACTGCACGGTCAGGGCGATGACCGCCGCCTTGGATGCCGCGTAGGCGATGCCGAGCACCGGATGCTCGTCGTGCCCGGGCGTCGACAGCCAGCGCGGCCAGCCCACTCCCGAGGCGACGTTCACGATGACCGGTGCCGCCGAGCGGCGCAGCAGGGGAAGGCAGGCCTGGGTGACCCGGGCGACGCCGACGACGTTCGTGTCGAGCGTCTGCTGCATCGCCTCGATGTCGAGGTCGTCGGCACCCTGCCGTCGGCCGCCGAGCACGCCGGCGTTGTTGACCAGCACATCCAGTTCCGGCAGGGAGGCGACGGCCGCATCCACACTGCCCTGGTCGGTGACATCGAGGGCCAGCGGGATGGCGCCCAGCGCTCGCGCCTCGTCTCCTGCCGCGATATCGCGCATCCCGGCGTAGACCGTGTGCCCGGCTTCGATGAGTCGGCGGGCGGTCTCGAGGCCGAGGCTGCGGTTGGCTCCTGTGATCAGTGTCGTCGTCATGACCTCGATCCTGCGCGCCCGCCGCGCGGATGCCCAGGCACCGGTCTTCGGGGGTACCGGCAGTACCAGGGTCGGGCGGGCGACCGGACGTACGATGAGCCCATGAGCGAGTTCGCGGCGGTGCTGCGGTCGTGGCGCGACCGGGTCGACCCGGTCGAGGTAGGGCTCCCCGCCGGCCCGGGCCGACGGACGCCGGGCCTGCGCCGCGAAGAGCTCGCCGCCCTCGCCGGCGTGAGCGTCGACTACATCGTGCGCCTGGAGCAGGGTCGCGCGACGAACCCGTCGCCCCAGCTGCTCAGCGCGCTCGCCCGCGCTCTGCGGCTCTCCGCCGAGGAACGCGGCCACCTGTTCCGGGTGGCCGGTGCGGCGTCGTCGCCGGCGGGCAGCATCCCGAGGCACCTCACGCCGGGCGTGCAGCGCATTCTCGACCGGATCGGGGATGTGCCGCTCGCGGTGTTCACGGCGTCGTGGGACTTCCTCGTCTGGAACCCGTTGTGGGCGGCGCTGCTGAAGGATCCGTCGGAGATGACGGGGCTGGACCGCAACCTGGTCTGGCGGCACTTCACCCACGGCCACTCGGGGGTCGAGTTCGACGACATCCACGCTGAGGAGTTCTCGGCCGACCTCGTCGCCGACCTCCGCCAGGCGCACGGCCGCTACCCCGCCGACCGCGACCTCGAACGCCTGATCGGCCGGCTGCGTGCCGCCTCGCCCGACTTCGAGCGCCGCTGGGCCACGGCCCGCGTGGCCGCGCACCGTTCGAGCAGGAAGAGGATGACCGAGACGATCGTCGGCCCGATCACCGTCGACTGCGACGTGCTGACCGTGCCCGACGGAGACCTGCGCATCGTCGTCTACACCGCAGTGCCGGGCAGCGAGGATGCGGCCAAGCTCGACCTGCTGCGGGTCGCCGGCGTCGAGCGGTTCGCCCCCGCGCCCTGACCTCCCGCGAGATTCGTGCCGAATGTGCGCTAAGCGGCGCTCAAAGCGCACATTCGGCACGAATGTCGGCCCGGGTTTTACAGGGCGCGCGCCCACGCGTCGCGGTGAGTGGTCACGTAGCGGGTCACCGCCTGCCAGTGCGCTCCGTGCCCGGTCTCGTACATCGTCGCCCACGGCTCCCGACCCGCGCGGTTCGATGAGTGGAGCAGGTCGTACATCGCCTGGCTCCTGCGGCCCATCTCGGTCGGGAGGTTGGCGCGCAGACTCTTGTCGGCGCCGTAGCCGTCGACGAATGCCGCGAGCGCCCGGGCGGAGTCCTCGGGGGCGCGGGCCGCGTCGTTGAGCGTGAACGCCTGGGCGGCGTAGGCCAGATCCCAGAGGCGGGTGCTGGGGGCGGAGGCGTCCCAGTCGATGAACAGCCAGCGGTCGCCGACCATCAGGTTCCAGGGGGCCAGGTCGTTGTGGCAGACGAGCTCCGCACCCGGTGCAGGGATCGCCGTCTCCCAGACCGCGCCCGGCGGCGGGACGAACGCGGCACTCGCGTCGTGGATGGCGCGGACCATCTCCCCGACCCGATGCAGCTCGGACAGGGTGAGCGGGTCCGCATCCATCGCCAGACGGCCCGGCACGAACTCCTGGACCTGCCGCCCCTCGTCGTCGCGGCCCAGCGGGGCGGGCGCATCCACACCGGACTCCCGCAGGTGCTGGACGAACGACACGACGCTCGGCGTCGCCGCCATCCACGGCTTGCGGACCGTGTCGCCGATGCGCACCACTGTGCCCCCGGCGTTTCCCCCGGCGAGCGCCTCTTCCTCATCCACAGGTCGAGGCTAGCCGCCCCTGGCGACCCACCCCTCCTCGCCGCCATACTGACCGGATGAGCAGCGCGGGGAACACCGGCCGGGATGACGAGAACCGTCTGACGCGGTTCCTGAAACGCAAGTGGCTGGCGATCGTCCTCATCCTGCTGTTGGTGATCGTGGCCGTGCAGAACCTCGTCGGCGGCGACCGCGCGACAATCTTCGTCCTGTGGACGCAGGTACAGGTGCCGACCTGGCTGCTGGTGGTGCTGGTCTTCCTGATCGGCGGAGTCGTCGGCTGGGTGCTCGCGCGCAACCGCGCGGCCAGGCGCGCGCGGCGCTGAGGCGTTTTTCGCCAGAACACGGCCGTTTCCTCGCTTTCTGCGGACCTGGGAGCGATGATGACTGCGTGGATGACACCGAGCGTTCACTCGTCGGCGCCCTGCATGCCGGCGATGTGTCCGCGATCGAGCTGTTGTACCAGCGCTGGGGACGGCTGGTCTACACGCTCGCGCTGCGCTCGCTCGGCAACGTCGCCGACGCCGAGGACGTGACGCAGCAGGTGTTCGTCGCCGCCTGGCAGGGACGCGCGGGATTCGATCCGGAGCGCGCGAAGCTCAGTACGTGGCTGATGGCGATCACCCGCCACAAGATCGTCGACGCGTACGAGGCGCGGGCGAAACGTCAGCGCGAACTGGAGGCCTTCATGGAGAGCGTCTACCTCCAGTCGCTGAGCTGGACGGACGAGATCGCCGACAGCGTCGCCATGAGCCAGGAGCTCGACCAGCTGGAGCCGGTGGCGCAGCAGATCATGCGGCTCGCCTTCTACGATCGGCTGACCCATACGCAGATCGCGGCGAAACTCGACCTTCCGTTGGGTACGGTCAAGAGTCATATCCGGCGCAGCCTCCTCCGGCTGCGTGCACGGTTGGAGGACACGGATGACGCATAGCGACCCGGATGTCCTCGCGATGCTCGCCCTCGGCGAGACCGACATCGACGCGAGAGACGTCGACCACGTGATGACCTGCCCGCAGTGCAGGACGGAGCTGGAGCGCCTGACGCGTGTGACGCGTGCGGCGCGTGAGAACGGCCCGGTCGACTTCGCCCTGCAGGAGCCCTCTCCCCGCGTGTGGGAGAACATCAACGCGCAGCTGACACTCGACCCACCCGCGACCTCCAGCGTGGCGGTCGACGACGGCATCCCCTCGGCCACTCGGGCTGATGCTTCCCCGACCCGGGATGTCGCCCCGCGTCGCCGGGGACGCGGCGGCCGTCGTCGCTGGCCGTACCTGGTCTCCGCCGCAGCGGTCGTGCTCGTCGCCGTCGCTGTGGCTCTCGTCGTGTTCATCCGTCCGGCGCCCCAGGTGGAGGCGCAGGCCACGCTGGCCGGACTGCCCGCGTGGTCGACCTCCAACGGTCAGGCCACCATGGAGCGGGAGCCCGACGGCACGACGGTCCTGGCGGTCGAGCTGGACTCCCCGGCCGTGCACTCCCCGGGCACCGCGTACCGCGAGGTGTGGCTGATGAACAGCGACCTCACGAAGGCGATCAGCGTCGGACTCCTGGATGGAGGCACGGGTCGCTTCGTGATGCCGCCCAACATCGCCGCCGCCGACTACCCGGTCGTCGACATCTCGCAGCAGCCGCTCAACGGCGATCCGGCGCACTCGGGCGACAGCATCGTCCGGGGCACCCTGTCCGCGGCACGCTGACCCGGGCCAGCTCCGCTTCCTCTGTTTCCTCCGGTTCCCCCGCGAATCCGAAGGAGGTGCATCCGATTCGCCCTCCGCCCGGAATGTATGGGCATGCGACGCGATCCCGCGTCCGACATCCCTAGGAGGATCGATGAAGATCAGAGCAGTTTCCGCTTCGGCCGTGGTGATCGCCGCGCTCGCGTTCGCGGTGAGCGCCGCCCCCGCCACGGCTGCCGAGTCGGACGTCCAGCTTTCCGTGATCCACGGAGTGCCCGGCACGCCCGTCGACGTGTGGGTGAACGGCACCGACACGATCAAGAACTTCCAGCCCGGCACGATGGCCGGTCCGCTGACCCTGCCGGCCGGGACCTACAGCGTCTCGATCACCAAGGTGGGCGCCGCCTCGGCGACGGACAGCCCGGTGATCGGCCCCATCGACCTGCCGCTCGCAGCGGGCGGCGACTATTCGGCGGTCGCGCACCTCGACGCATCGGGCAAGCCGACGGCCACGCTGTTCACGAACGACATGTCCGCCACGGCGGCCGGCCAGGGCCGCCTGACCGTCCGGCACGTAGCGGCGGCTCCCGCGGTCGACGTCGTCGCCGGGGGCAAGGCCGTCGTCAGCAACCTGACCAACCCGAACGAGGCGAAGCTCGACCTGCCCGCATCGACCGTCTCCGCCTCGGTGACGGCCGCGGGCACGACCGAACCCGCCCTGATCGGCCCAGCCGACGTGACGATCGCCGACGGAACGAACACGATCGTCTACGCTTACGGCAGCGCCACCGACAAGAACCTGGCGCTGATGGTCCAGACGATCGACGGCCTGGGCACGCCGCCGAACGGCGTGCAGGCCGGCACGACCGGTGCCGCGTTCCGCGCAGACCAGGCGGCCCGGTCGGAGCAGACCGCGCTGTGGGTCGGCGCCATCGCGCTCCTGCTGACAGCCGCCGTCACGGCCGGTCTCGTCGTCCGCCGCACCCGTGCGGAGTCCACCCGGGGATGAGTCCCCACACCACAGCCCACGCGAGGGCGGCCGCCGTGTTCGGCGCCGCCCTCGCGTTGGTGGTGCTCGCGGGGTGCTCGGCGGGCGGGAGCGAGGCGCCGACGCCGACACCGACGCCGACGCCGACCCCAGCCCCGGCACGAACGTCGCCGCCCGCCGCGGCGCCAACTGTGCCTGACATCCCGAGAACACCGATCGACACGCGATCGGCCCCGCCCATCCCACCGGCGCAGGCGCCCTCGCGAGTGGCCGTCGCGTCGCTCGGCATCGACATGCCGGTGGTGCCCGTCGGCCTCGACCCGACGGGCGACGTCACCATCCCGCCCGAATCGCACACCGCAGGCTGGTACCGCTACTCGTCCGGCGCATCCGCCGCGACGGGCTCGATCGTGCTCGTCGCGCATGTCGACGCCTGGGACGGCATCGGCCCGTTCAGCCGCCTCAAGGATGTGGCGCCCGGCGCAGTGGTCGCGCTCACCGGTGGCCCCGGCCCTCGCCACTTCCGGGTCGACGACGTCGCCCAGCCGCAGAAGGCGCCCGGGTCGCTGAAGGACTACTTCGTCGAGACCGGCCCGGCCAAGCTCGTGCTCATCACGTGCGGCGGCGTCTTCGACGACGCCACGGGCCACTACCGCGACAACGTGATCGTGACGGCGACACCGATCGGGCCGTGACGCGCGGAGGCATCCCACCGAGCGCGCCTGCTCACTTCGTCTGGTTCGGGTGGCGAGTGTGCACCTGCTCGAGATACACCGTTCTCTCGTCGACGTAGAACCAGATGCGGGCGTCGCCCTTCATGGTCGGCTTGTGCTGCCAGCGTGCATGGGTCTCTCCCGCGCGCGTGATGGTTCCGAGCTCACCTTTCAGCGGATAGTTGGTGGGGGTCACCACGAGAGGTGTACGGGTCAGGAAGTCCCACGCGTCTGCAAGCGGGTTGCGGATCGTCGCGCAGAGATCGGTCCAGCCTCTCTGCGCATGCACGGTGGCGAACTCGATGACGAACTCGGTGCCTTTGGTCGGGCGCACGACCTTCTTTTCGCGCGCCACCTACGGGCGCTCTACCGGGCCGACCGAGTCGAGCCATTCGACCGACGTGGTTCCGAGTCCGGCCGCGATAGCGGTGGCAGTCTCCATCCAGGAATTCAGTTCAGCTTCGGCGAGATGCGCCTGACCCGTCGCGAAAGACGCGCGGGCGGCGTCGAGGAGTCCCCGAGCGCAGCTTTCGCGGTCCTTCAGGTTGAGGGCAAGCATCCACGGCATCGCCTCGGTCAGGCGCTCTGCGAAGGTGCCACGGGTGTCGCTGGCCACCCCAACCAACGTCGCCGCGAGCTGGAGCAACGATTCGCGTGCCTCCGCCTCGCTCTTCGACATGAGCACGAGATCTTCGCCGTCGCGGCGAGTGACTTCGACGGGCTGAGCCTCGGCTGCAGTAAAGACGCGGGTCGAATTCCTGCTCAATTCAGAGGAATGGAAGACCCGCTCGGGTCGCGCGGTGGCTAGCATGATGCCATCCTAGTTCAGAACTACTTCTGAATAAAGGGAACGCGGTTAGAGCGTTCAAGCGCTGAGCTGCTCCCCGGCCGACTCCTCCGCCAGCCGCTCGAAGACGAGCGCGAGCACCGCTCGCTCGCGGCGGCTGAGGCGCGCGACGATCGGGGCCAGCTGCTCGACGGTCGGCGCGGCGGGGAGACGATCGGCGAGGTCGCCGAGGGCGGCCGCGATGTCGTCCGCGGTGGCTGAAGACATGGTTCCTCCTAGTGGTGTGGTCTCTGCGCTGGGGATGCTCCGAGCAGCAGCCGGGTTCGGCCGCCGTCGGACTGCAGGAAGCCCAGGCGACCGGGGATGCACGAGATGAGCGCGCCCTCCCGGGAGAGGAAGACGCGGTGCACGGCGGACGTGAGCGTCGTGATCTCGTCCTCCACGAGTCCGTCCTTGACCAGGACGCACGTGTCGGGCGCCCCGCGCGCGACGAGCAGGGCGTGCACGTCGCGCTCGGGCAGCGCGCTCACGTCGAGCGCGCTGCCGTCCTTCAGGACGACAGGGCCGGTGAGGCGGCTCCGGAACTCCCGCCGGCCGCGCGTGGTCACGCGGCCGGCGAGCAGCAGGACCCACTGCTGCGAGAAGAACTCGTGCACCGTCGCAGTGATGTGCGCCTCGACGACCCGCACGGCACCCTCCTCGGGATCAGCGATGCAGCATCCACGGGACGTCGAAGAGGCGCCCCTGCCGCAGCGATTGGACGGCGACCCTCAGGGTGCCCGCGCTCGCGCTCCCCCAGGCGTAGACGATCGTGTCCGTCTTGGCCTTCACCGGGACCGCTGCCGGGCCGATGACCGGGGTCGTCGTTCCGGCGAGCGCGACCGACGCATCCACCGTGCCCGCTGGCAGCACCAGTGCCGCCTGGTTCGGATTCGTGAGTCCGGTGATCACCGGAGTGCCACCCGCGAGCACATCCACCGCCGGAGCAGCCGCGGTGTGCCGTACAACCAGCCGGCCGGTGCCGGACGGCGAGACGGACAGGTCGTTCGTGAAGACGCTCGCCGTCGGCGTCCCGGTCGGCGTGAGGTGCGCGGCCACGGTGTAGCTGGTGTTCCGAGCGAACGAGACCGTCACCGGTCCGATGACGGGATTCCGGTCGTTACGGGCGTCCGCCGCCGTGATCGCCAGGCGGTAGGTGCCCGACGGCAGCAGGTACGGGCCGGCGAACGTGCCGGGCTGGAAGTCGTTCAGCACCCGCAGGCCGTTCACGTACACATCCACCGGCGTTGCAGGGACGCCGTGGAAGACCGACACCTGCGAGATGCCGAACGGGCGCCAGGTGGATGGATGCGGCGCCGCGTTCGCGGGCGCCGCTACCCCGATCAGGGCAAGCGCTGCGCCGATGGCGACGCCGATCCGCCACTTCCGAGTCCTCGTCATGATGAACCCCTTCGTCTCCGCGGAAGTACCGTGTGTGCTCCCACGGGTTCATTCGGCTGAAGAGGGGCGATCGGATGCACCCGGTCCGGGGAAAATCCCGAACCGGGGAGAGAAGGACTCGGCTGCCGGCCCCGATGACTCGCCGGCAGCCGAGCGTCGGTCAGCCTGCGGCGGGGATCCACACCCGCATCAGGCTCGGTCCGCGGTTCGCCCAGTGGGCGTAGGGGATGAGGCCCGCCGTGACCGCCTGGCCCGACCGGGCGGTCACGGCGGAGTCGAGGCGGAGGTACGGCCAGTCGTCGGTAGGGTTGCGGTCGGCATCGTCGCGGTCGTCGTTGCGCCCATCTTCCACGATCAGCCGCACCGACGCACCGTCTGCGGTGGAAACCGGCGCAGTTTCCGTGTCGACCCGGACGCGATCGAACGCTGTCGTGCCGGGCAGATCCACCGACTCCAGGCACAGCACGAGCGGCCCGCGCTCGACGGCGACGGTCCCGCGCACGGCGTCGACCGCGTCGGGCGCGACGGTGAACCGCGGGGAGGTGTCGAGGTCGAGCGCCAGCTCGTCGCCCGGAGCGAAGGCACGACGCAGACGCAGGACGTCGCCGTCGACGGGGACGGGTTCGCCGTTCAGGGTCGCGCGCGCCCGGCCGCGCGACCAGGCGGGGATGCGCAGGCTCAGGGTGAACTCTGACGCTTCGGCCACCGAGACGACCACTCGACCGTCGAAGGGGTAGCCGGTGCGGACGGCGAGCGCGACGTGCCTGCCGTCCGGGAGGGCCGTATCCACATCCAGATCCGCGTACTGGTGGAGTTGAAGGCCGTCGTCGTCGGCCGTTGCGAAGTACGCGCCGATGCTCGCCAGCGTGCGGGCGACGTTCGTCGGACAGCAGGACACCTCGAACCAAGGCGCGCGGAGATTGGCCTCTGCGCGCTCGCTCAGCTCGTCGTCGTGCGTCTCCGACGCCAACTCCCGCTGGTGCAGAGTGTTGGCGTAGTAGAACGCGCGGCCGTCCTCGCGGGGGGAGACCAGCACCGCGTTGAGGAGCGTTCGCTCGATGAGGTCCGCGTGAGCCGGTTCGGCAGTCTGCAGGAGCAGGCGCCAGCTGACCATGACGGAGCCGATGGCGGCACAGGTCTCGGCGTAGGCGCGGTCCGGCGGCAGTTCGTCGTCGGCGCCGAACTCCTCGTTCTGGTGGTGCGAGCCGATCCCGCCCGTGAGATAGGTGCGGTGCGCGACCGTCCGCCGCCACTGGTTCTGCACGGCGGCGAGCAGGCCGTCGTCGCCGGTCTCGACGGCGACATCGGCCGCCCCGGCCGTGAAGTAGGCGGCGCGGACCGCGTGCCCGCGCAGCACGGTCGCCTCGCGGACCGGCACGTCGTCGAGGAAGTAGTCGCTGCCCTGGAACAGGGTCGTGGCGAGGGTCCGGCGGCCGCGCCGCTCCACGAAGATCCGCGCCAGCTCGATGTACCGATGCTCACCGAGGGCACGCCCCAGCTCGACCAGCGCCGGCTCGATCTCCGGGTGACCGCAGATCGCATCCCGGCCGCCCTCGCCGAACTCGCGGGCGACGTGGTCGGCCAGCCGCCGGGCGGTCCGGACGAGCACGTCGTCGGGATGCCCACTCCTAGCACGCGCGACCGCCGCCTGGAAGAGGTGGCCGAAACAGTACAGTTCGTGGCCCCACTCGAGATCGCTGTACCGCGGACGCTGACCGGGACGCCCGAAGGCGGTGTGCAGGTAGCCGTCGGGCTCCTGCGCCGCCGCCACCCGGGCGGCTAAGGCCGAGTAGCGCGCCTCGAGCCCGGCATCGGGACGACGGCCGAGCTCCCAGGCCATCGCCTCGAGCAGCTTGTAGACCTCCGAGTCGACGAACTCGATCCCGTCGTGGTGCTCGGCGACCGTGCCCGCGGCGGCACGGTCGAAGTTGCCGATCCAGCCGATCCGCTCCATCCACGTCTCGCAGTGGTCGAGGATGACGGTCGCGTTGAGCTGCTGCTTGTCGGCCCAGAACCCGCTCGAGATGCGGACCTCGTCCGGTCCGAGCGGCCGGAGGAGGCTGCGGGAGGGGACGACCGGTCCCCCGGTCAGCAGGGCGGTCGAGGTGAGGGTCATCGTTCTCCCGACAGTCGGTGGGTGGCGAGCAGCAGGTAGACCGCTGCCGTCCAGGTGTAGGCACGGTCGCGCAGGCCGTCGCCGGTGAGGGCGTCGAAGTTCTCGGCGAATCCGGAGCGCTCGCAGGCGGCGAGGAAGGCGTTCGCGACCCGGTCGGCCAGCTCGCCGTGCCCGGCGCGGCGCAGGCCGTCGACGATGAGGTGGGTGCTCGGCGCCCAGACCGGTCCGCGCCAGTAGCCGTCGGCGGTGTACTGCGCCGAGTCAGGCAGCTCGGTGGCCGGTCCCCACGGTGTGAGGTGGGCCTCGACCGCGGCGGCGAGCGCGGACGCGATGTCGGCGGGAAGACGGTCTCCGAGCACGATGGGGAGCGACCCGAGCAGGCTCGTGGAGGTGGACGGCCGCCCCGAGGCGACCGACCGGGCGACGAAGTGGTCACCCGCCCACAGCTCGTCGAACAGCGCCCGCTCGATCGCGATCCGCTCGTCCTCCCACTCGGCCGCAGACTCTCCGAGCTCGACCGCGAGGCGGCCCAGCTCCTCCAGCTGCAGGATGAGGAACGCGGCGAGGTCGGGCGACTCGACCACCCGATCCCGGTCGAAGAGCGTTGAGTTGTCCCACCCGCTGTCGTTGCCGTGCTGGTAGTACGGGAGCGCATGACCGGGTGCGCGGCGGCTGTCGAGCCAGAACCGCGTCCACGCGGAGAGCCTCCGGTACACCAGGCGCAGCGCGCCGTCGTCGAAGGGTGTGGAGACGCGCTCCCGCAGGAGCCGGAACGCCCAGCCGTGGATGGGCGGCTTCACGAAGTTGTAGAGCACCTCGGAGTGCGTGACCGAGTCGGGCAGCGCTCCGCCCGCGTCCTGGTGATCGAAGGGCAGGAGGAACTGGTCGAGGGCGGCCTCCGCGTCGAGCGGTGCGAGGGCGAGGGCGTTGAAGCAGTGGTCCCACGACCAGACCTTGTCCATCCAGTGCTTCGACATGAGCACCGCCTCGCGGCCGACGAAGCCGCCGGGCTCGACGGTGGCCGACCAGAGCACGTACGCGGCCTTCACCGCGGTGGGCGTCGCCTCCGCCCCGGCCAGCAGGCCGGAGCAGTACGCCGCGAACTCCGCACGGCGGTGCTGTACCAGGTCGTCGAAGGATGCGGTGGCGTCGAGTGGACGCACACCCGCCTCCGTCTGCTCCAACCGGACCTCCCACGGGTCGTCCGCACCGAACGCCACCTCCCGGGCTCCGCTGCCGAGCAGCCCGTCGCCCACGATCTCCGCCGAACCGGCCAGGACCGTGAACCGGTAGCGCCGGCCGGTCTCATAGCTGGTCAGCGTGGCGGCGCCGTCGACCGGATCTGTGAACAGGTAACCCCCGGTGAACGGGGTCAGCTCGTCGGAGGCGGCGAACCGCATCCCGAGCCCCCGGCCGCGGAAGCGTATGGCTCCGGGATGCTCGAACACGGCCTCCACGAGCCCGTCGCCCGACGTCCAGGCGACGCGGGAGGCGGTGGCCTCGACACGGGCCGCGGTGGCGGCGTCGACGAGCGGCGTGAGCCGGAGCACGGCGTGCATCCCGGTGACATGGCTGACGAGATGGAGGTCGTCCGAGACCTGGTGCGTGCCGATCACCGGCGATATGTCGAACCAGCTGCCCCGGACGGAGAACGGGATCTCGGACAGGTCGACGGCGACGTCGGTCGACGCGATGGTGCTGAGGTTCGTCACGGTCAGTCCTTCACGGCCCCGGCGGTGACACCGGCGGCGACGTAGCGTTGCGCGAGCACCAGCAGCACGGCGGCGGGCACCGACGCGACGACCGCGGTCGCCATGATGGCGTTCCACTCCTGGTTGTTGTTGCCGATGTACTTGTAGATGCCGAGCGTGATCGTCTGCAGCGCGCCGCCGCTGTTCAGCGTCGACGAGAACACGAAGTCGGACCACGCCCAGAGGAACGCGAACAGCGACACCGTGACGATGGAGTTGCGGCTCACCGGGAGCACGATCGAGCGGAACGTGCGCCACGTGCTCGCGCCGTCGATCTTCGCGGCGTTCATCAGCTCGTCGGGGATGCCGGACATGAACGCGCTGAAGATCAGCACGCCGAACGGCACGGCCAGCGTCGAGTCCGCGATGATCAGGCCCCACAGCGTGTTCAGGATGCCGAGGTTCAGGTAGATCGCGTAGAACCCCATCGCCATGATGATCCCGGGGATCATCTGCGCGATGAGCAGCAGGAAGTTGAGGACGCCGCGGCCGCGCGGGCGCAGCTTCGCCAGCGAATACGCGGCCGGAGCCGAGATCGCGACCGTGAGGATCACGGTGCCGATCCCGACCAGCAGGCTCGTGCCGAGGTACGGCAGCTGCTGGTCGAGCACGGCCTGATAGCCCTCGAAGGTGGCGTGGATGGGGAACAGGTCCGGCGGGCTCTTCCGCATCAGGCTGGTCGGAGTCAGCGAGACGTTGATCATCCAATAGACGGGGAAGAGCATCACCAGCGTCAGCACGACACCGACGACGGTCTTCCACCAGGGCCGCTTGCCGTTCATGCGAGGTCCTGCTTCCTCTGGGTGCGGATGTACACGAAGCCGAAGACGAGCGCGAGGATGATCAGCAGGTTGCCGACCGCGGCCGCCGGGCTGAAGTCCGGCAGGGTCGAGGCGAACCCGAGCTGGTACGACCAGGTCGCGAACGTCGTGGACGCCGTTCCGGGCCCGCCGCGCGTCATGATCCAGATGATGTCGAACACCTTGAGCGTGTAGATCAGCCCGAGCAGCAGGGTGATCGCCGACACCGGGCGCAGCAGCGGGAAGGTCACGCGCCAGAAGCGCTGCCATCCGTTGGCCCCGTCGATCGACGCCGCCTCGTAGAGCTCCTGCGGGATGTTCTGCAGGCCCGAGTAGAGGATGACCAGGTTGAAGGGGATGCCGATCCAGATGTTCGCGATGATGACGCTGGTCAGCGCCCAGTCCGGCGAGGTCAGCCAATTGATCCCGGGCAGTCCGAACGCCTCGAGCGCCGCGTTGACGACGCCGGAGTCGCTGTTCAGCATCCACGACCAGGTGGAGGCGGAGACGATCAGCGGAAGCAGCCACGGCACCAGGAAGAGGGCGCGCAGCGTGGCCGAGAGGCGGAAGTTCTGGTGGAAGAACACCGCCAGCGCCAGCCCGATCGTGAACTGGAACGCGATCGAGACGAGGGTGAAGACGGCGGTGTGCCAGAACGCCGGCCCGAAGGTCGGATCCTGCAGCACCTTGATGTAGTTGTCGAGCCCGACGAACGGGGCGTCGCCCATCACGAACGACCGGACGGTGTAGTCGCGGACGCTGAGCTCGACGTTGCGATAGAGCGGCCACGCGTAGAACACGACCAGGTAGATCACGACGGGGGCGAGGAACGCCCACGCCGTCCACGAGCCGCGCCGACGCCGGCGCCGGGGCGCGGGTGGGACGGTGGCTCGCACCGTCCCACCCCCGTCCGTGGCCGTGCCGCGCGACGCTGTCTGAGTTGTCGTCATCGGTGTTTCCTCAGTTGCGTTGCTGGTCGTGCTCGGGTTACTTGGTGGCTGCGGCCGCTGCCGTCTGGGCCGCCTTCAGGGCGTCCGCGGGCGACTGCGCTCCGCTGAGGGCGTTCTGGACCGCGGTCCAGAGCTCCTTGGAGATCTTCGGGTACTTCGTGCCGAGGTCGTCGCTGGTGCGACCCTTCGCCGCGGCGACGGCGTCGACCCACGGCTGCAGCTCCGGGTTCGCGGCGACCTGCTCCTTCTGCGCCGCCTCCGTGGGGGCGATGTAGGAGAGCGTGGTGTCGGTCTTCACGAAGCTCTTCGTGCTGGTGAGGCACTCGGCGATCTTCTTCGAGGTGGCGTAGCGGGCGGTGTCCTTCTGGACGGGGAGCGTCATGAACTCGCCGCCGGTCGGAGCGGGAGCCGCTCCCCCATCCATCGCCGGGATGCTGAGGATGCCGTAGTCGATCCCGGCCTTCTTCACGTTGCCCAGCTGCCAGGTGCCGTTCTCACCGAACGCGAAGTCACCGGTGGCGAACTCCTGCCACGACGTCGTCTGCGTGTTGTTGATGACCGAGTTGGGGGCGTATCCCTTCTTCACCCAGTCCGTCCACAGCGAGAGCGCCTGCTCGGCCTTGTCCGAGTCCAGCTTCGTCAGGTTGGCGCCGGAGCCCCAGAACCACGGCAGGAACTGGAAGCTGCCCTCCTCGGTCCCGATCGCTGAGAAGGTGATGCCCTTCTTGCCGGCGGCCGTGACCTTGGCGAGGGCATCGGTGAGCGTCGACCAGTCCTTGATCGAGCTCGCGTCCACACCGGCGGCCGACAGCACAGCCTTGTTGTAGTAGAGCGCCAGGGTGTTGGCCCCGATCGGTACGCCGTACGTCTTCCCGTCCAGCTGACCGGCGGCCAGGATGTTCTTCTGGATGTCGGACGTGTCGAGCTTGTTCTCCGACGTGGTGGTCAGGATGCCGGCCTCGGCGAGCGTCGAGACGACCGGGTTGTCGACGAGCAGCAGGTCGGGGGAGCTGCCCTGCTGGCCGGCGAGCAGCGCCTTGTTGGTCAGGTCGCTGGTGTCGTAGCCGGTGCGCTTCACGGTCACTCCGGCCTCCGTTCCGCACTGCTCGACGAGCTTCGTCCAGTCGGCCGATGCGTCGAACTGCGGGTACGGATCCCAGAACGTGTAGGTGCCTCCGGCGCTTCCGCTCGAGCCGGAGCCCGAGCCCGAGCAGGCGGCGACGCCGGCGACGACCGCCGCGGCGACGACCGCTGCGCCGAGCAGGCGCGAGGTCTTCTTGGTGATCACAGTATTCCTCCTTGAATCGTGCACTGGGGCGAGTCCGGCCGGGGGCGCTGAGCGTGCTGCGTGGGGCGGTTCATCGGGTGCTCCCACGGTCGGTTATTTCGGGGGCGACGAATCTCGTCACCGCCGGACCGGCGAGATCGGGTGAGGTGATCCGCCGGACGAGCTGCCGGACCGCGGAGCGGCCCAGCTCATCGGGTGAGCTCTCGACTGCCGTGTACGGCAGGGAGAACGCTCGGCCGAAGTCCTTCGCGTAGAGGCTGACGACAGAGAGGTCGTCGGGCGTGCTGACGCCGCGTGCGGTGAGCACCGAGGGCAGCGCCGCGATCGTCGCGTCATTGTGGACGATGAGCGCGGTGGCGGTCGGCCGGGCGTCGAGCATGGCGTTGATGCTCCGGCCGATCTCGGGCTGCCGCGCCTCGCCGTAGTACGGGTGCATCTGCAGGCCGTAACGGGCGGCGCGCTCGAGGGCCGCATCCCGGAACCGCCAGCCGTAGGCGCCGCCGCGCTCGAAGACGTGGAGCGGGGGCGACACGACGATGATCTCGCGGTGACCGCGCGCGTACAGGTGGTCGACCAGCATGCGGGCGGACTCGCCGAAGTCGAGGTCGAAGACGTCGAGGCCCTCGGTGTGCTTCGGGAGCCCGACCAGGGCTCCGGGCTGCGCGGCGTCACGGAGGGTGGCCAGGCGCGGGTCCTCGTGGACGACGTCGAGCAGGACGACGCCGTCGACCATCCCGGAGCTGGTGACCCGGCGCAGGGCGGCGACGCTGTCGAGTTCGGTGACGAGCAGGATGTCGTAGCCGAGCTCGCGGGCCGTGTCGGACACCGGGAGGATGTACTCGAGCATGGCGGGGGCGAACTCGTCGGCATGGAACTGCGTAAGCAGGCCGATGACCATCGTCTGCGAGGTGGCGAGCGCGCGGGCGCCCGCGTTGACGATGAAGCCGAGGTTCGTGATCGCCTCGTCGATGCGGCGGCGGGTGTCCGGAGAGATGGAGCGCTTGCCGGAGAGGGCGTACGAGACGGTGCTCGTGGAGACGCCGGCTGCACGTGCCACGTCGGTGATGGTGACGGCCATCGCGCCCCTCCTTCGCTCCATCGGGAAGTCGTCGGCCCGACTGCTGTCGAACCGCTTCGATGAAGATAGCGCGCTCGCGCGTGCTGCACAAGTCGAACCGCTTCGCTCCTGCGCGAATCGGCACCTTCTCGCTCCGATTCAGCCCGCAGACGGCCCGTTACACCCTCTCTCCGGGCGTGCCCGACCTCGTCACCGAACCGCTTCGACGCATCCCCGCCCCGCGAGATTTGCGCCAAATCGCGGGAAACGCGCCGCTATAACCGAGATTTGGCGCAAATCTCGCGCGGGGACGGGCGGAGATTCGGCACGAATGTGCGGAAAGGGGCGCTCAAAACGCACATTCGGCACGAATGTGCGCGACACGGCTCAGACCGCGCGCGTGCTGCCCCGGTCGACGAACCCCGGCTCGATCAGCCGCACCTGCGGCGCCTCGGCACCCTCGGGATCGGCGATGCGCTCCACGAGGCGGGACACCGCCCACTCCCCCAGGAGCTCCGGACGCGTGTCCACGGAGGTGTACGGCAGCGAGAACGCCGTCCCGAACTCGGCGGAGAACATGCCGACGACGGAGAGGTCGTCCGGCACCGAGATCCCGCGCTCATGCAGCAGCGACGGCAGCGCGGCGATCGTTGCGTCGTTGTGCACGACGAGAGCCGTCGCGGACGGATACCGGTCGAGCGCGGCCGTGACGGCCTGCCCGAGAGCGGGTTGGCGCGACTCCCCCTCCACGATGTGCAGCTGCATGCCGTGGCGCGCTGCCCGCTCCGCCGCCGCATCGCTGAACCGCCAGGCGTACGAGCCACCGCGCTCCGAGACGTGCCGTGGCGGCGTGACGAGGACGACCTCCCTGTGCCCGAGCCCGTGCAGGTGATCGAGAGCATTCCGTGCCGCCTCGCCGAAGTCGAGGTCGACCGCGTCGAAGCCCTCGGCGTTCTTCGCATACCCGATGAGTGCGGCCGGCTGGCGCGTCTGCCGCAGCGGCTCCAGCCGCGGGTCGTCGTAGGTGACGTCGAGGAGGACGACCCCATCCACCATCGCCGACGACGTCGTGCGGCGGATGGCCGCATCCACGTCGGGGTCCGTCACCATCAGCAGGTCGAACCCGTGATTGCGTGCCGTCGTCGACACCGGCAGCACGTACTGCAGCATCGCGGGCGCGAACTCGTCCTCCTGGAACTGGAGGAACAGCCCGAGCACGTTCGTCTGCGACAGCGCCAGGGCGCGGGCGCCGGCGTTGGGCGTGAAGTCGAGCTCCACGATGGCCCGCTGGATGCGCTCCCGCGTCTCCTCGGAGATGGCCCGCTTGCCGGACAGCGCGTACGACACCGTGCTCGGGGTCACCCCCGCGACCCGTGCCACATCCCGGATCGTCGCCGCCATCGCCCCTCCAGCCGTTCGCCGTGTCAATTCTCACACGGGAGCGCGAATCGAACCGATTCGAAAGCCGTCCAGAACGCTGGGCGGCACTGAGTCAGACGATGCCGCCGACCATCGCGTCCCGCCGCAGCTGCGCGTGGGTCGCGTGGAACTTCCCGTCCGGAGTCCACCACGCTTCGTGCCCTGCCGCGTCCGGATCGTTCTCGACCACGGCGGGCCAGTGCTCGCGGATGTTCTTCACGTAGTAGCGGATCTCATCGCCCACCGTGCGCTTCTCGAGCTTGTCGGACGCCTCGAGTTGGTCCTGTGTCGGGTCAGCCATGCGGTCATGCTAGCGGGGCCCAGGCCACACGTAGGGCAGGTCGTCCGGCACCCCTGGGAACAGCGGCCCGTAGAACTCGGCGTCCTTGCGGACCAGGTTCGACTGGTGGCTGCGGTGGAAGTCCGGGTCGCCGATCCACGGCGGCAGCTCCAGTTCCTCCTGCGACAGCGCCTCGACCTCCGGCGCGAAAGCCAGTACCTGCGGCCGCACGGTGTCGGCGTGGCCCTGCTCGATCCACGCGTCCGTCGACTCGAGGGCGTACTTCGTCAGGGCGGGGAGGTAACCGCGCCACATCTTCGCGACGGGATGGTGGCGCCAGCCGTACCCGGGCACAGTGATCGCCCGCAGAACCTGCAACGCCTCGACGCGCTGCTTGCCCATGCGCGCGCGGTCGAGCACGCGCACGCTCCGGGCGAAGGACGGATAGGGCAGGAAGGTCTGCACGCCCGTCACGGTACCCGCGTCACCCCCTGGCACTCGCTCCGTACCGACGGCTAGGTTGAGAGCGCGCCGAACGTTCCGCAGCACCGTCCCACAGCACCCCGCTTCGCCACTCCCGGAGGGAACCATGGGCACTGTCACCACGTCAGATGGCATCGAGATCTACTACAAGGACTGGGGAACCGGTCAACCCATCGTCTTCAGCCACGGCTGGCCGCTTTCGGCCGACGACTGGGACACCCAGCTGCTGTTCTTCCTGCAGCACGGCTACCGCGTCGTCGCCCACGACCGCCGGGGCCACGGCCGTTCCACGCAGTCCGGCGACGGCCACGACATGGACCACTATGCCGCCGACCTGCGGGCCGTGGTCGAGGCGCTCGACCTGCACGACGCCATCCACGTCGGCCATTCCACCGGCGGCGGCGAGGTCGCTCACTACATCGCCACCTACGGTGAGGACCGCGTCGCCCGGGCGGTGCTGATCAGCGCTGTGCCGCCGATCATGGTGCAGACCGAGAACAACCCCGGCGGTCTGCCGAAGAGCGTCTTCGACGACCTGCAGGCGCAGCTCGCCAAGAACCGGTCGGAGTTCTACCGGGCGCTGCCGTCCGGTCCGTTCTACGGGTTCAACCGGCCGGGCGTCGAGTCGTCCGAGGCGATCATCGAGAACTGGTGGCGTCAGGGCATGATGGGCGGCGCGAAGGCGCACTACGACGGGATCGTCGCGTTCTCGCAGACCGACTTCACCGAGGACCTCGAGAAGATCTCGGTGCCCGTCCTCGTCATGCACGGCGAGGACGACCAGATCGTGCCGTACGCCGACTCGGGCCCCCTCTCGGCGAAGCTCGTCCAGAACGGCACGCTGAAGTCGTACCCGGGCTTCCCGCACGGGATGCCGACCACGCAGGCGGAGACGATCAACGCCGACCTGCTGGAGTGGCTCCAGTCGTAGCGTCCGCCGATGCGACGGATCGGGCCACCCGCCTTCCGACGGGTGGCCCGATGTCGTCAGCGCAGGTGCCGGGCGAAGAACCGGGCCGCGTCCTCGCCGGCGAACGCGGGGACACCGCGGTGGCCGCCGAGGTTCGCCTGCAACGTCTTCTCCGCCGAGCCGAACGCGTCGAACAGGTCGAGCGCCGCCTGCCGGTCGTTGCCCTCGTCATCCCATTGCAGGAGCACGTGCAGCGGGATGGTGACCTGCCGCGCCTCCTCCTGGATGACGGACGGGATGTAGCTGCCGGCGAAGAGCCCGGCCGCGACCATCCGTGGCTCGGTGAGAGCCAGCCGGACGCCGACCGAGATGAATCCGCCGGAGTACCCGACCGGACCGGTGATCTCCGGCAGTGCGAGAGCCGCATCCACCGCCGACCGCCATTCCGGGACGGCCCCCTCGACGAGCGGGAGCACGAGACGGTCGACGAGGTCAGGGCCGACCGGGTCTCCCGCCGCGAGCGTGCGACGGAGGTCGGCGCGCGCCTCCTCCGTCACCGCCGATGGCGGGCGGTCGCCCGTCCCGGGCAGCTCGATGGTGAGCGAAGCGAAGCCGTCGGCCGCGGCCTGTCGCGCTCGCCCGACGAGCCGCGGGTACATCTGCTCGACGCCGCCGGGATGCCCCAGCAGGATCAGCGGGACGGGCGCGGAGGAGGATGCGGATTCGGGCGTCCACAGGATGCCCGGGATTCCGCCGAGGGTGAAGCGGCGCTCGGTGACGCCGTCGACGAGGTGTGGTGCTGAAGTGAAGTCGAAGTGCATGGTCGTGCCTTTCGTGGAGTGCCTGAAGGGCGCTCCCGGACGACCTATCGCCCGACCGTGTCCTCAGAGAAGAGCACCCACGTCGTTTCGTTCATGGGTATCACCTCCTCGATCTGCTGCACGGACGCCGGAAGCCTAGCACCGGCTCGCCCTGCGATCATCCCCGAGCCCGATCGACTCAGCCGCCCATCCTCCGCATCGCCGCGGCGGTGAGCCGGGTGTGCACCTGGAAGGCGACCGTTCCGGGGACGTAGCGGTCCTCGCCGTACTCGATCGGGCGGCCTCCCGCGTCGGAGCTCTCCCGGCGCAGCCGGAGCAGCGGGGACGAACGGCGCACGCCGAGCAGCTGGGCGTCCTCGCTCGTCGCGGCGGTCGCGTCCAGCGTGTTGTCCGCCTGGCCTGTGACGATCCCGAAGCGGTCGAAGAGCACCTGCACGACCGATGCCTCGCGCGGTGAGAGCGACTGGATGATCGGGATCATCCAGGTGGCGTATGTGGTCCGCTCGAGCATCACGCGCCGGCCGTCG
Source organism: Cryocola sp. 340MFSha3.1 (assembly GCF_000383315.1). Classification (NCBI taxonomy): domain Bacteria; kingdom Bacillati; phylum Actinomycetota; class Actinomycetes; order Micrococcales; family Microbacteriaceae; genus Cryocola; species Cryocola sp. 340MFSha3.1. The sequence continues at coordinate 1,610,162 of NZ_KB911087.1, forward strand.
AGTGTGCGGACCCGGACCACCCGCAGCACCTCGTCCCCCTCGTCGAGGTGGAGGCGGCGACGTTCGGCGACGCGGGCGGGCGCGGTCTGGAGCGACACCACCTGGCCGCCCGGCGTCATCCCCCTGCTCCGTGCCCACTGGGCGAAGGAGCGAAGTTCGTCGAACTCCTGCCCCTGACGCGCCGCGGCGACGACCCACGAGGAGCCCTGGCGCGAGGTCAGGTCGCCGCGGGCGCGCAACAGGGCGAGCGCCCGTCGCACGGTGCCGCGGGCGACGCCGTAGGTCTCCGCCATCCGGTTCTCCGACGGCAGGGAGGTGCCCGCGCCGAACTCGCCCTGGAGGATGCGCGCGCCCAGGTCTTCGGCGATCTCTCGATACAGCGTCGGCATGTTCGGTCCTTCCGCTCATCCTGGTCGCGTGCATCCGCTCGGGCGCAAACACTTGTACAGACCAGTGTGACCGCTCGTCCCGGTATCCCGCGTGTCCGTGCCCCTACGCCCCGCTGCTGAGTGCGCAGACGGTGCCAGGTGGACGGCTCCGGTTCGACGGCCGTTCACCCGTACGTCGCGAGCACGCAGGGTCCGCGACCGCTGCGGTCGGTTGGGTGGGGACCTGTGCCGACGGGCGCGGTGCGGGTTCGGGATCCCGCCCCGCCCGCGGCCTCACCGAAGGAGCACCCGTGCGCAGGATCACCCGGTCGACCGTCGCCGCAGCCCTCATCGGCGCCGTCGCCGCCGCGACGGCCGCACTCGGCGTCGTCGCCCAGCCGGCCGCTGCAGCGCCCGCTCCGAACGGGACGCTGACGCTCACGAACACCATGCCCGCGCCCGGCGATCCGCTCACGTTCTCGTACACGACGGACAAGCCGAACACGAAGAACTGGGTCGCGGTGTACAACGACCCCGCCACCGGCCCGACCGACGAGAAGAGCCACGGCTCCTCCACCGACTGGGCGTACGTCAGCGCGACGACGGCGGCCTCCAGCGGAACGGTCACGGTCGCGAGCACAGGGCTCACCCCCGGCCACGACCTCGTCGCGTACTTCCTGTACGCGGACGGCTACACCTGGCTCGCGCAGCCCGTCACCTTCCACGTCGGGTACGCCACCGGGGGTTCGCTCGCCCTCACGACGGCGACGCCGCGGGTCGGCGGCGACCTGACCTTCTCGTACTCCACCGGTGACGCGAACGCGTCCGGGACCGACTGGGTCGCCATCTACAACGACCCCAAGAAATCCCCGCTGAACCAGACCTACCCCGGAGCCGGCTCGACGGCGTGGTCGTACGTGTCCGGCACCTCCGGCACCGTCACCATCCCGGCGGGCGCACTCACGTCGGGCCACGACGTGATCGCGTATCTGCTCGCCGACGACGGCTACACCTGGCTCGCGCAGCCCGTCGTCTTCCGGCTCGCCGCAGCGGCCTCCGGACCGACCGACAGCGGGACGCTGACGCTCCTCACACAGGATCCGATGGCCGGGAAGCCGCTGACCTTCTCGTTCACCACCGCCACCCCCAACGCGAAGAACTGGATCGGGATCTACGACGATCCCGCAACGGCGCCGAGCGGCGGCGCGTCGCACGGAGCATCGACGACCTGGGCGTACGTGCCGAACGCGACATCGGGGACGGTCACGATCCCGGCGGGGGCGCTCACCGGCGGCCACACCGTCGCCGCCGTCCTGCTCTACGACGACGGCTATGTGAACCTGGCACCGCCCATCACGTTCGCCCTGAAGGCCGAACCGCCGCTCACCGGGTCCACGGAGCCGACCGTCGACCACTTCCTCACCGACGACATCGTCCGGCCCGCCGCCGCGCCGTCGACGGCCGTGCGCTTCTCCGTCGCCGGGATGTGGACCGGAGTGCGCGGCGCGGCTCCCGCCGCGGCGACGTTCACCGCGCAGGGCGGCCCGGACTGGCTTGCGGTCGCGCCCGACGGGACGGTGACGGGCACGACGCCCTCGTCCATCCCGGCACAGACCCCTTTGCTGACGGTGCTCGCCACCGAGGCCAGTGGCCTGACCGCAACTCTGACCATCGAGCTGCCGATCAGCGAACCCGGTGCTCCGCCGGCCGTGCACGCCGCGACGCTGAGCATGTGGGATGGGGGAACCCACGTCGACGACGCCGTCGGCAAGCTGGCGCGGTCGGTGCTCGTCAACCGCTTCGACCTGATCGCGCTGCAGGAAACCGGCGGGAACGCCACCGCGGTGGCGCAGCGGCTCGGCTGGAACGTGGTCGAAGACCCGACCGGCCTCGCCGTGATCGCGCCCTTCCCCCTGACCGCGCTCCCTGCGCCGGCCGGGGCCGTCCTCGCGGTGTCGGCCGCCATCGGCGGGACGGATCTGCCGGTGTGGGATGTCGCCCTGGACGCCGGCGGCCCCGACCGGGCAGCGGTCTGCACCGATGGGGCCGCGGCCGCCGTCTCCGCCGAGAAGGCGAGCGCGCGGTACGCGCAGGCGCAGGCGATCGCCCGAGCCGCGCGCGCCGCCCATGCCTCGGCGCCGGAGGGCCGGCTGCTGCTGCTCGGCGACCTGGAGTCGCCGTCGGACGTCGACTGGGCCGGCGCGGCCTCGGCAGCGAACTGCGCAGCGGGCCCGGTGGCCTGGCCGGTCACGTCGGAGCTCCACGCGGCCGGCCTGGTGGATGCGTTCCGCACAGCCCGGACGGACACCGCCGCCGACCCCGGCGTGACGGCCGGCATCCTCGGCGGCACCGTGAGTGCGGCGGCGGCACGACCCGCCCTCCTCGACCGGCTCGACTACGCGTACGTCGCCGGAGCGATGACCGTGCAGGACGCCAACCTCGTCATCGACGGGTTCCCGCAGGCATCGCCGTCGAACGCCAACCGCTGGGTGTCGGATCGGGCGGCGGTGGAGGCGACCATCGTGCTCGCAGCGCCCCCGACCGGCGGCGGCGGCGCGGGCAGCGGAGGCGGAGCCGCGCCTGCCGACCCCGGCACGAGCGCCGCCGCCCCGCACGCCGGCCTGCCCGGAGCGTTGGCCCGCACCGGCGACGTGCTCGGCCTGGTGATGGCCGGCCTCGCGATGGCGGCCGTCGTGATCGGCGCCCTGACGATCCTGATCCGCCGCCGGATGGACGCGTCCACTCCCTCCGGCATCGCAGCAGCAGAACCGAACGCACACCCGGAGGAAGCGAACCCATGAGCCGATCCAAGCCGGAGCGCCACGCGCCCGAAGTCACGTTCGACGCGGCGCCGCCGCTCGACGAGAACGCCGCGTACGTCAGCTCCGTCCCGCGTGGGGTGAGCCGCCGGACGCTCCTCCTCGGCGGCGCCGCGGCGATCATGGCCGGTGTCGCCTACGGGACCGCCGGCCGGGCCGCCCTCCCCGCCGCCGCGGCCGCGAAACTCACCGGCACCTACAAGGACATCAAGCACGTGGTGGTCCTGATGCAGGAGAACCGGTCGTTCGACCACTACTACGGCACCCTCCCGGGCGTCCGCGGGTTCGCCGACAAGCAGATACTGGAGTACCCCGGAGGCGGGGACATCTTCCACCAGCCGGATGCATCGCGCGCCGACGGGCAGGTGATGCTGCCGTTCCGAATGGACTCGACGAAGTACAACTCGCAGAACGCGGGCGGTCTCGATCACAGCTGGAGCGGCGGGCACACCGCGTGGAACAAGGGCGCCTGGAACCGCTGGGTCGCCGCCAAGGGCGAGCAGACCATGGGCTACTTCACCCGCGACGACATCCCCTACCAGCACGCCCTCGCCAGCGCCTTCACCGTGTGCGACGACTACCACTGCTCGCTCAACGGCCCGACGACGCCCAACCGCCTGTACCAGTGGTCCGGGATGATCAACCCGGCGGGCGGTCTCGGCGGCCCGGCCATCGACAACCCGGCCGACTACAACCCGGTGTACCGCTGGGGCACCTACGCCGAACGGCTTCAGGCGGCGGGCGTGAGCTGGAAGACCTACGCCAACGACGAGGTCGGCGACAGCGGCAGCCACCCGTACGTCGGCGACTACGGCGACAACCCGCTCTGGCTGTTCCAGCAGTACCACGACGCGCTGGCCTCCTCCGATCCGGCGACGCGGCAGCTCGCGCTCAACGGCGGCCTGCACGACGGCTGGAAGGCAGACTCCGGGCGCGGGCTCGACGTCACTTACCTGCTGTCCGACTTCGGCCGCGACTGCGCGACGAACTCGCTCCCCACCGTCTCGTACGTCGTCGCCCCGTACGGCTGGTGCGAGCACCCGTCGGCCAGCCCCGACTACGGCGCGCACTACACGAACGCCGTCGTGCAGGCGCTGTTCAGCAATCCGGAGACCTGGGCCTCGACCGTCCTCCTCATCAACTACGACGAGAACGACGGCTACTTCGACCACGTGCTGCCGCCGTTCCCGGAGGCGGGGACCGCGGACGAGTTCGTCAACGGCCTGCCCATCGGGTTCGGCTCCCGCGTGCCGCTCACGGTCGTCTCGCCGTGGTCGCGCGGTGGATGGGTCAACTCGCAGACCTCGGACCACACGTCGGTCATCCGGTTCCTGGAGGCGATCACCGGGGTCACCGAGCCCAACATCTCGCAGTGGCGGCGGACCGTCTCGGGTGACCTGCTGAGCTGCTTCGACTTCGCGCATCCCGACTTCAGCATCCCGGGGACGGACGTCGTGCCCGGCCTCGCGCAGACGCAGCAGCTGGTCGCCGCGGCGGACGCGGACCGCAGCAAGCCGCCCGTGGCCGTGCCGGCGGTCGGCGCCCAGTCCATGCCGGGACAGGATGCGGGCGCGCCCCGCCACCGGACGCTCCCCTACCGGCAGAGCGCCGACGTCGCGGTCGACCGCACGAGCGGCCGGGTCACGCTGACCATGCGCAACCAGGGCACGGTGGGCGTCAACCACCAGGTGTTCCCGAACATCGCGCTGCCCTTCCAGGCCGACCCGCACACGCTGGCGGCCGGTGCGACGGCGGACTGGGTGTGGGACGCGGCGGCGACCGACGGCCTGTACGACGTCAGCGTCTATGGTCCCGACCGCTTCCTGCGCCGGTTCGCCGGAACCGTCGTGCGTGGTGACCGCCGCGACATCGGCGTCCCGCACGCGACGGCCGCCGTCGGTGCGGTCGGGTCGCGCAGCCTCCGCCTCACGCTCACGAACGAGGGTGGAGCGGCCGTCCGGTTCCGCCTGGTGGGGAACGACTTCACCGACCACGCCGAGCAGGTCACGGTGCCGCCGCGCGGATCCCGATCGGTCGACTGGCCGGTCGACGAGTGGGGCTACTACGACGTGGTCGTGACCGCGGGGACGGGAACGGGCTTCCGCTACCGCTTCGCCGGGCGGGTCTGACGCGCCCCGCTCGACGACCCTCGAGCAACTATCGTGGGGCGACGACGTCGAGTGGATCCGAGGGCAGGTCATGGCGGGCAGCGAACCGAAGAAGCTGAGAAGGGATGCGGCGGAGAACGCCGACCGGCTGATCGCCGCGGCCGTCCGCTCCGGGCTCGCCGAGGGCAGGTTCGTGCCGCTCGAGAAGATCGCGGCCGACGCCGGGGTCGGCATCGGCACCCTGTACCGCCGGTACCCGAACCGGGAGGCGCTGCTCGAGGCGATGGCCGTGCGCGCCTACCGCCTCATCCTCGCCGAGGCGGAGGACGCGCTCGCGTCGGGCGAGACGGGACTGGATGCGATCGCCCGCTTCCTGCGGCAGTCGTTCGAGCACCGCGACCAGTTGGTCCTCCCCCTGCACGGCGGCCCGATGACCGAGGGGACGGAGTCGGCGGAGCTGCGGGGCCGGATGCAGGAGACGATGGCCGCCATCGTCGCGCGCGGCCATGCCGACGGCTCCGTGCGGCGGGAGGTCGACGCGGGCACTGTTGTCCGCTTCGGGGCCATGCTCGCGCAGCCCATGCCGAACGTCTCCGACTGGCCGCGGGCCGCCGAGGAGCAGCGGGCGATCTTCCTGCGCGGGATCTCTCCCGATATCGGGGAATAAACGGATGATTTCCTCCGCTTGATGTGAGTGCGACGCCGAGGACGGGTGCCGCGACCATCCTGAGAGGAAGTCATGACCATGAAGGCAATCCGTTTCCACGAGACCGGCGGACCGGACGTGCTCCGCTACGAAGAAGCCGAACTCCCCGTCCCGGGCGCGGGCGAGGTTCGGCTCCGCGTCGCCGGCTCGGGGTTCAATCCCGCCGACAACGGCATCCGCGCGGGGAGCCTGCCGATCCCGATCACGCTGCCGCACATCCCCGGCTACGACGTCTCGGGCACGGTCGATGCGCTGGGCGCGGGCGTCGAGGGTCTCGCCGTCGGCGACGAGGTCGTCGGGTTCCTGCCGATGACCGCCGACGGCTCGGCGGCCGAGTATGCCATCGCCCCCGCCGAGGTGCTCGCCCGGGCGCCGCACTCCATCCCGCTGGCGGATGCGGCCGCCCTCCCTTCGGTCGCCCTGACCGCGCGGCAGGCGCTGTTCGACGACGCGGGACTCACGTCGGGCCAGCGCATCCTCATCACGGGTGCGGGCGGGGCCGTCGGCGGCTACGCGGTGCAGCTCGCCAAGCGCGCCGGCGCGTACGTCATCGCCACAGCGAGCCCGCGCAGCAGCGCGACCGTCCGTGAGGCGGGCGCGGATGAGGTCATCGACCACACCGCACGCTCGGTGCTCGACGCGGTCGCCGAACCGGTCGACGTCCTCCTCAACCTGGCCCCGCTGGAGCCCGACGAGTTCGCGGCCCTGGTCGCACGGGTGCGCGACGGTGGCGTGGTGGTCAGCACGACCGCATGGATGCCCGCCCCCGACGACGCGGAGCGGAATGTCCGCAGCGTGGTGGTCTTCGTGCGGAGCGATGCGGAGCAGCTCGCCGAGCTCGTCTCCCTCGTGGACAGCGGCGACCTTCGGGTCGACGTCGCCCAGCGCGTGCCGCTCGCCGAGCTTCGCAGCATCCACGAGCAGGCCGCCGCCGGCACGCTGCGCGGCAAGGTTGTCGCCCTCCCGTAGGCGCCCGGCGCGCTTGAGGTGGGCGCAGGGTGGGCGGCGGATCGTCGCGTCAGATGGCCCCACCGTTGACGTAGATGATCTGGCCGTTCACCCAGCGGCCGCGGCGCACAAGAGAGGCGGATCGCCCTAGCGGGTGGGCTTGTCAGCGGGCGGTGTCGATGCCGCCCCCCGCGAGCGGGCCCGGAGGTGGATCCGCTCGCCGTTCTTGCCGAACATGCTGAGGATCTCGACCGGCCCGTTGCCCGCCGAACCGAACCAGTGCGGATTCCTGGTGTCGAACTCGGCGGCCTCGCCGGGACCCATCACGATGTCGTGCTCACCCAGGACGATCCGGAGTCGCCCGTCGAGCACGTAGATCCACTCGAACCCGTCGTGGGTGCGCAGCGCGGGCTCCCGCTCGGTGGCCGGGATGACGATCTTGAACGCCTGCGGCTCACTGTGCGGCTGGGAGAGGCGGGTGAGCTCGCGGCCATCCGTGTGGGTCGCCTTCCGCTGCACGCGCGGGTCGGGGATCGTGGGGGCGTTGACGATGTCATCCAGCGAGATCGCGAGTGCGGCGACGACCGGCAGCAGCAGTTCCAGACTGGGTTTGCGCTGGCCGGATTCCAGCCGCGAGAGGGTGCTCTTGGAGATTCCCGTCGCCTGCGCGAGCTCCTCCAGCGTCATGTCCTGCTTCTGACGGGCGTGGCGCAGCCGGGAAGGGATGCTGCCCAGTTCGCGCGCGATGCGCTGGGAGATGCTCACCCGGTCATCCAAGCAGCCTGTTCCTGTTTCGGCAACGAATCACAGTCGCGCGTCGACCGTGCTGACATCGTGGTCCTCGACCGCACGACCCGATTCGAGAGGACCCCAGACCATGTCTCAGCCCGCGACAGCACCGACACGCATCCCGCCTTCGGCACCGCCGCCTTCCATCCACGTCAGGGCGCTGATCACCTGGATCGCCATCTTCCCGTTGGTCACGCTCGGCTTCTACGCCATCGCTCCGTTCGCGGAGGACTGGCACCCGATCCTGCGGGCTTTCGTCCTCACCCTCATCGTCGTGCCGACGGCCGTCTACCTGGTGGTCCCCCGGTTGATGAGACTGCACGGAAAGGTGCGCGGCCGCCGTCGGTGACAGAGCGCCGTCACGTGCCTCGCTCAGGGAGCGGGCTGCGGGCGCGCGAACAGGTTGACGAGGGTGCCGTCGGGGTCGCGGAACAGCGTGGAGCGGTTGCCCCACGGCATCGTCGTCGGCTCCAGCACGATGTCAGTGAGCGCGTCGCGCAGGCGGTCGAACTCGCCGTCGACGTCGTCCACCTCGAACTCGACGATGGCCGGTCCGCCACTCGATGGCCGGGGAGCGTCGTCGCCGAGCATGGCGACCGTCGCGACGTCGGCGATGGCGAGCGCCACCGCTCCCTCCCGGAACTCGGCGAACACCGGGGCGGGACGGGACGCCGTCTTCCCGGTGACGAGTTCGTAGAACCGCACGAGTCGATCGACGTCGTGGGTGATGATCCTGATCGAGCTGAAAGCCATGGTGAACCTCTCCGCCCGGGCCGCTCGACCCGCGCAGAACCATGGTCGCGTGCCCCGGCGACAGCGTCCTGTCGGTGTTTCCAGGATTCAGGGTCCGAGTACCGGGCGCAGGTCTCCGTACGGGATGTCGAGGTCGGCGGCCGTGAGCTCCCGCCGCGGCGGCCTCTCGCCCGTCGGCTCGGCGGCGACGATGCGATCGCCGCGGAACGCCCGGATGGCGCTGTGCGTGCGGCACCAGGCGATCAGGTACCACGTCCCGTCCCGGCCGACGTATCCCTGCGGCTCGACCTCGCGTTCCGTCTCGACGCCCGCCCGATCGCGGTAGCGGATGCGGAGTACCGTCCCGGCGCGCAGGGCGTCCGAGAACCCGTCGGGCGCAGGCGCGGGCGGGTCGCCCTGGAGCAGGTGGACGCGCGCCGCGAGCGCCCGCGTCTCCTCAGCCCTGCTGCCGTCCATCACAGCGAGCACTTTGCCGAGCGCCGCTGACGCTTCGGCTCGGAACGGGCTGGACGCGAGCATCCCGAGCCCGATCGTGACGGCGAGCGCCTCCTCGACCGTCAGCCCCAGCGGAGGGAGCGTGTGCGCGGTGTCGAGGCAGTAGCCGCCGGTCCGGCCGGGCTCCGCCCAGATGGGGACGCCGGTCTGCTGAAGCGACGACAGGTCGCGCTCGATGGTGCGGGTGCTGACCTCGAACCGCTCGGCCAGCCGCCGCGCACTGAGCGGGCGCGGCGCCACGGCGCGAAGCGCCTCCACGATGGCGTACAGCCGGTCGGTGCGGTTCATCCGTCGACTCTAGCGAGCACCGCAACGGTCGGCGCCGGGAGGGCTCGCGAACGGCGAAGGGCCCAGCGGGAGCGCCGGAGCGCATCCCACTGAGCCCTGTGGAGCAGCGGCGGTCAGGCCCGCGGCTGCTTGCGCGCCTTGACCTCGCGGAAGTAGTCGTTCGCGGGCTTCAGGAAGATCAGGATGGTGGCGATGACACCGACGACGACGCGCGCGGCGCCGATGCCGAAGCCGCCGAGGATGCCGAACAGCGACAGCACCGTCACGACGAGAAGGACGATGCGCGCCCAGTTCGCGCCACGGCGCATGAAGTACGCGAAGAGCACGTAGGCGGCGATGTAGAGGATGCCGAAGACGATGGCGAACGTCACCGATGCGGTGACCGTGGCGTTCAGCGCGCTGTCGGAGATCTGCTGACCCTGCGCGGCGAGCTGACGCTGCACCTCATCCTTCAGCGAACCGACCGTGGCCAGCGAGACGATGAGCGAGATGAGGCTCAGGGCCGCACCGACGATGTACAGCCAGAACGCGATGTTCACCTGCTGCGGAGGGGTGACCGGACCGCCGGCGGCAGGGGCCGGCGACGACGAGGCGGGGTAACTCGGGGGCAGGTTGGAATCACTCACGGTGGGTCTCCTTCTGAAGCAGATGGTTCTGGAGCTGATGGATGCGACGGCCGCTGGGCCATTGCATTTGAGCGCCGCTCACGTTATCCCTTCACGGCGCGGTTAGCAACGTCCCGCGCCGCGACGGAGCGCGCGGCCGGGGGTCGCGAGCGTCCGCTCGCCGTCCTCGATCACCGGCTCGCCGGAAACGAGGACCCACGGGATGCCCTCCGCAGGGCGTCGGGGATCGTCGAACGTGGCGGCGTCGGCGACCCGATCCGGATCGAACAGGACGAGGTCGGCGACGAAGCCGCGCGCGATGCGGCCGCGGTCCTCGAGTCCGAGCCGACGGGCCGGTCGTGCCGAGAGGTGCACGATCGCCTCCTCGAGGGTCAGCACCCCCTCCTCCCGCACGTAACGGCCCAGGTAGCGCGGGAAGGTGCCCCAGGCGCGGGGATGCGGCCGGTCGCCGACGAGGATCCCGTCGCTGCCCGCGGAGTGGCGGGAGTGGCGCATGACGGCGCGGACGTTCTGCTCGTCGCCCACGTGGTGCAGGATGGTCGTCCCCAGGCGGTCCCGCTCCAGCAGGTCGAGGTACACCTCCGCGGGCGGAAGGCCTGCGTCGCGAGCGAGATCGGCGATGGTGCGGCCGACCCGGTCGGCCAGCGATCCGTCCCGCACGCCGGCCACCTGCACGGCCGCCCAGTCCACCGGGACACCGTGGCTCCCGTCGCTCCCGGTCGTGTCGAGCTCGTGAGCGATCCGGACCCGCACCTCCCGATCGCGCAGTCTCTGCAGGGTGGCCTCCGGGCCGTCGGTCTGCACCCAGCTCGGCAGGAGCGCGGCGAGCGTCGTCGACCCGGGGAGGTAGGGGTAACTGTCGAGCGTCACGTCGACGCCGGCTGCGACCGCCCGGTCGACCAGGTCGAGCAGCTCGCCCGCTCGACCCCGGTTCACGTCGAAGTTCATGGTGGCGTGCGTGAGATGCAGGGCGCTCCCCGACCGTGCGGCGATGTCGATCATCTCGGCGTAGCCGTCGAGCGCGCCCGCTCCGTACGACCGCTGGTGCGGCGCGAAGAAGCCGCCGTGGCGGGCGACGACCGCGCACAGGGCGACGAGTTCATCCGTGCTCGCGAACATCCCCGGCACGTACGACAGCCCCGCCGACAGCCCGAAGGCGCCGTCGCGCATCCCCCGGTCCACCTCCGTGCGCATCGTCTCGAGCTCCTCCGCCGTCGGCGGCCGGTCCTCCGTTCCGATGACCTTCATCCGAATGGTGCCGTGGGGAAGCAGGTAGGCCGCGTTCACCGCGAGTGGATGCCGGTCCAGCTCGTCCAGGTAGTCGGCGACACGGCGCCAGCCGACGTCGCTGCCGGAGGGCAGGCCGTTCCAGCCGGCGAGCTGTTCGCGCAGGATCCCCCGCGTCCGTTCGGTGGCGGGTGCGTAGGAGAGTCCGTCCTGCCCGAGGACCTCGGTGGTGACCCCCTGCGTCGTCTTCGCCCGATGCTCCGGATCGGTGAGAACCGCGAGGTCCGAATGCGCGTGCATGTCGATGAATCCGGGAGCGACGGCCAGTCCCTCCGCAGCGACGATGCGGGCGTCCCCGGCATGGATGCGGCCTCCCACCCCGGCGATCCGCCCGTTCTCGATCAGGACGTCGCCGATGACGCCCGGGCTCCCCGAGCCGTCCAGGATCAGGGCGCCGCGGAGGAGGATGCCGCTCACGCGCTCAGCGCCGCCGTCGAGAACTCCCGCGCCCGTGCGGTCACCGCCGCCCAGTCGGCGCCCTCGACCAGCGCGGCGCCGACCACGCTGGAGCCGGCCGTGACGGCGAAGGCGCCCGCGCGCATCCAGTCGGCCGCGTTGCCGGCATCGAGGCCGCCGGACGGCACGACGGGCACGCCCGGGAACGGACCCCGCAGGTCGGTGAGGTAGGCAGGGCCGACCAGCCCGGCCGGGAAGATCTTGACCGCGGCGGCTCCGAGCGCCAGCGCGCGCATCACCTCCGACGGCGTCAGCGCGCCGAGCAGGATCGGGATGCCCGCCTCGCGCGCGACCCCCGCCGCGCCCTCGCTGATCCCGGGCGTGACGAGGAACTGCGCACCGGCCGCGACCGCCGCCTCGGCCGAGCGCGCATCCGTCACCGTGCCGGCGCCGACGATCACGTCGTCGGCACCGCGGACCGCCTCGGCGATCACCGCTTCGACCCCCGGCGTCGTGAACGTGAACTCGACCGTGCGGATGCCGCCCGCCGCCAGCGCGCGGCACAGGGCTGCCGGGTCGTCGACGCGTGGTGCGCGGACGACGGCGAGCGCGCGGTCGCGCTCGAGGGTGGGGATGAGCATCAGGACTCCTAGCCGAAGAAGGTCTCGATCAGCCCGATGACCCGCGGGTCGTCGGAGAGCGCGTCGTCCACGAGTGGCAGCGCGCGCCACTTGTCGAATGCGGTGCAGGGATGCGACAGACCCAGCCGGACGACATCGCCCACCTCGACGAGCGCGTCGGCGGGGACCCGGATGAACATGTGCTGATCGTTCATGGCGGTCACTTCCGCTCCCTCCACCGGGACAGCGGGTCCTCCGCGCAGCGGCCGCACCGCCTGAACCTCCGGAAGGCCCTCGTCGTAGGGCAGGTCGCGCTTGCCTGCGTCCACCAGGACGAGGCCCGGTTCCGGCCGCGACAGGACCGTCGCCCAGCCGTGGATCGCGGAGCGGAGCCGCTCGCCGGAGCCACCACGGGAGAACGGCGTGATGCCGCGGTAGAAGCCGTCGTCATGGGTGATGTACGCGCCAGACCGGAGCAGCACATCGACCGGCCGCCCGCGCTCGCCCTCCGGGTCGCGGAGCGGAGCCAGGACCGCCGCGACATCGTCGAAGTATGCGCTGCCACCGGCGGTGAGCAGCACCGGGCCCTCCGCCGGGTAGAGATCCTGCGCATCCAGTTCCTCGTGCAGCCGCGCCATATCGGCGAGGTACGACCGCACACGGTCGAGCGATGACGTCGATGCATCGTGGGCCAGCGCACCCTCGTACCCGCCGACCCCGGCCAGCCGCAGTGTGGGAGCAGCGGCGATGGCACGCGCGACCTCGAGAGCCGCGTCGACGCCACGTGCCCCGGTCCGGCCTCCCGTGCCTCCCAGCTCGACCAGCACCGCCAGCGGCACGGGAGCATCCGCCTCGTCCAGCACGCTCGCGAGGAGTTCCACGGCACGCACCGAGTCGGCCCAGACGGTCAGCCGGGCGGCGTACGGGGCGAGAGCGCGGATCGCCGCCGGCTGAACGAGCTCGTTGGCCAGCAGGATGCGCGGGACGCCCCAGTCGAGCGCCACCGACGCCTGCCAGGGCGTTGCCACCGTGATCCCCCAGGCGCCCGCATCCAGCTGCCGTTGCCAGAGCACCCGGCTCATGGTGGTCTTGCCGTGCGGCGCCAGTCCGACGCCCGCCGACGCACACCAGGCCGCCATCGTCCGGAGGTTGTGGGCGAGCGCCTCTTCGCTGAGGGTGACGAGAGGGGTCGGGAAGTCGGACAACGACGGGCGATCGGCCGCGAGGGTGTCGATGGCGGCGGGTGGCCCACCGAGGGGCATCGCTTTGAAGTCCGGCACAGGCCTCCCTCGCTGGTTGCACGATATGCAACGGTCATTGCGTCTTGTGTGCATCCCTGTCTAGCATGGAGTCCGTCGATCGAGGAAGGGCACACCGCATGCGAAGCGCCGGTCTCCAGGTCACGATCGGCGAGGCGATGGTGGTCCTCTATCCGGACGCGCAGCAATCGCTGGCCGAGGCGAGCACCTTCGGCTCGGACGTCGGCGGCGCGGAGTTCAACGTCGCGACCAGCCTCGCGCGCCTCGGCGTGCCCACGTCGTGGGTGTCGCGGCTCGGAACCGACGGATTCGGCGAGCGCATCCGTCGTGTCGCGGACGAGGCGGGAGTCGACACGTCCGCCGTCGAACTCGATCCCACCCGCCCGACGGGGCTCTACATCAAGGAGACGATCCGGGCCGCGGAGGGCGTCCGCACCCGGATGCACTATCACCGCAGCGGATCCGCGGCCTCTGCCCTGTCGCCGGACACCGTGGCTGCTCCGACCGTCGCCGCCCTCCTCGCCCGGGCCGAACTCGTGCACACCTCGGGCATCACTGCGGCGCTGTCCCGCACTGCCGCCGAGGCCGTCTCGGGCTTGCGGCAGGCGCTCGGTGCGAACACCCGGCTCAGCGTGGACCTCAACTTCCGCCCTCAACTCTGGAGCGACGGCGACACCTCCGCGCTGACCGCCCTGGTCGGCCAGGCCGACCTCCTCTTCGTCGGTCGCGACGAGGCCGAGGCGTATTTCGGGCACGGCGACGCCGGTCGGCTCTTCGCTGCGCATCCCCGGCTGGACACCATCGTCGTGAAGGACGACGTCCGTCGCGCGTCCGTCCACCGACGAAATGGCGCGGAGGTGCACGTCCCGTGCCTCACCGTGGACGTCGTGGAGCCCGTCGGCGCCGGCGACGCGTTCGCTGCCGGCTTCCTCTGCGGAGTCGCGGAGGGACGCGACGACGCCGCCAGCCTCCGCCTCGGACACGCGCTGGCGGCGCTGACCCTCACCAGCCGCGGAGACCGCCCGCCCGCCGTTCCGAACGAGACGGAACGCGACAGGATCGTGCGCGCGTCCGACGACGAGTGGGCGAGCTGGTCCGTCGGTCCGGGCATGATTCCCTGGAGCGTGTCGTCGTGAGCCAGTCGCTCGGCCGCGCGCTCGACCTCCTCGGGCTCATCGCCCGGGGCATCACCACCCTCGACCCGCTCGCCTCGGAGCTCGGCGTTCACAAGACGACGGTCCTGCGCCTGCTCCAGACGATGGAGCAGCGCGGCTTCGTCGGCCACGACAGCCACCACCGGTATCGGATCGGCCCGGCCGTGCTCGCCCTCGCCTCCGGTGCACTGGATGCGCTGGATGTGCGCGGCGCCGCCGGTCCGGAGCTCCGGGCACTCGCCGCCGAGACCGGGCAGACCGTCCACCTCGCGACCTACGACGACGGCGTCGCGACCTACGTCGACAAGGTCGAGTCGCGGCAACCGCTCCGCATGTACTCGCGGATCGGCCTCCCCGCCGCCCTGCACGCGACCGCGGTCGGCAAAGTGCTGCTGGGAGGGCTGGATGCCCCGGAGCGCCGCGCGGTCGTCTCCGGCCTCGACTTCGAGCGCTTCACCGACCGGACGATCACCACGCCCGAGGCCCTGCTCGCCGAGGTCGACCGCAGCGTGCGACGGGGCTGGGCGCAAGACCACGAGGAGCATGAGACGTTCATGAACTGCGTCGGAGCGCCCGTGCGCGGCCCCGACGGTCGTGTCGTCGCCGCCATCTCGATCTCCGTCCCGAACGTCGTCCTCCCGTACGAGGGCGTCGTCGAGCTCCTCCCGGCGCTCCACGCCGCGGCCGGGCGCGTCTCCGCGGAGCTGGGCGCCCGCGCCGCCTGACCGCAGCGATCCCCCCTTCGAAAGGAAGCCATGTCCGAACGCATCGCCGTATTCACCGCCGAGGCCCCTGCCCCCGCGCACGTCTTCTCGCAGGGGGTGCGACGCGGTCCGTTCCTCCAGGTCTCGGGACAGGGGGCCGTCGACCCCGCCACCAACGCGTACGTGCACGAGGGAGACGTGAAGGGCCAGACGATCCGGACTCTGCAGAACGTGGAGGCGATCCTCACGGCCGGCGGCGCGACCTTCGACGACGTGATGATGCTGCGCGTCTACCTGACCACGCGCGACGACTTCGCGGCGATGAACGAGGCGTACGGCGAGTTCCTCTCCTCGCGCGTCCGCTCGGGCGTTCTGCCGGCGCGCACCACGGTGTTCACCGGGCTCCCCCGCGCGGAGATGCTGGTGGAGATCGACGCCCTCGCCGTGCTCGACTGAGCCGGCCTAGGCGCGTCCGGTCAGCGGCCGGACGGTGAGGATCTGCTCCGCCCGGCCGACCGGCCCGGTTACGTCATGGAGCGCTGTGCTGGTGAGGCCCTGCCCGGTCGACCCGAAGGTGACGGTCGTGTCGAGGCCGACCCACCCCCCTGTCGGCTGCGCGAACAGG
This sequence comes from Cryocola sp. 340MFSha3.1, assembly GCF_000383315.1. Classification (NCBI taxonomy): domain Bacteria; kingdom Bacillati; phylum Actinomycetota; class Actinomycetes; order Micrococcales; family Microbacteriaceae; genus Cryocola; species Cryocola sp. 340MFSha3.1. Next base: position 1,626,107 of record NZ_KB911087.1, read on the forward strand.
TGGATGGTCAGGTCGAGGTTGGGGAACATCCACTCGGTCGGATGCCGGCGCACGGCGATTCCGTTCGCCGTGTCGACCAGCGCGATGAACGCGGCGTGGGGGCTGGCCTCCTCACCGGCGACGATCGCCCGATCGGTGCGCAGCCACGCGGTCGCGCGGCCCGGGCGCGGGTCCTCGGCCGCCCGCATCTCGAGCGAGGCCACGTAGCCGCCGGGCCAGGTCTCCGTCATCGGCCAGCGCCGGTCGGGACCGGGAACGGCGATCCGCTCCGGCTCGCCTCCCGCCACCTCGCTGGTGTCGCCGTCGACGGTGTACCAGGCCCGCGCGAGCACAGCGGTACGGCCCGCGATGACGACGGTCGCCTCCACCAGTTCGATGGTCCGGCCGGGACGGATGGTCTCCACGGCGATGTCGCACACGTCGGCGGCGAGGAAGCCGAGGATGTCGAAGCTCACCCGCGCGAGCGAGAGCGGAGCCGCGTCGCGGTCGGCGCGGTGGCGGTCCATCGCGTGCACGATGAGGCCGCCGAGCGGGCTGAAGTGGATCTCGCCGTCGTTCCAGGCTCCCCCCGCATCGACGGTCGGGCGGAAACGGGTGTCGTCGATGCGCCGGAAGTAGGAGTCCATCCCCCGATTATTTCGCGCCCACCGTCGCAGCGGTTCGTTCCACCGCCGGGCGCAGCACCTCGCGGCACCAGGTACGGAAGTCGGTGGGGGCGATCTCGGCCGTCGCCCAGTCCGCGTCGTAGATGCCGGCATCCTGTGCGGCGAACATCTCGATCGTGTCGGTGATCGCCTGCCCGCTCGCCCCTCGGGACCGCAGGAGCTCGGCGAAGTCGTCCATCGCGATCCTCTCGTAGGCGACCGGGCGTTCCAGCTCCTCGCTCATCACCCGGGCGATCGCGTCGGGCGCGAGGCGGTCCGGGCTGAACAGCGGGAGGTTCTCCTGCCCGTGCCAGGTGGGATCGGTGAGCAGGTCCGCCGCGCGCTCGGCGATGTCGCGGGTCGCGACCATGGCGAGCGGCCGATCGGCGGCGAACGTGAGCGAGAAGGCCCCACGGCGCACGATCGCGTCGGCCTGCCCGAGCAGGTTCTCCATGTAGAACGGCAGCGACAACGCCCGGTAGGCCGCGCCGGACCGGGCGAGTTCCGCATCCATCGCGAACGCCGCGGACAGCACGCCCGCCGGCTTTCGGAAGTCGTGTCCGGCGCTGGTGACCCCGACCACGCGGCCGACTCGGTGACGACGGATGGCGGCGGAAGCGGCGCGCGCGAAGGCGAGGTAGTGCTCCTCGGCGCTCGGTGCCGCCGGGTTCGGCGGAACGAGCCAGAACAGCGCGTCCGCGCCGGGCAGGGCCGCGTCGAGGACGGCCGGGTCTGCGTGCGATCCCTCCACGACCTCCACGCGGGTGCGGACGGCGTCGTCGAGCTGGGATGCGTCCCGCACGATGACGCGGACCTCGCTGCTCCGCTCGAGCAGCAGGGTGACGAGCCGGCTGCCGATCCGGCCGGTGGGAGTGGTGACGACGATCATGAGACCTCCATAAAAATGAACCTGAATTCCGGTTCCGAATGTAGCCCCGACGCCTCCCTGACGTCAACTACAGTGAGGGATCATGACCGCACCGGAACGCTCGCTGCGCGCCGACGCCCGGCGCAACCGTGAAGCCGTCCTCGATGCGGCCAGCGACCTGTTCGCACGCCACGGCGACAACGTGCAGATGGATGAGATCGCCGCCCGGGCCGGGCTCGGCGTCGGGACGCTCTACCGGCACTTCGCAGACAAGCGGGCGCTGCGGGCCGCGATCATCGCGCGCCGGTTCGCGGCGGTCACCGAACTCGCCCGGGCGGCCGAACAGCTCGACGACCCGTGGACGGCCTTCGAGACCCTCCTCGTCGGCTACCTCGAATCGGCGCAGCCCGACGCCGCGTTCCGCTTCGCCATCCTCAGCCCGGAGGAGCCGACCTGGGCCGACATCGCCGCCGAGAAGCACGCGTTCTCGGAGATCGTCGACCGGGTCGTGCAGCGCGCCGTCGACGCCGGGCTGCTGCGCCCCGACTTCCGGCCCGACGACTTCATCCTGATCACCCGCGGAGCCATGGCCAACATGTCCGGAAGCGGCGACTGGCGCCGCTACCTCGACCTCCAGCTCGACGGGATCCGCAGCACCGCCGGCTGAGCGCCCGCGGTCAGCCGGCGGAGGCGGCCCGGTCGGTCCGGAAGGCGTCGATGGCGAGACCCGCGAAGCGCCGCGCCGCCGCATCCCGCCGCGAGAGCGACACGGACCCCAGGCCGCGGCCGGCGAGCAGCATGAGCACCAGGTCGTCGACGACGAAGTCGGGGCGCAGCCGGCCCTGTGCCTTCGCCCGCGTCGCGAGACCGTCCAGCATCCCAAGCAGCTCCCGGCGGTGCTGCGCGAAGGCTGCGGAGCTGTGCGCGATCGACAGGAAGGCGTCGACGAAACCCCGGTTCCGCACGTCGAGCGCGGTCAGGCGCTCGATGACCGACGTGAAGCCGTGCCACGGATCGGGATCGGCGCAGCCCTCCTCGACGATCGCCCGGCACGTCCGCATCTCGACCTGGAACGCCTCGTCGATGAGCGACTGCTTCGTGGGGAACCGGCGGTAGAGCGTCGCCGGGCCGACCTCGGCGTGGCGGGCGACCTCCCGCATCCCGACGTCGAGTCCGCGCTCCGAGAAGAGGGTGCGTGCCGCCGCCAGGATGCGGTCGCGGTTATCCTGCGCATCCGAGCGGAGGATCTGAGTCACTCGTCCTCCCGACGGTCTCACTTCGATCAAGTGGACGGGGGCGTCCACTACCGTGCGAGAGTACCGCAACGAGAAGGAGAAGATGTGCGAGCGATTGCGATCCAGGAATACGGCGACCCGAGCGGGATGGCCGTCACCGACGCCCCCGAGCCGAAAGCCGGTGCCGGGCAGCTGCTGATCGAGACGGAGGCGATCGGCGTCGGAGGCGTCGACGCGGTGATCCGGCGCGGGACGCTCGGTTCGAGCTACCCGCTGGGCATGATCCCGGGCAGTGAGGTCGCCGGGACGGTCGCCAGGGTCGGCGACGGCGTGGACCCCTCCTGGATCGGTCGCCGCGTCTGGGCGTTCACGGGTCGATCGGGCGGCTACAGCGAGCGCGCCGTCGCCTCAGTGGAGGACGTGACCCCGCTCCCCGACGACCTGTCGGCGGTGGATGCGGTGACGATCGGCAGCGCGGCCCCCGTCGCGCGATTCGCGCTCGCCCGCGCCCCCTTCGCGCCTGGCGACTCGGTGCTCATCCGCGGTGGCAGCGGCAGCATCGGGATCGCCGCGGTGGAGCTGGCGGCGCGCGCCGGCGCTTCCGCGGTGGCCGTGACGACCTCCTCCGCTGAGCGGGGTCGTCGGCTTGCGGCGCTCGGTGCGACGGACGTGCTCGACCGGTCCGGCCACGGGCCCGACGGGGCTTCCCGCCCGTTCGATGTGATCGTGGACATCGTCGGAGGCGACGGCATGCCGGCGTTCATCGACCGGCTCGCCCCCAATGGCCGCCTGGTCCTGGTCGGTGCGGTCGCGGGATTCCCACCCGCCGACTTCGGGGCGCGCCTCCTCCAGGGCTTCCAGGCCTCGCGCTCCGTCGCCGCCTTCAGCCTCGACTCCATCCCTCCGCTCGCGCGCTCCGCCGCACGCGCCGAGCTGTTCGAGGCCGCCATCCGCGGCGAGCTGCACGCCGTCGTCCACGAGGTCATCCCGCTCGACCGCGCGGCGGACGCCCACCGCCTCATGGATGACGGCGCCGTCTTCGGCCGCATCGTCCTCACCCCCTGACCCGTCGCCGTCGCCCCCTCCGCCCACCGTCGAGTCCGCACAGACTTACCGCTTTTCGCACCCTCAGCGTGCAAAGATCGCGGACTCGACGGTGGGCGGTTGGGAGGAGGGCGGTGGGCGGTATATCGTCGCGGCATGTGCCGGAACATCCGTTGCCTTCACAACTTCGAACCGCCCACGACGGACGATGAGGTGCGGGAGGCCGCACTCCAGTTCGTGCGCAAAGTCAGCGGCTCGACGCATCCGTCCCGGGCCAACACCGCGGCGTTCGAGCAGGCCATCGACGAGATCGCCGAGGCGACCAGACGGATGCTCGACCAGCTGGTGACGAACGCCCCGCCGAAGAGCCGCGAGTTGGAGGCCGCGAAGGGCCGACAACGCCACGAGAAGCGCATGGAGCGCGAGGTGAGGATCCGGACGGCGTCGGCATGAGCGAGTCGGGCGTGAGAGCAACGACGCGCAGCGCGGCTGCGGAGGAGGAGCGATGAAGCGTCACGAACTCATCCCGGTGCCGGAGGAGGCGATCGCCGACCTCCGTTCGCGCCTCGAGCGGTTCCGGAGGGTGCCGCTGCCACAGCGCGACGGACTCGGCGGAGTCGACCCCGAGGTGCTGTCCGACCTGCTGCGGTACTGGGCGGACGACTACGACTGGCGCGAGCACGAGCGCCGCATCGCCTCCTGGCCGTGGGTGCAGACCGAACACACCGCGGTGCCCATCCGCGCGATCGTCCGGCCCGCCGACCGCGAGGATGCGCCGGTCGTCCTCCTCCTGCACGGCTGGCCGGACTCGGTGCTCCGTTTCGAGCGCATCCTGCCCCTGCTCGACGACGTGACGCTCGTGCTCCCCGCTCTGCCCGGGTATCCGTTCGCCGCACCGGTGGAGGGCGGCGGGATGTCATCGGTCGAGATGGCGGACGCCGTCGCCGACGCCATGGCCGAGTTCGGGTTCGACCGGTATGTGATCTCGGCGGGCGACGTGGGATGCGATGTCGGGGAGGCTATCGCCGGACGCCACGGCTCGCACGTCAGCGCCCTGCATCTGACCGACCTCTCGCAGTACCACTTCCTCGTCGGACTCCCCGACGACCTCGACGAGACGGAGCGCGCCTACGTGGAGCGCGGCCGCGACTGGCAGCAGCGCGAGGGCGGGTACATGCACGAGCAGTCCACCCGCCCCCGAACCCTCGCGGTGGGGCTCGGCGATTCCCCCGCGGGGATGGCCGCGTGGATTCTGGAGAAACTCATCGACTGGACGGACTCCGGCGGCGACCTCCGCCGGGCGTTCACCCCCGATGAGGCCCTGACCTGGATCTCGGCGTACTGGTACACCGGCGCGATCGGTACCTCTTTCACTCCGTACGCGGCTGCGGCGCCGAAGGATTGGCCGAGGATCGAGATCCCGACGGTCATGACGGTGTTCCCGCGCGACCTCGTCAATGCCCCGCGGCAGTTCGTCGAGCGGTTCTTCTCCGTCGTCGACTGGCTGGAGTTCCCGCACGGCGGTCACTTCGCCGCCTGGGAGCAGCCGACCGACTACGTCGAGGGTGTCCGCCGGGCGCTCGGCGCGATCAGCTGATCCGCTGTCAGGCGCGCTCCACCGGCAGCCACAACTCGCAGGTCGCGGTGGTGAAGTCCGCCGATCGGTCGAGGACCGCGACGATCGACGGGCCCGGCCGCAGACGCCACGGGTTGGAGGGGAACCACTCGCTCGCCGTCGCGGCCCACGCCGACTGGAGCGCCGCGGGGTAGTCCCCGTCGATGCGGAACACCGCCCAGGTCCCGGCCGGGACCTCGATGGCGTCCAGGTCGTCCGGTGTCGGCGAGTCCACCGTTCGCGCGACACCGTGGACATAGGTGAGCTCGGTCCCCTCGGTGTAGTCGGGGTCGACGTCGGCGCTGACCTGGAGCAGGCCTGCGGGCTCGGTGTCGCTGAGGCCCGTGAGGCGAGCATGCTCGTCCGGCTCGATGGATGCGACGAGGGCCTGGATGTGCGGGTTGACGCCTTCGTGGATGAGCGGCACGCGAGCTGCGTGGCCCACGAGCCGGAAGGCCGGTCGGTCGGTGATTCGGGTGTCCATCGGGGTGTTCCCTTCTACGATCAGGCGGAACCTGAGCTGCGGTTGCGTGCGAAGGGGGCCGCCATCGCGTCTCACGGTGGCGGGGCTCGCGCCGTGCACCGACCGGAACGCCCGGTTGAACGCCTCCGTGGAGCCGTAGCCGTGACGCACGGCGACGGCGAGCAGGTCGTCGCCTCCGAGCAGATCGGCGACGGCGACGGTCATGCGACGACGGCGCACATACTCTGACAGGGGCATCCCGGCCAGCGACGAGAACATGCGACGGACGTGGTACTCCGTGGTGCCGAGTCCGCGGGCGACCTCGGCGAGGTCGAGGTCGTCGGCGAGGTGGTCTTCGATCACCTCGACCACCCGGTTGAGAATCGCGATCACGGTCCCTCCTTCGCCTTTCAGCCTGGTAGGCCGTGGGACGCCGCACCCGACTATCGCGGTCCGAAACGATCGCCGCCGGGTCGGCCTGGTGTACCCGCTTGGCCGAGCTCATCCCGGAGGCTGACGCCCGCAACGGGCCACCGCACTAGCCTCGAGCCTATGCTTCGCCGCGCCGCCACCATCCTGGCCATCGTCTGCGCTGCCGCCCTCATGTCCGGGTGCTCGATGATCGAGGGGCTGGCGCGGGATGCGACCGGCCGGGATTCCGCCGCGCCTGCGGAGGCCTGCCTTCCCCGCGGCGCCGAGCCGGATCCATCCCCGACGCCGGCCCCGACGCTCGATCCGCATGTCGCCGGAGAGGTCCGGGAGGCCGTCGCCGCCGTCCGAAAGCTCGCGCGCGTCGACACGGTGAGCGAGCGCACATCGAACTCACGAACCGCCTCGGACGATCCGAACCGACCGGACTGCCGGGTCGTCTCCAACCACTTCTCCAGCCAGGTCGACGTCGTGATGGAGGCGGAGGCGACACCGGCTCAGGCGGCGGCAGTTCCGACGACGATGGCGCAGCATCTCGCGTGGACGGGTGTGAGCCTCTCCTTGAAGATGCCGGCCGGCCCCGGGCACATCGAGACGACGGTCCACTACAGCCGGACCTTCGACCAGACCATCCCGATCGAGACCTCCACGGACGTCGCAGAGGGCCTCGCGCGTCTGGCGGCGACGCCGCATGTCACCTCACTGGAGGCGTCCATCCCGTACACCATGCGCGTCGAGTACGGCTCGCTGACGGTGCTCGTCGACGGCGCGGACCCGGCGACGCTGGATGCGGTCCGCGCGGTCATCGACACCACGGTGTTCGCCGACACCACCCTGCACGGTTCGTTCAGCAACGGCGCCAAACCCTGACCACGGGTTGACGAACGAGGCCGTTACCGCCACACTTAGGCACGTGCCTAAGTATTACGACGAGCTCGACGCCGTGCTCCGCGCCCTCGCGGACCCCACGCGGCGAGCCGTCGTGGAGCGGCTGGCGGCGTCACCGGCGGTGGTGAGCGAGCTCGCGGAACCGTTCCCGATGGCGCTGCCGTCGTTCATGCAGCACCTGAGCGTGCTCGAGAGCGCCGGAGTGATCACCTCCGAGAAGCACGGGCGCGTCCGCACCGTGAGCCTGCGGCCGGGCGCCCTCGACATCCTGCACCTCTGGCTCGGCGAGCAACGCACGCCCGCCGAGCACCAGGCCGACCGCCTCGGCATCCACCTCGCCCGCGCCTCGGCGCCGACCCCGAAGGACACCTGACATGACCCGCGTCCGCATGAACCTCTTCGCCTCGCTCGACGGCTACACGCCGTCCGATGTGTCGCCCGACAACCCGATGGGCGAGGACTGGGGCCGCCTCACGGCCGCCTGGGCATCGACCCGGACGTTCCGCGAGCGCATCTTCGGCGACACGAGCGGGGCCGGCACGACCGGCGTCGACGACCGGGTCGGCCGCGAGTTCTTCGAGGGCGTCGGCGCCGAGATCCTGGGCGCCGGGATGTTCGGCCTCCACTCGTTCCCCGACGACCCGGAGTGGAAGGGATGGTGGGGAGACACGCCGCCCTTCGGAACCCCGGTCTTCGTGCTCACGAGCACCGCTCCCCGCCCCGCGATCGAGATGGACGGCGGCACGACCTTCCACTTCCGCAACGCCTCCCCGGAGGACGTGCTCGCCGAGGCGACCGAGGCCGCTGGCGGCCAGGACGTCCGGGTGGGCGGCGGGTACCGCACGGCCCGCGCCTTCCTGCAGGCCGGACTGGTGGACGACCTCCACCTCATGATCACGCCGGTCTTCCTGGGCCGCGGCAATCGGCTCTTCGACGACCTGACCGGCATGGACTCGACGCACACGGTGACCACCGAGGTCGCCGAGAGCGGCACCATCCACGTCACCCTGACCCGCTAGGACGCAGCCATGACGATCGATCGCCGCCTCGCCCGCGCCGGATTCACCCTCACCCGCGACTACCCCGCCCCGCCCGAGCGCGTCTGGGACGCCTTCGCCGACGAGCAGCAGAAGCTCAGCTGGTGGGGAGCCGGCGACGCCATGGAGCCGCGCGAGTGGTCGTTCGACTTCCGCGTCGGCGGACGGGACGTCGCCGAGGGGAAGTTCCACCACGGCCCGGTCTCTCGGTACGAAGCGACCTACACCGACATCGTCGAGCACGTCCGCATCGTCACCACCTACGACATGTGGATCGACGGGGAACACATGTCGACGTCCGTCGCGTCGCTGGAGTTCGACCCGATCGAGCAGGGCACCCGCTTCACGCACGTGGAGCACGGCGTCTTCTTCGACCGGTTCTGGGCCGACGGCCCCGGACGCGAGAGCGGCACCCGGGGCCTGCTCGATGCCCTGGGCGCCTATCTCGAACGCTCGGCCGGTTAGGCCTCCGCGACCTCCAGCTCCGGCATCTCCGCGGCGCCCGCGGCGGGCTTCCGGACGAAGAGCGCCAGCACGACCACTCCGAGCGACAGGATGCCGCCGGCGAGGAACGCGAGGTGCGAACCGTGCGCGGCGGCGGCCGCCGTCGGCAGGTCCGGGTCGGCGCCTCCGGTCGAGGCGACGCCCGTCGCGTACAGGGCGACGAAGATGGCCGTTCCTGCGGCGCCGGCAACCTGCTGCAGAGTGGCGATGGTGGCACTGCCGTGCGAGTACAGCCGCGGCGGGAGCGAGCCGAGCGACGAGCTGAACGCCGGCGTGAAGAGGAACGCCAGAGATAGCATCAGGACGATGTGCGCCCCGAGCAGCACGACCCACGACGACCCTTCGCCGAGACCGAGCGCCAGCGTCCAGAGGGCGACGGCGAGACCGATCGACCCGGGGATCACGAGCGGCCGCGGCCCGAACCGGTCGTACAGCCGGCCGACCGTCGGACCGGCCAGCCCCATCAGCAGGCCGCCGGGGAGCAGGATCGCGCCGACCCAGAGCGGCTCGAGACCCAGGGTGTAGCGGGCGAACTGCGGCAGCACGATGAAGGCGCCGAAGAGGGACACCATGGCGGCGGTCATCATCGAGACCGAGACCGCGAAGTCGCGGGAGAGGAACGTGCGCAGGTCGAGCAGCGCCGAGTCCGTGCGCTGCAGCGCCAGCTGCCGCCACACGAAGAACGCCAGCGTGATCAGGCCGACGACGATGGGGATCCACGGCTGGACCGCCGCCGAGCCGACCGCCGCGGCGCCGATCTGGCTGAGGCCGAACACGAGGGCCGAGAAGGCGAGCGCCGAGAGGATCACCGACGGCGTGTCCAGGCGCACCTTCCGCGTCTCCGACACATTCGGCACCCGGCGCACGCCGATGGCGAGCATGACGAGCCCGATCGGCAGCATCACCCAGAACAGCCCCTGCCACGGGAGCACCTGGATCAGCGCCCCGGACACGATCGGACCGATCGCGGGAGCGACGGACATCACGATCGAGACGCGCCCCATGACGCGGCCGCGCTGCTCCTCCGCGACGATCGTCATCACCGTCGTCATCATGAGAGGCATCATGATCGCGGTGCCGACCGCCTGGACGACCCGGCCGACCACCAGGGTCTCGAACACCGGCGAAAGGGCCGCGATGAGGGTTCCGATCACGAAGCTCGACATCGCGACGATGAAGACGGGCCGCGTGTTGAGCCGCTGCATCAGCCAGCCCGTCACGGGGATGACCACGGCCATCGTCAGCGCGAACGCCGTCGTGAGCCACTGCCCCTGGGTGGCGTCGATGTGGAGGGACTCCTGGATGCGCGGGAGCGCGACACCCATCATCGTCTCGTTGAGGAACACGACGAAGACGGCGGCGAGGAGCAGGGCGAGCGCGGTGCGGTTGCGTGCTGCGGTGGCGACCGGGGTCGGCTCGCTGGCGAGCTCTGCGCGGTCGATGGTGTCGGTCATGGCGTTCTCCTTCATCGGATGTACTTCAAAAAATAAAGCACACTGCAAATAATGAAGTCAAGTGCTACAGTGAGATTCATGACGAACCAGCACTACGGGCAGTTCTGCGGTCTCGCACGCGCAGCCGAGATCGTCGGGCAGCGATGGACCCTGCTGATCCTGCGCGATCTGAGCGTCGGCCCGCAGCGCTACTCTGACCTGGTCTCCGGCCTCCCCGGCATCCCCACGAACACCCTCGCCTCCCGGCTGAAAGAGCTCGAGGAGGAGGGCATCGTCGAGCGGATGGCTCCGTCAAGCGGTGAGCGGGCGGTCGTCTACCGGCTGACCCCGCGCGGCGAGGAGCTCGGCCCGGCGATGGACGCGCTGTCGCGCTGGGGCGCCGGCGGGATGCGGACTCCGCGCGACGGCGAGATCGTGACGACCGCATCGATCGCCTCGGCGCTGAAGGTCGCCGCGGGCGACGGCGTCGTCCCGAAGGAGTGGGACACGGCCTACACCGTCCGCGTCGGCGAGGTGGTGACGCACCTGATCATGCGCGACGGCGTCATCACCGTCGGCCCTGGCGCGGCCGAGGCACCGGACCTCGTCATCACCGCGGGCCCGCAGATCCGCGACCTCCTCGCGGGAGAGCTGGATGCGGACACCGCGATCGCGACCGGTGCGGTGCAGCTGGAGGGCGACGCCTCGCTGTTCGCCCGCTTCGCCGACACGCTCCACGTGCCGTACAGCCCGAACGTGCCCGCCTAGAGCCGGCCGCGAGCCGAACGGGACACTCCGAGACGGCTCACCGCGATCCCCAGGACGACCAGCGCGAGAGCCGCGACGAACGGCAGGACGGGGTCGCTCCCGCTGTCTGCGAGTGATGCGGTCGCGCCTTCCGAGCCGATCGCCAGCACCCCCTCCGTCCCGACGAGCACTAGCGCAGGCGCCGTCACGAAGGTGTACGTCGCCGATGCGTCGGGGCCCTGTCCGTTGGAAGCGGTGATGGTCACGGTCGACGAACCCGGCGTGGTCGGCGTCCCGGAGATGACTCCGGTGGTGCCGTTCAGGGTGAGACCGGCCGGGAGAGCCCCGGCGCTCACGGTGAACGTGGGTGACGGCGTGCCGGAGGCGGTCACGGTGAACGCGTACGGTGTCCCGGCGACCGGAGCGGTCGGCGTTCCGGAGGTGATGGACGGGCTCGACGTCGTGACGGGTGTGCCCGGCGGCGGGCATCCCGTCGGGGCCGTCACGGTGTTGGTGTCGAGGGTGACCGCCGCGTTGCTCGCCAGCAGGCGGCCCACGATCGTCGCGCCGGTCGTCGCGGTGATGGACTGGTCCGCGAGCACGGTCCCGATGAACTGCGCGGCTGTGCCCAGCGTCGCCGACGACCCGACCCTCCAGAAGACGTTGCAGGCGGTCGCGCCGCCGGTCATCGTGATGTGCGTCGCCGATCCGATGGTCAGCGTGCTGGCCGCCTGGAAGACCCAGACCGAGGTCGCACTGCCGGCGAGGGTCAGCGCTCCGTTGTCCGCGAGCGAGAGCGCGCCACCCGAGTAGACGCCGGGTGTCAGCGACAACCCGTTGAGCTCGCCGATGCCGGAGGTCGTCGGCGTGAGTCCGCTGGCGGTGTTGAAGGCCGTCGTCACGTCGCTCTGCGCCTGAGCTGCGACGGCGTCGGTCTGATGCAGGGTTCCGGTGAACGTGCCGTCGGGAGCGCCCCCGAACCCGGTGATCGACGAGCCAGGAGACACGCCCACATCGCCGTCGACGACGGTCGGCCCGGTGTTCATCACCTCACTCGCTCCGAGCACGCCGAAGGGCGCGGCAGTCCCGATGTCCACCGGTCCGTCGAGGGTGGTGTCCGCGTGCGCCGCAGCCGGGCCGAAGCACAGGCCGAGCAGCGCCAGAAGAGCTGCCGCTGTCGCCCCGACGCCGATGCGCGCGCCGAAAGATGGTGAAGAAGAAGTGGATGTCGAATCGGCCACGAAGGCCCCCGCCCGAATCGGGGGGTCCTGGCATACGACGAGATTCGTCTTCCACACCCCTTGGCGCGGAGTCTGGCACAGTTCCGGGCCCCGTGCCGGATCCGGCCGAACGGGGGGTAAGCGGTTTTCGGCTTGACGCCCGCTCCGCCGCCTGCCTATACTCCCATTTACAACGTTGATTACATCGTTGTAAACCCGATCCGATCGACGATGAGCGGTCGGTCCCATGAGAGGCATTCAATGAAGAAACTGCTCGCGACGCTGGCCGTCGCGGCCGGCGCTTCTCTCGCGCTGGCCGGCTGCTCCACCTCCCCCGGCTCCGGCGACTCCGGCCCCGTCACTCTCACCTTCTGGCACGGCTACACCGAAGCAGACGGCAAGGTGCTCGACGCGATCGTCGACGACTTCAACAAGTCGCAGGACAAGATCACGATCAAGACCACGACCAAGACCTGGGCCGTCATCGGCGACACATTGCTCCCCGCGCTCTCCGCCAAGAAGGGGCCGGACATCGTCGCGATGCCGGCCGAGACCCTCCCGGTGTACGCATCCAAGGGCGCGTTCGCCAAGCTCGACGACTTCTACGCGAGCAGCGCGACGAAGAGCGCGTCGCTGCGGCCCGCAGCGGTCGAGATGGAGAAGGTCGACGACTCCTACTACGGCATCCCCACCGGCTTCGTGCCGCTCTCCGTCATCTACAACAAGGCGCTCTTCGAGAAGGCGGGGATCACCGAGTTCCCGAAGACGTGGGACGAATGGGTGGCCGACGCCAAGAAGCTCACCGTCGACGAGAACGGCGACGGCACCCCCGAGCAGTACGGCCTGGCACTCCCCGACCACGCGACCGTGGGCAACGGCGTCTGGGCGAGCCTGTTCTACGGCAACGGCGGGAAGATCGTCGACGGCTCGAAGTCGGTGCTCGACTCCTCCGAGAACGCCGAGACGCTGTCGTACTGGGCGAAGGCCGTCACCGCCGACAAGATCTCGCCGACGGGCCTGGACGGCGTCGCCTCCGACAAGCTGTTCTCCTCCGGCAAGGCCGCGATGGAGATCGGCGGACCGTGGATGGCGGGCGTCGCCACCGAGAACAAGATCGACTACGGCATCGCCGGCATCCCCGCCGGACCGAAGGGCGCCGCCGCCTCGGCGATCGGCATCTCGGCCGCGGTGACCGCTCAGGCAGACGCTGCGAAGAAGGCTGCGGCGGAGAAGTTCTTCGCCTACTTCTTCACCAAGGAGGTCGCCACGAAGTGGTCGCTCGGCTCGGCGTGGCCGCCGCTGCGCACCGACATCCCGTCCTCCGACGTGTCGTCGAACCCGGTCGTGGCGACGCTCACCGACCTGGTCGGGGATGCGCGTCCCCTGCTCCCCGGCGTCGCCAACAGCACGGATGTCCTCTCGGCGGTCGACGAAGCGACGCAGAAGGCCCTCGCCGGCGGCGACCCGGATGCGTTGCTGAAGTCGGCATCCACCCAGGTGCAGCAGGCACTCGGCAAGTGATCCACCCGGTGGACCGCCGCACCCCGGCGGTCCACCACCCTCTTCCGAAAGCGATCATGACCACACTCACCCGCTCCCGCACGGGCCGCCGGCCGTATCGCCCGCCCGCCCCGCTCGGCGGCCGGCCGCGTTCGGGCCGCCGCCGCGGACCGATGGCCCTGCTCTTCATGCTCCCCGCGACGGTCGTCCTGATCGCCTTCGTCGGGTGGCCGATGCTGTCGGCCCTGCGTCTCTCGTTCACGAACGCGAGCGGCTTCGGCCTGGAGGAGTGGGTGGGCTTCGACAACTACGTGCAGGTCTTCACCGACCCACGCGTGCTCGCCACCCTCGGCAACACCGCGCTCTACACGGTGCTCTTCACCCCGACGGCGCTGATCGCGGCACTGCTGCTCGCGCTCCTCCTCACCAACCGCCGCCTGCTCGGTCGCGGCTTCTTCCGCACGGCACTGTTCCTCCCGTTCATCGTCTCCCTCGCCGTCGCCGCCTTCGCCTGGACGTACCTGCTCGACCCGCAGGTCGGCCTCCTCAACTACTGGCTGCGCAGCGTCGGCATCCAGCTCGGAAACGTTCTGCAGGACCCGGCGCTCGCCATGCCGACGGTCGTGCTCGTGGCCATCTGGAAGAGCTTCGGCTTCTACATGGTGATCTTCATCGCCGGTCTGCAGGAGATCCCCGAGTCGCTGTACGAGGCGGCGAAGATCGACGGCGCGGGAGCCTGGCGGCGCTTCATCAGCATCACCCTCCCCCAGCTCAGCAACACCCTCGCGTTCGTCGTCGTGTTCGCGATGATCGCCGCCCTCCAGGCCTTCGACCAGATCTACGTCATGACGGGCGGCGGTCCGTACCGTTCGACGCAGACCGTCGTCATGGAGATCTACCAGGAGGGCTTCAAGAAGCTCGACCTCGGGCTCGCGACAGCGCTCTCCTACGTGCTGCTGGCCGCGACCCTCATCCTCAGCCTCATCCAGTTCCGCTTCTTCGGACGCCGTGAGAAGGACCTCGCATGACCGCCACCCTCGCCCCCGCCGCCACGGCCCGGGCCGCCACCACGGCCCGCCGCCGGCGCGTCGGCCGCACCACAGAGCGCTGGCTGCTCTTCGCCGCCGCCCTGGTGCTGACCGCCATCGTGCTGCTCCCCGTGATCGTGATCGTCCTCACGGCGTTCAAGCCGGCGTCCGAGATCAACGCCTATCCGCCGACACTGCTCCCCGGAACGTGGACGCTGGACAACTTCACCAAGATCTTCAGCGACCTCCCGTTCGGGCGGCTCTTCCTCAACAGCCTCGTCTTCGCGGGCGGGGTGACGGTCTTCGCCCTCGTCTTCGACTCGCTCGCGGCCTACGCCCTCGCCCGCATCGACTTCCGCGGCAGCAGGGTCGTGCTGATCGTGATCGTGGCCAGCCTGATGATCCCGTTCCAGGCGACGCTCATCCCCGTCTACCAGCTGGTGGCGCAGCTCGGCTGGGTCAACACGTTCGCCGGGCTGATCATCCCGCGGGCGGCCGACGCTTTCGGCATCTTCTTCCTGCGCCAGTTCTTCATCGCCCTCCCCCGCGACCTCGACAACGCGGCGCGGATCGACGGGGCCGGCGAGTTTCGCATCTTCCGCAGCATCGTGCTCCCGAACGCCGTCCCGGCCCTCCTCACGCTCGCCATCTTCACCTTCGTGAACAACTGGAACGACCTGCTCTGGCCGCTCGTCTTCACGACCTCGCCGGAGATGGGCACGATCACGTCGGGCCTCACCCTGCTGACCGGGCCGAGCGGCATCATCCCCTACGGCACGATGATGGCCGGATCGCTCATCGCGGTCCTGCCGCTCGCCGTCATGTTCCTGATCATGCAGCGCCGCTTCATCGAGAGCGTCGCGACCACGGGGCTCAAGTGACGGCCCCGCGCTGGTTCGAGGACGGCCGCCTGCACCTCGGACTCGGGATCGAGGACACCTTCGTGCCGCAGGAGCGGCCCGGCGAGCGCGCCATCGACGAGTACGAGCTCACCGAGCACTACGACCGGTACCGCGAGGACTTCGCCCTCGCGGCGGGCGTCGGCGCCGAGGTGCTGCGCTGGGGCGTTCCCTGGTACCGGATCGCGCCGGAGCCCGGCCGCTGGGACTGGGACTGGACCGACCGGGCGGTGGATGCGCTGCTCGGCGCCGGCCTCCGGCCGATCATCGACCTGCTGCACTACGGCACCCCCACCTGGCTGACCGACCAGTTCGCCTCCGCGGACTACCCGCAGCATGTCGCCGAGTTCGCGGACCGCTTCGGCGAGCGCTACGGCGACCGGGTCGTGGACTACACGCCGGTGAACGAGCCGGTCATCCATGCGCTGTTCTCCGGAGAGTACGGCTACTGGCCGCCCTACCGGACCGGCGCCGAGGGCTTCGCCACCATCGCCGCGAACCTGGCGCGCGGCTTCGTGCTCAGCCAGGAGGCGCTGGCCGCCCGCATCGGCGACCGCGCGACCTTCGTGCACGTCGACGCCGCCATCAGCTACGTCGGAGACGACACCGCACCGGAGCATCACGCGGAGGCCGAGCGGCTGCGGCACCAGGTGCACCTGGTCGAGGACCTCGTGACCGGTCGCGTCGACGACGCCCACCCGCTGCGCGACCGGCTCGCCCCGGCGGTCACGGACGCCGAGCTGGACTGGTTCGCCGCCCACGCCGTGCGCCCCGACATCATGGGCGTCAACTATTACCCGCGCCACTCCACCGAGCTGTTCGAGGCGGGCGCCCGGCACGGCGGCGGCTTCGCCGACCCGCGGCCGAGCGTCGACCGCGGAACGCAGGGCCTCCGCGAGGCGCTCGAGCGGTTCGCCTCGCGGTACGGCGCACCGGTGATGGTCACCGAGACGTGCGTGACGGGAACGGTCGAGGAGCGCATCCACTGGCTGGATGAGTCGCGCGCCCTCGTGGAGAGCATGCGGTCCGAGGGTGCACCGGTGGTCGGGTACGTCTGGTGGCCGCTGTTCGACATGTACGAGTGGACGTGGCGGCACAGCGACCGGCCGCGCGCCGACCACCTGCTGACCATGGGGCTCCACGACCTGGTCGAGTCGCCCGCCGGGTTGCTGCGGCGGCCGAACCCGGTCGCCGACCGCTTCCGCGAGTACGCCGCCCGGCTCGCCCCTCTGCCTGCCGATGACGTCAGCCTGCTGACCTGACGTCCAGACGTGACGACGAGCCCGACGTCGTGACGGCCCGCCCGCGCCCGCGGACGGGTCACCAGTGAGAGAAGGAACCGACAATGTTTCCATCACGCACCACATCGGGCGCGTCGCCGCGGCGACGACTCCGGGCACTCGCCGTGGCCGGCGCCGTCGCCGGCGCCCTCGTCGCGGCGACATTTACCGCCGCGCCCGCCTCCGCCGTGACGACCGGCAACGGATCGCTCGTCTACTCCCCCGCCGCCGGCACGTCGTTCAACCCGGAGGGCGGCCGCGCGGCCGGAACGACGTACGCGAAGAACATCGTGCTCAAGAACAGCGGGGCGGCGAACGGCACCCAACTGGTCACCTACGACCAGCTCGTGCTCGTGAACGGCGTGCAGGTCTACCCGATCTACCGCAGCACCGACGACGGGACCAGCTGGACCCACGTCACGGACGTCGTGCCGAGCGCGACGTTCCCGACGCTGACCCGCACCTCCCAGCCGTTCCTGTTCGAGGTCTCGCAGGCGACGGGCGGGCTGGCCGCGGGCACCATCCTGCTCGCCGGGATGATCATGCCGGAGGACCGCTCGAGCAGCCGCCTGGTCGTCTACAAGAGCACGAACCAGGGCACGTCGTGGTCGTATCTGAGCACCATCGACACCGGCGGGCCCGCCGTCTACGACCCGAGCCCGACCTCCACGACCTCGACCGTGTGGGAGCCGTCGCTGGCCATCGACGGGCAGGGCGGCCTGGTCGCCTACTTCTCGGACGAGCGGCAGAAGGCGAGCGGTGTCCTGCAGGCGGTGTCGTATCGGCGGTCCACCGACGGCGGCGCGACCTGGGGTGCTGAGTCGAACGTGTCGGCCCCGAACAACCAGTCCGACCGGCCCGGCATGATCACGGTGACCAAGCTGCCCGATGGCCGCTACCTCGCCACGTTCGAGGTGGTCAACCGGCCGTCGCAGACCAAGAACACCGCGCCGGTGTACTTCAAGACGTCGCCCGACGGCCTGAACTGGTCGCCGACGACCAGCATCGGCACGCCCATCACCCTCGCAAACGGCCGCGGCATCGGATCGTCGCCGTATGTGAAGTGGGTCCCGGGCGGCGGGCCGAAGGGCATGGTCGTCGTCGCATCCAAGTGGTCGCTGGATGCCACGGGCACCATCGACGGCGGTCAGAACTTCTACGTCAACTACAACCTCGGCGACGGGCCGTGGGAGCGACTTCCGATGGCGGTCACGTACGACGGACCGGACGCCGAAGGCGGCACCTTCAGCGGCTTCGCCCAGAGCATCGACTACTCGGTGGACGGCCGCACGCTGTACCAGGCGACCAACGTCGAGAACCTCACGACCACCTACAACGACATCCGTGTCGGCTCCATCCCGCTGGACGCCCAGCAGTACGAGGCCGAGAAGGCCGCCCGCACATCGGACACCTCCCTCGTCACGGATCCGGATGCGTCGAACGGCAGCAAGGTCGGCAACATCAACAACACGACCAGCTCGGTGACCTTCACCGTGCGGGTCCCGTCGGCCGGCTCGTACACGATGAACGTCCGCTACGACAACGGAACGGGCGCGGCATCCACGCACAACGTCAGCGTCAACGGCGGCACCGCATCCACCCTCAGCTACCCGGCGACGGTGAACTGGGGACGCTACGGCTGGGTGCAGAAGACGGTCACGCTGAACGCGGGCGCGAACACGATCGCATTCACGAAGGGCACCTCGTTCGCCGAGCTCGACGCCATCCAGCTGTACAAGCCGGGGACCGCCCTGGATCCGCAGTTCCGCGTCGTGAACCGCAACAGCGGCAAGTACCTGGAGATCGCGAGTGCGTCCCTGGCAGACGGTGCGGGGGCCGGGCAGTGGGGTGACACCGGCAACGCGTGCCAGGTGTGGAACGTGCACCCGGTGTCGAACGGCCTCCAGCTGTTCAATGTGAACAGCGGCAAGCTGCTCGAGATCCCCGGAGCTCAGACCGCAGACGGTGTGCGGGCGGCGCAATGGGGTCCGACCGGCAACGCCACCCAGGTGTGGTCGCCGAGCACCTCGGGCGGCTGGTGGACGCTGACGAACGCGAACAGCGGCAAGCCGCTCGAGATCGCCGGATCGTCGACGGCCGACGGCGCCTTCGCCCAGCAGCGCACCGCCGACGGCAGTGCGACGCAGCAGTGGCGGCTCGTGCGCGAGGGCATCCAGTAGTCCATCCGACCGGGGCGACGGCGATCGGGCCGCCGTCGCCCCTCCCGGCGCGTCGACTCTTCGAGTGCTCGGCGCGGATCACGTCCGGCGAGGCGCCGCCTGCCAGACTCGCTGCGTGGGGACCCTACTTACGGCGGGCGGTCTCGCCCTCGCCTTCTCGCTCTTCCTGACGCCGCTCTTCATCCGGCTGTTCCGGCGGCTGGAGTGGGGGCAGTTCATCCGGGACGACGGACCCCAGTCGCACCACGTCAAGCGCGGGACCCCGACGATGGGCGGCATCGTCTTCATCCTGGCGACGCTCTTCGGGTTCTTCGTATCCGCCCTCCTCAACGGCGGGGACGGCATCTCCCCGTCGTCGCTCCTGGTGCTGCTGATGTTCGTCGGCATGGCGGCGGTCGGGTTCGTCGACGACTTCCTGAAGGTGCACCACCAGCGCAGCCTCGGACTCGGCGGATGGGCGAAGATCGCCGGGCAGGCGATCGTCGCGACCGCGTTCGCCGTGCTCGCACTCCAGTTCCCCACCGCCGACGGCACGACGCCGGCGTCCATGGCCGTCTCGGCGATCCGCGACATCCCCGCGCTCAACTTCGCCCGGATCGCCACAGTGGTGCCCGTGGTCGGCTTCGTCCTCTACCTGGTCTGGATCAACCTCCTGGCGTCGGCGACCACCAACGGCGTGAACCTCGCGGACGGTCTCGACGGCCTGGCGACGGGCGCCTCGGTCCTCGCGATCGGCTCGTACACGCTGATCGGCTTCTGGCAGTTCAACCAGTCCTGCTTCAACCCCAACATCAACCCGGCGAACGTGGCCAAGTGCTATCCGACGAGCGACCCGCTGTCGCTGGCCATCGTCGCTGCGGCGATCTGCGGCGCTCTGGTCGGATTCCTCTGGTGGAACACCAGTCCCGCCAAGATCATCATGGGAGACACCGGCGCGCTCGGTCTCGGCGGAGCGCTGTGCGCCCTCGCGATCCTCACCCACACCGAACTGCTCCTGATCCTCATCGGCGGCCTCTTCGTCATCGAGGCGGGCTCGGTCATCGTCCAGCGCGCGTACTTCAAGGCGACCCACGGCAAGCGTCTCTTCCCGATGACGCCGATCCACCACAGCTTCGAGCTGAAGGGATGGCCCGAGGTCACGATCGTCGTGCGGTTCTGGATCATCGCGGGCGTGCTGATCGCCGTCGGCGTCGGGTCGTTCTACTTCGAGTGGCTCGCCTAGCGCGTGCGGTTGACTGATCCCATGCGTGAGCAGGCACTCTTCCTCAACGGCACGGTCGGCGTCGGCAAGAGCACGACGGCGGATGCGGTCAGCGCGCTCTTGATCGAGCGCGGCGTCCCGCACGCGATCATCGATCTGGACGCACTCCGCGCGGGCTGGCCGGCCCCGGAGGGCGACCCGTTCAACTCCGCGCTGGAGCTCGCGAACCTGCGTCCGGTCGCGGCCAACCACCGCGCTGCGGGCGCTCAGGTCCTCATCCTCCCCGGCGTCATCGAGGACGCCGCAGAGCTGCCCCGCTATCGCGACGCACTCGGCGGACTCCCTCTCACGGTCGTCCGCCTCACGGTCGACCCGGTGATCGGCGAGGCCCGGCTGCGCGCACGGCACCGCGACGACGACGCGGCGGCCGGCTGGCACCTGCACCGCTTCGGAGAGTTGGATGCGGTGCTCGACGCAGCACGCATCCCCGGTCGGGTGGTGGACACGAGCCGGCTCACGCCCCGCGAGGCGGCGGCGCGGGTGCTCGACGGGGCGCTCTGACGTGGGGACTAACGCCGCGCGGAATCCGACGGACCGGCCGTCGCTCCGGCCACGGCGTCCAGTTCGGCCAGCTGCTCCGCGGTGAGCACCAGCGCGCCGGCGGCCACGTTCTCCTCCAGGTGCGGGATGCTCGCCGTGCCCGGGATGAGCAGGACGTTCGCCGCGTGCGCGAGCAGCCACGCGAGGCCGACCTGGGCAGGCGTGGCGTCCGTCTCCGTGGCGATGCGCCGGACCGTGGGGTCGTCGGCGACCTTCGGGTACTGCGCGAAGCCGCTACCGAGCGGGAAGAACGGCACCCAGGCGATCCCTTCGGCGAGACAGAGGGCGAGGAGGTCCTCGTGCTCCCGGCTGAGCAGGGAGTAGGCGTTCTGCACGCAGGCGATCCCGGCGGGCAGGGCGCGGCGCAGGGTCGACGCACCGACGGCGCTCAGCCCGATCGCGCCGATCAGGCCGTCGTCTCGCAGCGCGATCAGTTCGGCGAGCTGGTCGTCCAGGTCGACCAGCTCCTCGACCGGCACCGTGAGACCCGGCCCGACCTCCGGTCGGCGCAGGTTGACCACGTCGAGTCTGCTCCGCCCGAGCGTCCGCAGATTGTCCTCGACCTGGGCGCGCAGCTCCGCGGGTCGCTGGGCGAGAGCGAGGGGCACGGGCGCATCCACGCGCACAGCGCCCACCTTCGTGGCGATCGCGACTGTGTCGGAGTCTCCGAACGCCCGCCGGATGATGTCGTTCGAGACGCTGGCACCGTAGAAGTCGGCGGTGTCGACGTGGTCGATGCCGAGTTCGGCCGCACGGCGGAGCAGGGCGACCCCGGTCTCGCGGTCGTCCTCGTAGCGCTCCAGGGACATCGCGCCGTAGCCCACGCGGGCGACGTCACGGCCGCCGAGATGGAACGTCCCCCCGGGTCGGATCGTCGTGTCGGTCATGTCTCCTCCTAGACTGGTCAGAAGCGGAGGCCCCTCCGCTGCCATGACGCTACCACTTAAACCGGAGGTACCTCCATTTTGAGCGCCGATCCCGCATCCACTCGCGCGCGCAGACCGCGTGCCGACGCGGCACGCAACCGGTCGGCCATCCTCCACGCCGCCCGTGAGGCGCTCACGACCGAGGGCCCGGATGCCTCCCTCGAAGCCATCGCACGTGCGGCCGGGGTCGGCATCGGGACGCTCTACCGCAACTTCCCGACCCGCGAGGACCTGGTCGCCGCGGTCTACGAGAACGAGTTGGACGCCGTCCTCGACCGCGGCGCCTCGCTTCTGCCGACGGAACAGCCGGATGTCGCACTCCGCGAGTTCATGCGTCTCTACTCCGGGTTCATCGCCACCAAGCGCGGGATGGCCGAGTCGCTCCGGGCGGGAGGCGCACGAACCGCAGCAGCCTCGGCGCAGACCCGGCAGCGGGTCGACGCGGCCGTGCAGCCCTTCCTCGCCGCCGGCATCGAGCGCGGGCTCTTCCGCGACGACGTCTCGGCCGACGACGTGACCGCCGCCATGGTCGGCGTCTTCCTCACGACCGCGGAATCGACCGACAGCGCGCAGGTCGAGCGCTTGCTGGACCTCGTGGTGCGGGGGCTGACAACCGCATAGAGTTGGACCACCGACGCCCCGGGAGCCCCGCATGGACATCGACACGATCGACCGCAAGATCATCGATCAGCTGCGCGTCGACGGGCGCCGTTCGTTCGCCGTCATCGGCCGAAACGTCGGCCTCTCGGAGCCGAGCGTCCGAGCGCGGTACCGCCGCCTCTCGAAGGCCGGGATCGTCCAGGTTGTCGGAATGCCCGACGCCCCGAAGCTCGGCGAGATCGAGGTGCACATCGCCATCCGCATCCGCGGTGTCGCCGTCGCCGCGGTCGCGAAACAGCTGGTGACGGTTCCGGAGATCAAGTTCGTCGCCAGCGCGGTCGGAGCCTACGACCTCATCGCCGATCTGCGCTGCGACGACGTCATCCACCTCTCCAGCATCCTGAACGAGAAGGTCCGGAGGGTCAACGGCGTCCAGCACGTCGAGACGATGACCGTGCTCGAGGTGATGAAGGACACCTACCTCTGGGCGGGCTTCCGCGAGGACTCGGCGCCGGTCGACGAGGCCATCATCAAACGGCGGACGGCCCGGCCGCAGCTCCCCAAGCTCTGACGCTCGGGCTCAGTCGGTCTGGCCGGTGCCCTGACCCGCGCTCTGGCCGGCCTTGTCGCGCAGACCCACCCACGAGTAGTCCTTGAACAGCTCCAGCAGCACGAACTGGTCGATGTCCGTCACGCCGGGAACGCGCCGAACGTCGTCGAGCAGGGTCACGAGCTGGTCCAGGTCGCGGCAGGTCGCCTCCACGTAGACGTCGTGCGCGCCCGTCCCGAGGGCGACGTGGTTGACCATCGCCATGTCGGCGAGCGCCTTCGCCACGGCCCGCGGCGAGTGGCCCCCGACGCCGATCATCAGGCGCACCGACTGGTGACCCAGCGTCAGCGGGTTGCAGAGGGCGACGATCTTGAGGATGCCCGACTCCTGCAGGCGCGCGACCCTCCCGCGCACCGTCGCCTCGCTCACCTCGAGCTCGGCGCCGAGCTCGGTGAACGGCCGGCGCCCGTCGCGCATGAGCAGCTCGATGAGCTTGCGGTCGGTGTCGTCGATCATCGCAAGCACCCTAAACGCTCATCCTGAGAACGCCGGAGCCGGTGCACCCTCAGGCGATGATCGGCTCGAGCGCACGCACCGCGCCGATCAGCTCCACGTTGCCCGCGGTCGGAGAGCCGTCCTCGCGGGTGAGCCCGTCCTCGAGCCCCACCCGTGTCTCGCAACCGTCCTGGATCGCGGCGCGGACGACGGGCCAGACGGTCTGGTCGGCCCCGTGGTAGAGGATCGGGGCCTCCACGCCCGCGTCGCGCAACACGTGGGCGATCGTGCGGCACGCAGACACCGCCTCCTCCACGTCCTCTGTCTCCGGTTCGATCAGGATGCGCACGTTGCGGTGCAGCGTCGGCGAGGCGAGCAGCGCCGACACGTCGGCCATCGACCAGACCGCGCTCTCCAGCACCATTCCGCGGTCGAGGACCAGCTGGGCCGCCTCGGCCGCGCCCTCCTCGCTGAATGCGACCGACGCGAAGTCGGGCAGGGCGTCCTCGGGCCACGCGGCGATGAGCCGCATCCGCTCCGCGTGTCCGGAGCACGTCCAGAGTCCGGTCGTCGTGCCGATCACCCCGTCCGGGACCGTGGCACGGAAGGCTCGCACCATCGCGCCGATCGCCTCCGGGTCGATCGTCTGGGAGCCATCCGCCGCGCGGGCGTGAGCGTGGACGACGTCGGCGCCGGCCGCGAGCACGGCGGCGGACTCCCGGGCGATCTGCTCCGCGGTCAGCGGGACTGCGGGGAACTCGTCGGGAGTCCTCCCTCCGTTGATGGCGGCTTTGAGGAGCATGGGGTCCTTTCGGTAGCGGGAGGAGGAGTGAGGGGAGTTCAGGACGTGAAGCCGGCGATGGTCGCGCTGGCGCCCGTGAGGTCGCCGAGGCGTCCGCCGTCCCGCAGCGCCTGCACGAGATCCGGCTCTTCCGCGTCGTCTTCGAGCGCGGTGTCGATGAGCTGCTCGAGCACCGACGCGGGTGCGAAGAGCACCCCGTTCGCGTCCGCGAGCACCACGTCGCCCGGGCGCACGACGACGCCACCGCAGACGATGGGGATGTTGAGTCCCCCGGCGTCGATGTCGTGGAGCTTCGTGGTGAGCATGCTCAACCCGCGCCCGTACACCGGGAGCCCGAGTCCCGCGATCTCGTCGATGTCGGTGGCCGCGCCGTCGACGATCGCTCCGGTCGCTCCCCGGAAGGTGAGCGCGGAGGCGACGACCTCGCCGAGGGGTGCATGGCGGATGTCCCCGCCGGTGTCGACGACGATCACGTCCCCGGCCTCCACCAGGCCGGCGGCGTGGTGGAGCATCGTCGAATCGGTGGCCGTCGTCCGCACCGTGACGGCGCGACCGATCACGCGCGTCGTGCCGGCGAGCCGGACGATCCCCGGGTCGGCGAACCCCTCCTCGAGGTAGTGGCCGAGTGTCGGGAACGAGACGCGGGCGAGCTTCTCGAGGAGCTCCTGGGGAAGCGCGGACGGGGTGGGGCCGATGGTGACGGGCATGGATGTTCCTCGCGAGGTGGGGCGGACGGGGTCAGAGGCTGATGGATGTGTTCAGCCGGCGGTTCTCGAGCACGGGCAGCACGGCGCGGACCTCGTCCGTGCGGCGCTGGGACACGGTGGACACGGCCAACCCGTACGTCTCACCGCCGAGCGACGAGCGCACGATGCCGAACGGGTCGACGACCATGCTCTGGCCGATGCAGTCCGGTGACGCCGATCCCGCCGCGACGACCCAGGTTGTGGATTCGATGGCCCTGGCGCGCAGGAGTGTGCGCCAGTGGTCCTCCTTCATCGCGCCGGAGACCCAGGCGGCCGAGACCGAGATGAGGTCGGCTCCCTGGTCGATGAGGTTGCGGGTCAGCTCGGGGAAACGGAGGTCGTAGCAGTTGACGAGCCCGACGGAGGCACCGGCGAGCTCGACCACGACCGGGTTCGCGTCGCCCGGGGTGACGTAGTCGGACTCCCGGTACGCGAACGCGTCGTACAGGTGCAGCTTGCGGTATCGCGCACGTTCGATGCCGCGCTCGTCGATGGCGACGATGGTGTTGTAGGGGCGGTCGCCGTCGGTGCCCTCGTACCCGGCGGCGATGATGGCCATGCCGGTGCGCTTGGCGAGCCCGGAGACGAACTCGACGAACCCGCCCCACTCCGCCCGCGCGATGTCGCCCAGCGGGAGGTCGACGCCGTCCGCGAGGAGCATCGCCTCCTCCGGCAGGACGAGGAGGTCGACGTTGTCCGCCGCGGCCTCATCGACCAGGGTCTCGATCGTCCGGCGGTTGGCGGCCAGGTCCGTCGTCGGCGCGAGCTGGCCTGCTGCGACCTTCATGGTGATCCTTTCGGGGAGGGGGAGCGGGGGTTCGCGCGCTCAGGCGGCGAGGATGTGGGCGTCGTCCGCGTGCCAGGAGACCGTGACCGCGTCGCCGGGCACCAGCCGGGTCAGTGCGTCGTCGCCGGGGCCGCTCGGCCGCGTGACGACCAACTCGGCGCCCTGCTCGGCGCGGACGATGTAGCGCCACTCGTCGCCGAGGAAGACCGCGTCGAGCAGCGTCGCCGCGACCGCGCCGCTGCCGGCCGGCGCCGGCTCCGATCCGGCGCGCAGGGCGACGCGCTCGGGACGGACGGCCACCGTCACCTCGGCGCCCGGTCCGGCCGCGTCGGTGCGGGCCGGCACGATTCCGAGGCCGGCGATGTCGACCGTGGCCCCGGCCGGAGTGCCGTGATAGACGGCATCGAAGAGGTTGCACGTGCCGATGAAGCCGGCGACGAAGCGGTTCGCCGGGCGGTCGTAGATGGCGCGGGGCGCATCCACCTGCTGGACGCGTCCCTCCGACATCACGGCGATGCGGTCCGACATCGTCAGCGCCTCCTCCTGGTCGTGGGTCACGTAGACGAACGTGATCCCGACCTCTCGCTGCATCCGCTTGAGCTCGACCTGCATCTCCTTCCGGAGCTGCTGGTCGAGGGCGCCGAGGGGCTCGTCGAGGAGCACGACCGCGGGTCGCGAGACGATGGCGCGAGCCAGCGCGACGCGCTGCCGCTGGCCGCCGGACAGCTCGTTCGGCTTGCGGTCGGCGAAGCGCTCCATCCGCACCAGGGCGAGTGCGGCATCCACCGCGCCCTCCCGGTCGGGGAAGCGCTTGCGACCGCGCACCTTCAGCTCGAAGCCGATGTTGTCGCGCACCGAGAGGTGCGGGAACAGCGCATAGCTCTGGAACAGCATGTTGAGGTCGCGCTTGCGGGTGGGGAGCGACTCCACCGACCGGCCCGCCAGCTCGATCGAGCCGCCGGTCGGCGTCTCGAAGCCGGCGATCATCCGCATCAGCGTCGTCTTGCCGCATCCCGACGGACCGAGGATCGAGAAGAACTCGTTGTCCCCGATCGTCAGGTCGACGGGCTGCACGACGGTCGTGCTGCCGAACGTCTTCGTGACGCCGGTGAGACGGATGGCCGGAGTCTTCCGGTCCGCCGCTCCGGCGGGTGCCGGGGCGGTGACGGTCGGGCTGGCGGGCGTGGTCATGGTGTCGTCCTCGTGGTGTCGTCCGTGTGGTGTCGGCGGCCTGGCCTCAGGAAGCCTTGACCTTCGTCCAGCCCTGCTGGAAGTAGGCGAGCGCCTTGCCGGGGTCGACGATGAACTCGGCTCTCGCGAGCTGTTCGTCCGTCGGGTACACGGCGACGTTCTCGAGGAGCGCCTTGTCGGTGATGTGGGCCTTGGCCGCCTCGTTCACCGAGGCGCTGCCGCCGTCGTTCGTGGCCATGGCCGCGATCTCCGGCTGGAGGGTGAAGTTGAGCCACTTGTACGCCGCGTCGGCATGCGGGGCGTCCTTGGCGATCGAGAACCCGTCGACCCACAGGGTGCCGCCCTCCTTCGGGATGACGAACTTGACGTCGGGGTTCGCGGCCGTCACCTTCGCGATCGCGCTGCCGCCGTACGCCTCCGCGACGCAGGCGTCTCCGGACGCGAGCAGGTCGGAGTAGTTGGAGGAGTTGTATCCCGCCAGCAGGGGCTTCTGGTCGAGCAGCGCCTGGGTGCCCTTCTCGATGTCCTTCTCACTGGTGGTCGTCGCCTTGAGGCCCTTGTACTGCAGGGCAGGGATGTATGCGCTCAGCATGTTGTCGAGCATGTAGATCTTGCCCTTGTACGCCGGGTCCCACAGGGCGTCCCAGCTGTCCACGGCCTTTCCGGTGCACGCCTGGTTGTAAGCGAGCCCGGTGGTGCCCCAGATCCACGGGACGCTGTACTCGTTGCCCTTGTCGTAGCTGGGGTCGGCGAACTTCTTGCCGAGGTTGTCGAGCCCGGTGATCTTGGAGTGGTCCAGCTTCTCGATCAGCTCCTGGCCGACCAGCTGCTGCACCGCGTACTGGCTGGGCTCCACGATGTCGTAACCGGATCCGCCGGCCGCGAGCTTGGAGATCATCGTCTCGTTGGCGTCGAAGGTGTCGATGGTGACCTTGATGCCGGTCTTCTTCTCGAAGGCCGAGATCACGGACTTCGGGATCTCGTCGGCCCACGCGTAGATGTTGAGCTGGGTGGAGGGCGCCGAGGACGAGCCGCCGGAGCCGGACGAGCAGGCGGTGAGGCCGAGGGCTGCGACCGCGGCGACCGCGATGAGGGCGGAGGTGCGCTTCATGAGGGTTCTCCCGTTCTGGGGGGTGCGGGGGTGGGGGCTAGCGGGTGCGGATGGAGGTGGTGCTGGTGTCGGGTGGTGCGGCGGCGCCGGATGGGCTCGCGAGGATGCGTCGCATCTGTTGGATGCCGACGGAGAGGACGACCACGAACGTGAGCACGATCAGGAGCGTCCCGAGCGCGTTCAGCTCCGGGGTGAGTCCGGACTTGAGCAGCGAGTAGACGCGCAGCGGCATGGTCGTGGATCCCACTCCGCTGACGAAGGTGGAGATCACGATGTTGCCGAGCGAGACGGTGAAGGCGAGCAGCCACGACGCGAGGATCGAGGAGCGCAGAAGCGGGAAGAGGACCCGCGTGAAGGTGCGCCACGGCGTGCAGCCCAGGTCGGCGGCGGCCTCGATGAGGCTCGGGTCGAGGGTGCGGAAGGCGCCGATCAGAATGAGCGTGGTCAGCGGCAGTGTGATGATCATGTGGCCGAGGACCAGCGTGAGGATGCCGAGCGGGATGTGGAGGAAGCTGAAGACGCTGAGCAGGGCGACGCCGAGCACGATCTCGGGCACGATCAGCGGAAGGGCGATCGCGCCGAGGATCGCGGCCGACCCGCGGAACGGGAAGCGCACCATCCCGATGGCGGCGAGCAGGCCGATCACGGTGGCGACGGATGCGGCGAGGACGCCGACGATCACGCTGATGAGGAGGGTCTGGAGCAGGGCGCCGTCGCTGAAGAGCTGGCCGTACCACTGGAGGGTGAATCCCTTCCACTGGTACCCGCCGGACGCCGAGTTGAACGAGTACACGATCACGGCGACGATCGGGATGTAGAGGAACACCAGGACGATGCGGGCGATCCAGGAGGTGACGCGATCCATCAGGCGACCTTCTTCCGTCCGCGTCGCGCGATGAGACCGGCGACCACCATGGCGAGCAGCATCAGCACGAGGAGCACCATGGAGACCGCCGCGCCCATCGGCTGGTTGCGGAACTCCGTGTAGAGGGTGACGATCAGGTTCCCGACGAGCTGGTCCTTGCCGCCGCCGAGGAGCACGGGGATGACGAAGACGCCCAGGGTGGGGACGAACGTGAGCATCGCCGCGGCGACGATCCCGGTGCTGCTGAGCGGGATCAGCACGCGCAGGTGGGTCTGCCACCACCCGCAGCCCAGGTCGGCCGCTGCCTCTTTCACCGAGGGGTCGATCGCCCGCATGCTGGCGTAGATCGGGAAGATCGCCGTCGGGAGGAACGCGTACAGCAGCCCCATGACCACGGCGCCCTGGCTCGGGATGAGCGAGAGGCTCCCCGTGTCGACGCCCAGCGCTCCGAGCACGCCGTAGACGGGACCGCCGCGGCCGAGCACCGAGATCCAGGCGAACGTGCGCACCAGGAAGTCCGTCCAGAACGGCACGATGATGAGCAGCAGGAGCAGGGACTGGCGCTGCGGCGGCCGCGAGACGATGTAGTACGAGACGATGTAGCCGATCACCAGGCACACGACGGTGTTGATCGCGGCCATCCCGAGGCTGTATCCGAGCACTTTGGCGTAGGCCGGATCGACCAGCTGCGCGTAGTTCGCCCAGGTGAATCCGCCGGTGATCCCGCCGTACAGGTTGCTCTCGGCGAACGAGTTGCGGGCGACGATGACGATCGGGATGATGGCGAGGCCGAGCACCGCGACGATCGCGGGGGCGAGCAGGAGGAGGCCTGTCGCGGTCCGACGACCCGAGCCCCGCAGGCGGCGGGAGCGTGGTCCCGCGCTCGGCGCGTCCGCGGGAGTCGCGACGTCGAGTGTGTCGTCGTCGGCGGGGACGAAGGTGTCGGTGGTCGTCACTGCGCTCCTCCTTCGTGGCATCTCAGCGGCGTGAGCGGGGTTGATCCATTGTTGGTGTCCCGTTCACCTGCTCGATACAGGAGGGTGCTGCGAGATCAGTGGCGTCCCCGTTACATGCTTTCGCATATCGCAGCCGTCGCCGGCGCCTGGCAGCCGGAGGAGGCGCTCAGCTCGCGAAGAGCTCCGCCCGCGGAGTGTCGATCAGCGCCGTGATCGGCATGAGCGCGGAGCCGAGGGCGACCGTGTCGCCGCCGAAGGTCGCCGGCACGAGCTCGAACTGGGCGCCGAGGCGGTCCAGGCAGTTCCGGCGCACCGCCGCCGCGATCTGGTCCGCATGCTGCTCCATCAGGCGCATCCCGACCCAGCCGCCGATGACCACGCGCTGCGGGTTGGTCAGGTTCACCACGCTGCCGAGTGCGGCTCCGAGCGCGTCGATCGTGTCGTCCAGCACGGCCGTCGCGTCCGGGTCCGAGGAGGCCGCCGCCGCCAGAAGCGCGCCGAGAGCCTGCCAGCCGCTGCCGTCGAAGGAGCCGCCGCGGGCGCGCCACGCCTCGAGGATGGCGTCGGCGCCGAGGTACGCCTCCACGCAGCCGAGCTGACCGCACCGGCAGAGCGCGCCGCCGTAGCGGATCTTGGTGTGGCCCCACTCGCCGGCGCTGCTATGTGCGCCGTGCGCCAGCTCGCCGTCCGTGATCACGCCGAGACCGACGCCACGGCCGAGGAGAGCGACGACGGCATGGTCGATGCCCCGCGCCGCGCCGTACCAGAGCTCGGCTCGCGCCTGCGTCTTGGCCCCGTTCTCCGCGTAGACGGGGAGGTCGGGGTCGAGGTCGAGCGGGATCGGCCGGGGCGCCCAGCTCAGGCTCTGGGCGTAGAGCACCTGGGTGCCGTCGGCCTCCGTCTCCACCACGCCGGGAAGGCCCAGCCCGATGCCGAGGACGCGCGGCCAGCGCTCGCGGTTGCGCTCCCGCAGCTCGGCGATCGCCTCGCTGAGGTCGCGGTGGATGTCGTCGGGCGACTCCTCCCGCCGGCCGCCGCGGAACTCCCGGTCGACCATCGTCAGTGAGAGGTCGAACAGCTCGACGGCGACGCCACGCTCTCCCACGTCCACCCCGATGGCGTACGCGCCGTCGGCGCGCGGTGCGAGGAGCGAGATGGGGCGCCCGCCCCGGGATGCGACAGAGCCGACCTCGGCGATCAGGCCGTCTTCGATGAGCTCTGCGGTGATGTTCGCGGCCGAGGCCGAGGAGAAGCCGCACCGACGGGCCAGTTCGGCACGCGTGGTCTCGCGCTGCTGCAGCACGAACCGCAGCGCGGCGGCACGGTTCTGATGGCGCAGCGACGTCACGGTGGCGGACTCCCGGATGCCGGGTGCCGCGGGCCGTGACTGTGCGCTCATGGCTCGACGATATCCCGTCATACGCTGACCTCGAGTCTGCGCACCAGCACGCGCTCGGCGACCGCGAGGGTGAGCGCGCCGTCGTCCCAGCTGGCGGTGACGGCGTGCGGCCGGTCGGCGTCCACGGTCCACGATCTCGGCGGTGCCGAGAACCCGAAGGAGAGCCGGGAGCCGGGATGCAACTCCACCGGCACGTACTCGTCGTGGGCGTACGGGCGCCCGGCGGTGTGATGCCAGATGCCGTCCGGCACCACGGACGGAGTGAGGTCGTCGATGGGCGTCTCGGCCGCGTCCCGGACCCCGGTCCAGGCCGGGAGGTGCAGGTCGGGACGGGCGAAGAGCGCGTCCAGCACCGGTGTGCGCACGTCGCAGCGGTCCGCAGGCACAGCCGCGAGGAACGCATCGAGGATGCGCGCGGCCTCCTCGGGTTCGGGATGCTCGGCCGGGTCGGCGATCCGGTCCCATCCCTCGGGTGGCCGGACGGACAGCGGAGACGTGAGCGTGTCGAGCTTCTTCCACGGCCAGAAGTTCCAGCCGATGCCGTGCCGCTCGTACAACCGGGTGGCCGCGTAGATCCAGCCGGGGGTGTTCTCCCCGCCCTCGCCCATGTAGATCGGGACGCCGAGCTCGCTCCGCAGCTGCAGGAAGTCGGCGATGCTGGTCTCGTCGGGCGGGCACCAGTAGCGGTGGAACTGGACTGCCTGATTGTCGTCGAAGCGCTGGCGCACGGGCTCCGGGTTGGTGGCCCAGTGGCTCCCCTCGTACATCAGCAGGTGCCGGTCGTCGATCGCACGGATCGCCGCCGTCAGCTCGCGGTAGAGGTCGATGAGCTCGTCGTTGTAGCGGTGCTGCCACTCGTTCGGGAGCGGCTCGTTGAGGAGGTCGTAGCCGAGCACCGCCTCCCGGTCGCGATACCGACGCGCGAGCTCACGCCACAGCTCCACGGTCTGCGCGCGGTAGCGGGGCGACATGAACAGCTCGGGCAGGCCGTTCGGCGAGTCGTCGATGTTGGTGCCGGTCTGACCGCCGGGCGCCCCGTGCAGGTCGAGCAGGATGCGCAGGCCGTGCTGCTCGCTCCAGCGCACCGCGCGCTCGATCAGCTCGAAGCCCTCCTCCAGGAGTCCGGCGTCGTCGTCCATCACGCCGCGGGCGTTGATCGGGAGTCGGACGTGGTCGAACCCCCGCTCGGCGATGAGCGCGAAGTCCCGCTCCGTCACGAACGAGTCCCGGAAGCGTCGCCAGAACGCCTCCGCCCGCTCGGTGCCGACCAGCGCTTCGATGCGCGCCTCGATCTGACGCGGGGAGGACATCTCGTCGCCGAACCGCCACATGTACCCCTCGGCCAGCAGCCAGTTGCCGAGCCCCACCCCGCGGAGCAGGAGGGGGCCGGAGTCGTCGACCAGCTGGGTCCCCTCGGCGCGCACGAAGCCGGCCGGGCGGGGGCGGAGGGAAGAGTCCATGGTGTTCCTCATCGGTTCGGGTGGGTCACTTGAGTCCGGAGAGGGCGAAGCCCTGCACCACGTAGCGCTGGAAGACGACGAAGACGATCAGGATCGGAACGACCATCAGCGTGGAGGCGGCCATCTGCAGCGACGGGTTGGTGGCGATCTGCTGGTTGAGCAGCGAGAGCCCGACGGAGAGCGTGTAGAGGTTCTGGTCGTTGGCGATGATCAGCGGCCAGAGGAAGCTGTTCCAGCCGGCGATGAAGGTGAGAACCACCTGCACCGCGAGGATGGGGCCGGACATCGGCAGGATGATGCGGAAGAAGATCCGCCACTCCCCCGCCCCGTCCATCCGGGCCGCCTCGACGATCTCGGTAGGGATGGTCGCCATGAACTGCCGGAAGAGGAAGACCGCGAAGCCCGAGACGAGCATCGGCAGGGCGATGCCGACCAGGGTGTTCGTCAGTTTCATCCCGTTGAGGATGAGGTAGCTCGGGATCATCGTGACCTGGCCCGGGATCATCATGGTCACCAGCACGAGGAAGAACAGGGCGTCGCGTCCGGGGAAGCGGAACTTCGCGAACCCGTAGCCGGCCGCGGCCATGAGCAGAAGGCCCGCCATGCAGATGACCACGATGATCAGCGTGTTCAGGAGGTACCGGCCGAAGTCGAGCTCGGTGAAGAGCTGGACGAAGTACTGGAAAGTGGGCTCCTTCGGCAGCAGCTGGGGCGGGTAGGCGACGGATTCGCTGCGCGGCTTGACCGACGCGAACACCATCCAGAGGAAGGGGAACGCGGTCGCCAGCGCGCCGATGGCGAGCAGCGCGCCGACGATCACGGTGCCGACGCGGCCGCGGCGCACGCGGCGACGGGGCGCGGCCGCGGGCTCGTCGTCGTCGGGCCCGTCGGTGACGAGCCGGCGGCTTCCGCGGGCGAGCAGCTCAGTAGTCGACATCGGATCTCCTCAGGCGCAGCTGGACGACGGTGATGATCGCGATGATCGCGACGAGGACGACCGAGCCGGCGCTGGCGTAGCCGAACTGGCTCGACGAGAAGCCCTTCTGGTACAGGAAGAGCGAGATGGAGGTGGAGGCGCCGAGCGGGCCGCCCTTGGTGAGCACGAACGGCTCGTCGAAGAACTGGAGCCAGGCGATCACCGTCGTGATGGTCACGAAGAAGATCGCGAACCGCAGCAGTGGGATCACGATCGACCAGGTGCGGCGCGCGCCAGAGGCGCCGTCGATCGATGCGGCCTCCAGATACTCCTTCGGCACGCCCTGCAGGGCGGCGAGGAAGATGATCACGTTGAGGCCGAGCCCCCGCCAGACGGCGACGAGCACGACCGAGAACTTGACGACCGTCGGGTCGGAGAGCCAGGGCACCGGCGGCAGCCCCACCAGCGACAGCAGGTAGTTGAAGAGGCCGAACTGCGTGTTGTAGAGATACCCCCACACGAGCGCGACGGCGACGATGGCCGTGATGGCCGGGACGAAGTAGAAGGAGCGCAGCGCACGGAAGAACCGCCCCTGCGACCGGTTGAGGGCGAGCGCGATGAGGAGCGAGAGCACGATCACACTGGGCACGCCGATGAAGGCGAACAGCGCGGTGTTCCCCAGCGCCTGCCAGAAGGCGGGATCGGCGAACAGGGCCGCGTAGTTGTCGCCTCCGACGAACTGGATGCGCGACCAGTTGCCGAGTCCGGCGAGGTTCATGTCGGTGAAGCTGACGAGGAGGGCGACGGCGATCGGCAGGATGCCGAACGCGATCAGGAGCAGCATCGCCGGGGCGACGAACGTGTAGGGAACGAGTCGGGTCTTCATGGCCTCATGGTCGACGGTGCGCGGCGACCGGGGCCACCGCGCACCGCCGGGTCTCATTTCGCGGACGTTCCGCTAGTGGTGGTGAACAGGTTCTTCAGCGTCTCGTCGCGATTCGCGCCGGTCAGCACGATGGAGTTCAGCGAGTCGAGCAGGGCCTTGCCGGTCTCACCGTCCCAGTTCGGGACGAGGGGCAGCAGCCGCGACGAGGCGAGCTGCTTCGTGTAGACCGCGACCATCGGGTCGGCGGAGAGCTTCTCGTCCTCCAGCGCCTTCGTGACCGTCGGGAGCTGCCCGTCGGACTCGTACCACTTCACCTGCACGTCGGGCTGGGAGAGGTAGTCGAGCAGCTGAAGGGCACCCGCCTTGTTCTTGGTGGAGCCCCAGACGCCGAGGTTGGAGCCGGCGAGGAGGGACGTGTCCTTCTCGGCCGCCGGGACCGTCGTCACGTTCCACTTGCCGGCGAGCTCGGGAGCCGCCTGCGAGATCGCCGCGGCCAGGTACGGTCCGCTCACCAGCATGGGCGTCGTGCCGGTCACGAACCCCTGGGTCTGGTCGAAGTCGCTGTTGGTGGGAACGCTCTTGTCGGCGTAGAGGCCGGTGTAGAGGTCGACCGCCTTCTCGAACTCGGGCGAGTCGAAGTCG
Source organism: Cryocola sp. 340MFSha3.1 (assembly GCF_000383315.1). NCBI lineage: Bacteria > Bacillati > Actinomycetota > Actinomycetes > Micrococcales > Microbacteriaceae > Cryocola > Cryocola sp. 340MFSha3.1. Next base: position 1,661,254 of record NZ_KB911087.1, read on the forward strand.
ATGGTGCCCTTCGAGTTCACGATCTCGCCGCCCTGGTCCCACGTCATGATGACGGGGAGGGCGCTGTCCCACTGCGGGATGTAGTAGCCGTACGAGCCGTTGCCGCGCGCGGTGAGCTTCTTCGCGTCGGCGCGCAGTTCGTCCCAGGTGGCCGGAGGAGTGTCGATTCCCGCGGCGCCGAGGATGTCGCTGCGGTAGAACAGCACGCGGGTGTCCGACACCCAGGGCACCGAGACGACCTTCCCTCCGATGGCGGTGGCATCGCCGGCGACGCCCTCGACGAAGTTGGATGCGGCGAGGTTCGGGTAGTCGCCGAGGGTGGCGTCGTCCAGGGTCATCAGCGCGCCGCTGTCGGCGTAGGTGCGCAGCTTGGAGAGACCGATCTGGACGACGTCCGGTCCGTCTCCGGAGGCGACGGCCGTCGTGAACTTCTGGTCGACGTTGTCCCACGGGATCGCGACGGTCTTGACGTCGATCCCGCTCTTCTCCTCGAACGGCTTCACGAGCGCGTCGAAGTGGGCGGAGCTGTCTCCCATGACCCAGACGGTCAGGTCCTTTCCGGCGGTCGCGTCGCCGGACGAGCCGGAGGAGGAGCAGCCGGCGAGGGTGGCGGCGGCCAGGGCGGCGGTGCCCAGGGCGAGCCAGCGCATTCTCTTCATCGAGATTTCCTTTCGGGTGTGCAGGGGTGTGCAGGTGGGTGCGGGTGGTGGATGCCGGCTATGGGAGGTCGGCGGTGGTGAGACGGGCGTGCTGCGACACGAGGTCGCGGTACCAGCGGGCGCTGAGCTTGGGGATGCGCTCCTGGGTGCGGTAGTCGACGTAGACGATGCCGAACCGTTTGGAGTAGCCCTCCGCCCACTCGAAGTTGTCGAGCAGGGACCAGACGAAGTAGCCGCGCAGATCGACGCCGGATGCGATAGCCCGGGATGCGGCGGCGAAGTAGCCGGCGAGGTAGGCGACGCGTTCCGTGTCGTCCACACCGCCTTCCGGGTCGACGTAGTCGTCGAAGCTGGCGCCGCTCTCGGTGATGTAGACCGGCAGGCCGGAGTACTCGCGGGAGATGCGGAGCAGCACGGCGTGCAGCGAGTCCGGGATCACGGACCAGCCGAACGATGTGGTCGCCGGCTGCGCGGGGGTCTCGCGCACGCCGAACGGGGCGGCCGGGTCGGCCGTGGCGATCACACGCTGGTAGTGGTTGAGGCCGACGAAGTCGACGGGTGCCGAGATGAGCGCGAGGTCGCCGTCGTGGATGAGGTCCGCGAGCCCGTGAGGATCGAGGAGGGCGTGCACGCCGGCCCCGTACTCCCCGCGGTACACCGGGTCGAGGAACACCCGGTTGCTCACGGCGTCGAGGCGGTCCGCGGCAGCGGCGTCGTCCGGCCCCTCCCCCGCGACGATGTCGGTGACGATGTCCGTCACGCCGACCCGCGCACCGGGCAGAGCGGAGCGCAGAGCGCGCAGGGCCAGCCCGTGCGCGAGGTTGAGGTGGTGTGCGGCAGCGGTGGCGAGCCGGAGGTCGCGCCGGCCCGGCGCGTGTGCTCCGTAGCCGTAACCGAGGAAGGCGGAGCACCACGGCTCGTTGAGGGTGATCCAGTCCTGCGCGAGGTCGCCCAGCGAGTCGGCGACGCGGGCGGTGAACTCCTCGAAGCGCAGCGCGGTCTCCCGCTCCGGCCAGCCGCCGAGATCCTCCAGCGGCTGCGGCAGATCCCAGTGGTAGAGGGTCACGAAGGGCCGGATGCCGCGCTCGGCGAGCCCCGTCAGCATCCGCCGGTAGAAGGCGACGCCCTCCGGGTTGAGCGGGCCGCGCCCGCTCGGCTGGAGTCGCGACCAGGAGAGCGAGAACCGGTACGCGGTGAGGCCGAGCGACGCGATCAGGTCGAGGTCGGCGTCGAGCCGGTGATAGTGGTCGCAGGCGATGTCACCCGTGTCTCCGCGATGTGTGAGGCCGGGCGTGTGGCTGAAGGTGTCCCAGATGCTCGGGCCGCGTCCGCCCTCGGCCGCTGCGCCCTCGATCTGATAGGCCGCGGTGGCGACGCCCCAGAGGAAGTCCGGGGGGAAGTCGACCGGGAGGCCGCTCGGGTCGGTGAGAGTCATGGAACTCCTTCGTTCTTTCTCTAGGTCTTAGAATAAGGCATGGATCAGCAGGGATGCAAGAGGCCGGCCCGCAGGCCGGCCTCTTGTCCCCGTGTTCTCAGTACGACGAGTAGACGGTCACCTCGTCGATGGTCCACCACTGCGGCGCGGCGCCGGTCTGGGTGATCCGGATGTAGCGCGCGGTGGTCGGTGCGATCGAGATCGGCCGCTTCCAGCCGTACGCGATTCCGGTGGCGGCGGTCGACCAGGTGGAGCCGTCGAGAGACGTCTCCACCGTGAAACCGCGCGGGTAGTCCCACTTCGAACCGCTCGCGGTCTGCACGGTCACCATGGCGACCGTGCGGTTCGCGCCCATGTCGATCCGGTACCACTCACCGCCGGCCATCGCCTGCCCGCTCTGCCACGACGTGCCGTTGGCGCCGTCGATCCCGGAGGCCGCGGACGAGCCCGCCGCGGTCGTGGAGGCGGTCGCCGTCCACCCGGTGTGACTGATCGCCGTCGGCGAGAAGGTGGACAGGCCACCCGCGTACTTGGCGATCGTGCCGACGAACCGGGTGTTCTGGGTGAAGTTCGACGTTCCGAACTGGGCCAGCTTCGACTGGAACGTGGCGGCGTCGTCGCTGTTGATCACCGGGACCGGCTTGCGGTTGTCGTAGTAGAGACCCCAGTAGGCGAAGCCGTCGTCGGCAGAGCCTTTGACCTTGTACGACCAGTTCGACCACGAGACGCTCGACGCGTTCAGACCGGCCATGAACCGGGCCCAGACGTCGTCGTTGTAGTACAGCGAGTACTCGCCATAGAGGATCGGAACCCCGGGGTTGGAGAGCTTGGCCGCGAGGCCGCCCAGCTCGTTCGTCACGAGCTGGTTCTGCGCCGTCCAGTCCTTCGAGTTCGGCATGTCGTACGGGTGGTACTCGTAGGCCACATTGGTCCAGCCGTACGTCGACGGCGGCGCGATCTTGTCGAGGCCGAAGAACGCCCCGAGGAAGATCGTGTGGTCGGCGTCGATCGCCCGGACGGCGTCGTAGAGGCGGTCGTAGTACGCGCTCTTCTGGGCCACGTCGTCCGTGTCCTCGCCGTAGTCGATCAGCGGCTCGTTGATGAGGTCGTATCCCGCGACGGCGGGGTTGCCGTTGTAGCGGGTCGCGATCTTCTTCCAGATGTCCTCGACCCAGTTCTGGTAGGTGGCACTGCCCCAGAACCCGTTCGGGTTCGGACCGATGCGGCCGCAGGAGCCCCACGGGCAGCCTCCGCCCGGCACCGTGTGCAGGTCGATGAGCGTGTAGATGCCACGGGAGGCGGCCTGGCTGACGACCCAGTCGATCTTCGTCCACGGGTTCGACTTCCACGTGCCGTCGAGGTTGAGGAACACGTTCCAGCCGATGGGCACGCGGATGAAGTTCATCCCGGTGGCCTGGATGTTGTCCAGATCGGTCGCGGTGAACCAGGTGTCCTGATGGGTGCCGACCACCGAGGCCGTCGTCGCCGTGCCGAACCGCGAGGTCATCGTGTTCGTCAGCGAGTAGTCGTCGTTGTAGAGGCCCGCCGTGAGCTCGCCGATCGACCACCAGTTGCCCGCCGACCCGGTCTGCGTCAGGCGCACGTAGCGCGCGGCCTGGGCCGTGAACCCGATCGTGGTGGCCTTCCGCGTTCCGACGCCGGAGGCGACGGTGCTCCAGGAGGAGCCGTCTCGCGACAGCTGGAGGCTGTAGCCGCGCATCCAGTCGTCCTCATCGGTGGTGTTCTTCGCCGTGTCCGTCGTCACATTGTTGAGCGTGACGAGCGCGCCCATGTCGACGGTCACGGTCTGCCCGGGCGTCTGGGCCGCCCCGGTCGTCCAGCGGGTCCCGGTGTTGCCGTCGAGCATGGCGGCCGGGGTCGCGCCGACCGAGGAGACGACGGACCAGCCGCCGCGGTCGAGGGAGGTGCCGCTCGAGATCGCGACCTCCGCCACCGACCACCATTGCGTGGACGTCCCGTTCGAGACGATCCGGAGGTAGCGGCCGTTCTTGCTGCCCTGGAAGTCCGCCTGCGTGACCCGGTTCGAGCCGTATCCACTCGCCACCTGGGTCCAGGTGGTGTTGTCGTAGGACGTGAACACGTCGTAGATGCGCGGGTAGTCGTTGGCCGTGGCCGCGCCGGCGTCGAAGAGCACCTTGTCCATGTCGACGTTGCGGCCGAGGTCGATCGTGAGGCTCTGGCCGGGCGCCTGCGCGGCTCCCGTCTGCCACACCGTCGAGGTGTTCCCGTCGAGGACCATCTGCGCGGTGGTGCCGGGCGCGCTCACGGAGGCGGTGGCGGTGTGCGTGCCGTTGAAGAGCACCGGGTCGCTATAGAGGTTGATCTCCCCGACCGACCACGGCGTCGCCGCCGTGCCGGTCTGCGTGGCGCGCACGTACCGGGCGACCTGCGGGGTGAACTTGACGGTGGTCAGGCCGTCCGTCCCCGCCTGGGTCGCGACGCTCGTCCAGGTGGTGCCGTTGGTGGACGTCTCGATGTTCAGGGCGCGCGGCCACTGGCCGGCGTTGGCCGTGTTGTCGACGGTGAGCCGGTTGAAGAGCGTGTTGGCGCCCAGGTCGAGCCGGATCCACTCCCCGCCGGCCTGGTTGGTCCCGGTCGTCCAGCGGCTGGTGCCGGAGCCGTCCAGGGCGTTCGCGGCGGTGCCGGCCGACGCGGTCACGGTCCATCCGCTCCGGTCGGCCGCGAACTCGCCGAGCGGCGACATCCAGTCCTCTTGCGTGAGCCAGCCGCCGATGTTCGTCCCGCGGAGATTGACGGTGGATCCGGTCCCCGACGCCTTCTTCAGGACGTTCCCGTTGGCCTTCAGGAAGTCGGTGGCGGTGAGAGCCGCGGCGTTGGCCGCGGTGACGGGCAGGACGGCTGTCGCCGCCACGGCCGCGGCTGTCACCAGCGCGGCCACTACGTATCGTTTCACGATCCTCCTTGATCGGTACGCGGAACGTCTGGTCGTTCCGTCGCACGTAGCATCGCGAGGATCGTGCCACTTTGTCAAGAGCTTAAATTAAGCCAAACCCTAAGCGGCGGTGTCACGCCGAGCCGCCCGGAAAGGCCCGGAGCGCGCGCTCCGCGACCGCCATCAGTGCGCGGCGGGATGCGCCCGCGGCCGCCTGCACTGCGAGGCCGGCGCTCACGGTCGAGAGGTAGCGCGCGAGCTCGGTCGGACTCTCCCCCGGCGGAAGGTCGCCCTCCGACCGCGCGCGCCGGAAACGCTCGGCGAACCTGCGCTCGCCTGCTGCCCTGCTGTCGGCGAGGAAGCGCACGATCCGTTCGTCCTCCGGACTACCCGCGAGGCCGCCCTGCACCGAGAGGCACCCCGCCGGCTTGCCGGGCCGGGTGATCGCCACGACGTTGCTGCGGAGGTAGTGCTCGGCGACGGCCCGTGCCGTCGGCTGGGCCAGCGCCTCGGAGACGTACGCCATGTCCACCGCGGAGTAGCGCTCGACCGCGCGACGGAACGTGGCCTCCTTGTTGCCGAAGGCCGCATAGAGGCTGGGCCGTTTGATGCCCATGGCATCCGTCAGATCGTCGAGCGTCGTCCCCTCATACCCCTGGCGCCAGAACACCTCGATCGCGCGGTCGAGCGCGTCATCAGTGTCGAATCCCCGGGGACGCCCACGCGTCGCCGTCATCTGCGACCCCTTTCTGTACTGAGCTGGAAAAAATTATCGCTCAGACGGAATACTCGGGCAAGCCCATGGTTTTCTGTACCAACTGGAACAGAATCCAGGACAGAGAACCGGAGGACATCATGAGCACCGCATCCACCACCGCAGCACCGACCACGCCCCTCACCCTCGCCGGCAAGCGAGCCCTCGTCACCGGGGGCTCCCGCGGCATCGGCGCCGGCATCGCCCGCTCGCTCGCCGCCCACGGGGCCGAGGTCGCGATCACCTACTGGTCGTCGCCCGAGCGCGCGACGGCTCTTGTCGACGAGATCACCGCTGCGGGGGGCACGGCTGTCGCCATCCGTGCGAACAACGGAGACGCCGCGGCGGCCCGGGAGGGCGTCCGCGACGCCGTTCAGGCGCTGGGCGGCCTGGACATCCTGGTCAACAACGCGGGAGGCGGATGGTTCGAGCCGTTCACCGAGACGCCGGACGAGCACATCGAGCACACCATCGACCTCAACGTGCGCGGCACCGTGTACACGACGCAGGCGGCGCTCGAGAGCCTCCCCGACGGCGGGCGCATCATCACGATCGGCAGCGACAACGCCGAGCGGATCCCTTTCACCGGCGGTGCGGTCTACGGGCTCACGAAGGCCGCGATGGTCGGCTTCACCAAGGGGCTCGCGCGCGACCTCGCCGCGCGCGGCATCACCGCCAATGTGGTCCAGCCGGGCCCGATCGACACCGACGGCAACCCGGCCTCGGGCGAGGCCGGCGACTACCTCGCCGGGTTCACGGCGTTCGGCCGCTTCGGCCACAGCTCCGACGTCGGCGAGCTGGTGTCGTGGATCGCCTCCGACGCCGCGGGTTACATGACCGGCTCCGCGGTGACGATCGACGGCGGCTGGACGGCCTGAGCCGATCGGCCCGCGGCCGAAGTCGGACATCGATCGACTTCGGCCGCAGGCCTGGCGCGGGGTAGACCGCTCGGTACGATGGGGGCATGGTCGTCGACGCGGACTCGGTACAGCAGGCGGAGTTCCGGCGACAGCGGGCGCTCGCAGGCCTCGGCATCCTCGATTCGGGGCCGGAGGCACGGTTCGATCGCATCACGCGGTTGGCCCAGCAGCTCTTCGACGTGCCCATGGTGAGCATCACGCTCATCGACCAGAACCGCCAGTGGCGTAAGTCGCAGCTGGGCCTCACAACCGAGGCACCGCGCGAGGGCGCGTTCTGCGATGTCACCGTGCGGCAGGATGCCGCCCTCATCGTGAGCGATGCCTCCGTGGACGAGCGGTTCAGCGACAACCCGTTCGTCCTCGGCGACCCCCACCTCCGCTTCTACGCGGGCGAACCGCTCCACGCCCCGGGCGGCGACGCCGTCGGCACCCTGTGCGTGCTGGACACGGTCCCCCGCGAGCTCAGCCCGGAGCAGGAGCGTGTGCTGCGCGACCTGGCGGACTGGGTGCAGGCCGAGCTCGACCGCGACGACGAACTGGACCGTGCGGCCATCGCCCAGAAGGGGCTCCTCCCCCGGCGCCAGCCGCGCGCTCCCGGCTTCGACGTCGCTGCGGCGTGCGAGCCGTCTCGCGGCGTCTCCGGCGACTTCTACGACTGGTACGACGTCGACGACGACTTCTGCGTCTCGGTCGCCGACGTCATGGGCAAGGGAATGGCCGCCGCGATCGTCGCCGCCTCCGTGCGTACTGCGCTCCGCAGCGCGATGGACCTCGCCGACCTTCAGGCGTCCGTCGAGGCGGCCTCGCGCGTCGTCGAGGAGGACCTCGACCAGTTGGCGACGTTCGTCACCCTGTTCCACGCCCGCGTGCATCCGGACGGAACCATCGACTACCTCGACGCCGGTCACGGGCTGGCGATCATCGTGCGGCACACCGGGCGGTTCGAGCGGCTTCCCGCCGGATCCCTGCCGCTCGGTCTTCCGGTGTTCGAGCCGCGGACGCCCGGACGCATCCAGCTCGGCCCGCGCGACGCCCTCCTGTGCGTCAGCGACGGCATCCTGGATGCACTCGGCGGCGACCACGCCCTGACCCGGTTGGAGGCCATCGTGCGCGGATCGGCGACAGCGGCGGGTGCGGTGTCCCGCATCCTCAGCGCTGCCCGACAAGGCATCCCGATCGACGACATGACGGCCGTGGTCGTGCGACGGAGCGATCGGTGAGGCCCGTGCTGCTGCGCGTCGTCGCGCTGCTCGCCGTCCTCGCGGGCGTGAACTACGTGGTCTGGCGGTGGCTCGCGTCGGTCAACTGGGAGGCGTGGTGGATCGCCGTCCCGCTCGTCATCGCCGAGACGTACAGCCTCGTCGACACCTTCTTCTTCGCGCTCACGATGTGGCGCATCCGCATCCGCAACGGTCCGGACGCCCCGGCCACCGGCACCGTCGACGTGTTCATCACGACCTACGACGAGCCGGTCGACCTGGTCATGACCACGGCGGCCGCGGCCCGGCGCATCCCGTACCCGCACACCACCTGGGTGCTCGACGACGGCGACCGGCCCGAGATGCGCGCCGCCGCCTCCCGGGAGGGCGTCGGCTACATCACGCGCACCGAGGACTGGACCGACAAGCCCCGGCACGCCAAGGCCGGCAACCTCAACAACGCCCTGCTGCAGACGGACGGCGAGTTCCTCCTCATCCTCGACGCCGACCAGATCCCCGAGCCGGAGATCCTCGAGCGGACGCTCGGCTACTTCGCCGACCCGAAGGTCGCGCTGGTGCAGACACCCCAGTACTTCTCGAACGTCGACGACGCCGACCTGCTCGGCAACCAGGCGCCTCTGTTCTACGGACCCATCCAGCAGGGCAAGGACGGCTGGAACGCGGCCTTCTTCTGCGGGTCCAACGCCGTGCTGCGCCGCGACGCCCTGATGCAGCTCGGCATCTCCGGCTACGTCCGGGACGTCGAGCGGACGGTGCGCACGTCCCTGCGCGCCGCCGAGCGGATGCTCACCAAGACCGAGCGCGCCTCCCACCTCGACCCGGAAGCAGCCGCCCTCGTCGGCGAGCTGCGCGGACACGTGCACGAGGCGAGCGAGAGCCTGCGCGCCGGACTGAGTGTCGGCGAGGTGACCTTCCGGCTCCGGGAGCAGGTGGATGCGGTCTCGCGCGCCGCCGTGCGCGGCCACCTGACCTCGGTCGAGGCGGACCTCGCGGCGATCGCGCAGCTGCCCGTCCAGGCCGACTCCGAGCTGCCGGCGTTCGTCGTCGACGAGGTCGCCCTCGACCGCCTGGCGGAGCGCGACTGGTCGCCCCTCGGGGCCATCGAGTCGGTGCAGAGCATCACCGAGGCCCTCGCCGTCGACCGCCCGGACCAGGCGCAGCCGGTCATGCCGATGGCGACGATCTCCGTCACCGAGGACATGGCGACGGCGATGCAGCTGCACGCCAACGGTTGGCGGAGCGTCTACCACCACGAGCTGCTCGCGACCGGGCTCGCCCCGGAAGACCTCGGGACGATGCTGAAGCAGCGCCTGCGCTGGGCGCAGGGAACGCTCCAGGTCATGCTCAAGGACAATCCGCTCCTCAAGCGCGGACTCGACGCCGGGCAGCGGCTCATGTACTTCGCGACGATGTGGAGCTACCTGGCCGGCTTCGCCGCGATCGTCTACCTGGCGGCCCCCGCGATCTACCTGCTGGCGGGCGTCATGCCGGTGACCGCCTGGAGCGTCGACTTCTTCGCCCGCTTCATCCCGTACTTCGTGCTGAGCCAGCTGATGTTCCTGATCGGCGCGCACGGCATCCGCACGTGGCGCGGCCAGCAGTACGCGCTCGCCCTGTTCCCGCTGTGGATCAAGGCGTGCTGGACCTCCGCGGCCAACGTCTGGTTCAAGCGTCCCCTCGGCTTCGTCGTGACACCGAAGGAGCGCAACGGCCGTGCGCCCGTCCCATGGCGCGAGATCTGGCCGCAACTGACCGCGATGGCACTGCTCGTCATCGCCGCGATCGTCGGAATCCTGCGCGTCATCGCGGGGACGGCCGACGGCGTCGGGACACTGGTCAACACGGTGTGGGTCGTCTACGACCTGGTCGTGCTCAGCATCATCCCCCGCGCCGCCCTGTACCGAGGCCCCGCCGCTCACGCGGCGAGGAAGGAGAACCCCCCACGATGAACATCACGACGACACTCCGCGACGACGGCGTCGCCGTCCTCGCGGTGGAGGGGCGGATCAACCTCGTCAGCGCTCCGGACCTCCGGCGCGCCGTTCAGAGCGTCGTGGACGAGGGCAGCGCGCGCGTCGCCGTCGATCTCAGTGCCGTCGAGTTCATCGACTCCTCCGGCCTGGGCGCTCTCATCAGCGGCCTGAAGACCGCCCGCACGGCCGGTGGCGATCTGCGGCTCGCCGCTGCGACCGAGCAGGTCACCAGCGTGCTGCAGCTGACCAACCTCGACCGCATCCTGCGCGTCTACCCGTCGCCGGACGACGCCTACCGTGACTGAGCCGTTCCGGGACGCGTTCCGGGCGCCGGCCGACCTGGAGACGATCGGTCGCGTCCACGAGAGCTTCGAGCGGCTCGCGGAGCAGCGGCCGGACCTCCCCGCGCAGGTCCGCGGGGCGTTCGAGCTGGCCGTCGTCGAGGTGGTGACGAACGTCGTCACGCACAGCGAGGACGACCGTCCGGTCCGCGTCGAGCTCGTCATCCGGACCACGACCGGTGGCCTGGAGGCGATCATCACGGATGACGCCCCTCCCGCCGATGTGGATGTGGCCGATCCGGCCATGCCGGAGGCGGAGGACCTCGCCGAATCGGGTCGTGGCCTTGCGCTGGTCACCATGCTCGTGGACCGCTTCGAGCACGACACTCTCGACGGGACCGGCAACCGCTGGCTGCTGGCTCTCGGCTAGGCCGCGTTCGACCGTCGCGCCGGGCTCACCCTCGCGCCGGTCTCACCATCGCTGGTCTCACCGTGCGCGGGCGAGGAACGGGTCGATGACGGCCCAGGTCGCGTCCGGCGCCTCGAGGTGCGGGAGGTGCCCGGCGGCGGGCACTTCGGCGAACTCCGCACCGGGGATCGCGGCGGCGACCGCACGGCCGTAGGCGGGTGTGACGATGCCGTCGCTCTCGCCGAACACGACGAGGGTCGGAACGTCGATCGTCGCGAGCCGATCGAGGAGCGTCGGGTCGCTCATGCTCACGCCGGCGACGGCGGCCATGGTCCGGCCGTTGGACAGCTGCACGGCACGCTGCTCGTCCGTGAGCTGGGCCGGGTCGCGGTAGCCGCGGTCCGGGTCGTGCCACGCGGCCTCGGCCAGCCCGCGGGCGTCGAGGGCGAAGAAGTCGGCGACCGGCTCCCCCTCCACGACCGCGCCGACGCCGTCGATGTCGATCACCGCGCGGATCACCCCGGCATACCGTTCGTCGGCAGCGGCCTGAACGGCCATCTCGAGGGCGATCCACCCGCCGATCGACGATCCGATCAGGACGACGCCGTGCTCGCCGTCATCGAGGAGACGCGCCAGGTACGCAGAGGCGAGGTCGCGGATCGACGCGATGTCCTCCGGGCGGGCGGTTCCCTCCCAGCCCGGATGGGTCGGCGCAGAGGCGTGCATGGTGGCGCCGAGATGGCCGACGATCGGGGCGACGGTCTGCGGGCCGCCGCCACCGTGGAGCACCAACGCGGTGCGGCCGCTCGGGTCGCCGGCCTGGAGGGTGGGCAGATCTTCGGGAAGTGAGGGGTTCATGATGCGCCTATCTAAACATGTTTATCTACGAATGTTGATACAGTAGCACCGTGACCACGGATCTGGAACAGCTCGGCCTGGCGATCAAGCGCGCGCAGTACCGCAACCACCGGACGATGGACGCCGCTCTGCGCGACGTCGGCGTGAGCCTGGTGCAGTGGGACGCGTTACGGGCGATCGAACGGATGCCCGGCGCGTCCGGCCACGACCTCGCGGTGACGACCTTCCAGAGCGATCAGGCGTTCGGCACTCTGGCGAACCGCCTGGTCGAACGGGGTCTCATCTCGCGCACCGCCGGCCGCGGGAGACGCATCGAGCACTCGCTCACGGAAGCCGGGAGGGATGCGCTGCGCGCGGGGCACCGCGTCGCCGCGGGTGTGCTCGAGGATCTCTTCGCACCCCTCGACGAGAGCCAACGTGCTGCGCTTGCCGCCGGGCTCCGGCTCCTCACGGACGAGCAGGAGGCCTCGGGGCTCGGCTAGGCGGCCATCGCCCGTCGGGCGATGGCCGTGATGACGCGGGCAGGAAGCAGCCGGATGGCGGCAACGGTCACGGCGTTCGCGGCTCCATCCACCACCGCGGGGCCGGCGCCCTCCAGCGCCCGCAGGACGGTGCGCGCCACCTGGGCGGGCTGCCGCATCCCCTTCCTCTGCGAGGTGTTCATCGGGGTCCGTGTCGGTCCCGGGCTGACGGCGACCACCCGCACCCCGGCACCCCTCGTCTCCGCCCACAGCGCCTGGGTGAACGAGAGGACGTAGGCCTTGGACGCGGCGTATGCGGCCAGGATGGGCGCGGGAGCGTAGGCGCCCGTGCTGGCGACGTTCACGATCGCGCCGTGCCCGCGCTCCACCATGCCGGCCACGACGGATGCGGTGAGTTCGGTCAGCGCACCGACGTTGAGCTCGACGAGGCGGCGGAGGACCGTGGGATCCGAGTCCGCCACGAACCCCCGCGAGCTCATCCCCGCGCTGTTGACCAGGAGCTCGATCTCGATGCCGGCGTCTTCGACGACCTCGAGCACGTGGGCGACCGCTCCCGGCTCGGCGAGGTCGACGGCGATCGTGAGCACGGCGACGCCGAACCGCGTCTGCAGGTCGGCGGCCGTGACCTCCAGCTGACGCGCATCCCGGGCGACGAGGACCAGGTGGGTTCCGTTGCGTGCGAGCTCCGCGGCGACGGCCGCGCCGATCCCGGTCGAGCCGCCCGTGACCAGGGAATGGCGATCCTTCAGCTGCGTCAGTGATGTCATGAGGGCTAACCTAAACATTGACGTCAATGTCAAGGTCAAGCGGAGGTGGATCGTGCGGATCGGCGAGTTGAGCACGCAGACCGGTGTCAGCACGCGAGCCCTCCGCTACTACGAGCAGCAGGGCCTCATCCACAGTCGCCGCCTCCCGAACGGCTACCGGGACTACGGCCCGCAGACCGTGGACGTCGTGCTGTTCGTCCAGGACCTCTTCGCCGTCGGCCTCCCGTCTCGGCTGCTTCGCGACATCATCCCGTGCGTCGCGGAGGGCGGCACGTCCTCCCCGCCGGAGGATCTCCTCGCCCGCGTGATGGCGGTCCGCGACGACCTCCTCCGGCAGGAGCGTCGCCTCCGCGAGCGCCGGAAGACGCTCGACGACTATCTCGCCGGCCGGTTGCTCCCGTCCGGGACCAACGCCGTGCACGAGTCCGAGTCTGTGTAATCGTTCAGAAACACGTTCGCCCGCTCCGCGAAACAGCGGCCCTCTAGCGTCGACCCTGTCGATGGCGCCGCTCTCTCAGCCGCCGGCTCACCCCCGGGGCCGGTACTGGACCGTTCGCCGGTCGTGCTCCTCGACGCCGCGAGTCTCCCCTTCCTGCCGCTGACGGCGGTCGCATCGGCGACCCCACCCGCCCGCGAGCCCCCTCGCCCGCTCAGGAAGGCACTACCCGATGCATCACACCCCCAGGCGACTCGTGCGCCTCCTCGCCGCCGCGGCGGCCGCGCTCGCCGGCCTCGGCCTCGCGGTCGGCGCAGCGGCGCCCGCTGTCGCGGCGCCCGCGGTGACCGGCACCACGGTCTCCGCGCCGTCCGCCGTCACCGCCGGCGACTCGTTCACCGTGACCGTGACCCTGACCGGCGCGACCGACGTCTTCGGCTACGAAGCGGTACTCGCATTCGACCCTGCCGTCGTGGCGTATGTCGACGGCAGCGCGGTCGTGCCCGCCGGAGGATACGACGCCGTCGCCACCTCCTCCGGCACCGTGGACGTCGTCTACACGCGGCTCGGCACCTCCCCCGCGCTCTCCGGCACCATCGCGTACACCCTGACGTTCACCGCGAAGGCCGCGGGCTCGACGGCGTTCACGCTCCGCTCGCTCTCGCTGGTGGATCCCGCATCGGCCGTGACGCCGCTGTCGAACGCCGCAGTGAGCCCGGCCGTCGTGGTCTCGCCCGCCTCGGTCCCCGGCCCGCCCACCGGCAGCGGTCCGTCCACCGGGTCCTCGCCTGGCTCGGGCTCCGGCTCGGGCGCGGCGACGAGCTCGTCCGCATCCACCTCCGATGATGACCTGGCCTCGACCGGCTCCGATGTCGCTCCGTACCTGATCGCCGGCGCCGTGCTGGTCGTGCTCGGCGCGGCCGTCGTCCTGATCGCAGTCCGCCGCCGCCGTGCAGGAGAAGCCCGATGACCGCCCGCCGACCCGCCCAGAGGAGCGCCACCGCCATGCACACCCGAACAACTGCCCGCCGCGCCACGACCACCGTCGGCGCGGTCGCAGCGCTTGCCGCTCTCGTCGCCACCGGCGCCGTCGTCGCTCCCGCCGCAGCCGCCCCCGCGGCGAGCGCCGCCGAGCCGTTCCTCGCGCCGTACTACACGGCTCTCGACCTGACCGGGGACAAGCAGGTCACGAAGGCCGACCTCGACGTGCTGACCGACCACCTGGGCGCCACCCCTGCGTCGGCGGGCTGGTCCACCGTTGCGGCTGCCGACTCCGACACGGACGGCGTCATCACCGTCAAGGACGTCGTCGCCCTGTCGCAGCGGATGATCTACGACGACGGACCGTTCGAGCTGGTCGAGGCCTCCGCTCTGGACATGCAGGCCGCCATGAACGCCGGCGTCACCACGTCCGTGAAGATCACGCAGGAGTACCTCGACCGGATCGCCGCACTCGACCGGACCGTGGTCGACCCGGGGGCCGGCGGCCGCGCGCTCAACTCGATCATCTCGACGAACGCCCAGGCGCTGACGATCGCGGCGCAAGCCGACGCCACCCGCGCGCAGAAGGGGATGACGAGCATGCTGCTGGGCGTCCCGATCGCCGTCAAGGACAACTACGACACCGCCGACATGCCCACGACCGGTGGATGCGGCTGCTGGGACGCCAACCAGACGAGCGACGACGCGACCATGGTGAAGAACCTCCGCGCGGCGGGAGCCGTCATCCTCGCGAAGGCCAGCCTGGACGAGTTCGCGTACGGGTTCGTCTCCGAGTTCTCCTCGTTCCAGGACCCGGGCAAGACGCTGCTCGTCGCCAGCCCCCTGAACACCACCAAGACCGCCGGAGGCTCCAGCGGCGGGACGGGCGCGGCCATCGCGGCGAACCTGGCGGGCATCGGCTTCGGCACCGACACGGGAGGCTCGATCCGTGTGCCGTCGACCTACAACTCGCTGGTCGGCATCCGCCCCACCGTCGGCCTCACCAGCCGCGACGGCATCATCCCGCTCGCCCTCACCCAGGACACCGGCGGCCCGATCGCCCGCAGCGTCACCGACGCGGCGGTCGCGCTCGACGCCGTCACCGGAGTGGATGCAGCCGACCCGATCACAGCGGAGCAGCAGGGCCACGTCCCCGACTCGTACACCGCAGCACTCGACCCGACGGCGCTGAAGGGCAAGCGGATCGGCATCGTCACCTCCATGCTCGGCAGCAATGCGACGGTCCTCCGACTGTGGGCGGACGCGAAGGCGAAGCTGGAAGCGAAGGGGGCGACGGTCGTCGAGATCACCACCGTTCCCGCCGCCTTCACGGCGACGCTGAACGAGGGAAGCGGCAGCACCAATGAGTTCAAGCACGACCTGAACATCTACATTCAGAACCACCTGGCCCCGAACGTCACCGCGCGGTCGATCGACGACATCCTGGCCAGTGGGCGCAACGTCACCTCCCGCAACAGCATCTACACCTCGCGCAACAACGTGACCGACGCGCAGTACCAGGCGTGGGCGGGCCCGAGCGGAACGCACACGGCGGCGATCGCCACCGGCAACGCGACCGTGACGCAGCTGATGAACGACAACGCGCTGGACTCGCTGGTGTATCCGAGCGGATCCCCGTACAGCACCATCAGCACGAACATGCGTCTGAGCCCCAACACTGGGATGCCCGCCATCACGGTGCCGATGGGGCAGGCCGTCGCCGCCGACGGAACGAACCCCGTCGTCGGCGCCAACGTCAACCTCGAGTTCCTCGGGCGCGACTACGACGAGAGCGGCATCATCGGCCTGGCCTACGCGTTCGAGCAGGCGACGCACGCGCGGGCGACCGCGCCGCTCTACGGCCCGCTGAAATAGGGCGACCGCCCGTTCGAGACGAGCGTCCCGGCCATCCCGCCGGGGCGCTCGTCTGCCCCTGGCCACCGCGGACGCCACAGGTCATAGTGAGCACATGCGCGAAGTGATCATCACCCCGGATGCACCGAGCTCCCCGTTCTACAGCCAAGGCGTGAAGGCGGGGGACTTCATCCATATCTCGGGCCTGGTGGGGGTCGACGTGAAGACGGGGAGACCCGCCGGCCCCACGATCCAGGAGCAGACGCGGCAGGCACTCGCGAACTGTCGCGCAGTTCTCGCGGCGGCGGACGCCACCTTGGACGACGTCGTCGAAGTCGGGATCCTCCTCAGCGACCCGGCCGACTTCGCCGGCATGAACGAGGAGTACCGATCGTGGTTCCCGAGTGAGCCGCCCGCTCGGTATGCGGCGAAACTCGGCGCCGTGATCCCCGACGTGCTGATCTCCATCCGCATGACCGCGTACGTCGGCGACCGCCGGAGCGGCTCCTGATTCGTTTCTCTGCGACGCCACCTCGATAGGCTCGATCGCAGCAGCCGACCGTGAGCAGAGAGGAATAGACGCATGCATGCCGTGCTCGAGTACACCTACGGCGACGACTATCTGACCGCTCGGGAGGCGCACCGCTCGGCCCATCTCACGGCAGCGTGGGCTGCCGTCGAGCGCGGGGAGCTCGTGCTCGGAGGCGCTGCCGGGGACGGACCGTTCACCGGCCTCCTGATCTTCACCGGCGAGGACGCGCTCGAGACCGCGCGTTCTTTCGCCGCCGTCGATCCGTACGTCACGGAGGGCGTCGTCAGATCCTGGACCGCCCGCCCCTGGCGCACCGTCGTCGGAAACGACGCAGCCACGCCGGTGCGCCCGTAGGCGCAGCTCCGCTCTCAGCTCACCAGCTCTGATCGGCCGCGCGGACGAAGACCTCGTTGACGGCCACGCGCCGGTCGCTCGTCACGATGTAGGCCACGGCGTCCGCGATGTCCTCCGGCTTCAGCCGTTCGATGGCGCCGGTCTGCGCCTCGACACCGGCCCGGAGTTCCTCTCGCGTATGTGATGCGAGTTCGGTGTCGACGTTCCCGGGCTCGACGACACTGACGCGGACCCGCTGTGCCTGCATCTCCTGCCGAAGGGCTTCGGTGAAACCGTTGACGCCGAACTTGGTGAGGTTGTAGACCGCCGTCCCCGGACGGGCGACGCGTCCGGCCGAGGAGCTGATGTTCACGAGATCCGCGGTTCGCCGCGGTGCGTCGGAGGCCGCCTTCACCAGATGGGGCAATGCCGCTCGCGACATGTACAGGAGCCCGAGGATGTTGACGTCGACCATCCGCTCCCACTCGCCTTCCGGCGCATCCGCGAAAGGCCCGACGAGCATCGCGCCGGCGTTGTTGACGAGCACATCCAGCCGCCCGAAC
The DNA here is from genome assembly GCF_000383315.1 of Cryocola sp. 340MFSha3.1. NCBI lineage: Bacteria > Bacillati > Actinomycetota > Actinomycetes > Micrococcales > Microbacteriaceae > Cryocola > Cryocola sp. 340MFSha3.1. The sequence continues at coordinate 1,678,625 of NZ_KB911087.1, forward strand.
GCTGCGACGGCCTGCTCCACGGCGCTGTCTGCTCCCGCGCGAGTGGTGATGTCCGCGACGACCGCTCTCGCCACACCACCGTTCGACTCGATCTGCTCGACCACCTGATCCAGGCGCTCGCCCCGGCGCGCGACGAGCACGACCGCGGCGCCCTCGGCGGCGAGCTTGCGAGCCGTAGCGGCGCCTATGCCGCTGCTTGCGCCGGTGACCAGCGCGACTGTCCCTGTGAGTGCGTTCGACATCTCCCTCTCCTGACTGACGGCATGCGGAGCCGACTCCGGTTAATGTAGCACAAACGGAGCCGACTCCGTATACGGAGCAAAACGAGTCAGGGTCGCTGCGCCACCAGCCCGTCGATCAGGAGGGAGACGAGGCGCGAGGCGAGTTCACGCTGACGCTCGTGCTCGGCGATGAGGGTGATGCCGCCGAGCGCCATCAGCACATCGTGGGGAACGATGTCAGGACGGAGCACCCCGTCTCGCCGGCCGGCGTCGACGAGCGCGCTCACCGCACCCTCGAGGGCCTCCCGGCTCTGCGCCCTCAGCCCGTCGCGAGCGGCAAGGATCATCGGGAGGGCGTCCGACATCCCCTGCTTCGTGAGCATGTAGTCGACGAAGCGTTCCATCCACGCCCGCAGCGCATCGATCGGCGCCTGCTGTTCCAGCAGTTCTTCGGCCGCTGCGGCCAGCCGGGCGTTCTCACTCCGGTACACGGCCTCGATCAGGTCCTCGCGCGTGGGGAAGCGACGGTACAGCGTGCCGATCCCCACCCCGGCTTCCGCGGCGATCGCCTTCAGCGAGGCGTCCGTACCCTCCCGCGTGAAGGCCGCCGCGGCGACCTCCAGCAGTCGTTCGTGATTGGCCTGCGCATCGGCCCTCAGGGGTCGAGCCACGGTGTCCTCCTTGCTGGATGGACGATGTCGTCTCATCCTCCGCAGTAAGCGGATCTAGCTCCGCTTAGATCCTAAGCGACCGACGCGGAGCTACTGCAGGCAGAACTCGTTGCCCTCCGGGTCGCGCATCATGATCACGAACTCCTCGTAGGGGCCCCAGTACCCCAGGAGGGTCTTCTCCTCGGTGGCGCCCAGCGCGATCAGGCGGTCGCGCTCCGCTTCGAGCTCCTCACGCGAGGCGCGGCGGTCGTCGAACGGCGTGATGTCGAGGTGCACGCGGTTGTGCTGCCGTCGCTCGTGCCGGTACCGGCTGAAGTAGAACCGTTGATGCGCCGGGTTCTGATCCCACGCTTCGGCGCGATCCGCGATCTCCTCGTCGGTCATCCCGGAGGCCTTGAGCTCTGCCACATCCTCCGGGTCCCAGCCGGTGGGTTCCGGGTAGCCCATCACGGCGCTCCAGAAGCGCGCCAGCTCGGTGGGATTCTCGGCGAAGAACGTCACGTTCGCAATCCGGGCGGTCATGCGTCGAGGATAGCGATCGCGAGCCTCAGCCGCCGCGTGGTTGCAAACTGCTCGGCGACCTGATCGGCCGCAATACGAATGGACCCGTTGCCCGGCAAGCAGGGCCCGGAAGGGCTGTTCCCCGACGTCCGAGCGCAATGAGGGCCGCAGCGGCAGCGGTTCGGCGACTACTTCGCTGTGGCGTTCAACACAGCGTGAAAGAGGTAGTACACGCGCATGGCCATCGCGAACTTGGCTTCCCACGACACCGAATCGGGATCATCGAAAAACGCTTCCAGCTCCTCCATCTCGATTCGGGCGAGGCGTGCAATGTTCTCGTGAGTCAGCTCGAACTGTGCCGTCAGCGTCTCGACGATCGCACGGAGGCGCTCATAATCGCCGATCTCTGCCCCCCACGTCAGCTGCCCGGCAAGCCTGGAGACGCGCAGAATCTCATCTTCAGAGAATTCGCTCGCGGCTGTAGAAAGACCCGGTTCCAGATCCAAGAGCTTTTTCACGCGTGTGGGTGCAATGCCGGTGATTGCCGTGAGGGCTGGCATAGAGATGCTTCCCTCCGCAATGAGCCGTCCCAACTCGTCCCCGACGTTCAATCCCTGCACTGTCATGGCGGTTACCCTCGTCATCTTTGGAGCAATGTGGTTCCCCGTATGCAGGGCCGACGCTACCCGAGCGCCCACCCTGCATCGACAGCGAATCAGGGATTGGGCTACGTCTGCAGTGGAGCCGGCCTGAAGGCGCCCCGCCACATCACGCCGCGGCGATCACCTCCTCGATGAGCGACGCGGTCTCCGTCCAGTCCCTGACGGCACGCGTCGGGATGCCGAGCGCGAGCACCGGATAGTCGTTGCCGTCCGGGTCGAGACGGTCCCCGACGAAGAGCATGTCCGAGAACGGGATGTGCGTGATCGCCGCGAGCCTCCTCATCCCGTAGGCCTTGTCCACGCCACGGCGCGTGATGTCGATGCTGGTCGAACCGCCCGCGCGCACCTCCAGCCCGGGAAGCCGGGACTGCACCGCCGTGCGCAGACTGCTGCGCCGCGTTCCGGCCGGATCCCAGGCGGACTTCTCGGCGACCGGGGCGAACTGGCCCAGCGCGGAGAACGTGATCTGCGAGCCGCGGTCCTCCATGACCGGCCCCCACGTGCCCGCCTCCCACAATCCCAGGCGGGACGCCTCCTCCTCGACGACGGCGAGCGCCTCCTCCCGCTCGGCGTCGCTCAGGTTCTCGGCGTACCTCAGGCGCCAGCGGGCTCCGTCCCAGTTCAGGTAGCGCGTCCCGCAGGTCGGCATGAGGTGGAGGCGTTCCAGCGGCGCAGACGCGGGCAGACGGGTCAGCAGCTGGTCCCGGAACTGCTCGAACCGGCCTCCGGAGATCACGCACACCTCCTTCACCTCGAGGAGGAGTCCGAGCAGCGCGGCCATCCGCGGGTGGATGGGCGACTTCGACGGAGCGAGGGTGTCGTCGAGATCGAAGGCGACGAGACGGGGCATCAGCGGGACCTTTCGTGGTCGAGTGGATGGGGTGGCGGGCCGGTACTGCCCCGCGCGACGAGTTCCGAGGGAGCAAGCGCGAGTTCGTGGGGTTCTCCACCGCCGACGCGGTCGGCCAGGAGGCGTCCGCATGCCCGGCCCCAGGCGTCGGCGTCGCTGTGCACGGCGGAGAGGGAGGGCGTGGTCACGCGGGCGATCAGGCCGTCGTCGAGACCGATGACCGACAGTTCCTCCGGGACGGCCATGCCCCGACGCTGGGCGACCTGCATCCCGGTGGCCGCGAGGACGTCGCACTCATAGAGGATCGCGGTCGGCGGGACGGTTCCATCGAGGAGACGCACTGTCGCGGCCGCAACGGACGGTGGAGACGAGTCGGCACGGAACACGCGGACGTCGAGGCCGAGGAGGCGGGACTCGTCGACGAACACGGCGATCCGCCGGGCCGACGGGACGAGCGATCCGTCGGCGACCAGCGCGACCCGCCGGTGGCCGAGCGCGTGCAGGTGACGGATCGCCAGCCGCATCCCCTCCGCGTCGGCGCCGGACGCCCCCGCGTCGTCGGCCACCACGAACGGCAGACCGAGAGCCGTCAGAACGTCCGGACGCTCGTCGCCGATCCGCATGCCGAGGAGAAGGACGACGTCGACCTGGGACTCGCGGACGAACCCGGAGTAGACCTCCTGCTCTTCCACGCCCGTCGTGACGACGCGGACGACGAGGACGGCGCCCGTCGCGGCGAGCGCATCCCCGAGCCCGTGGAGGAACCCGGCCAGATCGGAGTCCACGCCCGCATCGCCTCTGCGGATCACCACGCCCGCACTCCGCGGCCGGCGCGCCGAGAGCGCCCGGGCGCGGGAGTTCGGCCGCCAGCCGAGCTCCCGCGCCGCCCGCACGATGCGGTCGGTCGTCACCTGGCTGAGGCCGCGACGACCGTTGAAGACGAACGAGACGGCGCTCTTGGAGACACCAGCTCGCGCGGCGACGTCCGCGATGGTGATGCGCCGCTCCCCCGGCTGCTGGGCGGCGCCGAAGGCGGGATCCGGACCCGAACCGGCTCCCACCTCGGCGCCCCGTCCCCTACCGCGCCACGGCCCACGGGCCGTTGACGTCACCCGGAGCCTGGTTGCGGGTCCACCACTTCGCGACGTAGACGACGCCCTTGTAGCTGGCCCGGTCGCCCGCGGTGAAGATGCGCGACGGCGTCCACAGCGCGGTGCCGTCCGGTGCGGTGGCCATCTCCTGCCACGGTCCCGTCACCGACCCCGGGACATCGCCACGGCTGTACCAGCCGGCCAGGAAGGTCTTGCCCTGGTACACGACGGTGTCACCCGCAGCGAAGACGCGGGACGGCGTCCACACGGCGGCACCGCTCTCGGTCATCGCCAGTTCCTGCCAGGCTCCGGTGTTGCTGAGCCCGGGCTGCTCGCCCTTCGTGGACCACCCCGCCTTGTAGACGGAACCCTTGTAGCTGACGATGTCGCCCGTCTTGTAGGACGTCGTCTTGCTCCAGGCGGCAGGCAGCACCACGGTGACGGTCAGCGTCGTGCTGGCACCGGCGACCGTGTCGCTGCCGCTGTAGGTCGCGGTCAGCACGTGGTCGCCCGCTGCGAGACCAGGCGGCAGGGTGAACGTGGCGACACCGCCCGTCAGGGATGCGACCCCGCGGTCCTTGTCCCCCTCGGTGAGAGCGACCTTCCCGGAGACCGGGAGCGGTGAGGTGACCGTGACGGTGACCGTCGCCGCCGTCCCCCACTTCGTGCTGACAGCGGGTGCGCTGACGACGGCGGTGGCGCGCAGACCGTCGAGAGCCGCCTTCAGCGCAGCGGTGCTCGCGTCGATCGCGGGCTGTGTGGCGTCGGCCGCCGTGAGCGTCGCCTTCGCGGCCTCCAGCGCGGGCAGCACGGGCGACCAGGTGGCCGGCGTGTACACCGTGCTGTCGAGACCGTTGGCCCGATCCACCTGTGCCTGCAGAGCGCTCTTGTCGACCGCCACCGTGACCGGGCAGCGGACGAACTCGTCCCCTGCACTGTGCACGAGCACGACGGACGTGGTGCCGGGCGCCCCGGTCTTCAGGCCGACGGAGACCGTGCCATCGGCGGCCGCCTGGGGTGCGGACACCACCGCCGCGACGGACGGGTCGAGCGAGTACGCCGTGAAGGAGTCGCCGTCGACGAGCGGGGTGACGGTCGCGGCGAGGGTGCTGGTGCTGTCCCTGTCCGCGTTCACCGGCGCCGGGCACGCCAGGCTGTAGCCGCCGTACACCTCGAACTCCCAGATGTTGAGTCCGTACTTGGTCGCCGGCGACCCGATGACGCGGACGTACCGCACTTCTGCCGTCGGGAACGAGGTGGTGTCACGGCGGTGGTCGGCGGTGCCGGTGTTCTGCACGCGGGCCAGCGGCGTCCAGTCGCTTCCGTTCACCGATCCCTCGAGCTGGTAGTCGGTCGAGTTGCCGCTCTCCCACTCGACGACCGCCTGAGACACCGGACGGACCGTGCCGAGGTCGACCTGCAGCCAGTTGCGGTTGGTGTACGGCGCCGTGCCGGAGGGTCGGGCGGAGGACCACTTTGTGGTCTTCGAGCCGTCCGTCGCCGCCGGAGCCTGCACGTTCGCAAGGTTGTTGTACACGCTGTCCGCTGTGGTGGGCTTCCCGAGAGCGAGGTTCACCCGCCCGGCCGATGCGGGCGCAGTGGTGATGGCGCTGTCGCCGAACACCTCGAACTCCCACACCGAGACGCCGTAGGTGGTGAGCGCCCGCTTCACGGTCTGCATCCGGACGTAGCGTCCTGTCGCGTTGAGCGCGACGAGGTCGGTGCCGCCATCGCTTCCGGCGGCGGGCGTCGTGTAGGCGTCGCGCCAGGTGCTGCCGTCATCCGAGACCTGGATCTTGTACTGGCTGGCGTAGGACGCCTCCCAGAACAGCCTCGCGGCGCCGATCTTCCGGATGCTGCCGAGGTCGACCTGGAGCCACGAGGTATCCGGCGATCCGGTCCTGTCGGCGATCCAGCGGGTGGTCGCGTTCCCGTCGGTCGCGCTCGCCGGGCTCGTCCCATCGGAGGCGGTGGTGGGCGCACCGAGGGCGAGGTTCGCGCGGGCGAACGCCGCGAACTCGGTCACCGAGTAGGAGCCGCCTCCCGGGCCGTCCAGGGGCAGGATGCGGACGAAGTTCGCCGCGACCGCCGGGAAGTCGACGTGCTGGTGTCCTCCCGTGCCGTTCTGGACCAGCGACTGATCGGTCCAGGTCGTCCCGTCCAGAGAGGTCTGGACGAGGAAGCGCGTGGCGTAGTCGGCGCCCCAGTCGATGTCCGCGCCCATGGCGTACGTGCCGGCGGCGAGCCGCTGGCTCAGCCACGGGGCCGCACCGGACGACTGCCACGCGGTCGTCTGGTCGGCGTCACCCGCACGCGAGGGGCCGTGGCCCGCGACCGAACCGCTCGCCGTGTAGGGCGAGCCGTCCGAGTCGTCCGTTACCAGCGGCTCCGTGACGGTCTTCCCGAGGTTCGCACCGGTGCCGAGCACGAAGGTGCCGCGCGACGCCGACGCGCCCCCGCTCAGCGCCACATCCACGAGCAGGCCGGGCTGGCTGGGGTTCGACAGACTCACGACCGGGGTGCCGGAGGACTCGTCGAGCATCACGATGCTCGGCTGGCTCACCGAGAGCGTGCGGCCGTCGCCGAGGTCGAGCGAGCCGGCGCGGTAGAAGGTCGCCATCGTCCGCTTGAGGCCGGGATGCTGCACCGCCTGCACCGAGGTGTCGTTGCGGAGGATCTTCACGGCGGGGTTCGCCGCGTAGGCCTGGGTCTGCGCTGCCGACTTCGCCGGCAGCACGATGTACTGGTATCCGGCGCCGCTGGGCGTCGTCCCGTGATCGAAGTACAGCGTGAACGCGTCGTGGCTCTCCGGCTGGTCGCCGTAGTAGCTGCCCGTCTGCGTCTTGTCGGACACGGTCACCGCCTGGTCGGACGGGAACACGTACCCGACCTTGTCGTTATAGGCCCACGACGGATCGGCGACGACCTTCCCGTCGGTGCCGGGCGCGACCTTCTGACCGTCGACCGAGGCGTTGTCCTTCGCGGCGACCTGGTTGACGGTGGTGTGGATGGGCGCGGTCGAGGACGACTGGATGCCCGCGCCGAGCGCCACCACCTCGTCGTCGAAGTAGTAGTAGCTCTTCTGCGCCTGCGTGCCCGCGCGGTCGAGGCTCTCCACGCTCGCACCGTAGGTGCCGTCCGAGACGCCGCCGGTGAACGCGCCGCCATTGGCGGAGCGGCCGTCCTTGCCGAGCGTGGTCTCCTTCACGTAGGGCACGGTCGTGCCGGGGTAGTGATACCAGTCGAACGCCGGCCCGAGGTCGGTGTACTCCTTGTTCGTCACCTGGATCGCCGTCGTGCCTGTGCGATTCCAGACGATCTCGTTGCCGACGTCCTTGCGGAGGGTGGAGCGGTACTCGCTTCCCACCGTCCTGCTCGAGTTCAGACCGGTCACGATGCCGTAGTCCGCCCGCTGGTGCGAGGAGAACTCGGAGCGCCAGAAGTACTTGTCGCCGGTGACGCCGTTGCCGGCCGTCTTCCCGCGGATGTTGTCGGCCATCTGCCGGTAGGCCGTCGCGTAGAGCGGGTCGGTGCGCGCCATCCGGTCGAGCGGATCCAGGAAGACGGCGCCGTAGCTCGTGATCCCGTCGACCGTGGTCGCCGGCCGGTAGAGGAGGTACAGCATCTCGATCTCGCCGCGGATCAGCCAGCGGGTGCCGTCGACGATGTAGAACGCGATCGTGTCCAGCTGGTCGCGGGTGAAGGCCAGGCTCGTGCCGCGGGCGGAGTCCGCCCACATCGCCACCATGGTGAACAGGGCCATCCCGTAGCCCTCGCTGTAGAGCTGCGCGCCGTGCGCCCAGAACGTCGAGTCCGGCTGCACCGCCTCCTGCACGGTGCCCGAGTCGTCGACCGCCACCGTCTGCACCATCGTGGCGAATCCCGCCGTGATCGCGGCGGCGTCGCGGGTGGCGAGCGCCTTGTACAGGTAGTCGGAGGTGCGCCAGGCGCCGTTCGCGCCGGCCGGGTCCAGCTTGCCCTGGTTGTGCTTGATCGCCAGAGCTGCGGCATCGGCGCTCAGCTCGTCGCCGACGAAGATCGAGATGCGACCCATCGCGATCGACTCGCCGATCTCGGTCTCCCACCAGTTCGTGTTCCCCGGGTTCACCTGATCCCAGTACGCGAGCGCGCGTTCCTCCGCGGCGATCAGCGCGGGGTCGTGGTAACCCTTCGCCGACGTCTCGCGGTAGGCCTGGGCGATGGCGACCATCCGGTAGAGCGCCTTGTAGGCATCCCAGGTCTTGCCGTTCGCCGAGCTCGTCGTGTCCTGATAGTTCACGTCCGACCACGAGCCGTCCGCGTTCTGCGAAGCGACGTAATCGAGCGCGTTGCTGGTCTGCGCCAGGTAGATGCCGTTGGCGATCTGCACCTCATCCCCCTGGCTCAGGTAGTAGTCCTGCAGCCGGGTGACGATCGTGGAGACGTCTGTCTGCAGGTCCGCCGCCTGGGCGGGCGCTGCGAGACCGGCCGCGCTCAGGAGGGCTGCGACGAGGAAGGCCACGAACGCCGAGAGGCGCGAGCGGCGGAGGAGCGTTGGACGTGGAGCGTTCGGGTCTTCGGGATGACGCGTCATTGCGTTGGACTCCTTGTTCGCTGGAGGTGGGTCAGGGGATGCGGACGAGCCGGGCGACGCAGATCCGCGTGTCGGCTGCGCCGTAGAAGACGACATGCTCTCCGTCGATCTTCTCGATCGCCGTGGGGAACAGGACGTTCGCCACGGTTCCCGCGGTCTCGTCCGCGGTCTCCGGGGCCATCAGGGGCTCGCTCGTGCGGGCGAGCACGCGCGAGGGGTCGTCGGCGTCGAGGAGCATGGCGCCGACCACGTAGCGGACGGTGAATGCCTGGGGCACAAACGATCCGCCCGGCAGGCTGCCGGTGACGCCGTGGTGGAGCAGCAGCCAGCCCTCGGGTACCCGCAGCGGAGCGGGGCCGGCGCCGATCTTCAGGGCCTCCCACTCGTATTCGGGGCCTGCGACGAAGCGGTGGCCGCCGGGGCGGGTGAGCGCCGTGATGTCCTGCACGGCGTCGTCCACCGGCACGTAGGAGATCCAGATGCTCGCGCGGTCGTCCGTCACGCCCGCCGGAAGCGGCGGCTGCTCCTCCGGCCGGACGAACCCGAAGTCCCACATGGGCCGGTGCAGCATGGCAAAGCTCGGGCGGCCCTCCGGGTCGGGCACGACCTCCGGGAAGAACACGACGTCCTTGTTCGGAAAGAGGTTGAGGTCGGTGTCGAGGGCGTCGTCGTAGGCGAACTGGATGGGGCCGAGCCGCCTCCACTCGCGGCCGTCGGTCGACACGGCGAGAGCGGGCTTCGGTCCGAGCGGCCCGAACGCGACGTAGCTCATCACGTGGATGCCGAGGTCGTTCAGCGGGGTGATGCGCGGGTCCTCGACGCCGCCGTGGGCCGTGCCGTGCTCCCATCCCCGCTGCGCCTGGAGGGCGATCTCGAGGTCCGCGACGCCGGTCGGCACACCGTCGGTCACGACGACACGCGCCCGCCCGATCCGCGACACGTTCTGCTCGGCGACCAGCCGCGGGAACAGGTGCACCGTGCCGTCCGGGTCCTGCACGGTCGCGGGGTTCAGCACGCCCTCGACCTGGCGCGGGTCGGCCGGGTCGGGCTCCATGACGATGCCGATGCGCTCCAGTGCGTACGGGATGGCGACGGCGGTGGTGCGGGCGGGGGTGGTGGTGGACAACAGGACCTCTCTAGCGGATGGGGTGATGCGTGGACGGGGTCAGCCCTTGACGGCGCCGACGACGCCGTTGACCAGGTAGCGCTGGATGAAGATGTAGCCGACGATGAGCGGGGCCGCGACGATGAAGGTCGCGGCCGCGAGCAGCGGCCACTGGTTGCCGTACGTCCCCTTGAAGGCGTAGAGCCCGACGGTCACCGGGAACTTGGTGGGGTCGGCGAGCAGGACGGTCGCGAGGATGATCTCGTTCCAGATCCACACGGCCTGCAGGATGAACACGGTCACCAGCGCCGGCCGGGCCAGCGGCAGGATGAACGTGAAGAGGTAGCGCCAGTAGCCGACGCCGTCCATCGCGGCCGCTTCGTCGAGCTCGCGCGGGATGGACTTCACGAATCCGCTCAGCAGCAGGGGCCCGACGCCGACACCCACACCGACCAGCAGGATGTACCCGAGCTGCGTGTCGTAGAGCCCGAGCCGCAGCAGCAGCTGGAACTGGGTGATCAGGGCGTTGGGCAGGAACAGCACCAGAACGAAGACGATGGACCAGTACTTCGCACCGCGGATGTACCCGCGTGCGACGGGGAACGCCAGCACCAGGGTGAGGAGGGTGCCGATCGCCGACCCGGCCGCCGTGTAGAGGACGCTGTTGAGGATGTACGCGCCGAAGTCGCCCTTCTCCCACGCGGTCGCGAAGTTGCCCCACTGCGGGTTGGAGACGATCCCGACCGGGTTCGCGACGAACTCGGCTTGCGACTTCAGCGCGGTGTTGAGCAGGTAGAGCAGCGGGAAGAGGAACACGACCATGAGGATGAGCGCGCAGATGTACGCGCCGATCGGCCGGCGCCGGCGACGGCGCGGCACCGTGGCACGGCGTGGGCCGGATGCCTCCGGCAGCGACTCGGTCGTCGGGGTCGTCACCTGTTCGGTGGTGGTCGTCACAGTCTCGCCTCCCGTCGGCGGAGAATCAGCAGAGCGATGATCGAGACGATGGCCACCAGGAAGAACTGGACCATCGATACGGCCGCCGCATAGCCCTGCGACTGCGACAGCGTCGTCCCCGAGGCGCCGCCGAAGCCCTGGACGTACACGAGCAGGGAGAGCACCTGGGTTGAGCGGTTGTTCGGACCGCTGAGCACGTAGATGAGCTGGTAGCTCTGGAGCGCGTTGACGATCCCCAGGAGGACGTTCGCGGTGATGGACGGCGCCAGCAGGGGGACGGTGATGCTGCGGAAGCGCTGCCAGCCGCTCGCCCCGTCGATCTCCGCCGCCTCGTTGAGCTCCTCCGGGACGGCCTGGAGGCCGGACAGGAAGATGATGACCGAGACGCCGAGCACCATCCAGACCTGGACGAGGATCACCAGGGCAAGCGCGAGCTTCGGGTCGCCGAAGAACGCGGAATGGCCGCCGAAGAGGCCGAGCAGGGATGCGGCCGGTCCGCCGCTCACGTTGAAGATCAGCGACCAGACCAGCCCCGTGACCGTCACGCCCAGGATCGTGGGCATGAACACCACGGCCCGATAGAAGTCGCGGCCCTTCAGCCGGCGGTTGAGGAGCACCGCGACGGCCAGGGCGACGACGATCTGCAGCACCGTGCTCACGACGGCGAAGATGATCGTGTTGCGCAGGGCGTTCGCGCTGTCTGCCCACTTGGCGGGCGAGAAGAAGTCGATGTAGTTCTGCAGGCCGACGAAGTTGATCGGGAGGCCGGGGAGGCCGCGCAGGTCGGTGAGCGAGGCGATCAGCACGCCGACCGCCGGAACGAAGCCGAAGATGCCCAGCAGCAGCATCCCGAGCCCGAAGGTGACGCGGACGGGCGTGCGGCGGGGGAAGGGGAACGATTCAGTCATGTGTCTCTCGACTCCCGGGAGGGTGGCCGGCGCTTGGCCGGCCACCGTCCCGACAGAGGATCAGCCGGCGGCCGACCACGCCTTCTGCGCGGCCTCGGCGGCCTGCTCGGGCGTTGCGGAGCCGAGCGGGCTCAGCGCCGGGTAGTTGAACGGGAAGACCGCGTCCTGGCCCGCCTTGTTGTTGGCGAACCAGACCTGGTCCCAGGCGGGCTCGTACGACTTGGTGTAGTCGCCGATCGACTGGAGGAACGCGCTGGTGGAGATGCCGGGCTGAGCCGACGAGAAGCCGGACTTCTGCAGGAACAGCTCGTAGTTCTTCTTGTCGGAGAAGAACTTCAGCCACGCGAGCGCCGCCGTCTTGTTCTTCGCCGAGGTCGGGACGGCCAGCTGGAGCTCCGTCTTGCCGTTGAGCAGGGCGTTGTCCGCCGCGTTGTCGGAACCCGGGAACGGGAAGTACCCGTAGTCGAACTTCTTGGCGACGGCCGCGTCGATCGTCGGCTGGTCCCAGGTGCCGTCGACCGTCATCGCGAAGTCGCCCGCAGCGAAGCCCGACGGGATGGACGTGTAGTCGGCTCCCGCAGCTCCCTCCTGCGAGTTCTGCAGCACGTACTCGGTCTGCTTCAGCACCTTGACCTCGGTCGGGTCGGTGAGCTTGGCCTTGTTCGTCCAGAGGTCCTTGGCCAGCTGCTGCTTGTCGGCGAGCGTCGGGTAGTTCGCCGTGACGGAGGCGAGCATCGGCAGTCCGGCGGGCCAGCTGTCCTTTCCACCCATGCCGAACGGCGTGACGCCCTTGGCCTTGAGCGCGTCGACCACTGCGGTGAACTCGCTCCAGGTCGTCGGGATCGTGAGCCCGTTGTCGGCGAAGATCTTCTTGTTGTAGAAGACGCCCGTGTAGTAGCTGACGCCGGTCGGGACCGCGTACTGCTTTCCGTCGATCGCCTGCGTTTCGAGCAGGGTCGGCGTGTACTGCTTGAGGAACGACTCGCCCGTGAGGTCGACCAGGCCGCCCGCCTTGGCGAGACGAGCGTCATCGGTGGCCGCGTCCTTCGCGTACGACGGCGTCTCCATGAGGCCCTTCACGACGAAGAGGTCGAGGTTGCCCGCCGTGAGGCGCGACGACTTGGTCGCGGGGTAGTTGTCGTTCGAGACGGTGGAGAAGACGACGTCCACCTTCGGGTACTGCTTCTCGAAGGCCTCGTTGATCGCCCGGAAGCCGGCGTCCGTGGCGTCGCTGCTCGAGACGAGAAGCTGCAGCTTCCCGCTCGGCTCTCCATCTGTCGATCCGCCGCCGCTGGAGCAGGCGGCGAGTGCGCCGATCGTGGCTGCGGCGACCGCGCCGGCGATCAGCCGCCGGCCCAGGGTCGCGCCGCGCAACCTCTTCGTTGCCATGTGTTGTCTCCTCGTCGAGTTTCGGGATGTGTGCAGGTGTATCGGGTACAAAAACGTTTCGGTTCTGCAAGCGCAGGTTACCGAAACGTTTCGGTGACGACATGGTGGCACGCCCCGGCATGCAAATGCAAGCCCGACCGAGCACACCGCCCGATCGCGATCAGCGCTGCGCGCGCGCCGGCCCCGTCGAATCGCGGACGATCATCTCGGCGTCGGGGATCCGGACGTCGTCGACGACGCCCTCCTCGATCAGGTCGACGAGCATCCTGCCCGACTCCCTCCCCAGTGTCCGCGGCGAGGTGTGCACCGTGGTGAGGGACGGCCGAACGTAGGTGCCGAGCCGGATGTCGTCGAAGCCGGCGACCGACAGCTGGCCCGGCACATCCACGCCGAGGTGCTGCGCCTGGGCGATGAGGCCGATGGCCGACAGGTCGTTCGCGCACATCACCGCGGTCGGCGGGTCGGCCGAGTCGAGCAGGATGGATGCGGCAGCCGCCCCGCCGAGGTAGGTGAACTCGCCGGGGACCACCGGTCCGGGCTCCAGCCCCAGCTCGCGCAGCCCCGCACGCCAGGAGTTCTCGCGCTCCACCGAGTGCGTCATGTTCGGGCGGCCGCTGACGTAGGCGATGCGCCGGTGCCCGAGGTCGACCAGGTGCCGGAGGGTGGCCCGGATCCCGGCGTCGGGGTCCTCGCGCACCGCGGGGATCGGGAAGCCGCTGCCCGGGTTGATGGCGACGGCGGGGAGCCCGAGCCGCTGGACCAACGCGATGCGCGGGTCGTCGACCTCCAGGTCGTTGATGAACACGCCGTCGACGCGACGGTCGGCCGCGAGCTTCTCGTACCGCTGGAGCACCTTGTCGGATTCCGCGCTGATCTGGAGGACGAGCGCATACCCGCGGGGATCAATCGCATCCTCGATGCCGCCGATGAACCCGCCGAAGAACGGGTCGAGCTCGAGCACATCCGGATCCCGGTGCAGGACGAGCCCGACCGTGAACGCGCGCCGCCCGGACAGGCTCTTGGCCCGGAGCGAGGGGACGAAGCCGAGTTCCGACGCGATCCGGATGATGCGCTCGCGCGTGACGTCCGAGACCCCGGGCCGCCCGTTGAGCGCGCTCGAGACGGAGCTGATCGCGACGCCGGCTTTGTTCGCGACGTCGACGATCGTCACCCGCTCATCACCCACCGACCCGCCTCGCCTTCCGCCCTGCATCGAGCGACGGACATCCTATGCCGAAGAGGGCGGCGGGCGCTCCTCAGCCGCCCTCAGCCGCGCCGCGGCTTGCGCGGCGGCCGGTCGTCGTCCTGCCACGAGCCGGACCGACTGCCGCCTCGCCCGCGATCGGGACGGAGCTGGATGAGCTTGCCGCCGATCCGCGTGCCCGAGAGCCGGGAGAGCGTGTCGCCCGGCAGGTCGGCCGGCAGCTCGACGATGGAGAAGTCGGGCATGATCCGGATGTGCCCGAAGTCCTCGCGGCTCAGGCCGCCCTCGTTGGCGAGCGCACCGACGATCTGGCGCGGCTCCACCTTCTGACGCTTGCCCACCTCGAGGCGGTACGGCGCCATGGGAGTGTCGTTCCGCTCCCGTCGCGCCGGACGGTCGGAACGGTCGCCGCGAGCGCCCCGGCCACCCGCGCGGTCGGCGCCGCCGGCACGGTCGCCGCGCGTCTCGCGCTCCACCGGCTGCGACAGCTCGTCCCGTTCGCTGAGCAGGAGCGGCTCGTCGCCCTGAGCGACGACGGCGAGCGCCGCCGCCACATCCGTCTCCGGCACATCGTGGTGCTCGACGTAGTGGGCGATGATCTCGCGGAAGCGCGAGATCCGGTCCTCCTGGGCAAGCGCCTGGGTGATGGCGTCGTCGAAGCGGGCGAGACGGGTGACGTTCACGTCGTCGACGCTGGGCAGCTGCATCTGTGTCAGCGGCTGGCGCGTGGCCTTCTCGATCGCGGTCAGGAGCCGGCGTTCGCGGGGCGTCACGAAGCTGATCGCCGCGCCGCTCCTGCCTGCGCGTCCGGTGCGGCCGATGCGGTGCACGTACGACTCGGTGTCGACCGGGATGTCGAAGTTGACGACATGGCTGATGCGCTCGACGTCGAGGCCGCGCGCCGCGACGTCGGTGGCGACCAGGATGTCCAGCTTGCCGGACTTGAGCTGGTCGACCGTGCGCTCCCGCTGGGCCTGCGCGACGTCGCCGTTGATGGCCGCGGCCGAGTAGCCGCGTGCGCGCAGCCGCTCCGCGAGCGTCTCCGTCTCGTTCTTGGTGCGGACGAAGATGATCATCCCCTCGAAGTTCTCCACCTCGAGGATGCGCGTGAGCGCGTCGACCTTCTGCGAGTACGAGACGACGAGGTAGCGCTGCGTGGTGTTCGCCGACGTCGTCGTCTTCGACTTGACGGTGATCTCTTCCGGATCGTGCAGGTACTTCTTGGAGATGCGCCGGATCTGCGCGGGCATCGTCGCCGAGAAGAGGGCGACCTGCTTGTCGTCCGGGGTGTCGGCGAGGATGGTCTCCACATCCTCCGCGAACCCCATCTTCAGCATCTCGTCGGCCTCGTCGAGCACCAGGTACTTCAGCTGGGAGAGGTCGAGGGTCCCCTTCTCCAGGTGGTCCATGATGCGTCCGGGCGTTCCGACGACGATGTGGACGCCGCGGCGCAGCGCGGACAGCTGCACCCCGTATCCCTGCCCGCCGTAGACCGGCAGCAGGTGCACCCCCTTCAGGTGGGTCGCGTAGCTCTCGAACGCCTCCGCCACCTGCAGCGCGAGCTCGCGCGTCGGGGCGAGCACGAGCGCCTGCGGACTCTTCTGCGACAGGTCGAGGCGAGACAGGATCGGCAGCGCGAAGGCCGCCGTCTTGCCGGTTCCCGTCTGAGCGAGACCGACGACGTCGCGGCCCTGCAGCAGCGGCGGGATGGTGGCGGCCTGGATGGCGGACGGCGTCTCGTAGCCGACATCCTTCAGAGCCTTCAGGACGGCCCCATCCAGCCCTAACGACGAGAAGGTCGGAGCATCGTCGGCGGTTTCGGAGCCGCTGTGTGCGGAATCTGGCGTGGTCACTGTCCCACGGTAGTCCCCGGGGGCCGATTCTCGGCGTGGCGAAGCACGCCGAGCGGCTCCGACCACACGCCGTCGCCCGTGAGCGCAGCGTAGGCGATCCGCTCGACGGCGGTCGCGCCCTCCGCGAGAGGGAGCGACAGCACCTCCTCCGGAGTCGACCGGAAGACGAACTTCGCCAGCGAGCGCGCGCCCTCCGTCGTGCGCGGCGCGGGCGTCACGTCGAAGCGCGCCGCGAAGCGGCGGACGTTCGAGGTCGGCGGCAGCTGCCGCAGCGCCGGGTCGAGCATCCAGCTCTCGCAGACGAACGGCGAACCATCGTCGAAGTATCGCGCCGCCCAGGCCAGCGAGGCATCCACCTGCGCGGGATCGAGACGACCGGTCTCCGGGATGTGGATGTGCCGGCCATGCGGGCCGGTTTCGCGTTCGAACTGCAGGCGGCCGAGCGCGAGCACCCTCCCGGACAGCACCTGCCGCAGCCAGTCGTCGTCGACGAGGTCGCCGTACAGCGCGACCTTGCGCGGGATGTCGGCCAGCGACGCCTCCGCCACCTCGGCCGGGATGCCTTCCGACACGAGGGCGGCGACGGCTTCGCCCGGGCGCTCCCCCAGCAGCGCGAGGATGTCCTCCCGATCCAGGGTCACGCCGGCTGTCCCGCGTCGAAGTAGGCGACGAGTTCGGGGTCCAGAGGCGGCACCGGCAGCAGACCGCCGTCCCCGCGGATCGAGGCCGTCGCCTGCAGTCCGGCGGCGACCGCCTGGCGCGCGGCGACCGGTGACGTCAGGGTCGGACCGCCGTCGCGCGCGAACGCGACGAACTCCGCGATCATCAGGGCGTCCGCACCGCCGTGTCCACCCGCGGCGTCAGGGACCAGGTACGTCTCGTCTGCGGGAGCCGCGGTGCCGTGCCGCCGGTTCCAGAGCCGCACCTCGGATCCCGGGGTGTCACCCAGGTTCTCCAGCCGGCCCTCCGTCCCGATCACGGTGTAGTTGCGCCAGTAGTCCGGGGTGAAGTGGCACTGCTGATAGGAGCCGAGGACTCCGTTGTCGAGCACCAGGTTCACCTGCGAGATGTCCTCGACGTCGACGACCGGATTGAGGCCGGTAGCGGCGGTCGGGGGCCAGTTGTCGAGGCTGAACCACTCCTCCACCCGCTCCGCGCTGCGGTCGCGCCGATCGTCGATCGCGCCGTACACGGCGAGCGCGCCGACCCCGCTCACACGCGCCGAGTAGCCGCCCGCCAGCCAGTGGATGACGTCGAGATCGTGCGCTCCCTTCTGGAGCAGCAGCCCGACGGACCGCGACCGGTCGGCGTGCCAGTCCTTGAAGTAGTAGTCGCCGCCGTTGCCCACGAAATGCCGGCACCAGACCGCCTTGACCTCCCCGATCCGGCCGCTGGAGATGAGGTCGCGCATCAGGGTGATCACCGGCATGTGCCGCATGTTGTGCCCCACGTAGAGCCGCGAGCCGGTGCGGCGTGCGGCGTCGAGGATGCGATCGCAGTCGTCGAGCGAGATGGCGAGCGGCTTCTCGCAGAACACGGCGGCGCCCGCCTCGAGAGCCGGGATGGCGACGGTCGCGTGCAGGTGGTCGGGGGTCAGCACCATGACGGCGTCGACGCCGGCGTCCAGGAGCTCGTCCAGGCTCGCCGCCACGACGGCGTCCGGGAATGCCGCGGACGCCTCGTCCCGCGCCCGCTCGGCGGGGTCGCACACCGCGACCACGCGGGAACCGGCGCCCGGACGGTGGGCCTCACGGGCGAGTGACCCGCGATTGCCGAAGCCGACGACGCCGATCCTCAGGTCTGCCATGGGTCCATCTTTCTCCAGAACGCTCTCTCCAGGTGCGGCAGTGGAGGCACGGCGGAAGTGAGGGGCGCCGTGCCTCCACGTCTAGACGACGAGCGAGGCCGCGTCCGTCACGGCCTCGCCTGTCACGATCGGGGTCAGGTCGACGTCGCGCCCGTCGATGCGGAACGCGTACCGTCCGGTCTGCTCGATGACGGAGGTCTCGAGCATGTACCGGCGCAGCTGCTCGCGCTCGCTGTCGTTCAGCCAGGCGATCGGGTCGGAGGTCGACCGGAACTCGAGGATCGCGGCCGTGTCCCGCAGCGCCTGCCGCTCGGCGTCGTCGAGCAGGCTGCGGGTGCTGCGGAAGTAGACGGCGTCGGGGTCCACCTCGTAGAGCCGCTTCATCCACGTGCGGTTGATGGACGACACGATCGAATTGCGGGCGCCCACTCCGGAGGGATCGCCGACCCGCTCCGCGTTGTCCCAGAATGCGCCGACGTCCGGCCCCACCCGGGCGCCGTCGAAGACGCCCACGCTCGGGATCATCGGGACGCCGCATCCCAGCAGGTACACGGAGTCCCCGACCACCGAGCGGATGTGCTGCACCGCCTCGCGGTAGACGGCCTCGCGGTGAAGCGGGATGCTGCGCTCGCCCGCCACCGCCCCGGCGTACATGAAGTCGAGCTTGAGGTAGCGGTAGCCCCAGCCGACGACCGTCTCGAAGACCTCGCGCAGGTGATCCTTGACCTCGTCCTGGGTCGTGTCGAGCGAGTAGTAGTGCGAGCCCCAGTTGTAGCCGGTGACCAGCGGACGCCCGTCCTCCCCCTGCACCAGCAGGTCGGGACGGCTGCACGCGAGCTCCGATCCGGGCAGGGCGATCAGCGGGGCCAGCCACAGACCGGGAGTGAACCCCGCGTCGGCGATCGTGCGGGCGGTCGCGCCCATCCCGGACGGGAACTTCGGGCCGGCGGTCCAGTCGCCGACGATCGGCTCCCATCCGTCGTCGAGCTGGAAGACGTCGAACGGGTAGCCCTCGAGGTCTGCGACGGTCCGGGCGACGAGCTCCTCGTCGATCCCTTCGAAGAACGAGTACCAGCTGCTCCACACCGTTCCTGCCCGGCCGGTCCGCCGGCCGAGGCGCTGCGACACCAGGTCTGCGTAGTCGGCGAACACCTGCCGCTCGGGTCCGTAAGCGACGAACCAGTCGGCGGTGTCGTCCTCGGCGCGGCCCCAGAGCACGTTGCGGTCGGCCCCGACGCGCGGGGATCCGAGGCCGAGGGCGCCGAGCAGCAGAACGTCCCCGCCGCTGCCCGTGACGGCTCCGACCGCCGCACCCGAGTGGCTGTGCGGCGTCTCGTTGGCCGCGTCGTCCGCGGTCAGCAGGCGGTTCGGGCTGTCCTTGATGCCGATGGTCTCGCCGTCGGTCCGCGCCCACCCGGACGGGCTCCAGGAGTTCCAGCCGTGCCGGTAGAACTCGGTGTCGCCGAAAGGATGCAGGAGCGCGACGGGACCGGCCGGCACGACGAAGCCGCCCGGCACCGCCTCCGGTTGCCCCGAAACGTTGGCCGGGATGCGGAGGCCGGCGAAGTCGAAGGTGTACAGCATGCTCTGCTTTCTGGGGGAAGGGCCATGGGGCCGGTCGGAGGGGCGGGGCGGCCCGGTGGCCGCCCCGCTCATGTGCTACTTGAACAGCGCGTTGACCTGGTCGTTCGCCTTGCCCAGCGCGGACTTCGCGTCCTGCTGGCCGAGGGCGACGCTCTGGATCGCGTCCTGAACGATCTGGCTGATCTCGGTGCCGTGGTAGCTGATCGGGATGATGAACGTGCCGTCCTTCGCCTGCTGCTCGTCGAGGAAGACCTTGGCGTTCAGGCCGTCCTTCTCGCGCACCTCCGCCGACTTCTCGGAGGCCTCCTTGATGGCCGGGAAGACGACTCCGGTGGCCGCAACGGTGTTCTGGCAGTCCGCCGAGGCGAGGTACTTGACCCACTTCCAGGCCTCGTCCTTGTGCTTGCTCCCCGCGTAGATGGCGTCGGACAGGCCGTTGATCGCGGACTTCCTGCCCTCTGGGCCGATCGGGAGCGGCGCGAAACCGAACTGGTCGGTCTTGCCCTTGTACGACGAGAGGTTGAACGAGCCGAGGGTGGTCAGAGCCCCGCCGTTGTTGGCGAGCACCTCGGAGCGCGCCTGCGTCGACTGCACGTCGAGCTTCGGGGCATAGCCCTTGTCGGAGAGGTCGGCGAGCCACTGGACGGTTTCGGTGAGCTTGGAGTCGCCGTAGTGGAACTTCGTCCCGAACGGGTTCTTGTCGGCGTAGGTCCAGCCGTTGGAGTAGGCGAAGTTGCCCCAGCCGTTCTGGCCCTGCGATCCGTCGGCCCACTCCGGCAGGAAGCCGTAGACCTTGACGTTGTTCTTGTCGAAGGCGGGGTCCAGTCCGTTGTGGCCGTTCTTGTCGACGGTCAGCTTGGCGATGGTCTGCTCGAAGGTGCCACCGTCCTGCGGGTTCCACGTCAGGTCCGCCAGCGACGCCTCGTCGATGCCCGCGGCCTTCAGGTCGGCCTTGTTGTAGACGAGGCCCATCGTGTCCCAGTCCTTCGGCAGCCCGTACCGGGCGTCCCCGACCTTCCAGAGGTCCGCCAGGCCGTCGACGTACTGACCGAGGTCGACCTTGTCCTTCTCGACCATCGGCTGGATGTCGACGATCTGCTTGTCCTGGACGAATTGCGGATAGTACGACGCCTGGTCCACCCACACGTCCGGGGCGCTGCCCGCCGCGATCTGGGTCGAGAGATTCGTCCAGTACTGGCCCCAGGCCGACTGGCTGATCTTGATGGTGATGTTCGGGTTCTCCTTGGTGAACTGCTCGGCGCACTGCTGGTAGGCGGGCACCTGCGTGTCGTCCCACATCCAGTACTGCAGGGTCACCTTGTCGTTCGAGCCGGACCCGCTGGACGAACACGCGGTGACTCCGGTGAGCAGTGCGGCGGCGACGGCTATGGCGGCGACGCGACGGACCTTGGTCATTGGTTTCTCTCTCTGTGTGGGTGGTGCATCGGGATGGGGGAGGTGGGGCTGGTCATTTGATGCCGGTGAAGTTGAGCGACTCGACGATCCGCCGGCCGAGGAAGATGAGCAGGATGAGCACGGGGATGACGGACAGCGTCGAGCCGGCCATCAGTCCGGTCCAGTCGGGCTGGGTGTTGGGCGACTGCTGCAGGTACACGCCGAGGGCGACGGTCATGGTGCGGACGCTCTCGTCACGCCCGATGAGGAGCGGCCAGAGGTAGTCCTTCCACGCCCAGACGACGGTGATGAGGCCGATCGTGATGAGCGGACCGCGGCTCATCGGGAGGGCGATGCGCCAGAACACGCGAGCCTTGCCCGCGCCGTCGAGCATCGCCGCCTCCTCCACATCCACGGGGATGTTGAGGAAGAACTGGCGCAGGAAGAAGAGCGCGAACGGGGTCATCAGCAGGCTCGGCGCGACCATCCCGAAGAGGTTGTTGAGGAGGCCCAGGTCACGGACGAGCACGAAGTTCGGCAGCAGCGTGAAGATGCCGGGGACCATGAGCGCGGCGATGAGGACGGCGAACAGGGCGTTGCGCCCGGGGAACCGGAGCCGCGCGAACGCGTACCCTCCCATCGCGCAGAACAGCGTCTGGAAGAACCCGATGAGGGAGCAGTAGATGATCGAGTTCCACAGGTAGAGGAGGAAGTTGATCGACGCGCCGGATCCGCCGGCGGCCTGATCCTGCGCCGGGGTGAGGAAGCCGAGCACGCGGGCGAAGTTGATCAGGGTCGGGCTGCCGGGGAAGAGCGAGCCGGAGTCCCGGATGACGTCGGCGGCGGGTGTGAGAGCCGTCTTCAGCATCCAGTAGAACGGGAACAGCGTCAGGACGAGCGAGATGATGAGGACCGCCCAGCCGAGGGCGCGGCCGATGGAGAAGCGGCGGCGGACGGTGTCGCGCGCGGGACGGGCGGGCTGCTCCGCGCCGGGAGCGAGGACGGGTGTCACAGGTCGTGTCATGGTCATGGTGTGGTCCTAGGCGAGCTGGGATTCGGAGGCGCGGAGGAGGCGCAGCTGGACGGCCGTGAGAACGCCGAGGATGACCACCAGGACGATCGCCATGGTCGCGGCGTAGCCCATGTGGAAGAAGTTGAACGCCTGTTGGTAGATGTAGTAGTAGATGACCCGTGTCGCGTTGACCGGGCCTCCCTTCGTGGTGATCGCCACCGTGTCGAAGATCTGGAACGAGCCGATCAGCGAGACGACGAGCACCAGGGCCATCACCGGGCGCAGCAGCGGCAGCGTGATGCGGGTGAACAGACGCCACTCCCCCGCTCCGTCGAGCGAGGCGCTCTCGTACAGATCGGCCGGGATCTGCAGCATCCCCGCGTAGAACAGCAGAGCGGTGTAGCCGGTGAAGGCCCAGGTGTTCACGATCGAGATCGTCGGGATGCCGAGGGCGGGGTTGGTGAAGAAGCCGACCGCGGGGAAGCCCATCGACGTGATGAGGTGGTTCACGAACCCGAGGTTGGTGTCGAGCAGCCACAGCCAGACCAACCCGACGGTGACGTTGGGTACCAGCCACGGCAGCAGCAGGGTGGTCCGCAGCATCACGGAACGCGTGAGGCGGTGCATCAGCGCCGCGAGGAGCAGCGCGAGGACGGTCTGCGTCGTCACGTTGACGATCACGTAATAGAGCGTGACGCCCATCGAGTTCCAGAACTCCTTGTCCTGGAGCACGGCCGTGTAGTTCTCCAGGCCGACGAACGTCGGGTCGCCCAGCAGGCTGTAGTCCGTGAACGACCACCACACTCCGCGGACCGTCGGGTACAGGTAGAAGACCGCGAATCCGATCAGGACCGGCGCGATGAAGAGCCAGGCGACTCTGCGGTCGTCCCGCCGGCGTCGTACCCTCGGCGCGCCGCCCGTCCGGTGCGCGGCTCTCGGGAGCAGGGCTGTCATGGCATCCTCTCGGCGCCGCGGGCGTGCTGCCGTCGTTGGCGCGATAGGGGTGGATCGGTTCGCGAGCGATTCGCTGGCCGTTGGTTCGCCCATCCGCGGTAAAGTCGGGTGGACGGGTTAATTATGCAAGTTGCCGTTATAAAGCGCAAGAGTGAGGATCATATGGCTCGAGAGGCCCTTATCCGCGGTGTCGAACCGGCCGTGGGCAGCCGCTCTCTGCTGCGGCGGATGAACTCGTGGGGAATCCTGCGCGCCGTGCTGGAGCGCCCCCAGACGATGCGCGACCTCGCAGCGGATTCCGGCCTGTCCCGCACCGCCATCGACGCGATCATCACCGACCTGACCGATGCCGGCTGGGTCGTCGGGTCGGACAGCGCCCCCGCCGGCCGCCTGGGCCGGCCGGCCGCCACCTACCGGCCGGCTCCCGGACTCGGGCATTTCCTCGCGCTCGACATCGGCGCCAACCACATCTACGCCGTCGTCACCGACCTGACCGGCCACGTGCGCGGACACCGCACGACGGCCACGGCGGAGTCGGATGCCGCAGAGAAGCGGATCGCGACGGCACTCCAGGTCGGAGACGACCTGCTCGACGAGCTCGGCCTCACGCGGGCCGACCTGTGGGCGGTCACCGTCGGCTCCCCCGGTGCCATCAGCACGACGGGCCAGGTGCTGCACTTCGGCGGCACCGGCATGCCGGGGTGGATCGGCCTCGATCTGCGGGAGCGGTTCCGGCGCGAGTACGACGCCGCCGTCCTGGTCGAGGGGGATGTGGCCCTCGGCGCGCAGGCGGAGCTCGCCATCGGAGCAGCCCGCGGTCACACGGATGTCGTCTACATTCTCTGCGGCGCCCGCACGAGCGGCGCCTCCATCGTCAACGGCCGGGTTCACCGCGGCGTCCACGGCGCGGCCGGCATCGTCGGCGAGATGCCGGAACTGCGCTGGGCGGAGCTGAACGAGCAGTACGGAGCGGCGGTGCTGGGCAGCCCCCGGCCCAGCCGGGAGCAGATCTTCGACCTGGCGCGCTCGGGCGACCCCGCAGCGGTCGAAGCCGTCCGCGAGTTCGCCGACGACCTGGCGACGGGCGCGGCCGCGATGACGCTGGCAATCGATCCCGAACTCCTGGTGATCGGCGGCGGAAGCTCTCCGAGCGCCGACGTCTTCCTGCCGCGGCTCGAGGAGTCCCTGCGGTCGATCGTGCCGCTCGCGCCGACCGTCGTCGCCTCCACGCTCGGCTCCGAGGCGGTTGCGATGGGCGGCATCAGCCTGGCGGCCGACCACCTCGCCGCTGTGCTCGACGGAGCCGTGCGCGAGCGCGAGTCGTTCCCGAACCCGTCGGAGACGCAGGCGCTGCTCCGGGGCTGAACGACGACGGCCCCGGGGATGCGAGCGCACTCCCCGAGGCCGCCGTGGCCGTCAGCCGGTGGTGATCCGATCGATGTCGGGCGCCCATCCCGTCGGGTTGGCGATGGTGATCGTGTGCCCACCGCCTGAGGGGATGGCCACGTTCACCGTCACTGTGCCGACCGTGTTCCAGTCCGCCGTCGCCGGGAAGCTGACCGAGGTGGCCGTGCCGCTGTCGACCTTCACCGTCGCGGTCCGCGCGACCGCCGAGGCGTACGCGATGCGGAAGCTCGCCACGCCGCCCGTCACCCCGGTGACGGCGAGCGTCGCGCCGTTGCCGACGTAGCCGACCTTCGCGCCGCCGGAGCATCCTGAGCACGAGGCCACGACCGCGGTGCCGGTGAGCGTGTTCGACGCCGACTCCGCTTCATAGCTGGCGGCGGTCGACCCGCCGGTTGAGATCGTCGTCGTGCCGAGCGTGAGCCATCCGGACTTCACGGAGTCCTGTGTCGCGTTGGCGAACCGGATCGGGGCGCCGCCGCTGAGCGGGTTGGTCACCTGGGCGACCATCCGGTACGTGCCGTTCGCGACACCGCTCGCCGGGAAGGTCCCGGTGAACTGGGCGGACGCACCGCTCGCGATGTCCGAGACGTGCCAGGAGGTGGTCGACGTCTTCACGATCGCCCCCGACGCATCCACTAGGGCGAGGGTGATCGGCCAGCTGTAGTAGAAGGGCGCGATCCCGATGTTCGAGATCGTGATCCCGACGGACGCGCTGCTCCCCGTCGCGATCGTCGCCGGCACCAGCGCCTCCGTGGCCCGCAGCGAGTAGCCCACCGACTGCGCGCCGGCGAGGGCTCGCGGCTTGTCCGACGACGAGTAGCCGGTCTGGAAGGCGTACTGGTTCAGCAGCCAGCTCACGTGCGTCTGGCTGACGCTGCCGGGGAAGTCGTTGTCCCCGCCGTCCTCGATCACCGGGCACCCGGACGTGCTGAAGATGCACGACTGGAGCTCCGGCCGCAGCTCTCCGCCGATGGACTGCGTCTTCCACTTGTTCGTCGCACCCGCGGCGGCCATGTTGTCCATGAAGTGCCACCCCAGCGAGCTGGTCTTCGTCTCCAGGGCGAACGAGTCGTCGTGGTAGCCGATCGGCAGGGAGGCGTTCTGCGTGTTCGGCTGCCGCACTTCGAGCTTCGTGGTGTGGAACGCGTTGACGAAGTCGTTGAGGATCTCGCCCTGCGTCGCGCTCGAGGCGAACCAGTCCGGCTGGCCGTTCGTCCCGTTGTACGGGTAGGTGTGCCACTCCCCCCAGAACCCGAGGAGGCCCGCCTGGACGAAGCCCACGCGCGCGTCACCGTCGTATCGGGCGCCGAGCGCGGCGATGAACTGGTCCATGGCGGTGCGCAGGTTGGGGTCGTCGTAGTTCGGCGAGACGCTGACGCCGTTGTTGCCGTAGTCGTTGTAGGAGTGCGTCACCAGCCCGCCGTTGAGCAGGTACTGCGGGATGCCGCTCGGCTTGGTCGGATAGTCGAGGTAGAACCGGAACGCCGTCTGGTGTCCGCGCGATGCGATGTCGTTGAGCACGCTGTCGACCGACGACCAGTTGAAGGTGTTGGGCCCGCTCATGACGGCGTTGACGGGGAAGTAGGCCCATTCCATCGTGTACGGGAAGGCCGAGTACGACCCCTGGTACGGGATGAAGCCCTTGAGCGGATTGGATTGCGGCTCGGAACCCGCGGCGAGCGCGGTCCAGCCGGGTGTTCCTGCGGTGGAGGGCGGTGTCGGCGCCGCTCCGACCGCCGGCGCGATCACGGCCGCTGCGGCGAGCGCCAGCGACGCGATCACCGCGGGGATGATCCTCTTCATGGTGTTCCTCTCTGAACGATGACGAGTGGTCCGATAATTCTGCAACTTGCAGTAATAATGCGCAATGATCACGAGTGCGATAGTGGTCGGAGTGGAGACGGCGGCGTGACTGGCGATCGGAGAACGCCACGGCGAGGAGGAGACGTGAATCCATCACCGTCGGCCCGAGCACGACATCGGCTCATCCGCGTCGGTGCACTCGTCGGTGTCGGCGTGCTGGCCGGCCTCGTCGCTGCCGGCGCGGCCGCGCTGCGCCGCTTCGGCCGAGATGACCCCACGCAGTACGAAGGCCGCGTGCGCGAGCAGGAAGAGCGCTTCGGCGGCACCTACCCGACGGGCGGCGTGCTCCTCACCGGGAGCTCGTTCTTCGAGTTCTGGACGTCCTCCGATGAGGACCTTGCACCGTTGAGGTCGACCAACATCGGCATCGGCGGGACGAAGGCGGGCGATCACCTCTGGTTCTTCGACCGGATGGTCGTCCCCTTCGACCCCGAGGTGCTCGTGGTGTACGTGGGGTCGAACGACATCAACGGCATCCCCTTTGCGAGCAAACCGGCGGCCGACGCCGCCCCGCTGGTGCTCCGGTACCTGGAGTCGGCCCGGCGGCGTCTGCCCGATTCCCGCATCTACTACGTCGCGATCACGGAAGCCCCCGCCCGCGCACGCGTGCGCGGCGAGATCACCCTCGCCAATGCGATGATCGAAGCGGAAGCCGACCGCGTCGGCTTCCGCTTCATCGAGACGTCCTCGTTCCTGCTCCGGCCCGACGGGAGCATCGACCGCGGGCTGTTCGGCCCGGACCGGCTGCACTTCAACGCCCGCGGCTATGAGCGGTTCGCGTCCGCCGTACGCCACGGACTCCAGGAGGAACTGCGATCCGCGGACGCGGACGAGCCGACGATCAGCTCGACGCCCTGATGCTCTCCACGTACTTCTGGACGCGTTCGAAGAGCTCGACGTCGTAGGGACCCCAGACGGGCCGGGGCGTGTCCGGTCCGACATACGGCTCGTCGCGATAGTGCCGCTGGTACTCGGTCATCTTCGCCTCGAGCCCGCGGCGGATCTCCCGGTACGCCGGATCGTCCGCGACGTTCCGGACCTCGGTCGGGTCGTCGCGGAGGTCGTAGAGCTCCCACTCGGGCTCCAGGATCCGATCGGAAGCGCCGGGAACGCCCATCCCCGCACCGTAGTAGTAGATGAGCTTGAAGCGATCGGTCCGGATGCCGTAGTGCGCGGGGGCGGCGTGGATCGGGTCGTCGTGCTCCCAATAGCGGTAGTACATCGCGTCCGGCCAGTCCTCGATCTGCTCGCCGCGCAGGAGCGGCAGGAAGCTGCGGCCCTGGGAGGTGGGGAGATCGGAGGGATCGACACCGCAGGCGTCGAGGAAGGTCGCGGCGAAGTCGACGTTGGTGATGATCGCCTCGCACCGGCTTCCCGCTTCGATCTGAAGCGGCCAGCGCACCAGCATCGGCATCTGGAGCGACTGGTCGAACATGAGCCGCTTGTCGAACCACCCGTGGTCGCCGAGGAAGAAGCCCTGGTCGGAGGTGTAGACGATGAGCGTGTTCTCCGCCTGGCCGATCTCTTCCAGATGATCGAGCATCCGCCCGACGTTGTCATCGATCGACTGGATGCACTGCAGATAGTCCCGCATGTAGATCTGGTACTTCCAGCTCATGCGGGCTTCCCGGTTCTCCTCGCCCCGGAGGTGCTCCGGCACCTCGGTCTTGAGGTCGTCGGCGCCCATGTCGTCGGCGATCGTCATGTGGACGCCGCGCACGGCCTTGCTGCGGGTCGCGTAGTCGTCGAAGAAGGTCTCCGGCTCCGGGATGCTCCCGTCGGCGTAGAGGTGCCTGTGCTTCTCGTCCGGCACCCACGGACGGTGGGGCGCCTTGTGGTGGACCATCGCGCAGAACGGCTGATCGGCATCCAGGCTGTCGATCCAGTCGATCGACAGGTCGGTCACGATGTCGGTGGCGTAGCCGGGCACGATGCGTGCGCCGTCGGCGTCGATCATCTCGGGATCGAGGTAGTCGCCCTGACCAGGGAAGATCTTCCAGGCGTCGAATCCGCGCGGCAGCGATTGGCCGTGCTCGCCCAGGTGCCACTTGCCGAACATCGCCGTCTTGTATCCGTTGCGCTGCAGCACCTCGACGAACGTCGGGACCCGGTAGTCGAGCTCGGTCCAGATCGACGAGACTCCGTTCACGTGGCTGTACGTCCCGGTCAGGATGGTGGCGCGGGAGGGGCTGCAGATCGAGTTCGTGCAGTACACCGCATCCATGCGCATCCCCTCCTGCGCGATCCGGTCGAGGTTGGGGGTGACGTTGACCCGGCTGCCGTACGCCGAGATGGCGTGCGCAGCGTGGTCGTCCGACATGATGAAGATGATGTTCGGTCGCTTCGCGGTGTTCTTCACGGTGTTCTCCTGCGGGCTCGAGTCGGGGGCGGTCACAGGGTCACCGTGAGGGCCAGGGGGAGGTCGGTTGCGGAGGAGCCGAGCCGGAGGACGTAGTCGCCCGCCTCGAACTGCCAGCCGCCGTCCCAGTAGGCGAGGGCTCTGCGCGGGACGGGGATCGTCGCCTCGACGGTCTCACCGGCTGCCGCGCGGATCACAGCGAAGCCCACCAGCCAGCGCTCCGGTCGCTCGACGGCCGAGTCCCTCTTCTCCGCGTACACCTGCACGACGTGCTTCCCTGCGCGATCGCCGCTGTTGGTCACCCCGACCCGGACGTCGGCCTTCTCCGCTGCGAAGCCATCGGTCGCAGCATCCGAGAGGCTCCAGGTCGTGTACCCGAGGCCGTGACCGAACGGGTAGGCGGGCGTCGCACCCGCGCGTAGCCAGGCGCGGTAGCCGATGTGGATGCCTTCGTCGTAGCGCAGCACCCCGCCGACCGGCGTCACGTCGAGGACGGGGACGTCGGCCATCCGGGCGGGCCAGGTGGTGGGCAGCCGTCCCCCGGGCTCGCGCGCCCCGGTGAGGATGTCCGCGACGGCGGCACCGTACTCCTGGCCGCCGAACCAGGTGAGCAGGACCGCTGCCGCGTCTTCGCGCCACGGCAGTTCGACGGGCGAGCCCGCGTTCACCACCACGACCGTCCGCGGGTTCGCCTCCAAGACGGCCCGGACGAGGTCGTCCTGACGACCGGGGAGACGCAGGTCGCTGCGGTCGTACCCCTCGGATTCCACGCGGGAGTTGGTGCCGACGACCACGACGGCGACGTCGGCCGAGGCGGCCGCGGCGACGGCGTCAGCGATCAGGCGGTCGGCGTCCGTCTCGACCGGCTCGGTGCCGAAGGTGACGCTGAGCGCGTGACTCAGACCGCCTTCGAGGCGCTGCGGCCGGAGCTCGACGCGCACCCGCCGGGAACGCCCCGCTTCGAAGTCCACCGGGGCCGAGACCGCGGGCGGTGCCAGGAACGCGGCCCCGAGGTCGTCGCCGACGCCCTCCGGCGCCGCCTCGATGAGCAGCTCTCCGTCGACGAAGACCCGGCCCGTTCCCACGGAGGCGAAGCCGAGGCGGACGGTGCCGGTCTCCTCCATCGTCAGGTCGGTCTCGAACACGAGCGTGCCCAGCGAACCGACCGGGGCATCGCCGCCGAAGTAGACGAGGGCGCTGGCGAGGCGATCCTCGGCGAAGATCACGTCGCCGCTCTCGTCGAGGAACTCGACGTGGGCGCCCGGTCCGCCGGTGACCGGATTGGCCATCGCGTCCCGTTCGAACTCGGCCAGGCCCTCCTGTACGATCGCGCCGATGGCGTACCCGACCTCGGCTTCCGGGAACGCGGCCCGGATCCCGTCGAGGGGCGAGACGACGTGCTCCGGGAGCACCGTCGCGCTGCCGCCGCCCTGCGTCCGAGCGTTCTTCGCGTTGTGGCCGATGACCGCGATGCTCTGTGGACGCCCGAGGGGGAGGATGCCGTCGTTGCCGACCAGAACGCTCCCCTCGGCCGCGGCCTCCCGCGCGAAGGCGACCCCGTCCTCCACCGTGACCGGCTCGGCGACGACGGGCTCGACTCCTTCGAGAGCTCCCACCCGTGCGGCCAGCAGGAGCAGTCGGCGCACCTTGCGGTCGATCGCCGCCTCCTCGACGTCGCCGCGACGGACGGCATCGACGAGCGCGTCGCCCCACGGACCGACCGGCCCCGGCATGGCGAGGTCCTGGCTGTGCTTCGCGCTCTCGATGCTCCGCACCGCGGTCCAGTCGCTGATCACCACGCCGTCGAAACCCCATTCGGAGTTCAGTGGCGTCTCCAGCAGATCGTTCTCCGTCGCGGTGGCCCCGTTCACGGAGTTGTAGGCGCTCATCACCAGCCAGGCGCCCGCCTCGGTGATGGCGTCCTCGAACGCCCGGAGGTACAGCTCCCGGAGAGCGCGGTCGCTCACCTGCACGTCGGCGGTGAAGCGCTCGGTCTCGAAGTCGTTCGCGATGTAGTGCTTGGGCGTTGCGCCGACGCCGTTGTCCTGCACACCCTCGACGTAGGCCGCGGCGAGCTGCGCGGTGAGCACGGGATCCTCGCTGAACGCCTCGAAGTGACGGCCTCCGAGCGGCGACCGGTGCAGGTTGATGGTGGGGCCGAGGACGACGTCGACGCCCTTGCGCCTCGCCTCGACGGCGGACGCGGCGCCATAGCGGCGGGCGATCTCCGTGTCCCACGAGGACGAGAGCGCCGTCGCCGACGGCAGGTTGAGGGAGGGCGACCGCTCATCCCACACCTCACCGCGGACGCCGCTCGGGCCGTCGGAGACGAGGATGCGGCGCAACCCGATCTTCTCGATCGGCCACGTCGTCCAGAAGTCCCGCCCGGTCAGGAGTTGGACCTTCTCCTCCAGGGTGAGCGCCTCAAGCCGGGAGGTGATCTCGGGCGAGTCCTCAGTGAGGTCGGTGAGGGTGTTCTGGGTGCTCATGCAGCGTCCGTTCGTTCAGCGGTCGAGGCGGGCTCGACCAGGAGTTCTTCACTGGGGTCGTATCCGAGTCGCCAGGCCTTGACCCGGACGGGTCCGTCGATGGCGGTCGGTGAGGTGTAGGGATGCCAGCGTCGGCCATCCGCCGAAGCGGAGCCGAAGGCCTGGTGCAGCGGCTCGGCCGCCGCGGGCTCCCGCGTGGCTTCTGTCGTCCAGCCGAGGATCGCGCCGGGGGTGTCGCTGGCGAGTGTCAGCAGGCCGTCCGCGACCACCGCGTCCGGTGGGGGTGTCTTCCGTCTGCGCCCGTCCGGTCGCCACCGCTCCTCGAGCTCGCGCTCGGGCAGGAGACCGAGGTCGCCGTACTGCTCCTGCCACGCGGCGAGCGCTGCCCGCATCCGGACCAGGTCGGACGCGTGAGCGGGGTCGGCGGCGAGGTTCACCGTCTCGTGCGGGTCGGCGACGATGTCGTACAGCTCCTCCGCCGGCTTGGATTGCGCGACGACGGTGCGCTGCACCGGATCCAGTGCGGAGGGCCGCTCGCCGCGGGCGCGCTGCTGGGCCTCGTCCGAGGCGAGGCGCCGGTAGGCCGCCCAGGTCGGGAAGTGGTCGGCGTAGTCGGTGTGGATCATCGCCGGCTTGTCCGGGAAGTCGTTGCGGATGTACCGGAAGCGGGCGTCGCGAACGGTGCGGGACCGGTCCTCGGCCTCGCCCTGACGGTCACGGCCTCCGTATGTGTAGGCGTTCGGCTCGGGCACGATGCCGCCGTCCTCCGTCAGCACGGGGACACCGTGCAGGGAGTCGGGGATGTCGATGCCCGCCATCCGGAGCATCGTCGGGGCGAGATCCATCGTGTGGACGAGCCCGGTCGCGGCGACTCCCTCGGGAACATGCCCGGGCCAGCTGACGATCAGCGGCTCGCGGAGCCCGGACTCGTTCGGCCACCGCTTCGCGCGCGGCATGCCCTTGCCGTGGTCGCTCCAGAAGACGACGATCGTGTCCTCCAGCAGGCCGTCCTCCTCCAGCTCGGCGAGGATGCCGCCCGCCCAGGAGTCCATCGCGGTGATCAGGTCCGCGTAGCGCGCCCAGGCCGTGCGGAACTCCGGCTCGTCGGGATAGTAGGGCGGAAGGGGCGCGGCCGCCGGGTCATGCCGTGCGGACTCGGGCACCGAGGCGGTCGCCGCGGCGAAGGCCTCGTCGTCGAGATACAGCTGCGACTCGTGCGTGGCCATCCCGTGGAACACGGCGAAGAACGGGGTGTCCGCATCCGGCCTGTTGCGCCAGTGGGCCCGAGGGCTGCACTCGTCGAACGCGATCTCCGGCAGGTCGAGCTGGAAGTCGGTGAACCAGTTGTTGGTGCAGTAGTAGCCGGCTGCGCGCAGGATCTCCGGCAGCAGCCGCACGGTGGGAGGCGGGACCGCCTTCGACCGCATGTGCATCGTGCCGATCGCCGTCGGATAGCACCCGGTGATGATGGCGGATCGGGAGGGAGCGCAGATCGGCGCGGCCGCGAAGGCGTTGTCGAAGCGGACGCCCCGGGCGGCGAGCGCGTCGAGATTCGGTGTCACCGCGTACTCGGCGCCCGGCCAGACTCCGGCGTAGCAGCCCAGGTCGGGGTTGATGTCGTGCGTGCTGATCCACAGGATGTTCGGATGCCGCGGCTCGGACGGGCTCATGACACGACGCTCGCCTCGGTCGCCGCCTCCAAGTCCTCGGCGATGGCGACGAGCTCCGAAGCACCGATTCCCCCGGACCGGGCCATCCCGAGGATGCTCAGCCACGGTGTGGACGCGACGAGCTCCGTCGTCCCCATCCATGGCAGGTGGCGGTCGAGGACCGGCCGGACCGCGTCGTCGGCCAGGAGCGCGTGCACCGGGGTCTGCAGGAGGGCGAGCGCCGGCAGCGTCTCGAGCTCGGGAAGCGGTTCAGCCACGGCGCGCGCCCGCTCGAAGTCGGCGCGTGCGGCGAGGTGCCGTGCCTCCGCGTCGCCCTGCAGCGGAAGGCCGAGCCGCTCGAACACACTGGCCGGTGCGTCGTTCTCCCGCAGCAGGCGCAGCAGGAGGGCGATCATGCGCAGCTCGACGTCGTCGTCCAGGATCGGGGACTCCTGGGCGGGATCCGTCTCGAGGTCCCAGAGCAGCGTGCCGTGCTGCCAGGAGTTGATGCGGAACCCGCCTTCGGCGTCGACCCGCATCGTGCGGAGGCCCTTGGTGAAGCTGAACGGCTCCGCCGGTTCCCAGTGCTCCAGCTCCTCCACCCGGAACCGGCTGCGCATGTGCGTCGGCATGAGGGTGAAGTCCTCGATGGGACCGTTTCCCGCGTCGGCGCTGGCACGCATGTAGACGTAGCGTCCGTCCGTGACGTTGACATGGCCGCCGTGGATGCCGAACAGTGCGCCGTCCTTGCCCTCCCCCTGGGCGAGGTCCTTCCCCAGCATGTCGGGCGTCGGCTCCAGGCCGAAGAACTTCAGCACCGTCGGAGCGATGTCGATCGTCTGGGCGAGCTCGCCACGACGGGTGTCCGCTCCCTGCGACCGCGGGTCCCAGAGGAACATTGGGAGGTGCACGAGCTCGTTGAACCAGGGCTGCACCGACTTCGCCCACCAGCCGTGCTCCCCGAGCAGGAAGCCGTGGTCGGTGTTCACGATCAGCATCGTGTCGGACCACATGTCGTGCTCGTCCATGTAGTCGAGCACACGGCCGAGCGAGTGGTCGCACATCGAGACGAGTGCCGCATACTGCGTGCGCGCGTGCTCGACCTGGTCGGCCGGCTCCACGACCTTGGCGTAGTCCGGCCAGTCGAACTCGGGCCCGTCGTACGTCTCCGGGTAGCGATCTCGATACTGCTGGTGCACGAAGAAGGGCTCGTGCGGATCGAACAGCTCGATCTGCAGCAGCCACCTGTCCGCATCGACGTTGGTCTCCAGGAACTCGATGCCCGCATCCACCGTCCGGGTCTGCGAGTGCTCGGCCTCGGTGCTCATGTAGCGGCGGTTCACGGCGTCCTGGGTGCGGAGCGTCGCCGGGAAACGGACGCCCCGCAAAGCGTCGGCGTCCCCCTTCCAGTTGTCGCCCTCCTGGCCGCGGAAGAACTCCCAGGTGTTGTAGCGCGTGTGGTACGTGGCGCCCCCGTCCTCCCAGTAGTGCTGGTGGTCGGAGACGAGATGCGTGTGCACTCCGGCGTCCTTGAGCATCTCGGGCATGGAGTCGTCGAACGGCTCCAGCGGACCCCAGCTCCGGTGGAGGAAGTTGTGCCGGCCTGTGTGCAGCTCGCGTCGGGCCGGCATGCACGGCATGGAGCCCGCGTAGAAGTTGTCGAACGTCGCCGCCCGGCGAGCGAGTCGCACGAAGTTGGGGGCGTCCACGAAGGTGTCCGCATAGGGCGGGAGCATGTGCCGGTTGAGGCTGTCGAACATCAGGATGATGGCGCGCATGGTGAAGGAATCCTCGCTTCGGATCAGACGGCGGGCACGGCGACCGTGCTCGTCGAGTCACGGTTCTGACTGGCGAGGAGCGCGTGCCGCTCGGTCCGCCGCTTCTGCTGGAGCACCGGGTCGGGCACTGGCGCCGCGAGGAACAGCCGCTGCGTGTACGGATGCTGCGGCTGAGTGGTGACCTGCTCCGCCTCACCCCATTCGACGATCTCCCCGTGGTACATGACCGCGACGCGGTGACTCAGATGCCGCACGACGGCGAGGTCGTGGGAGACGAAGAGGTAGGCCACGCCGGTGCGGTCCTGGATCTCTTTGAACAGCTCCAGCACGCGCGCCTGTGTCGACAGGTCGAGCGCACTGACGGGCTCGTCGCAGACGATGAGCCGTGGTTGGAGGGCGAGCGCTCGGGCGATCGCGACGCGCTGGCGCTGTCCGCCGCTGAACTCCCGGGGCAGGCGCTGGCCGGCGTTGCTGGGCAGGCGCACCTCGTCGAGCAGGCCGCGGACCCGGGCGCGGGCATCCTTCGCGGTCATGTCGCGCGCCGTCAGCGGCTCCATGAGGATCTGCTCGATGGTCATCGACGGGTTCAGCGACGTGTACGGGTCCTGGAAGACCACCTGGATCTCGTGGGCCAGCCCACGGCGCTCCCTGTTGGAGAGCCGGGCGAGGTCGCGCCCGTCGTAGGTGATCGATCCGCCGGTGACCGGCGCGAGACCGAGCACGGCGCGCCCCAGGGTCGTCTTGCCCGAACCGGACTCCCCCACCAGCCCGACGGTCTCGCCGGCCTTGATGTCGATCGAGACCCCCTTGAGGGCGCGGAACGGTTTCTTGCCGATGCCTTTGGCCGGGTACTCGACGACGACATCGCGGATGTCGACGAGGGTCTCGCTCATCGGAGTGCTCCCTTCGGTTCGGCCGTCTCGGCCTTCTCGACCTGGTCGGCCTGCTCCGGCGTGGACGCCGCCTCTCCGGTCTCCTCCAGGACGGCGTCGAAGAGGGACTGCGTATACACATGCTGCGGGCGGGCGAACAGCTCGCGCACCGGTCCGGTCTCGACGATGCGGCCAGAGCGCATCACCGAAACGGTGTCGCAGATATCGGCCACGACACCGAAGTTGTGGGTGACCAGGACCATGCCCATGTTCCGTTGGCTCTGCAGGCTGCGGAGCAGGTCGAGCACGTCCGCCTGCACGGTGACGTCGAGCGCTGTGGTCGGCTCGTCGGCGATCAGCAGGTCCGGGTCGCACGAGACCGCGCCGGCGATGAGCACGCGCTGCGCCATCCCGCCCGAGATCTGGTGCGGGTAGGAGTCGAATGTGCGCTCCGGGTTCGGGATGCCGACCCGGCGGAGCAGTTCGAGTGCCCGCTTCTTGGCCTCCGCCTTGCTGATCTTCAGTTTGACCCGCATCGGCTCGACGAGCTGGCTCCCGATGGTGAAGGAGGCGTCGAGGTTCGACATCGGCTCCTGCGGGATGTAGGCGATCTTGAGTCCGCGGAGCCCGCGCATCTGGGCCTCGCTCTGGGTGGCGAGATCCTGCCCTTCGAACGAGATGGACCCGGCGACGATGCGGCCCCCTTCGGGGAGGAGACGGAGCACGGACCAGGCCGTCTGGGTCTTTCCCGACCCGGATTCGCCGATGAGCCCGTGCACCTCGCCCCGGTGGACGGTGAGCGAGACGTCCTCGACGACGGTCGTGGTCGAGCCGTCCTCCTGGGCGTACCCGACGGCGAGCTCCTTCACGGAGAGCAGGACCTCCGCCTGATCGAACCGGTGGTCGGTGCCGTGGTCGACGATGGGCTGACGCTCGATGCTCGGCGGTGACACGACGGCCGTGCGGCGCGGACGCCGGCGCCGGGTGCGCCCGCTCTGCTCGAGCGTGTCGCGGAGAGCGTTCGCGAGGAGGACGAGGGACATGCAGGTCAGGCCGATCGCCAGGCTCGGCCAGAGCATGAGCACCGGGTCGGTGTAGATGTTCGAGAAGCCCTCGTTGAGCATGGAGCCCCAGGTCGGGATGGACAGGTCGCCCAGTCCCAGGAACTCGAGTCCCGCCTGGATCGAGATCGCGATGCCGGCGACGAACGACGCCTGGACGAGCGCCGGACCGCGGACCACGGTGAGGATGTGCCGCGAGATGATGCGCCCGTCGGTCAGCCCGGAGACCCGGGCCGCGTCGACGTACAGTTCGTCGCGCACGGCGGACACCGTCGAGTACACGAGGCGGTAGAACGCGGGCGAGAGCAGTACGCCGAAGATCGCCATCGAGGTCCAGAGCGACGGCCCGAGCACGGCGCGCGCCGCGAGCAGGACCACGATGCCGGGGAGCGCCTGCAGGAGACCGACCACCCACGAGGAGAGCCCCTCGAACCAACGGCCGTAGTAGCCGGCGATCAGGCCGCCGGTCACACCGACGACCGCTGCGACGACGAGCGCGAGCGCCGCGCCGGCGATGCTGAAGCGGGTGGCGTAGAGGAGGCGCGAGAGCACGTCCCGGCCCGCGCTGTCGGTGCCGAACGGGTGCGCGGGCGTGATCCCGCCGAGCACGTCCGCCGCCGACGCCGCGTCGGGGTCGTGCGGGGCCAGCATCGGTCCGAAGATCGCCACCAGCACGATCAGGATGAGGAAGGACAGCGTGGCGACCGCGATGGGCTTCTTCACCAGACGGCGGAGCAGCGAGCGCGAGGACCGCGTCTTGGCGGCCTGGATCTCGTCCGTGAGATCTGCGGCGAGGGGGTCGATCATGACAGACGCACCTTGGGGTTGAGCCAACCTTGGGCCAGGTCGACGACGAGATTGAGCAGGACGACGAGGATCGCCGTCGCGATGACGAGACCCATCACCAGCGGGATGTCGCCCTGGGAGGTCGCGGTCACGGCCACCTGACCGACACCGGGGATCGCGAAGATCTGCTCGATGATGACGGCGCCGCCGAGCAGGCCGACGAAGTGCACGCCGAGGACGGCGAGCGCCGGCCCGGCGGCATTGCGGAGCACGTGCTTCAACACGACGGATCGTGTCGACAGCCCGCGGCTCTTGAGGGTCCGGACGTAGTCCTGGCGGAGCGAGTCGAGCATCGAGCCGCGGATCTGCTGCGTGACGCCCGCGATGCCGCCGAGCGACAGGGCGATCACGGGCAGGGTGATCGAGCTGATCCATCCCTGTGGGGAGTCGGCGAATTGCACGTACCCCGTCGGCGCGAACCGGTGCAGGTTGATGGCGAACACCACCACCAGGCCGAGCGCGATGAGGAAGGCCGGGATGGCGGTGCCGATCACCGAGATGACCTGCACGACACCGTCGATCCAGCCACCGCGGGTCGCGGCGAGCACGCCCAGGACGACCGAGACGATCGCGATGAGGATGGTCGCTCCGAACACCAGGGAGAGGGTCACCGCCAGCCGGCTGACGATCGCGTCGCTGACCGGCTGGCTGGTGAACCAGGAGGTGCCGAAGTCGCCGTGCAGCACACCCGACACCCAGGAGCCGAACTGCACGAACAGCGGTCGGTCGAGTCCGAGCTCGTGCGACTTCTGGGCGACCGTCTGAGCCGAGGCGTCCTCGCCCAGGAGGCGGCGGGCGATGTCGCCGCCTCCCGCGTAGAGCAGCAGGAAGGCGATCACCGAGATGGCGACGACGAGCACGACGCCGGACAGGATGCGCCGGGTGATGAATGCGAGCATGGTGTGATCCTTACCGCGTCACTTCTTCGGGACGAAGTTCCAGAGGTACGGATAGGCGTTGCCCGTCTGCGTCTGGACCGTCGTGTTCGGGTCGGTGGCATACGTCTGCTGCGGGCGGTACCACGGCGCGAACCACGCCTGCTTGACGATGTACTCGTTGAGCTGCTTGGCCGCATCCGCTGCGTCCGCCTTGCTCCCGCTCTGGATCGTCTTCGCCAGCGAGTTCACGGTGTCGTCCGTCGTGTGGAACGGGTTCCATCCCGCCGTGGGCAGGACATCCAGCGTCAGGGTCTCCCAGGTGGTCGGAGCGGCCTTCAGCTGCATGACCGTGCTGCCGTACTTGGCGGCGAGGAGATCGCCGAGGAAGCTGGTCGGTGCCACGTTGACCTGGTTGACCTTGATGCCGATGTCGCCGAGGTACTGCTGGGTGAGCGCGTACGTCGCCGGGGTGAAGCCGGAGGAGCTGGGCATCGTCAGGGTGATCTCCCCGTCGGAGTACCCCGCCTCTTTCAGGAGCGCCTTGGCCTTCTTGGGGTCATAGCCGTAATAGCTGTCCATCGCCTTGTCGTAGCCGGAGGAGTCCGGCGAGAAGATGGAGGACGTCACCGTGCCGTAGCCCTGCCCGATCGCCTTGAGCATGGCCTTGCGGTCGAAGGCGTAGTTGATCGCCTGGCGGACCTTGACGTCCGCGAGAGCGGGCGAGACCGCACCGCCGCGGTCGAACAGCAGCAGCCCGAAGAAGTTCAGCTGCTGGCCGTTGGCCGTGTATCCGGCACCCTTGACCTGCGGAATCGTGGAGTTGTCCGTGAGCGGTGCCCCGTTGATCTGCCGCCCCTTGATGGCGTTGAGGATCGCCGTGGGGGTCGAGTAGACGTTCATCACCAGCTTGGAGTAGTGCTGCTGCTGGGGCGCCCAGTACTTCGG
Source organism: Cryocola sp. 340MFSha3.1 (assembly GCF_000383315.1). NCBI lineage: Bacteria > Bacillati > Actinomycetota > Actinomycetes > Micrococcales > Microbacteriaceae > Cryocola > Cryocola sp. 340MFSha3.1. Next base: position 1,717,509 of record NZ_KB911087.1, read on the forward strand.
GTTCTTCGTGAAGACGTACGTGGAGCCGACGACGGTCGCCTTCTTGTCGAGGACGTACGGACCGGAGCCGACGGGCGTCGTCTTCTCGTCCGGGGTGCCGAAAGCGGCCGGGCTCTCCTGCAGTCCCGGGTTCTGGGTGAGGAAGGCGAGCAGCGACGGGTTCGGGGCGCTGAGCGTCAGCTGCAGGGTCGTGGGGTCCACGGCCTTCGCGTCGGCCAGCGTGTTGAGGTAGGCCTTCTGGGGCGAGGTGCCGTCCCGGAACCGGAGGAGGTTCTTGGCGGCGACCGTCGCATCGAACTTCGTGCCGTCGGTGAAGGTCACATCGTCGCGGAGCTTCATCGTGAGCACGGTGTTGTCGGCGTTGTACGACCACTTGGTCGCAAGCCACGGCTTCACCGACCCGTCGGGATCGGCGTGCAGGAGGGTGTCGTAGACGGCCTGGAGGTAGGGCGACTCGTTCGCCCAGGCCGAGTTGTTCACGGCGAACGTCGTGGAGGCCACGATCGTGCCGATGGTGAGCGTCCCGCCCGACGCCGAGGACGACGATCCGGCGGGGGAGGCTGCGGGGGAGCAGCCCGATAGTGCGATCGCAGCGATGGCTGTCGCGGCTGCTGCCGCGATCACCCGCTTCCTGAAGTTGAACATCGTTGTCTCTTCCGGTGCCGTGCGGTCCACCATGGACCGACCTTCCGGCGAAGCTAACAGGTTTCGAGAAAGGATTCAACAAGTTGAGTAGAAAAGGGTGATTTGTGGAATACTTTTCTTCGGGACGCCGCGTCAGCTCCGCGTTCCGCCCGCACGACCCGAAGGAACCACGATGAAGTTGGAACACCTCCTCCTCGGCGTCCTCCTGGTGCGCCCGCGCACGGGCTACGAGCTCTCCCGGTACATGGAGATGGAGGGCGTCTTCATGCGCCCGCGCACGCAGATGAGCCAGGTCTACCGATCGCTCTCGCAGATGGCCGAACGCGGATGGGTCACGTATACGGTGAGCACCCGTCCCGGTGCGCACGACGCGAAGATCTACGCGGCGACGCCGCTCGGACGCACCGTGTTCATGGACTGGCTGACGACGCCGTTCCGGCCGAACGTCGAGGCCGTCAACTACGAGTTCCGCGCTCGGCTCTTCTTCTCCGGATTCCTCGACGAGGATGCGGTCATCGACCTCCTGACGATCGAGATCGAGTCGCGCAGACGCCAGATCGCGAAGTATCGCTTCCGTGACCGCACGATCGACGCGGACCCCGACTCCGGTTTCGACGTCGACCTGGCGACCACCGTCGAGGACTTCCAGCACGAGTCCGGAGCGGCCGCCATGGATACGATGGTCGCCCGCCTCATCGAGATGCGGGAGATGATCCGCGAGCGCAAGCGCGCGATGCAGCCGGTCGGCAGCGCGGTAGGAGACTGACATGGACCACGACGCTCACCGCATCCCCCAGGCCTCGCTCCCCGGAGACGTCTTCACCATGGGCGACCGGACGGGCGACGGGCGGACCGCGGACGGCGAGCGGCCCCTCCACGAGGTGTCGCTCCCCGGGTTCTTGATCGACATCCACACGGTGACGAACGACGACTTCGCCCGATTCGTCGACGACACCGGGTACCGCACCGAGTCTGAGGTGTTCGGATACTCCGCGGTGTTCCACCTCGCCTTCGCGGGCGACGACGCCGATGTCCTCGGCCGTCCTCCGCAGACGCCGTGGTGGCTCGGCGTCGCCGCGGCCGACTGGCGCCATCCGGGCGGCCGGCACTCCGACCTCGACGGGATCGGCGACCATCCGGTCGTGCAGGTGACCTGGAACGACGCCCAGGCCTACTGCGCGTGGGCCGGACGCCGGCTCCCGACCGAGGCCGAGTGGGAGTACGCCTCCCGCGGCGGACTGGACGGTGCACGCTATCCGTGGGGCGACGAGCTGATGGTCGACGGAACCTGGAACTGCAACATCTGGCAGGGCGACTTCCCGACCGTCAACACGCTGGAGGACGGCTTCCTGACGACGGCCCCCGCCCGGCACTACGAGCCGAATGCCTACGGGCTCTACCAGACGGTCGGAAACGTGTGGGAGTGGTGCCAGGACTGGCACGACCCGGGCTACTACGACCGCTCCCCCGGATCCTCTCCTGCCGGACCCGAGGCCGGGAATCAACGCGTGCTGCGCGGCGGTTCCTTCCTCTGCCACGATTCGTACTGCAACCGCTACCGCAACTCGGCCCGGTCGCAGAACACCCCCGATTCGGCGATGTCCAACGCCGGGTTCCGCACCGTCGCCCTTCGCGACGCCGAGTGACGAGGAGAATCCCATGACCTCAGACAGCGAACAGCAGACCTCAGCCGACTCCGTTCCGGACTGCTGCGCTCCGGGCCGGGGCGCCTTCCTCGTCCCGTCCCCTGCCGTTGCCGGAAGCGACGTCCCCGCGGACGACGACCGCGGATGACGGACGACACACGCTTCCCGCGGTCCGTCTTCTCCAGTGGCGACGAGCCGGATGCGCGCTTCTCCCTCGCCAACGAACGGACATTCCTCGCCTGGCTCCGCACCGGCCTCGCCCTCCTCGCCGGCGGTGTCGCGCTCGAGGCCCTCGGTTTGGGCATCCACCCCGGGTTCCGCCTCGCCGCGTCCCTCCTGCTGCTGATCTCCGGCGCAGCCGTGCCCGTCCAGGCCTGGTACGGCTGGAAGCGCACCGAGTCCGCCCTGCGACACGGGACCCCGCTGCCGTCGGCACCATTGACCGTCGTCCTGAGCGTCGTCGTCACCGCGGTCGGTGTGCTGGTCCTGGTGGGCGTCCTGCTGCGATGAACGCCCCGTTCGACCCGGGCCTGCAACCCGAACGCACAGCTCTCGCGTGGCGGCGGACGGGGCTCGCCCTTCTCGTCGGATCGTTCGTCGCCGCGCGCATCCTGCCCGAGCTGCTCGGCGCCTGGTCGGCGCTCCTCGGGCTGACCGGCGTGGTGATCGCCGGCATCCTGCTCGCCATGATCCATCGCCGCTATCGCGGGCACCACGGGCAGCTCACCACCGACGGCGATCGTGCGCCGATCGCCGAGGGTCGCCTCATCGCGGCCACGGCGGCTTTCGTCTTCGGCGGCGCCCTCGTCAGCATCATCGTCGTGATCGTGCTCGCAGTGAGCGGTGCCCTCGGCGCCTCGCTCCCGCGATGAGGTCGGACGCACCCGCGGAATAGGGTGGTCGGCATGAGCGCAGTCCATCCGCGAGGCGGCACCTCGTCGGCGCCGGAGACGATCGCCCTGATCGGCCCCGGCGCGATCGGCACCACCGTTGCCGCGGCGCTGCAGGAGGCGGGCACCCCCGTTCAGCTCTACGGACGCACGGCTCGAGACCAGCTCGTCCTTCATCGCGGAGATCACGACATCGTGGTCCCTGGACCCGTCATCACTGATGTGTCGCAGGTCGCCGATCCGGCAGATCTCGTCTTCCTCGCGGTGAAGACCCCCCAGCTCGAGGCCGCGTCACCGTGGCTGGCGGCACTGGTCGGGCCGGAGACCGTCGTCTGCGTGCTGCAGAACGGCGTCGAACAGGAGGCGGCGCTGGCGCCGCTCCTCCCGGAAGGACGTGTCGTCCCCGCCGTCGTGTGGTTCCCCGCCGAGACGCAGCCCGACGGCTCCGTACTGCTGCGCGGCGACGCGCGCCTCACCCTGCCGCACTCCCCGGCAGCGTCGGCCGCGGCCCAGGCGCTGAGCACCACGTGGTGCGAGGTCGAGCTGTCCACGGATTTCGCGTCGGTCGCATGGCGCAAGCTGCTCCAGAACGCCGTCGCCGGTCTCATGGTGCTGACGGGCCGCAGGGCGGGGATGTTCCGGCGAGACGACATCGCCGGACTGGCGCTGGACTACCTCCACGAGTGTCTCGCCGTCGCGCGGGCCGAAGGGGCTGCGCTGGACGACGATGTCCCGGCCCAGCTGCTCGCGCGGTTCCAGTCGTTCCCCGCCGACCTGGGCACCTCCATCCTCGCCGACCGCGAAGCGGGTCGCCCTCTGGAGTGGGACGCACGGAACGGTGTCGTGCAGCGCCTCGGCCGCGCTCATGGCATCCCGACGCCGATCAGCGATGTGGTCGTGCCCCTTCTCGCCGCAGCGAGCGATGGAACGGGAAGCGTCTCCGGGCCGGCGGCGGTCACGCCCGGCTGATCGAGGTGAGCCCCGAGAGCATGACGTCGATCGCGAAGTCGCGCCGTCGGCGCTCGTCCGCTCCGGTCAGCGCCGGGGCCAGCCGCCGGACGCGCGGGAACAGCTCGGGGTCCGCGGTCGAGTAGACGGCGAGAGCATCCGAATCGGGGATGCCGGCGACGGCCGAGCGATCACGCACGGTGCGTTCGACGGCGGTCGACGCCGCGAACTGCGCGATGAGATCGACGGCGAGCGCGGCATCCGCATCGGGGATGCCGCCGGCCTCCATGAGCGCGAGCTCGTGCTCTGCGAGACGCAGTGCCCCCGGAAGCGTCGGGATGGTGCCGAGCGCGACCGCGCCGAGGCCCGGGAACGACTCGAGCGCGTCGACCGTGTTGACGACCGTGGCCGCCAACGCCGCCCGCCAGTCCCCGTCGACCGGAGCGACGAGCTCGATGCCCGCGTAGACGTCGTCGAGCGCGTGCTCGAGCAGCACATCCCGACCCCCGAAGTACGCGTACAACGACGCCGGGCCCGTGTTCACCGCCGCGGCGACGTCGCGGAGCGTCACGGCCTCGACTCCGCGTTCGCGGATCAGCCCGAGGGTGGCGTCGAGGATCGAGCGCCGCGACAACGGCGGCTTCGCCGGGCGGTCACGGCGCGAAACGGGCTCAGCGGGCAGCGGCATCCCCCCAGTGTAGCTAATTGACACGATCGTCATTCTCTACGAACATTGTTCGCGAACGCTGTTCGTCAAGCTCTATGAGAAGGAGAACCCATGTCGGTGCTGGTAGTCGGCGCAAGCGGTGCGGTCGGCGGCCTGGTGGTCGCCGGGCTGCTGGAGCGCGGAGAGCGGGTGCGGGCGACGAGCCGGCGACCGGAGAACCTGACGCTGCCGGAGCGGGTCCAGGTGCTGGCCGCGGACCTGAACGACCCACCGACGCTCGGTCCGGCGCTGGCGGGCGTTGATCGCGTGTTCCTGTACGCGGATCTCGACGACCCGGAAGCCGTGGTCGCGCAGCTGGCGGGCTCGGAAGTTCGGCACGTGGTGCTGTTGTCGTCCTCCGCCGTGACGTTCCCCGGGGCCGAAGAGGACTTCAACGGTGCGAGGTTCCTGCGCGTCGAGCGGGCGATCGAATCATCCGGCCTGAGCTACACGTTCCTGCGGCCGGGCGGCTTCGCCAGCAACGCGGCGCGCTGGAGCTGGAGTGTGAAAGGCGAGAGCGCGGTGTCGCTGCCCTACCCGGACGCCGTGCAGGTCCCCATCCACGAGGCAGACATCGCGGAGGTGGCCGTGATCGCCCTCACCGGGAACGCCCTGCTGAACGCGACACCCGTGCTCACCGGTCCGGAGCGGCTGACCCTGCGCCAGCAGGTCGAGACGATCGGCTCCGTGATCGGCCGACCCGTCGCCGTGGTCGAGCAGACGGAGGCGGAGTCGGTCGCGATGTTGTCGCAGTACGTGCCGGAGGTCTGGGTGACGCAGATCGTCACGGACTGGCGGGAGGCCGTCGGAACCCGCCCGGACGTGTCACGCGAGTACACCCGCATCACCGGACGCCCATCCCGCACGTTCCGCACCTGGGTCAGCGACCACGTCGAGCTGTTCCGCTAGAGCCCGCCCCACGGAGGCGGCGCGCTCCCTACTCGAAGACCGGCGTGAGGAAGCGGCGCTCGTACCGTCGGATGCACCCGGTGTCGCGGGCGAACTGGAAGGCCTCCTGGCACTCGGGGTCCGATGCGGACGCCTCGCGGTAGCGTTCGTAATCCGCCAGAGACGGGAAGGTGAATAGGGCGAAGGCTTCGTCGCTGTCGCCTTCGCTGGGCATGAAGTACCCGTGGTGGGTCCCGCCGAGCTTATTGACGAGGCGGATCCAGCGCTGCCCGTACTCGGTGAAGTCCGCCAGCTTGCTGTCGTCGATCTGGTACCGCAGGTGAACGGTGATCACGGATGCTCTCTCTCGTCGGTCAAAGGGGCGAGCCCATCCTGGCAGAGGGTGCGGCCGGCGCGGGTCGGCGGAGCTAAGGTGGCTCGCGTGAGCGCCCACGCCCTCCCCGCTCGTGTTCCGGCGGTGGTGATCGGAGCCGGCCCCGCCGGTCTCGCCGCTGCCGCCGAACTGAAGCGCGCGGGCGTCGACGCTGTCGTCATCGACCGGGCCGACCGGGTCGGTGCGAGCTGGGCCGGACATTACGACCGCCTCCATCTGCACACCGCGCGCAGGCTCTCCGGACTGCCCGGCCTCCGCATCCCGCGCCGCTACGGTCGCTGGGTCGCGCGCGACGACGTGCTGCGCTACCTCGCCCAGTACGCCGCTGTGCACGATCTCGACCTCCGACTGGGAGTCGCCGCTCTGTCTGTCGAGCGGCCGGAGGACCAATGGCGGGTGGCGTGGAGTAGAGGGGACGAACGCGGCGTGATCGCGGCCGACACCGTCGTCGTTGCGACCGGCTACAACCACAGCCCGAAGATGTCCGACTGGCCCGGGCTGGGCGATTACTCCGGCACGGTCCTGCATTCGAGCGCGTACCGGAATCCCGCATCGCTCGGAGCTCGCGACGTGCTCGTCGTCGGGCCGGGAAACAGTGGAGCGGAGATCGCCGCCGACCTCGCAGAGGCAGCTGTCACGGTCTCCCTGGCGGTTCGTACGCCGCCCAACATCGTGCGACGCGCCGTGCTGGGCATCCCCAGCCAGGCACTCATCCTGTCGATGGCGCCGCTCCCCCTGAAGGCGCAGGATGCGCTCGCCGGCGCGCTTCAACGAGTGGCGGTCGGCGACCTGCGCGCGTACGGCATCCCGAGGGCGCCACGCGGGATCGCCACCCAGCAGGCCCGCGACGATGTCACGCCGACGCTCGATGTGGGTCTCCTGCGGGCCCTCAAGGCCGGTCGCGTCACAGTAGTGGCGGCCGTCTCGAGGTTCACCCCGGATGCCGTGGTTCTCGCCGACGGCACCGAACTGCATCCCGACGCCGTCGTCCTCGCGACCGGGTTCCGCCGCGGCCTCGAGTCGCTGGTCGGCGGTCTCGGCGTCCTCTCCCCCAACGGTCGTCCGCTGATCAACGCGGACGCTCAACTGCCCGCCCACCCGGGCCTGTTCTTCCTCGGGTACTCGAATCCGCTGACGGGCAACCTCCGCCAGCTCGGGATCGACGCCAGAAAGATCGCCGCTGCGACGGCGAGCACCATCGAGTCGGACCGGTGAGCAGCCTCGGGATACTGTACCGTTCTGGTCATTGCACGTCGCCTCGGGGGGAGCGCTGTTTCATGTCATCGTCACGTCATGGTCCGACGTCTGTGAGTCCACGCAGCCGAGCCGAGTCACTCGTCATGGGAGGGGCGCTGGGCTTCGCATCCGGAGTCGTCGGCCTCCTGCCCTGGCTCGTGACGGGCGGCCGCCTTCCGCTGCAGAACCTCTGGCAGACCGACACGCCGCCGGACGAGATGCCGTTCGCACTGCTGCCGGTGAGCCAGTACTCCGCCACGACGCTCCTGGTCCTGCTCCTGGTGGGCGGGGTGCTCGCGGGCGTCGCGACCCGGCTGCTGCATCGGACCGGACAGGTGGAGGCGTGGAGCGTCTCCATCGGACTGCTGCTCCTCCAGCTCGCCGCCCTCCTGCAGGCGTTCGTGGTGATCGCCGACGGGTTGGGCATCGGGCGGCCCGGCGTCGATAGCCGTGCCTCGCTCTACTTCGCCGGGATGCTCGGGGGCGCGATCGTCTCCGTGCTGTTGGCTCAGGGACTGTTCTGGCTGGTCTCCCGGCGCGCCGTCGGTCCCGCGTCGCTGGGCCTGGTGCTGGCGGCGGTCCCTGTCACCTCCTGGATCGTCGGCGCCGTCACGGCGTTGGTCGACCCGTACAGCGTCGCGCTCGCACTCGGGTCGATCTTCCGCTGGCTGCCCGCCGTCATCGTCGGTGCCGTGCTCGGGTGGTGCGGCGTGGTCCCGCTGCGCCGCCTCGGCGTGTGGGTGGTGGGGCTGATCGCGCTCTGGGTGACGCCCGCCGTCTTCACGGCCGTCTCGAACGCGCTCGGCATGCGGGTGCTCGACGGCGACCTCCGAGAGATGGCGCAGATCGCCGTCAAGATCTTCCCCGCCGCCCTCGACATCGGCGTCGGCCCGGTCATTCTGGCGGCGCTTCTGGGGGCGGCTATCGTCGTCGTCCGCTGGGCCATCGCCCGCGGTGGACGCAGACGCGAGACGCTCGCCGAGCCCGAGGCGTGAGAACGCCGGTCACGAATCGAACGAGTAGCCCAAAGCGTCCGCCACCTTCAGGATGAGGCCGTCGCGGCCGCCGTTCCGGTCGGAACGGACGATCTCCCGCTTGATCACCGCGACTGCCGCCGACGCGATCGGCTCCGGCGGGATGGGGAGCGGCTTGGTCCGGACCAGCCGCGTCCGGGTGATCTCCGTGTCCGCGCCGTCGAGCAGTTCGAGCATGACCTTCGCCGCAAAGCGGGTGGCCGCGACGCCGAGGCCGGTGAAGCCGCTGCTGTAGGCGACTTTGTCTCCCATCGCCGTGCCGTGGAATGCCACCAGCCGACTGGACATGTCGATCATGCCGCCCCACGCGTGCGTGAACGTAACGTCGCCGAGCTGCGGGAACGTCCGCAGGAAGTGGTCGGCGAGGCGCCGGAACGTCTCGTCCCGCACGTCGTACGACGGCTTGATCCGGCCGCCGGGATGGTACACGGCGTCGTAGCCGCCCCAGAGGATCCGGTTGTCGGCCGACTTCCGGTAGTAGTGGAACTGGCGGGACGAATCGGTCATCCCGAAGCGCTCCGTCCAGCCGATCGCCTCCAGCTGCTGCTCGCTCAGCGGCTCCGTCATCAGCGCATAGTCGTAGACGGGGATGGTGCGGAACCGGTTCCGGCGCAGAAGCGACGGGAAGCCGTTGGTGGCCAGCACGACGCGTCGCGCCGACACGACACCCCCGGTGGCCGTCGCACGCACGCGATCGCGCTCGTCCGACAGCCCGCGCACCGGAGTGCGCTCGTAGATCTTCACGCCAAGGCTCAGGCACGCCTGCTTGAGACCCCACGCCAGGAGCGCGGGATTGACGAGGGCGCCGCCCTCGCGCTCGAACAGTCCCGCGCGGAATAGCGGCGACTTCACGTATCCACGGAGGGCTTCCTCGTCGAGGAACCCGCCGTGCTCTCCGGCCGCCTGCCGGAGCGCGGGGACCTGATGCGGCTCGGTCGCGACGGTGAGGACCCCGGTCGCTTCGTACTCCGCCTGGATGCCGTGCCGCTCAAGGTCGGCGGCGAATTCGACCCAGTTCTCCATCCCGAGTCGATCGAGCGTCTCGAGCTCGGCCGGGAAGTACCGCTCGCCGTTCTCGGAGCCGTGTGTCAGGCTCGCCTCGACGAAACCACCGTTGCGTCCGCTCGCGGCCCAGCCCACCTCCTTGCCCTCCACGAGGACCACCTCGAGGCCCGGATCGCGCTCCTTCGCCAGGAGAGCGGTCCACAGGCCGCAATAGCCGCCGCCCACGACCAGGAGGTCGGCGCTGATGTCACCCGACAGGGCCGGTTGCGGGGCCGGCCGGCGCGGGTCGTCGAGCCAGAACGAGACGTTCTCGGCACCGCGGAGCGCGCGGTCGATGACGGCGGGGTCGCTGCGGAGGTCGAGGTCGTAGGCGGGGATCGGTGCGGACACGGGGTCTCCTGTGGGAAGCGGTGGCGGGGCTCGGGCGGTCGTGGCGGGAAGGCATCGTCCCGGGACCGTCGCGCTGGACGCACGCCCACCTTTCACACTACGAGAAGGAGCCCCGCGGAGGCTCAGACAGTGCGTCGGCATTCTGCCTCGGCCGCGACAGGTTGTCGCAACCGACGCAGGGGCGGCTCCTCAGCTCAGCGAGAGCTGCATCGCCCAGCCGACCTCGCCGCCCGGGCGGATGCGCCACCACTGGTCATCGGGCACGGCGTCGGCCGAACGCGCCGACGTGGAGCGCGGTTCGATCGCCAGCACCTCCGATCCCCTTCTCCACGTCAGCACGGCAGGCAGGACCGCGGAGTCCCACTCCAGGGTCACCGTCTTTCCGATGGCGCGGGCTTCGAAAGAGGCGCGACCGTCGGCCTCGTACATACGATGCTCGATCGCCTGATCCGGCGGCACCGGCACGGTCTCCTGACCCAGCGTGACCGCGGAGATGCCGAGCGCCCCCTGGTCGAAGCAGGGATGCTCCCCCGCGGTCACCGCTACGACCTCATCTCCATCGTTGCGTGCGAGCGTCCGAATTCGGACGCTGGCGCCCTCGAGGGTGACCGTCCGGCCGACCGACAGCGGGACGGTGCGCAGCTCCACCCGGGCCGTGACGCTCCCCTGCCCGGAAGCGGTAAGCGACCACCGGCGACGCGGGGCCTCTCCATGCAGCCAGACGTCGTCGCGGGAGCCAGGATCACCGACCGTCGGGAACATCGCGAACCAGCCGCCCACGAAGACCGTGTCCTCGAACACGGCCCGCGAGGCGGGGCCGGGGGCGCCCAGGTGATCAGGCAGCGCGCGCACGCGATTGCGAGGATGCTGCCACAGCAGGTCCGCCCCGGAGTCTCTGTCGACGATCGAGACGACGGTCATCCCGTGCTCGGGAGCCACAGCGACGTCCAGCCGGTCGTCGCGCAAACGGATCATCGGATCATCGCGCGGGCGCGTCCGTCACCGAGTCGCCGCGCGGAGCTCGGACTGCACCCACGATGGCTCGTCGACCGGGGGAAGCGGATCACTCGTCCGCGAACGGGGTGGCGCGGGCGCGAGCGGTGTCGTCTCGATGGGGTCGTGGATCTCGGACAGGAACTCGTGGAGAAGGTCGGCGTAGGTGGCCTTGATCTCCTCGTACTCGGGCCGGTCCGCCACATTGTCGAGCTCATCCGGGTCCGTGCGGCGGTCGTAGAACTCCTCCGCCGGGCGCGGAGCGAGATGGTCGTCTCCCATCCCGCGGCGCGTGCTGCTCTTCTCGAGGTCGATGGCGAGCTTCAGCTTGGGTCCCTCCGCATAGTTGCGGATGTACGCATAGTCAACGGAACGCGCCGCCCGCTTGGGGTCGTAGGTGTCGTGGTAGCTCTTCGCCGTGAAGATCACCCTGTCGTCGTCGCCCGAGGCGGGTGCAGACAGGAGCGAGCGGAACGACTGACCCTCCAGTTCGGCAACAGCGTCTCCTCCCGCGACGTCGATCAGCGTCGGGAGGATGTCCATGTGGGTGGCGATGCTCCGCACCCGCGCGGGCTCGAGGCCCCACGATGCCGGCGGGCGCACGATGAGCGTGACCCCGGTGCCCGCGTCGTACAGCGTGCTCTTCGCCCGCGGGAAGGCACTGCCGTGGTCGGTGGTCAGGATGACCATCGTGTTGTCCGGGTCCAGATGGGCGTCGATCTGGGCCATCAGCGCGCCGAACCCTGCGTCGAACTGCGCGATCGATCCGTAGAAGTCGGCGATGTCGGCACGCGTGTCGTCGTTGTCCGGGAGGAAGCCGGGGACCTCGACCGTCGCCGGATCGGCGGCGACGTAATCCTCGTGCGGCCAGGGGCGGTGCACCTCCCAGGTGCCGACGGTGAGGAAGATCGGCTGTCGTTCGCCGGCCGGAGCGACGGCCTGCAGCCAATCCGCTGTCGCCTCGACGACCTGGTTCACACGCGGAAGGAACCCGAGACCGGCGCACTCGTCGAACCCGAGGACGGTCGGGTCGACGTTCTCATGTTGGAGGCCGATCAGGGTCGAGCGGTACCCGAGGGGGCGCAACCGTTCGGGGGCGGTCAGCACCTGGTCGCGGTATCGCCAGGCGTCGTGGGTGAGTCCCTGCACGCCGTTGCGGTGGGGAGAGATGCCGGTGAACAGAGCCGCCCTCGCGGGCGAGCACAGCGGCGCGGCGGAGTGCGCGTTCTCGAAGACGACTGCATCGGCAGCGAACCGGTCGATGTTCTCGCTCGGGACCGAAGCCATGCCGTACGTCCCCAGCCAGCGGCCGAGATCGTGGCAATGGATGAGAACGATGTCTGGTTGCGTGTTACCCACCGGTGAACCCTTCGTAGAACGGCCGACACTCGATGGACGTCGGCGGCCTTCGCTAGATCGATCTAGCACCCTTGCAAATTAGCGCCTTCTCGTCACGACTGCAACTGGCGCTAACCTATGCCAATGGCTCGTGTCACTCTTCAAGACGTCGCGCAGCATGCGGGCGTCTCGCGCGCCACCGCCTCCATGGTCGTTCGAGGGACCGGGCGATTGAGCCCCGAGACCCGGCTGCGCGTACGGCAGTCCATGGACTCGCTGGGGTACGTCTACCACCGAGGAGCGGCATCGCTGAGAACGCGCCGCAGCGGCGTGATCGGGCTCCTGACCACGGATGTCTCCAACCCGTTCTTCGCGGCGATGACCCGCGGCTTCGAGGAGGAGGCCGCGCTCGGCGGCTTCCTCACGATGATGACCAATACGCTCGACGACCCCGAGCGCCAGGCGCGCCTCGCGCAGTCGATGCTCGAGTACCCCGTGGACGCCCTGGCCTACACGCCCGCCGTTCGCGACGGGGAGCCGCACGCCATCACGGACACGTCGGTGCCGATGCTCGCCGTCACGCGCGGGTCCCTCTCCGACGAACCGTACCTCGGCCCCGACGACGTGGCCGGAGGCCTCCTGGCGGCGGAACACCTCATCGAGTTCCACGGCTACCGGCGGATCGTCTACCTGGGCGGCCCGCGCGGCGCCGGCCCCCGCGAAGACAGGCTGAGCAGTGTCCGGGCGGTCGCCGCTCGCCATCCCGATGTCGAAGTGGTGGCGGACTTCCCCGGAGTGACGAACGTCGCCGGCGGCGTGGAGCTGGCCGAGCGCCTGCTCGCCTCCGGGCTCGAGTTCGACGCAGTGGTGTGTCATAGCGATGTCGTCGCCTTCGCCCTCTTCGCCGCGCTCCGGCAGGTGGGACGTGAGCACGATGTGGCCGCCGTCGGTTTCGACGGCCTGCCCGAGTCCGCCCTGTTCTGGCCTCCGATCACCTCGGTCGGGGTCGGTCCGGAGACGCTGGGCTCCGCGGCCGCCCGGTGGCTGATGAACGCGCTCGACGGCGCGCCAGGGCCGATGCGCACCCTGCTGGAGCCGCGGCTGGAGATCCGCTCGTCCTGCGGATGCCATCCCGACGCTTGAACTTCCTGCGCCTCGACGCTATTCTCGTCAGCACGTGGTAGATCGATCTACTAGTCGAGTGTTTCTGAGGCTAGATCGATCTACCACATCGCCAGCGTGGTCGAAAGGAAATCATGCAAGTCACACAATCGGTCGAGCCGGTGGTGCAGGCCACCCGCGCACCGGTGGTGCGCCCTCGCCCCCGCCGTCGCGGGGCGCCGCGCAAGGCGGGTTTCGCCATCCTCGCCCTCACACCCTTCCTGTTGTTCTGCATCGTCCTCGCCGCAGTTCCCTTCGCACAGGTGGTGCGGATGAGCTTCTCGGCGATCGATCTCAAGGCCAGCGGCTTCATCTACAGCTGGAACGGCATCCAGAACTTCGTGGAGGTCCTCTCCACGCCGGACACCTGGGAAGCCATCCTCAATACCCTCGTCTTCGTCGTCGCCACCGTGGTCGGCAGCATCGTGACAGGTCTGATCGCCGCCCTCCTCGTCAACCGGGCGGTCTGGATGCTGCCGATCGCCCGCAACGTGCTGATCTGGCCCGCGGTGATCGCACCCGTGGTCATCAGCCTCATGTGGCTGCTCATCCTCAGCCCGACAGCGGGTGGTCTCAACAAGCTCCTGGAGACCTTCGGCCTGCCGGCCCAGCAGTGGCTCAACAGCGGGCCCGGCGCCATGCTGAGCCTGATCGTCGTCGACATCTGGCACTGGACGCCGGTGGTCTTCCTGTTCCTCTACACCGCCCTCCAATCCATCTCCGACGAGGTGCTGGAAGCAGGCCGGATGGACGGCGCGAGCGAGGGGAAGCTGCTGCGGCACATCACTCTGCCGATGATCGCGCCGGCGATCGGAGCCGTCGCGGTGGTCCGCATCATCATGGGCGTCAAGGTATTCGATGAGATGTACCTGCTGACCGCCGGCGGACCCGATGGCGCCACCACGCTGGTCTCCCAGCGGGTCCAGCTGTGGTTCTTCCAGGACCTCAAGTTCGGCGAGGCATCCGCGTTCAGCCTCGTGGTCGTCCTCCTGACCGGGCTGGTGCTCGGCGCCTTCCTCTTCATCCGTTCACGACTCGGGAGACGAGCATGAGAACCGACACCCGACGCCGCTCGATCCTCGTCGAGGTCCTGCTCATCCTGGGCGTGCTCATCGTCATCCTCCCCATCGCCTGGACGATGCTTCTCGCCTTCCTCCCCAACCGGGCGATCGTCAGCTCGAAGTGGGAGTTCCCGTTCTGGATCGGCAACTACACCCAGGTGTTCGAGGGCGGCACGTTCTTCATCCAGATCCTCAACAGCGTCGGCATCGTGATCGGCACCGTGGTCCTGTGCTTGGCGATCGGGTCGATCAGCGGATACGCGCTCGCCAAGCTCAACCCCCCGCGCTGGCTCACGATCCCCGCCCTCGCCCTCGCCGCCATCATCCCGCTGATCCCGCCGGCGACGCTCGTCCCGGGCCTCTACGTGCTCCTCAACGGCTTCGGCCTCCTCGGGACGGTCTGGGGGCTGATCCTGGTCAACACCGTGTTCAACCTCCCGTTCGCGACTCTGCTGATGAGTTCGTACTTCGGCGGCATTCCCGACGAGCTCCGCGAGGCGGCTCTCATGGACGGGGCGAAGGAATCGCGCGTCTTCTTCACCGTGTTCCTGCCCCTCGTCCGGCCGGGACTCGCCGCGACCGGCGTGTTCGTCGGGATCATGGCCTGGAACGAATTCCTCATGGGCCTCACCATGACCTCCGGCGGCACCACAGCACCGGTCACCGTCGGCATCGCCGGCTTCCTTCAGCAGTACTCCGTCACGTGGGGACAGCTGGCGGCCGCCGGCACGGTCGCCGCGATCCCGATGGTCGTCCTGGCCATCTTCGCCAACCGCCACATCGTCGCGGGGCTCACCTCCGGATCCGTCAAGGGGTAGCCCGGTACGGGGTCGGTGAACCCGCACCGGCTCATGCAATCACATCGCAATCAAAGGAGATCAGGATGCGAAAGCGCATTCACAAGCCCAGCACCACCAGGTGGCTGGCCGTCGCCGCAGCCACCGTCGCCGGCGCCGTCGCCCTCAGCGGCTGCACCGGCGGCGGAGGCGGCAGCCTCAGCGGGGGCGGCTCCGGCTCCGGGGACGGCAAGAAGGTGACCTTGGTGGTCCCGACCAGCCAGGCCCCGTGGAACCCAGCCTACGCCAAGCTCGTCCAGGAGTACCAGAAGGAGACCGGCAACACGGTCGACCTCCGGGCGTTCCCGAACCCCGACGTCAAGACCCAGGAGGTCAACGACGTCCAGAGCCAGCGCCACTCTTTCGACGTCTACCAGATCAACGAGAGCGACCTGGTGCAGTTCAACGAGAACGGCTGGATCCAGGATCTGTCGAAGATCGACTCGGGCTACAAGCCGGACTCCGAGATCTTCAGCTACTCGAACATCGCCAACTGGAACGCCGACACGAAGGTGTTCGACGGCGAAGGAACCACCACCAGCCAGCCGCTGCTCGGAAACCTTGACATCTTCATCTACCGCAAGGACATCTACAAGCAGCTCGGTCTGAAGGTGCCCACCACCTGGGACCAGGTGATCGAGAACGGCAAGAAGATCCAGGAGGCGAAGGCGGCCAAGTACGGCGGCGTCTTCCGCACTCAGGGCGTTGCCGGCACGTACGCAGCGACCTTCGAGTTCCAGTCGCTCATGAACAGCGCAGGTGCTTCCTGGTTCACGCAGCCCGGAACGGATTACACCCCTACGGCCGACAGCTCTGCCGCTGTCAAGGCCGCCAGCTGGTACCACGAGCTCGCTCAGCTCGGCCCATCGGCCACGGGCACCATCGGCCAGGCCCAGGTGATCGCCGCCATGCAGTCCGGTGACGCCGCGCAGACCTACGCGGTCGCGGCGGCCGCTGCGCCATTGGAGGACGAGTCGAACTCCGCTGTCGCCGGCAAGCTCGGGTATGCACCGCTGCCCAAGGCAGCCGACGGTTCCTCGTCGACAGCGACCGGACTGTGGGTGCTCGGGGTCCCGCAGGGCCTGTCCAAGGAGCGCTCGAAGGCCGCGCTCGAGTACATCAAGTGGATGACCTCGAAGAAGGCCATGACGCTGTTCGCGCAGTACGGCGGCATCCCGGTGCGCTCTGACGCCTACAACCCCTCGGGCGTCTCCGCCGCCGCCAAGGCCACGCTCACCGCTGTCAAGGAGTCCGCCGACAAGCTGCCCAAGAACCCGACCTCCCTGCGGTTCGGATTCTCAACCGACATCCTGAACGTCACCGAGCCCGAGCTGCAGAACATCGCCGCAGGGTCGACGTCTCCGGAGGCCGGGATGAAGGCCATCCAGTCCGGGCTGGAAGGCGTCGTTCAGAAGCAGAAGCTCCCCACCAAGTAGCACCGGAACACAAGGGGCCCGAGCTGCCGGTCGATCGGCGGCTCGGGCCCTTTCGTCGTGCGAAGGAGGGGTCACACCGCCACGACGTTCACCCCGTCCGGCACCGGCTGGCTCGGGTGGGGTTCGTCGCGCAGTCGCTGCTGCTCCCGCCACATGCTTCGCTTCAGGTCTTCCCGGACCTCGGCGTATTCGGGATCGTCGTACACGTTGCGCAGCTCGTGCGGGTCGTTGTGGAGGTCGTAGAGCTCCCACTCGGGCGGGTAGGTGAACGGTCCGGTGCCGGGCAGCCCGAGTCCGTCGTTGTAGTAGTAGATCAGCTTGTACCGATCGCTGCGGTAGCCGTAGTGCGCCGGCGCCTTATGGAACTTGTCGTCGTGCTCCCAGTAGCGGTAGTACATCCCCTCGGCGGGCGGGGTGCTGGGCGCTCCGGTCAGGTCTCCCCAGAAGCTCCTCCCCTGCATGCGCGGGTGGGTTGCGACATCGGCCGCGTCGAGGATGGTCTGGGCCCAGTCGACGTTGGTCACGATGCCGTCGTGCACCTGGCCGGCGGGGACGCGGGCGGGGTAGCTGAGCAGGAACGGCATGCGGAGCGACTCCTCGTACATGAGGCGCTTGTCGAACCAGCCGTGGTCGCCGAGGAAGAAGCCCTGGTCGGACGCGTACATGAGCATGGTGTCATCGAGGTCGCCGCGCTCCTCCAGCCAGTCGATGACGCGGCCGACGTTCTCGTCGACGCTGTCCACGCAGGCGAGGTAGTCCTCCATGAAGCGCTGGTACTTCCAGATCGCTGCTTCCTCGTAGTCGAGCCCGGCGGGCGGATCTGCCTTGAGATCCTCCCTGTTCAGGTTCTCGGCCAGCCGGATCGCCGCCCGGCGAGCGGACGACGACCGCGTGGCGTAGTCGTCGTCGAAGGTCTCCGGCAGCGGGATGGGCTCGGTGTAGCGGTGGGCGTGCTCAGGCTTGGGGTGCCACGGGCGGTGCGGCGCCTTGTGGTAGATCAGCACGCACCAGGGGTCGTCGCCCTCGAGGCCTTCGACCCAGTCGAGCGCCAGGTCCGTGATGATGTCGGTCGCGTAGCCCTCCACGATGCGCTCCCCCTCCGCCGACAGGAAGAGAGGGTTCCAGTACTCGCCCTGGCCGTCCGACCCGTTGAGCACGTCCCAGTAGTCGAATCCTTCGGGGTCGTGGCCAGCACCGTGTCCCATGTGCCACTTCCCGATCATCGCCGTGCGGTACCCGGCGGCCTTGAGTTGAGAGACGAAGGTGGGCTGCGACGCGTCGATCGGTGTGACCAGCGTTGTGACGCCGTTCACGTGGCTGTAGGTGCCGGTGAGGATGCTGGCGCGGCTCGGCGAGCAGAGCGCATTGGTGGCGAAGCAGTTCTCGAACAGGACTCCCCGCTGGGCGATCTCATCGATCCGGGGCGTCGTATTGACCGCCGAGCCGTAGGCTCCGATCGAATGGGAGGCGTGGTCGTCGGTCAGGATCATGACGATGTTGGGGCGTCGTGCTCCGGTCATCTGGGTGTTCTCTTTCTGTGTCACGATTACGGCTTCACCGGCCGCGGAAGGACGCCGACGGAATCGGCCCACTGCTGCCAGAGCTCCTGGAGTTCGTCGACGAGGTCGGGGAAGAGCTCGGCCCGGTCGTGGAGTTCGGAGCGGTCCGCGTCGATGTCGTACAGCTCCCACGGCCGGCCCGCCTCGCGGACGAGCTTCCACCGGCCGCGCCGGACGGCGGCATTCCCGATGTGCTCCCAGAAGAGGGGATGCTCGTCGGACGGCGATTCGCCTCGCGCGGTCGGGAGCATGCTGATTCCGGGACCGTCGGACGGTTCCAGACCGCACGCGTCGAGCAGTGTCGGAGTGATGTCGGTCAGCTGGTAGGGGTCGCGAACGATCCGGGGTTCGGCCAGCCCCTCGGGCCAGCGGGCGAGCAGAGGTGTTGCGATGCCGCCTTCGTGCACCCAGCGCTTGTACAACCGGAACGGCGTGTTGCTCAGGTTCGCCCACGCCCGTCCGTAGCTGGCGAACGTGTCGTCGGCTCCTGGGCGGATCGCCGGCTCGTTTCCGATGCGCAGCGGGACCCCGCCGGGAGTGTGCGAGGGCTGGCGCTCCCGGAAGTGCGTCGCATCCTCCGGAGGCATCTGCTCCGCACACGCGCCGTTGTCCGAAAGGAACAGCACGATCGTGTTCTCCGCCTCGCCGGTCGCGGCGAGCGCGTCCAGCACCCGGCCGACGCCTCGGTCCATTGCCGCGACCTGGGCGGCGTACACGGCCATCCGGCGTGCCTCCCATTCGGGGTCGGACACCTCCGCGAACGCCGGCTGCGAGGGATCGCGCTCGGACAGCTCGGAATCCGGCGGGAGGATTCCCTCCTCGACCAGTCGCGCGAGACGTCGCGGACGCAACGCATCCCAGCCGTCTTCGAACGTGTGCGCATACTCCCGGATGTCCTCCTCGGGCGCGTGCAGGGGCCAGTGCGGCGCCGTGTAGGCGAGGTAGAGGAAGAAGGGCGTCTCGCCCGCGCGATCGGTCACGAACTGCGCAGCATGCTCGGAGATGGCGTCGGTGAAGTAGTACCCGGGTTCGGTCGGAACCGGCTGCCGCTCCTCGTTGTGCCAGAGCGCGCGCGGGTGGAAGTAGTCGTCCGCTCCCGGCATGATGCCGTAGAACTCGCCGAAGCCGCGTCGTGTCGGCCAGCTGCCGTCAGGCTCCCTGACGTTGCTCGACAGGTGCCACTTGCCCGAGAGGCAGGTGGCGTAGCCTGCGTCGCCCAGCCGCTCGGCCAGCGTCGGGAACCGCGGATCCAGCGAGCCCGGATAGCCGTGCGGGCGTTCGTCGTCGGTCAGGACTCCGATGCCGACCTCGTGAGGGTGCCGCCCGGTCAGGAGGCTGGCCCGGGAGGGGCTGCAGCGTGCCGTGTTGTAGAACTGCGTGAAGCGGATCCCCTCCCGCCCGATCCTGTCGATGTTCGGGGTGGAGATCTCGCCGCCGAAGCAGCCGAGGTCGGAGTACCCCATGTCGTCGGCGAGGATCACGATGACATTCGGCCGACGCTCGTCCGCGCCCTCTCCCGTGCTCATGCGAATGCCTTTCCGAGGTCGGGCGTCGCGCTCAGCAATGTCTTGGTGTATGCGTGCCGGGGTCGGTCGAAGATCTCCTCGGTCGTCCCCTGTTCGACGATCTCGCCCTTGTACATGACCGCGACGCGATGGCTGATCTCGCGGACGACGGCCAGGTCGTGCGAGATGAAGAGGTAGGCGACCCCGAAATCCTCCTGGAGCTGGGTGAGCAGCTCCAGGATCTCGGCCTGGATCGACACGTCGAGTGCCGAGACGGGTTCGTCGAGGATGATCAGCCTCGGGTCCGTCGCCAGCGCTCGGGCGATTCCGATGCGCTGCCGCTGGCCGCCGGAGAAGGCGTAGGGGTACCGGTCGAGGTACTCGGGCCCGAGGCGGACACGGCCGAGGAGCTCGAGGCTGCGTGCGCGCGCATCCTTCTTCGGGACGCCCGCGACGGAGAGCGCCTCTTCCAGAGACTGGCCGGCCGTCCGGCGCGGGTTCAGAGAGGAGTACGGGTCCTGGAAGACGTACTGCACCATCCGCGTGAGCCGCTTGGGGCGGCCGCTCGCCGGCCCGGAGACCGGCTCGCCGTCGAGCAGGATCTCCCCGGCCGCCGGATCGTTGATGCCGACGATGGTGCGCGAGAGAGTGGACTTGCCGCAGCCGGACTCGCCGACGAGCGCGAGGGTCTCGCCGGGCTCGACCCGGAGCGAGACGCCGTTGACCGCGAAGAAGGGGACGGGTCGCCCGATCAGCCCGCGGCGGCGGGTGTTCACATTCGTCTTGAGGTCGCGCACTTCGAGCACCGGCCGGGTCCGGTCGTCCGGGGCATCGTCGCGCAGCGCCGAGTCCATCTTCGGGATGGCGTTCATGAGGGCGATCGTGTAGGGGTGCTGCGGTCTCGCCAGGATGGAGCGGACGTCACCGCGCTCGACGATCTCACCGTGGCGCATCACGATCACGTCGTCGCACAGCTCGGCGACCACCGCCATGTCGTGCGTGATGAAGAGCACTGCGATGCCGAGTTGCTCCTGCAGGTCCTTCAGCAGCGCGAGGATCTGCGCCTGGATGGTGACGTCGAGCGCCGTGGTCGGCTCGTCGGCGATGAGCAGCTTGGGTCGGTTGGCGAGCGCGATCGCGATGACCACGCGCTGACGCATCCCGCCGGAGAACTCGTGCGGGTACAGGGCGATCGTCCTGTCGACGTCGGGGATGCCGACCTGCCGGAACAGCTCCCTCGCCCGTTCCCGCGCCTCGGCCTTGCCCACGCCGTGCGTCTCGAGCGCTTCGGCGACCTGCTCGCCCACCCGCATCGAGGGGTTCAGCGCCGCCTGCGGGTCCTGGAACACCATCGCGATGTCCCGCCCCCGCACGGAGCGCATCTCGCGCTCGGGGAGCGAGAGGATGTCCCGCCCGTCGAACTCGACGCTGCCGTTGGTGACCTTGCCGGGCTCCCGGAGCATCCGCATCACCGCACGCGATGTGACGGACTTCCCGGACCCGGACTCGCCGACGATTCCGAGGATCCGGCCGGGCTGGACCTGGAAGGAGACGTTCTTGACGGCCTCGACGCGGCCGGTGGGGAGGTCGAACGCGACGGCGAGCTCGCGGACGTCGAGCAGCGGCCCGGCCGCGGAGCGCGACGATGGGGTGCTTTCTGGCACTGTGGCGGTCACTTTCGGTTCACCGTTTCGTTGAGCGCGTCGGTCAGCAACGTGAACGCGAACGCGATGAGCAGGAGGATGATGATCGGCCCGAGAATGTAGGTCGGCGACTGGTTGATGTAACGCATCCCGGTGTCGAGCAGAGCGCCGAGGGAGGGCTCCGGGGGCTGGATGCCCAGCCCGACGATGCTGAGGGCGGCCTCGAGGAAGACAGCGTGCACCAGGAACACCACGCCCTGCACGATGACAGGGTCGACGGTGTTCGGCACGATGTGGCGGCCCATGATGCGCCAGCGGCCGATGCCGAGCGTGCTCGCCGCGGTCACGTATTCGCGCTGCTGCTGGGCCAGCATCGTCTGACGCGCGAGGCGCCCGAACTGCGGAAGCCCGATGATGATGATGGAGACGAGGAGCCCGACGAAGCCGGAGCCGAGGACGAGCACGACGGAGATTCCGAGGATCAGGCTGGGGAAGCCCAGGATGATGTCCAGCACCCGCTGCGTCGCCGTGCCCAGCCACTTCCAGACGAAGCCCAGCAGGCCGATGAATGTGCCGAGCACCATCGTGATGGGAACGGCGATGTATACGAGGGCCAGATCGGTGCGGAGGCCGTAGATGCTGCGGACGAAGATGTCGCGGCCCAGCTCATCTGTGCCGAACGGGTGCTGGAGCGAGATGCCCTGGAGGGTCTGGTCGCTCTGTGCGTCATACCCTCCGGGGAACAGAACCGGAGCGAGGAACGCGATCACCGTCATGACGACGATCAGGACGAGGGCGATGAGTCCTCGGGCGGTCTTGAAGGCGCTCAGGTAGCGACGGGCCGTTGGGCCGAGCCGTCGAGCCCTTTCCGGGCGCGCCACGGCGGCGGCCGGAGTGGTGGTTGCGGTACTCATGTCAGTCTCCCAGTCGGACGCGGGGGTCGAGGGCAGCCAGGACGACCTCGGACAGCAGCTGGATGATCACCGCGATCATCACGGCGCCGAGGACGAGGGCCTGGACCACCAGGTAGTCGCGGCTCTGCACGGACGAGACCGCCAGGCTGCCGAGACCGTTCCGGGCGAAGATCGACTCCACCACGATCGCTCCGGCGAGGAGTTCGCCGATGCGCAGGCCGATGACGACCACGACCGAGCCGAAGCTGTTGCGCAGGACGTGCCGGCGGGTGATGAGGGTGGGCGGAACGCCCTTCGCCTTCGCCAGGTCGACGAAGTCTTCTCCGCGCGTGGTCAGCATCGATGTCTGCAGCATGCGGGCGATCACGGCGGCCTGCGGCAGCGCCAGCGCGATCGCGGGCAGGATCAGGAATTGGATGCCGATCCCCGGGTCGGTCAGCAGCGAGGTCTCTCCGCTGATCGGCAGGATCGGGATCGCGAATCCGAGGAGCAGGATCAGCAGGAGGCCCGTAAGGAACGGCGGGGTCGCGAGGAAGATGGTGCTGAAGGTGTCCACCAGGCCGCGGATGGCCGGCGAGCGCTTCGCGCCGCCGAGGACCCCGAGCCCCACCCCGACGGCGATCATGATGATCGCCGCCAGGATGGCGAGCTCGAGGGTGCTGTCGATCCGGCTGGAGATGAGCTCGCCTACCGGACGCTTCAGCACGTACGACTGGCCGAGGTCCCCGTGCAGCACGCCGCCGATCCACTTGATGTACTGGGTCCAGATCGGCTGATCCAGTCCCAGGTCGTCGCGGATCTTGGAGATCACCTCCGGGGATGCGTCCGGTCCGGCGAGAACCACGGCCGGGTCGCCCGGGGCGAGTCGCGGCAGAAGGAACGCGATCACCGAGCTGACGACCACGACCAGGATGAACGACGGGAGTTTGCTGAGCAGGAACCTGGCCATCACTTGCTCACATATGCGCTCTTGAACAGCAACAGCCCACGGATCGAGACGTCGATGTTCTTGACGGACGAGGATGCGACAACCGCACCGGGCGACTGGATCATCGTGTTCAGGAACGCCTGGTCGAGGAGGTAGTCGGAAAGCTCGCCGAGCGCCTTCTCGCTCTCCTTGGCGCTCGTGGCATTGGCCAGCGCCGCGCTCAGCTGCAGGTACTCGGGCGTGTCCATGTGCGAGGTGTTGCCCTTGCGCAGGGTCGGGAGGGCCTGGGCGATGGTCGAAGCGGAGAGTCCGACCTGACCGTGGAGGGTGAGGAAGGCGCCAGGGATGGTGCCCTGGCTCTGCGCCGCCTGGTAGTTCGGCTGGTCGCGGCCGTCGGCTACGGGCTTCAGGCCGATCGCGGTGAGGTTGTTGGCGATGATCTGGTATTCGGCGTTGACCGTGGCGTTGGAGCGGTTGTACGTGATCGTGACCTCCGCCCCTTCTGCGCCTGCCTCCTTCACCAGCTTCTTGGCCTTGTCCGGGTCGTACGTGTAGTGCTGCTCACGCGACTTCCCGACGCCGGCGGCCCCGGGCGCCCACGGGAGGTCCGTGACGGTGCCGAGACCGGCGAAGACCTGGGAGTTCAGACGCTTGCGGTCGATGGCGTAGGCGATCGCCTGCCGAACCTCCTTGGTGTTCAGCGGCGCGTTCTGGACGTTGAGGCCGATCGGGTAGATCGAGCCGCCGCCCTTGACGAAGTTGTACTGCTTGTTGTTCTGGAAAGTGGCCGCGTTCACGGGTGCCATTCCGTAGGCGACCTGGGCGCGTCCACTCTTGACGGCGTTGATCTCAGCGGTCGGGTCGGTGGTGACGACGTACTCGATCTTGTCGAGATGGACCTGCTTGGCATCCCAGTAGTCCTTGTACTTGCTGAGGGTGAACCCGGCGCCCGGGCGCCAGTCGCCGAAGCTGAACGGGCCGGTTCCCACGACCGCCGACCCGTCGGCCAGTCCCGCGAAAGAGGACGGGTCGACGATCTCGGTCTGGTTCAGGTAGTCGAGGAACGAGTCCCCCAGAACCTTGCCGAAGGTGATCGTCAGGCTGGTGGGGCTGTCGACCGCGACGTTCGTGAACTGCTTGGCGACGAAGGCCAGGTTGTCTCCACTGGCCGGGTCGATCGACTTCTCGATCGTGAACTTGACGGCGTCGGCGGTGAACGGCTGACCGTTCTGGAAGGTCACGCCTTTGCGCAGGCTGACCTTCGCGCTCTTGCCGTCGGACGCAACGTCCACGCTGGTGGCCAGCACCGGTTCGATCTTGCGCGTGCCGGGCTCGAGGCGGATGAGGGGCTCGAAGACGTTGTCCGCCCACGGCCAGTTGCGGTCGAGGGTTCCGAACAGGCCGCTGGGCAGTGCATCCAGGGCCATGGCGACGGTGAGCGTCCCACCGTCGACGGGTTTGCCGTCGCCGGTGCTCTGTCCGACGCTGCGCGCCGAGGTGCAGCCGGTGAGTGCGAGCGCGATGACCACGCCTGCTACGAGGGCCTTGCGTGGCGTGAGCCACTTTCGTCGGGTTGATGGATCCTTGCTGGGCATCGTTGCTCCTCTTCATTGAGTGGGACGTCCTGGTGCGGCACGTCGCGAAAGGATCAGGGAGACGGGGCGAGCCGAAGCTACATTTTTTCTCCAATGGAGAAAGTAATGCGATAGGCTGCGGGTGTCAACCCGAGGAATGGAAATGTGTACGCGATGACGCTGCTCGAGCCCACCCGGCACCGGGGCCCTTACGAAGGGATGGTGCTGAAGATCCTGCGCGACGAGGGACCGACGTCGCGCACGCGGCTGTCCGCGATCACCGGACTGTCGCCGACCACCATCACGAAGACGGTCGCTCCGCTGATCGAGCTCGGCCTGCTCACCGAGAGGGCGGACGAGTACGGCGGATTGGGCCGGCCGGCGATCTCTCTGGTCCCCGTCCCCGAGGCGCTGACGGTCTGCGGTGTCCAGCTCGGCGTCGGCAAGTACCGGGTCGGCCTGACCGATGCCCGATCGCACGTGCGGAGCCGCACCGTCTCGACCTTCGATCCGACGTTGCCGCCCGAGGACGTGATGAGCCTCATCGCCGCTGACGTCCGTTCCCTGCTCGCCGCCGACGCGGGACCGACCTGCACCGGCGTGGGTGTCGGCGCACCGGGTCCTGTCGATCTCGCCAGGCGCACCAACATCCGTTCCGTCAACCTGGGGTGGAGCGACGTCCCGATCTCAGATCTCCTGGAGGACCGCCTCGGGATCCCTGTCGTCGTCGACCACAATGTCCGGTCGCTGGCGCTCGGCGAGGCCCGATACGGCGGTCACGGCGCAGACAGCCTCGCGTACCTCTACGTCCGCAACGGCGTCGGCCTCGGCGTCGCCGTCAAGGGCGAGCCGTTCTACGGCGGCCACGGAACCGGCGGCGAAAGCTACATCGGTCACACCCGGGTCGTCGAGGACGGCCTGCCGTGCTCGTGCGGAGGGCGCGGCTGCCTGGACACCGTCGTCGCCGAACCCTACGTCGCCGCACGCCTGGCAGAACTGGGCGGCCCCGTCCTGCCCGACACGAACGTCATGTCGGAACTGCATCGTCGGGCGCGCCAGGATCCCGCCGTCGCCGCACTCGAGGACCAGGTCATCGACCACCTCGTCCGCTCGATGGCCATCATCGTGAATCTCTTCACTCCCGAACTGCTTCTCGTGGGCGGCTCGCTGTCATCCGCCCCACCCGAGGTGATCGCCCGTCTGCGCGAGGGCACCCGCGACCGGATCTTCCCCCTGCTCCGCGACTCTCTCCGCGTCGAGCCCGCGGACGGCGACGACGACGCTCTCATCCGCGGCGCGGCCGCGATCGCCCTGGAGGTTCTGCACTACTCATGACCGACGCCGCTCGACCGAACATCCTGCTTATCACCGCCGACGATATGGACGCCGGTTCGCCCTCGTCATTCGGCGGCCCCTCCGGGATCACTCCGAACCTCGATCGCCTCGCCGGGGAAGGCATCCGGTTCACCCGCGCGCACGTGATCGCAGCCGTCTGCCAGCCCAGCCGTTCCGCGATCATGACCGGCCTCGTCCCGCACCGCAACGGGGCCGAGGGCTTCGAGCCCATCAACGACGGCGTCACGCTTCTCACCGAGCTGCTGTCCGGCGAGGGATACGAACTCGGCATCCTCGGCAAGGTGGGTCACATCGCTCCCGTCGAGCGCTTCGGCTGGGACTTCATCCGCCAGATGGAGCAGCTCGGGCTCGGGCGGGACCCCGCCAGGTACGGGTCCGCCACCACGGACTTCCTCGCGCAGGCCGACGGCAAGCCGTGGTTCCTCATGGCGAACGCGCACGATCCGCACCGGCCGTTCCACGGGAGTGCGGATGAAGCGGCCAAGTGGTCGGAGGAGGAGCGGAGTCGCATTCCCGCTCCATCGCAGACCTACGATGCGAGCCAGGCCGAACCGCCCGGGTTCCTCCCCGACCTGGAGGGCGTGCGCACCGAATACGCCCAGTACCTGGCGTCGGTTCGACGCTGCGACGATGTCGTCGGCGCCGTCCTCGGCGCGTTGGACGCCTCGGGGCAACGCGAGCGGACGCTCGTCATCTTCCTCTCGGACAACGGGATGGCGTTCCCGTTCGCCAAGGCGAACTGCTACCTGCGCAGCACGCTCACACCTCTGATCATGCGCTGGCCCGGCCACATCGCCGCCGGAGGGGTCGATGACCGGTCGCTCGTGTCATCGCTGGATTTCTTCCCCACGATCACCGGCATCCTCGGTCTCCCGAACGACGACGACCTCGACGGTCTCCCGCTGCAGGCGCTCCTCGAAGAAGGCGCGGACCTCGGACGCGACACGATGTTCACCGTGTTCCACGAGACATCGGGCAAGCGGCGCTTCGAGATGCGCTGCGCACAGGATCGCCGCTTCGGCTACATCTGGAACCAATGGGCCGGCTCCGGCCGAACGTACAAGGCCGAGAACATGGACGGGCTCACCTGGGGGGCGATGACCACGGCGGCGGAGACCTCGGCCGAGGTGGCCGAGCGATCCGAGTTCTACCTCCACCGCGCTCCGGAGGAACTCTACGATCTCACCGTCGACCCGTACGGTCTGCACAATCTCGCGGCTGATCCGGCTCACGCAGACGTGCTCGACGACTTCCGGCAGCGCATCGCCGAGTGGATGAGCGAGCACGGCGACCCGCAGACGAAGACCTTCGCCACCCGCGTGCTCACACAGCGCCAACTGTCCTTGCCTCATGTAAACAACATGTGACTTTTCCGCCCGCGAAGAAGCTCGCCGGATCGGATCTTCCTATGCTGCCTCCATGATCACTTCCCCCACGGCAGGGATAGCGCCCGCCGACGCGCAGCACGTCAGCGTCACCAGCGTCGAGTCGGGCGGCATCGAAGCCATTCCGCCGGAGCGCCGGCACGGTTCTCCATGGCAGCTTTTCGCCACCTGGACCGCCCCGAATCTCGAGTTCGCGACGATCTTCGTCGGCGTGATAGGGGTGGCGTTCTTCGGGCTGGGCTTCTGGCAGTCGATGACCGCGCTCGTCTTCGGCACGGCGCTCGGCGCCCTCACGCAGGGCATCCTGTCCACCTGGGGTCCCCGCGAGGGGCTCGCCCAGATGGTGATCGGCCGCACGGCATTCGGCAGCCGCGGCAACATCCTGCCGTCGGCCCTGAACACGGTGATGGCCGGGCTCGGTTGGTTCGCGGTCAACTCCGTCAGCGGCGCGTTTGCGCTCACCACGCTGACCGGGATGCCCGCCGTGCTGTCGCTGCTGATCGTCGTCGTCGTCGAGGTGGTCGTCGCCTTCATCGGCCACGACCTGGTGCAGCTCTTCGAGCGGTACGCGACCTACATCCTGGGAGCGATCTTCCTGGTCGCGACGATCACCGTGTTCGCGCATGCGAACCTCGGCGCTCCGGTCAAGGGCGGCGGCTTCAGCTTCGCCGGCTGGACTCTGACCGCCGCTGCCGCGTTCGGCTACGCCGCGGGGTGGAACCCCTACGCGTCCGACTACAGCCGGTACCTTCCCGCGAACTCCAGCCGCCGGGCGATCGGCTGGGCGGCCGGTCTCGGCAACTTCATCAGCTGCGTCGTGCTCATGGCCGCGGGCGCGGCGGCGGCGACGATCGCGGGATTCAACCCCGACGACCCGACGGCCTCATTCACCGCCCACATGCCGGTCGTCATCCGCGACCTCACCCTGCTGGCCATCGCCGTCGGAGCGATCGCGGCGAACGCGCTCAACATCTACTCCGGGGCGATGTCGTTCCTTGCCGCCGGCATCAAGATACCGTTCGCCTGGCGCCGTGCGATCGTCGCGCTCGGCTTCGGCGTCATCGGGTTCTTCATCGCGTGGAGCGCTCTGCCGGACGCGGGAGCGAAGTACGAGAACTTCCTCCTCGTCATCGCCTACTGGATCGCGCCGTGGCTCGGCGTCGTCCTCACCGACCGACTCCTGCGCCGTGGCACCGAGATAGCGAGCCTGGTCACGAGCCACGCGAATTACCGCAACCCGGCGGGTTGGATCTCGCTCCTGGTCGCGGGCGCGGTGTCGATCTGGCTGTTCTCGGCTCAGACGTTCTACACGGGCCCGATCGCAGCGGCAGCGCCGATCGGCGACCTGACGCCGCTCGTCGGGTTCGTGCTCGCGGCCGCGCTCTACTGGATCCTGTTCCGCGCCTTCAAGGTCCAGCTTGGCGCCTCTCTCGCGACGGAACCGTCGGTGATCGTCGGGGTGGACGCCGCGGACACGGTCGCGTGAGCGCCGCCGACGCGGATGACCGCGTCTACGCGACGGACGCTGAGAAGCTCGCCGTCGCAGCGGAGGAGGCACGTCGCGGTGCGGAGGCCGGCGGCATCCCGATCGGCGCCGCGCTGTTCGACGGCGAAGGCAGACTGCTCGGCAGCGGTCACAACCGCCGGGTGCAGGACGGCGACGCCTCCATGCACGCCGAGACGAACGCCTTCCGCAACGCCGGACGCCAGCGCAGCTACCGCGACACGGTCATGGTCACCACCCTGTCGCCGTGCTGGTACTGCTCCGGCCTGGTCAGACAGTTCGGCATCGGCCGTGTGATCGTGGGCGACGACCGGAACTTCCTCGGCGGCCAGGACTGGCTGGCAGAGCACGGCGTGGAGGTCACGGTCGTCAACGACCCGGAGCTGATCGCCATGATGGGGACATTCATCGAGTCCAACCCCGAGCTCTGGAACGAGGACATCGGGGAGGAGTGACTGAGGCGGGTCGCACCTCCTCCCCCGAGAACGAAGAAACGGCGGCTGATGATCAGCCGCCGTCTCCGGTGTTTCGAGCCTCTTGACATTCGTATGGTACCGAACGACAATCGTTCGGTACCGAATCGATAGGAGTAGAACATGACCGGAGAACGCATCGCCCTGATCACCGGGGCGAATCAGGGAGTCGGGTTCCAGGTCGCGAAGGAACTCGTGGCGAACGGCGTCACGGTGCTGCTCGGCTCTCGCGACCCTGCGCGCGGACAGGCCGCAGCTGAGCAGATCGGGGAGGGAGCCCACCCGATCCAGATCGACGTGACGGACGCCGCCTCGATCGCCACCGCCGCCCAGCGCATCACGGACGAGTTCGGGCGGCTGGACCTTCTCGTCAACAACGCCGGCATCTCCCGCGCCCGAAGCAGCGATGGGGACTTCCTCGGCGACTACGCCGCGGCGAACAAGGCCAGCACCGCGTCCCTGGACGAGATCCGAACAGTGTGGGAGACCAACGTCTTCGGCACTCTCGCGGTGTACCAGGCGATGCTGCCGCTCCTGCGGAAG
Source organism: Cryocola sp. 340MFSha3.1 (assembly GCF_000383315.1). Taxonomy (NCBI): domain Bacteria; kingdom Bacillati; phylum Actinomycetota; class Actinomycetes; order Micrococcales; family Microbacteriaceae; genus Cryocola; species Cryocola sp. 340MFSha3.1. The sequence continues at coordinate 1,747,500 of NZ_KB911087.1, forward strand.
TCGGCCGATGCCCGGATCGTCAACGTGTCGAGCGGGGTCGGGTCGCTGACAGCCAACGCGGACCCCGACTACCCGTACCATTCGATGTTCGGACCGGTTTATCCGGCGTCCAAAGCGGCCCAGAACGCGATCACCCTGGCCATGATGGTCGAGTTGGAGGCGACGGACATCAAAGTCAACCTGGTCTCGCCTGCCTTCACCGCCACGAACCTGAACAACTTCGCGGGGACCGAGTCTGTCGAGGACGGCTCCCGCGAGGTGGTGCGGGTGTGCCTGTTGGGACCGGAGGGTCCGAGCGGAACGTTCACGCGTTGGGAGAACACACCTATCCCCTGGTGAATACTGAACGCATGACCGAGCCCGTTTCCGAGCCAGAGACCGTCGGCACCTGGGCCAAACGGTATTACTACGCCAACCGCGGCGCCGTCGATCGCGTTCTTCGACCGAGAGGCATCGGCTCGACACAGTGGGCGGTGCTCTACCAGCTCGCCACCTCCGGACCGACCTCACAGCGCGACCTCGGCCGCGCACTGCACATCGAACGGGCGAGTCTCAGCGGCATCATCGCGACGCTCGTACGCAAAGGCCTTGTCGAGCAGGCGCCCTCTGCGACGGATCAGCGGCAGCGGCTCGTCACCCTGACCACCGACGGTCGCGCCCTGTGGAGCACCCTCCCCGACCCGTTCGATGAAGTACGCTCCGTCGCGCTCGTCGGCATCGACCCCGACGACCTCGCAACGGCCATTCGCGTGCTGCGCACAGCGACCGAACAGGTCGAGGCCCACACCTTCGGAGGCTCATGAGCCAGCACGACGTTGGAGTGCGTCCACGTTGCGCGCGAAACCCTCCGCAAACCACGAAACGGCGGCTGTCTGACAGCCGCCGTTTCCGTGTTTCAAGAACCTGTAGCGAGGGCGGGACTCGAACCCGCGACACCACGATTATGAGCCGTGTGCTCTAACCACCTGAGCTACCCCGCCGTGGCATCCCCACGTCGAGCGAGCCAGTCGCAGGACGGGAGACGGAGCCCCCTGTGGGAATCGGACCCACTACCTCTTCCTTACCAAGGAAGTGCTCTACCAATGAGCTAAGGGGGCGGAGCCGTGACGGCCGGAGGCACGTCGTTTTCGGCAACCGTTCGAGGATACCACCCACGACAGGGTGCTCCGTACCATTGCGGACGCCCGGCAGCGGCGGCCCCGCCCCCTGCCAGGCTCAGGCCGCCTTGGCCGCCTCCGAGGCTCCGGCGAGCGCCTCCAGCTCGTCGCCCGTGAGTTCGAGGTCGACGGATGCGAGGAGGTCAGGCAGCTGCTCCGTGGTGCGGGCGCTGGCGATCGGGGCGGTGATGGTCGGCTGCGCGGCCAGCCAGGCGAGGGCGACCGATGCGACGGAGGCGCCGTGGGCGGCGGCCACCTCGTCCAGGGCCGAGAGGACGGTGCGGCCGGTGTCGTCGAGGTACTTCGCGGCACCGCCGGCGCGAGCGCTGTCGACCGTGACGCCGTCGCGGTACTTGCCCGTCAGGAAGCCGGCGGCGAGAGCGAAGTACGGCATCACACCGAGGCCCTCGCGCTCGGCGATCGGGCGGTACGTCGTCTCGTACCCGCGCTCGACGAGGTTGTAGTGCGGCTGGAGGGCGACGGCGCGGTGGAGCCCCTCGCGCTCGGTGATCCGGAACCACTCCTCGATGCGCTCGGGCGAGTAGTTCGAGATGCCGATGTAGCGGACCTTGCCCGCATCCACCAGGCCGGAGAGCGCCGCCACGGTCTCCTCCAACGGCACCGTCTCGTCGTCGAAGTGGGCGTAGTAGAGGTCGATGTAGTCCGACTTCAGCCGCTCCAGCGAGGCGTCGGCCGCCCGACGGATGTTGTCGGCGGCGAGTCCCTTGAAGTCGGGGTGCTGGCTCACCTTCGTGGCGAGCACCACCTGGTCGCGGTTGCCGCGTGCTTCGAACCACTCGCCGAGGATGCGCTCGGAGTCGCCGCCCGTGTTGCCAGGGACCCACGCCGAGTAGCCGTCGGCGGTGTCGACGAAGTTGCCGCCCGCCGCGGTGTACCCGTCGAGGACGTCGAACGATGTCTCGCGGTCGGCCGTCCAGCCGAAGACGTTACCCCCCAGAGAGAGCGGGAAGACCTCGAGGTCGGACGAACCGATCGTGCGGCGCGGTGCAGTCATGCTGTTCTCCTTCGTTGTGTCGTTCTTCCACGCTAACGCGGTCGGCCCAGGGCTATTCCGGCTCTTCCTGAGGGTGTGGAAAGGTTGCAGCGGACCCGTACTGTGGACGGGTGCGCACCGCTGAAGACCCCCGCCGCGAGCTAAGAGCCGACTGCTCCCGGTGCGTCGGACTCTGCTGCGTCGCCCTCGCCTTCGCACGCTCCGCCGACTTCGCGTTCGACAAGCCCGCCGGCGACCCCTGCGTCAACCTCGACCACGACGACCTCTGCACCATCCACCCGAGGCTCCGCGAGAGCGGCTTCCGGGGCTGCACGGTCTTCGACTGCTTCGGAGCCGGCCAGCAGGTGACGCAGCACACCTTCGACGGGATGGGGTGGCGCGACGACGCCGACCGCCGTCGCGAGATGTTCGCCGTCTTCCCGCTCATGCGCCAGCTGCACGAGCTTCTCTGGTACCTCGAGGAGGCGCTCGCACTGCCCGCGGCAGCCGGGATCCATCCCGCGCTCCGCCGTGCGCGTGCGGAGGTGCTGGAGCTGACAGACGCGCCGAGCGCGGTCATCGTCGACTCCGACATCGACGACCTGCGCGCACCGGCCGCCGAGCTCCTCCGCGAGGCCGCTCGGCTCACCCGCGAGGCCGGACCCGTCGGCACCGGGCCCCTCGGTGCCGGCAGGAAGCGGACCGCGCGTTCGCGCATCCAACCGGGCGCAGACCTCCTGGGCGCCGACCTCCGCGGGGCCGACCTCCGGGGGGCCGAACTCCGCGGCGCTCTCCTGATCGCCGCCGACCTCCGCGACGCCGACCTGTCCCGTGCCGAACTGATCGGAGCCGACCTCCGCGACGCGCGCCTCGACGGCGCCGACCTCCGCGAGGCGATCTATCTGACGCAGGTGCAGGTCAACGCGGCGACGGGCGACAGCCGCACCCTCCTGCCGCCGACGCTCGACCGCCCCGGCCACTGGGCGTGACCGCATCGCGTCACAGAGTGCAAACGCTTCCACCCCACTCGCTATACTGCCGCTGTGCGCGGCCGACCGCGGGACACCGGCGGACGCAAACGCTTCCACCGCATCAGACACGACGCGAGACGCAGGAGGTGGGATGCCCGGGATCGACGATGTCGCGCGTCTCGCCGGCGTCTCCACGGCCACCGTCTCCCGCGCCCTGAGCGGCAACGGCCCGGTCTCCGACCGCACACGGGCACGCGTCGTCCAGGCGGCGTCGGAGCTCGGGTACGTCGTCTCCTCCGACGCGTCGAGCCTCGCCTCCGGCCGCACGCGCAACATCGGCGCCGTCGTGCCGCACCTCAACCGCTGGTTCTTCACCTCCGTCATCGAGGGCGCCGAGCGCGTCCTGCTCGGGCAGGGCTACGACCTCACGCTCTACAACCTCAGCGGGGACGGCGGCGAGCGCCGTCGCGTCTTCGACCACCACCTCCTGCGCAACCGGGTGGATGCGGTCTTCACCGTCTCGCTGGAGCTCGCGGAGGAGGAGGTCGGCCGGCTCCTCGCACTCGGAAAGCCCGTCGTCGGCGTGGGCGGCCCCCTCCCCGGCGTCAGCACCCTGACCATCGACGACCTGGCCGTCGCCCGCCTCGCGACCGATCACCTGATCTCGCTTGGGCACACCCGCATCGCCCACATCGGCGGCTCGCAGGAGTTCGACCTCGACTTCCACATCCCGACCAGCCGGCGCCTCGGCTACGAGCAGGCGCTGCGGGATGCGGGCCTCCCCGTCGACGAGCAGCTGCACCGCGCCTCCGACTTCACGCTCCCCGGCGGATACGACGCGGCGAAGCAGCTGCTCGGGTCGCCGCACGAGCGCCCGACGGCGATCTTCGCGGCCTCGGACGAGATGGCCATCGGCGCCATCCTCGCCGCACGCGACCTCGGGCTCTCCGTCCCCCGCGACGTCTCCATCATCGGCATCGACGACCATCCGCTCGCCGACTTCTTCGGACTGAGCACGGTCGCGCAGCATCCCGACCGGCAGGGCGAACAGGCCGCCGCCCTGCTGCTCGACGCCCTCCAGGCCGCGCGGGCCGCTCCGACCCGGGCACGCCCCGAACCCCTCAGCCACACCGCTCCGGCGGATCTGATCGTGCGGTCCAGCACCGCCGTCCACCCCTGACCATCACAACCGACACGAACACGAGGTGACCACCATCGCCGCTCCGACCCCCCTCCCCCACACCGAGCTCACGCCGTCGGCCCCCGGCCGCGAATGGTGGCGCTCCGCCGTCATCTACCAGGTGTATCCGCGCTCCTTCGCCGACTCGGACGGCGACGGGATGGGCGACCTGCCCGGCATCACCCACCGCCTCCCCGCTCTCCGCGAGCTGGGTGTGGATGCCGTCTGGCTGTCTCCGTTCCAGAGCTCGCCGCAGCGCGACGCCGGGTACGACGTCTCCGACTACTGCGACGTCGACGTCCGCTTCGGCACCCTCGCCGACTTCGACACGATGCTGGCGACCGCGCACGACCTCGGTCTGCGCGTGATCATCGACATCGTCCCGAACCACTCGTCGAGCGATCACCGCTGGTTCCAGGAGGCGCTCGCGGCCGGTCCGGGAAGCCCCGAGCGGGCGCGGTACATCTTCCGTGACGGGAAGGGCGAGAACGGCGAACTGCCGCCGAACAACTGGGAGTCCATCTTCGGCGGCGCTGCGTGGACGCGCATCACCGAGGCCGACGGTCGTCTCGGCCAGTGGTACCTGCACCTGTTCGACAAGTCGCAGCCGGACTTCGACTGGGAGAACCCGTGGGTCTGGGAGCAGTTCCGTGACATCCTGCGCTTCTGGCTGGACCGCGGTGTCGACGGCTTCCGTGTGGATGTCGCCCACGGCATGGTCAAGGAGGCCGGCCTTCCCGACTACACCCCGCCCGCGCACATGGGCAGCATGGGCGGCACTGCGTCGACGCAGGAGACCGGCGGCATCCCGCTGGAGCCGGAGATCGCGGCGCACGCCGACGGCGAGCCGCCGACGCCTCCCTACTTCGCTCAGGACGGCGTGCACGCCATCTACCGCGACTGGCACAAGGTCCTGGATGAGTACACCGGCGACCGCGTGCTGTGCGGCGAGGCCTGGGTGGAGCCGCTCGACAAGCTGGCCCGCTGGGTCCGGCCGGACGAGATGCAGCAGACCTTCAACTTCGCGTACCTGGAGACCCCGTGGAACGCGTCCGCCCTCCGAAGCGTGATCGACCGCTCGATCGCCGCGTTCAGCAGCGTCGGCGCCCCGAGCACCTGGGTGCTGTCGAACCACGACGTCGTCCGCCACGCGACGCGCCTCGCGCTGCACGGCGAGAACCTGCAGGGGCACGGCATCGGCCCGAAGACCACAGGACTGCCCGATCCGGTCTTCGCGCTGCACCGCGCACGGGCGGCGACGGCGCTCATGCTGGCCCTGCCCGGTTCCGCCTACCTCTACCAGGGCGAGGAGCTCGGGCTGCCCGAGGCGATCGACCTGCCGGACGACGCGCGCCAGGACCCGACGTGGTTCCGCACCAACGGCGAGCGGTACGGCCGGGACGGCTGCCGCGTCCCCATCCCGTGGGAGGGCGCCGAGGCGTCATACGGTTTCGGGCCGACCGCCGCGAGCTGGCTGCCCCAGCCTGCGACCTGGGCGGCATACACCCGGTCGTCGCAGGCGGGCGTTCCGGGTTCGACGCTGACGATGTACCAGGACGCCCTGGAGGCCCGCCGTCGCTACGACCTGGCGTTCGGCTCCCCCGAATGGATGGACCTGGGCGGCGACACGCTCGCCTTCCGCTCCGGCGAGGTCACCGTGGTGGTCAACTTCGGGGAGGAGCCGGTGGAGCTGCCCGAGGGCGAGGTCGTCCTGGCGAGCGGGGCGCTCGACGGAGGCACGCTTCCCCGCGACACGACCGCCTGGCTGGTCTGAGCCGCGCTCGGCGTCACTCCCAGTCGGCGTAGAAGCGCTCGACGCGGGGGTGCAGCTGCTCGAAGAGGTCCGGCGCGGCCGCCACCGTGAGGCGGCGGTCGGCCGGGCCTCCGCCGATTCCGGCGACGCGCGCTCCGGCCTCCTGGGCGATCAGGGCGCCGGCGGCGTGATCCCACGGGTTCAGTCCCCGCTCGTAGTACCCGTCGAGCCGGCCGGCGGCGACGGAGCACAGGTCGAGCGACGCGGCGCCGATGCGGCGGATGTCGCGCACGTCGCCGATCAGCTCGGCGACGAATCCCGCCTGCCGGCGCCGCACCTCGGCGTCGTAGCCGAAGCCGGTGCCGATGAGGGCGAGCGGCAGCTCCACCCCTTCGGTGACGTGGATGGGCTCCCCGTTCAGCCGCGCCCCTCCCCCGGTGTGCGCGGTGAAGACCTCTCCGGAGATGGGGTTCACCACAGCGCCGGCGAGAGCCTTCCAGGTCGCGGGCTCCGGATCGCCCTCGACGACGGCGATGCTGACGGCCCAGGCCGGGATGCCGTAGAAGTAGTTGACCGTCCCGTCGATCGGGTCGACCACCCACGTCAGTCCGCTCTGGCTGCTGCCGCCGCCGGACTCCTCCCCGAGGAACCCGTCGCGCGGGCGTGCGGCCGAGAGCGCGTCGCGGATCAGCTGCTCCGTCTCGCGGTCGGCGCGCGTGACGATGTCGCTGAGCGACGACTTGGACGCGGCGATCTCCACCCCGTCCTGACGGCGCTGCAGCGCGAAGGCGGCGGCGCGGCGGGCGACGGTGGCGGCGATCTCGAGCAGCTCGGCGTTGGAGGTCATGCCTCCAGCCTGTCAGACCTGTGTGGCATGCGTCTCATGACGACAGCCCCCGGCCGGTGGCCGAGGGCTTGTCGCGAAGCGTTCTGAACGCGGTGGCGAGTGAGGGATTCGAACCCCCGAAGTCGTAGACAGCTGATTTACAGTCAGATCCCTTTGGCCGCTTGGGTAACTCGCCATTGGCGCTTTCGACCACCAGTTCACTCGTGACCGAAGGCGCCACACAAGAATACTCGGCGGGCGGCTGCAGACGAAATCAGCGCCCGCTCAGCGGCCACACGGCCGGCGTCAGGCGGCGAGCGCGACGACGCCGGAGGTCTGCGCGGTGCCGCCGACCGCAGCGGACTGCAGCTCGAGAGTGGATGCGGGCTCGCGCTCGATCTCCCGCTCCGGCACCAGGGTAAGCACCTGCGCACCCGCGAACTCGGCCGCGACGCGGGTCAGGAGCTCGCCCTCGCTGATCCCGAGCACGCGGCACAGCGCGGCGAGAATCTCGGACGACGCCTCTTTGCGGCCCCGCTCGATCTCGGAGAGGTACGGGACCGACACCCTGGAGGTCTCGGAGAGCTCGCGCAGCGTCGTCCCGCGCTCCGTCCTGATCCGGCGGAGCACCGATCCGATCGCATGCCGTACGAGCATGCCGCCAGCCTATGTCGGCTCGGCCGCATCCGCGCCCGTCGATTTCGGCGGTTCTGCTCTGGGCAGAATCACCGATAGACAGGTATCGGGCCCAGCCGCCCGCGCATCCACTCAGGAGGACCCGACCCATGACCGCAGCAGCAGCGACCGAAGACCACGTGCGACGCGCGATCCAGGTGTCCCTCGACGCCCGCGCCCACGGCAACCACCCGTTCGGCGCGATCCTCGTCGCTCCCGACGGCACGATCTCCCTCGAAGCGGAGAACACCGTGGTCACCGAGAACGACATCACCGGCCACGCGGAGACCAATCTGGTGCGGAAGGCGTGGGAGGCCATCCCGCACGCCGAGCTCCCCGGATACACCCTCGTCACCTCGTGCGAGCCGTGCGCCATGTGCAGCGGCGCGATCTACTGGGCCGGGATCGGCACGGTGGTCTACGGCCTCTCCGAGCAGGGGCTGCGCGCCCTCACGGGCGACCACCCCGAGAATCCGACGCTGGACCACCCGTGCCGCCTCATCTTCGCCGACGGGAGCCGCGAGGTCACCGTCCTCGGCCCGGTCCTCGAAGACGAAGCGGCCGATCCGCACCGCGGCTTCTGGCACGACTGAAGGCCGCGATCGCGACACCCCGACGGGCCTGCGGCCGATGTCGGTGGTCGGGCGCACAATCGGGGGCATGAGAACGTTGGAGATTTGCGAACGGTGCGACGGGACCGGGGCCGACCCCGCCCAGCGCAGTGAGGAGATCACCCTCTGCGTCGAGTGCAACGGTGACGGCTGCCACGTCACCTACTACGCCGAGCTCGCGCAGACGGCCTGATCCCGGTCAGCGTCAGGCGGCGGCCTTCGCCGTCGCCAGGTCGTCGAACAGTTCCGTGTTGAAGCGGAAGGCCAGCGACACCTCCCCGATGACGCGGTCGCGCTCCTCCTCGGTCCACTCGACCGCATCCAGCTGCGACCGATAGGTGTCCTTGAACAGCTTCGGCTTGGCGATGTCGGCGAACAGGTAGAACCCGACGCCGTTGGTCTCGAACCCGTACTGCCGCTGAAGCAGGGTGCGGATGATCTGGCCGCCGGACAGATCGCCGAGGTACCGCGTGTAGTGGTGCGCGATGAAGCCGCCCGGCCAGGTGCGCCCGACCTCGCGGATGCGGGCCGTGTACCGCGCTGTCGAGGGCAGGGGCGCGATCCGCTCGCGCCAGTCGTCGCCGAGCAGGAAGGCGAGGTCGGCCTCGATCGCCGGCAGGCGGGTCAGCTTGGGGCTGATGAACAGGGCGGCGACCGGGTCTTCGCGCATCCACACGGCCGCCTCTTCGAGGGCCTCGTAGATGAAGTAGTGCTGCGAGAGCAGCTGGATGTAGTCGTCGCGGCAGCCCCGCCCGCTCATCAGGTCTTGCATGAACCCGGCGCCCTCGCTCTCCTGATGGACACCCCGCGTGCGTTCGCGGAGGGCTTCGGAGAAGGGGATCAGATCAGCCATCGGGTCTCCTGACTTAGGGAAGGCTTGCCTAAGCCTCTCCTACCCGCGCGACTCCCGTCAAGACGGCTGGCCGCTGCTCCGGCGACACACCCGGCGAGCGAAGTAGACCGAGGCACGCGAGGATCAGCACGGCGCCCACGATCCATCCCGCCAGCGCCGACCCGGAGACCAGAATGAGCAGTACACCGCCGGCTCCCGCGGCCGCGGCGCACACCGCACGAACCGGCCCCGCGACGCGCCATCCCATCCCAGCGCCCGCGTCGGACGGCCGGGCCTCGAGCCGCCCGGCGACCGCCGCAATCCCGGCCACCGCCACCCCGGCGGCGGCCAGCCACAGCGGCCGCGTCAGCCACCACCCGGCCGACAGCGGCTGAGGCAGCGACTCGCCGCCCACCACGAGCAGCACACCCGCCAGAAGGACCAGAACGAGCATGTGCCACGAGTACACGGTCATCGCGCGTCGATTCACGGCGGCCACGTACCGGCCGAGGATGCGACCCTCCGCGAGACGCGCGAGACGGGTGCGAAGGAGGGAGAACACGGCGAGCTGACCGACGCCGAGGAGCACGAGGGCTCCCGTCGGCGGGTTCAGGTTGAGGTAGAGGTCGGGAGAGTAGACGCCGACGGCGCACAGCACGGCCAGAGTCCCGAGACCGGCGACCGCCAGCCAGCTCGCTCGACGTGCTGACCAGCCGTCCCGGGGAGCCGTTGCGAGAACGAATCCCAGCTGCTGCACGAGCAGCCATACGAAGAGCAGATTGATCAGGCCAACGGCCGCCACGCCCGTGGATGCGCGCACCACATCCACGGCGACGACCGCGGCACCGAGACCCGCGAGCGCGATCGCGGGCCGACGCCGATGCAGGGCGGCAAGCAAAGGCAGCGCCGCCGTGCACACGACGTAGACGCCGAGGAACCACAGCGGCTGACTGAGCCGGAAACCCGCGGTCGCCACGATGTCCTCCGGCACGCCGGCCAACTGCAACAGGGCCAGCACCACCACGATCGCGAGTACCGCCGCGACCGCCGGCACGAACAGGCGCCGCAGGCGACCGGCAAGCTGGGCGCCGTACCCGACACCGCGCAGGCGCGCGCGCTCCCACTGTAGGAACCCGGAGAACCCGCCGAGCACGAAGAAGAGCGGCATGACCTGGCCGAACCAGGTCAGGATGCCGAACCCGCTCCAGTGCTCCATCGCGTTCTGGAGCAGCGGCCCGTCCGCCGTGACGGAGACGCCGACCATCAGAGCGTGAAGGGCGACGACGACGGTGAGGCACCAGGCGCGGGCCACATCCACTGCGGCGTCACGCCGAGAGGACGGAGCGCGGTCGGGATGCGGACCCGTAGCGGCTCTCGCCCGAGTCGGCAGGGAGTCGGGCGCGAGCGTGGCGGCTGCGAGAGACATCGGACGTTCCTTCCGTCCGGTCGGGGTGACCGGTCGGTACGAGCGTCTCGATGCGGTGTCGGCCGCCGCGTCCCTCCGCGGAGCCAACCCCGGGCACTACCGCGGTAGGGGTGGCGTCAGCGGCCCAGCGCTGCCAGCGCTGCCAGCGCTGTCGCCGCTGTATGTGGCGTTACGGCGCCGGTTCGACGAGCCCGGCATCGAAGGCCAGGATCACGGCCTGCACCCGGTCGCGTAGACCCAGCTTGGTGAAGATGCGGCTCACGTGCGTCTTCACAGTCTGCTCCGCGATGAAGAGCTGCGCCGCGATCTCGGCGTTCGACATCCCCCGCCCGATGAGCACGAGGATCTCGCGCTCGCGCTCGGTCAGGTCGGCGAGCAGGAGAGCGCGGCTGGAGGTGGCCGGCCGCTGGGTCGCGAACCGCTCCAGCAGTCGTTTGGTCACGCGCGGAGCGAGCAACGCCTCCCCGGCCGCGACGACACGGACGGCGTGGACGAGGTCGTCCGGCGGCGCGTCCTTGAGCAGGAACCCGCTCGCACCGGCGGCGAGCGCGTCGTAGACGTACTCGTCCGCGTCGAACGTGGTCAGCACGAGAACGAGCGGTCGATGCGGCTCACCGCGCGACGGATGGACGAGCTCGCGCGTCGCGTCGATGCCGTTCATCCCCGGCATTCGGACGTCCATGAGCACGACGTCCGGTCGCAGCCGGCGCGCCAGTTCGACGCCCTCAGCGCCGTCCGACGCCTGGCCGAGCACGTCGATCCCGTCCTGGGCCGCGAGGATGGCGGCGAAGCCGGCGCGGACCATCGCCTGGTCGTCGACCACGAGCACAGAGATCGTCACGGCGTCCCATTCTTCCCGGCGAGCGGGAGGACCGCACGCACGAGGTACCCGCCGTCGGGTTGGGCGGCGGCGTTCAGCGTGCCACCGAGCAGCTCCGCCCGCTCCCGCATCCCGCGGATGCCGTGCCCTCCGCCGTCGGGAGCAGGCGGCGAGGCGGGGCGACCGGGGGCCGGAGCATTGCGGACCTCGATCGCGAGCGAGTCGTCCACCCGGTCCAGGCGGACCACGGTGGCGGCGTCGGTCGCGTGCCGCGCGACGTTGCTGAGCGACTCCTGCACGATCCGGTAGGCGGCGAGAGAGGTGATGGCGTCCATGCCGCCGGTGTCGACGTCGGTGCCGACGAGCTCCACCCGTCCGCGCCGCGCCGCGTCGGCGACCAGCGCCGGGATGTCCGTCACGCCGGGCTGCGGCGCCGTTTCCACCCCGGCGTCGTCGCTGCGGAGCACCCCGAGCAGTCGCCGCATCTCCCCCATCGCGGTGCGCGCTGTGGCGGCGAGGTCGTCGAACTCGGCGACCGCCTCGTCCGGGAGCGACGGGATGCGGTACTTCGCGCTCGACGCCTGCACCTGGATCGCCGACATCCCGTGCGCCACGATGTCGTGCAGTTCGCGCGCGATGCGCGTCCGCTCCTCCGCGACCTCACGCCGTGCGAGCTCCCCCGCGGAGGTCTGCCGTTCGCGCACCAACTGGCGGCGAACATCCTGCCAGCGTGAGACGAGCAACGCCCCGAGGAGCACAGCTCCGCTGACGGACGCGAACACGATCAGGTCGGCCGTCGCGGCGCCGTCGACTCCGCTCGCCGTGCCGGCAGCAGCGCCGCCCACCACTCCGATGGTCACCGCTCCCGCGACCGCGACGGCCCACGCCACCAGTCCGGGACGCCAGGCGCCCCGCACGACGACGAGGGCGATCGTGGCCGAGAACGCGACGATGGATGGGGCCGACACCGGCCACGGAGCGGACGCCGTCGCGGGTGAGACGACGGCGAAGCCCAGCAGCGAGGCCGCGGCGGCAGCGGCCGCGACGCGCGGCCAGAGCAATGCGCCAACGATGGACGCGCCCTGGAGGAGCGCTAGAAGCAGGGCGAGAGCGACGGGCACGCCGTAGACGGCCGGTCCGATGGAGGCGGCGACCGCGACGATGGCGACGGACGCTGCGGACGCTGCGATCCACAGCACGAGGAGCCACCGGTCGACCCGGGCGGTAGTGGGGAGGCTGTTCGCGGTCATCGGCGTCCTCCCTCCAGTGCGGCGCGTCGCGCTCCGGTCTGCGCAGGTCGGGATGCGACGGCGGCAGGCGACTCGACGCCCGCCCGCGACGCGCGCCGGCGAGCGGAACGCCGTAGGAGCGCATCCACCACGACCCCCGTGCCGACCCCGAGTGCGATGCCGACGACCATCGCGAGGAACGCATTGCCGTGCAGCCACTGGGCCGCGACCACCCCCACTGTAACGGAGTAGAGCGCCCACGAGACGCCCGCGATGACCGACAGCCCGACGAACCGGCGCCACGCCAGGCCGGACGCCCCGGCCACCAGATTGACGGCTACCCGACCGACCGGAACGTATCGCGCCGACAGCACCAGGACCCCGGCGCGGGCGTGGATGCCGCGCCGTGCGCGCTCGACGGCGGCGGCCATGCGTGGCCTCCGCAGCACCCGGAACCGGTCGAGCCCCAACGTCCTCCCGAGCGCGAAGGTGAGGTTGTCGCCCACGATCGCCCCCGCGGCGGCGCATGCCAGCACCAGGGGCAGGTTCGGGACGCCGACGGCGACCGCCGCAGCAGAGGCGCCGATCACGACCGACTCGCTCGGAACGGGTGGGAAGAAGGCGTCCACCAGCACGACCGCGAAGACGACGAGATAGACCCACGGGGATGCGGCCGCTGCCGCGATGAAGTCGTTGATGGCGTCCATGGTCCCGACGATAGGAATCGGAGCGCCCTCCGCGCGTCCCCCGGGAGTACCGGTCCGACCCCTACCGCGGAGGGACTTGTCCCGCCTCGTAGACTGGGAGCAGCTCACTACGGGAAGGACGGACACCATGGCAGACTCCTCGTTCGACGTCGTCAGCAAGGTCGACAAGATGGAGGCGGACAACGCCGTCAACCAGGCCCGCAAAGAGGTGGACCAGCGCTACGACTTCAAGAACGTCGGCGCATCCGTCGAGTGGAGCGGCGAGAAGGTCCTCCTGAAGGCGAACACCGAAGAACGCGTGAAGGCCGTGCTCGAGGTCCTCGAGTCGAAGTTCGTCAAGCGGGGCATCACCCTCAAGTCGCTCGACACCGGCGCGCCGTACGCGTCCGGCAAGGAGTTCCGCATCGAGGTCGGACTCAAGAACGGCATCGAGCAGGATGCGGCCAAGAAGATCAACAAGCTGATCCGCGATGAGGCGCCCAAGAGCGTGAAGTCGCAGATCCAGGGCGACGAGCTGCGGGTCAGCTCCAAGAGCCGCGACGATCTGCAGGCCACCATGGCGCTGCTCAAGAACGCGGACCTCGACGTCGCCCTGCAGTTCGTCAACCTGCGCTGAGGTACCCGCGCATCCACTGCGTGATGGATGCGTATGCCGCCTGGCGCACAGGCGGTCGCGACAGGAACACGTCGTGGAGGGCGTCCTCCAGCCACGACACGGTGACGGTCGGCCCGAGTTGCAGCGCGCGCTGAGCGATGTCGCGGACGACGAGCACCACGTCCGAGGTCAGCATGTCCGGCGTCCAGTGCGGCAGCAGCGTCGACCGTTCGGACAACAGGGTGAGCACGGGTGCGTCGATGTGCAGGCCCGCAGCGACGCGCGCGTGCCCGGCCAGCACGGCCACCAGCCAGGCGGGGTGGACCGGGAAGCCGCGGATGGGGCGCCAGGCCAGGTCGTAGTCCCACTCGCCGTCCATGGTGCGTGACACCGTCCGGCTGTAGAAGCCCAGGTCGACGTTGGGCATCGCCGCTTTCGGGTCGATGCGCGCGTGCAGGTCGATGAGCGGTGTCAGGGCGGCGCGACCCGCCGACCGGGCTTGGAACTCGAGCCAGGGGCTGTTCAGGATGAGCGCATCCGCTCGGCCGGGGTGGCGGTCGGCCCACAGGCTGAGGGTGAGACCGCCGGTCGAGTGGCCCAGCAGGATGAGGCGGCGCGACCGCGGGCGCTGTGGGGCGTCCGCGCCCGGGGTCTCGCCATGACCGATCGCGTCCAGCGCTGCCGCGATGTCCTCGTCGTAGACGGCCAGGTCGTCCACGAACCCCGGGGTCTGCCCCTCGCGGAGACTGCGGCCGTACTTGCGCAGATCGAGCGCGTGGAACCGAGCGCCCTGGCTGTGCCAGAACTCGGCGAGCTCGGTCTGGAAGAAGTAATCCGACCAGCCGTGCACGTACAGGACGTCGGTGTCGGCGGCGGGCCGACGGTGCAGGTGGAGGCGCGGCGGCGGCGAGTATCGCACGAGCGTGGCGACGACGTCGCCCTCCGCGTCCGGTCGCAGCGGAAGCGTCAGCTGCTCGAACGGCTCCCCGAGGATGTCGGGGACCCACTCGCGCGCGTTCGCCATGCCGCCGGGGCGCCTACTCGGCGGCCTGCCCGCTCGCCGGCCCGCTGCCGACAGGCTCCCCGTTGGAGGCCCGCACCATCTCGTCGCGCGGGACGACCTTCACCCGCACCCGGCCGCGCTCGGCGCCGAGAGACTGCTCGTACGCGTCGAGGTTGTGCCAGCCGTCGAGCGTCGTGTACTCCACACCTCGCTCGTGGAGGAGGTTTTCCACAGATTGCTCGTCAGGGTCGGACGGCGACCACCAGTTCCCCTGATCGTTGATGACATGTTTGATCGTCTCCATGGCATCCGATTTGGTGTGACCGATGAGCCCGACGGGCCCGCGTTTGATCCACCCGGTCGCGTAGACCCCGTACATGCGCTCGTTGTCGCCCTTGCGCAGCACCTGGCCCTCGTGGTTCGGGATGACGCCGTGCTTGCGGTCGAACGGGATGCCGGGCAGCGGCGAGCCGAAGTAGCCGACGGCCCGGTAGATCGCGTCGATCTCGAGCTCGCGGATCTCGCCCGTGCCGCGCACGCCGCCCTCGCCGTCGGGCTCGGTCCGCTCCCAACGGAAGGCCCGCACCTGGCCGTTCTCGTCGCCCACCACCTCGAGCGGCTTCGCGTAGAAGTGCAGGTGGAGCCGGCGCGACGCACTGCCGACCTCGCGCTGCCGCCACTGCTGCAGCACGCGGTCGATGACCATCACCTGCTTGTTGCTCGCGATCGCCGCTTTCGACTGCTCGTCGTAGTCGAAATCCTCGTCGTAGAGGATCATGTCCACATCGCGAAGCTCGCCGAGCTCGCGCAGCTCCAGTGGAGTGAACTTCACCTGCGCGGGGCCACGACGGCCGAAGACGTGAACGTCGGTGACGGGCGAGTTCTTGAGCCCCTCGTAGACGTTGTCCGGGATCTCGGTCGGCAGCAGGTCGTCGGCGTGCTTGGCGAGCATGCGGGAGATGTCGAGTGCGACGTTGCCGTTGCCGATGACGGCGACCGACTTCGCGTCGAGCGGCCACGTGCGCGGGACGTCGGGGTGCCCGTCGAACCAGCTGACGAAGTCGGCCGCTCCATACGAACCCCGAAGCTCGATGCCCGGGATCTCGAGGTCGGCGTCGCGCACGGCGCCGGTGGCGAAGATGACGGCGTTGTAGTGGCGCTTGAGGTCGTCGAGCGTGATGTCGCGGCCGTACTGGACGTTGCCGAAGATCCGGATGTCACCGCTGTCGAGCACCTCGCGCAGCGCGGTGATTATGCCCTTGATGCGCGGGTGGTCGGGGGCCACGCCGTAGCGGACGAGGCCGTACGGCGCGGGAAGCTGCTCGAACAGGTCGATCGACACGTCGAAGCCCCGCTCCGCTTTCAGCAGGATGTCGGCGGCGTAGATGCCCGCCGGTCCGGCGCCGACGATGGCCAGTCGCAGTTTGGTCATTCGTTGATTCCTTCTGGGGTTGCTGGTCGCTCAGCTGGAGCGTTCGACGATCGTGTCCGCGAACCGGATCAGAGCCTTCTTCACCGGGCCGTCCGGAAGGGGCTCGAGGGCCTCGACCGCCTCGCGCGCCCAGCGGTGCGCCTCCTCCAGCGTCTGGCGGGTCACCTCGTGCTCACGGAGCGCGGCGATCGCCTCCATCGCGGCGGGCGTGACCTCGCCGTCCTCGGCCGAGCCGATGACGTCGCGCTCCAAACGCTCGAGCAGGGCTGCGGCCTCCGGGTCGGTGGAGGCGCGCTCGCGGAGGCGCAGGACGGGGAGGGTCGCGACGCCGGCACGCAGATCGTTGCCGGGGGTCTTGCCGGTCTCGGCCACCCCCTCCGACGACAGGTCGATGACGTCGTCGATGAGCTGGAAGGCCACGCCGATCTTCTCGCCGAACACCACGACGGGCTGCTCGTACTCCTTCGGAGCGTTCGAGAACAGCACTCCCATCTGGGCGGCGACCGCGATCAGGGAGCCGGTCTTGTCCTCGAGCACTCCGATGTAGTGCTCGATCGGGTCCTCACCCTCCTGGGGTCCGATGGTCTCGTGCAGCTGGCCGAGACACAGCCGCTCGAACGTGTCGGCCTGCAGCTGGATGGCGCGCTCGCCGAGCGCGGAGACCAGCTTGCTGGCGCGGGCGAACAGCAGGTCGCCGGTCAGCACGGCGACGGAGTTGCCCCAGACGAACTGCGCGCTCGGCACGCCGCGGCGCATCTGGGAGTCGTCCATGACGTCGTCGTGGTACAGCGAGGCGAGGTGGGTGATCTCGACGGCCTCGGCCGCCTGGATGACGTCGGCGTTCGTGCCGTCGCCGAGCTGGGCGGCCAGCAGCGTCAGCATGGGGCGGACCCGCTTGCCGCCGGCCTCGAGGAGGTACCGGGCGGTCACGTCGGCGAGGTTGTCCGCGAAGTGCATCTCGCGGTGGAGGCTCTCCTCGACCTGCGCGAGACCGGCGTCGACGGCGTTCGCGAGTTGGCGGTCGTCACCGCGGAGGAAGATCCGCTCGGTGAAGCCGAGCTGGCTGGTCAGCGACGGGCGCCGCACAGCCGGGACACTTCGTGGCACTACTCCCCCTCGGACGGGATGGTGGACGCAGACTCTTCGGAGCCGGCGGTTCCGGCGGATGCCGGACGCGACTCGGAGCCGGCGGAGGTCGAGCGCTTCGGCTTGGGTGCCGCGGGCTTCGGCGTCGTGGGCTTGGCGGCGGCAGACTTCGGAGCAGCAGGCTTCGCGGTTGCGGGCTTCGGAGCGGCGGGCTTCGCGGTTGCGGGCTTCGCAGCAGCGGGCTTCGCAGCAGCGGGCTTCGCAGCAGCGGGCTTCGCAGCAGCGGGCTTCGCCTTCGTCGCAGCGGCCTTCGGCTTCGGAGCGGCCTTGGGCTTCGTCGCGGCAGCCGGCTTCTCGGCCGGCGCCTCGGGCTGCGCATTCACGGCGGGCGTCGCCGCGACCGGCTCCACCGGCGCTGCCTGGCGCTCGGGCTTGAAACCGCGGTGCAGGGCGACGATGCCGGCCGTCAGATTGCGGTACGCGACACGCTCGAAACCGGCCTCGCGCATCCACCCGGCGAGCGCGCGCTGGTCCGGCCACGCCTGGATGGACTCCATGAGGTACTCGTAGGCTGCCGGGTTGGAACTGGCGACGCGCGCCAGCACGGGCATCCCGAACTTGAGATACGCCGAGTAGCCGGCGCGGACGGGAGCGAGCGGCGGCTGGGAGAACTCGCACACCACCACGCGGCCCCCGGGCTTGACCACCCGGAAGAACTCGGCGAGCGCCTTCTTCGGGTCGACGATGTTGCGCAGACCGAACGAGATCGTCACCGCGTCGAAGGTGTCGTCGTCGAACGGGAGGTCCATGGCGTCGGCCTGGACGAAACGGATGAAGGGGTTTCCGGCCTGGCGCTGCCGGCCGACGTCGATCATCCCGGCCGAGAAGTCGGCGGCGACGACGGACGCCCCGTTACGGGCGAGGGAGGCGCTCGACGTCCCCGTCCCGGCCGCGACGTCGAGGATCGTCTCGCCGGCGCGCGGCGCGACCGCACGCGTCGTCGCGACGCGCCACAGGGCCGCATTGCCGACCGACAGGACGTTGTTGGTCCGGTCGTAGCGCGTCGACACCTGGTCGAACATGGCGGCGACCTGGGCGGGCTGCTTGCTGAGGTCGGCCTTACTCACCCCACCAGCTTAGGCTGCGGCGTCAGCGGGTGCATGCCGACGACAGGATGCACGCCGAACGGTCAGCCAGGCGAGGCGCTCCGGCACGACGGCTTGCGACCATCAGAACCGCTGCCCCAGCGCCTTCGCCCGCAGAGCATCGAACTCGCCGCGCGAGATGACGCCCTGGTCGAGAAGCGCTTGCGCCTGCTGGATGTCGGCCGCCGGTGTCGCCGACGCCGTCGGCTTCGACCCCCAGTCGTCGTCCTCCGGCACCTGGGCACGGCGGGCCATGCTCCGCTCCGCCATCCCCCGTCCGCGGGCGATCAGATACACGAGCACCGAGATCAGCGGGAAGAAGATGAAGAAGATCACCCACAGGGCCTTCCACCATCCATTGAGCCCGCTGTCGCGGAATAGGTCGACCAGCACGGTGAACAGGATCATCACGAACGCCACGAACGCGAAGATCCAGAAGACGTACAAGAACGCATTCCAGAAGGTGCCCATCTCAGTCCCCTCTCATCGCGCACAACGTAATGCTGCGTGCCGACCCACGGCTAGACCACATCTGAACGGGCGGGACTACCATGGCGATCCCAGAGATCGCGGAGCGGACGGCCGCCCCACGGGTGAGGAGCGACGGTGTCCCACGACACGTTTTGGATGACGGATCCCTCCGAGCTGCTCCGGGTGCGACCCGGCTTCCGCCTCGCAGACCATCCCACCGACGGCGCCCCCGGCTTCGAGGGCGGCAAGGACGAGGGGAAGGATGCCCTCTCAGCGGGGAAGGACATCCTCGCCGAGCTCCAGGAGAAGCTGTTCGCGTGCGGCAGGGAAGGTGCCCCGCGATCCGTCCTCCTCGTGCTCCAGGCGATGGACACCGCAGGCAAGGGCGGCATCGTCTCGCACGTCATCGGCGCGATGAACCCCGGCGGCGTCCACTACGCGGGCTTCGGCAAGCCGACCCCGGAGGAGCTCTCGCACGACTTCCTCTGGCGCGTCTGGCGCGAGGTGCCGGCCGCCGGCCAGGTCGGCGTCTTCGATCGCTCCCACTACGAGGACGTGCTGATCGGCCGTGTGCGCCAGCTCGCGCCGCCGGAGGAGCTGGAGCGCCGCTACGGCGCGATCACCGGATTCGAGCACGAGCTGGCGGAGTCCGGCACCACCATCGTGAAGGTGATGCTGCACCTCGGGAAGGCCGAGCAGAAGAAGCGCCTGGCCGCCCGGCTCGAGAACCGCGCCAAGCTCTGGAAGTTCAACCCCGCCGACGTCGACGAGCGGCTCCGCTGGGACGACTACCAGGAGGCGTACCAGATCGCTCTGGAGCGCACGAGCACGGCGGAGGCGCCGTGGTTCGTCGTCCCCGCCGACCACAAGTGGTACGCGCGGGTCGCCGTGCAGCAGCTGCTGATCCGCGCGCTCGAGGGGCTGGACCTGGAGTGGCCGATGCCCGACTACGACGTGGAGGAGCAGAAGCGCCGCCTGGCCGACTCCTGATCGCGGGCCGGCCGGTCAGCAGACCTCGCTCAGCCGAACGCCTCCACGATCGGCCGGAACTTCATCGTCGTCTCGGCGAGCTCCCGCTCGGGGTCGGAGTCCGCGACGATGCCCGCCCCCGCATATGCGGTGAGGTCGCCGTCCGGAGTCACCTGTGCGCACCGGAGCGCGATCGCCCACTCGCCGTCGCCGTCCCCGCCGACCCAGCCGACCGGGCCCGCGTAGCGTCCGCGGTCGAACGGCTCCAGTTCGCGGATCAGCTCCAGCGCCTCGCGTCGCGGCGTCCCCGCGACCGCTGCCGTAGGGTGCAGCGCGGCGGCGAGGTCGAGCGAGCTGGATCCGTCGCTCAGCATCCCGGCGATGTCCGTCGCGAGGTGCCACAGGTTGGGGAGCTTGAGCGTGAAGGGCTCGTCGCTCGCTGCCAGGTCTGCACTGTGCGGGCGGAGCGCATCCATCACGCTCGTCACAGCGAAGCGGTGCTCGCCCTGATCTTTGGCGCTGGCCACCAGCTCGGCGGCAGCGGCAGCGTCGAGGGAGGCGTCCGAGCCGCGCGAGATCGTCCCAGCCAGCACGCGTGCCGTCACCGTTCCGTGGTGGACGCGCACCAGCGTCTCCGGGGACGAGCCGACCAGGCCGTCCACCGCGAAGGTCCAGCAGTCCGGATAGCCGAGCGCGAGCTCCACCAGCGCGCGGCGGAGGTCCGACTCGATCGGCAGGTGCCCGCGGAGGTCCCGCGCCAGCACGACCTTCGACAAATCCTGCTCGCGGATGTGCTCGACCGCGGCCGCGACGGCCGAACGGTACCCATCGCCACCCAGTTCGCCGGGGAGGAGGGCCAGCCGGTACTCGTCACCGAACGGGGTCGGGCGCGGCAGCGGAGCCGCCGCCTGAGCGTCGGCGCGACGGATGCGGGTGATCCAGCTGCGGCTGCCGCGGCGGCCGATGATCACCTCGGGCACGATCAGCGTGCTCGTCGCCGTGCTCTCGTCATCGAACGCGAACGTGCCGAACGCCACGAGTCCCGTTCCCGGCGTGCGGACGGCGTCGTCGACCTCCGCGGCGGCCGCGGTGGCCCGCCAGGCGGCAGACGCCTCCTGAATGCGGCCCGGGCCGGTGAAGTCGAGCCGGAGCACCTCCCCGATCGCCGCCATCCCTTCGCCTTTGCGCAACCAGAGCAGGGGTGCGCGGGAGTCGAGGAACGGGATGAGCTGGCGGACGTCGTCGAGCGGTGCGGTCTCGGCCACGAGCACCGTAACGCCCGTATCCCGCCGAGCGGTCGGGGCTGATCTCACCATGCCAGCCTACGCCCGCGATGCTGTGCGCCCGTTGGGGAGCGGATGGGGAGTCGATGGATGCGGCGCGCGGCGCGTCCGGGCGCTCCCCCAGACAAATAGAGCAGGCAATGCGCGCGTTCGACACTCAGTACATCAGCCCGAAGACCGATCCACCTGGATGTAACATCCAACTATGCCCGTGCCCGTGACCGGAGCCGCCAGCCCCCGGCGGCTGATCCGAGACGAAGTCTTCCTGCGCCTGCTCGACGCCATCGTCGACGGCGACCTGCTCCCCGGCGAGCAGCTCTACGACGCCGAGATCGAACGCTGGGTCGGGGTGTCCCGCACCCCCGTCCGTGAGGCGCTCAATCAGCTGGCGGCCATGGGCCTCGTCGAGATCCTGCCCCAGCGACGTACGCGCGTCACGCCGATCGAGTCGCGCCGGCTCCGCGAGCTGCTCACCACCGTCGGTGTGCTCGTCGCCGGCGTCGTGCGCGACGCGACGCCCCTCCTCACCGAGGGCGACCGCGAGACGCTGCGCTCCTTCGCATCCGCCGACGCGTCCGAGGCCGTCCGCACAGGGCTCTCCGCCGACGGCTTCCTCGGCGTCTTCGTCCGCCGCCTCGACAACGCGACCGTCGCGCGCCTGCTCAAGCGACACCTTCCCGAGGTGCAGCGGGCGCTCAACGCCGCTCCCTCCTCCGCACCGCTCGACAAGGCGCTCCCCTCGATCAAGGCCCTGATCGACGCCGCCGTCGCCGGCAAGGCGGACAAAGCAGCACGGGCCGCCGGCGACCTGTTCGACAAGTCGATCGTCTCGATCGCCGACGAGTTCGGCACGCCATCGAAGGAGGCCCGCTGATGCCGCTGCCCGTGAGCGACACCGCACCGGTCGAGCGCCGGCTGCTGCGCGATGTGGTCTACAACCGCTTGTACGAGGGCATCCTCGACGGCACCCTCGAGCCCGGTGAGACCCTCCTCGACGAGAAGCTCACCGCCTGGCTCGGCGTCTCACGCACCCCGATCCGCGAAGCGTTGATGAAGCTCGCCGACATCGGCCTCGTCGAGATGGCCCCCAACCGGTACACCCGTGTCGCCCCGATCGACCTCAAGGCGATCGACGAGGCCATCTACACGACCGGGCTCCTCCACGAGCACGCAGCCCGCGCGAACGTCCCCGAGCTCGAGAACGCCGTCGTCACCCGTCTCGACAAGGCGCAGAAGGAGGTCAAGAAGGCCGCGAAGGCCGGCGACCTCCCCGCTCTCGGCCGCGCCTTCAACGACTTCTTCCTCGAGCTGACGCGCGCGGGCGGAAATGACGTACTGGCCTCGGTCAGCGAGGGCCTCAGCCCGCAGCTGCTCCGTTATATCTCGGTCTGGGAGACGCCGTTCGGGATCGACGACCTCCCGGGTGCGCTGGCCGGCATCCTCGCCGCCGCGAAGGATCGCGACGGCGCGAAGGCCGGGGACCTCGTCAAGGAGCTCTACGCCGGGACCCTCACGCAGTTCCTCGAGGACTACCGCCGCCGCGACGCCGACATCACCAAAACGCCGGTCTTCTGACCCGCGGGCGTCGCCCTGCGGCGTCAGACCTCGAAGTCGACCGCGGCCCGAGAGCCCACGACGGAGCGGATGTACCCCGCCACCTCGAGGTGGGCGGGGTGGTCGAGGTACGCCTGGATGCCGTCCAGGTCGTCGAAGTCGCTGATCAGCACGACGTCGAAGTTGTCGCCCGGCACCACGTTGACGCCGACCTGGAGCGAACGCAGCTGCGGGATGACGGCGGGAAGCGACTCCAGGCCGCGCTTGATCTCCGCGGCCTGCTCGGCGCGCTCCGTCTCGTCGCTGGTCGCGAGCTTCCACGAGACGACGTGGCGGATGGTCATTCGGCCTCCAGGAGTGCGGTGCGCAGGCGCGTCGGGTCGACCCGCCAGTAGGTGTGGACGCGTCCATCGACGAGCACGACGGGGATCTCCTCCACGTACTTCTCGTGGAGGTCGGCGTCCTGCAGGATGTCCCACTCCTCCACGGTCACCGCGGGTGATCCGGCCGGCAGCTGGTCGATGACCGAGTGGATGACCTCCCGCGCGTCATCGCACAGGTGGCAGCCGGGCTTGCCGATGAGAGTCAGGGAGACGGTGGACACGAATCCACTCTAGACGCAGCAAAAAGCGCCGGACCGGATGGACCGACGCTTGGAGCCGCAGACTCGAGGTCTACTTCTTGTTGCGACGCTGGTGGCGCGTCTTGCGAAGAAGCTTGCGGTGCTTCTTCTTCGCCATACGCTTGCGACGCTTCTTGATAACGGAACCCACGTGGACCTCACAAAGAATCGGGGGCATGCCGCGGGGCGCGCGGCGACACGAGCAGCCAGTCTACCTGACGTCACGCAGAGTCCGCGACGCCGCCCTCTCGGAACGTCGCGGCTTGCAGCAACTGGTCGACCGCGGACTCCGGAACACGGAACGATCGACCGAAGCGGATGGCGGGCAGCTCTCCCGAATGGACGAGCCGGTACACGGTCATACGGGAGACGCGCATCATGTCGGCCACCTCGGCGACCGTCAGGAAGCGCACGTCCCTCAGATCGTGTGCCATTCGTCCGTCCTCCTCTTTCCGGTCATCGTACTCGCGGAGGGTCAGTCCTTGCGCCACTTCTTCGGCGTCACGCGCTCGGTCGCCGACGACACCCGGTGACGCGTGTCGGCGAGCACCTTGCCGACGGTGCTCGCGAACTCGCGCGTCTCCTCCGCCAGCCGGACGCTCAGCTCCATGTCCTCGTCGGATGCCGTGAACGGAATGATCCAGTCCTCGACCGCCACCAGAGGGCCGGCATCCAGGCTGTAATAGCGGTGCTGACCCTCCTCGCGCACAGACACGAGGCCCGCCTCGCGCAGCACTTTCAGGTGCTTTGACACCGTCGGCTGGCTCAGCTCGAGCGTCGCGACGATCTCGGAAACGGATATCTCGCCCACGGAATGCGCCGCGTCCGTATTGCGATCGAGCAGCACGCGCAGAATGTCGCGCCGCGTCGGATCGGCGATCACGTCGAAGATGTCGGCCATGTCCCCAGGCTAGCCATTCCCCCGAC
Source organism: Cryocola sp. 340MFSha3.1 (assembly GCF_000383315.1). Classification (NCBI taxonomy): domain Bacteria; kingdom Bacillati; phylum Actinomycetota; class Actinomycetes; order Micrococcales; family Microbacteriaceae; genus Cryocola; species Cryocola sp. 340MFSha3.1. Next base: position 1,771,768 of record NZ_KB911087.1, read on the forward strand.
GCAGTACCATGTCCGAAGCCCGCCCGACAGCCGAAGACGACGGGAAGGACGAGACATGAGCGCCACCACCCGGGCGGTCCCCGGACGGCCCGCGTCGGCCGTCGGGCGCCTCCGTGCGGCACTCAACGGGTTCGCGGCCCGCAGCCCGTCCCGGTTCGCGATCCTCGTCTTCGCCCTTCTGATCCTCGTCTTCACGCTGCTGTTCTCGCTGCCGATCTCCTCGTCGAACGGACGGTGGACGCCGCTGGCGGACTCCCTGTTCACCGCGGTCTCGGTCATTTGCGTGACCGGGCTCGCGACCGTCGACATGGCGACCCACTGGTCCGTGTTCGGGCATCTGCTCGTCTACATCGGCGTGCAGGTCGGCGCCGTCGGCGTGCTGACCATGGCATCCATCCTCGGGCTGGTCATCTCGCGGAAGCTCGGGCTGCGCGCCAAGCTGATGGCGGCGAGCGACAGCAACCCGCTCCGCGTGCACGGGGGCCCGGTCGCCGAAGGACAGGCGGTCCGGCTGGGCGAGGTCGGCAAGCTGCTCACCACCGTCGCGATCAGCATGGTCGTCATCGAGGGCGCCGTGGCCCTGCTGCTGTTCCCGCGGATGCTCATCGCGGGCATCGACGTCGGCACGGCCGCGTGGGAGTCGATCTACTACTCGGCCATGGCGTTCACCAACACCGGGTTCACGCCCAACCGCGAAGGCATCGACGCGTTCGCGACCGACTACTGGTTCCTGAGCGCACTGATGATCGGCGTGTTCCTCGGCGCGATCGGGTTCCCGGTCATCCTGGCCATCGCCTCCAATCTGCGTCAGAAGCGGCGGCGATGGTCCATCCACGTGAAGCTGACGCTGCTCACGTCGGTGATCCTGCTCGTCGCCGGGGCGGTGCTCTACATCGTCCTCGAATACGACAACCCGAAGACGTTCGGCCGGCTGGATGCCGGGCACACGGTGTTCCAGTCGTTCTTCCTGTCGACCATGGCCCGGTCGGGCGGGTTCTCGACCATCCCCATCGACGACCTGCACGGGTCGAGCCTGCTCGTCACCGACATGCTCATGTTCATCGGCGGAGGGTCCGCATCCACCGCCGGCGGCATCAAGGTCACGACGCTGGCCGTCCTCTTCCTGGCCGCGTTCGCCGAGGCGCGTGGGGTGGAGTCGATGGATGCGTTCCGCCGCCGCATCCCCATCGACGTGCTGCGGCTGTCGGTCGCCGTTGCGCTCTGGGGCGCGACGATCGTGGCGGTGTCGAGCATCCTCATCCTGCAGATCACCAAAGCGCCGCTCGACCACGTGCTGTTCGACGTGATCTCGGCGTTCGCGACGTGCGGTCTGTCCACCGGTCTGACCGAGCGGCTTCCGGACGCCGGCGTCTACGTCATGGCCGCGACGATGTTCTGCGGGCGCGTTGGTACAGTGACTCTCGCCGCGGCGCTGGCCCAGAGCCAACGCCGCCAGCTGTACCACAACCCGGAGGAGAGGCCGCTCGTTGGTTGACCGGATCAGACACAACGCGCCCGTCCTCGTCATCGGACTCGGCCGGTTCGGCGCCGCGACGGCCGGGCAGCTCGACCGCCTCGGCCGCGAGGTGCTCGCGATCGACACGGATGCGAACCTCGTGCAGAAGTGGGCCGACCGCGTGACCCACACCGTGCAGGCCGACGCGCGTTCGATCGAGACGCTGCGGCAGATCGGCGCTGAGGACTTCTCCATCGGGGTCGTCGCCGTCGGATCGTCGATCGAGGCGAGCGTGCTGATCACGGCGAACCTCGTCGACCTGAAGGTGCCCCAGATCTGGGCGAAGGCGATCTCGAAGTCGCACGGCAAGATCCTGGAGCGCATCGGCGCCAACCACGTGATCTACCCGGAGGCGGAGGCGGGCGAGCGGGCGGCGCACCTGGTGTCCGGCCGGATGCTCGACTTCATCGAGTTCGACGACGACTTCGCGCTGGTCAAGATGTACCCGCCGAAGCCGATCCGCGGCCTGCGTCTGGGCGCATCCGGTGTCCGCTCCAAGTACAACATCACGGTCGTCGGCGTGAAGAGCCCCGGCAAGCCGTTCACCTACGCGACGCCCGACACGGTCGTCTCCGACCACGACCTCGTCATCGTCTCGGGCGCCTCCGCCGACATCGAGCGCTTCGCCGCCCTCGACGCCTGACCCTCCCCGCCCTCGCCCCTCTCCCCCCACCGTCGAGTCCGCAAACTTTGCACGCTCCGGGGCCGTCCGGCGTGCAAAGTTTGTGGACTCGACGGCGGGGCTGTGGATAGGTCGGTCCGGGCAGGACCGAGGCGCTTGGGTAGGGGGATGGATGAGCACGGCGTACGGACGAGAGAACTGCTGCGGGACGGGGTCTCGTGGCGCACGGTCTACGGGCAGAAGCTGCACCGCCCCTTCTTCGGGATGCGCTGCGCCACCGAGCCAGCGGGACACATTGCGCTCTGTCGTGCTGCCGCAGTCATACTGCCCGCTGAGGCCCTGTTCAGCCATCGTTCGGCTGCCGTCATCCACGGGATGCCGCTGCCCGGCTGGGCCGAACCCGAAGAAGTCGAGATCTCGGTGTTCGAGCCGACGCGGCCCCCTCGTGTCCGCGGGATCGTCTCCCATCAGCTGACCCCCGACGAACATCGGTGGGCAGTTGTCGACGGGCTCCGCGTGATCGCCGCTCAGGACACGTGGGCCCAGCTGAGCACCCGGTTGCAGGTTCCCGACCTGGTCGCCATCGGAGACTTCCTGATCACAGGTGACGAGCCGTACTCCCAGAAGCCGCCGCTGCTGACCCGCGCCGACCTTGAGGCGGCGGTTCGACGGCACGGCCGACGGCGCGGCGTTACGACTCTCCGGCAGGCGCTGGCGCGCATCCGCTACGGCTCCCTCTCACCCCAGGAGTCCCGCCTGCGCGTGGCGCTCGAGGACTCGGGCCTTCCCGCGCCGGAGCTCAATCACGTGGTCCGTGCATCGGACGGCGATCGGGTGGAAGCCATGATCGACCTCGCGTATCCCGCAGCCCGCGTCGCCATCGAGTACCTCGGTGATCACCACCGGACGGACACGTCGACGTATAGAAACGACATCCGTCGCCGGGAGCGCCTGGTCGACTCGGGATGGGACGTCATCTTCGTGACCGCCGCGGACCCTTTCGACGACGTCGCGCTGCGGGTCCGTCGCGCCCTCCACCGGTCGAGTACGCGATAACTGCACGGAATCCACCCCCGCAGCGGTAAGTCTTTGCGGACTCGACGGTGGGGCTTGAGGGGGTGGGGAAGGGCTCGGGGGCGGTCAGCCGGCGGCGAGCTCGCGCGCGCGGGCGAGGGCGGCGTCGGTCGCGCGGGCGAAGAGAGCGGGGAGGTCGGCCTCGGAGAGGACGGCGATCGCCCGCTCGGTGGTGCCGTTCGGGCTGGTGACGCGGCGGCGCAGCTCGGCCGGGTCCTCGCCGGAGGAGACCAGCAGCTCGGACGCCCCGAGGAACGTCCCGTTGACGAGGGTCGCCGCCTGCTCGGGCGTGAAGCCCTTCTGCACGGCCGCCTCGGTCAGCGCCTCGATGAGGAGGAACACGTACGCCGGGCCGGATCCCGAGATCGTGCTCAGCGCATCCAGCTGCGACTCCGGCACCTCGACCACCTCGCCGACCGTCTCGAACAGGGCGCGCACGACCTGCAGGTCTTCCGGATCGGTGCGCGAGCCCGCGCTGATGCCGGTCACCGCCTTGCCGACGACGGCCGGAGTGTTCGGCATCGAGCGGACGACGGAGACCGAGTCCGGCAGAAGCGACTCCATCGTCTCCGTGGTGACCCCGGCCGCCACGCTGACGACGACGGTCCCCGGCGCCAACGAGTCGGTGATCTCGGCCAGGAGGTCGCGGACCATCGCCGGCTTCACCGCGACGATCACGACCTGCGCTCCATCGACCGCGAGCCGGTTGGCGTCCGCCTTCGTCTCCGTCGCGTAGGAGGTCACGCCCGGCGTCCCGGCGAGCTCCGCCGCCCGCGCCTCCGACCGGTTCGTGACCCGAATCCCGGCGACCTGCACGCCCGGCGCGAGCAGACCGCTCAGGATCGCACGGCCCATGGAGCCCGCACCGAGCATCGCGATGGTCGGAAGGGTCACGTTCTGCGCGTCGTCCATGCGGCCATCCTAGGATGAAGGGCATGAGCGCATCCGGCGGTAACAGAGCGATCATCGCTGCTTTCGCGGCCAACCTGGGGATCGCCCTGACCAAGTTCATCGCGTGGGCGTTCTCGGGCTCGTCGTCGATGCTCGCGGAGGGCGTGCACTCGGTCGCCGACTCGGGCAACCAGCTGCTCCTGCTCCTCGGCGGTCGGCAGTCGCGCCGCAAGGCCGACCGCGAGCATCCCTTCGGCTACGGGCGCGAGCGCTACGTCTACGCCTTCGTCGTCTCCATCATCCTGTTCTCTGTCGGCGGCGTGTTCTCCATCTACGAGGGGATCGAGAAGCTCGCCCACCCGCACCCGCTCGAGAACGCCTGGCTGCCGATCCTGGTGCTGCTCATCGCCATCGGTCTGGAGTCCTTCTCGCTGCGCACGGCGGTCCACGAGTCCCGCCCGCACAAGAAGGGGATGTCGTGGCCGCAGTTCGTGCGCCGCGCGAAGGCTCCCGAACTCCCCGTGGTCCTGCTCGAGGATGTGGCGGCGCTGACCGGCCTCGTCTTCGCCCTGATCGGCGTCGGCCTGACGATCATCACCGGCAACAGCGTCTGGGACGGCATCGGCACCCTCTTCATCGGCGCGCTGCTGGTCGCGGTCGCCGTCGTGCTGGGTATCGAGACGAAGAGCCTGCTCGTCGGCGAGGGCGCGTCGGACGCCGATCTCGCCGCGATCGAGAGCGCGGTGACGTCCGGCCCCGAGGTGGAGCGCATCATCCATATGAAGACCCTGTACCTCGGCCCGGACGAGCTGATGGTGGCCGCGAAGCTCGCGTTCTCGGGCGAGCACCGCCTCGCGGACGTCGCCGCGGCGATCGATGTCGTCGAGCACCGCATCCGTGAAGCCGTCCCCGCGGCGCGCGTCATCTACATCGAGCCGGACGTATGGGTCGACCCCAACGAGGCCGCTCCCGCAACCGACACCATCGTCATCAAAGGACTCGAGTGACCCGCACCGCCGTCATCCTGCAGCACGACCCCAGCATCCACCTCGGCAACATCGGTCCGGTCCTGACCGAGCACGGCTACGACCTGCGGATCGTGGATGTGACGACGGAGGACGTTTCGGCGATCGACCCGGCGGAGGCCGACCTCGTCGTCGTCCTCGGCGGGGAGATGGGCGCATACCAGACCGACGAGTTCCCCTTCCTCGAACAGGAGAAGGAGCTGCTGCGGGAGCGCATCGCCGCGGAGCGTCCCGTGCTCGGTGTGTGCCTCGGCGCTCAGCTGATGGCCGGCGCGCTCGGCGAGCGCGTCTACAAGGGTGAAACCACCCAGATCGGTTACCGCCGGGTCGAGCCGACGACAGCCGGCGCGGACTCGCCGATCCGCCACTTCGATGGCGTTCCGGTCGTGGAGTGGCACGGCGACACGTTCGAACTGCCGGAGCAGGCGACGCTGCTGGCCTCCTCCAGCGACTACTCGAACGAGGCGTTCGCGATCGGCGGCTTCGCGCTCGCCGTGCAGTTCCATCCCGAGGTCACGGATGAGATGCACGAGGCGTGGGTCGCTGACGGATACAACGAGCTGGATGAACTGGCCATCGACCCGGACGCCCTCCGACGCGACCGCGAGGTGTACTCGGCGCGGATGCAGGAGGCGTCGCGCGCGGCGTTCTCGGAGTGGCTGGAGCGCCTTCCCGCCTGACCGGTCGTGCTGTCAGCGCCCAGCGTTGAGAGCCCGGCGTTCAGCGCTTGGCGCGGAAGAAGTCCAGAAGCACTTCGCCGCAGTCCTCCGCGAGCACGCCCGCGAACACCTCGACGCGATGGTTGAGGCGGCGATCGCGCAGGACGTCGTACACCGATCCCGCGGCGCCCGCCTTCTCGTCCCAGGCGCCGAACACCACGGTCGGCACGCGTGCCGCCAGCACGGCGCCCGCGCACATCACGCACGGCTCCAGCGTGACCACGAGCGTGCATCCCTCGAGGTGCCAGTCGTCGCGGATCGCCGCCGCCTCCCGCAGGGCCAGCACCTCGGCGTGCGCCGTCGGGTCATGCCGGAGCTCGCGTTCGTTGCGGCCCCGTCCGATGACCTCGCCGTGCTCGTCGAGCACGAGGGCGGCCACCGGCACGTCGCCCGTGTCGAAGGCGAGCCGGGCGTCGTCGAGCGCGCGCCGCATCCACTGCTCGTAGTCGCTGGGCACGGGCAGGCTCACGGCGGTCCTCTCGGCGTTCGGGGGTTCGGCTAGCCTTGAGCCTATGCGAGTGCACGTTGCGGACCACCCACTCATCACCCACAAGCTGACGGTGCTCCGTGACAAGCGGACGCCGTCGCCGGTGTTCCGCCAGCTCACCGAGGAGCTCGTGACGCTGCTCGCGTACGAGGCGACGCGCGGTGTCCGTGTGCAGCCCGTCGAGATCCAGACCCCGGTCACCACCACGACCGGCGTCGCCCTGAGCGAGCCGCGCCCGCTCGTCGTCCCGATCCTGCGTGCGGGCCTCGGGATGCTCGAGGGGATGGTGCGGCTCATGCCGACCGCCGAGGTCGGCTTCCTCGGCATGGTCCGCAACGAGGAGACACTCGAGCCGACCACCTACGCCGAGCGACTTCCGATGGACCTGTCCGACCGGCAGTGCTTCGTGCTGGACCCGATGCTCGCCACGGGCGGGTCGCTCGGCGCAGCGATCGAGTTCCTCTTCGCGCGCAACGCCGTCGACGTGACGGCCATCTGCCTGCTCGCGGCCCCGGAGGGTCTCGAGGCGCTCGAGAAGGCGACGGAAGGCCGCAATGTGACCATCGTCCTGGGCGCGCTCGACGAGCGCCTGAACGAGAACGGCTACATCGTTCCAGGCCTCGGAGACGCCGGCGACCGCCTCTACGGCACCGTGTAGCCGCACGAAACATTGCGTAATGATTTGACACGTCGAGTCATCGTCGGTTTTACTAACCTGCATGACTGACAACTCGCGTACCCTGACCTCCTTCGAGGCCCTTGGGGATGCCGGCATGATGATGGCCGGCCGCGACTCCGTCATGTGTTGCCGAATGTGTCGCTGATCTGACGACCCTCGCCGAGCAGCAGCCCTCCGACGTCATCTCGTCGTGACCGGGCGCACGCTCCCCGGGAGCGCCACACTCACGCTCCCGCGCATCCGCCCCACCGTCTAGGGGCACACAACACGACATTCCCCGGAATCCCTGCACTCCGCCGTACCCGCGGAGCTTCATCGCATCGGGATCCGGAACATCATCACTAAGGACTCGATTCCCATGTCTCTGGCCACCATCGACACCGCCTTCCCCCGCACTTCCGCCGTCTCCCCCGTCAGCCCGGTCCGTCCGGCTCCCGCTCCCGCCGCCGAGCCGGCTCCCCGTATCCGCGCCGTGCCCGAGGGCACCGAGGCCCGCGGCTTCGTGCTCTACGTCGGCATCGACGAGGCGAAGGCCGCCGCCGCAGGCACCGATCTCGGCCGCATCGTGGAGGCGCTGAAGCGTCTCACCGCCGAGATCGCCCCGACCGCTGAGACCTACGCCGCCGTCGCCCTCGCCCCGGCCGGCGCCGGTGGACGCGACGTGGATGTGGTGCGCCTCGCCCTGCAGGACCCGGCCGCCATCGCGAAGCACCGCCACGCTGTCACCGTCGACGAGGATGAGGACCGCGCCGCATCCGGCGTCGTCGTCGACATCTCGCGGAAGCGTCTCGTGCTCGACAACCAGACCGTCGCGCTGACCTACAAGGAGTTCGAGCTTCTGCAGTACCTCGTGCTCCGCGAGGGCCGCACCATCGAGCGCTCCGAGCTCATCTCGTCGCTGTGGAGCGGCGCGGACGAGGATGAGATCCCGAACGAGCGCACCATCGACGTGCACGTGCGCCGCCTGCGCGCGAAGCTGGGCCGCTACGAGGACATCGTGCGCACGGTCCGTGGAGTCGGCTACCGCTTCGACCGTCACGCCGACGTCTCGATCCGCTACGCGAGCGCTCCCTCCCCCGACCTCTTCTAACCGCCCCGCCCCGCCCCGCCCCGGCGCCCACCGCCGAGTCCGCAAAGACTTACCGCTTCTCGGGGGAGAAACGTACAAATTGTGCGGACTCGACGGTGGGCGGATGGAGCGAGCGGTCAGGCGGAGCGCTGGTAGACGCGGAAGGCGCTGGTCGCCCAGGCGGCCATGACGACCGCGAGCGCCGCCAGCAGACCGGCGTGCGCCCACAGTGTCGCCCAGTCGGGATGCGCGCTGAGCGCCTGGCGACCGACGATCACCGCCCACTCGAACGGGTTGTAGGCGGAGACGTTCTGCACCCACTCCGGCGAGAGCTTCGTGTTCATGATCGCCGAGCTGAGGAACATCAGCGGCAGCGTGATGAGCTGCGAGATTCCGATCAGCGCCGTCTGCTCGCGCGCCAGCAGCGCGACCGCGTTCGACAGCGAGCAGAACACCGCGGTCAGCAGCACCACTCCGAGGAGGAGAAGCAGGATGCCGACGACGCCTCCCTCGAACCGCGCCCCCGCCCAGAACGCGATGCCGACCACCACCAGCGACTGCACCACCGCGAGCAGCGACTGGTAGACGAGCGTCGACACGATCATCGCGCCGCGGTTCGTCGGCGAGGTGAGGAAGCGGTCCATCACGCCGCGATCCATGTCCTGGATGTACACGGTCCCCGACCACGCGGACCCGAACAGCGCCAGCATCATCACGACGCCGGGCGTGAGGTACTCCAGGTAGCTCTGGCCGACGCCGAAGCCGGGGATGTCGATCACCGACTTGAACAGCTGACCGAACAGCAGGAGCCAGATCACCGGCTGCACCAGGTTCATCACCAGGAAGGCCGGCATCCGCCAGGCGGCGCGCAGCTGCCGTCCGGTCAGCAGCAGCGTGTGCGTCAGGAAGGTGGGGCCGTTCCGCCGCTGCGGACGGGATGCGGGAAGGGCGGTCGTGGTCATGATGCGTTCTCCAGGACGAACTCGGCGGACTCCTGCGCCCGCGTGAAGGTGCGGCCGGTGTGCCGCAGGTAGACGTCGTCCAGGCTGGGCCGCGCGACAGTGGCGGAGGCGACGGCGACGCCCGCGGCCTCCAGTGCGGCGAGCGCCAGCGGGAGCGTCGCAGCGCCGTTGTCGGCGCGGGCGCGCAGGGTGCGGCCGTCTCCGCCCACCTCGCGGAGCGCATCCACCCGCTGCAGGGCGGTGAGCCCCGCGAACGGATCGGCGTCGCCGGCCAGCTCGACGATCACGGCGTCGCCGCGGAGGTCGTTCTTGAGCTCCTCGGGCGTGCCGCCGGCGACCACCCGGCCGTGGTCGACGATCGCCAGCCGGTCGGCCAGACGGTCCGCCTCGTCGAGATAGTGGGTCGTCAGCAGCACGGTCAGGTTCTCGGCGGTCGTCATCCGTTCGAGCTCCAGCCAGAGCTCGGCACGCGCCTCCGGGTCGAGGCCGGTGGTCGGCTCGTCGAGGAACAGCACCTCCGGCCGGTGCATGAGGCCGATCGCCACATCCAGCTTCCGTGCCATGCCGCCGGAGTAGGTCTTCACCTGGCGGCGGGCGTGGTCGGTCAGGCCGAAGCGGTCGAGGAGTTCACGTGCGCGGGCCGCGGCCTCCCGGCCGGACATCCCCTGCAGCCGGCCGGCCAGCACGAGGTTCTCCACTCCCGTGTCCATCGGGTCGGACACGGGCTTCTGGGCGACGAACCCGAGGGCACGGCGGACGCGCGCCGGATGGCGCGCGACGTCGATGCCCGCGACGTAGGCCGTTCCCGAGTCCGGGCGGGTGAGCGTCGACAGGATCTTCATGGTCGTCGACTTGCCGGCGCCGTTGGGTCCGAGCAGGCCGAACACGGTGCCTTTCTCGGCCACGAAGCCGAGGTCGTCGAGGGCGCGGAGCGGAGGCTTCCCCCGCCCTCCTGGATAGGTCTTCACGAGGTGGTCGGCGGCGAGCGCCGGCCCGTTTGCGGTTGGCATGGTGGCTTCTCTCTTTCAGGTAGGCAGCCACCGACAGGGATATCCTTGAAGACAGCCCTCGGTGACTGTTGACGCAGGTTCCTCACGGAACGACTGAAGGTGTGGATGGCCGGAGAGTTGCCGCTCTCCGGCCATCGTTCTGTGGCACGAGGCCTTACGACAGGAACAGCTCGGCCGCCTCCTTTCCGAAGGCACCCGCGGCGATGCGCTCGCGCAGCTCCTCCATGCCGATCCCCTGGGCGAGCAGCTCATGCAGCTGCTCCCACCAGTCGTAGCCGCCGATCGAGCGGTCGCGGATGCGTGCGGCCAGGCCGGCCACGAACGTGCGCTCCGCCTGGAGCACGGCCATCCGGTAGTGGAACTCGACCATGAAGAGCTCCGGGAGGCCGCTCGCCTCCGCCAGCAGGACGGTGCGTTCGGCGATGTCGGCGTCGATCCGGTCGCGCCGGCGCTCGAGCAGATCGGCTGCGACCTGCGGCGGCAGCATCGGAAGGAGCGAGAGGCCGGTTTCGATGGCCGGGTACTCCTTGACCGGGATCTCGACGAGCTCCCGCAGCCATTCCTCGGACTCCTGCCGCCCGGCCGGCGTGATCGCGTAGACGACGCGCTCCGGCCGGTTGCCCTCGCGCTCGGTCTGCGACACCTCGATGAAGCCGTGCTTCTCGAGCGACTTGATGACGGCGTAGAGCGACCCGAAGTTCAGGCGGATGCTGTCTTCCTTCCCGCGCTCCTTCATGGTCGTCGTCATCTCGTACGGGTACATCGGCCGCTCCCAGAGGCAGGCCAGGACGGCCAACGCCAGCGGGTTGGATACCGCACGCTTCGCCATGACGCCTCCTCCGGGTGTGGATTACTCTGAGTAGAGTACTCGATTCAGAGTAACGCTGTCCACCCTCGCGGCTCAAGGGGTTCGCATACCCGTACTCGCGACCTCCCGCCTCGACGCACGCGATTACGGTTTTCCCGTGGACGACCCGACTTTTCTCCTCCCCGAGGTGGCGGCTTCGCGGATCGGCATCGGAGAGCTGCAGGTGCACGAACTCATCGCGGCCGGCGGGCTTCGTACCGTGTTCTACCGCGGAGCCGTGCGGATAGCCCTCGACGAAGTGAACCGTTATCTCGAGAGCCTGTCCGACGTCTCACGCACGTAGTCGGCTCGGGGAGACCATTTCACCGTCGATTCGGCGAGGAACCGTGCTCTCATCGGTGAGTTCTTCGGGAAGCAACGCGGGCGGGCAGTCCTGGTACGCGATCGGTGTGAGGAACCTGCGGATCGCCGTTGCACCGACCGATGTGTGGATGGACGACGTTGTCGCCGGCCACGGCCCGCCGTGGTGCTGCCCCCACGCTATGGCGACGCCGGTCGGCCAGCTGTTGAAGATCACCCGTCCGGACCGGGCCGAAAGCTGCTCGACCAGGGCGGCGATGTCGTCGGAGTCCTCTATGTGGAGTGTCGCTGTGAGCGAACCCTCCACCTGCACCAGTCCGACAGACAGGTCCCGGTCCTCGCGGTACCGCACCACGACAGCGAACGGGCCGAAGCACTCGTGCACGAAGTAGTCATGGCGGTCGAGGAACTGGCCCAGGTCGACCGTGACGACGACCGGGTCCGTCTCTCCGACCGCGGCGCAGCCTCGGAGGATGCTTCTCCCGTCGAATTCTCCCCGGGCGACGTGGTGGTCGAACGCGGCGGTCACGTGTTCGGTGAGAAGCATCTGTGACGGCGCCAGCAGCAGTTGCTCTTCTATGGCGGCGACGAGGGCGTCTCCGGCATCGCTGTCGGGGACGAACACGAGTCCCGGTTTGGTGCAGTACTGTCCGCCATCCCGGGTGAAGGAGCCCACGAAGCCGGCCGCGATGCTCGGCCCCCGGCGTCTGGCGGCCGCCTCGGTGACCACGACCGGATTGATGCTGCCCAGCTCCCCGTAGAACGGGATCGGCGCCGACCGGGCGCAGGCGATGTCGAAGAGCGCTCGGCCGCCAGCGGTCGAGCCGGTGAAGCCCACCGCCCGGATCGCCGGGTGCCGGACGAGATCGACGCCGTCCTCCACCCCTTCGACGAGGTCGAAGACACCGGGGGGCGCGCCGGCATCCGAGAGCACGCCCCGGGCCAGCTCCGCGACGCGTCGCGACAGCAGCGGGTGTCCTGGGTGGGCTTTGACGACCACGGGGCAGCCGGCCGCGAGGGCCGACGCCGTGTCGTTGCCGAGCACCGAGAACGCGAACGGGAAGTTCGATGCAGCGAAGACGCCGACCGGCCCGAGCGGGCGGAGGATCCGCCGGAGGTCGGGCCTCGGCGGGGTGAGAGTGGCATCCGCGGTATCGATGGTGGCCTCGAGGTACGACCCTTCGAGCACCACCCCCGCGAAGAACCTCAATTGGGCGGCCGTCCTGGTGACCTCCCCGTCGAGACGGGACGTCGACAGGTGTGTCTCCTCTGCAGCGAGTTGCACCAGCTCGTCCCTGTGCGCCTCGAGCACGGCCGCAAGCGCGTCGAGCCAGCGGGCGCGGTCCGGACGCGGACTCGCCGCGACAAGCGCGGCCGCGTCGGCCGCGGCGACCGCTGCTTCCTCGACCGGGACCGGGCGGCTCATGCGAACGCCGCCAGTCCCGTGAGCGCACGACCGATCACGAGCGCGTGGATGTCGTCGGTGCCCTCGTAGGTGCGGACGGCCTCCAGGTTGGCGGCATGGCGCATGACCGGCCACTCGCTCGTGATGCCGTCGCCCGCGAGGATGGCACGCGCGGTGTGCGCGATCTCCAGCGCCTCCCGGACGTTGTTCAGCTTTCCGACGCTGATCTGCGCGGGTGTGAGCGCGCCGCTCTCTTTGAGCCGGCCCAGGCGATGGGCGAGGAGGATGCCCTTCTCGTACTCCAGCAGCATGTCGGCGAGCTTCGCCTGCGTGAGCTGGTGCTTGCCGATCGGCTTGCCGAACACCGAGCGCGACGTGCTGCGTTCGAGAGCCGCCTCCAAGCAGGCGCGAGCCGCCCCCATGACGCCCCACACGATCCCGAATCGGGCTTCGTTGAGGCAGCCGAAGGGGCCGGACAGTCCCTCGGCGCCGGAAAGGATCGCGTCCTCGGGCAGCCGGACGCCGTCCAGGACGATGTCGCACTGGATGGATGCGCGCATGGCGAGCTTGCCGTCGATCGGCGTCGCGGTGAAGCCGGGTGAGTCGGTGGGGACGAGGAAACCGCGCACCCCCTCGCCCGTGGCGGCCCAGACGACCGCGACGTCGGCGACGCTGGCCAACCCGATCCACCGCTTCGTGCCCTCCAGGATCCACCCATCGCCCTCGCGCCGGGCGGTCGTCGACATCGCGGCGGGGTCGCTGCCCCCGTGGGCCTCGGTCAGGGCGAAGCAGCCGATGGCTTCGCCGCGCGCCATCCGCGGGAGCCACTCCTCCTTCTGCGCCTCCGACCCGTACTTGTGGATCGCCAACATCGCCAGCGACCCTTGCACCGAGACGAAAGTGCGCCATGCACTGTCGGCGGCCTCGAGCTCGAGGCACACCAGCCCGTATGCGACGGCACCCGCGCCGGCGCATCCATAGCCCGAGAGGTGCATGCCGAGGAACCCCTGCTCCCCGAGCGGAGCGACCAGTTCACGGCGGAAGCGCGCGTGCTCGGCGTCGTCGTCGATCACCGGGAGGATTCGTTCACGGGCGAAGGCACGGGCCTTGGCCTGCCACTCCCGCTCCGTCGGGCTGAGGAGATCGTCGTAGTCGAACACTTGCTGCAGCTGGGTGGTCATTCGTGGGTTCTTTCTCTCGTCGGCTGAGGCGCTAGTCCGCCCAGAGTGCGCCGTCGTGCTCGCCCAGCGCCGGGGCGGCGCGGACGTACCGTGCGGGGTGGTCGGACAAGCGGATGGGGTTCGCGGGCTGTGCGCTGGAGCGGCCGGTCGCCGGGTCGACGAACCGGGCGATCGGTTCCAGCCCGAGGGATTCGGCGAACGCGAACGCCTCGGGGACGGTGTTCACGAGACCAGCGGGGACTCCTGCCGCTCCGAGCGCCTCGACCCAGGAAGACGCCTCCGCCGAGCGGAGCGCATCCTCGATCAGCGCGCGAAGCTCCTCGCGGTTGCGTACGCGGTCCGCGTTGGTCGCGAACCTCGGGTCGTCGGCCAGGTCGATGTCGAGCGTTTCACACATCCGACGGAACTGGCGGTCGTTCCCGACGGCGATCACCAGCCGGCGGTCGGCCGCCAGGTAGACGTCGTAGGGAGCGATGCTGGGGTGCCCGTTGCCCAACCGCGGCGGAGACTGCCCGGTCGCGATCGCGCTGGACGCCTGATTCGTCAACGCCGACAGCAGGGACGAGAGCAGGTCGACCTCGACCAACCCGCCGCGCCCGGTCCGTTCCCGCGCCCGCAACGCCATCAGCACACCGGACAGGGCGTGCGATCCGGTGATGACGTCGACGAGGGCGACCCCGACCTTGGTCGGGGCACGATCCGGCTCACCCGTGATGCTCATCAGGCCGCCCAGTGCTTGGACGAGGAGGTCGTATCCCGGGAGGGCCGTGGACGAGCCGAAGCCCGTGATGGTGCAGTAGACCAGCCCAGGGTTGGCTCGCCGCAGCGTCGGTTCGTCGAGACCGAAGCCGGCCATCACGCCGGGGCGGAAGTTCTCGACCAGCACGTCGGCGCTCTCGGCGAGCGTCCTGGCGCGAGCGACGCCCTCCGACGTGCGAAGGTCGCACACCACGGAGCGCTTGTTGCGGTTGACCGACGCGAAGTACGTGGAGTTGCCGTCGGCATCCACCGGCGGCGCCCAGCGGCGGGTGTCGTCGCCGGCGGGACTCTCCACCTTGACGACGTCGGCGCCGTGATCGGCCATCATCATCGTCGCGTAGGGGCCGGCGAGGACACGGGAGAAGTCGACGACGCGGACTCCGGAGAGCATTCAGCCCTCCGGCAGCCGATGGCGGCGGATGCGGATGTGGCGCTGCTGCGAGAACCCGGTGAGCCCCTCCGGGCCGAGCTCCCTGCCGAAACCGGACATCTTCCAGCCTCCGAACGGCGCCTGGAGCTCGGTGACGTCGTTCACGTTGACACCGACCCCTCCGGCGTGGAGACCCTCCGCGACCGCCCACGCGCGGTCGAGGTCGCGGCCGTAGACGTAGGCGGCGAGACCGAACGGCGTCGCATTGGCCAAGGCGGTGACGCTCTCGTCCGGTGCGAAACGATGGACGGCGACCACAGGCCCGAAGGTCTCCTCGTTCATCGAGAGCGCCGTGGTGGGGACGTTGTCGAGCACGGTCGGCTGGAAGAACAGACCGTCCGGAAGGTCCTTCAGCGTCGCCCTCGAGCCTCCCGCCGCCAGGGTCGCGCCCCGGGAGAGAGCATCGTCGATGTGCGCCCGGGCGGTGTCGATGACGCCGGAGGTGGTGGCGGGTCCGCACGTCACGTCTCCGTCCGTCCCGTGGCCCAGACGGATCCGCGACGCCTCCTCGGCGAGCGCGGCGACGAAGTCGTCGGCAAGCGAGTCCGCGACGAGCACGCGGTTCACGGCGATGCAGATCTGCCCGGTGTTCGAGAACGACCGGCGCGCGGCGGCCGCGGCGGCCTCCGCGACGTCGGCGTCATCGAGGACGATGAACGGGCTGTGACCCCCGAGTTCCAATGAGAGGCGCTTCATCGTGTCGGCGGCGGTCCGCATCAACGCCTGCCCGGTCCGCGTCGAGGCCGTGGCTGTGATCATGTCGATCCGCGGGTGCGCCGCCAGCCGCTGTCCCGCCTCGATCCCGCCGGGGAGATCGGCCAGCACACCGGCGGGGAGGCCGGCGTCGTGGAGCGTCTGCACGAGCAGCCCGACGGCCAGCGGAGTCTCCACCGGCGGCTTGACGATCACCGCGTTGCCGGCCGCGAGAGCCGGGCCGATCTTCCAGCAGTAGAGATCGATCGGGTAGTTCCAGGGGACGATCGCCCCGACGATGCCGACGGGCGCCCAGCTGACGATGGACCGGATGTCGGCTCTGTCGCTCGGACGGACGCTACCCCCGAGCCGCCTGCCCTCCTCCGCGTAGTAGTCGAGCACGACCGCCCCGAACAGGATCTCCTTGCGGCTGTCGGCCAGCGGCTTGCCCTGTTCGAGCGTGAGCACCGCGGCGATGTCGTCCACGCGCTCGTTCACGAGGGCCGCCGCCCGGTGGAGGATGGCGGCGCGCTCCGACGCGGACATCCGCGACCAGGTCGAGAACCCGGCCAGCGCTGCATCGACCGCGAGGTCGACGTCGGCCGCGCCGGCCACCGAGGAGCGGCCGACCGGGAGTCGGGTGGCCGGGTCGACGACGTCGATGGTCTCGCCCGACGAACTCGCGACCCAGCGGCCGCCGATGTAGAGGGACCTGTCCATGCGCTACTTCACCACCGGCGCCGAGAACTCGCGGTCGCGCAGCCGCCGCCAGAGGTCCGCGTAGTTGCGGTCGTTCTGCTGGTGGGCTTCGGTCGTGCGGTTCGAATTCGTGTTGACCATGATCATCGGCTGGTAACCGCGGGCGACCAGCGACGCGGTGGCGGACGCGTTGATGGCGTGCGAGACCGCGACGGCGACCGACGTGGACGTGGGGCCGACGGGATACTCCAGGCCGTCGATGAACTGAGACGCGTCTTCGAGCGGGATGCCCGTGTCCACCGTGACATCGGCGATCTCGAAGAGGCGCTTGCCCGACGAGTGTCTGCTGGCGACCTGGGACGAGTGCGGGACGCTGGTCACGCCGATGACCTTCAGCCCGCGCTCCTTGAACTCGATCGCCATGTCGAGGATGACGGCGTTGATGCCCGAGTGGCTGAACAGGATGAGCGCGTCACCTTCCTTGATCTGGTGGGAGCGCAGGATGGCCTTGCCGTATCCCTCCTGCGTGTGGAGGAACCGGTACTGGGCCGTTCCCATGTCTCCGAGCACGTGGTGCATCAGAGCGATGGACGTCTCCACGATCGGACGGAAGCCGGTGACGCCTCCAGTCCGGGGAAACGTCTCGAGCGCGGCAAACCCGCCGTGCCCGGTCCCGAACGCGAAGACGAGACCGTCTCCCTCGATCGTGTCGGCGCAGATGGCGCCGGCAGCCGAGATGTTCTCCTCCTGGGTGTCGCGGACCCAGGCGAGCTTGGCGATGACGTCGTCGAGGTAGCTGTGCGCGATGGTCATAGTGGTGTCCTCTCTGGACGGATGGGGATGGGTCAGAAGGTGTCGGGTTCGGCGACGAGCGCGTCGAATCCGGCGCGGAGCAGTCGCGCCTCGGCCTCGATCCGCTCGTCGTGCGGGAGCTTCTCGCGGGTGCTCCCGTCGACGCTGGCGAGGCAGAGGGAGGCGGCCGCCACGCCGAGCGCCCGCGCCGCGACGAAGAGGGCGCTGGTCTCCATGTCGGCCGCGATCACGCCGTTCGCCGCGTGGAACGCGAGCGTCTCCGCGGCCCTGGTCGACGCCGGGTCGAGATCGAACATGTCCGTGTAGAAGCCGTCGAACGTCGCGTACAGGCCGGAGCGCGTGGGGGTGCCGCTCGCCGTGGCCGCGCGTTCCGCGCGGCGGGTGAGGTCGAAGTCGGGCACCGCGGGATACTCGACGGGGAGGTATCCGGCGGACGTCCCCTCGTTCCGGACAGCGCCGTGCGCGACGACGAAGTCGCCGAGGCGTGTGGGGCCGAGCGTGAGCGCGGTGCCGAGCCGGATGAACTGGGTCACGCCGAGGGTACTGAGCTCGTGGAGCACGATGGCCGCGATCGGCGCGCCCATCCCGAAGGCGCTGACCGTGATCCGCTCTCCGCGGTAGGTGCCCGTGGCCGTCGTGAGCCCACGGTCCTCGTTGAGCACGACGGCGTCCTCGAGGATGGTGGCCGCGATCGCCACACGTCCGCGATCGCCCACGAGGACGGCGCGGTCGCCGACGTCGTCACGTCCGCATCGGAGGTACCAGGCGGTGGGAGGGGTGGACGTCACGGTGTCTCCTTGGTGATCGAGAGGGGGGTGCGGTGGCGGCGTTCGAGCATCGCTGCGGACGCTTCGGTGGAGGCCACCAGGTGCTGGTGGAGCTGTTGGGGCGTGAGCGCGCCGGCGGGCCGTTCGGCTGCCAGGAGCGCGGTGAGCGTTCCGATGAAGGTGTCGCCTGCACCGGTGGCGTCCGCGGCGGCGACGGGGACGACCTCGACCGAACCGGCCAGGGCCGGGTCGCCGACGACCGCGTAGTCGACGCCGCGCGCTCCCCGGGTCTCCACCAGAAGCGTCCCGGGGCGGACTCGGGCCTCGGGTCGGGCTCCACCGTCGCTCAGGAAGGGTGCCTCGCCGGAGCTGAAGCTCACGAGCGCGGAGCGACGGAGAAGGCGCTCGACGAGCTCGGGAGGAAACGCCGACGCGTCCGACTTGACCGCCCACGCCAGCCGGGTCGTGTCCGGGAGGAGGTCGAGCACCTGCTCGACGATGTGCCGAGGGGCGACGGTCAGGAGGCACCAGTCCGCGGCAACCAGGATCGCGGCCTGCGCGGGGGTGAGCTCGCTCCCGTGGCAGTCTCCCGGGTCAAAGAGGCAGATCGTCCCGCCCGCCTCGAAGTGGATGAGGGTCGATGTTGGCGTCCGGGAGCCGGAGACGGCGACGCCCGCGTCCGAAGCACCGTGCGAGCGGAGCGCCGCGCGCCAGCGGTCGCCGTTCTCGTCGGCGCCGACCCAGCTGACCGCGTCGGCCTCGGCCCCGGCGAGGTGGATCGCGCTGGTGATGTGGACGATGCCGCCGGCATTCCCGTCGGCGAGCTTCGGGCCGACGATGCTGGTGGCGTCGAGTCCCTGGAACCGCGGCGACCGGACCGTTGAGTCCAGGCTCGCGTATCCGACGACGGCCAGCCGATGCACAGAACCCGCCGTCATCGGAGCGCGTCCAGCGCCTGGTCGAGCGTCGGCACGCTCCCCATGTACCGCTCGATGTCCTCGAGGCTGGCAGCCGCCAGGTGGGGCCGGTTGGAGTTCGTCGTCTCGCGGGGGACGAGGACCTCGAAGCCGCCGGCGAAGGCGTCCTGAGCCGTGGCCCGGATGCACACGTTCGTCTTGACGCCCACGATCATGACCCGGCGGATGTCCTGCTCTCGGAGGAGGAGGTCGAGGTCGGTCGCATAAAACGCCGAGAACCTCCGCTTGGTCACCTCGACCTCTCGCGGCCCGAACACGGGCTCGAAGCCCGGCACGTACTCCGCGTCGGCGCTCCCCTCCTGATGGTGGCGCGGGAGCTTGGCGAACTCGAAGTCCTCGACCCCGGCGCGGTGGCGCTCGACGGCGTGCACGACGAACGCGTCGCTCGCCCTGGCCTGGTCGAGGAGCAGGTGGATGGGGTCGAGCGTGAGCGGAGCGTCCGGGTAGTAGTTCGCCTCCAACGGTCGGTAGAACGATGCGATCACGTCGACGAGCACGAGGGCGGTCTGTGCGGTCGTTGGTGCTGTGGTCACGGTGGGTGCCTCCTGGAGAGGGTCAGACGAGCCGGCGGGCGTTGCGGCGCTGCTCGCGGATCGCGGTCAGCGTGAGGACGAGGACGACGGCCACATACGGCAGCGTCGAGATGAGGTCGGGCGAGAGGCCGCCGACGGTCTGCAGACGGATCTGGAGAGCGTCGAAGAAGCCGAAGAGCACGCACGCGAGGGCCGTCGGCAACGGTCGGGACCGGCCGAAGTAGAAGGCGGCCAGCGCGACGAAGCCACGGCCCGCCGTCATGTTCTCGTTGAACAGCCCGACGGCTCCCAGGCTGAGGGCGACACCTCCCAGACCGGCAAGGGCCCCGGCGATGATCCCGGCGATGTCGCGGATGCGAAGGGTGCGGAGACCGAGTGACGTGCTGATCCCGGCCGACGCGCCGCTCGCCCGCAACCGGAGGCCGCCCGGTGTCCTGGCGAGGACCCAGGCGATCAGCGGGACCAGGGCGATCGTCAGCCAGAAGAGCGGGTCCTTGCCGGAGAGCACGGCTCCGAGGACGGGGACGTCGTCGATGCCCGGGATCGTGATCGCCGGAAGCCGCTGCAGGCCGGGGACGTGGAGTGTCCCGGAGACCGAGAAGACCGACCGGAGCACGTAGCCGACCAGACCGAGCACGACGATGTTGAAGCCGAGACCCACGATGATCTCGTTGGCCTTCAGCCGTGTGATGATCGCGCTCATCAGCCACCCGGACAGCGCACCGGCTGCCGCTCCCCCGAGCACCCCGAGGAGCCAGTTCTGACTGGCGCCGCTCACGAGCGCTCCGATGAACGCGCCGACCAGCATGTGCGCTTCCAGTCCGATGTTGACGATCCCGGCCCGACGGTGGATGGCGCCTCCCAGGGCGGCGAGCGCGATCGGCACGGAGAGGACGAGGGCGGAGGCGATGATGTCGTCGATCACGCGTCGTCCCTTCCCGCGCCGCGACGGGCGCGTTTCATGAAGCGGGGGATCGCGAAGGACGCCACCGCGAAGACCATCACGGTGCCCTGGAGGATGTCGATCAGCTGGATCGGGATGTTGACGAAGAGTTGGACGGTCGCCCCCGCGGAGTTGAGGGCGCCGAAGAGGATCGCTCCGACCACGATGCCGATGGGATTGAACCGTGCAAGCAGGGCGATGGCGATGCCGGTGAAGCCGAAGCTCGCCGAGAAGCCGCTGGTGTACCGGTGGACGATGCCGAGCGCGTGAGCACCGCCGCCGAGACCGCCGATCAGCCCAGCGCCGAGGATCGCGACGAAGACGACCAGACGGACCCGGAGCCCCTGCGCGAGGGAGAAGCGCGGTGCGCTCCCGACGGCACGGAACTCGAAGCCGAGGACCGAGCGACGCATCCACACGGCGTACCCGGCGACGACGACGATGGCGATGATGAGTCCGACGTTGGCCTGGTTCGGCGGGTTCAGTGGCGGTAGCTCGGCGGCCGGTGCGACGTAGGCCGTAGCCGAGTTGGCCTGACCACGCTGCTGGAAGAAGGCCTGGACGCTCCAATTGGCCACCCCGATGACGATGAAGTTGAACATCAGTGTGGTGACGACCTCGTCGACCGACCAGCGCGCGCGGAGCAGCGCGGGGATTGCGGCCGCCGCACCGCCGGCGACTGTAGCCGACAGGAGGGTGACGGCGACGGCGAGCACTGGGGGCAGGCCGCCGACCGACGAGCCGACGACGGCGGCGGTCAACCCGCCGAGCACGAAGCTGCCCTCCACACCGACGGTGAACACCCCCGCCCGATAGGCGAAGGCGGCGGCCACCGCTGTGAACAGCAGCGGCGTCGCGGCGGCGAGTGTCGCGTCGATCCGGTTGACGTCTCCGAAGGCCTCGCGGACGAGCATCCCATAGACGACGAAGGGGTTGTTGCCGGTCACGGCCAGAACGACTCCCCCGACAATCAGTGCGATCGCCACCGGCAGGCCCGCTCCGCGGACGCCGGCGAGGATGCGCGCCCGGGTGACGCCAGCGCGGGGGCCCGGCACGGCGTCGACGGAGGCGGTGCGCAGTTCGGTCATCTCCCCTCCTCCTCTGTTGTTGGGGTTGTTGCGATCTCACCGAGCATGAGGCGCCCGATCTCGGCGCGGGGCGCATCGCCGGGGAGCGTCCCGGCGACTCTGCCCTGGCAGAGCACGACGATGCGGTCGGCCAGGACATGCAGCTCGTCGAGCTCCTCGCTGAACAGGAGGACCGCGGCGCCATCGTCGCGCGCCTGCCGGAGCAGTTCGTGGATGTAGCCGATCCCGCGGACGTCGACGCCGCGGGTCGGCTGGCTGGCGATCAGGACGCGGGGTTCGTCGATCGTCTCCCGACCGATCACGACGCGCTGCTGGTTGCCGCCGGACAGACTCGATGCGGGGTCCTTCGCCGTGCCGAAGCGCACGGCGGCGCGGTCGAGGACGGCCCGGACCCTGGCGTCGACGGTGGAACGGCGCAACCAACCGGCGCGACCCAGCCGGGAGAGCCCGGACGACGCGATCGCGTTGTCGACGAGGCTCAGGTCGATGCCGAGGCCCTCTCGCTTGCGGTCGGCGCTGACATAGCGGATGCCGAGCCGGCGGCGCCCGCGAACCGTCTCCCGGGTGAGATCGACGCCGTCGAGCAGGATCGATCCGGACGAGGAGTCCCGGATGCCGAGAATCGCCTCCGCGAGCTCCTCCTGCCCGTTGCCCGCCACCGCGGCGACACCGACGATCTCGCAGCGGTGAAGGCTGAACCCGACACCGGAGAGCCGCTGGATCCCACGATCGTCGGCGGCGCTCAACCCGTCGACCACCAGCACGGCCTCGCCGATCGCGGGCCGGCCGGCCTCATCGCGCACCTCCACTGCCTGATCGCCGACGATCAGCTCGGTCAGGCCCGCCCGGTCGACCTCACCGCGGGAGAACGAAGCGACGGTGCGGCCCGAGCGCAGGACGGTGATGTCGTCCGCGATCTCGACCACCTCATCCAGCTTGTGGCTGATGAAGATCACCGTCCGACCCGCCGCGCGCAGCGACAGCAGCAGGCGGAGGAGTTCCGTCGCCTGCGCAGGGGCGAGAACGGCCGTCGGCTCGTCGAGGATGAGCACGTCCGCGCCCCGATACAGCAGTCGCAGGATCTCCACCTGCTGCTGGACGGCGATCGACGCGTGCGCGGCTGACAGGTCCCATTCGATCTCCACCCCGACGACCGCAGCGAGCTCGCGTGCGTCCGCGAGCGCCCGCTTCCGATCCCAGACGAGTCCGGCGCGGGGCTCTGCGCCGAGGACGAGGTTCTCGAGCAGGGTCAGCTCCGGGATGATCGCGAGCTCCTGCTGGACGAGGCCGATACCGCGGGCGATCGCGTCCCGCGGGCCGCTGAAGGTCACATCGGCGTCGTCGACGACGATGGCTCCGGCGTCGGGGGCGTCGAGACCGTAGAGCATGCGCATGAGCGTGGACTTGCCTGCACCGTTCTCTCCGACGATGGCGTGCACGGACCCTCGCCGGACGGTGACGCTCACGTCGACGTTCGCTCGGACGGAACCGAAGGCTCGGCTCACGCCCCGCGCGCCGATCCGGCAGGTCACCGGATCGGCGGCGGGGGTGGTGGGGGGAAGGATGGGCATCCGCTGGTGCTTCCTACTTGCCGCTGTAGAAGCTCGGGTAGCCCTGGTCGACCACGTTCCAGACCTTGAGGGAGCCGTCGATGATCTTCTTCTTGAGCGCGTCGACCTTGTCGATCGTGGCCTGCCCGATTGCGTCCTTGGTGTACTTGAAGTCGGTGAGGCCGACCCCGTCCTGCGCCAGGCCGTAATAGACCGTCTTGCCGCCGGGGAACGAGCCGTCGGCGTACTGCTTGACGATGTCGGCGACGGCGACGTCCGTCTTCTTCACCATGCTCGTCAGGACGCTGCCCGGTGCGATGCCGTCCTGGTCGCCGTCCACTCCGATCGCGTAGTGGTCGGCGTCCTTCGCCGCCTGGATGACGCCGGAGCCGGTGCCGCCGGCCACCGCGTAGACGATGTCGGCGCCCTGGTCGAACATCGACTTGGCGAGCTGCTGGCCCTTGGTCGGGTCGGCGAAGCTGTTGGCGTACGCGGTGAGCACCTTGACGTTCGGGTCGACGTCGTGGGCTCCCTGGATGTATCCGACCAGGAACTTGTCGATGCCGACCGACTGCGTGCCGCCGATGACGCCGATGACCTTCTCGGGGTTGATCTTCGGGTCCGACGTGTTCGTGGTCTGCATCGCGGCGAGGGCGCCTGCCAGGTACGACCCCTCCTGCTCCTGGAAGAGGACGGAGGCGACGTTCTTGCCCTTCGCGGTGGCATTCACCAACACCCAGTCGGTCTTGGCGTAGTCCGCCGCGACCTTCGAGAGGATCTCGTTGTGGGAGTACTCGAGGTCGACGACCAGGCCCAGGTTCTGCCCGCCTGCGCGGCGGAGGATCTGCTCGCCCTGGCCGACGACGTCGGAGGACTCGATCGGGGAGCCGGTCATCCCGTTCGCCTTCACTGCGGACTTGAAGCCCGAGTAGGCCAGGTCGTTGTACGACTGATCGCCGAGACCTCCCTGCGCGATGACGAGCGCAGCGGACTTGGCGGGGCCCGACGACGAGGACGATCCGGCGTCAGCGGCGCATCCGCTGAGCAGCAGCAGCGAGGCCGCCGCCGGAACGAGGAAAGCTGTGAGTGCGGTCTTCTTCTTCATGGGTCACTCCGGGGTTAGAGGGGGCGAAAGTGATGTGGTACAGGTACTGCGATCCGAGATAGCGGGCTCGCACGACTTCGACCAGCCGGCCGGTGGTGTCACGTGAGTCTCGGACGATTTCGATGAGCGCCGTCCCCTCGTCGACGTTCAGGACGGCGGCGTCGGAGGCGTTCGCGTTGATCGCGCGCAACGTCTCCTCGCCGGAGGCCAGGAAGATCCCGTGTGTCTGCAGCGACTGATAGAACGAGAAGCCGGGCGCCGCGGCCGTCTGCTCGTCCATCCCCAGGACATCGACGACATCGGCCGGCACCAGCGCACGATGGATGCCGACGGGGACACCATCGACGAGGCGGAGTCGCTCGACGGACACCACGGCCTGGTCCTCGGTGAACGACGAGTCCGGCCGCCCGGACGCATGCGGCTCGAAGCGGTCGAACGAGAGGAGCTCGCTGCCGGGCGTCAGTCCCAGCCCGTGGACGTGCTCGGAGAAGCTGGTGAAGTCGGGCAGCTGGCGTTCCATCGGCCGCGCGTTGACGAAGGTGCCACGACCCTGACGACGTGAGATGAGACCGCGCTCGATCAGGAGGTCGAACGCCTTGATCACGGTTGCGCGGCTCAGATGGTTCTCGCTGGCGAGGGCGTTCTCGCTGGGCAGGAGATCGCCGGGCTGGAGCTGCTCCTCGGCGATGAACGCCTGCAGTGCGTTGGCCAGCTGGAGGTACATGGGCGGGCCTCCACGACCCTGCTCGAGCGCAACTTTCATGCTGGATCCCTCTCGGTGCAACGACGGTGTTGTCGTCACATTGTCACGGTTGACCAGTTGTCCGGTCAAGTGGAGATTGTCAGACCGGAACGCGTAACGGAAGAGACGAAACAGCGAATTTACATAGGGGGTCGGAGCTGGAAACACGCCCCTAGAAACGACGGACGCTTCGCCCGTTCGAGGCCGCTGCACTGATCGGCGCCCACGGGAGCTCGGGATCGATCACGTACCCTGACAGAAGTTTCGGAACATGGACGCGGGGCGCGATGGCGGCAGGAGGAGGAGCACCATGAGCGTTGCATTCCCGGAGGGGATGATCTCGGTCACGACCGCGGACGGCGACATCGTCATCCTCCGCATCTGTGACCTGTGCGGTGCGGCCGTCGTCGAAGGTGAGGGCACCGACCTCGCGTTCCATAAACGCTGGCACCGGCTCACCGGCTCGGGCAACTGGATCGACCCGGCGACCGGCCGCCATCACGGCCCAGAGAACCCGGCTTACCCGGGCGCGTCGCCCTCCTGAGCGGGTGCGGCGCGTGTGGCTGATGTCCACGTCGCGTCCGCCTGGTTCATCGCGCCGCAGTGCGTGCCATGATCGATTTTCGTGGTCGCCCTCATTCCGCTTGTCCTCGTGCTCGCCGTGGCGGCAGTCGGCGGGTCATCCATCTGGCTCATGGAGCGCTCGAGACGCCGCGTCATTTCACCCAAGGGCGTCGTCGGAACGGTCCGCGAGAAGCGGCATGTCGATGAACACGGTGAGCTGCGGCTGCCTTCTCGGGGCGCCGGGGCCGGCGAAATCAGCGTCTCCCCGGAGTCGTACGTGCTCGGCATCCAAACATCCACCGGGTATAGAGAGATCGTCGTCGATCGCGATGTGTTCGATGCCGTGGAGATCGGCGACACGTTCCCGGACACCGACTGACGGCCACGACGCGAGATCGCGATCGATTCGGTTCACCTGACACGCCGCTGTCCGGCGATTCCCGGAGCATGTCCACCGGCGCTCCAGAAAGCGTTGCGAGGGTAGACCGCACGGTGCATCCCGCACCGGACGTCACCACGACCTGGAGGACTCCATGAGCCCACGCGCAACGTCTCGACCGTCGACTCGCGACCTCGGTCTGCTCCTGCTCCGCATCGCCGTCGGAGGCATACTCATCGCCCACGGCATCCAGAAGCTGTTCGTCTACACCCTGCCCGGGGTGACGGAATCCTTCGCGGGGATGGGTGTCCCCGCCGCGGAGGTCGTGGCGCCGGCGGTCGCGACCATCGAACTGCTCGGAGGTGCGCTCATCGTGGCGGGAGTCGGCACACGCATCGCCGGGCTCTTCGCCGCGGCCGCGATGCTGGGCGCCGTATTCACGGCCCACATCTCCGCCGGCTTCTTCGCCAGTGACGGCGGATTCGAGTTCCCGCTGCTGCTGGCCTGTGCGGCCGTCGCGCTCGCCCTGACCGGTCCCGGACGCCTGTCCTTGCACGCAGCCGTCCTGCATGGGCGGATGCCGCTGGCGGCCTGAGCCCGGTCGGTCGAGTTCGAGGGAAAACCGCGGCGTGCGGGATCGGCGACGTCGTTCCGACGACAGTTCTCACGTACGCATAGCGAACTCGCAGAAAAAATAACGACTTGATAACTAGATGCCGTTACCTCTTCGTTATATAGTTCAAGAGCAATGGTTGTTTGCTGTGGCAGCCATCGCGGAATGTGATTGCAGGACACTCTTGGTGCAAGGGAGAGGGCCGGCCGCTAGCCTCTGCGGCCGGCCCTCAATCTTTTGTCTCCCCGTCCTCTCCTTCCGCCCTCGCCGGTCCCCCGTGGTGGCACGGATGTCGGCCTCGCGCGCATGATGAGAAGATGCGAATGCATTGAGCTCGCGTAGGGAGGACGGGTCATGGCCGAGAGCGCGACGGCGGCGGAGTCGACGAAACGCGCCCGCATCAGCGCCGTCTCCGCGTGGGAGTCGCTGTTCCGGGCCCAGGTCGCCGTGATGCGGACGTTGGCGGCCGAGTTCCCCACCCGCGACATCTCGTTCAACGAGTACGACGTCCTGTTCAACCTGTCGCGGCAGCCGAACCGCGAACTGCGGCTGCGCGACCTGAACAAGCACGTGCTGCTCACCCAGCCGAGCGTCAGCCGCCTGGTCGACCGGCTGGTGGCGCGTGGGCTGGTGGCGAAATGCCCGGAGCCGTCTGATGCGCGCGGCACGGTGATCCGCCTGACCGACACGGGATACGACATGTTCCGCCGGGTCGCCGTCGATCACATGAAGACCATCACAGATCGCGTCGGCGGTCGGTTGACTCCCGAGGAACTCGAGACCCTCGCCGTGCTGTGCGACAAGCTGCGCGACGCCTCCTGACGAAGGTTTCCACAGGCCCAGCGGTCTTCGTTCTCTCCACCAACCTGAGCGTGCGGGTCCCGGACCCGTCGGATGCGACGCGTATCATTGCCGCCACGGACGGATGGTTGTTCCACGAGGGAGAAGACGCATGAGATGGGGATGGGCGCCTGCCCTGGCCGGCTTCGTGGCACTGAGCGGACTCGCCGGTGTGCTGGCTGCGGCGGCGGTGACACCGGCCGTCGCGCTCACGGGCAGCGCGGCCGATTCGACCATCAGCGTCTTCGACGGGCTGCCCGAATACATCAAGGTCGAGCCGCTCGCGCAGGCCTCGACGATGTACGCCCTCAGCAACGGCCAGCAGGTCCCGATCGCCAGCTTCTACTCGCAGAACCGCGTCGAGGTCGGCTGGGACGGCATCTCGCAGAACCTCAAGGACGCCGCGATCGCCACGGAGGATCCGCGGTTCTATGAGCACGGCGGCGTGGATGTCACGGGCACCGTGCGCGGGGCCGTTCTGACGGCGCTGCACAAGTCGGTGCAGGGTGGCTCGTCGATCACCCAGCAGTACGTGAAGAACATCCTCGTCCAGCGCTGCGAGAACAAGCAGCCGGACCCGACCGCGACCGAAGCGGTCCAGAAGAAGCAGCTGACGGTCTACGAGGCCTGCTACGACGACGCGACGAAGGTGGACCCGTCGCGCAAGCTGAAGGAGATGCGCTACGCGATCGGGCTCGAGAAGGAGTACTCGAAGAACGACATCCTTCAGAGCTACCTGAACATCGCGCTCTTCGGCGGTCGTGTGTACGGCGTCCAGTCCGCTGCCGAGTACTACTTCGGCGTCGCGGCGAAGGATGTGAACATCCAGCAGGCGGCGACGCTGATCGCCATCCTGAACAACCCCGACAACCTGCGCATCGACCGGCCGGACGAAAAGGAGAACGGCGCGGCCAACGGGTACAAGGAGACCCTCGACCGTCGCAACTACGTGCTCGATCGGATGTTCGCCAACGGGAAGATCACCAAAGAGGAGCACGACGCGGCTCGGGCCACCAAGGTCGAGCCGAAGATCACCCCGACGCAGAACGGCTGCATGACGGCGCAGCAGTACAACGCGGCCTTCTTCTGCGACTACGTCGAGCGCACCATCGAGCAGAACCCCATCTTCGGGAAGACCGAGGACGACCGCTCCAACTTCCTCACCCGCGGCGGTCTCAAGATCTACACCACGCTCAACCTCGACCTGCAGAGCCAGGCTCAGGCTGCGATCAGCGCGTACATCCCGCCGGCCGACCCGCGCCTCGATCTCGGATCGTCGAACGTCTCCGTGGAGGTCGGGACCGGGCGCGTCGTGACCATGGTGCAGAACCGGCCGTACGACAACACGGCGAATCCGGCCCCGGCGACGACGGCCGTCAACTACAACACCGACTACGACTACGGCGGCTCCGAGGGCTTCCAGACCGGTTCGGCGTACAAGGTGTTCGACCTGCTCGAATGGCTGCAGGAGGGGCACTCGCTCTATCAGACGGTGAGCGGAACCCAGCACGTCTTCCCGCAGACGCAGTTCCACGCGAGCGACCCCTGCAACGACATCGGCGGGGCCCCCTGGAACGTCTCCAACGACGAGGGCGAGAGCGTCACGGCGACGACCGTGATGAATGCGACCGCGCAGTCGATCAACACCGTGTTCGCGAAGATGGCGACCCAACTCGACCTGTGCGGCATCAAGCAGCGCGCCCAGGATCTGCTGGTCCACGGCGCGGACGAGGCGGCGAACCCGTTCATGGCCAACCCGTCGGCCGTGCTCGGTACGAACTACATCGCGCCGATCACCATGGCCACCGCCTACGCGGGCCTCGCCAACAACGGCGTCGCCTGCAGCCCGATCGCGATCGACAAGATCGTCGACGCCGACGGTGCCGAGCATGCGGTGCCCAAGACGGCGTGCTCGCCGACGCCGATCGACCCGCAGGTCGCCGCTGCCGCGATCTACGCGCTGCAGGGCGTGCTGCGCGGAGGCGGCACAGCGTCGTCGGCCAACCCCGGCGACGGCATCCCGATCTTCGGCAAGACCGGCACGACCGACAACTCCGTCGAGAACTGGCTCGTCACCTCCACCACCAAGGTCGCTCAGGCCACCTGGGTCGGCAACGTCCAGGGCGGCGTCGCGCTCCGCAGCCAGAGCTTCCAGGGCATCGGGGGCGGCAACGTCAAGTTCTCGATCGTCAAGCGGATCCAGACGGCGCTGAACGCGGCGTACGGAGGCGGGGCGTTCCCATCGCCGAGCGGCAAGTTCACGACGGCTCCGGTCGCACCCAAGCCGCCGACCGCTCCGGGGGCGCCGACGGCACCCGCACCGGGAGCCGGCGGCAACCCCGGGAACGGTGGCGGCCAGGGCGGTCCGGGCAAGCCCGGTAAGCCCTGATCGAGCCGCGAGTCGGCCCGGCCTTCGCACGCCGAAGGTCGGCAGCAGAGTCCACTGCTGTCTAGCCAGGCCGCCCGATATCCGGACTAGTGTTATCGCGTGGGACGCACACCAGATCCGAACCGCAAACCGGAACTGCTCGGCCGCATCATGGAGCACGTGGCGACGGAGCCGCTCTCCCGCATGACCTTTCGCAGTCTGGCCAGCGCCCTCGGGGTGAGCACCTACTCGTTCGTCTACCACTTCGGCTCCCGGCAGGAGATGATCGACGCCATCCTCGAGGAGGGCGTCCGTCAGCAGACCGAGTCGCTCGCCGGCGTCGACGTCACGGCGTTCGACCGCGACCAGTTCCACGACTGGTACAAGGAGGCGTTCCGCCACTCCCTGCGCGAGAACAACCGCACCGGGCTGCGGCTGCAGTTCGAGGCGGGAGCCCTGGAGCCGATCGACCCCGACATCGGCAAGCGCGTGACCACATCCTTCATGCAGTGGCGTGACACGGTCAAAGCGTGGCTCAAGAAGCAGGGCATCGAGACCCGGCGGGCGGGCATCCTCGCCACCTGGCTCGTCGACTCGGCGGCCGGACTCCACTTCGGCTTCCTGATGACCGGCGACCGAAACGGCACCGTGCAGGCGTTCGACGTGTTCCTCGTCGCGTTCCTCCGCGAGGCATTCGACGCCTGATCGGGCGACCGCGCCGCCCAACCCGCGAGCGGACGCCTACCGCGCGTCGCGCTCGGCCACCGTCTTCACACCCTCCAACATCTGCGCCCAGTTCGCCCGGGAGTGCTCGGCGGCCTCCCGCGTCGGGTTGTTGTCCTGGTCGAGGGTCACGCGCGTTCCGCCGGGGATCTCATCCAGCTCGAACCGGAGGGTGTGATAGTTCTCCGGTTCGTCGGGCAGGCCGCTCAGCGGGCTGAAGTGCGTCAGCACAATACGCCACGGCTCCTCGCGATCCTCCAGCTCGATCACCCGACCGTGGTCCTCGAACGCCTTGCCCTGCCATTCGCCGCGCCAGACGATCTCCGACCCCAGGCGCCAGTCGGACACCACTTCCGCGCCGAACAGGATCTCCGGACGCGCGCCGTTCGTGGTCAGCACATCCCACACCGCACGCCGTGGTGCGGCCACGTCGATCTCCGCACGCGCCACATAGTTGCCCATCGTCGCCTCCCGGGTCGTGTCGCCCATCCCACACCCGGCGCGCCGCCCGCGCAAGGAAGACCTGTCGCGAGGCTCAGCCCCGGGAGTAGACCACGGCCTCCCAGGGGCGGAGCGATCCGCTCGTCACCTCGGTCGCGGATCCCAGGTTGGAGAGCACCAGTTCGGCCGCAGGCGCATCGCCGCCACCGACCGCCCAGGCGGGAAGCTGCGCGGCATCGAACGTCGTCGGCTCGCTGCTGAGGTTCGCCAGCACCAGCAGCGACCGGTCGCCGAGGCTGCGGGTGTATGCGAAGACCTGGGGATGCTCCGGCAGCACGAGCGCGTAGTCCCCGGTCGCGACGACCTCCGACCTGTGGCGCAGGTCGATGAGCGCGCGGTAGTGGGCGAACACCGAATCGGGATCGGCCACCTCGGCTTCGGCGTTGATCTCGGCCGCGTTCGGGTTGACCGTGATCCACGGCGTCCCGGTGGTGAAGCCGGCGTGCGGACCGGGCGTCCACTGCATCGGAGTGCGGGCGTTGTCGCGGCTGGTCCGCCGCAGCGCCGCCAGCACCTCCTCCGCGGGTGCGCCCAGGATGTCGACGGCTTCCGCGTAGTGATTCAGCGACTCGATGTCGCGGAAGTCGTCGATCGAGGAGAACGGGACGTTCGTCATCCCGAGCTCCTCGCCCTGGTAGACGTACGGAGTGCCGCGCATCAGGTGCAGGACCGTCCCGAGCGCCTTCGCCGACGGGATGCGGTGCTCGCCGTCGTCGCCGAACCGGCTGACGACGCGCGGCTGGTCGTGGTTGTTCCAGTACAGGCTGTTCCAGCCGAGGTCGGCGAGTCCTTCCTGCCATGTGGAGAGGTTGCGCTTGAGGTCGAGCACGCTGAGCGGGCGGTGGTCCCACTTGCCGCCCGGTCCGTGGTCGAGGTCGACGTGCTCGAACTGGAACACCATGTCGAGCTCGCCGTTGCGGGGGTCGGTGAAGCGTCGGGCCTGCTCGATGTCGACGCCCGGCATCTCGCCGACCGTCAGGTACCGGTCCTCGCGGCCGGCGAACACGCGCTCGTGCATCTCGTGCAGGAACTCGTGGATGCGCGGGCCCTGCGCGAAGTACGGGTACGCGTCGCCGTAGAGGGCGCCCTCCGGGACGACCCCGTCGGGCAGCGAGGTGACCTTGGAGATGAAGTTGATGACGTCCATCCGGAAGCCGTCGACCCCGCGGTCGAGCCACCAGTTCATCATCTCGTAGACCGCGTCGCGGACCTCCGGGTTCTCCCAGTTGAGGTCCGGCTGCTTGCGCGAGAACAGATGCAGGTAGTACTCGCCGGTCTGCGGGTCGAGCTGCCAGGCCGGTCCGGAGAAGAAGGAGCCCCAGTTGTTCGGCTCCGCGCCCTGTTCGCCCGGCTGCTTGCCCTCGCGAGCGGGACGCCACCAGTACCAGTCGCGCTTGGGGTTGTCCGTGGAGGACGCAGACTCGATGAACCACGGATGCTCGTCGGACGTGTGGTTGACGACGAGGTCCATGACCAGCTTCATGCCGCGGGAGTGCATCCCCTCGAGCAGTTCGTCGAAGTCGTCGAACGTGCCGAACAGCGGGTCGATCGCGCGGTAGTCGCTGATGTCGTAGCCGTTGTCGTCGTGCGGGGACGCGTAGATCGGCGAGAGCCAGACCACGTCGACGCCGAGTTCGTTCAGGTAGTCGAGGTGCTCGATCACCCCGCGCAGGTCACCGATCCCGTCTCCGTCGCTGTCCGCGAAGCTGCGCGGATAGACCTGATAGACGACCGCCGACTGCCACCACTTGTCGCTCACGCGCCCACCCTACCGGGGCAGCAGGATGCGTCGCCCGGCGCGCGCGGACTCCCGCGCCGCGACGGCCACACGCAGTGCCTCGACCGCCGAGGAGACGGGTGCTCGGGTGGTCGGCACGCCCGCGGTCACGCAGTCGAGGAAGTAGCGCGCCTGCGCGGCGAACGCGTCGCCCGCCTCCTGCTCCGCCACATCCACCCCCGTGTCGCCGAGGACCTCGAACGTCGTGCGGAACGGCTGGCCCTCCGGGAGGTCGGACACGCTGAGCACCTGCGCGACACCGCCGCCCTCGTACTCGATCGTCGTGGTGACGGGGACGCCGAAGCCCGTACCCGCCGACGGGATGCTGGTCACGGCGACAGCGCGACCCAGGTAGGCGGACGCCTGGTCGATGTCGTGGATGGCGAAGTCGACGAGCATGCCGCCGGACCGCGATTCGTCCTCGAGCCAGTCGTAGCCGACCGGGGCCGCCGAGATCCGCGACGCGCGCACCACGCGGGGACGGCCGACGGCGCCCGCCGCGACGCGCTCCGCCAGCGCCGCGTATCCGGGGAAGAACCGGACGACGTGCGCGACCATCAGCGTCCCGCGCGCCCTGCCAGCCGCGGCCTCCACGCGCTCGGCGTCCTCCACAGTGAGCGCGATGGGCTTCTCCAGCAGCACGTGACGGCCCGCCTCGAGCGCCTGGATGGCCAGATCGGCGTGCGATGGCGTGGGAGTGCAGACCGAGACGATGGTGACGGCGGGGTCGTCGAGCGCCTCCTCCAGCCGGGTGGCCCAGCGGGCGTCGGGCGCCTCCGGGAGATCCGGGCGGCGGCGCGGCGACACCGCGTAGAGCACCGGGACGTCGTTGGCCGCCCATGCCGCCGCGTGCGCCCGGCCCATCCGGCCGGCGCCGACGATGGCGACGGCCTGGGTCATCGGACGACGAGGTCGACGCGCGCGGGGTCGAACACCGAGTCGAGGATGAGCCGCCCTGCCCCGCGGATGCCCGCCTGCTCCTTGGCGACGCTCACCGCGATGTCGAGTTGGTCGGTGATCATCGGCAGGCAGTCCGAGTAGATGGCGGAGCGCACCCCGGCGACGAACGCCTCGGCCTCCCCCAGGATGCCGCCGAGCACCAGGCGCTGCGGGTTGAAGAAGTTCATGATGGTCGCCAGGACGCCGCCGGTGCGGAGGCCCGCCTCCCGGAGCTCCTGTGTGGCGCGTGGATGCGCGTCCCTGGCGAGTGCGAGCACCTCGCGGGTGTCGGAGATCTCGACGCCGGAGGATCGCAGCGCCTGGACGATCGCGGCGCCGCCGGCCACCGCATCCAGGCAGCCGATCCGGCCGCACGAGCAGAGCACCGCTGGGGCGCCGGGGACGGTGACGTGGCTGATGTCGCCCGCCATGCCGTGGTGCCCGTGGTAGACGCCGCCGAAGGCGACGATGCCGCAGCCGATGCTCGATCCCGCCTTCACGAACACGAGCTCGCCGACATCGCCGCCCAGGGTGTCGTACTCGCCGAGCGCCATCAGGTTGGCGTCGTTGTCCGCCGCGGCGGGGAGGCCGGTGATCGCGGAGAGCTCGGCCGCCACATCCACACCGTTCCAGCCGGGCATGCGCGAGGGCGACACCATGCGGCCGGTGGTGGAGTCGACGGGGCCGGGGAGTCCGATGCCGAACCCGCGGAGCGTCTGGCCCGGCTGCGCGTGCGCCTCCGACAGCTCGGCGCTGACCTCGGCGATCCAGCGGAGCACGGCGGCAGGGCCGGTGGAGATGTCCATCGGCTCGGTCCGGGATGCGAGCACGCGCCCGCTGAGATCGATGAGCCCGAAGGTGGCGTGGTGAGAGCCGAGGTCTGCGGCGCAGACGACGCCGGTGGACGCATCCACTTCGAGGGCGCGCGGGCGGCGACCGCCGTGGGAGACGCCCGCACCCGCCTCGCGGAGGTAACCGGCGGCGATGAGGGCGTCGACGCGCTGCGAGACCGTCGAGGGCGAAAGGCCGGTGCTGCGGGCGAGATCCGCTCGCGACCGGGACCGGCCGGAGCGGACGAGCTCCAGGATGCCGCCCGGAGTGCCCGGTCCGGTCAGGACGGGCGCCCCCTCCATCGTGCTCGTCATCGCGGCATCCCCTCTGCGGCGATGGGCCTGCTGCCCGCCGTCTTGCGTCGAGAATACTGTACCGACTTCGTTCGATTTCGGATTAACTAATTTCGATATTGCGATCAACGGGCGATACTTAGTACGCTCATCGAAACCTTCCCGACGACGATGCGAGGACCCCCGATGACAGCAACCGACGCCCGGCCGATGGTGAGCCTGCGCGCGGTCGACAAGCACTTCGGCGACCTCCACGTGCTGCAGAACATCGACCTCGACGTCGCCGAGCGCGAGGTCGTCGTCGTCATCGGGCCGTCCGGGTCCGGCAAGTCGACGCTGTGCCGGTCCATCAACCGCCTGGAGACCATCGACTCCGGCGAGATCCGCGTCGACGGCAAGCTGCTCCCGGAAGAGGGCGCGCCGCTCGCCAAGCTCCGCGCCGAGGTCGGGATGGTGTTCCAGTCGTTCAACCTGTTCGCCCACCGGACGATCCTCGACAACGTCACCCTCGCTCCCCTCAAGGTGCGCAAGCTCGGCAAGGATGCCGCACGCGCCCAGGCGATGGAGCTGCTCGACCGGGTCGGCATCGCCGACAAGGCCGACAGCCACCCGGCCCAGCTCTCCGGCGGCCAGCAGCAGCGCGCGGCCATCGCCCGTGCTCTCGCTATGCAGCCGAAGGTCATGCTCTTCGACGAGCCGACCAGCGCCCTCGACCCCGAGATGGTCGGCGAGGTGCTCGACGTGATGACCTCCCTCGCGAAGGAGGGCATGACGATGATCGTCGTCACCCACGAGATGGGCTTCGCCCGGCGCGCCGCCGACCGCGTCGTCTTCATGGACCGCGGGCAGATCGTCGAGCAGGCCGCCCCAGCACAGTTCTTCGACTCCCCCGCCACCGAGCGGGCGAAGTCGTTCCTGGCCTCCGTGCTCTCGCACTAGCACCCGCACCGCACGAGGCCGCGCACCACCGTTCCACATCACACCGAAGTCCAATCAGAAAGGGATGCATCCCATGACCCGCAGCATCCGCAGGAAAGGCGCCGTCGCCGGCGTCCTGCTCGCGGCCGTGACGCTCGCCGTCACCGCCTGCTCCGGCAACACGGCACTGCCCGGCAGCGACGCGAGCTCGACCGCGTCGGGGGACTCCGTCCTCGCCGGCGCCCCCGTCGCGAAGGCCGACCTCATCCTCTCCGGCTCGACCATGGAGAAGATCAAGAAGCGCGGCAAGCTCATCGTCGCCGAGGCGCTCGACGCCCCGCTGCTCTCGCAGCAGGACCCGACCGACCCGCAGAAGGTCAACGGCTTCGACGCCGAGCTGGCCAAGCTGCTGGCGATCTACATCATCGGCAAGCCGAACGTCGAGATCGTTCCGCCGGCCTCCGAGACCCGCGAGGCGATGCTGCAGAACGACACCGTAGACGTCGTCTTCAACACGTACACGATCACCGAGGAGCGGGCCAAGCAGGTCGACTTCGCCGGCCCCTACTTCGAGTCCGGTCTTGCGGTCGCGGTCAAGAGCGACAACAAGGACATCAAGAGCTACAAGGACCTCGACGGCAAGAACGTGATCGTCGGCGCCAACACGCCGGCCGTCACCGAGGTGCCGAAGATCGCCCCGAAGGCGACGGTCACCGCGTTCGGCACCGACCCGGCCGCCGTCCAGGCGCTCATCCAGGGCCGCGGCGACGCCTACGTGCAGGACTACACGCTCCTCGCGAGCGACGCCGCCAGCGAGAAGCAGATCAAGGTCGTCGGGCAGCCCTTCACCAAGGAGCCGTACGGCATCGGCCTGAAGCACGGTGACGACGACTTCAAGAAGTTCGTCAACGAGTGGCTGAAGACCATCCAGAAGGACGGCCAGTGGGGCAAGGCGTGGAAGACCACGCTCGGCACCGTGACCGACTCGGACACCCCGACGCCGCCGGAGATCGGGTCGGTTCCCGGCTCCTGATCCGACCGCACCAGACCGGCCGGATGCGCGCGAGAGGCACCCACACAGGCCCGCGCGCATCCGGCCCCCCACTCCCCGACCGCCACTCCCCCGACCACTCGACGAGAGAACGATGAACCCCCTGATCGACAACCTCGGGCCGCTGGCCCAGGCACTCGGCACCACGCTGCTGATGGCCGTGGTGGCCGGCGTCGGCTCCATCGTGCTCGGCGTGCTGGTCACGATCGCCCGCGTCAGCCCCATCCCGGTGCTGCGCGCGGCTGCGTTCCTGTACGTCCAGTTCTTCATCAACGTCCCGCTGCTGGCCCTGCTGCTGCTCGCGGTGTTCGCCCTGCCGGATGCGGGCATCCTTCTCCCGCTGACTCCGACCGCGATCATCGTGCTCACCGTCTACGAGGCGGCGTACGTCGCGGAGGCGGTGCGATCGGGTGTCAACACCGTCCCCGTCGGCCAGGTCGAGGCCTCCCGTGCGCTCGGCCTCACCCTGTGGCAGTCGCTGCGCTACGTCGTCGTCCCGCAGGCGCTGCGCGCCGTCGTGCAGCCCATCGGCAACGTCATGATCGCGCTCGCGATGAACACGGCCCTCGCCGCGGCCGTCGGCGTCGTCGAGCTCACGGCCGAGGTCAATAAGGTCAACCTCGTCGCCGCGCAGCCCATCCTGATCTTCTCCAGCGCCGGACTCATCTACATGGCCATCGCCCTCGCCATCGGCCTCGCCGCCGGCTGGGTCGAGCGGAAGGTGGCGATCGCCCGATGACCGCACAGCTCATCCCGGACCGGCCGGTTCCCGCCCGCGCCCGGCGCCCGAAGCGTCAGTACGGCGCCTCCTTCATCTACGACGTTCCCGGCCCGCGCGGCCGTCGCAACATCCTCATCGGGTCGATCGTCAGCGTCGTCGTCTTCGCTGCGATCGTCGGCCTGGGGCTCTGGCAGTTCGCCGCCCACGGCCAGCTCGCACCGGAGCGCTGGGCGCCGTTCACCGAGTGGGCCATCTGGCAGTACCTGCTGGTCGGTCTGCTCGGGACGCTGGAGGCGGCGGCGATCGTCGCGGTGCTCGGCGCTGCGCTCGGAACCGTGCTGGCGCTCGGCCGGGTCAGCCAGGTGCGCTGGGTCCGCTTCGTCTGCGGGCTCTACATCGAGATCGCCCGTACCGTCCCGGTACTTCTGGTCATCTACCTGATGCTGTTCGGCCTCCCGCAGATCGGCATCAACCTTCCGACGCTCTGGAAGCTGGTCGTGCCGCTCACCATCGCGAACGCCGCGGTGTTCGCGGAGA
Organism: Cryocola sp. 340MFSha3.1; assembly: GCF_000383315.1. Lineage (NCBI taxonomy): Bacteria > Bacillati > Actinomycetota > Actinomycetes > Micrococcales > Microbacteriaceae > Cryocola > Cryocola sp. 340MFSha3.1. Next base: position 1,809,730 of record NZ_KB911087.1, read on the forward strand.
TCATCCGCGCCGGCATCCTCAGCCTGCCGCGCGGACAGCGCGAGGCGGCCCTCAGCCTCGGGATGCGTCCGGTCCAGGCGATGACGTACGTGGTGCTCCCCCAGGCGGTGCGCAACGTCACGCCGTCGCTCGTGACCCAGTTCGTCAGCCTCCTCAAGGACACCTCGCTCGGCTACATCGTCGCGTTCACCGAACTGCTGTACCGCGGGCAGGTGCTCGCCTCGTACCTGCACCTGCTCATCCCCACCTACGTCGCGGTGACGCTGATCTACCTCGTCGTCAACGGCAGCCTCTCGGCCTTCGCGTCGCGGCTGCAGCGCGGCTCGCGCCGGCGCAGCTCCCCGCAGCCGGTCCTCCCGACGCTCCCCGCCGTCGTCGCCGTCGAGCACGTCGACGACGGCACCGATTCCACGAAAGCCGACCATGTCTGACGCCCCCACCGTCTCCGTCCGCACCGCCGACTCCACCACCGGACTCGCCGAGCTGGCCGTCGTGCGGCGTTCCGGCCTCATCGAGAGCCGGCACTTCGGGAGCCTCGTGGCGCTCGACCCCGCGGGCGAGCCGCTGATCGAGCTCGGCGCCCCGGATGCCGTGGTGCTGCCGCGCAGCACCGTGAAGCCGCTGCAGGCCCTCGGCTGCCTGACCGCTGGCGCGCCGCTGGCCGGTCCGGAGCTCGCCATCGCTGCGGGCAGCCACACGGGCGAGGACGAGCACGTCCGGCTGGTGCGCGAGCTGCTGACCCGCGCGGGCGTCGACGACACTGCGCTCGGCTGCCCCGTCGACCGGCCCGAGGACGAGGCGACGTTCGAGCGGATGCTGCGCGACGGCGAGGGACGCTCGCGCGTGCGGATGAACTGCTCCGGCAAGCATGCCGCGATGCTCCTCGCCGCGGCGACCAACGGGTGGCCGACCGACGGCTACCTCGACCCGGAGCATCCGCTGCAGCAGCACATCCGCGCCACCATGGCGGAGTTGACCGGCGTGCCGGTCGGGCACGATGCGATCGACGGCTGCGGCGCACCGCTCTTCGGCACGAGCGTCCGCGGGATCGCGCGCGCCTTCGGCCGGCTGGTGCAGGCGGAGCCGGGCACGCCCGAGCGCGCCGTCGCTGACGCGATGCGCGAGCACCCCTATTACGTCGGCGGCACGGGCCACCAGAACACGACGCTCATGGAGACGGTCCCCGGAGCGCTCGCCAAGGGCGGCGCCGAGGGCGTGATCGGAGTCGCGGCAGCGGACGGCACGGCCGTCGCCATGAAGATCGTGGACGGCAGCCCACGGGCTACGACTCTCATCGCGCTCCGCGTGCTCGAGGCGCTCGGGACCCCGATCGCGGATGCGCGCGCTCTCACCGACCTCCCCGTGCTCGGCGGCGGCGTCCCGGTCGGTGCGATCGAGCTCGGCGCGGACCTCACGGCCGCGCTGGAGCGCCTCGCGTGACGGTCGTCGAGATCTGCCTCGACGACCTCGCCGGCGTCCGGGTGGCCGAGGAGGCCGGCGCCGACCGGATCGAGCTGTGCGCGGCGCTGGGCGAAGGCGGCATCACGCCGTCCATCGGCACGGTCGCAGGAGCGCTGCGCGCGACGACGCGGATCGGCATCCAGGTGCTCATCCGCCAGCGGCCGGGCGACTTCGTGTACGACGACGATGAGTTGCAGGCGATGGTGGACGACATCCACTCGATCCGTGCGCTCCCCAATCCCTCGGGCGTCGTCCTGGGCTTCGTCGTCGGAGCCCTGCGCGCCGACGGACGGGTGAACGTGGATGCGACCCGCCGCCTGGTGGCCGCGTGCGGCGACGCGCCGGTGACCTTCCACAAGGCGTTCGACCAGGTCGCCGACCGGGCGGAGGCGCTGCAGCAGCTCGCCGATCTCGGCGTGACACGCGTGCTGACCTCGGCCGGTGCCGCGACGGCGCTGGAGGGCGCGGATGAGCTCACGCGACTGGTGGAGCTCGCCGGTGACCGGGTGACGATCCTCGCGGGCGGCGGAGTCCGTCCCGCCAACGTCGCCGAGGTCGTGCGGCGGACCGGCGTCGCGGAGGTCCATCTGCGGGCGCCGCGCGCGGTCGCGACTCCTGGCGCGGGCGCCCCGACGGCCTACGACTCGGGCGAACGCGACGTCACCTCGGCCGAGCTGGTCCGCGCCGTGGTCGCCGCCGTCCGCGACACGGCGAGCGAGCAGTCCGCATGAGCGGCCTCCCGGTCGTCCTGGCCGTCGACCTCGGCGGTACCGCGATGAAGGGCGCCGTCGTCCGCGAGGACGGCGCGACCGTGACGGAGACGACTCTCGCGACCCCGACGGACGGCATCCTCACCGCGCTCGTCGGCTTGCTCGGCCAGCTGCGCCGCACGGCGGCCGACGACGGTCACGACGTCGTCGGCGCGGGCGTCGCCACTCCGGGGATGCTCGACGAGCAGCGCGGTCTGGTGCACTACGCATCGAACCTCGGCTGGCGTGACGTCCCCCTCCTCGACATCCTCCGCTCCGAGCTGCACCTGCCGGTGGCGGTCGGTCACGACGTGCGTGCGGCTGGGTTGGCGGAGCGCAACAGCGGGGCCGCGCGCGGCTTCGGCGACTTCGCCCTCGTGCCGATCGGCACCGGGGTCGCGGCCGCTCTCGTCTCGTCCGGCGGCGCCGTGACCGGTGCGACCGGCGCCGCCGGCGAGTTCGGCCACATCCCCGTCATCCCGAACGGCGAACCGTGCACCTGTGGCCAGCGCGGCTGCCTCGAGGTGTACATGTCCGGCGCGGGCGTGGCCCGGCGGTACCGGGCGGCAGGCGGAGACGCCCTCAGCACCCGCCGCATCGTCGAGCGGCTCGGGGTCGACCCGCTCGCCGACCGCATCTGGTCGGAGGCGCTCGATGTGCTCGCCCAGGGCCTCAACATCCTGACCCTGCTGCTCGATCCCGGACTGATCGTGCTCGGCGGCGGTGTCTCGCACGCCGGCGATGCCCTGTTCGAGCCGCTCGGAGAACGGATGTCGGCTGGGCTGGCATGGCGCGAACGGCCACCGGTCGTTCAGAGCGCCCTCGGCGGCGACGCCGGTCGGGCCGGGGCTGCCCTGCTGGCTTTCGACGCGGCTCGCTGAGCGTTCCGCGCTGAGCCGGGCTGAGCTCCGCCTGCCGGGCTCCGCCGCGCCGCCCACTTCTCCTCCCACGCGGTGAGAGGATGTGCCGGTGGGCGCGCGGCAGATCGGCGCCATCCTGGCGGACGGGACGACCGCGCTCGTCGCCACCGCCGCTGCCGCCGCCGCGTGCGCGAGCGTGTGGTGGCTCGGGTCCCTGCTGGCGGGCGGCGCGACCGCGGGCGTGACGAGTGCCGCGGTGCTGGCGACGGTCGTGGCGCTCAGCCTCGGTCGGCGAACCTTCGCATCCCGGACTGAGTTCGCACGCTCAGCCGTCGTGCTGCCGTTCATCGGACTCGTGGCGGGAGGCGTCGGATGGCTGCTCGTCGTCGCTCCTCCCGTGGGCGCGGCGCTCTTCGTCACCGGGATGAGCGTGCCGATCTGGCTCCGGCGGTTCGGTCCCCGCCTCTCCCGGCTGGGGGCCCTGGTCGCCCTGCCGTTCACCGCGATGCTGATCGCGCCGGTGTCGCCCGTCTCCGGCCAGCCGGGATGGATCACGACGCTGCTCGTCCTGCTCGCCGGTGTGATCGCAACCGTGTGGGTGGCCATCGCCCGCGAGATCCTGCGCCTGCTGCCGGGGCGGCGGCAGGAGGCCGCACCGGCCGACCCTCCTCCGTCCGCGGCCCGCGGCGCTGCGGCCGGATCGGGCCGCGCGCGTCTGCCCGCGAGCACGCGGATGGCGATCCAGCTCGCCGTCGCGCTCACCGCCGCCTTCCTCCTCGGCTGGCTGCTCTTTCCCGAGCATGCGATGTGGGTGGTGCTGACCGCCTTCCTGGTGTGCTCGGGCAACCGGGGGCGCGGGGACGTCGTGCACAAGAGCGCCCTCCGCGTGGTGGGGGCCCTCGCCGGAACGATCGCTGCCGTCGCGTTGACCGCTGCCGCCCCGCACGCCTCCGGTTTCGGCGGCGTCGTCATCATCTTCGTCGCGCTCTTCGTCGGCACCTGGCTGCGCGCGTACAGCTACGCCTTCTGGGCACTCACCGTGACGCTCGTCCTGACGCTTCTTCAGCAGCTGACCGGGACGGCGTCGCTCACCGGCGAGACGGGGATGCTGGCCGAGCGGATGCTGGCGATCGTCCTCGGCGCCGCACTGGGCATCGCCGCCAGCTGGTTCGTGCTGCCCGTCCGCAGCATCGACGTCCTGCGGCGCCGGCTGTCGGAGCTGCTGACAACGGTCGGGGCGGCGATCGCGGTGCCGTCAGACGACGAGGAGGAGCGGACCCGCGCGGTCGCCGCCGTGCGGGCGTCCGCGGCGCGCGTCGAGCAACTGGCGCCTGCGCACCGCGCGCGTCGGCTGCTCCGTCGCCCCGGCCGGGGCGTCGGTCGGGCGGGCACCTCCGCCGCCGCGCTGCCGATCGACTGCATCGACGCCGCCGCCGAGCTGCCGGGCGCCCTGGACGAGCACCTCTCCCGACGCGGAGTGGAGGACGCCGACCACGTGCTCACAGCGGTCAAGCGCGCCCGCGCGAGCCTCGCATCCCCTCCGGAGCTCACCCGCGTCCGCGCGGCCCTCATCGCCCTCGCGGCCGCGCTGCGCGCATCCCCCGCCCCCTGACCCTCCGTGGGTCGCAACACGCCGTTATCCGCTCCGCATAACGGCGTGTCGCGTCCCATGGCCACGCATTAAATTGTGCACAACTTTATTGTGTGCAACTATTAGCTCATGCCGGTGACCGATGAGATGGTGTGCTTCTCGCTCTACGCCGCCACGCGTGCCACCACGCAGGCGTACCGTACGCTCCTCGAGCCCTGGGGGCTCACCTACCCGCAGTACCTCGTCCTCATCACCCTCTGGGTCGAGGGCGAGCAGACCGTCGGGTCGCTGGGCGAACACCTGCAGCTCGACTCGGGGACGCTGTCCCCGCTGCTGCGGCGGATGGAGCAGTCCGGTCTCGTCCGGCGCGAACGCCGCGCGGGCGACGAGCGCGTCGTGACGGTGACGCTCGGCGATCGCGGCCGGGAGCTGCGCTCGGAGCTCGCCCACATCCCCGCCCGGATCGCGGCAGGCACCGGCCTGCCCGACCAGCAGGCGGCGGGCGCCCTCATCGACACCCTCCACCGGCTCACGGAGACCATGCACGCTGCAGCGCAGCCGCAGGCCCCCGCGCACAACAGAACACCCTCCGAAAGGAACTGATGAACGTCCTCTACACCGCAGAAGCCCTGTCGACCGGCGCCGGCCGCGACGGCCGTGTCGCCACCAGCGACGGCTCGTTCGCCCTCGACCTCGCCGTCCCCAAGGAGATGGGCGGATCGGGAGCCGGCACCAACCCCGAGCAGCTGTTCGCCGCCGGATACGCGGCCTGCTTCCACTCGGCGCTGCAGGCGGTCGCCCGCAGCCAGAAGGTGAAGCTCGACGGCTCGTCGGTCGGAGGCCGTGTGGAGATCGGCCCGAACGGCGACGGCGGCTACCAGCTCGCCGTGCTGCTCGAGGTCGTCCTGCCCGGGATCGAGGCCGAGCAGGCCCAGGCCCTCGCGGACGCGGCGCACCACGTGTGCCCCTACTCCAACGCCACGCGCGGCAACATCGACGTCACCATCACGGTTTCGGAGGACTGAGCCGTGACAGACGCCACCACGATGCGCGCCCTGGTCCACCACGAGTTCGGCGACCCCGCCGAGGTGCTCGCGGTCGAAGAGCGTCCCCTCCCCCAGCCGGGCGCCGGCGAGGTCCGCGTGCGCATGCTGCTCTCGCCCATCCACAATCACGACCTGTGGACGGTGCGCGGCACCTACGGCTTCAAGCCCGAGCTCCCCGCGCAGGCCGGCACCGAGGCGCTCGGCGTCGTGGATGCGGTCGGCGAGGGCGTCGAGCAGCTCACGGTCGGCCAGCGGGTCGTCACCGGCGGGACGTTCGGCGTGTGGGCCGAGTACTTCGTCACCCGGGCCGCCGGCCTCATCCCCGTGCCCGATGGGCTCCCCGACGAGTCGGCCGCTCAGCTGGTGTCGATGCCGTTCAGCGCGATCAGCCTGCTCGAGTCGCTCGGCCTCAGCGAGGGCGACTGGCTCATCCAGAACGCCGCGAACGGCGCCGTCGGCCGGATGGTCGCCCAGCTCGGCGCCGCACGCGGACTCAACGTCGTCGGCCTCGTCCGCCGGTCCGCCGGTGTGGAGGAGCTGCGCGCCCAGGGCATCGAGCGCGTCATCGCGACCGACGATGCGGGATGGCGCGACCGGCTCGCCGAGATCACCGGGGGCGCACCGATCAGCGCGGGCGTCGACTCCGTCGGCGGCTCGTCGGCAGGGGATGTGCTCTCCACGCTCGCCGAGAACGGCACCCTGGTCGTGTTCGGCGCGATGGCGTCTCCCACCCTCGAGCTCGCCTCCGGCGACATCATCTTCAAGCAGGCCACGGTCAAGGGCTTCTGGGGCAGCGTCGTCAGCCGCGAGATGCCGGCCGACCAGCGCGGGCGGCTCTTCCAGGAGCTGTTCGCCCGTCTGCAGGACGGCACGCTGACCCTCCCGGTCGCGGGCGTCCACGGGCTGGACGACATCGCCGGAGCCGTCGCCGCGAGCGGCGAGGCCGGACGCGTCGGCAAGGTGCTGCTGCGCCCCTGACGATGGCCGCGGCGACGGCCGCGACCGCGTGCGGGGTGGGCGCCGCCCGATAGCCTGGGCACATGCTCACCCCGCCGGTCACCGCCAAGAAGCCCGTCGAACGCATCCACCACGGCGACGTCTACGTCGACGATTACGAGTGGCTGCGCGAGAAGGACGATCAGGCGGTCATCGCGCATCTCCACGAGGAGAACGCGTACACCAACGCCCGCACCGAGCACCTCGCGCTGCTCCGCGAGCAGATCTTCGACGAGATCAAGGCGCGCACCCGCGAGACCGACCTGAGCGTGCCGGTCCGCGAGGGCGACTGGTGGTATTACACCCGCACGGTCGAGGGCAAGCAGTACGGCATCCACTGCCGGGCACCCATCGCCTCCGCCGACGACTGGGTTCCCCCGACGCTCGATGAGGCGGCCCAGCGTAACGGCCTCCCGGGCGAGCAGATCCTGCTCGACGACAACGCCGAGGCCGAAGGCCACGACTTCTACGCGCTCGGCAGCTTCGACGTGAGCGCCGACGGCACGCGCCTGCTGTGGGCCGTCGACACCGAGGGCGACGAGCGCTACACGCTCCGCGTCCGCTCGCTCGTCGACGACGGCGTGGCCTTCCCCGATGAGATCGAGGGGACCGCAGGCGGCGCCCTGTTCGACCAGACCGGCGCCTACATCTTCTACACGACGGTGGATGAGTCCTGGCGCCCCGACACCGTCTGGCGGCACCGGGTGGGCGATGCTCCTGCCGTCCCTGACACCCAGGTGTTCCACGAACCGGACGAGCGCTACTGGATCGGCGTCGGCCTGACCCGCAGCCGGCGCTTCCTGGTCATCGAGGCCGGCTCGAACATCACCAGCGAGGCGTGGCTGCTCCGCTCCGACGACCCCACCGGCGAGTTCCGCGTGGTCTGGCCGCGGAAGGAGGGCGTCGAGTACGACGTCGAACACGCCATCGTCGGCGGCCACGACCGCCTCCTCATCGTCCACAACGACGGCGCCATCAACTTCGAGCTCGTCAGCGTCTCGGCCGACGACCCGCAGGGACCCCGCCGGGTGCTCCTCGGGCACGATCCGGCCGTGCGCATCGAGGGCGTGGATGCGTTCCGCGACTTCGTCAGCGTCGAGTACCGCCGCGAGGGGATGACGCGGGTCGCCGTCGCCTGCGTGCCCGATCCGAACAGCGAACAGCCGGCGGACGACACCCCGCACGAGCTGCACTTCGACGAGGAGCTCTTCACCGTCGGGGTCGGCGGCAACCCCGAGTGGACGCAGCCGTTCCTGCGCCTCGGCTACGGCAGCTTCGTGACGCCCTCCACCGTGTACGACTACGACGTCCGCACCCGCGAGCTCGCCCTGCGCAAGCAGCAGCCGGTACTCGGGGCGTTCGACGCCTCCCTGTTCGAGCAGCGCCGGGAGTGGGCGACGGCACCGGACGGCGCACGCGTCCCGATCTCGCTCGTCTACCGCCGCGACCTGGTCACGCCCGGTGAGCCGGCCCCGCTCGTGCTCTACGGCTACGGCTCGTACGAGGCGAGCATGGATCCGTCGTTCAGCATCCCGCGCCTCAGCCTCCTCGACCGCGGCGTCGTGTTCGCCATCGCGCATGTCCGCGGCGGCGGCGAACTGGGCCGGCTCTGGTACGAGAACGGCAAGAAGCTCCACAAGAAGAACACCTTCACCGACTTCGTGGCCGCCGCCCGCCACCTCGTCGACCGTGGATGGACGGATCCGTCGCGCATGGCGGCGCAGGGCGGAAGCGCCGGCGGCCTGCTCATGGGAGCCGTGGCGAACCTGGCGCCCCGCGACTTCGCCGGGATCCTCGCCGAGGTGCCTTTCGTCGATCCGCTCACCAGCATCCTCGACCCGTCCCTGCCGCTCACCGTCATCGAGTGGGACGAGTGGGGCGACCCTCTGCACGATCCGGAGGTCTACGACTACATGAAGTCGTACTCGCCGCTCGAGAACGTGCACGCGACGCACTACCCGCGCATCCTCGCCATCACGAGCCTCAACGACACCCGGGTGCTCTACGTCGAGCCCGCGAAATGGGTGGCGAAGCTGCGCGAGGTGGATGCGGACCCGCTGCTCAAGATCGAGATGGCCGCCGGCCACGGCGGGGTCTCCGGGCGGTACGCCGCCTGGCGCGAGCGGGCGTTCGCGCTGGCGTGGCTCCTCGATGTCGTCGGGGCGCATCCATCGGGCGAGTGACCGTGAAGACCGACCTGAAGAAGGAGCTGGGGCTCTATGCTCCCCGGCGCGGGCGCTTCGAGGTCGTCACCGTTCCGCCGCTGCGCTACCTGATGGTGGACGGTCACGGCGACCCGAACACCTCGGACGAGTATCGCGATGCGGTTCAGACGATCTTCCCGCTCGCCTACGCGCTGAAGTTCCTCAGCAAGCGCAGCCTCGACCGCGACTACACGGTCATGCCGTTGGAGGCGCTGTGGTGGGCGGACGACATGGCGGCGTTCACGAGCGCCCGCGACAAGTCTCAGTGGCGCTGGACCGCGCTCAACCTCGTCCCCGACTGGATCACCGACGCGCACGTCGAGGAGGCGACGGCGACCGTGCGAAGCAAGGGCGGCGCACCGCGCCTGGACGAGCTGCGCGTCGAGACGCTCGACGAAGGGCTGAGTGTGCAGACCCTCCACGTCGGCTCCTACGACGACGAGGCGCCCGTGCTGGCGGAGCTGCACGACGTGTTCATCCCGGAGGCGGGGCTCACCATGACCGGCCGCCACCATGAGATCTACCTGAGCGACGCCCGGAGGACGGCGCCGGAGAAGCTGCGGACGATCCTGCGCCAGCCGGTCACCCGAGTCGACTAGGACGCAGCGGCTCAGCCCAGGTCGTCCGGGTCCTTGCCCGTGCGCTCCCCCGACTCGAGCGTTGCGATCGCGGCCAGGTCCTCCGCATCCAGTTCGAAGCCGAAGACGTCGATGTTCGACCGGATGCGCTCCGGCGACGTCGACTTCGGGATGACGACGTTGCCCAGCTGCAGCTGCCACCGGATCACCACCTGCGCGGGTGTCACTCCGTGCTTCGCGGCGAGCGCGTCGAGGACGGGGTCGCCGAGCACTCGGCCGCGCGCCAGCGGGGACCACGCCTCCGTCACGATCCCGTGGGACGCGTCATATGCGCGCACCTCGGCCTGCGGGAGCCAGGGATGCAGCTCCACCTGGTTCACCGCGGGCACTGTGTCGGTCTCGCGCGCCAGCCGGTCGAGGTGATGGATGTGGAAGTTCGCCACTCCGATCGACCGCGCGCGGCCCTCCTCCTGCACCCGCTCCAGGGCCCGCCAGGTGTCCACGTACCGATCGCTGCGCGGGGCGGGCCAGTGGATGAGGAACAGGTCGATGCTGTCGAAGCCGAGTCGCTCGAGGCTGGCGTCGAACGACCGCAGCGTCGAGTCGTAACCGTTCTCGGTCCACCACACCTTGCTCGTGACGAACACGTCCGACCGGTCGATCCCGCTGCGCCGCACGCCCTCGCCGACCCCGCGCTCGTTCTCGTAGAACGCCGCCGTGTCGATGTGGCGGTAGCCCGCCTCCAGCGCCGTCACCACCGCCTCCGCCGTCTCGGCCTCCGGGATCTTGTACACGCCGAAGCCCAGCTGCGGGATGGTGTTGCCGTCGTTGAGAGTCAGCTGCGGGATGCTCGCCATGGGTTCATTCTGCCGTGCCCCCGGCGTACAGGTGGGGCATCGGAAGGAGACGAACAACATGGCACTGACCAACAAGACAATCGCGTTCCTGGTGGGCCCCGAGGGCATCGAGCAGGCCGAGCTCGTGCAGCCCTGGCAGGCGGTGACCGAGGCGGGCGGCACGCCCAAGCTCGTGTCGAAGGACGAGGGCGAGGTGCAGGCGTTCAACCACCTGACACCGGCCGACACCTTCCCCGTGGATGTGACCCTCGGCTCGGCGAGCGCCGACCAGTTCGACGCCCTCGTGCTTCCGGGCGGTGTCGCCAACGGCGACCAGGTGCGCACGTTCCCCGAGGCCGTGTCGCTGGTGAAGGACTTCGCCGCCGCAGGGAAACCCATCGCCGTCATCTGCCACGGAGGCTGGGTGCTGATCGAGGCGGGCGTCGTGGACGGCCGGACACTGACCAGCTGGCCGAGCCTGCAGACGGACTACCGCAACGCCGGGGCGACCTGGGTCGACGAGGAGGTCGTGGTCGACGACGGCCCGTTCACCCTCGTCTCGTCGCGCAAGCCCGACGACCTGGACGCCTTCGACCGCGAGCTCGTGAAGGCCTTCGAGTAGAGCGTGAGCGTTCCCTGGCAATGGCCTCCGAGCCGGTTGCGGTCGACCGGAGTGCGCGGGAACGTAGGCGACTCCTGGACCATCGATAGGAAGGAGAGCACATGCTCACCCTCACCGAGAACGCCAGCACCATCGTCAAGACGCTGACCGACCAGTCCCCGGACGACTCCGCGGGTCTGCGGATCAGCAGCAGCAACCCCGACAACACCGCGTTCGCCGCGGCGGTCACCCCGGAGCCGGACCCTTCGGACCAGGTGGTCGAGTCGGGCGGCGCCCGCATCTTCCTCGAGACGCAGGCGGCCGAGGTCCTCGACGACAAGGTGCTCGATGCACAGGTCGACGACCAGGGAGCCGTCAGCTTCGCGATCGGCGTCACCGCGTAACGCGCGCGACGCGACGAAGGCCCGGAGCCGCTCGGCTCCGGGCCTTCGTGCGTGTTCGGGCCCTCTCGCCAGCAGGTCACCCGGAATGGTCATCTGCATCGGCGAGGCGACGTCATGATCGCCGGCTTCGTGCGTCTAAGAGGGTGACGGGTGCGGTACTGCAACTACTACGAATACAAGGTCGTGAGCTGATCCGATGCGAGTCCGCGACACTTCCACCAAAGCGATCTCGATCATCGCCGGCTATGCCCTTGCGGTCCTCGCCGCAATAACGGTCGGGCTGTCGACACAATCGGCGTGGGGCGTGGTGGCGGGCAGCGTCATCGTGCTGCTTCTCGTCCTCGTGCTCTCGCGATTGTTCCGGGGCGAGAACGAGTCGGACGCGCCCCGCAGCTGGTGGCGCATGACGGCCCGACCACCCGCCGGCTATGCGCTGGGCTGCTGGTTCGGGGCGCAAGCGATCGCATCCATCACCACGGCCCTACTCGACGATGGATGGATCGGATGGACGGGCGGCGTGGTCTCCTTGTCCATCGCCGCCCTCTACCTGAATTCGGCGATCCGCCTTTCGTCAATCCGCTCGTAGCTTCGCGACGGGGTCGTTACTGCGCAGAGTCCTGGGCGCGGAGACCCTCGCGCACCTCGACCGGCCCGGTCGGTGGCGCGATCTCGTCCGCGACGATGGGATGCGGCGCCGTCCGGTCGTCGGGGAGGCCCCACAGCGCCTCGCCCTTGCCCGCATCCAGCAGGAACTCCACCGCGAGCGTCCACAGCGGCACGATCTTCATCGGCGGGATGTCCTCCTCGCCCGGGAAGTGCGCCGCGAAATGGACCTCGGGCTCACCCCGGAGCGGCTCCGCCGCAGCGACCAGACCGTAGTAGTTCTCGTCGTCAACAACGCGCCAGCGCCCGGTCTGCCCGTGCTCGGGCTCCAGCTTCACCGTGTACCCGCCGTAAGAGAAGTCGGGGCCGGGAGGCAGGGAGGCGCGCTCGTCTTTCGTCATGTCCCCGTTGTACGGCGCTCCGGCCCGCTCGGCAACTCGTTCACTTGCCTAGCAAAAAGGTGTAGGGCTACACCGCCCATGGACCGTGTCGTCTAGCCGCACGCCGCGGCACCGGTGTCAACGAGAGTGACCCGGTGCCGCGGTGGTTGTTCACTGGTGTCCGGCGTGCGGACCGCCCCAACCCCGCTAGGCGGTCCGCGCGCCACCCTTACGGGGCGGCGACCTCTTCGGGCACGCCTGCCTCATCCTGCTGGTCGACCTCGGCCCCCGCGTCGTCGCCGCGGAACTGCGTCATGTACAGGTCGTAGTACGCTCCGCGCCGCTCGAGAAGCGTTGCGTGGTTGCCCTGCTCGACGATCCGGCCGTGCTCCATCACGAGGATGGTGTGCGCGTCGCGGATGGTGGACAGACGGTGGGCGATGACGAACGACGTCCGGTCGGTGCGCAGCGCCGCCATCGCGTGCTGGACGAGCAGCTCTGTGCGGGTGTCGACCGAGGAGGTGGCCTCGTCGAGGATCAGCAGCGACGGGTTCGCGATGAACGCCCGCGCGATGGTGATGAGCTGGCGCTCACCGGCCGAGACGTTGCCGCCCTCCGCGTCGATCACCGTGTCGTAGCCGTCGGGCAGCTGCCGGACGAAGCGGTCGACCATGGTGGCCTTCGCCGCCTCGATCACCTCGTCGTCGGTCGCTTCGAGGCGCCCATACCGAATGTTCTCGCGGATGGTGCCCGAGAAGAGCCATGCATCCTGCAGCACCATTCCGACCTGGCCGCGGAGTTCATCCCGCGACAGGTGCGTTGTGTCGATGCCGTCGAGGCGGATGGTGCCGCCGTTCAACTCGTAGAACCGCATGATCAGGTTGACGAGGGTGGTCTTGCCCGCTCCCGTCGGACCGACGATCGCGACCGTGCTGCCCGGCTGGACGCTGAGCGAGAGGTCTTGGATGAGCGGCGTCTCGGGGTCGTACGAGAAGTCCACCGCGTCGAGCTCCACACGGCCGTCCGCACGCTCCGGGAGGTGCTGCGTCGGCGTCTCGGGCATCTGCTCCTCCGAGTCGAGGAACTCGAACGTCCGCTCGGCCGAGGCGACACCCGACTGCAGCATGTTGGCCATGCCGGCGATCTGCCCGATCGGCTGCGAGAACTCGCGGGAGTACTGGATGAACGCGGTGGCGTCTCCGATGGTCAGCGTGCGCCCGGCGACCATCAGGCCGCCGACGACCGCGATGAGCACGTAGGAGAGGTAGGAGACGAAGTTCATCGCCGGCATGATGCTGCCCGAGACGAACTGCGCGCCGACCTGCGCCCGGTGCAGCTTGGAGTTGCGCTCGTCGAACTCGCCGAGCATGACCTCGTCGCGGCCGAAGGCGCGCACCAGGTCGAGACCGGAGTAGGACTCCTCGATGTGGCCGTTGAGCGAACCGGTCGAAGCCCACTGCGCGGTGAACAGCTTCTGCGAGCGCGAGCCGATCACACCGGCGATCACGCCGGAGAGCGGGATGGAGATCAGCGCGATCAGCGCGAGCTGCCACGACACGATGAACATCATGATCCCGATGCCGATGACCATCAGCACGGACTGGATCAGCTGCGAGAACGCCTGCTGCAGAGCCGTCTGGATGTTGTCGACGTCGTTGGTCACGCGGGACATGAGGTCTCCGCGCTGCCGGGTGTCGAAGTAGCTCAGCGGGAGGCGGTTGAGCTTCGACTCCACGTCTTTGCGCAGCCCATAGACCACGCGCATGACCAGGGCGTTGAGCAGGTAGCCCTGCCACCACTGCAGCAACGACGCGACCAGGTACATCGTGAGAACGATGAGCAGGAGGCGCCCGAGCTCCGTGAAGTCGATGCCCTGCTTCGTGACGTAGATGCCGTTGAAGATGACGTTGGTCGCGTCACCGAGGATCTTCGGTGCGATGACGACGAGCACGACCGACACGACCGTGAGCAGGGTGACCCAGGCCATCCCGAGCCACTCGGGCTTGAGGAGTCCCATGAGCCGCTTGAACGACGGCCAGAAGTTCTCCGCCTTCTTCGCCGGTGCTCCGCCGAACATGTCGCCGTCGGCTTCGGTGGGCGTGAAGTCGTATTCCTCCTCGAGCTCGTCGAGGACGATGTCCTTCGCGGTGGGGTTCTGCCCCTCCTCGGGGCGTCCGCCGCGCTTCTTGCGTTCTGTGGTCCGTGCCATCTCAGGCCACCTCCAGGCTCAGCTGCGACTCGACGATCTGGCGGTACGTCTCGTTGGTCTCCAGCAGTTCGTCGTGGGTGCCGCGTCCGACGACCCGTCCGTCGTCCATGACGATGATCGTGTCGGCTTCGCGGATCGTGGAGACGCGCTGCGCGACGACGATCATCGCCGCGTCCCCGATGGATTCGGCGAGCGCGCGCCGCAGGCGGGCGTCGGTCGCGACGTCGAGCGCCGAGAACGAGTCGTCGAAGAGGTACACCTTCGGCCGGGCGACGAGCGCGCGGGCGATGCACAGTCGCTGGCGCTGTCCGCCGGAGACGTTCGTACCGCCCTGGGAGATGCGCTCGTCGAGGCCGTGCTCCTTCGCTCGGACGAAGTCCTCGGCCTGGGCCACGCGCAGCGCCTCCCAGAGCTCCTCGTCGGTCGCATCCGGACGCCCGAAGCGCAGGTTCGAGGCGATCGTCCCGGAGAAGAGGTACGGCCGCTGCGGCACCAGCCCGAGCACCCCGGCGATCTGCTTGCGGGTGAGCGCGTCGACAGCGACGCCGCCGATGTGGACGTGTCCACTCTGCGGTGTGAACAGGTTGGCGATCACCGAGACCAGCGTGGTCTTGCCGGAACCGGTGGAGCCCACGATCGCGGTCACCTTGCCGGGCTCTGCCGTGAACGTCACGTCGCTGAGCACCGGCTTCTCGGCGCCCGGGTAGCCGAAGGTGACACCCTGCACCTCGACCCGGCCGTTCGTCGGGACCTCGTCGGCGTCGGCCTGAGCCTGAGCGGTGCTGGGCGTCGCACCGAGAACCTCTTCGATGCGCTCCGCGCAGACCATGGCGCGCGGGATCATCATGGCCATGAACACGCCCATCATGACGGCGACCAGGATCTGCAGGAGGTACTGCAGGAAGGCGGTCAGCGCGCCGATCTGGATGTCGCCGGCGTCGACGCGGTGACCACCGAACCAGAGCACGGCGACGGTCGCCGCGTTGAGGATGAGCATGATGATCGGGAACATCAGCACGAAGACGTTTCCGACCTTGACCGAGATGCGCGTGAGGGCCGCGTTGGCGTCGTCGTACCGCTTCGTCTCGAAGCGCTCGCGGACGAAGGCGCGGATGACGCGGATGCCGACGATCTGCTCGCGGATCACGCCGTTCACGCCGTCGATGCGCTCCTGCATGATGCGGAACATCGGCAGCAGGAGCGAGACGAGGACGCCGACGACGATGAACAGCACGGCGACCGAGACCCAGATCAGCCAGGAGAGCCCGGCGTCGACCTGCACCGCGAAGATGATCCCCGCGATGCACATGATCGGGGTGGACACCATGAAGTTGAACGTCATCAGCAGGAGCATCTGCACCTGCTGGACATCGTTCGTGTTGCGCGTGATGAGCGTCGGCATCCCCCAGCGGGCGAGGTCGAGCGACGGCAGCGCATCCACCTTGCGGTAGAAGGAGCGCCGGATGTCCTTGCCCGCGGACATCGACGCGCGCGCCCCGAAGTAGGTTGCCGTCACGGCGGCGATCACCTGGATGAAGCAGACGACGAGCATCATGCCGCCGGTGCGCCAGATGAAGTCGGTGTCGCCGGTGACGACGCCCTTGTCGATGATCTGGGCGTTGAGGGTCGGAAGGTAGAGGGCGGCCATGGTCGCGATCAGCTGAAGGACCACGACCGCGGTCACCGCGCGCCAGTAGGGGCGCACGAAGCGGAGTGAGAGACGAAGCAGAGTCACAGTGATTCCCGGGTGTGCTGTGTATGGATGTGATGGCGGAGCAGCCCCGCCATGAGCGAGGCTAACGTCGATTGCGGACGATGAGCGGCCTCAATTGAGAACCGGTCCGGCGGCCGCGATGGGGGCGGTCGCACGCGGGCGGTGTCAGGCGGCCGTGTAGTGGAGGTGGAGGACGCCGTTGTCGTAGGCGTCGTGGTGACGCAGCCGCAGCTTAGCGGGCGCGCTTCCCTCGGGGAACAGGCGTGCGCCCGTCCCACGGACCAGCGGATAGACGAACAGATGGAGCGAGTCGACGAGTCCGTCGGCCAGCAGGGACCGCACCAGCGAGCCGGAGCCGCTGATGTACACCCCGCCGCTGAACTCGCCGGCGAAGGCCCGGATGCGCTCGGCGTCGTACGCGCCGAGCGACCGCGAATTGCGCCACGTGCGCTCCGCGGTCTGGTCGTCCAGGGTCGAGCTGACGACGCCCTTCGGGCTGTCGTTGAAGAACGGCGCACCCGGATCGTCGTCGGCGGTGCGCGGGGACCACGCGGGAGCGAACATCTCGAACGTGCGCCTGCCGAGCAGGATCACGTCCGACGCCCGCGTGATGCGGCCGATGTCCTCGCCCATGTCGGGATCGAACCCGAACTCGAACGTCCAGCTCGGATCTTCGAACACGCCGTCCAGCGACACGAACTCGTGCACTGCGATCGCGCCCATCAGAATCCCCTTTCCCCCGGAACAGCATAGGGGGTGACGCCTTTTCGCGGAACGGCCCGCGGCGCACCCGATCAACGGTTCGACGGTGCGTGGGGGCGATGTGGCGGGACAGTTCCCGTACTCCCCGCCACATCGCCTGAAGGGGTCCGGCCCGTTCGCCCGAACCCTTCACATAGGAAGACGTGGGCCACCTCGTGATCGTGACGCTGCTCATCGAAGTGGTTTCGAACGAACATCGCACAGAAGTCGAGCCTTGGCCCCCGCCTGGGGGATGTGCATACTCGGAGGACTGAACCGCTACCGATCCAAAGGGGGATCCATGCGTAAGAGAATCCTGGCCGCCGCCATCGCGTTGGCCGCATTCGCCGGACTGGCCGTCGGCACACCCGCCGTCGCCAGCACGGGAGGAGTCGCCGACGGGAACAAGCATCCCGACGTCGGCCTGATCCTGTTCTACGACGCCGACGGGCGCTTCCGGTGCTCGGCGACGCTGGTGTCGCCGACGGTGGTCGTGACCGCCGCACACTGCACCTCGGGGACGCTGGGCAAGACACTCGTCACGTTCGACTCCGTGATCGCCGAGCAGCCGCCCGCTCCGTTCCCGGTCGCCGCCGACCCGACCGTCGGGTTCACCGCCGCCGAGATCACCGCGGCCGGCTACTACTCGGGAACCGCGTACACGCATCCGGACTACTCGGACTTCACCGACACCGCGAACTGGAACGACGTCGGCGTCATCGTGCTCGACCAGCCCGTGGCCTCGTTCGGATCCGGCTACCCGCAGATCGCGCCCGTGGGCACGCTCGACGCGATCAAGACGAGCAACCTGTCGAAGACGCTTTTCACCGCAGTCGGCTATGGAACAGAGGTGCGCAAGCCGGAGTCCGGCCCGCAGAAGCCGCAGCCGATGAGCTACCCCCTCATCCGGCGCTACGTGGACATGCCGGGCCAGAAGCTGACCCCGCAGATCCTGCAGACCAACGGCAATCCGAACGACACCCGCGGAACCGGCGGGACCTGCTTCGGCGACTCGGGCGGCCCGGTGTTCCTCGGCGACCAGCTGGTCGCGGTGACGAGCTACGGCTACACGGACAACTGCCGCTACCTCGGCGGCTACCAGCGCCTGGACATCCCGGTGGTCGATTCCTGGCTGGCCACATTCGGGATCTAGCCGCAGCCGGGCAATAAACGACGATCCTCCATTGTTATTGAGAATAGGTTTCAACAAGGGAGGTCCGTCATGAAGGTACGCAACTCGGTGAAGTCGCTCAAGGCGATGCCCGGAGCTCAGGTGGTGCGTCGCCGGGGCCGCACGTTCATCATCAACAAGAAGAACCCGCGCATGAAGGCCCGCCAGGGCTGAGCGGCGCGGAAGAAGGGCGCAGGGTCACGGACCCTGCGCCCTTCGTCGTCCATGCCTGCCGGCTACCGGAAACGCGTGGGAAAGGCATGGAACCCGGCCCCGGCATCCGTGAAACCGCGAAGCCAGCCGTGGAGTTGGGCGTCCACCGGTTCCGTCGTCGAGTCGAATGAGGCCGGGGATGACGCGGTGAAGGTGACCGGCACGCTGTCCGAGTCGACCATCCAGCACCCGGCGCTCCGGAAGCTCGATCGACCCGGCGGGTCGCACTCCGGCTCCCATTCACTGACCGTGAACGTCGGCTCTCGCTCGATGTTCCACCGGCTCGTCGTCCACCATTTCTCACTGGTGTCCATCTCGAACGGGCACTCCGCTCCTCTGGCCGCATCTCCGAGCGCGGCGCACGCGTCGAGGTGGGCTTTCGCCGCTCCGACGGCGCGCTCCTTCCCTCGTGCCGTCAGCGCGACTGCCGGCACCAGGCCAGAGTGCGAGCCGAACCCGGTGAGGGCGGCCGGGGCGCTCTTCACCGTGATGTCGCCGGTCGAAACGCCCTCCAGACGGTACGTGCCAGGAAAGGCGTGAAGAGTCAGCTCGCGCTCATCCGGGATCCGCTGCCCGCTGATCGTCCGACCCAAGCCGTCGGGCCCCGGCCGGATTTCGATGTAGCCGAGCGAAGCGGGAAGAAGGTTCCACCGCCCCGCCGTTCGCTTCACCGTCAGCCGCGTCAGCGCTCGGCCGCTCTTCTGAACGGTCCGAACCCTGACCTGCGCCTCGTCTCCATCGATGGTCGTCGTCATGATCCTGTAGCCGGTGATCCGGTCGGTCGCCGCGCGGTAGGCCGCGTTCGTGAGAAGGACCTCACTCACCGCCAGCCGGGTTCCATCCAGCTCGAGTGCCCCCTCGATGTCCCCGGCCACGATCCGGTCCAGGTAGGCCCGGACGGCCGCCTCCGGGCGCTCGGCGATCGGCGTGCAGCCGACGCTGCCTGCCACGAGAGCGCCAGCCACGGTCAGCACTGCAACCAAGCGGACGCAGCGGCGACGCTCCCGAGGAGTGCCGCTCGCAATCATGCGCCGGGAAGGTTCAGCCCGGCCGACCAACTTTCGGCGATGATCTCCTGAGCGACCTGCTTGGCGTCGGCGAGCGTCTCCTCCAGGTAGTCCACGGCTCGCTCGGTAGCCTCGTGGTCCTCCTCGTGATCCAGGGAGAACTCGACCAAGCGGTGCGCCTCGGCAGAGAGATCGCCGATCCACATTCCGGCCGCGTCCTTCGGCTGAGGCCGTGGAACAGCGTCGGCCGGTGTCGCCTTCGGGTCGTAGGCCGTCAGCTCATCCAGGGCGTCAGCGAGGTGTTCGCGCGTGGTATCGGACACCGCTTCCGAACCTTCCAGCAGACGCTGCAACTGCGTCAGCGCCCCACGAGCCGCCTCGACCTCCTTCTGCTTCGTCGCCAGCTTCTTCTGCGCCGCCCTGTCGTCTTCGTACAACGCGACGGCCTTCTTCTTGGCCGCCACGAACGTGTTCTCCACGGTCCGCTGGGAATTCATCGCGACCGCACCCGACGCCCCGGCACCTGCAGCGAAGACCACCACGCCGGCCGCGCTCCCAATGACGATCCGGGTGAAGCCGCTACGCGGACGGGCTGGGGCCGGTTTCTGGACAGGTGGTGCGTACTGTTCGCTGCTCGTCATGCGATTCCTTTTCGGTCGTCTCTTCCACCAAGACGAAATAGACCCGGGATCGTGACGCTGTCTCGCGAATCGTGTCCTGAGACGTGACCCGACGTAGTCAGGAAATCTGGAGCATCCGATCTCGGATCTCCGTCAACTCAGACGGAGTGAGGAACTTCGGCATCGGGGTATGCACTGACCGAGGGGCAAGCTCCAACGTGCACGCGGCGCGCGGCTGGGAACGCAACGTGAGTCGGAGGGCACGACCCACGACCTCGATGGACTCCACGCTTGACGACTCGATACTCCCGAAGGCGAAGGGTTCCCGCAGCCCGGTCCACAGTCGGATGTCGTTCGACCGGATCGTCACGGCCAGGTTATGGAGAGTGAAAACAGGCGCGAGTCCGCACGATTCAAGGTCGCGACGCGTACGAGATGACAACTGGATCGCTATGGCTTCGGAACCCTCGGCAGCCCGGATACGATCCAGCTGGCGCCGTACAGAGGCGCGATAGAGCAGCATAAGACTGGAGACAGCGAACAGCGCCGCAACTCCCCCGATCACGAAAGCCTGGAGCTGTGACGCCTGCCCCGTATTCAATGCTCCTGCGACCATTCCGGCGAGAATGAGTGAGCCAACGACGAATCCGGCCGCTCCAAATAGCGCGTCTCTTCTGTTGGCGTTTTGCATTATCGGGTCAGCCGAGGGCGTCGAGGATCGCGAACGGAAGGACCGTCAGGTTTACCGCGTCAGTCACAATGCGACTCCCCTTTCGGCTGGGACATCCGGAAATCGGCACTGCATCAGATTTGGGACACCGCGCGCGCAAGCCCCTTGGTGGCCCGACCAGATGGCACGAGCAATCGCGTAGCCAGCGCCCGAAGTCGCACAGGGGCCTTATGCGGGTCGATCGTCAGCATGGCGGCTCTTCGCTCTAGCCTTCCCTCGCGACTGCCGAAGGAAGCCCACACGTGCGACCGATCAACGCGCGTGACGGGGAAGCCCGCACCGTATGGCGTGTATAGGCAAAGGTGACGATCGCCCAAAGTCACGATGAACGGCGGAAGGCCCTGCCCGCTACTAACGAGCGAGCCGAATTTCTCTGCCAGTTCCGGCAGAGCACCCAATGACTCCTCTTCGAGACGGCACACCCATGTATTGATGCCGCGATGGCTCAATTGCTTTCGAGCTCGCGCGACCGCTCGGGTTGCCTTGATGCGCAGACCGAGCCGGATGAGGACGAGCACCGCAACAACGGCAAGGAGCGCAAGGAACTGCGAGAGAGCCTGAGCGCTGCCGAAGACAACGGCAACGAGCAGACCGGTCAACGTACCCGCTACTGCAAAGCCGGCGAGCCATCGAAACACCGTCATCATCAGCGAACTCTCTCGTCCCGCCATGCTGAGACAGTCGACGAACCCATCTCGCCACGCTCCCTGGCCCGACGACTTGCTCGGTAGGGGTGGCGCTCAGGATCGCAGCCTTCCGGCGAACTCATCGCCCTTGTGCTCGAGACGATAAAAAGTCACGTACCAACGCGTTCGCTGCCGCCTCTTGGTCGCGGGTAAGCGCTGGCTGCCCGGCCTTGCGAACGATGATACCCGTCGGCGAGTGACGTCTCTCCATTTCGTAATGTCCTTGCTTGCTTGTCGTGTAACCCGCAGCGAGTTCTTGCTTTTCCTTGCGCTCCATCATCCGGACACAAAAGAAAAGGACTATGCAGCCGACGAGGAAAGTCATCATGAACGCAAGCGTCACCGGATCCAACGTTTGCGTCCGCGCGACGACGGTGAGACCGCAGATGATCGCACCGGCCCCGCCCACCACTGCAGCGCATCCACCCCACAGCGCCCAGCTGGACCACTGCAAGACACTGGGCCCGGGGAGAAGGTCCCGCCGCTCCCAGCGTTGCCTCCGTTCAGGGCTATTGCTCATCGGCCGCTCCAATCGTGTCTTCTCTGCTTACCTTTCGCCGGCACAGGGCTAACCCCAACCGTGGGCAACGCCTGTTGTATTTCCGGCTACGCCCAAGCCGATCTGTTATGGCGTCGATCCACTATTGGATGCGCGGGAATCGCGACCAGCGCTCGAAGAACCGCGCCGCGTCGTCATACGTCTGCGGATCACTCTTCAGCCAGTCTCGGGCGACCATCCGTCCCATCCGCTCGCATTCATCCATGGATTGCCTTCCGCGGGGATGGTCATATAGATCGCTGACATCCATCCAGAGCACATAAGCCAATCCGGCATGGTCTGCGTCAAACAGCTTTGTGAAGCGAGCTGCGCCTTCCATTGACAGCTCGTACACTTCGCCTGGCGCGGCAGACATCATGCTGCGTGACACATCGGACATCGTGGAGAGCACGCGCCGCTCAAGCTCCGCACTATCACCCATTAGGCGGTTCCTCCTAACCTTCGCCGAGCCGAATCTTGAGTATCGCCTTCCCGTCGCATCCGCTTGGGGTGAATTCTGCTGTTGACCCCTCGAATCCGCTCGAATTCTCGTCACGCACGCTGTACTTCGCTCCGTTCTTCTCGAAGATTGTCGCGCGTCCTCCACCCACGACCCGCTTGCTCCATCCCGCGTTGATGAGATTTCTCTCGAAGTCGCCGCGAGTCACGCTTGTAGCGACATTTCGTACAGAACCACCCTTCGTGATGTCAATGTACGAGGACGATCCCTTGTAGCCTGCAGTGCCGCCAGCAGCGGTGATCCCGATCAGTACGAAGGGCAGGGCGGCGTCGTGAATAGCTTGGTTGGCTGCCACCAGATCGCGAACCCATTGCGGCTGTGTCGACAAACTGGCCTGGCTGAGCGCTTTACCGCACGCCTCATTGATGGCGAGCTGTTGCTGTGACGAACCCACCTTCATCTGCGTGTCGCAGTTGATCCCTGCCGGCCAGTAGGACTCGTACAGCGCATGCCGCCACGAAGGGTCGTTCTCCCAGGTGGGCCCCGTGGCGGTCTTTGTTGGTGGGTCCTTCTTCGCGGGAGTGTAGGGCGGCGGCTCGGGTGGCATCTTCACGTCTTGGTATGCCTTGTGGGGCGGTGCGCCGCACCCGAGTGGGAGCGCATCGCTGGCACCAGTACGTGGCGCGCACTTGTGACCGTCCGGGTCCAGGAACGTGACCGGGTTGCTCGACACGTAACGGTAACGGCCCAGGGAGGCCGGCTCCGTCAGCAGACCACGCCAACTGTCCGGGGTCGTCCAACTGCCGGTCGCTGGGTCATAGCTGCGAGCGAACGTGTGCACCTGACCCTGCGTCACATCCTGCGGATGACCGGTATACGACTCCGGAGCCGACCAACCGCTCGACTCGAAACGCTGAGCACCCCAATCATCGTACGAAGACAATTCGGTCACCGAACCCGCCCGAGCACCTGCGACCGTCGAACCCAGCCCATCCAGCAGATCCCATGTCGCCTCACCCGTGGAGGTCACATGCTCAGCCAACGCACCCGCAGCATCCCGGACCAGCGTTGTGGTCCCCTGACCGGACACGTTCGCTTGCACCAGCTCGGCACCGTCGTAACTGTTGCGGGTGGTCGACGTGCCATACCTCGACTGATCCGTCACCGACGCCCGGCGCCCCAGACCGTCATAGGCATAGGTTGTCGACCGGCCCTCACGCGTTACGGCACCCACCTGACCTGCCGCGTTGTACGCGAATGAAGTTCCCGTCCCCGCTACCGCCTGCGACACCCGGTTCCCGGCGCCGTCATACGAATACGAGGCGACGCCAGCGGAGACTCCACGACCAGAACCCGTGGTCACGGATTGCGTCAGCTGGTTGGCGTCGTTGAACGTCGCCGTCTGCGCGAAGTCCCCGTCCTTCGCGCCCGACCGAGACCACGATGTCCGGTTACCCGCGGCGTCATAGCCGTACATGTTCTTCTCGGCCGACGACGTCTGAGACGTCGCCAGCCGGTCGAGCCGGTCGTATCCGTAAGTCACGGAGGTCACGTTCGATATCGGTGCCGCCTTCGCGGCGGGCGTCGAGTCGGTCGACCGCCCCGACGTACCCGACGGGTGGGTGGAGCCGGGCTTTGGGGCGAACTCCTGCGTCGGCTGAGCGACGGTGCGGCTCGCCCCCGCGAGGTTGCCGTCGGCGTCGTAGTCGTAGTGGTAAGCGAGGGAACCGCCGTCGGGTACAGGTTTGGACGCCGTTGGGAGAGTCCGACCCTTCAGATAGGTGTTCGTGTGGGTGCACAGCGTGCTCTCCCCCGCCGCCGGGGCGCTCCGGGCGGACAAGTAGCCGGCGACCGTGGTGCACTTGGCAGCCGTGGCGTCCCCCGAAGCATAGGCAGCAGGTTTCGGCGACGGCGTGGATGTCGTCCCGGCGACAACCGCCGGCGTGGAGTGCCGCACATCGGTGACGCGGTTCGACCCGTCGTATGCGTACGTCGTAGTGACGCCGGTCGAGCGTTGCAGTTCGGTCAGGTTGCCCGCCGGATCCCACGCGTAGGCCAGTGACCCCCAGGGCGACGACTGGGATGTCGTCTTGCCCGCCCGATCGTACGTGTACGTCAGCTTCTGGCCGGTCGGCAGCGTCATGGACGCGAGCTGGCCCGCCTTGTCGTACGCGTTCGCGAGTCGGCCGCCCGACTGGTCGATCTGGGTGGTGACGCGGCCGTCATCGTCATAGACCCAGCCGGAGACGCCCGTGGGATCGGTCATCGCGATCAAACGCTGTTCCGCGTCGTACTCGTAAGTCGCCACAGCGCCGGCCTGGTCCTGCCTGACCAGGTCACCTCGCTTGTCGTAGGAAAGTGCGGTGGTCGCCCCCGTACCAGTGGTGGTCTTGGCAATCCGCCCTGCCGGTGTGTACATCCAGCTCGTCGTGTTGCCGACGGGGTTCGTTTCGGAGGTCGTCCGTCCCGATGGGTCGGACGTGTACCGAGTGGTGTGCCCGTTCGGGTCGGTGATCGTCGCAAGGTTGCCGTCGCGATCGTAGGTGTACGTCGAGACGACATTCGTGTCGGGTGAGGGTTTCGCTCCCGACTTGTGGCCTTCCGTGACCTTGACCAGCTGACCGGCCGGGTCGTAGCCGTAGAGAGTGCGGTGGCCCTTCGCGTCCGTGAC
Source organism: Cryocola sp. 340MFSha3.1 (assembly GCF_000383315.1). Classification (NCBI taxonomy): domain Bacteria; kingdom Bacillati; phylum Actinomycetota; class Actinomycetes; order Micrococcales; family Microbacteriaceae; genus Cryocola; species Cryocola sp. 340MFSha3.1. The sequence continues at coordinate 1,834,799 of NZ_KB911087.1, forward strand.
GGAGGTCTGGTTACCGGCGGCGTCCCATCCATACTGGGTCACCCCTCCGACGGGATCCGTGGTGCTTACCTGATTGCCATCACCGTCATACGTGAAAGCGGTCACGTTGCCGTTCGGGTCGGTGACGGAAGTGGTGCGACCGTTGGCGTCGTATGCGTACGCGGTCGCGCTTCCCTCTGCATCGGTCGCCGCGACGAGTTGCTCGAGTGCATCATAGGAGTAGGACCGGGTCCGACCCAAGGCATCCGTGACAGAGGTGACGTTGCCGTCGGAGTCGTAGCCGAAGGAGGTGACGTCGCCCGACGGGCTCGTCTGGGAGACGACCCGGCCCACCGCGTCGTAGCGGTAGGCCGTTACGGCTCCGCCGCGGTCTGTGACCGAGGTGAGGTTGCCGTCGGAGTCGTAGGCCAGGTCCGTGTGCTTTCCACGACCATCGGTGATACGGGCGACGCGGTCCATCAGGTCGTAGGCGTACGAGGTGGTGACGCCGTCCGCGTCGATCTGCTTGATGAGACGGCCGACGCTGTCGTAGCTGTAGCGCGTCTTGCTCCCGGTGGGGCTCGTCTCCGCTGTCAGGTTGCCGTGGGTGTCATACGCGTAAGACGTCTTTCCGCCCTCGGGAGAGACGACGGATGTCAGGTTTCCGACGCTGTCATAGGAATAGCTCCACGTCCCGCCATTCGGGTCGACGGTCTTCACCGTTCGATCTCGCGCGTCGCTGGTGAAGGACGCCGTGCCGCCAAGGGGGTCCGACCGCTTCGACAGTGAATCCTCAGCCGTGTAGCCATACGTGGTCACGGCCCCTGACGGACTCGTCGAGTCGGTCAGGTGGAACATCGCGTCCCACGAGTACTTCGTAACGGCTCCGGTGGGATCGGTCAGCGAAGCGAGGTGGTCGTTCGGTTCCCACCCATAACGGAACACACTTCCCACCGCGTTGGTCGCCGTGACGACGCGGTCGCCCGAATCCCAGCTGTAGCGGGTGGAGTGGCCGCCGGGGTCGACCTGCGAGAGCATCCGTCCGGCCGCATCGTACGAGTACCGTGTGACGCCCCCGGCGGGATCGGTTTGCGACGCCGGCCGCCCCGCCGCGTCATAGTTATAGGTCGTGGTTGCTCCGGAGGGTTGCTCGGAGGAGACCAGGTTCCCTGCCGCGTCGTAGGCGTAACGCACGATCGTGGCATCCGGCTGATGCACCGCGACCGTGCGCCCGGAACCGTCATAGTCGTATGTCCACGTGCGCGGGGAGCCGCCCGGTCCCCCGGCGTCGGTCTTGGTTGCCACGTGGCCCGAGGCGCTGTACGTGTACTTCGTCACAACACCATCCGGTGCAGTCTCCGAGGTCAGGTTCCCTGACTGGTCGTAGGTATAGGCCGTGCGTGCGCCGTTCTCGTCCGTTGACGACGTCACGTTGTTGTCCGCGTCGAAGCGGAACGATGCGGTGGTGCCGTCGGGATGCTGTACCTTCGTGATCCGAGACTGGGCATCGTAGAAATACACCGAGACACGTCCGAGGTTGTCCGTGTACGTGGTCTGACCCTGGGTGGAGTAGTCGAGCGTTCGGACGTTGCCCTCAACGTCCCACTGCTTGACCACACGTCCCTGGCTGTCGTACTGGTTCTTGAGGTACAGCGCTCCGGTGGCGTCTGTCCCCGTCAGCAGCTGGTGGGCACCGTCGTAGGTGAACGAATGCGTCCGCCCGTCGGGAAGGGTGATCGTCGCGAGGTTCCCTTCGCCGTCGTACGCGAGTCCCCACCGATCACCGCCCGGGCGCGTGAAACCCGTAACCCGACCCAGAGCGTCCGAGCCGACCGAGATGACCTGGCCTGCCGGGCCCGTGATGGAGGCGAGCGGATAGAACTGGGAGGCCTTCGGGTCCGTCGCCGGCCCGTAGGCCAGGGTGGTCACGTGTCCTTGGTCGTCCGTGTATGAGACGAGGTTGCCGATGCCGTCGATGTTGGAGGCGTCGAAGACCCAGGATTCGCCCGAGACATCGGTCAACCGGAGTTTCCCTCCCGGTACCTCGGACAGCGTCTGGTGCACCCCGGCGTCGGCCGTCGTATACCCGCCATGGCCGTCTGCAGTGAACACGAAGGACGCCCCATCGCCACGGACCACCATCACCGAGCCGTCAATGAAGCGTTGGGCGCGTGCACCCCATTCGAACGACCAGCCGGCACCCACGCGTGTCAGCCGTCCGTCCTGCGAGTTGTACGTGAGGGTCAGGTCGGTCACCGATCCTCCGGGGCCGCGGAGCGAGAACAATTTCTCGTCCTCGATCAGGTTCCCCGTGGAGAACGAGAACGGCTCGCCACCATAGGTCTGGTGGTTCTGGTGTCCCAGCTGGCGCCACCGCGCGATCTCCGCCGCGGACGGCGGGGATGGCCAGCCGCCGGTCACGGGGTCCGTGCAGTCGAAGCCCTGCGATTCCAGGTAGACGCCGAGTCCGGTCAGGACACCGTTGGCAATGTCCGTCATCCCTTCATTGATGACGGGACGGTCGTAGTTGTGGTCGAGGAACAGCGGCTCCACGTGGGTGAACGCGTTGGGAAGTCCCGCGAACTCGTCGCCCGGGAAGTTCCCATTGTTGCCAAGGCTCTTTGCGGGCCGGTTGGTATAGGTGGGCAGCACACCGACCAGTGCGTTGGAGAGCGCGTCGTCGGGCGCCCCGCCGCGGGAGTACACCTGGGATCCCCCATCGCCGGGCGATCCCCACGCGGTTCCCTGATTGGTGTTGAAGCCGATCCCCAATGTCGCGACGGGATCGGCGGCAGCTGCCATCCCCGCTCGGATCTCGCGCGGGACGAATGGCTGGTTCGGGTCTTGCCGTGTGATCGTGACCGTCGCCCGGCAGTCCTGCTCCAAGAGTGCCGCCACCTGTTGCGCAAGTCGGATGTTGTACCCGAGCTCGGTGACCGGCGGCGCGGGGGTCGACGCACGTCCCTCGTCGTTGTCCGGATCGAGCACGACCACGGGACCGGCCGGGACCGGGAACGGGATGCCGATCACGACGAACTGCGAGAGGTGCGTGGACACACCCTTCACGACACCGGCCTTCGCGTCGTAGTAGGACGGCAGCGCTGTCCAGGGCTCGCCCGCACCCTCTCGGGTGTAGATCTGCAGGGTCGAAGGATCGAGGCTTTTTGCCTTGACGGCCGAGAGGTCCGGTTTCAGTTCGAGGGCGATGCCGGGGATGACGTCTGAGACGACCGGGCCATTGTCGCCACCTCCCCGCCTGTTCTCCGTCGAGGCCGGGAACTGTGTGACCTGCTCGCCGGCGTCGTTCACGGCGGTGATTTCGACCGGGTCCGACACCGGCGCACCTGCGCCGGGCGCCTCGGCCTTGGCAGCGCGCAAAGCGTTGGCCGGCGCCGCGCCGACGTTCACCGTGAGCGACGACGCGACACCGTTGCCGGAGAAGGTGGCCGACGCGCCCAAGTCCTTGGCCTGAACCGTCGATTCGGTTCCCGGTCGGATGGTCCCCTGAGCTTGCGGTGCGGGAGCCTCGATTTCTTCTCTGACGCGCACCTCCTGTTCGGCTGCGGCAGCACGGACCTCGGCGAGCGTGGCTGCCGCGACACGACGCGATGTCTCTGCCGGCGACGCCTCAGCGGTCGTGACGGTTCCGGACAGTGTCAGGGCGACGACGGCTACGCCCCCGATCAGCCCGCGCGTCATCCACCGGAGGCGCGGCGTCGAGAACCGCATCACGCGATCCCACTGGGGCGGACGGCGGCGGCGAACAGCGCGCGCTTCCGCGCCAGCATCACGCCGGTCACGATCAGCCCGACCGCGAACGCAATGATCAGCCAGATCGCGATCGCCTGACCCGTCGACGCCAGATCCCCCCGCGGCTTCACGCAGGCGGCCAGCTGAATGGCATCGGAGACGCCGTCGGCGTCGTAGTCCTCGTGCCCCGTTGCACATTCCGTGGTTCCGCAGATCACCACACTCGCCCAGCGCGGCACCCCGTTGCGATTGCTGTCGGTATTGTCCGTGTAACACGCCGCCGAACCGCAAGTAAGTATGCGTGCGTAGTCCGGGATTCCGTCGCCAGCACTATCTGTGGTGGGGGATGCACATCGCGCCGTCCCGCAGGCCATCACCTCGGTCCAGTCCGGGACGCCATCCTTGTCGGCGTCTTCGCGCCCCGTGGCTCCCGTAGCAGTACCGGCGACCACTCGCTCGACGGTATCCGGCACCGTGTCGCCGTCGGCGTCGCAGGAAGCAGCATCTCGCTGTGCGGGGCACGGCTCGTGAGCTGGAGCGGCGGAGGCTGCCGCTGCCGGAGCCCAGACTCCGACCAGCACCGCCAGCATCGTGAGTGCGCAGAGAATCGCTTGTCGGAAGGTGCGATTGCTCGCGGTGGACCGAGCCGGCATCGGGTACCCCAGTCAGTTGGACGGCATTGGACGTGCCGTGTCGGACGCCGCGGCGTCAGGAGGGCACATCAATGGAGACGAAGCGAAGCCGGGATCGTGACGCCGTCTCGCAAACCCCGTACCCGAGGTGGCCGACTGAGGAGTTAGGCGTACCGGTGCACGCCCGCGATCGGGTGGAGCCGAGTGGAGGTCAGGCCGCCGGACTGACGACCTCGAGCAGTCCGGCGTCCGTCACGGCCGAGAGCGAGAGGACCTTGTAGCCCGCGTCGTCGAAGAACACCGTGAGCCGGTCCGCCTCGGTGTGCATGACGACGCCGGGCCCCCACGTCTCGTGGCGCACGCGCGCGGCGAGCGGGAACGGGTCTTCGCGGGCCGCGTCGTGCTCCGCCGCCCAACGCTGCGCGCTTCCGGAGGAGCAGGTGTCGCAGTTGCCGCACGGCTCGGGAAGCTCCTCGCCGAAGTAGCCCAGCAGGAACTGACGACGGCACATTCCGGTTTCGGCATACTCCTGCATCAGCTGCGCGCGGGAGTGCTCGATGCGCTGTCGCGACTCTGCTTCGGCGACCGCCTTCGCGGCCGCATCGCCCGGAACGACATCGGCCGCACGGAGATCGTCGTCGCTCCCGGACAGCACGTCCGCATCCCGCAGCAGGCCGAGAAGCCGCCCGAGCGAGCGCACACTGATCTGCACGCGTTCCGCGAGGCCTGCACGGGTGATGCCCGGCTCGAGGGCGATCGCCCCGAAGACGCGGGCGAGCTCGTCGGCGTCCGGTCCGCCGCCGGAGAAGAACTTGGTGAGGGCGAAATCCTCCGGTCGATAGTGCAAGGTGACCCGAGCCGGCTCGCCGTCGCGGCCTGCCCGTCCCGCCTCCTGGTAGTAGCTGTCGAGGGAGTCGGTCACCGACGCGTGGACGACCGAGCGCACGTCGTGCTTGTCGATGCCCATCCCGAAGGCGCTGGTGGCCGTGACCACGCGGGCGCGCCCGTCCATGAAGCGCTCGTAGACGTCGTCGCGCTCGGCTCGGCGCAGTCCGGCGTGATATGCCGCCGCCGGGATGCCGGCCTCCCCGATCTCATCGGCGTACAGCTCGGCATCCTTGCGAGTGGCGACGTAGACGAGCCCGGCCCCCTCCAGCCCGCGGATCTGCTCCACGACGGCGGCACGCTTCGCCGCATCCTCTTCGTGACGCACCACCTCCAGCCGGAGATTCGGGCGGTCGAACCCTGTCGCGAACAACCGCGGTTTGCGGAGGCCCAGCCGCTCGGAGATCTCGGCGCGCACGGGAGGCGCTCCAGTCGCCGTCATCGCGACGACCGGTGGATGGCCCAGTTCGTCGATGACGTCGCCGAGCAGCAGGTAGTCGGGGCGGAAGTCATGGCCCCACGAGGAGACGCAGTGCGCCTCGTCGACCGCGAACAGCGAGACGTCGACGGCGCGCAGCCGCTCACGCACCTCCGGGTTGGCGAGCTGCTCAGGAGCGAGGAAGGCGAATCCGGCCTCGCCCGACTCCAGCGCCTCCCAATCCCGTTCTCGTTCGCGCTGCCCGGCCGAGGAGTTGATGGCGACCGCGCCCGGCACATCCCTCGCCTCGCTGAGCGCGCGCACCTGATCCTCCTGCAGGGAGATCAGCGGCGAGACGACGATCGTCACGCCGTCGAGGATGGTTCCGGTCACCTGATAGAGCGAGGACTTGCCGTACCCGGTCGGCATGACGGCGAGCACATCGCCCCCGCCGAGCAGCACCTCCATGGCCTCGGCCAAGCCGGGGCGCAGCTGCTCCCAACCGAAGGACTCGCGGGCGACTTCCTGGATGCGCGACACATCAGAACCGTAGCCGCTCCCGCGTATCCCGCTGTCAAGGCCTCACGGCATCCGGCCGCAGCGCCTACCGTCAGCGGCATGAGCGCATCCCCTGTCGTCGTCATCACCGGAGCATCCAGCGGCCTCGGCCGGGGAACCTCCCTGGAGTTCGCCAAACGCCACGCGAGGCTGGTCCTGGTCGCCCGCAGCGCATCCACCCTTCAGGACGTCGCCGCCGAGTGCACGGCCAAGGGAGCCCGTGACGTCGTCACGGTGGCCGGCGACACGGCCGACCGCGAGACGAGCGACCGGGCTGTCGACACCGCCATCGCCCGTCACGGCCGGCTCGACGTGTGGATCAACGCGGCCGCGGTCAGCAGCTACGGAGTGTTCTGGGAGCAGCCGCCTGCCGAGTTCGAGCGCATCATCGACGTCGACCTCCACGGCTACGCGAACGGCAGCAGGAGCGCGCTGCGCGTCATGCTGCGCCAGCGATCCGGCACCATCATCAACGTCGCATCCATCCTCGGAGAGGTGCCGCAGCCGTACACGACGGCGTACTCGATGTCGAAGGCCGCCGTGATCGCCCTCGGACGCAGCCTGCGTTCCGAGCTGTCGCTGGCGAAGTCGCCGGTGCACGTGGTGACGGTGCTGCCGCCCAACCTGGACACCCCGATCTTCCAGCACGCGGGCAACCGCACCGGCCGCGCCCTGCAGGCGCTTCCTCCGGTCTATCCGCCGACGGATGCGGTGAAGCAGATCGTCGCCGCATGGAAGCGACCGGGGACACCGGAGCGGACGGTCAGCGGCGCCGGCAGGGCGATGGTCCGCCAGCACCGTCGGCACCCTCAGGCGGTGGAAGCGGCGATCGCCCGGCAGACGGAGATCGGCCAGTTCCGGAAGGCACCGGCCGCCCAGACATCCGGCAACCTGGACAGCCCGTCGGGCGCTCCGCTCGGCGTGACGGGTGGCTGGGGCGGCCGGCGCAAGCGGGCCGGCCGCGTGCTGCTGCTCGCAGCACTCACGGCCGGCACCGCCTACGCCATCCGTTCGAGGCGCGACCAGCGCAGCTGAAGGACACCCCCTGCGGCAGTTACTGGACCGACCAGCCGCCGTCGCTCGGAAGCACCGCGCCGTTGATGTTGACGCCGTCGTCGCTGAGCAGGAAGGTGATCGACGCGGCCAGCTGCTCGGCGGTCGCGATGGTCGGGATCTGCTGCTGGAACGGGGTGAGTCGCGCGGTCCCGGCCTCCGACGGGTGCGCGGGCATCGGGATGCCGGTGGCCACCCCGCCCGGGGCGACGGCATTGACCCGGATGCCCTGCGGACCGTACATGAACGCCGTGCTGCGGGTGAGACCGATGACGCCGTGCTTGGAGACGGTGTACGCGGTGCCGGACGCGTTCCCGCGCAGGCCGGCCTCCGACGCCACGTTGACGATCGAGCCGACACCCGCCTGCAGCATGGCGGGGAGCACCGCCCGCGTGAGCTTGAACCCGCCGGTCAGATTGATGCCGATCGTACGGTCCCAGACGGCGTCGGAGGTCTCGTGCGCCGGCGAGAAGTCGTCGTTGACGCCCGCGACGTTCGCCAGGGCGTCGATGCGGTCGCCGGCGGCGGCCACGATGCTGTCGATGTCGTCCTGTTTGGTGATGTCGCCCACCACCGTGGTGACCGCGCCGGTCGGCAGGCTCGACGCGAGCTCGTCCAGGCGCTCCGCGGAGATGTCCACGGCGATCACCCGGCCGCCCTCGCGGGCGATGCGGGACGCGGTCGCCCGGCCGATCCCCGACGCAGCACCGGTGACGATCACCGTGCGCCCGTCGAAGCGACCAGGGGTGACCTTCTCCACCCAGCCGGTATCCACATCCTCGGGCATGACACCGTCGTTGGCCTGCAGCACCAGGTCGTCGACGACGGACTGCGGCAGCTGCCCCTGGCTGAGCGCGACCAACTGCTGGAGCGGGAGGCCCCGCACCGGCGCGAGCATCTCCTCGCCCACTCCCGCCTGGGCGAGCAGCCCCTGGATGAGCGGAGCGCCCTTCGGGTGATCCAGCCATTCGCCGATGGTGCTGTGCGCCGTCAGCGGCTTCGATTCGGTCATCGTCGTCCCTTCCTCGTCGGGTTGTCAGCCGATTATGACACCAAGTGCCAGAAAGAACACTGCCAATCGACGGCAGGATGCCGGCACGCCAGGGCTTGCCACGACGACGTCGGGGCGTAACGGTGGGAACAGACGATCCATCCGTCGAGGGAGGGCCACCATGGAGACAGTTCTCGCCGTGCTGGAGCGCGACGACGATGCCTTCGAGATCGAGTTCGAACGGACCAGCGAACCGCCCTTCGAGCTGCGCCTGCCATCGCACATCGGCGGGGCGGCAGTGATGGATGTGTTCGACCTGTGCGATTCGACGCTGTGGCCCGAACTGATCCGGTACCGCTTCTCGGAGTGCGTGCCGGTCGTCATCGGCTCCGACGACGACTTCTGACGGCCCTGAGCGCCGACGTTCTGCTGCATTCCCGGCGGCCGGGCCGCTGGCTATGCTGTGCGCCATGAGCACCAAGAGCCGCCAAGGGCCGCACCACGAGGAGACGCTCCAGCTGGGCGAGAAGCGGGGGCTCTGGGGGGCGTTCGCAGGCCTCATCACCGCCGTGCTGATCGCGTATCCGCTGTCGGCCTGCATCGCGTTCGCGACGCATCCCACGACCCAGAAGCTGTTCGGCGGGCGCCTGGAGTCAGCGTCGGCGGGCGGTTATGCGGCCTTCTGGTGGGTGCTCGCGCTCGGCTGCCTGGCGCTGCCGTTCCTGGTCGGCTTCGGGATCGCGCGCCTGTCGGCTCGCGCGGTGGTCACCATCGCGGGGATCGTCGTGCTCTTCATCATCGCCGTGGTCGTGCTGGGGCAGATGTTCGCGTTCTGAGCCGGCTCAGACCATCGTGAGGACGACCTTGCGTCCCGGCGCCGCTGATTCGGCCGCCCGGTGCGCCTCCCACACCTCGGAGAGCGGGAACTCCACCGGCTCCGCCGTGCGCAACCCGCCGGCGGCGACGTCGGCGAGGAGCGACGAGAGGAGGCGGCGGTAGGCGGTGCGGCGGGTCGCGATGAACAGCGGGGCGCTGCAGATGCGCTCCGACCGGTCGCGCGCGGCCCGTGTGAACCCCCGGACGGCGTCGGCCCGCTCCTGCCCGGCGCGCCCGGCGAAGCCCGTGCGGACGAGCACGCCCCCGGGCGCGAGCACCTCACGGACACGCGGTGAACCCGTGTGGTCGATCGCCGCATCCACCCCGCCGCCCGCCGCCTCGCGAACCAGGGCGGCCCAGTCGGAAGCGCCGTAATCGACCAGCGGGATGCCGAGGTCGGCGATCGCGGCGCGGCTGCGGGCGGAGGCGGTGCCGATCACGGTCCGTCCGGCACGCAGGGCCAGCTGTGCGGCGAGCATCCCGACGGCTCCGGACGCGCCCTGCACCAGGATGCTGTCCCCCGCGCCGGCGAGATCGAGGGCGTGCCCCGCTGTCACCCCGTCGAGCGGGAGCACCGCGGCCGTCGCCGGGTCGAGGTCCGCGGGGAGGGCGACGAGCAGTGTCGGAGCGATCGTGACGAACGTCGCGTGAGCGCCCATCCGCGGAAGCGCGGCGACCACCCGGGCACCGACGCGCAGGCCCAGGGCGACCGACACCGCCGACTCCGTGACGAGCTCACCGACGAAGTCGTATCCCGTGATGAAGCCGGGAGCCGGCTGCAGCACGTACCCGCCGCGCCGGGCCAGCACATCCGTCGCGCCCAGAGAGGCGTGCGTCACTCGCACGACGACCTCGTTGCCCCGCGGCGGACGCACCGCCTCCCGGGCCAGCACCATGGCCGTCGGGTCGCCGAACCGTGACACCCGCGCGACGAGACGCGAAGGAACGGCCGACCCCTCGGCTGCCATCGGGCGGTCAGCCCGCCCGGCGCTGCAGCAGGGCAGCGCGTTCCGGGTGCGCCTCGAACCAGTCGGCCACGTACCAGCACATCGGCACGATCCGCAGCGTCCCGCCCTTCTCGATCTCGCCGACCGCGTACTCGACCAGCTGCGCGGCGTAGCCCTTGCCCCGGTGGTGCGGCACGGTGAAGGCGCGCGTCAGGGAGATGGAGTCGCCGAGGATGCGGTAGTCGAGCACGCCGACGAGCTCGCCGTCGACGTGCATCGCGTAGCGGCTCGCATCCGTCTGATCGCTGAACTCGGTGGCCATGTGGCCCATCGTACGTCCGTCGTGCTCCGAGGGAACCCGCGGTAGTGTGAAGGCGTGGGAACCCGACCCGCACCCGACGGCTCCCGCGCGCATCCCGCGACCACGTCACAGCAGACCCGGCCGCCGACGGCGCCTGCCGTCCGCGCGACGTGACGACCCAGGAGCCGCCCTGTGACGAACGACAGCCCGTCGCCCGCTCTCGCCCCCGCCTTCCAGGCCCTGCTCGAGCAGGTCCCGATCGGTGAACGCTCGGTCATCGAGGCCGAGACGGTGGCGTACGAACACGAGGGAGTCCCGCTCGAGGGATACCTGGCACGGGATGCGCAGGCCGACGAGCGACGGCCGGCGGTGCTGGTGCTGCACGACTGGCACGGCGTCGGCGACAACGTGCGGATGCGCGCCCAGATGCTGGCGCGGTCCGGGTACGTCGCCTTCGCCGCCGACCTCTACGGGACCGGCGTGCGGCCGGCCGGAGACGCGGCGCCCGCCGAGGCCGGCAAGTACTTCAACGACCTCCCGCTGCTCCGCGCCCGGGTGGCTGCGGGATTCAGCTGGTTGCAGCAGCATCCCGCCGTCGACCCCGCACGCCTCGCCGTCATCGGCTACTGCTTCGGGGGGACGGCCGCCCTCGAGTTCGCACGCACCGGAGCCCCGGCCCGCGGCGTCGCCTCGTTCCACGGCGGCCTGATCGCGCACGATCCGTCCGACGCGGCGCAGATCGCCGCCTCCCTGCTGGTGCTGACCGGCGGCGACGACCCGGTCGTTCCCGATGAAGCGGTGGTCGCGTTCGAGCAGGAGCTGCGCGGCGCTCCACACGTCGACTGGCAGGTGAACACGTACTCGGGTGCGCCGCATGCGTTCACCATTCCGGGCACGGACCGGTACCGTCCCCTCGCCGACGCGCGGAGCTGGCGGGCGCTGGTGTGCTTCCTGGACGAGGTCTTCCGGTGATGCGGAGGACACACTGATGGAGCATCCACTGCTCTTCGAGGAGGGCGATGCTCTCGTGGAGCGCATCCGAAGCCTCTGCTTGGGACTGCCCGAGGCAGTCGAGACGCTGAACCACGGCCGCCCCTCGTGGAAGGCCGGCGAGAAGGGCCGGGCGTTCGCCGTGCTCGGGTCGTCGATGGACCGCCCGGACACCCTCGTGTTCAAGCCGGATCCCGCGGAAGCGCCGGCCTGGCGTGAGGACCCACGGGTGTTCGTCCCGAAGTACTGGGGCCCGAGCGGCTGGCTGGCCATCGACCTCGATCGGGGCACCCGGGACTGGTCGGAGACCTCCGAGCTCATCGAGACGTCATACCGCCAGGTCGCTCTCCGCCGTCAATTGGCGGTCTTGGATGGCGTCATGTAAGCTCGTATCCGGTCCGCGTGCGGGTCATGCGCCACTAGCTCAACGGATAGAGCATCTGACTACGGATCAGAAGGTTGGGGGTTCGAATCCCTCGTGGCGCACTGTGTTTATACACACCCCACTGGTTGAGACAGTAGAGAAGCCCCGCTGAACAGGCATTGCCGTTCAGCGGGGCTTTTCATTTGCGGCCGACCTCCGCGCCGGGGGCTAGTCCTGTGACGGGGCCACGGCCGTCATTCGTGTCGCCCGCCGGCGACGCCACCCCGCCAGCAGCAGCGCTGCAACTCCGGCCAGGAGCACTCCGGAGCCGACGCCGAGCGGCAGTGTCACCGACGAGCCGGTGCTGGCGAGTGCGCCGGAGCCCGTGGCGGCCGACTCGGTCTGCGGATCCGACGAACCCACGGCGGCGACCAGGGTCAGAGCGCCCCAGCCGATCAGGTCGCCCTGGGCATCGACGATCGCCAGCTTGTGCGCTCCCAGTGGGGCGTCCGCCGGAATGGTGACCGAGAAGGCCCCGCCGGAGACGACGGCCGCCGCGAGCGGCCGCGGGGTCGAGAAGAGCACGGGAGTGACCGTCTCGCCCTCGTGCGCCCCGCCGACGATCGTCACGCGGACCACGCCACCCGGAACGGCTGTCGCCGGCACGCGCACCGGGCCGCGAGTCGCATCGGTCAGGTCGGCCTCGGTGATCGGGTCCGGACCGGAGATGACCGGCGTCGTGAGGGTCGAGGAGCAGTCCGCACAGGTCGCGCCCAGCGCTCCCACCGAGGCCGTCGCGGTGAGCGTGCCGCCCGAAGAGGTCTTCGCGATGACCGCGGTGAAGGCGACGGTCGCCGTGCCGCTCGTCGCGGTGTCCGGCACTGTCCAGGTGAGGGTGGAGCCGTTCAGCGCCAGACCCACCGGGAGCGACGATGCGTCGATGGCCGCATCGTCGAGCACGTCGGCGAGGTCGACTGTCGCGGTCGCGCCGGTCAACGGGACCTGGCCCGTGTTGTTCGCGGTCAGGGTGTAGGTGATCTCCTGTTCGGGGGCGACTTCGCCGTCCACCGGGTCGGAGGTCAGGCCGAGCGTCCACGTCGAAGGCCACGCCGGCTTGTCGGCGTCGTACACCCAATCCTGGAAGAAGGCGCCCAGATCGCGACCGGAGAGTTCTTCGGCGAGCGCGATGAAGTCCTCGGTCGTCTTGCTCTGACCGGCGTAGCGCTGCACCCAGGTCTTCATGATGGCGTCGAAAGCGGTCTGGCCGACGGACTGGCGCAACGCCTCCAGGGTCATCGCTCCCCGGGTGTAGACCTGCCAGTCGAAGAGGTCGGCCGGGTCGGTCATGGCTGCGGAGGGAATGGTCCAGCGGGCGCTGCTCGCCGCAGTCGTGTTCCAGGTGGTGAACAGCGACGAGGCCGTCGTCGTGCTGCTGCCGTGGTCCTGGTTGTACTGGGTGGGGATAAACGTGGCCGGGCCCTCGTTCAGCCAGATGCTGTTCCAGTCGGCCGGCGTCACCGAGTCGCCGAACCATTGGTGCGCCAGCTCGTGGATGAACGTGCCCGACGAGACGGAGCGTTCGAAATAGGGGCGATCCTGGGTCTCCAGGGCGTAGCCGAGGGAGGTGATGTCGACGACGAAGCCCGTGCTCCCGCCCGGGTAGGCGCCGTACTTCGACTCGAGGTAGTTGAGGATCTCGGGGAGTGCGGCACGGCGCGTCTGGATCGTCGTCTGGTTCGTGGTCGTGACGGCCGGGTCGACGAAGGTCCATTCGTGGATGGTCCTGCCGCTCACCGCGAGCGCGATATCCGACTCGTAGACGAGGTACTTGCCGATGGTGATCATCGCCAGCTCGGTGGCCATCGGCCGCGTCTGCCGCCAGTGCCAGGAGGTGCGGCTCCCGTCGCCGCTGGGCGTCTTCGCGACGAGCTCACCGTTGCTCACGGCGGCAGCGGAGACGCCGTCGATCGTCGTCGGGGCGTCGATGGTGATGTCGTACGTGGCCTTGTCGGAAGGGGTGTTGTTGCTGGGAAGCCAGGTCATGGTGCCGACCGGCTGGCCGAGAGCGGTCGCCCCGTCGGAGGTGGAGACCCATCCCTCGCTCGATCCGTCGGGATCCACGTGCGTGACCGGGGTGCCCGAGTAGGCGACCGCCACGGTGAAGTCGCCGGTCACCGTCGACGCCGGCGTGACGACCAGCTTGTACGAGCTGATGCTCGGATCGCTCGTCCGGCTGAACGTCGCCGGGGTTCCGTTGACGAGCACCGACGAGACGGTGAGACCCTCGAAGTCGAGGGAGAACGAGGAGAGCGCCTGCGTCGCCGTTGCGGTGATCAGGGTCGTGGCGGTGATGCTCTTGTCGGCGTTGAACGCGAGCGCCACGTCGTAGTGCGTGACGTCGTAGCCGCCGTTCCCGATACCGCGGAAGAGCGAGTCCCCGATCGCCGTCGCACCGGGCGTGCCGTCAGCGGCGGCGGCCGGAGTGCTGAGTGCGATCTGGCTGGCGCCGATCAGGGTGGCTACGAGGACGGCGGGGAGGAGGCGCCGCAGCCGCCTCCGAGGTGCGGTGTTCCGTGGTTCCAACGGTGATCCTCCAGGGATGCTTCGTCCGTGAGCGTTCGGTGGGCGAGACCATACCGGACGTTTGTTTCGAACATGAGTCGATTCTCAGGAACGACTCGGGGCTCTCCGCTCGTGCCGGGTCTACGAGAAGATGAGGTGTCGAGAGGGGAACCCATGGCGAGACACCGGCACGAGGACGAGGCCAGCGAACTGGCGGAGGCGCAGGCCGCGGCGGCCACTGAGGCCACCGAGACCGACGACGACTTCGTGGATGCGGACGAGTCGCTCGAAGCGGACGAAGAGCCCTCGTAGCGAGCGGCCCGCCGGTCAGGAGGCCGGCGGTGCGGCCGTGCTCGCGCGCACGACCAGGCGCGTGTGGAGCACCGAGGAGCGCACCGGCTCCGGGCGCGCCTCGATCTCCGCGATCAGCAGTTCGAGGGCGCGGCGGCCGATGGCCTCGAACTCCTGATGGATGGTCGTCAGCGGCGGCCAGAACGAGTCCGACTCGGCCATGTCGTCGAATCCGACGACGCTGACGTCCTCCGGCACCCGCCGGCCGGCCTCGTGGAGGGCGCGCAGAACGCCGAGGGCCATCTGGTCGTTCGCCGCGAAGACGGCCGTGATCTCGGGGCGCGCGGCGATCTCCTGCCCGTGGCGATAGCCGGCCGAGGTCGACCAATCGCCGCGGAAGACCTCCGGCACAGGAGCTCCCGCCGCCTCCAGCGTCCGGCGCCACGACTCCTCCCTGCGTGCTGCCGAATACGAGTCGCCGGGACCGGAGATGTGCCAGACCGTCCGATGGCCGAGATCGAGCAGGTGCTGGGTGGCCTGCCGCGCACCCTCCGCCTGGTCCGTGTCGACCTGCGGGTAGTCGGGGCGCTCGGTCGAGTCGACGACCACGACCGACAGCCCGGACGGCAGCTCGACGTCGGCGCGGTCGACGATGTGCGCCTCGATCACGACGATGATGCCGTCGACCGCCTGCTCCAGCAGACGGCTGAGCGCGACGCTCACATCCTGCTGTGTCGGGCGTTCGACCGGGACGACCGTGATCGAGTAGCCGGCGGTCGCCGCTGACACGGCGATGGCGTCGAGGGTCCGCATGTTGCCGTAGGACGACAGGGTGAACATGACCACGCCGATGTTCCGGAAGCGGCCGGACCGCAGCGCCCGCGCCGCGCGATTCGGACGGTAGCCGAGCGCCTGCATCGAGGCGAGGACGCGCTGACGCGTGGTCTCCTCGACGTTGGTGAGGCCGTTCGCCACCCGCGACACGGTCTGCGTGGAGACGCCCGCGTGCGCCGCGACATCGCCCAACGACGGACCGCGTTTGCGCCCGGTTGCACGGGCGGACGGGGATTCGGCCAGCGACTCTGCCATGGTCTCCACTTCTCGGTGTTCAACACGAGTGTCAACACGACCTTGCATCATGTTGACGTGAACATGTTAGAGTAGCCGCCACGATGTTGACGTAAACATCCGCACACCGATCTCGAACCCAGGGAAGACATGACAACGACGTCCCTCACGCGGGCCACCGCGCCCGGCACCCCCCGCCGCGGCCGCCGGTCGCGCCGCGACTGGCGCGGCTGGGCCTTCGTGGCCCCCTTCATGGTCGTCTTCGCGGCGATGATCATCGCACCGGTGGTCTACGCGATCTACCTCAGCCTCTTCCGCCAGCAGCTCATCGGCGGCAACGCGTTCGTCGGGCTCGGCAACTACGTCGGCGTGTTCCAGGACGAGAAGTTCTGGGCGTCCCTCGGCCGCGTCTCGCTGTTCCTCGTCGTGCAGGTGCCGATCATGCTGGTCCTCTCGCTGGTCGCCGCCCTCGCGCTCGACAGCGCGCGGCTGCACGGCGCCGGATTCTTCCGGATCGCACTCTTCCTCCCCTACGCGGTGCCCGGTGTGGTGGCCGCGCTGATCTGGGGATTCATCTACGGCGACCAGTTCGGTCTGACCGCGAGCATCAACCAGTTGCTCGGGACCGGGCTCGCGCCGCTCAGCGGACAGTGGGTGCTGGCCTCCATCGGCAACATCGTCACCTGGGAGTTCATGGGCTACAACATGCTCATCTTCTACGCGGCGCTGCGCGTCATCCCGGGCGAGCTCTACGAGGCGGCCGAGATCGACGGCGCCGGAGCGTTCCGCACGGTGTTCAGCATCAAGCTGCCCGCCATCCGCGGCGCGCTCGTGATCGCGACGATCTTCTCGATCATCGGCAGCTTCCAGCTCTTCAACGAGCCGAACCTGCTCAAGCAGCTGGCGCCCAACGCGATCAGCAGCTACTTCACCCCGAACATGTACGCCTACAACCTCTCGTTCGCCGGCCAGCAGTTCAACTACGCCGCGACCGTCGCGATCGTGATGGGCGTCCTGACCGCCGTCATCGCGTATGTGGTGCAGCTGCGCGGCACGAGGAAGGAGGCCCGCTGATGGCCACGCTGACCGACACCCGCAGCACCCGCCCGCGCGAGGCTCCGTCGCGCGCCGCCGCTCGCGTCCGGGCCGGCGCCTCCTCCGGCCGCCGCATCCGCAAGTCGCCGCTGCTGACGATCGTGATGGTGCTCTTCGTCATCTACTCGTTCGTGCCGCTCATCTGGCTGATCGTCAACGCGACGAAGACCCAGCCGGACCTCTACTCGTCGTTCGGGCTCTGGTTCGGCAAGGACTTCAACCTCTTCCAGAACATCGCCGACACCTTCACCTACCGCGGCGGAATCTTCGTGCAGTGGCTGGGCAACACCCTCCTCTACGTGGTCGTCGGTGCGGGCGGGGCCACGCTGCTCGCCACCGTCGCCGGCTACGGAATGGCAAAGTACAACTTCCCCGGCAAGCGCGCCGTGTTCGCCGTGGTGCTCGGCGCGATCGCCGTCCCGGGGACCGCCCTGGCCGTCCCGACGTTCCTGCTGTTCAGCCAGGCCGGGCTCACCAACACCCCCTGGTCGGTGATCCTGCCCTCGCTCATCAGTCCGTTCGGCTTCTACCTCATCTGGACCTACGCGAGCGAGGCCATCCCGACCGAGCTGCTGGAGGCGGCGCGGATGGACGGGGCAGGCGAGTTCCGCACGTTCTTCACCATCTCGCTGCGGCTCCTCGCGCCCGGCATCGTCACGGTCGCACTGTTCGCGATCGTCGCGACCTGGAACAACTACTTCCTGCCGCTCATCATGCTGAGCGACCCCACCTGGTACCCCCTCACGGTGGGCCTCAGCCAGTGGAGCGCGCAGGCGACCGGGGTCGGCGCCCAGCCGATCTTCAACCTCGTGATCACCGGATCTCTCATCACGATCGTCCCGATCGTGGCCGCGTTCCTGGTGCTCCAGCGCTACTGGCAGTCGGGTCTGGCCGCCGGAAGCGTCAAGCAGTAACCCCATCCCCCATCCGCAATCTCATTCCACGAAGAAGTGAAAGGAAGCTCATGAAGAGCACTCTCGCGTCCCGGCGCATCGCCCGGGTCGTCACCGCTGCGGTGGTCGGCGCCGTCGCCGCCGCCTCCCTGGCCGCCTGCTCCGGCGGCACCTCGTCCGGCGGCGGAAGCGCCTCAGACATCGACGCGGCGCTCAAGCAGGGCGGGACCATCACCTACTGGTCGTGGACCCCGTCGGCGGAGGCCCAGGTCGCGGCGTTCGAGAAGGAGTACCCGAAGGTCAAGGTCAAGCTGGTCAACGCCGGCACGAACACGACCGAGTACACCAAGCTGCAGAACGCGATCAAAGCCGGATCGGGCGCCCCCGACGTCGCGCAGGTCGAGTACTACGCCATCCCGCAGTTCGCTCTCTCCGACTCGCTCGTCGACCTCAAGCAGTACGGCTTCGACAAGCTTCAGGACGACTACACCCCCGGCCCGTGGGGCTCGGTGAACGTCGGCGACAAGCTGGTCGGCCTCCCGCAGGACTCCGGCCCCATGGCGATGTTCTACAACAAGACCGTCTTCGACAAGAACGGCATCGCCGTGCCGAAGACCTGGGACGAGTACGTCGCGGCCGCGCAGAAGCTGCACGCCGCCGACCCCAACGCCTACATCACGAGCGACTCCGGCGACTCCGGCTTCACCACCTCGATGATCTGGCAGGCGGGCGGCCGCCCGTTCGACGTCGACGGCACCAAGGTGTCGATCAACCTCCAGGACGAGGGCACCAAGAAGTGGACGGGCACCTGGGACAAGCTGGTCGAGGGCAAGCTGCTCTCCAGCGTCCCCGGCTGGAGCGACGACTGGTTCAAGGCGCTCGGCAACGGCTCCATCGCCACGCTGATCACCGGCGCGTGGATGCCCGGCGTGCTCGAGTCGTCGGTGAAGGACGGCGCCGGTCAGTGGCGCGTCGCCCCGATCCCGACCTACGACGGCAAGCCGGCCAACGCCGAGAACGGCGGCGGCGGGCAGGTCGTGCTCAAGCAGAGCAAGAACCAGGCCCTCGCGGCCGGCTTCCTCAAGTGGCTGAACAACGACGAGGGCAGCATCAAGGTGTTCCTCGAGTCCGGCGGCTTCCCGTCGACCACGAAGGACCTGAACTCCTCCGAGTTCCTCGCTTCCGCCCCCGAGTACTTCGGCGGCCAGAAGATCAACGAGGTGCTGGTGGACGGCTCCAAGAACGTGTCGACCGGCTGGCAGTACCTGCCGTTCCAGGTCTACGCGAACAGCATCTACGGCGACACGGTCGGACAGTCCTACACGTCGAACTCCAGCCTGAACCCCGGCCTGCAGGCCTGGCAGAAGGCGCTGGTGGAGTACGGCAACCAGCAGGGCTTCACCGTCACCGGCAAGTAGCAGAAGCAGCACCTCCGTGGCCGGCCGCGCACGCCGCGGCCGGCCACAGCCTTCCCACCCCTTCAGGAGAACCATGACCACCTTCGAGATCGCGGGCGACGACTTCGTCCTCGACTGCGAGCCGTTCCGCATCCTCTCCGGAGCGCTGCACTACTTCCGGGTGCACCCGGACGACTGGGCCGACCGCATCCACAAGGCGCGCCTGATGGGGCTCAACACGATCGAGACCTACGTGCCGTGGAACGCGCACGAACCGCGCCCCGGCGAATGGCGTGCCGACGGCGCGCTCGATCTCGCCCGGTTCTTGAAGGCGGTGGCCGACGAGGGGATGTACGCGATCGTGCGCCCCGGACCGTACATCTGCGCCGAATGGGACAACGGCGGCCTGCCCGCGTGGCTGTTCACGGATCCGGAGGTCGGCATCCGGCGGTCGGAGCCGCGGTTCGTCGCCGCGCTGTCCGCCTACCTGCGGAACGTGCTCGACATCGTCCGGCCGCTGCAGGTGACGGAGGGCGGCCCTGTGCTGCTCGTGCAGGTCGAGAACGAGTACGGCGCGTACGGCGACGACAAGGATTACCTGCGTCAGCTGGTCGAGGTCATCCGAGGCGCCGGGATCACGGTGCCGCTGACGACGGTCGACCAGCCGCAGGACGACATGCTCGAGAACGGTTCGCTGCCGGAGCTGCTGAAGACCGCCTCCTTCGGCTCCCGTTCGCGCGAGCGGCTGGCGACGTTGCGCCGGCACCAGCCGACCGGTCCGCTGATGTGCTCGGAGTTCTGGGACGGCTGGTTCGACAGCTGGGGCGGTCACCACCACACCACCTCGGTGGAGGAGTCGGCGGCCGATCTGGATGCGCTGCTCGCGCTGGGCGCGTCCGTCAACCTGTACATGTTCCACGGCGGAACCAATTTCGGCTTCACCAACGGCGCCAACGACAAGGGCGTCTACCAGCCGATCGTCACCAGCTACGACTACGACGCCCCGCTCGACGAGGCGGGCGAGCCGACCGAGAAGTTCTGGGCGTTCCGCGATGTGATCGCGCAGTACGCCCCGGTGCCGGAGCTCGAGCCCGTCGCGGCCGCGGCCGCGCCCGCGTTCTCCGTCCCGTTCGGCTCCTCGGTTCCGCTCTGGTCGGTCGCCGACCGGCTGGGCGAGTGGTCGCACACGGACTCGCTGCCGACATTCGACGAGCTGGGCCACTACAGCGGTCTCGGCCTGTACCGCACGGAGATCGACACGACCGAGCCCGCGGTACTGGAGTTCGGCGAGGTCCGCGACCGCGCGTACGTCTCCGTCGGCGCCAGCCGTCTCGGCGTGCTCGCCCGCGACCACCACGACTCGGCCATCGCGCTCTCCCCCAGCCGCGGGACGCTCACCGTGCTCGTCGAGGACCAGGGCCGCGTCGACTACGGTCCCCGTATCGGCGAACCCAAGGGACTCATCGGTCCGGTGCAGTTGAACGGCGAGGAGCTGCGGCGCTGGAGCGTGCTCCCGCTCGAGCTGTCGTCGCTCGCGCCCGTGCGCGACGCCCTCGACGCTGCCGGCGCCGACACGCCCGAGCGCCTGGCCGGTCCGGTCTTCGCCCGCGCCGTCTTCGGCCTGGACGAGCCGTGCCCCCTGTTCCTCGACACGACGGGATGGGGCAAGGGCGTCGCCTGGATCAACGGCTTCCACCTCGGCCGCTACTGGACTCGCGGGCCGCAGGAGACGCTGTTCGTCCCGCGCGGCGTCTTGCGTGCCGGCGCGAATGAGCTGATCGTGCTGGAGCTGGAATCCGCCGCCGAGGCCGTCGCCGCGTTCGTGCCGGAACCGCGTCTGGGCCACACGGAGGTCTGATCCGGTCAGAGACCAGCGGCCGAGGGTGCCTCCGCGACTGTTCCGGTAGCCGGGCGCCCTCGGACGCTGAGCACGGTGACGCAGACCGCGATCGCGGCGAGCAGGATCAGGCTGACCGGTCCGGTCCCCAGCGCCAGTCCGCCGCGAGCGTGCGACACGGCGAGGCCGTCGGACAGCGACGCCCCGAACGGCCGGGTCAGCACGTACGCGGTCCAGAACGCCGCCGTCGCGCCGAAGCCCCACCAGCGATAAGCCGCGCCGGGAAGGGCGAACAGGATGCCGAACAGCAGAGCGGAGGCGAAGTAGCCCAGCCCGAGCGTGGTCGCGGTCAGGTCGCCGACCGCTGTTCCGAGGGCGAAAGTCGCCAGGACCGCGCACCAGTAGAACACCTGGCGCGCCGGAGTGTCGATGCGGTGCACCGACAGCGTTCGCTGGGTGGCGAACCAGAGGACGAAGACCATCGCGAGAGCGACGGCGAACACCACCGTCGAGACGAGGTACGGGACGCCGAGCTCGACATGCAGCACATCGGCCACCATCGTGCCGAAGACGGCGACCATCAGCACGGCGCTCCAGTAGACCCACGGGATGTACCGCCGCACGGCGAACTGCAGCCCGAGCGCCACGGCGAACACTACGAAGGCCCCATCGACGGCGACGACAGGGTCGATGGTCTTCACCAGGAAGTCGGACGCCGTCTCCCCCATGGCCGTCGTCAGCAGCTTGGTCACCCAGAACAGGGCGGTGACGGCGGGAACGGTGTTGCGCATCCACTCAGCATCCCGAACGGAGGCGGCTTCGCGCCTGGGTGGAGGGGGCGAACGCCTGAAAGGGCTCAGAGACTCCGATCACGCGCAGGCCGCACGGTGAGCACGACGCGCTAAGGTCATACCTATGGCGACCGACTCCGACGCTGCAGCCCGGCTCATCCCGCAGCGGCTGCCCGCCGCGCGGCTGGGCGTCGCCGTGGTGGCCG
The DNA here is from genome assembly GCF_000383315.1 of Cryocola sp. 340MFSha3.1. Lineage (NCBI taxonomy): Bacteria > Bacillati > Actinomycetota > Actinomycetes > Micrococcales > Microbacteriaceae > Cryocola > Cryocola sp. 340MFSha3.1. The sequence goes on from NZ_KB911087.1 coordinate 1,856,683, forward strand.
AGCTCGTCGAGATCATCGTCACGGGCCAACTGAAGGAGGGCGACCTCCTGCCGCCGGAGGGCCCGCTCAGCGAGCACTTCGGGGTCAGTCGAACGGTCCTCCGCGAGTCCGTGAAGCGGCTCGAGGAGAAGGGCCTGGTTATCGTGTCCCAGGGTCGCGGCACGCAGGTCCAGGCGCCCGGCTACTGGAACATGCTCGACCCGGTGGTGCTCTCTGCGCTCATCGACAACGACGAGAGCCTCGGCGTGCTCGACGAACTGACCGTCGTGCGCGCCAGCCTCGAGTCGGCGATGGCAGGCGCGGTCGCCCGCTCGCACACGGCCGACGGGCTGCGGCGCCTCGAGAACGCGCTCACCGCGATGCGCGAGAGCGAGTCGGAGACGGACTCCTTCCGGCAGGCCGACGTGGTGTTCCACTACGCGCTCATGGAGATCTCCGGCAACCGCCTCGCGGAGAACATCGCCAAGCACCTCTACAAGCGCGCCGTCGAGTCCAGCCGATACCAGGGCATCAACCCGCCGGACGCCGTGGCGCTGACTCTCGACGAGCACGCGGCCATCGTGGAGGCCATCGCCAACGGGGATGCGGCCGCCGCCGAGCGGGCCATGCACGACCACATCCACATCTCGTGGGAGCGCCGCCGACTGCCGGACCACGCGCCGGGCGCCCGCGCGAGCCAGTCGAGCTGACCGACAGGCGGCGGGTCGTCGGTGATCAGGGCGTAAGCGCGGCCTGGCGCCAGTAGCCGCCGTCCGGGTACGAATACCGCGCGACGGATTCACCGAACATCTCGGCGCTGTACCCGGGCTTCGACGGGAGCGTGTAGTTGCCGTCGACGACGATGCACGGGTCGGTGAAGTGCTCGTGGAGGTGATCCACGAACTCGGTCACCCGGTTCTCCAGAGTCCCCGAGACCGCGACGTAGTCGAAGATGGAGAGGTGCTGGACGAGTTCGCACAGTCCGACACCGCCGGCGTGCGGGCAGACCGGCACGCCGAACTTCTTCGCCATCAGGTACACGGCCAGGATCTCGTTGACGCTCGCGAGCCGAGCGGCGTCGAGTTGGCAGAAGTCGATGGCTTCGGCCTGGAACATCTGCTTGAACAAGACCCGGTTCATGCCGTGTTCGCCCGTGGCGACCCCGATGGGCGCGACAGCCTTCCGGACGGCGGCGTGTCCGAGGACATCGTCCGGGCTCGTCGGTTCCTCGATCCACAGTGGCGTGAACTCGGCGAGCTGCTGCACCCATTCGATGGCCTCCGGCACATCCCATACCTGATTGGCGTCGATCATGAGCGTGGCGTCCCAGCCGATGACCTCGCGGGTGATCCGAAGTCGACGGATGTCGTCGTCCAGGTTCGCGCCGACCTTGAGCTTCACGTGCCGGTAGCCCGCATCGACCGCCTCCCTGAGCAGACGACGGAGCTTGTCGTCGCTGTAGCCGAGCCAGCCGGCACTGGTCGTGTAGCAGGGATAGCCTCCGCGTGCTTCGAGCTCGGAGATGCGCTGAGCGCGGGTCGGCGCCATCTCGGTGAGGATGTCGATCGCCTCGTCGCGAGTGAGCGCGTCGGACAGGTACCGGAGGTCGGCGGCGCCGACGAGCTCCTCCGGTGTCATCTCCGCCAGGAGACGCCAGAGCGGCTTGCCTGCACGACGGGCGGCGAGGTCCCAGACGGCGTTCATGACGGCGGCCATCGCCAGGTGCACGACGCCCTTCTCCGGCCCGAGCCAGCGCAACTGGGTGTCGGACCCGAGCAGACGGTATGTTGCGCCGAGATCGCCGACGACCTCCTCCACCGAGCGGCCGATCAGCGGAAGCGCCCGCTGGCGAGCGGCCTCGACGCACAGGTCGTTTCCGCGGCCGATCGTGAAGGTGAACCCGAACCCGCTGAGCTCGGGGTCGTCGGTGTCGAGCACGACGTAGGCGGCCGAGTAGTCGCCGTCCTTGTTCATTGCGTCCGAGCCGTCGAGACTGAGCGACGTGGGAAAGCGCACGTCGAAGACGCGGGCGCCGGTGATCGTGGTCATGGTTGCGCCTACAGTGCGAAGACCGACGCCACGGCCCACGGGGCCAGGGCGAGGTCGATCTCGAGGGTCCCGTTCTCCGAGGCGATCAGGGTCTGCCGCTGAAGAGCGTCGCCCTGCTCGCGCAGGTAGGTGGCCTGGGCGCGGGAGAGGTTGAGGGGCCGGCCCATGGCACTCCACGCTTCGGCCGCGTCACCGTGCCCGGGGGCGAGGATCTCGACCGCGAAGACGGCGCCCGGCTCCAGCCCGCCGATGGTGTGCCGCACGCGCTCGTCGGCGCCTATTCCGATCAGGTCGCGCGTCGCCTCGTAGGAGGTGCGCGAGCCGACCGAGCGGCCGTTCATGTCGTCGGGGTAGTTGTAGAAGACCGCGGCCAGCCTTCCCGTCGCGCTGTGCTGCGAGACGACGCCGCGTTCGGTGGAGGCGATCAGCCGATCGCCCAGCCGGTTCAGCATCTCGAAGGCGTGGAAGGTCGGCTTGTGGATGCCCTGCTCGTTCACCAGGCCGAATCCGCCGTGGAACGGGCCGATCCCGGCGCCGCCCTCCTCGAAGATGTCGGTGAAGGTCCAGTAGGAGATGGAGTCGGCCAGGTCGGCGCAGCGGAGATAGGCCCGCGTGATGTAGGTGGCGGCGAACACCGTGTCGTGGATGTGGTCGCGGCTCGACGGTGAGCTCGACCACTCGGTGATGTGCACCTCCGCGTCCGGGTAGGCGCTCTGGCCGATCAGCCGCCGGAGCAACGTCAAGTCGTCCGAGGTCGCATCCGCGTAGCGGGTAAGACTGACGGCCTCTCCGTTGGCTCCGAAGGCGAAGTCGGTGGGGTACAGGTGCGTCGAGATGAAGTCGACCGGGAGCTCCCGCTCAGCGCACCAGGCGAGGAAGTCCTCGACCCACACCGGTCGCCAGTCCAGTGCGTCCGGGTCGGATGCCGCGGCGGTGGCGTGCTCAGCCGAGCGGTTCTCGGTCTCTCCCGCGTAGCGCTCGTCCGGCACGAAGACACTGGTCGACGGGCCGCCGACCTGGAGTTCAGGATCGATGGCCTTGATGGCCTGCGCCGTCCGGGCGTACAGCTCGAAGTACTCGGTCTTCGTTCCGGTCCAGAAATGGGGAACGAGGTTGGGTTCGTTCCAGACCTCGAACCGCCACTCCCGCACTTCGGCGAGACCGTAGCGCTCGATCCAATGCTCCACCGAACGCACCACCAGTTCCACCCAGCGATCCATGTCCTTCGGCGGGCTGCAGTGCGCACCCCACCAGAACACCGTCTCGGTCTGGGTGGCGAGCTCGCGCGGCATGAAGCCGAGTTCCACGAACGGCCGCACTCCCAGATCGATCAGGAAGTCGAACACCTTGTCCACGTAGGAGAAAGTGTGCACCGGGGTTTCGAGAGGCACATCCGGCCCGAAGCCTCCGCCATAGGAGCCGCGGTACACGAACATGTCGTCGTGGAAGACGCCGTGGAAGCGGAGGTAGCGGAACCCGAGGCGATCCACGGCCTCACGGAACTGCTGCTGCCAGTCGGCCCGAAGCGCTTCATTGGCCCGGCCCGCCCCCGCGCAGAGGCTCCAGACGTGGGGAAGGACGGTCGACTCGGTGACGCGGTCGTCGACGGTGATGACGGGAAGCGAGGCGGGTGCCATGGGAATGATCTCCAGATGGTGGTGGGCGAACCGGATCCGCGTCAGCGCAGACCGATCGTGAGCAGCAGGTTGCCGTACAGGCGTTCGTCTCCGGTGGCGATGACGACGCCCACGTCCGGAGAGCGCACCCGGTCGTAGAACGCGAACCGGTCGACTCTCTCCATGGGCACGTCCGCGCCCAGCCGGCGTTCGTAGTCGTCCTGCGCCGGCGCCGCGACCCCGGGCGGGGTCTGCATGACGGTTGCCGCTTCGATGTTGACGACGGTGAGCACGGCATCGAGCACCGATGTGACGTCGAGCAGGCCTGGGCGCAGATTGAGATGGATGAGGCGCACACCCGATCCGGTGGCGGTCAGGTACGGGTAGTTCCCGTCCGCGATCAGCACCCCGGAGCCGTGGCCCGACGAGGCGAGCGCCTCCAGGAGCGGAGGATGGACGAGCGGGCCGGTGATCATGCGGACACCTCCGCTGCTGCGCGGCCGGCCGCGCGATCCGCGGCGTAACCATCCCAGCTCGGGATCGTTCCGTCGACGTCCCACAGGTCGAGCCAGCTCCCGGCCCCGGGCCACAGGAACACCTGACCCTTGATGAGGCGGTTGTTCTGTTCCGCCGATCGCAGCTCCTCGAGCTCGGCAGGGGTCAGCGGGTCCTCGACGACCGACCGCAGGTTGGCGATCAACTGCGACTCCTTCACCGAGAACGGGATCGGGATCTGGCCGCGCTGCACCGCCCACTTCAGGCAGATCGCCGCCGGATGCACCCCGTGCGCACGGGCGATCGAGACCACGACGGGATGCTCCATGTCAGACACATCCGAGAGGACGCGGTCGCGTTCGGGTCGCGACGGCGAGCCCAGGGGCGAGTAGCCCACCGGCTGGATGCCGTGATCGAGGCAGAACCGGAAGAGCTCGGGCTGCTGGAAGCAGGGGTGCAGTTCCATCTCGTTCAACGCCGGTGCGATCCGCGCATCGGCGAGGATCGCCGTCAGCTTCGGGATGGTGACGTTGGAGGTCCCCAGGTGTCGCACGACCCCCTCGTCGACGAGACCCTCCAGCGCGTGCCAGAGCGCCATGTACTCCTCGTGGATGTACGGGCGCGCGTCCGGGTCGCGGTCGGCCGCGTCGGCGAACGGTGCATGGTGGTTCGGGAACGGCCAGTGCACGAACACCGCGTCGAGCACGTCGAGTCGGAGGTCGCGCAGCGATCGGCGGACCGAGGCGACCGCGGCCTCGGGGTCGTGGGCGTCATTCCACACCTTCGACATCACGAACAGCTCGTCACGGGGCACGCCGCCGGCGATCGCGTCCTGCAGGACCACGCCGACCTGTGCCTCGTTGCCGTACACGGACGCGCAGTCGATCAAACGGTACCCGGCTCGGATCGCGCCGGCCACGGCAGCGGCCACCTCGTCCGGCCCGTAATGGTCGGATCCGAACGTCCCGACGCCGATCGCGGGCATCACGGCCCCGCTCGCGAGGCGGCGGGTGGGCACGGTGTCGATCGTGGTCATGTGTGTTCTCCGTTTTTCGATGTGAGCGGGCGGATGTGTCGCGGCGCCCGCACTAGATGCCCAGGCCGTGGAAGAAGTCGATGCGTGTCTCGGCGGCAGGCGGCTCCAGCTCGATACGCACCACCGCGCCACCGGGTCCCGTGGTCTCCGCGGGCGGGAGCACCACTTCCAGGGCCTCGCCGGTGCGCGTCCACTCCGGCCGCTCCGAAGAGCCCAGGACGCGCACGTCGGCGATCGGGCGGTCGAGGAAGCGGCTGCCCGACCCGAAGCTCCGGATGCGCATCCGGCCGTCCTCCGGCCGCACCATCCCGATCGCGTAGACGTAGTCGTGGCCGACCTCCGTCATCCTGGTGAAACGGAGGTCCTCCGCCGAGTACACGGGAGCGGCTGCGTCGGTGAACGAGCCGGCGGCGGGAGCCGTCGGCCCCTCGCCGAAGACGACCCACGGGCTGGAGCCGTAGATCGCTTCGCCGTGGACGGCCAGCCAGTCGCCCACGGCCTCCAGCAGCGCGGCCTCCTCGTCGGGGATCGTCCCGTCAGGACGGGGGCCGATGTTGAGCAGCAGGTTCCCGTTCTTCGCGACCACGTCGACGAGCTCCTGGATGAGCTCGGAGGCGTCCTTGTAGTCGTGCCCTTCCACCCAGCTCCACGATGTCCGCGACACCGATGTGTCGTTCTGCCAGACGTCGGGGCGGATGCCGCCCATCGTGCCGCGCTCGATGTCGAGCACCGCCGAGCCCGGCGCGAACGACTCCCACTTGTAGTTGATGACGACGTCGCGCCCCCACTCCGCCGCACGGTTGTAGTAGTACGCGGCGAGTCTGCGGATGTAGGGCTCGAACGACGGCTCCTCGATTCCGGTGTCGAAGTAGAGGATCTGCGGCCGGTAGGAGTCGATGATCTCGACGGTCCGCAGCAGCCAGTCCTCCAGGAACCGCTCGGTGGGATTCATCTCCTTGCGGAGGGCCGGCCCGTACAGGTCGGCGTACGCGGGATCGCGGACGTCGGAGTCGAACTCCGCTCCCCCGTTCATGAAGAACCAGTGCTCCGCCCGGTGGGTGGACGCGCCGGTGATCAACCAGGCCTGGTCGACCGCCGCCAGCAGGTCTCCCATCACGTCGCGCTGCGGGCCGACCTGCGTCACGTTCCAGCGCGAACGCGCCGTGTCGTACATCGCGTAGCCGTCGTGATGCTCGGCGACCGGCACGACGAACTGCGCGCCCGCGCGCTTGAACAGTGCGACCCACTCCTGCGGGTCGTAGTGCTCCATGCGGAAATGCGGAAGGAAGTCCTTGTAACCGAAACGGTCATGCGGCCCGTACGTCGCCAGGTGGTGGTCGAACGCGGGCGTGCCGCGCCGGTACATCGTGCGCGGGTACCACTCGTTCCCGAACGCCGGCACCGAGAAGGCTCCCCAGTGCAGGAAGATGCCGAACTTGGCGTCGCGGTACCACTGCGGAGCGCGATACCGGGACAGCGACTCCCAGGTGGCGTCGTACGGCCCGGCGTCGATGACGGCGTCGACCATCGCGAGCGCTGCACGGTTGTCCGAGACGTCGACGGGCGCCGGCAGCGTCGAGGGGTCGAGCGGTTCGAGGTTCACATGTCTCCGTTCGTCGGGGCTCAACGGCCGCCGAAGGCGCCCGCGCCGATCGCGGCCACCAGCTGTCTCTGGGCGAGAGCGACCACGACCACCACCGGGGCGATCGTCATCACGCACGCGGCCATCAGCAGTTGCCATTGCGTGCCGGTCTGCGTCGTGAAACCGGCGATGCCGATGGGTATGGTCCACTTCTCCGAGCTGTTGAGGATGATCAACGGCCACAGGAAGCTGTTCCAGCTCCCGAGGAAGGCGAAGATCGCCAGGACGGACAGGGCCGGGCGCACGAGCGGGACGATGACGCTGATCAGGATGCGCCAGGTGGAGGCCCCGTCAAGGCGGGCGGCCTCCTCCAGCTCCCCGGGGATCTGGAGCATGAACTGCCGGAGCAGGAAGGCTCCGAACGCTCCGAACAGGCCGGGGAGGATCAGCGCGACCCACGTGTCGGCGAGCCCTGCCTGGTCGAAGCCGAGGAACAACGGCACGACGGCGACCTCGCTCGGCAGGGTCAACGTGATGACGAACAGCAGGAAGACCGCGCTGCGGCCGGGGAAACGCAGCCGGGCGAACGCGAACGCCGTCAGGGTCGCCACGATCAGGGTGAGGAACGTGGAGATGGCGGCCACGACCAGGCTGTTGAGAAGGAGGCGACCGAAGTCCACCTCCGTCCACGCATCCACGAAATTGGACCAGAGGACTTTCGAGCCGATGAAGGTGATCTGCGCAGCGAACACCTCGTTCGCCGGCTTCAGCGCCGTGAAGACGGTCCAGATCAGCGGAAACGAGAACACGAGCGCGAACAGCCACGCGGCCGTGGTGTTGGCGGCGAACCCGATGGTCCGCCCGCGGCGACGCCAGCGTGGAGCGGAGGCCGGCAGCTGATGCTCAGTCATAGTGGACCCACTTCCTCTGTCCCCAGAGTTGGAACAGCGTGAAGATCGCGATGATCACGAACAGCACGGTCGCGATGGCGGACGCATAGCCCAGCTGATTGTTCGTGAAAGCGGTCTGATAGAGGTACAGCATGATCGTCATCGTGCTGTTGCCCGGCCCGCCGCCGGTGATCACGTAAGCCTGGGCGAAGGTCTGCCAGGCGCCGATGACGGTCAGCACCGTGGTGAAGAACAGGGCGGGGCTGACCAGCGGCAGGGTGATCGAGACCAGGCGGCGGAAGCGACCGGCGCCGTCGATCCGCGACGCCGCGATCACATCGGGGCTGATCGAGTCGATCCCAGCGCCGAGCACGATCATGTTGTAGCCGAACGACTGCCAGAGGGACACCCCGATCACGGTGGCCAACGCCCAGTTGCCGTCACTGAGCCAGGGGATCGGACCGAGTCCGAAGACCGCGAGGCCCTGGTTGACGGCGCCGTCCTTCTGGAACAGCAACCGGAAGACCGCGGCGTTCGCCACCATCGGGGACAGGGCTGGGATCAGGAAGATCACCCGGAGCCAGTTGCGGCCCGCGATGCGGGTCTTGAGCCACATCGCCATCGCCAGGGAGATCGCGATGTTCGCCGGGACGTACACGAGCACGAAGATCGCCGTCACCATGACGCTGTTGAGGAATTGCGGGTCGCGGAACAGCCGGATGTAGTTCTCCGTGCCCGTGAACTGGACGCCCCCGAGCACGCTCGAGTCGGAGAACCCCAGGATCAGCGAGGCGACCTGCGGGATGACGATGAACACGGCCAGCCCGATGAGCCCGGGGAGCACGAAGGCCCACCCCACCCAGCGGGGCCCCCCGAGGGGCCGGCGGCGAAGCCGGCCCCTCGGGCGCTCCGGTTGGGCGACGGACCCCTCGGAGACCTCTTCCTCCGCACGGTCCAGACGCACGAACGTCATTGCGGAAGGCCCGCCTTCACTTGCTGGAGGACCTGCTCGACTGTGCTCTTGCCGGAGAACGCATCCACCTCGTACTGGGTCAGCAGCGTGTCGAGCTGCGCCTGGCTGGAGGGCACCGGTGATGGAGTCGCGTCACCGGTCATCTGCTTGATGACCGCGGTGAACGCAGGCGACCCGACGTTGGTGGACCACGCGTCCAGCGCATCGAGCCGCGCCGGCACGGAGGCCTGCGACTTCGTCACGAACTCCAGTCCGCTCTTGCTCGTCATCGCCTCGATGGCCTTGAAGGCCTTCTGCTTGTCGCCGCAGGTCTTCGTGATGCCGAAGCCCGAACCGCTGATGAAGCCCTTGGAGGTGCCGCTCTTGCTCGGGACCACAGCGATGCCGACGTTGTCCTTGCCGAGGGTCTGCTGCTCGTGCTGCAGATCCCACAGACCCTCGAGTTCCATGGCCGCCTGACCCGTGCTGAACGCATCGATGTCCGGGAAGGTGCCGCCCGCGGCCGCCTCCAGCGGCTTCGCGACCTTGTACTTGTTGGCCAGGTCGACGAGCAGCTGCAGCGCGTCGCGGAAGTTCGGGTCGTCCAGCTTCGGACCGTTCTTGTCGGCGTAGGGGTGGCCGTCGGCCGCCATGAGAGTGCTGATGGGCGTCGAGCCCTGTCCGATCGCGAAGCCGTACACGCCATTCTTCGTGGTGGCCTTCGCCGCGGCGATGAAGTCATCGACCGTCCAGTCGAGACCGGGCTCGGCCACCCCGGCGTCCGCGAACATCTTCTTGTTGTAGAAGATGACGTTGGGACCGGCATTGAACGGGATGGAGTAGAGCTTGCCGTCGACGCTGAGCTGCTCGAGCATCGCCGAGCTGTACGCCGACAGGTCGACCTTGTTCTTCTTCACCAGATCGTCCAGGGGCTCCAGCCCCTGCACGTACTGGTTCACCCGGCCGTTCTGGAACGTGACCAGGCACGGCGCACTGCTGCCCTTCATCACGGTGGGCAGCTTGGTGTAGTAGTCGCCGATGGGCGGGCCGGAGAAGCTGACAGCCATGTCCGGGTCGGCGTGCTTGCCTCCGGCGATGTAGTCGCTCCACTGCTGCTTGTCGGCCTTGCCGCCGATCCACGTGTACATCTTGAGCGTCTTGCCGTCGAGGCCCGACGTTCCACCGCCGCCTCCGGAACAGGCGGCGAGAGCGAGGGCCAGAACGCTCGCGACCGCGACGGCGACGCCGACGCGTCCCCGTCGCCTCGGGCTTTTCAACCGTGACTTCATGAACTCCTCCTTGAGTATGAGAGCGAAACGTTACGACTTCAGTGATGGTAAGAGCACCAGGAATGCGAAGTCAAGAGATAACACCGGTCACTAAACGTTTCGTTCGCTCGGATTCTTTCAGCAGATCGTGCGCCAGGATGGTCTCGGCGACGGTCATCGTCTTCAGCGCATCGCCGAAGTGCGACGAGGGAAGACGGCGCGAACGCACCGCCTCGATGAATTCGGCGCTCTTGGCGAGGAAGCCTCCGCGGACATAGAGGTCCGACGAGCCCGCCACCTCGCCGGCATCGAGCTCCTCCCGCCCCTCCGCGTCCCAGATGGTGGCCCCGACCTCGAGGTCGCCTTCCGCCATGATCCCCGGCCCGTGGACCTCCACGCCGAACGTCCTGCGGCCGCTCGTCCAGTTCGTGATCATGACCCCGACGGCGCCCGTGTCGAACTCGAGCGTCGCCGCGACGAAGTTGATCTCGTCGACGATGACCCTGCGCGTCACATCCGAGACGGCGACGACCTCGCCGCCGCAGAGGTGCCGGAGGGTGTCGATCACATGGACGCCGTCGTCCATCATCCTGTCGCGTGCCGACACCATCGGGGTCGGATCGTTCTTGTAGAACCGGCACACGGCATGGACGACCTCGCCCCGCTCGCGAACCCGCCCGACCATGCGCTCCAGGAGCGGGGACGAGCGCCGCTGGAAGCCGACCTGGGTGATGCAGTTGTTCTCGTCGGCGAGACGGGCGAGCGTTCTCGCCTGGTGGAGGGTGAGACCCAGCGGCTTCTCGACGAAGAGGTCGAGTCCACGAGTCAGACAGCCGCACCAGATGCCGAACATGAGTTCGGGGGGACCGATGACATAGACGGCATCCGGGCGCGTCTCGTCGAGCATCGCCGACCAGTCGTCGAACAGAGCGGTGATGCCCCAGCGCTCGCCGGTCGCCCGGAGGCGCTCCGGTGAGAGGTCGCAGATACCCACGATCTCCACGTCGGGCAGCGACGACAACGACGGGTAGTGGACGAGGTTCGCCATCTGGCCGGCGCCGATGACGGCAACGCGCACCGGCCGGGTCCCGCCGGCGGTCATCGGGCCACTCCGGCGCCGGCCGCGGCCCGCAGACTCTGCGCGTATTCGAGATCGCGCGTCACCTTCGCCACGAGGTCGCTCTCGTCGGTGTACTCGGCGGTGAGGCAGATCGGCCCGTCGAACCCGCGCTCCGCGAGGTAGGCGAGCGCGCGACCCCACTCCGCCATGCCACTGCGGGCGTCGGTGAACACCGGCTCCCAGACCGGATCCCCGAACGCGGACGCCGGTTCGTCGACCCGCTCGTAGTAGGCGCTCTTGAGGTTGACGATGCCGAGCCAGGGCCAGAGCAGTTCCAACCCGTGCTCGGGCCGCTTGCGCGCGAGGGCGTCGTGAGCCGAGTCCCAGATCGCCGCGACGTGGCGGGGGTCGGCATCCTGGAGCAGAGCGAAGAGCTCCGAGGAGTCGGCGATGTAGTCGTCGTAGTGCGGCTGGACGGCAACGCGGACCCCGTAGCGTTCGGCGCGGTCGGACAGACCGGCGAGCACACGGCGGATCTCCGTACCGGTCGCGGCGTAGCCGTTCACCCCGATCGGCACCATGATCCGGATGAACGGCACGCCCGCATCCGCGCAGGCCGCGAAGGTCGCCTCATCCGTTCCGGAGGCGATGCTCGCGATCCCCACGCCCGAACGCGCAAGCTCGCGCGCCGCGGCGGGCAGAGCCGTCGACACCTCGTCCGGGGTGACCTGGTAGCCGGGGCGCACCGGAAGCTCGACGGCGTCGAATCCCATCCCCGCGACCAGCTCACCGAGAGCTCCGACCTGCGGCTCTCGCCACGGTTTGGTGAAGACACTCCACGTCGTCTTCGGATCATCATGTGGCATGGCGAACTCCTTTGTCGGGACGTCGGGGGAATTTTGTGCAACGATACAGTGGTTTGTGCAACGATACAGTGATTCCAAATCACGTCAACAGGAAGTCAGGTGAGAGCGATCGCAACGATCAGGGATGTCGCCCAGGCCGCCGGAGTCTCACCCTCCACGGTCTCGAACCTGCTCAATGCGCGCGAGCACCTCATGCAGCCGGAGACGCGCCGACGCGTGCTCGAGGCGATGGAGGCGCTCTCCTACCGGCCGAGCCGCGTGGCGCAGCAACTCCGCGGCGCCCCCAACCCCACCCTGGGTCTCATCGTCCCCTCCGTGGCCAACCCGTTCTGGGGATCGTGGGCCGCCCATCTCGAAGCGGCGTTCCACGCGCACGGACGGCAGATCTACCTCTGCAACAGCGAGCGCGATCCCGAGCGCGAGCGCGCCTACGTCGAGCAGCTCTGGGCCGACGGCATCGAGCACATCGTGCTCTCCACCTCGCTTCCGTCGCTCGAACACCTGCGCCCCGCCATGGACGCGGGCGTGCAGATCATCGCATTCGACCGCGAACATCAGGAGACGGACCCGCCCGAGCTTCTGAACGTCAGCATCGACAACGAAGCCGGCGCATGGATAGCGACACAGCACCTCCTCGAGCGAGGTCACACCCGCATCGCCTTCGTCTCCGGTGCGATGCGCACGATCAGCCGCCAGCGGCGCTTCGCCGGCTACCGCCGGGCGCTCGACGAGAGCGGCATCCCCTTCGACGACGCCCTCGTCCCCCGCTCCCCCGACTTCGGGGACGCGGACAGCAGCCCGCTCGCACGGGACGCGGTGCACGCCCTGCTGGCGCTCGACCAGCCGCCGACGGCCCTGGTCGCCGTCAACGACATGTTCGCCCTCAGTGCCTCCGCCGCCATCCGGGATGCCGGCCGCGATATCGCCGAATTCGCCGTGGTGGGCTTCGACGACATCCCGATCGGCAGGCTCGTATCGCCCGCCCTGACGACGATCCAGCAGCCGCTGCGCGAGATGGCCGAGGCCGTCGTCCGGCTGACGGCCGGCGGAGGCGGCGACCGCGAGACAGGTCCGTCACTCGTCTTCCCGCCGACCCTCGTGGTGAGGGCCTCCAGCGAACGGAGAATCGCATGACCGCATCCGGAGCCCGAGTGCTCGTCGCGGGAGCAGCCGGCGGTGTCGGCCGCGCCGTCGCCCGTGCTGCGGCGGCGGACGGCGCGACCGTCCTGCTGCTCGGGCGCGACCGGAGCCGTCTCGAGGAGGTGCGAGCGGACGTTGCCGCTGTCGGCGGGACCGCGCACGTCGCGGTCGCCGACACGACCTCGGCGCCCCAGCTCGACGACGCCGTGTCATCTCTGCGGCACGACGCGGGCGGCATCGACGTCATCGTCAACGCCGTCGGCGTCAACCTCAAGGGCCGCCGCCTGGACCAGCTCGACATCGCCGGCTGGCGGTCGGTGCTGGAGAGCAACCTCGACTCCGCCTTCCTCCTCACGCAGGCGGTGCTTCCCGGGTTCCGCGCGGACGGCGGCGGCCTGCTCATCCACATCTCCTCCGTCGCCGCTCTCGTCCCCGACATGTCGGGAGCCGCCTACCAGGCCAGCAAAGCCGGTCTCGCCGCGCTCGCGCGCGCCACCGCGCTGGAGGCCGGTGCCGACGGCGTCCGGGTCACGACGATCTCACCCGGGCTCATCGACACCGACTTCGTCCGCCACCGCCCCACCGCGCCGACGCCCGACGAACTGGCGGGGGCGCTCCGCCCGGAGGACGTCGCCGATCTGTGCCTCGCCGTCATCCGGTTGCCCGCCCGGGCGACCGTCAGCGACATCGTCGTGCGGCCTTCCGCGCGCTGATCGGCGTCGACCTCCCCTGTACCGACCGACCGACCGAGACGGAGATCTCCATGACCGCACCCTCCACCGCACGAAACGTCCTGATCACCGGAGGCGCGACCGGAATCGGCCTGGGCATCGCCGAGGCGTTCCTGGACGCGGGCGACCGCGTGGCGATCACGACGAACGCCTCGCCCGTGCCCGAGCACGTGGCCGGACGGGTCGTCGCCGAACGGATGGACGTCACCGACAGCGCTCAGGTGAAAGCGGCCGTGGCGCGGATCGGAGAGGCGCTGGGGGGCAGGATCGACGTGCTCGTCAACAACGCCGGCGGACTCGTCGCACGCCGCCCGCTGGACGAGGCCGACGACGAGCACTGGCACCACGTGATCGAACTCAATCTCTCCAGCGTCTTCTACGTCATCCGCGCGGCCCTGCCCGCGATGGCCGAGGGCGGCCGCATCGTGAACATCTCGTCGCTGGCGGCGCACAACGGAGGAGGCCGGGGCGCCTCGGCCTACGCTGCGGCCAAGGCCGGCGTCGAGGGCCTCACCCGCGCTCTGGCGAAGGAACTCGGGCCACGGGGGATCGCCGTCTCCGCTGTAGCCCCTGGCCTCATCCTCGAGACACCGTTCCATGAGCGCTTCACCCCGGAAGCCGACCAGCGTGCGACCATAGCCGCCACCCCGCTTCGCCGAGCCGGCACACCCGCCGATGTCGCCGCGGCGACGATGTACCTCGCGTCAGAGGCAGGCGGCTTCGCGTCGGGAACTGTGGTCGCGGTCAACGGCGCTGCCGCCTTCCACTGAACGAAGCGGTCTCCGCGCCTCCGTGGCGCCTACCGGAAAGAGAGCAGACATGCGCATCGTCGTCATCGGAGCAACAGGCCACATCGGCGGCTACCTCGTGCCGCGCCTCATCGAGGACGGGCACGACGTGGTCGCGATCACGCGCGGCAGCTCGGCGCCGTATCGCGACGACCCGGCCTGGCAGAGGGTCGAACGCGTGATCGCCGACCGCGAGGCGGAGGATGCCGTCGGCATCTTCGGCTCGCGCGTCGCCGAGCTCGAACCGGACGTGGTGGTGGACATGATCTGCTTCACCCCGGAGTCCGCCCGGCAGCTCGCCGATTCCCTCCGCGGACGGGCGCGTCAGCTGGTGCACGTCGGCACGATCTGGACGCACGGAACCCTCACCGAGGTTCCGGCTCCCGAGGACGCCGTCAAACAGCCCTGGGGTGAGTACGGCACCCAGAAGGAGGCGATCGAACGTCTGCTGCTGGCCGAGTCCCGACGCCAGGACGGCCTTCCCGTGGCGATCGTGCACCCCGGTCACATCTCCGGTCCCGGCTGGCCCATCATCACCCCGCAGGGCACCACCGACCTCGAGGTGTGGCGGACCCTGGCGAACGGGCGTGAGCTCCTGCTGCCGGGATTCGGGCTCGAGACCGTGCACCACGTGCACGCCGACGACGTCGCACAGCTGGTCCGACTCTGCCTCGAACAACCGGACGAGGCGAACGGGGAGGCGTTCCACGCCGTCTCCGAGCGCGCTCTGACGCTGCGCGGCTTCGCGCAGGAGGCGGCTCGGTGGTTCGGGGTGGAAGCGAGGCTGCGCTTCGTACCGTTCGACGAGTTCAGCGCCTCCCTTCCCGAGGAGCACCGCGACTCCGCCTTCCAGCATGTCGCCCGCAGCCACGCGATGAGCATCGAGAAGGGGAGGCGACTGCTGGGCTATGCACCGGCCTACTCCTCGCTCGCTGCCGTGGCGGAGTCGGTGGAGTGGCTCCGACAAGCCGGCCGTCTGGGCGACGGCATCCCGCCCGTCCGATTCGGCTGAGACGCCGCGGGGTGGACATCGGCTCTCTCGGCCGAAACGATTCACGCCGCGCTGACGCTGGATTATGCTGAGCGGACGCTACGCCCAGATATCGGCGACCGTGGAGCGTGTAGGCGGCAACACCAGGAAAGACGGGGATGTGACGACATACAAGGACATCCAGCGGGCAACGGGACTCTCGCTCGCAACGATCTCCAAGTACTACAACGGGCGAAACGTTCTCGAGGCCAATCGAGAAGCCATCGAGGCGGCGGCACGCGAGCTCGACTTCCGGCCCAATCAGTTCGCCCGGACGCTGCGCTCCCGCCGGTCCCGGACGGTCGGGGTGCTGCTGCCGGCGCTCGACAACGACTTCCACCTGACGATCATCGCCGGTGTCGAGGAAGCTCTCCGCCCGCGTGGGATCAGCGTCATCGTGGCCGCCAGCCCCGACCCGAGCGAAGATCCCGTCAACCTGCTGATGGACCGGATGGTGGATGGAATCGTCGCGGTCACCCCGCCGCACGATGTGCCCGCACTGCGCGCCGCGGCGGCGCGCGTTCCGGTCGTGATGGTCGACTGGTACATCGACGACGTCGCCGCGGACGGCGTCTTCATCGACAATGCGGCGGCCGGAGCGCTCGGCGGCCGGCACCTCCTCGACCACGGCCATCGCCGTATCGGCCTCGTCGGCGGCGAACCGGTGATCTCCTCGATGCGCCTGCGCACCGAGGGGTTCGAGCGGGCACTGGCTTCCGAAGGGGTTCAGGTCGACCCGTCGCTGGAGCGTCTCGTGCCGCTGACGATCGAAGCGGGCTACCGCGCCGCCCAGGAGCTCCTGGCCCTGTGGCCGCGGCCCACCGCGCTCTTCGCCACGAACTACGAGCTCACCCTGGGCGCCGTCACGGCCGTGAACGATTCCGGACTGCGCATCGGACGGGACATCTCGGTCGTCGGGTTCGACAGCCGGGAGCTCGCCCAGGCGCTCGTGCCGAAGCTGACGGTCATCGTGCAGCCGACCCGCAAGATCGCCAAGCACGCGGCGCGCCTGATCGCCGACCACATCGAGTCACCGGACGAGCGCCCCGCCCCGACGATCGAATACCTCGACGCGCACCTCATTCCGGGCGCCTCCGTGACGCGCCTGGACGACTGACGCGTTCGGGCGGACAGCTCAGGCGAGGGAGTAGACCCGCTCCGCGTTGCCGCCCAGCAGGGCGTCACGCTCGGCCGGCGAGAGCTCCGAGACGAGCGTGTCGAAGGCCTCGCGCCATGAGGGAGCGCCGCCGCCGAGCTCGGCGAGCGGCCAGTCCGAGCCGTAGAGCAGGCGGTCGGGACCGAACGCCTCCAGCGCCGTCGAGACGATCCCGCGGAGGTCGCCTGCCGTCCAGGTCCCCGGCACCAGCCCCGACGTGAGCCCGGAGACCTTGGCCGAAACGTTCGGGAGGGCCGCGAGAGCGCGCAGCCCCGCCTCCCATCGCGACGCGTCCGCGTCGTCGGCGAGCGGACCCCCGAGGTGGTCGAGCACGAAGTAGACGCCGTCGTTGCGCGCAGCCACGCGAGCCGCCTGCTCCAGCTGCCAGTCGCGGATCACGAGATCGAAGACCAGCCCCTCGCGACCGAGGGCGGCGAGACCGTCGGCGGTGTCGGCCCGCAGTATCCACTCGGGGTCGGGATCGATGTGGGCGAGATGCCGGACGCCGACGACCGGCACGGATCCGGCGCGCACCTCGTCGAGCTGCGCGCAGACATCGCCGGCGAGGTCGACCCAGGCGACCAGTCCCGCCACCACCCGCGGGTCGCTGCGCGACAGCCGGACGCTCTCCTCGAGGCTGTTGCTCGCCTGCACCAGCACCGCGCGGTCCATCCCCGTCGCAGCCAGCATCCCGCGCAGATCATCGGTGGCGAAGTCGCGGTCGATCGCCGCCATCGAGACGGGATCGATCCAGTCCTGCGGATCGGTGGAGCGGTCCCACAGGTGCACGTGAGCGTCGATCCGGGCGGTCACCGCTGGCGCCACACTTCGTCGATCGGCTGCCACAGGGAGCCCGGGTCACGTTCCTCGGCGATGCGCACCTGGCACGGGTCCGTGTACGTCCACCACTCCTGCGACAGCGGGTCGTCCGCGATCCGCTGCAGGTCGGCCGCGTGATCGTCGCCGACGTACTCGTAGTGGGCGAACAGGATGTCGCCGAAGACGTAGATGCTGTAGTTGCGGATGTTGCACTCGGTCATCTTCGCCTCGACGCCCGGCCACACGGCGCGATGGAGTTCGAGGTACTCCTCGCGCTTCTCGGGCCGGACGCCGACGACGAACGCGAACCGCTGCGGCTCGCCGCTCACGAGACCGGCCTCAGCGGCACGGTCGGGTCGTCGATCACGTCGGGCTCGGCGACGAGTCGCAGCGCCGCGCGTTCGGGGCGGATGTGCGGACCGGTGGCGGGAGGTGCGGGAGTCCCGCCCTCGCCGGTCAGCTTGGCCTCGTCCACGATGATGCCGATCCCCGGCCGGTCGCCGAGGACGATGCCGCCGTCGTCGAACTCCTGGTCGACATCCAGTCCGATCGGGAAGGAGAGGTCCTGCACCTCGTGCGTCAGCAGGTTGGGGATGGCGGCGGCTGCATGGGCGGCCGGGTTGGTGTTGTAGGTGACCGGGCTCACCGGCAGGTCGTGCCCGTGGGCGAGGGTCGCGACACGGAGCAGGTGCGTGATGCCCCAGACATTGCCGACCTGCACGATGTCCACCGCTCCGCTGTCGAGCAGCGGCCGGTACTGCTCCAGTCCGGTCAGGTTCTCGCCGCTCGCCACGGCCGCGCGGATCTTGCCGCGCAGCGAGGCCATGCCCGCCGCATCCCATCGGCGCAGGGGCTCCTCGATCCAGGTGAGGTCGAGGCGTTCCTCGATGGCGCCGATGTACCGTGCGGCCTGCGCGTGGTTCCACGACTCGTTGACGTCGAACATGAGCGCGGGATGCCGCGAGTTGCGGCTGAGGATGTCGCGCAGCAGCTCCAGACGCGGGAGGTCGCGGTCGAGGTCGCGCCCGCCCTTGAGCTTGCCCGCCTTGAACCCGCGGTCGGCGAACCGCCCGTAGAGGTCGGACAGCTCGTCGTCGGTCAGGCCGTACTCGAGGCC
The DNA here is from genome assembly GCF_000383315.1 of Cryocola sp. 340MFSha3.1. Taxonomy (NCBI): domain Bacteria; kingdom Bacillati; phylum Actinomycetota; class Actinomycetes; order Micrococcales; family Microbacteriaceae; genus Cryocola; species Cryocola sp. 340MFSha3.1. The sequence goes on from NZ_KB911087.1 coordinate 1,875,257, forward strand.
GGATGCGTACCCGGGCACGAACCGCTCGCGCGCACCGAGCATGCGCCAAAGCGGCTCCTCCGCCCCCTTCGCCTTGAGATCCCAGAGCGCCATGTCGATGGCGCCGATCGTGCCGAACGTGGTTCCGGAGTGACCGGCCTTGAACACCCAGTCGAGCATCCGGTCGTAGAGGGCGACGACCGAGCGCGGGTCCTCCCCCTCGACCGCCGGGAACACCCGCGCGATGTCGGCGTGCGCGCCGACCCCGACCCCTTCGATGCCGCTGTCGGTCTCGATGATCAGGACGGGGACGGGCGTCGTGTTGCCGGTCTGCACGCCGTTGACGTCGCCGGTGACCCGGCCCCAGTCGTGGACGGTGCTCAGACTGCGATAGCCCGTGATCTTCATCGGTGGTTCTCCTTCGGTGCTGACGTGCTCATTCCTTGGTCCCTCCCGCGGTCATCCCCGAGACGAGGAACCGCTGCGAGAACAGGAAGACGATGAGGACGGGCAGGATCGACACGATGGTCGCCAACGCCAGGGTCGGCAGCTGGACCGAGTCGGAGCCCGCCGAGCTGGGGTTGAAGGCCGGCGTCGCCGAGAGCAGCGAGGTCAGCCCGACCTGGATCGGGTAGCCGTCGCTGGAGGGCAGCATCACAAACGGCAGGAAGAAGTTGTTCCAGTTCTGCACGAAGCTGAAGAACGCCACCAGTGCGACGATCGGAGCGGCCAGCGGCAGCGCGACCCGGGTGAACACCTGGAACTCGGTGCACCCGTCGATCCGTGCGGCCGCGAGCAGGTCGCGCGGGATGCTCGTCGAGAAGTAGATGTACGTCAGGTAGACGCCGAACGGGAAGAACGACATCGGCAGGATCACCGACAGCGGGCTCCCGATCAGGCCGACGCTGTTGAGCTCCAGGAAGATCGGCAGCACCAGCGCTGTGCTCGGGATGAGCATGACCACCAGGGTGAGCACGAGCAGCGCCTTGCGGAGCCGGAACTCGGTCAGCGCCAGCGCGTAGCCGGCCGGGATGCTCACGATCAGCGTGATGATCAGCGCGCCGATCGAGTACAGCGCCGAGTTGCCGATCCACAGCGTCACCGCGCCGTCCTGGAAGCCGAACAGCTGGTTCCAGTTGGCGACGAAGTCCGACCACGACCCGACCGAGAACGGGTTGGCGACGATCAGCGCCTTGGACGACTTGGTCACCGCGAACAGCAGCCAGACGATCGGGATGGCGAAGAACAGCACGAAGACGACGAGGATGACGCCCGCGATGGAGCGTCCGCTCCAGCCGCGCAGACTGGCGCGGCGGCGCTCTGCGGTGAGTGCGGTCATGGTCATTCCTTCTCGAACAGGCCGCCGCGGGTGACGAACACCCAGGACAGCAGGAGCGCGACGATCAGCAGCAGGAGCGAGATCGCGGCGGCGCCGTTGAAGTCGTTCTGCTGGAACGCGTACTGGTAGGCGAGCTGGTTGAGCGAGTAGTCGTTGGGGACGACAGCGTTGCTCGCCTGGCTGAGCAGCTGGGGCTCGACGAACAGCTGCGTGCCGGCCGCCAGCGACATCACCCCCATGTACGCGATCCACTTGCGGAGCATCGGCAATTGGATGCGGAGGGCGATCTGCACGGCGTTGGCCCCGTCGATGCGCGCCGCCTCGATCACGTCGGTGCTGATGTTGTTGAGCGCGCCGTACATGATCACGATCCAGCCGCCCGCGCCCGTCCAGAACGCGATGATCGCGAAGATGGCCGGCAGGTTGCCCGGCTGGATGACCTGCACGAAGCTGTTCATCCCCATCAGCCGGAGGAGTCCGCTGACCGGGCTTGCCGTCGGGTCGAGCACGAACAGCCAGAGCAGGACGCTGGAGGCGCCGGCGAGCGCGCCCGGCAGGTAGTAGATGAACCGCAGGCCGGTGCTCGCCCACCGCACGCGCAGGGCGTGGACGACGAGCGCCAGCAGCACGACGAAGATCACGAGGCCGATCAGCCAGATGACGAGGTAGATCGTCACGTGCAGCACGGCCGGCCAGAACCGGAAGTCGGTGACGACCGTGATGAAGTTGTCGATTCCGGCGAACCCGCCGTCCGCCCGGGTGAAGGCGAGCAGCACCGCGTACAGGGCGGGCAGGATGCCGAAGGCGATGGCGAGCAGAGCGTAGAGCGAGACGAAGACGTAGCCGATGGGCGTGCGTCCTGGTGCCCGGCTGGACCGCCGGGCTGACCGCCGGCGCTCTGGGGCGCCGGCGGCCAGCTGGTCGCTCGGTGGAGCGAGGGTCATGTCAGTTCACCTTGTATCCGTCGACCTTGGCCTGGTTCGCGATGGCCTCCTGCCAGGTGGGCAGCAGGCTCTCGATCGACTTCCCGCCCGTGATGGCCGGGGTCATCGTCTTGGCCCAAACGGCCTCCTGGCTGAAGACGCCGTAGCCCCAGCCGTCCCACACCTGGGAGGCGGCGGTCGCGACGGGCTCGAGCGAGGTGGCGTAGTACTTGCTGGCCTCCTGCTTCTCGATCCACTTCTTGGCCGCCGGCGCGTACGCCGGGTAGCCGGGGGCGACATCCACCTGGTAGTCGTCGGAGGTCGTGACGAACTGCGCGAACTTCTCGGCGGCCTTCAGGTTCTTGGAGTGGCTGGAGATGAACCAGGTGCCGCCGCCGACGTTGCCGGTCACGGCCTTGTCCTCGCCCTTCCAGGGCAGCGGGGCCGCGACGCCGAGCTCGCCCGCCGGCACGTTGAGCGACTGCGGGTTGTTGAAGATGGCGCCGGCGTACCAGGCGGGGCCGGGCATCATGAGCACCTTGCCCGCGTAGCTCTTGACGAACTCCGGGGTGAAGACGCTGACGGCCGGGACCGTCTTGTTCTCGCGGAGCGTGTCGAGCAGGGTGGCGGCGCGCTTGCACTCGGTGCTGTCGGTCTTGACGGTCACCGACTTCGGGCCGGTGATGTCGTTGGCCTGGCACTTGCTGCCCCACATGAACACCTCGGGTGTCCAGGCGTCACCGGCGGTGCCGATGATGTAACCGGGGTGCTCGGCCGCGACCTTCTCGCCGAGCGCCTGGTACTCCTCCCAGGTGGTGGGGACGGCGTAGCCGAACTTGTCCATCAGGGTCTTGTCGTACCAGAGCACGGCTTGGGCGAGGTCGTTGCGGAGGCAGTACACCTGGCCGTTGACGGTGCAGGGGTTGAGGGCGCCCTCGGTGAAGTTGTCGAGGGTGTCCTTGGGGACGAGGCCCTTGTCGAGCACGGCGGCGAAGGCCTGCTTGCCGTTGCTCTTCTGGCTCGCCCAGGCGGCGTCGTTGTTCTGGCTGGAGAAGACCACGTCCGGCCAGCCGCTGCCGGCACGGTCGAAGAGCTGCATCTTCGTCCTGAAGGAGTTGGAGCCGTTGGCCGACCCGTCGTAGGTGACGACCTTGATCTTGGTGTCCGGGTTCGCCTTCTCGAATGCCTTCGCCGCGGCCTGACGGTCCGCGTCCACCCAGACGGTGATCGTCGAGGAGGTGTCCTGCTTGGCTTCGGGAAAGCCGTACGACCCGTTCGCCGAGCTCCCGCCGGTACTGCAACCGGTGAGAGCCAGGAGCGCCGTCGCGGCGCCAAGTGCGGCGACGGTCAGCGCCGGCCTACGGCGTGAACGCACCACAGTGTGGATTCCGACCATGAGATGTCCTTGTCTTGTCGACTTCGTTGACGACTCCGAGGAGGCGTGATCCCGACTATAGGGCATACGTATGATGTTTGCCAAGTAGCTGACGCGACACGGCGCGGCCGGTCATCGTGCCGCCTCGACCGCCGCCCGGCATAGCTCTTCGACGCGTGCGAAATCGCCGGCCGCGATGGCGGCGCGCGGCACCATCCAACTGCCCCCGACCGCGATCACGGACGGCAACGCGAGATAGTCCGCGGCTCGAGACGCGTCGATCCCGCCGGTCGGGACGAACGCCAGGTCCGGGAACACGGACGACAGCGCCGACAGAGCGGCAGGTCCGCCCGAGGATTCGGCAGGGAAGAACTTCAGCGTCCGCAGCCCCAGCGACCGGGCGCGCATCACCTCGGTCGCCGTCACGGCGCCGGGAACGGCCTGCACTCCGCGCCGCGCGCACACCGCGAGGACGGATTCGGAGAGGCCCGGGCTCACCACGAACGTCGCGCCCGCGTCGATCGCGGCCTCTGCCTGCTCCGGCTCCAGGACGGTGCCGACGCCGACGCGCAACCCCGGCATCCCGGCCAGAGCCCGCAGCGCATCCAGAGCCGCCGGCGTCCGCAGCGTGATCTCGGCCTGGTGGATGCCGCCGGCGAGGAGCGCGCGGCCCAGCGCTTCGGCGTCTCGCGCATCGTCGATCACGACGACCGGGAGGATCGGTTCGAACCCCGTCATCGCCCGAGCCACCCGCCGTCGACGGGCAGGATCGCGCCCGAGACGTAGCGGGCGGCGTCGGAGGCGAGGAACACGGCCGCTCCCCCGATGTCCTCCGGCGTCCCCCATCGACCGGCGGGGATGCGCTCGAGGATCGACCGCGAGCGATCGGGGTCGTCCTGCAGCGCCTGGGTGTTGTCCGTCGCGATGTACCCGGGAGCGATGCCGTTCACCGTCACGCCCCTCCCGGCCCACTCGTTCGAGAGGGCGCGGACGAGCCCGGCCACGCCGGACTTGGCGGCGGCGTACCCGGGAACGTTGATGCCGCCCTGGAAGGACAGCAGGGAGGCTGTGAAGACGATCCGGCCGCCGCCCGCTTCCAGCATCCGGCCGCCGAGCGCCTGGCTGAGCACGAACCCGCTCGTCAGGTCGACCTCCAGAACCTCGTCGAACCACTCCAGCGGATGCTCGGCCGCCGGGGCCCGCCGGATGGTCCCGGCGTTGTTCACGAGGATGTCGGCGTGACGGTCGCGGGCGGCGAGCTCCGCGGCGAACGCGCTCACCTGGGCGCGGTCGGCGAAGTCGACGCGGTGCCCCTCGAAGCTCCGCCCGAGCGACCGCACCCGGTCGCCGATCGCCGACCCGTCGGGGTCGAGCGTTGCGGAGACGCCGACGATGTCGGCGCCGGCCGCGGCGAGCGCCTCCGCGATCGCGAAGCCGATGCCGCGCTTCGCCCCGGTGACGACCGCCAGCCGGCCGGAGAGGTCGAAGCCGCTCATCGGCCGACCTCTACGAGGATCTTCATCGCCCCGCCGGCCTCGAGGGCCTCGAACGCCGACGCCGTCTCGGCGAGCGGCACCACCCGTGTGATCAACCGGTCGGCGGGGATGTCACCTCCCGCGACGAGCTCCACTGCCCGCTCGAAGTCCTGCCGCTGGTACACGCGCGCTCCGAGGATGCGGAGCTCGCGCCAGAACACCCGGTGCAGATCGATCGGCCGCGGCTGGGAGTGGATGGCGACGACGACGAGCGTGCCGCGGACCTTCGCCAGCGACGTCGCGCCGAGAACGGCCGCCGCCGAGCCGGAGACCTCGAACACCACGTCCGCGCCGGCTCCCCCGGTCCACTCCTCGACCCACGCGACCTGGTCCACCGCACTCGGGTCGAGGGTCCGCAGGCCCATCTCCTCCGCAGCGGCCCGGCGGCCGGGATCGATCTCCGCGATCACGACCTCGGCGCCGAAGGCGCTCGCGACGGTGGCGATGAGCACGCCGATCGGGCCCGCGCCGATCACGACGGCCCGGTCGCCGGGCGCCAGCTCCGAGCGGCGCACGTCGTGAACGGCCACCGCGACCGGCTCGACCAGCGCCGCATCCCTCAGCGACACCCCGTCCGGCAGACGGACGAGCGTGGAGGCCGGGACGTTCCAGCTCTGCTGCAGGGCGCCGGGGCTGTCGATGCCGATGAAGTCGAGGTTCTGGCAGATGTGCTCGTTGCCCGCACGGCACGCGGGACACGTGCCGTCCCACGCCAGCGGCATGACCGTGACGGCGTCGCCGACCGCCCATCCCTCGACGTCCGGGCCGATCGCGGAGATCGTGCCGGACATCTCGTGGCCGATCGTCGCCGGCAGCGTGACCCGCGCATCCATGTCGCCGTGGTAGATGTGCAGATCGGTGCCGCAGATCCCCGCGTAGGCGACGGCGATCCGCACCTCGCCGGGTCGCAGCTCCGCCGCCTCCCGCTCCTCGATCGTGATCGTGTGCTCGCCTGCGTAGTTCGCCGCCAACATCGCCGGCCGCTCCTTCCTCGTCCCTCGCCCGTCCCGAACGGACCTGGCGTGACGTCCTCGTCTCGAATGATCCAAACATAATACGTATGCTGAAAGGAAGCGATTCTGCTCCTCCGACGAAGAAGGCCTGCGATGACACCGACACTGCCCACCCGCACCCTCCGCACCGGGACCGACCTGACGGAACTCGGCTTCGGCGCCGCCCAGCTCGGCAACCTCTTCCGCGAGACCACCGACGAGGAGGCCCAGCGGGCGGTGAACGCCGCCTGGGAGGAGGGCCTCCGGTACTTCGACACCGCGCCGCACTACGGGCTGGGCCTCTCCGAGCGCCGCCTCGGTCGCGCCCTCGGCGAGACGCCGCGCGACCGCTTCGCGCTCTCCTCCAAGGTCGGCCGACTGCTCGTCGACAGTCCGGAGAGCGCCGACCGCCTCGACGACGACGGCTTCGTCGTTCCGGCGAGCACGCGCAGGGTCTGGGACTTCAGCCGCGACGGCATCCTCCGCTCGGTGGAGCAGTCGCTCGCCCGACTCGGCACCGATCGGCTCGACATCGCCTACCTGCACGACCCGGACGACGACTGGGAGGCCGCATCCACCACCGGCGTCGACGCGCTGGTGGAGCTGCGCGAGCAGGGCGTGGTGGGAGCCATCGGCGCCGGCATGAACCAGTCCGCGATGCTCGCGGAGTTCGTCCGCCGCACCGACGTCGATGTCGTCATGGTGGCCGGCCGCTTCACCCTGCTCGACCCGTCGGCGCTGGACGACCTCCTGCCGGTCGCGGCGGAACGCGGCGTCGGCGTCGTCGCTGCCGCCGTCTACAACTCGGGGCTGCTGAGCTCCGAGACGATCGACCCGGCCGCGCACTTCGACTACGGATCGGCGCCGGCCGAGGTGATCGACCGCGCACGGAGGATCGCGGAGATCTGCCGCGATCACGGCGTCAGCCTTCCCGCAGCCGCCATCCAGTACCCGTTGCGGCATCCCGCCGTCGTGTCCGTCGTCACGGGGATGCGCACGGAAGACCATGTGCGCAGCACCGTCGATCGCTACCGGGCGGACATCCCGGAGGCCCTCTGGGAGGAGCTGGATGCGGCGGGCCTGGCCCCCGACCCGGCGTGATCGCGACGGATCACGCAAACATCATACGTCTCTTGCAGTAAACATCATACGTATGCTAACCCTGTTCTGGGGGCACCGACGCCCTCCATGACAGGAAGCGATCGAACATGACATTGACGTCAGACTCGCGACGATCGATGGCCAGGAGACGAGGGCGACCCGCAGTGCTTGCGGTCCTCGGAGCCGCAGCCGTCATCGCCTCCGCGCTGATCCCGCTCAAGGCGCAGGCCGCGCCCGCGACCATCTTCTACGCTGCGCCCGACGGCAAGAACGCCGGGCACTGCTCCCAGTCGCAGCCGTGCTCCCTCGAGCGCGCCCAGCACGTGCTGCGGCCATCGGTCAAACACGGTGACGTCACCGTGCAGCTGGCCGACGGCACGTACCGCATCGACAAGCCGCTCACCTTCGACGCCGACGACGGCGGCGGCACGAACACGGTCCACTGGGCTGCCGCACCCGGTGCGCACCCGGTCATCAGCGGGGCGTCCGACGTCTCCGGCTGGACGAAGTCGGACGCCGGCGCCGGGATCTGGGTCGCCGACACCCCGGCGGGGCTCGACACCCGCCAGCTCTACGTCGACGGCGTGATCGCTCCGCGCGCATCCATCCGCCTGGCCAACGCCGACGTGACACCCACCGCCACCGGGCTGACGATCAAGAACCCGGCGCTCGCGTACCTCGCCGGGCTCCCCGACCAGGGCCGCATCGAGTTCGAGTCGCTCGGCGACTTCACCAACCGATACTCGCCGGTGCAGAGCATCAGCCCGACGCAGATCACGATGGCGCAGCCTGCCTGGGACAACAACACCTGGGGCTGGGACACCGTCCAGAACTCCTTCCTGGCCGGGCCGAGCTGGTACCTCGACAACTCGCTCGCCTTCCTGACGCAGACCAACCAGTGGTACATCGACCCGCACGGCGGAAAGCTGTACTACAAGCCCGCCGAAGGCGTCGACCCGAACAAGCTCGACATCGAGCTGCCGCGGCTGCAGTCGCTGATCAGCATCGGCGGCACCTACGACAAGCCGGTGAGCGGTCTCTCGTTCGAGGGCATCCAGTTCTCGGGCACGTCGTGGCTCGGCCCGTCGACCGACGGGTACGCCGACCAGCAGAACGGGCTCTTCATCAAGGGCTCCTACGACTATCGGCCCGCCGACGCGTTCACCAGCTGCTCCCGCGGCTGCGAGATGTTCGAGCGCGCCCGCACGAGCTGGTACCAGGAGCCCGCGGCGGTGCAGGTGTCGGCGGCGAGCCGCGTCTCGTTCACCGGCAACACGTTCACGAACCTCGGGTCGTCGGCCCTCGGCATCGGCAACGACACCAACGCCATGGCGAACGGGATCGGATACGGCGCAAGCAGCATCGACGTGGTCGGCAACCGGTTCATGGAGGACAGCGGACACGGCATCGCGGTCGGAGGCGTCCTCCCCGACGCGCACCACCCGAGCGATCCCCGCATGGTCAACCAGGACATCCGCATCCAGGACAACACGATCGACCGGGTGTCGGTGGACTACAAGGACAACAGCGGGATCCTGAGCACCTACGTGACGCGGGCGCAGATCCTGCACAACGAGGTCTCCAACGTTCCGTACGACGGGATCGACACCGGCTACGGCTGGGGCATCAACGACGCCGGCGGATCGAACGACTACGTCGACCGTGGTTACTACAAGTGGAACACGCTGTACACGACGCCGACGACCCTGAAGGACAACCGGGTCGAGGGCAACCTCGTGCACAACACGAAGGCGCGTTTCGCCGACGGCGGCTCGGTCTACAACCTGTCCGCCAGCCCCGGATCGGTCGTCGACAAGAACTACCTGTTCAACATCTCGGGCGTCGGCCTCTACCTCGATGAGGGATCGCGGTACATGACGTACGAGAACAACGTGGTCCAGGGCGGCTCCTTCGTCTTCACGAACGCCTACAGCCTGAGGAACAACACCAGCGACAACACCATCCAGAACAACTGGTACAACTCCGGAGGAATCTCGGCCCCGAACGCCGCGGCCCACAACAACACGCTGGTCAACAACGTCAAGGTCTCCGGTGCCAACTGGCCCGCCGGCGCCCGTGACGTGATCTGCGCGGCCGGTGTGGCGCCGCAGTACCGGACGTCGCTCAACGCCAACCGGTTCGGGTTCACCGGCTGCCCGGTGGATGCGCCCGTCACGGGCCTGTCGACGGCCGGCTCCTCCGCGGTCAGCTCCTACTTCGGACAGGCCGGTGACGCCTACGGGATCGCCGCGGCCGGAGCGGACGTGTGGGGCGCGGGCGGTCAGCACTCCGACCAGTTCGGGGCGATCTACAAGGCCGGGTCGTTCACCGCGAACTCCGCGGTGTCGGCGCGGGTTGTATCGGTGAACGACGCGAACGCCTCGGCGAAGTCGGGCGTGATGGTCCGCAACGACATCACGAAGGCCGGTTCGTCGGCCGGCTACGCGGTCGTCGCGGTGACGGCACGCAACGGCGTGGTGTTCGAGTGGGATGCCAACGGCGACGGCTACCTCGACACGGAGGCGAAGGCGTCGGTCGACGTCTTCCGGCCGATCTGGGTGCAGCTCGCCCGCACCGGCACGTCCTACACGGCGTCGTACTCGTACGACGGCGTCAACTACGTGCCGATCGGCTCACCGGTCACCCTCGCCTCTGCGGCGGCGACGCAGGACGCCGGGATCTTCTCGACGTCGCACGACGTGACGCAGTCGGCGATCAACCAGTTCGACGGACTGTCGATCACGGCGACACCGTAGCGCGGCAGGCCCGAGGTCTCGGCGCCGTCAGCGGTCACGACTGCTGGCGGCGCCGATTCGGTGTGCGGTCGTGGGTGCTCAGAGGATGCGCCGGGCCAGCCGCGGGTAGTCGATCACGATGCCGTCCTCATCCACGGTGAGATCGGCCATGAACGTGTCGCCCACACTGCGGTACCGCACCACGCTGTGACCGGAAGCCGGGTCGTACGGTTTCGCGGCGCTGTACGCCTGCCGGCTCGGGATGACCGCGAGCGACGGCAGGTCGACCCACGCCATCGTGAGCTCGGTCTCCGCCAGCCCCTCTCGGGCACGCAGGCGCAGGATCGGCATCGTGTTGGTGACCGGGCAGAGCGCGAGGTCGCAGTCGAGTGCGTCCTCCAGGGCTTCCGGGTGTGCCGCGCCCGGATCGGGCATCGGTTCGCCGTGGTAGCGCACGTCGCCGTGGGCGTACGTCTCGGTCGCCCAGGTGCCGTGGGTGCTGCGCGTCAGCACGAGCCAGCGCGTGAACCCGCGGCCGGCGACCGACACCGAGAGCCGCGAGGTCACCCAGTCCGGCCCGGTCTCCAGCGCCCAGCTGGTGACGTAGTCGGTGGTCCGCGAGGTGCCGAGGGCGTCGAGCCTGTCCGGTGCGAGGGTCAGCACCGCGGCCTCCAGTCGTTGCGGGTCCTCGTCGCCCACCCACTCCACGTGCCGTACAGCTCCACGCATGCTGCTCGCCTCCGCCCAAGACCGCCGTGGCCGAACCATATCCCAGCGCGCGGTCGGTGTGGAGAGGTGTGCCGCGACGCGTTCGGCCGGCCCGTCGGTCCGAGGACCTCGTGGTCAGCGACCCGGCGCCGCATGCGGGGTGAGCGCGTGCTGGAGCGCGAGCGTCGCCGCTCCGCCGGCCGCCGCATCCAATCCGGGGTCGGCGAGCTCGATGACGACCGGGTGGATGGCGCGGGTGCGGGCGAACTGCGAGACGTACGCACGGATCTCGCGGACGTAGATGGCTCCGGCGTCCGCGAATCCGGGTCCGGCCAGCACGACACGGTCGAGGTCGAGCACGTTCACGATCGACAGCACCGCGGCGGCCACATACCGCGCCGAGCGCTTGATCAACTCGCAGCAGCGCGGCTCGCCTTGGGCGGCCGCCCGTGCGATCGCCTCGAAGTCCGCGCGGAAGCGTTGCGGGTCGCGGGTGAGGCCCAGTTGCAGGACGAGGTCGTCGTCGTCCAGTGCCTGCGCCACCACCGCGCGGGGCGCCGCCAGCATCTCCAGGCACCCGCGCGCGCCGCACCAGCACTGCGGACCGTCGATGTCGATGACCATGTGGCCGATCTCACCGACGTTCGAGGAGGCGCCGCGGGCCACGCTGCCGCCGACCATCAGCCCCAGACCGAAGCCGTTCGAGAGGTACAGCGTCGCGAAGTCCTGCGTCGCGGGCACCCGGCCGGCCCAGTACTGGCCGAGGGCGGCGCACGCGGCGTCGTTGTCGCGCACCACCGGCAGTCCGATGCGCGGTTCGAGCGCCTTGTTCAGCGCGAAGGACTCCCACTCGGTGGAGGTGATCGACAGGCGCTCCGCTCCGGCGCCCAGGTCGAGGCCGGCGCCGGCGACCCCGACGCCCACGACGGACTCCAGCGCGATGTCGAGCTGGACCAGCAATTGGCCGAGCTCGCGGGCGATGCGCACCACATCCTCGCTCGGTCCCGCCTCCTCGATCCCGGGGGAGACCAGCCGGCCGATGACCGTGCCCGCGAGATCGGTCACGACGTAGGTCAGGCGCCCGGCGTCGAGCGAGAGCCCGACGGCGAACCGCCCGGTCGAGTTGAGCTCCAAAAGGCTGCTGCGCTTGCCGCCGGTCGACTCACTGAAGCCGGTCTCGATGACCAGGCCGTCCTCGATCAGCGACTTGACGATTCGTGTGATGGAGGTGGCGGTCAGCCCCGATCGCTCCGCAAGCTCGGTGCGTGTGACGGTGCCGCCGGATCGGACCATGTCGAGCACGGCGCTCCGGGTGTTCGCGGACGACGGTCCCAGCCGTCGGGCCGCACTCACGACGTCTCCCGCACGACGACGACCGGTTCGGGCGCCGCCACCGGTCCGACATCGCCGTCGTGGATGGCGGCGAGCGCCGCCGTGCCCAGCAGCGCGCCGATCTCCCGGCCGTGACGGTCGATCGCGGTGATCGGACGGCTCGCGCTCTGGCACACCAGAGAGTCGCTCCAGCAGATCAGGGATACCGCGTCAGGGACCGCGACGCCGTGCTCCTCCAGGGCGTCGAGCGCCGCGACGGCGTCGTGGTCGCTGTCGAACACCAGGACGGTCGGCGCCTCCGGCGAGCTCTCGGCAGCGATGCGCACCGCATCCGCGACGACATCCGCCGTCTGGACGACCTCGATGCGCCGGCCGCCGTCACCCGCAGCGCTGCCTGCATCGCTCACCAGCGGATCCGGCTCCGACTGCGCCGTCACGTACACCCAGCGTCGGGCGGGGTGCCCGTCGAGGTAGGCGGCGAGCGCGCGCGAGGCGGCCGCCGCATCCACCGTCACCGCCGGGTAGTCGGTATCGTCCGCGGCTGGGGCGAGCGCGACGAAGGGCATGTCGATCTGACGGAGAAGCCGGATGCGGGCATCCTCTTCCCGCGCCCCGAGCACGATGACACCGGCGATTCCCCCGACGCGGGCCCACAGCCGGTAGGTGCGCAGCTCCGACTCCTCGTCGTCGACCGACCGGGTGATGAACCGCATGCCGGCCGCGAGCAGGGGGCCGGCGATCGCGCGCACGATCGCGGAGGCGACCGGGTCGCGGTCGCGGCCGTGCCGGATCACCAGGCCGATCGATGCCGCCTGATCCGTCATCTGCTCACCGCCTTCCCCTCGCTCCGCACGAGACCCCAGATAGGAAGTCTGCCGGATGCGGCCCTCCCGCCACGACTTCCTCCGTCACTTGATCGCGCCCGCCGCCATGCCGCGCTCGAACTGCCGCTGCAGTGCGATGTAGGCGATGATCGTCGGGATCGCGGTGATCACCGATGCGGCGAGGATCTTCGGCGTGTCGTCGTTGTACTGCCGTCGGAAGAACTCGGGCAGCTGCGTGACCACGCCCATCCCGTCGTCGATCAGGAACACCTTGGGCAGCAGGTACGAGTTCCACGCGTAGATGAGCACCAGCACCATGAGCGCCACGGCCATCGGGCGAGACAGCGGGACCAGGATCGACCAGAACACGCGCCAGGTGCTCGCGCCGTCGATGCGGGCGGCCTCGAACATCGCGTCGGGGATGCCGTCGACGTAGCCACGGGCGATCAGCACGGTGAACGGGATCTGGAGCGCCGCGATAGGCAGGATCACCGACCAGTACGTCCCGAGCAGCCCGAGCTTTACCGCGGTCGTATAAAGAGGAGCGATCAACACCACCTCAGGCAGCGTCAGCGCGGCCATCATGAGCCAGAAGTACAGCTCCTTGCCGCGCACGCGCAGCTTCGAGAAGCCGAACGCCGCCGCGAGCGTCGCCACGTAGACGATGACGATCGAGGCGACCGCGATGATGATCGTGTTGAGGAAGAACTTCGGGAAGCCGGGGACCTGAACCACCGCGAGGTAGTTGCCCCACCCCTGCCCCTCGAAGCTGGTCTGGAGCATCGCGATCAGCGGGATCACGAACGGCACGACGGCGACCGTGAGGACCAGCTGCAGGGTGATGCGCGCGCGGAGCGAGCGGGTCTCAAACATCGGCGGCCTCCTTGCGGCGCGGTTTCGTACGGGTCAGACGCTCGCGTCCACGCAGCTGCATGAAGACGGAGACGGCGATCGCGATGATCAGCACCAGGATGGACAGCGCCGACGCGTAACCGAGGTTGCGGTCGCTGCTCGCCGTCTCGGCGTAGATCATGGTTCCGAGGAACTCGGACGAGTGCGCCGGGCCGCCCTGAGTGATCAGCCACGGGCTGTCGAACAGCTTCAGCGCCGTGATGAAGTTCAGGATGGCGAGCGAGACGATGATCGGGCGAAGCGTCGGAAGGACGATCGAGAACAGCACGCGGAAGTTGCCCGCGCCGTCCAGCCTCCCGGCCTCGATGAGCTCGGGGTCGATCTGCGCCATGCCGGCGTAGATGAGGATGAAGCCGTAGCCGATCGCACCCCAGCATCCGACCAGGGTGACGACGAGCAGCGAGGTCGTCGACTGGCCGATCCACGGCTGCTGCAGAGCCGACAGGCCGAAGAAGCCCAGGATGCTGTTAACCGTGCCGTCGCTCTGCCAGACCTCGACATGCGCCGGGGCGAGCGTGGCCGGTGCCACGACGACGGGGATGACGACGAGCACCTTGTAGAGGTTCGCGAAGCGGATCTTGGAGTGCATGGCCGCCGCGAACAGCGTCCCGCCGGCCACCTGCACGATGAACACCACGACGAAATAGATGATCGTGTTGCGCAGCGAGGTCCAGAGCACCGGGTCCGCCAGCGCCGAGATGTAGTTGCCGAAGCCGACCGGCGTCATCAGCGCCCGGCCGCCGGGCCAGGAGAAGAACGACAGGTAGCCCGAGTAGATGATGCTGTAGTAGATCAGCCCGACGGAGATGGCGAACGCCGGAAGGATCCAGCGGAGGCCCCCGGGCAGGAGGCGGGCGCGCCGCTTGGGGCGCCCGCCTCCCTTCACCACGGGTGTCTGTCGGTCGGATCCGATCTCAAGATCCGTGACGGTCATGACGTAGATCGATCCGTTCTCGTTCGATGGCGATTACTTGGTGCCGACCTTGCTCGCCTCGGAGGAGGCCTGCTGGTCGTCCGCGATGCTCTTGATCGACTTGTTCACCGAGGGGTCGAGCACCTGCTGGATGGCGACCACGATCGCGTCGAGCGACTTCTGGGTGGTCTGCCACTGGCGGGACTCCGTGGTCTCGCCGCTCTCCTTGATGAGGGTCTCGATCGCCGGACGCTGCACAGCCTCGTCCACGAGCGTGATGTTCGACCAGTCGGGCGTGGTCCCCTTCAGGGCCGGAAGCAGGTCGAGCGCGTTGGCGACGTTCTGCTGGCCGGTCTTGTTCATGGTCATCCACGAGACGAACGTCTTGGCCGCACCGATGTTCTTCGACTCGGAGTTGATCGCCAGGCCGTAGTCGGCCTCACCGAAGTAGGTGCTCTTGTGGCCCTCACCGGCGACATCCGGGAACTGCGCGGGCAGCTGGACGAAGCAGGTCGGGTTGCTCACACCGGCGGCCTCCATCGAGGCCTTGCACGACTCGGCGCCCGCGTACTGCGTGTACCAGAAGCCCATCTGGACCATGGCGGCGTCGCCCTTCATGAACTCGTTGTTCGCGAGCGGATACTGCGGGCCGTCCAGCGCGTTCGGCGGGATGATGCCGTCGTCCTTCATCTTCTTGATGATCTCGAGCACCTTCTGGCCCTGCTCGTCGTTCCACTTCGCCTTGCCGGTGGCGGCCTTGATGAAGAAGTCCGGGTCGACGGTGTTGGCGATCGAGTGGTACATCTCGGTCGGGAAGGTGTCGGTGCCGCCGGCACCCATGGTGAAGCAGGTCTTGCCGATGGCCGTCACCTTCTTGCAGGTGTCCACCCAGGAGTTGTAGTCCGTCGGAACCTTCGCGCCGGCCTTGTCGAGGATGTCCTTGTTGTACCAGAGGAATCCGGCCGACATCCCGCCCAGCGGGAGCGAGACGAAACGGCCGTCCGAGCCGGTCAGCTGCTTCACGTAGGAGCCGCCGATCTGGTCCTTCCAGTCGTCGCCGAGGGTGTCCTTTGCGAGCGACGTCAGGTCGAGCGCGTAGGGGCCCCACAGGTCCGGCGAGCCGCCCGCGGGAGACAGGTCGAAGACGTCCGGACCCTTGCCCGAGTCGAGCGCGGGCGTGATCGTGTTGCGGTAGTCGACGTTCTCGAAGTTCTTGTAGGTGACCGTGATGTCCGGGTACTCCTTGTTGAACTCTGCGATGTACTTCTCGGCCACCGGAGTGTCGGGGGTCCAGCCCCACCAGGTGACGCTTCCGGATTTGGCCGGCTTGACATCCGAGGCCTGATCGCCGGACGAGCCGGTGCAGCCTGTGATCGCCAGTGCGGCGGCCGCAGCCACCGCTGCCGCGGAAATGAACCGCGTACGCATCATTGTGATTCCTCCACCTCTTTGTGCTGATCTCGTGCATGGCGGCGCACGTTCGGGGCGAGCCTACACACGCATCCGAACGACGCGCAATAGTTAAAACCTTTTTGTCAAAAACCTCGCCTTGCCATGTATTGTGTCGTCTAATGCCGCTTTCTCTGGCCGAATGCACTTAGTTGCGTACGTTGAGATAGTGAGCTTTCAGCGTAGAAAGGACTCTCCCTTGGCCATCGAATCCGTACTCTTGAACGTCACCGACATCCCGCGGTCGGTCGAGTTCTACCGCCGCCACCTCGGCGCCGAGGTCATCGGGGCGGGTGACGACAGCGCGGTACTCGACCTGGTCACCGCGCAGCTCGTGCTCTACCGCATCGACACCCCCGCCGAGTCGACCTGGGTGGGCGACGACCTCCAGCGCGGCTTCCGTCATGTCGGCTTCAAGGTCTCCGACCTCGACGCCCGCGTGGACGCCCTGCACGACGCCGGCGTGCCGTTCCACCTCGAGCCGATCCACGCCGAGGGGGATGTGCGCATCACGTTCTTCTACGACCCGGACGGCACGCTGCTCGAACTGGTCGAGGGCCCGCTCCAGTATCACGAGGTCTACGACCGCAGCGCGGTCGAGCGGGACTGGGGCCTCGGCGACCCCGACCGCCCCCGCTTCGACCACGTCGCCGAGACCGTCGCCGACCTGGAGGCGACCAAGGAGCACTACGGCGAGCTCGGGTACTCGCTGATGTCGGGCATCCACCAGCCGAGCGACGACCGCGGCTTCGAGATCAACTTCCTGCGCCACGGCGACAGCTCGCTCGAGATCTTCACCTACGACAAGGCCGAGAAGGCGGAGCGCAGCCCGCAGCTCGACGCGCCCGGCTTCGTCGCGGTCGCCTTCGAGGGCCGAACCGCTCCGGGCACGGTTGTCGGCACCACCGGCGACCGCGAGGTCTACAGCGGCCCCGACGGCCTGCTGTACACGGTCGCGAACGCATGACCGCATCCACCTCGCTGCGTCCGCTCGGCGCGACGGGACTCTCCGTCAGCGCGGTGACCCTCGGCGGCGCCCCACTCGGCAGCATGCCCGAGAACTTCGGCCACGAGGTCGCCGAGGCGGACGCAATCGCGCTGGTGCAGGACGTACTGCGCAGCGGCATCCGGACCATCGACACGTCGAACGGGTACTCCGACGGCCGCAGCGAGGAGCGCATCGGCAAGGCGATCGCGGAGTTCGGCGGCCTACCGGACGACGTCGTGGTGATCACCAAGACCGACCAGCGCGACGGCGACTACAGCGGTGAGCGCGTACGACGGTCGATCGCCGAGAGCACCGGGCGGCTCGGGATCCGTCCCCTGCCGCTCGTGCACCTGCACGACCCGGAGTTTCACGACTTCGACGCCATGACCGCTCCGGGAGGGGCGGTGGATGCGCTCGTGCGGGCGAAGAAGCGCGGCGACGTCGGCCACATCGGGCTCGCCGGCGGTGACGTCCGGGTGATGCGCCGCTACCTCGACCTCGGCGTCTTCGAGGTGCTGCTCGTGCACAACCGCTGGACGCTCGTCGACCGGAGCGCCGGACCCCTGCTCGACCGCGCGGCCGAGCTCGGGATCGGTGTCGTGAATGCGGCCGTTCTGGGTGGCGGCATCCTCGCCGACGAGACCGGCCGCAAGACCGACTACGGATACCGGCCGGCCTCGACGGAGACGCTCGACGCCATCGCGCGCATGCGGGAGGCCTGCCGCCGGTGGGACACCACCCTCGCGGCCGCCGCCCTCCGCTTCTCGACCCGCGACGACCGCTTCGCGAGCACGATCGTCGGGATCAGCAGGCCGGAGCGCATCCAGCAGACCCTCGACGCCGCCGCGCTCGACCGGCCGCAGGAGTTCTGGGACGAGCTGGAGTCGCTCCTGCCCTCCCCCGCGAACTGGCTCGACGCCGACTGACCGACACCGACCCACCACCGAACACACGAAAGAGACACCATGCCACTCGTCCGAATCGACATGCACAGCCCGCTGGCCGACCTCCGACCGCAGATGAGCGCGGCCATCAACTCCGCGCTCGCGGACGGATGGGGCATGCCGGCCGACGACCTGTTCCAGATCTTCACGCTGCACGAGCAGGGCGACCTGTTCTACAGCCGCACCTTCCCGGACGCGGATCGCTCGGACATCGTCTTCATCAGCATCCTGGCCTACAACGGGTACTCTCCCGAAGTGAAGCAGCGCGGTGCGGAGCTGGTCGTCGAGCGGCTCGCAGCGCTCGGGATCAAGCGCGACGACATCCTCATCTCCCTCTACGAGAACGGCGACGGCGACTGGCTCGCCCCGTCCAAGGAGCAGTGACCATGCAGAGAAGCGACCTTCCCGACGGCTTCGTCGTCGGGAGCGCGACCGCCTCGTACCAGATCGAAGGCGCCACCCACGAGGATGGCCGCGGCGAGAGCATTTGGGATGCCTTCGCACGCGTCCCCGGAGCCATCGCCGACGGCAGCACGGGCGACGTGGCCGACGATCACTACCACCGCTGGCCGGAAGACGTCGCGCTGATGTCCGACCTCGGCCTCGACGCCTACCGGTTCTCGGTCGCGTGGCCGCGCATCCAGGCCGACGGCACCGGCCCCGCGAACCGTGCGGGCCTGGACTTCTACCGTCGGCTCGCCGAGTCGCTGCGCGAGCGCGGCATCACCCCGTGGGCGACCCTGTACCACTGGGATCTGCCCCAGGCGCTGGAGGACCGCGGCGGCTGGCTCGATCGCGACACCGCGATGCGGTTCGCCGACTACGCCGCTCTCGTCGCCGAGGAGCTCGGCGACGTCGTGACCGACTGGATCACGCTCAACGAGCCGTGGTGCTCGGCCTTCCTCGGCTACGCGAGCGGGCACCACGCACCCGGGCGAACGCTCGGCTCCCGGTCGGCGCACGCGGCGCACCACCTCCTCCTGGGCCACGGCCACGCGCTGGAGGCGCTGCGTGCGACCGTCCCGTCGGCCAGCATCGGCACCACGCTCAACCTGTACTCGGTGCAGCCCGCGGGCGACTCCGAGGCGGATGCGGACGCGGCGCGCCGGATCGACGGCCTCAGCAACCGGTTCTTCCTCGACCCTGTGCTGAAGGGCGCTTATCCCGTCGATGTGCTCGAGGACCTCGGCGAGACGCGGTGGTTCGCCGAGAACGCGACCGACGACGACCTGAAGCGTATCTCGGCGCCGATCGACTTCCTCGGGATCAACTACTACAGCCGCCACACGGTCGCATCGGGCTCGAAGCCCGCGGCGGGCGCACCCTCTAGTGCCTACCCGGGCAGCGAGCACGTCCGCTTCGTCAAGACCGGGGCTCCGGTCACGCAGATGGGCTGGGAGATCCACCCCGACGGGATGGTGGATGTGCTCCGCCAGGCCAACGCGCTCGCGCCGGGCCTGCCGCTGTACATCACCGAGAACGGTGCTGCGTACCCGGACCAGGTGGACGCGGACGGCCAGATCGACGACCCGCAGCGCGCCGAGTACCTGGAGGCGCACTTCGAGGCGGCTCGGGATGCGGTCGCCGAGGGCCTACCGCTGCAGGGCTACTTCATCTGGTCGCTGATCGACAACTGGGAGTGGGCGTGGGGTTACTCCCGGCGCTTCGGGATCGTGCACGTCGACTACACGACGCAGAAGCGCACGCCCAAGCGCAGCGCGCGCTGGGTCGCGGACTTCCTCCGCGACGCGGTGCCCGCCTCCCGCTGACATCTGGTTGACGCAACACGCCGTCCGCCGTCGGCCGGGGACGGCGTGTTGCGTCAACTCCATTCCGTCAGCCCTGACCGCGCCCCGTCTTCTGCTGAAGCCGGTCGATGTGCTCCGATGCCTGCGCCTTCGTGAGGTCGGCGGGGAGCTCCCCACCGGCCTCGCGGGCGAGGGTGTCGAGGTAGCTGCGCTGGGATGCGGTCATCGGCTCGTCGCCGGTGACCCACTCCGACGGGTCCTTGCTCGCAGGGTTGCTGTCGTCGCCGCGGGCGCCGAGCACATCGTCGCCGGAGCCGTTCGTGGTGCCGCTGGTGTCGCTCATGCGGCAGACAGTACGCCGCCGCACCGACATCGTCAGGGGGCCGGCCGCAGAGCGACATGCATTGAGAGGCTCATAGACCCGACCCGCCGGGCCACGCGTCAGGAGGGGGTATACCGCTTCGTCTTCATCAGTAGCACCGCCGAGCAGAACGCCCGGCTGATGGGAGACGACATGAGAAGAATTCGCAGGCTGACCGCCCAGCTGGCTGTGGCCGCGGTAGCCATCGCGCTGATCCCCGGCACGACGGGCGCCGAACCGGCCTGGGCCGGTCCGGAGACGAGTCGCGTCACAGCCGAACTGAGCAGGATCCTGGACACCGGGACGGTCGACACCAGCGGGAAAGCCCTGGCCGCGCTGAGCGCCCCCGAGCTCCTGGACCTCGGGCGGAAGAAGTTCGCCGCACTGGTCGAGAAAGGCGGGGACTTCTCCGACCTCGCCGGGGCCGGCGCGAAGGACGGCAACGTGTTCACCGCCCTTCCCGCCACACGGGGCGAACTGAACGAGTTCGCCCACACCGCCAAGTTCCGCGACCTCAAGGGTCTCGAAGCTCTCGACGGCGTCGAGGCGCTGCGCTGGATCTTCGACGTCACGGGCGCCTTCGACTCCGACCTCTCGAAGCTCCAGAAGGCCGAGATCTTCGCCGGACAGGTTCCCGTGCTCGCCGAGGCCCTCGGGCTGGCGAACGCCATCACAAGCGGCGACGACATCGACATCGCCCAGAACGTGGTTGCTCTTCTGGCCAACTCGGCCGGCTTCGTGGTGTCCTTCGCAAGCCCGGTCGTCGCCATCGTGATCGTGCTGATCGGCGCCCTGATCGGCGCGTTCATCGCCGCGTTCCGGGACACCTCGCCGATTCAGGTCGACTACATGAAGGGCATCCGCGACAAGCGGTTCCAGGAGTGGCTGCCGGACCACATCGACGAGCTCACCACATCCATGTCCGCGGCCGCAGGAGACATGTTCGCGGCCTGGCAGGCGACCGAGGTGTTCAACCTGGGACTTGTGGATGCCGCGGTCGACCGGGCGGCGCTCGCGGCCGAGGTGGCCGATCCGCGCTCCGGAGCGGAAGTCGTGGCCAAGGCGGCGACGCAGAAGTGGCACGCCCACGCGGCACTCCAGGCCAAGCTCGCAGCGGACCGCGAGGCGTTCATCGCGCAGAGCACGGACGGGTTCGCCGCCGCGATCACGAAGGCGATCGCGGATCCCGAGATGGTCACGAAGATCACGGATCAGGTGTTCCCTCTGTCCTCCGCCACGATCGGGTCCGTGGTCTACGGAACCTCCTCGCAGGACGGCCGCCTGGGCAGCGACAGCAACTGGGCGACCCTGTTCCCCGAGGGGGACGACGCGACCTGGCCCTGGGCGAACGCCGAGGGATCGACCGGCGGCTGGGACATGTTCGCCGCCGATGCCGCGGCCGTTGAATCCAACCGGTTCCCGTTCCTCCCGCGCGAGCAGCCGTACTGCTTCGTCAGCGGTCGGGACGGCTCGTTCTACGCCGGCCAGTCCGTCGATTGGCTGAATCAGAACTGCTACGCGACCCTCACCCGGATGGCGGACCGGTATCGATCGATCGTGGAGGACCTGCGTGGCACGCCTCTTCCCACGGTCGACCAGGACCAGCTGAAGACGCTGTTCACGCAGCACCTGAACGATCCCGAGATCCAGAAGGATCTCACCGTCATGACGCTGCCGATCGCCAGCATCCCCGGGAGCTGACGACCCCGCCCCGGCTCAGCGGCGCAGCACGCTGGGCCGGGGCAGGCCGAGCTCCTCGAGCAGGTCGCCGAGCATCCGATCGAGTTCGAAGCCTGCCTGGGTGATCTTGTTGTTTCCGAAGCTCGCCAGCCGGCTGCTCGGCTGGTCGACGCTCAGCACCGTGCCGCCGCCACGCGCAGCGTGCAGTTCGACCCGGATCGGGGTGTACAGCAGTGTGCCGGGATCGTGCCGGAACATCCGCGCAGCCGTGGCGTAGTCGCCGATGAGGTAGACCGCGCTCGGGATGTCGGCGCCGCCCACGCGCATCACCGCCGTCGGGTGGTCGGTCCAGAACCGCACGAACCGATGGATGCCCGGTCCGGCCGTCTCGCGGGTGAGCCGGCGCCAGTCCGCATCCTCCGCGAGGAGGTCGCGCAGCTGCGTGACGTCGAGCGGGGGCACCTCCGCTTCGAACGCGCGGCGGAGGGTTCCGAAGGCGACGGCGGCCTCCAGTTCGATGCGGGTGACCGGGACGGGGACGATGCGCTCGGTCGCGGGGAGGGCCATCACCCCATTCTCGCCGCTGCCGGGCGGCGGCTCAGCCCCGGCCTGTCACGCCGCGCTTCGGCGGGACCTGCGGCAGGTCGTCCGATGACCCGCCCGCGCGCAGCCGGGCAACGTACGCCCGCTCCCGCTCGAGCGTGTCCGTCTCGGGAACGCCGAACCGCGACGGGTCGGGACGGTCCGCATCCTGCTCGACCGTCAGCAGGCCGTCCGGGTCCCGCGGGTCGCGCACGCCGGTCAGGCGCACGTCGATCGTCGACTTGTCCTCGTCGTGCCCACGCCGGTCCTCATCGCGGCTCGTCGCATCCATGTCCCCACCATCGGCGCGTACGAGAGCCGCGGCAAGGGGTCAGCGCGGTTTGCTCCCCGGGATCGCGGAACCGAGCGGCGCGGACTCCTCAGGCGAGCCTGTGTCGTCGGGTGCGACGCCGTCGGCCGGGTCGGAGCGATCCGCGCGCACCAGCGCGATCCCGCCGAGGATGAGCAGGCCGCCCAGCAGCTGGAGTAACCCGAGCTGCTCGCCCAGCATCAGCCACGC
The DNA here is from genome assembly GCF_000383315.1 of Cryocola sp. 340MFSha3.1. Lineage (NCBI taxonomy): Bacteria > Bacillati > Actinomycetota > Actinomycetes > Micrococcales > Microbacteriaceae > Cryocola > Cryocola sp. 340MFSha3.1. Next base: position 1,898,197 of record NZ_KB911087.1, read on the forward strand.
GTACAGGGTCGCCGCGACGACCTCCAGCAGACCGGTGAACGACGCGAGTCGAGAACCGAGCAGCTCCGTCGCGGTGATGCTCGCGGCGTAGGCGACGGCCGTGGCGAACACCCCGACAACGGCGAGCGGCACCCACCACGCCACCGACTGCCCGAACAGCGGCACGTCGGCGAAGCTCACCGTGACCGGCAGCACGCCCGTCGCGCCGACGACGCCGAGGGCGATCGCCCCGATCAGGAGTCCGCCGCAGGCCAGGGCGACGGGCGGGAGTCCGTCGCTCGGTCTCGCGGCGATGACGTAGAAGGCCGCGCATCCGCCCATGGCGAGCACCGCCAGCACGAGCCCGAGCGGGTCGAGCGCGCCGGACCCGCCGGGCGAGACGACCAGCACGAGTCCGCCGATCGCCAGCACAGAGCCGGCCAGGACGACGACCCGCGGAGCGCGACGGGTACGCATCCATACGGCGACGACAAGCAGGACGGGCGCGAGGTACTCGACGAGGATGCCCGTGCTCACGGGGATGCGCTGGATGGCCGCGAAGTACAGCACCTGGGTGCCGGCGACGCCGACGAGCGCCATCCCGAGCAGCCGCCAGCGGCCCCGCCAGACGGCAGCCCAACGGCCGCGCACCGCGATCAGCGCGAACGGCAGCAGCACGACCCCGCCGATCAGAGCGCGCGCGGTCACGGCGGCGACGGGCGACCACCCGCTCTCGAGCAGCGGCTTGATGAAGGCGCCCGACATCCCGAATGTCGCCGCAGAGAGCACGGCGATGAGCAGGCCGAGCGAAGTCGGATGCCGATGCGTCATAGGGTCACCTGTCAGGGTCGTCAGCGATGATGGTCCTGACGGTACGCTCGTCATGAGTAAGGAGTCAACTTGCATTTTGCCCCTGACACAGAGGATGCTCTGGAGTTCGCCGTCCTGCTCGGCAACACGGTGCCCGACGCCTCGCGCAGCGGCGAGGACGAGCTGGCGACTCCGGAGCAGCTGGTCGCGCTGCTCACCGAGAACCGCTACTCGGGTCGGGTCGACGGCGACGAGGCCGAACTGCGGGCCGTCCACGAGACGCGCGACCGCATCCGCCGCACCTGGACGCTCGACCGCGACGAGGCGGCCGTCGAGGTCAACGCCATGCTGGCAGAGGCGCACGCCCTGCCGTACCTGATGCGCCACGACGGGTTCGACTGGCACCTGCACGCCACGGCCCAGGATGCGCCGCTCGCCGAGCGCATCCGCGTCGAGATCGCGCTGGCCCTGGTGGATGTGATCCGCTCGGACGAGACGGGCCGCCTGCGCGTCTGCGCGGCCGACGACTGCACCGGCCTCCTGCTCGACCTCTCCCGCAACGGTTCCAAGCGCTTCTGCAGCGTGCGCTGCGGCAACCGGATGAACATGGTCGCCTTCCGCGCCCGCAAAGAGCAGGACGCGTAGCCGACCGGCTCAGAAGTCGGACAGGTTGCCGCGGATGCCGCCGTCGCCGAACTCGCGCCGCAGGATCCCGCGCCGCCGCAGCACCGGGACGAGCTCGTCCAGGTTGCGGTGCAGCGTCACCGGGTGCAGGTCGCCGGAGAAGATGAAGCCGTCGTTCGACGCCTCCTCCCCCAGTTCTTCGATGAAGTCGGCGATCTGCTCGGCCGTTCCGACGAATCCTTCGCGGTCGGCGATGCGTCCCTTGACGACCTTCGGTGCGACCAGGTCGCGCAGCGTGACCCCGTCGCGGATGCCCTGCTTGCCGAACAGCCCCTTGATGCTGCCCTGCGACACGTGGTCGCCGAACACCGAGACGTCGAACGGCTCGTCGAGCGACAGCTGCGTCAGATCGGTCTCCAGGTCGCTCGACTGGCCGGCGAGCTCCCGGTACAGCTCCGCGTCGGTGGGATGCTTCGACGCCTCGACGACCCTCCGCGCCTCCTCGTCGCTCGGCACGACCTCCGGCTTGAAGACGAACAGCACCTTGATGGAGTCGGGGTCGCGCCCGGCCGCCACCGCCGCCTCACGCACCTTGGCCCGGTAGTCGCGGATGCTCTGCGCGTCCAGCGGTGCGAGGGCGAGCTGAACGTCGGAGTGCGTCCCAGCGAACGCGATGCCGCGCGGCGAACCGCCCGGCGAGACGATCGCCGGGTCGCCCTCGGTGAACGGCACGGCGTTGAGCGGCCCGGCCACCCGGAAGTACTCGCCCTCGTGTTCGAATGGCCGGATCTTCGAGCCGTCGGCGAAGTGGCGCGTCGCGGCGTCCTCGATGAGCGCGTCGTCATCCCAGCTGTGCCACAACCGCCGGATCACGGTGAGCCACTCCTCCGCGCGGTCATAGGCCGCATCGTGCGAGAGCGCCGGGAGTCCGAGGTGCCGCGCGCTGCCGACGTCGGTGACCACGTTGACCCCGAGCCGGTGACCGCTCAGGTGGTGCAGGCTCGCGAACTGGCGGGCGGCGACGTAGGGAGGGTAGGCGCCGGCGTTGATCGTGGGCGCGACACCCAGGTGCTGCGTCGCATCCAGCAGATAGGGCGAGAGGATGAGCGGGTCGTGCTTCGGGCCGCCGTACGCCTCGCGCACCCGCAGGTCGACGGTCTCCGGGAAGCCGATCGACAGGGCGTCCTCGATGATGACCAGATCGAGTCCGGCCTGCTCGAGTTCGCGCGCCGACTGCTGGTACAGGTCGGGTCGCGTCCAGCGGTAGTCCCACTCCCAATACGGCCGGCCCCAGCCCTGGGGCCCGAAGCCGCGGCTGAAGAACCAGCCGAAATGCTGCAGTCGTGCCATGCTCGCCTACCTCCCCGCCACAGCGCTCAGCGGCGCCGATGTCAGCTCTGCGTCCCCCGCGACGGCCGCATCCGGGACGGCCGCACCGGCGACCACCACGTCCGCCGCAGCGACCGCCGCGATGCCTCGCGCCAGATCCGCGATCAGGTCGTCCGCGTCCTCCAGGCCGATCGACAGGCGCAGCAGCCCTGGGCCGATCCCGATCCCGTCGCGCACGTGCCGCGGCAGGTGCGCGTGCGTGGTCGAGGCCGGGTGGAGGATGAGCGACCGCACGTCTCCGATGTGCGTCATGCGACTGAACAGCTCGACGGCGTCGTAGAACCGTTCGGCCGCTGCGGCACCGCCCGCGAGCGTGAACCCGAGGACCGCGCCCTGACCGCGCGGCAGGTACCGCTGGGCGAGGGGATGCGACGGGTGCGACGGCAGGCCCGCGTATTCGACCCCGGTGACCTCGGGCTGCGCTTCGAGCCAGCGGGCGACGGCGAGCGCGGTGTCCGACTGCCGCTGCACGCGGAGCGAGAGCGTCTCGATGCCCTGCTGGATGAGGAACGCGTTCAGCGGGGACAGCACCGGCCCGAACAGTGACGCGACGACGGATCGGGTGAACGCCGTGTAGGCGGCCGCGCCGTGCGTGGCCACGTAGCTCGCGCCGTCCAGCCAGTCGTCGGGCCCGGTCAGGTGCGCGAACGGCGAGGTCGCCCAGTCGTAGCTGCCCTGGTCGACGACGAGGCCGCCCAGCGTGGAGCCGTGGCCGCCGAGGTACTTGCTGGCGGAGTGCACGACGATGTCCGCGCCGTGGTCGCCCGGCCGCAGCAGGTACGGGGTGGCGAGGGTGTTGTCGACGATGAAGGGGATGCCGTTCTCGTGCGCGACGGCGGCCACGCCGGCGATGTCGAGGATCTCGGTGCCGGGGTTCGCGATCGACTCCCCGAAGAGCACCCGCGTGGTGGGCCGGATGCGCCGCCGCCATTCCCCGAGGTCGGTCGGGTCGTCGACGAACTCGATCTCGACGCCGAGCCTGCGCAGGCCGTTCTCGAACAGCCCGCGGGTGCCCGAGTAGACGCTCTGGGCCGACAGGATGTGGTCGCCGGCCTGAACCAGCCCGAGCACGGCGACCGTCAGCGCGGCCTGGCCGCTGCCGACCGCGATCGCCTCGCGGCCGTGCTCCAGGGCGGCGACGCGGCGCTCGAGGGCGGCGGTCGTCGGGTTGCCGGAGCGGCTGTAGGTGTACCCGGGCTCGTCGCCGCCGAAGCGGCCTTCCGCCTGCGCGAAGCTGTCGAACTCGAAACCCGCGGTGAGGTAGATGGGCGTGACCCGGGCGCCGTGGGCGGCATCGCGGGTCTCTCCCGCGTGCACCTGGGCTGTGCTGAACTCCGACATCCCCCTATGGTGCGGCACCACCCCCGCTGCGGCGCCTTCTGTTGCACAAAGCTACGCGGTGCAGGCATTACGGGATGGGGTACTCTGGTCGCGCGATATGCGAACGGTGCGTTCGCATAATGAACGACTTACGACGAAGTGAGGTTCCCGTGCAGTTCCACCACCACGGCTACGTCTCCGGCGACCCGCGCATCCACGAGCCGGCCGGCACCGGGATCGACCGCCCCGCCGAGCTGCCGGACGAGATGGATGTGCTCATCGTGGGCACCGGCCCCGCCGGGATGATCGCCGCAGCCCAGCTCTCCCAGTTCCCGAACGTCACGACACGGATCGTGGAGCGCCGCCCGGGCCGGCTCGCCATCGGGCAGGCCGACGGCATCCAGGCCCGCAGCGTCGAGACGTTCCAGGCGTTCGGCTTCGCCGAGCGGATCATCGCCGAGGCCTACCGCATCACCGAGATGGCGTTCTGGAAGCCGGACCCCGCAGACCCCTCTCGGATCGTCCGCACCGCGCGCCCGGTCGACGACCCCACCGGTGTCAGCGAGTTCCCCCACCTGATCGTCAACCAGGCCCGCGTGCTCGACTACTTCGCCGAGGTGATGGCGAACTCGCCGGCCAGGATGACGCCCGACTACGGCTACGAGTTCGTGCGGCTCGAGGTCGGCGAGGGCGAGCATCCCGTCGCCGTCACCCTGCGCCGGACGGCCGGACCGGACGAGGGCGCCGAGCGCGTGGTGCACGCGAAGTACGTCGTCGGCGCGGACGGTGCGCGCAGCAAGGTCCGCGAAGCCATCGGCTGCCACCTCGCCGGCGACCAGGCGAACCACGCCTGGGGCGTGATGGATGCGCTGGCCGTCACGGACTTCCCGGACATCCGCACCAAGTGCTCGATCCAGTCGGAGGCGGGCAACATCCTGCTCATCCCCCGCGAAGGCGGCTACCTGTTCCGGATGTACGTCGACCTCGGCGAGGTCTCGGCCGAAGACAAGGGCGCGATCCGGGCCACCTCCATCGAGCAGATCATCGAGCAGGCCAACCGCATCCTGCACCCGTACACGCTGGATGTGCGCAACGTCGCCTGGCACAGCGTGTACGAGGTCAGTCACCGGCTCACCGACCGCTTCGACGACGTGCTGCCGGAGGAGCTCGGGATGCGCACCCCGCGCGTCTTCATCACCGGCGACGCCTGCCATACGCACAGCGCGAAGGCCGGCCAGGGCATGAACGTCTCGATGCAGGACGGCTTCAACATCGGCTGGAAGCTCGGGCACGTGCTCGACGGCCGCAGCCCGGAGAGCCTGCTCGCCACCTACTCCGCCGAGCGGCAGGTCGTCGCGAAGGACCTCATCGACTTCGACAAGCAGTGGTCGACCCTGATGGCGAAGAAGCCGGAGGAGTTCGAGAGCCCGTCGGAGTTGGAGGACTTCTACGTGCGTACCGCCGAGTTCCCGGCCGGATTCATGACGCAGTACGCGCCGTCGCTCATCGTCGGGGAGCAGAGCCACCAGGAGCTCGCGACCGGTTTTCCGGTCGGCAAGCGCTTCAAGTCCGCTCCCGTGGAACGGGTGTGCGACGGCAACCCCGTGCACCTGGGCCACCATGCGCGCGCCGACGGCCGGTGGCGCATCTACGTCTTCGCCGACGCCGCCCGGGCCGGTGAGCCCTCGGCGGTGGCCGACCTCGCCGCCTGGCTGTCAGCGTCGCCCGAGTCGCCGCTCGCCGCGACGCCGGCCGGCGCCGACCCGGACGCCTGGTTCGACGTCAAGGTGATCTATCAGCAGGACCACACGGCGGTCGACCTGGGCGCGGTCCCCGAGCTCTTCCTCCCGCGCGTGGGGCCGTTCGGCCTGATCGACTACGAGAAGGTGTACGCCGCCGACCCGGACGACGACATCTTCGCGGTCCGCGGGATCGACCGCGCCGGTGCGATCGTCGTCGTGCGGCCCGATCAGTACGTGTCGGCGGTCCTGCCCCTGGCGGCCACGGACGAGCTGGCGGCGTTCTTCCGTCCGATCCTGCTCAGCCGGGAGCTGGCCGGCTGACGCTCGAGAGTCCGACGGTCGTCTAGCCTGGCGGGCGTGGACCGCTTCGAGACGATCGCCGAGGGCGTGCACGCCGTACGCATCCCCATGCCGGGCGGCGGGCTGCCGTACAGCCTGGCCTACCTCGTCGAGGACGATCGTGGTCGCCTCCACGTCATCGACCCGGGCTCCCCCACGGTCGAGGCGACCGGTGCGCTCCTGGGCGCGGTGGATGCGCTGGGGCGAACCCCGCACGACATCGCCTCGATCGTCATCACGCACCTCCATGCCGACCACGCGGGAGGCACCGCGGCCGTGCGTGCCGCGAGCGGCTCCACCCTGCTGATGCACGCGCGCGAGGCCGAGGCCGCCGCGGCGCTCGCCCGAGGGATCCCCGCGCCGGACTTGGACGCGTGGGGCGTTCCCGCCGACCGCCGCCCGGAGCTGCTCGCGGCCGTCGCCTCACCGATCGCGGCCGGGCTGCCCGCGCCGGACGCCGTGCTCGCGGACGGGGACCTTCTCGACATCCCGGGCCGTCGCCTCCGCGCGTTGTGGACGCCCGGGCACACTCCCGGCCATCTGTGCCTCCATGAGGAGGATGCCGGGCTCGTCTTCACCGGGGACCATGTGCTGCCGACCGTCAACTCGGGTCTCGGCCTCGGCGGCCCGACGGCCACCAACCCGATCGCCGACTACCTCGCCGGCCTCAGCCGCATCGGGGAGTTGGACGCGCTCGCCCTGCCCGGGCACGAGCATCCCTTCACCGGCCTGGCGGAGCGCACGGCCGCCCTGCGCGAGCACCACCTCCGCCGGTCGCGGGAGGTCGCCGCGCATCCCGGCGGCACCGTGTGGGAGATCGCGCGCGACCTGACCTGGACCGGCGGCTGGGACTCCCTCTCCGGCTTCACCCTGCTCTCCGCACTCGCCCAAACCGCCCAGCACCGCGACTTCGTCGCCCCCTGACGCCCTCCTTGCCCGTTCCCACCCACCGTCGAGTCCGCACAAATTGCACACGAAACGCCGTGCGAGCGTGCAAAGTTTGCGGACTCGACGGTGGGTGGGAGGGGGTCAGCGGAGGTCGGACTCGATGGCGGCGGCTGCGGTGCGCAGGCGCGCTCCGATCGCGGCGGCGTCCACGTCGTTCGCGACGTAGACGACGGCGAGCGCCGCCACCGGCTGCCCGGGCGCCACGACCGGCACGGCGATCGACGCGAGACCGGCGATCACCTCGTCGTGGCTGGTCGCGTACCCCCGGCGCTGCGCGAGTGCGGCGTCGTCGCGGGGATGCTCCCCCGGCAGCGCCCGCCACTGCGCCTCGGTCAGGGCGGACTGGATGGCGATCCCCGGCGCACCCGAGGCGAGCGGGTGCCGCGTGCCCGGTCGCTGGGCGACCGTGGCGTGCGCGTGCGACGGCTCCACGGTCACCAGCGTGACCACGTCGTGGCGGTCGAGCACTGCGAGGAAGGCCGTCATCGTGAGCTCGTTCGCGACGGCCGTCAGCTGCGGAAGGGCCGCCGACTGCAGATCGCGCGACACCGACCGTGCGAGTGTCGCCATCCGCGGCCCGAGCTCCACCGCACCGGCCGCGTCGCGCACGACGAGCCCGTGGTCCTCGAGAGTGCGGAGGATGCGGTACGTGATCGATCGGTGCAGGCCCAGCCGCGACGCGATCACCGGGATGCTGAGCGGCTCCCCCGCGTCGGCGAGCAGTTCGAGCATCCGGATGCCGCGCGACAGGGTCTGCAGCGGCGGCGTCTGCGTACTCGTCTGGCCAGAGGGTTGCGCGGCATCATCGGTAGGCACGTGTTCGATTATAGAAACGATCAGCCGTTCGACCTGTCCGAGCGCTCGAAGAACCGCAGCACCGCCGGCATCGCCTTATTCGCCACCGTGCCGTGTGTCGCTCCCGCGATCTGGTCGTACACCACGTCCGTCCCGCGCCTCTTCTCTTCTGCCACGAAAGCCGCCGTCGCCGACGGTCGCACCAGCGTGTCGTTGAGCCCTTGGGCCACCAGCACCGGCGCCGGGATCGGCATTCCGCCCGGCGTGTTGGCCGCGAGCAGTCCCGCCCACGGCTCCGTCGTCTCCGGATCGCCCGACAGGAACCGGCCGACCAGGGGCTGTGCCACATCGTGCAGGGCGCTGTTCTGGGTGAGCAGACAGAATCCCGCCATCGTCGGAACGGCTGCGACGGCGGAGGGAGTGAGGATCGAGTCGAGCGGCGCCCCGTACACCTCCGAATACGCATCGAACGCGTATGACGCGATGCTGACCCCCGAGACGTCGCCGATGTCGGCGCGCATCAGGGACGCCAGGTCGGTCGCAGGGGCGGCGACGGCGACCGCTCGCACATCGAGTTCCGGCGCGTACGCCTTCCACAGCTGAGCTGCGAAGAGGGCCGCCTGGCCGCCCTGGGAATGCCCCCACAGCAGGACCCGGTCGCTCGCGGCCGACCCGAGGAAATCGCGGGCGGCACGCGCCGCGTCGAGCACGTTCCGCCCTTCGGTCCCGCCGACGAGGTACGAGTTCGGTCCGCCGACTCCCATCCCCGTGTAGTCGCTCGAGACCACCGCGTAGCCCTGGTCGAGCAGCACCCGCAAGCCTTCGATCCACACGTACGGGTCGACCGAGCGGGACGGCGCGCACTTCTCCGCGCTCCCGGTCGTCGGATGCGCCCACGACACGATGGTCCGGCCGCCGTCGGGCGCTGGTCCGTCCGGCTCCAGCAGCATCCCGCTGTTCAGGACCGGTCGGCCTGTCAGGTCGGTGGAGCGGAACAGGATGCGCCATGCGGTCGCTCCGAACGGGCCGCCGGCCGCCAACTCGGAACGCACGATCTCGCCCGGCTTCCCCGCGGCGGCGGGCGGATCGTCGTAGAAGGTCCCGGTGTACGGCCGCGCCGCGAGGTCCTCCTCGCCGCGCACCTCTTGCGAGCATCCGCCGAGGAGAGCGGATGTGAGCACGCCGACGAGCGCGACTCCCGCTCCGGCCTGCCACTTGCTCCCCCGCTTGCGCACCCGACCATGGTGGCATGCAGCATGCCCCGCCGCACGAGTCTGCCGTGCGCAGATTCGCGGCGGGCAGAAGCCGCAGACACCGCGGTCAGCGACTCCCACACTGGGCTCATGGACACCGACAAGACCTCTCCCGTGCAACGGCTGCTCGACGAGCGCATCGTCTTCCTCGGCAGCGAGGTGACCGACGAGGTCGCCAACGACATCTGCGCCCAGCTGCTCCTGCTGGATTCGATCGCGCCCGACCGCGACATCTTCCTCTACATCAACTCCCCGGGCGGTTCGGTCACCGCCGGGTTCGCGATCTTCGACACCATGAACTTCGTGAAAGCCGACGTGGCCACGCTCGCGCTGGGCTTCGCCGCCTCCATGGGCCAGTTCCTGCTGTCGTCGGGGAAGCGCGGCAAGCGCTACGCCCTGCCGAACTCCTCTGTGGTCATGCACCAGCCGCACGGCGGCTTCGGCGGCACCTCGGCCGACATCCAGACGCAGGCGAAGCAGATCCTGCACTTCAAGCGGCGGATGGCCGAGCTCACCAGCGAGCAGACCGGACGCCCGGTGGCGCAGATCATCGAGGACGGCGACCGCGACCGCTGGTTCACCGCCGACGAGGCCCGCGACTACGGCTTCGTGGATGAGGTGGTCGGCTCGACGACGGCACTCAAGCCGTAGCCGCCCTCCAGCCGCGGAGCCCTCAGGCGGAAACGGGCTGCCGGGTGTTGACCACATCCACCCGGGCGTCGATGAACGAGTGCACGCTCTCGTGGATGTGGTACTGCGTGTGCGAGAGGCGCGCGTCCCTGCTCCGCAGCAGCGCGCGTGCGGCCGCCCGACGCGGGCGCAGACGCCCGAGCGAGATCGCGGAGGCGAGCAGCACCGCCAGAGCCAGCGCGGCACCCGCGCCGTCGACCGCCGCCTGCCACCCGGGGGCGGTCACGGCGAGGGCGACCGCCCAGGCGGCACCGATCACGACGAGCGCCGTGCCGGCGGTCCACAGCGTGACGCGGGCGAGACGCAGCGGATGCGTCGCGAGCAGCGCCCGGGCCTCCGCGTTCTCGCGCTCGTGCTGACGACGGCGTTCCTTCGCCCAGTGCAGGTCGCGCTCGTGGCGGCGGGCGAGCAGTTGGGCCCGGTCGTGGGCATGGTTGTAGGGCAGGGTGGTGTGCACGATACGTCCTTTGCGCGTTCGGGTTCTCCCGCGGACCGGTTTCGGGTCGGCTCCCGCGGGGCTCAAGACAGTAACTCGGGTGTGACATCCGCGAGCATAGCCAGAAAGACCGGTCTGTGGGTCGTTTGGAGGACACCGGTCTGTACCCCAATCCGGGCGACACGGATGCGGTCCACCCGGCGCTGTTAGGGTGTGGACTTCCGGGAGTGCGCGGAAGGGGAGCGGATGCGGAAACCGGTCGTCGCAGCAGTCGTGGGGGCGCTCGCCCTCATAGCGGTCGCCGCGGCCGTCGGCGTGGGCCTCAAGGCCGCCACGCCCGCCCCTGCGGCGACCGCACCCTCCAGCCCTCCCCCGACCACCGACCGGCAGGCGCCGGCGTTCGCGTCGCCGCGGCTCTATCTCGATCCGAACACCGAGGCCGCCGCCGCGCAGAAGCGCCTGCTCGCCCTCGGGGACACCGCCGGTGCGGCCGTCGCCGATCAGATCGCCGCGGTACCGACGGCGGTCTGGCTGGGCGAGTGGTTCCAAGGTGACCGGCTGGTGGCCGAGCTCCGCAACGACATCACGGACGCCCGAGCGCAGAAGGCCACCCCGGTCTTCGTCGCCTACGGCATCCCGAACCGCGACTGCGGCGGATACTCGAAGGGCGGGCTCTCCGCCGACCAGTACCTGCCGTGGATCCGCACCATGGCATCGACCCTGCAGGGCAGTGGCGCGGTCGTGCTGCTGGAGCCCGACTCGCTGGCCATGCTGTCGTCCGAGAAGTGCGCGGGCTCGGCGGAGGTCCGTCTTCCGCTGCTGCGTTCGTCGGTGAGCATCCTCGAGGGGGCGGGCGTCGCCACCTACCTCGACGGCGGGAACGCCCGCTGGCTGTCGCCGGACGACCAGGCCGCGTGGCTGAAGCGCGCGAACATCGAGGAGGCGCACGGCTTCTTCACCAATGTCTCGAACTTCGACACCACGCAGCGCGAACGCGACTACGCGGGCCGCCTCTCGTCGAAGGTCGGCTGGAAGCACTACGTGATCGACGTCTCCCGCAACGGCAACGGCTGGACGGGCACGTGGTGCAATCCGCCGGGTGCCGCTCTCGGGCAGGACCCGAAGGTGACCGAAGGCAGCGACGGCAAGCTGGATGCGCTGCTCTGGGTGAAGCATCCCGGCGTCAGCGACGGCAGTTGCAACGGCGGTCCGGCCGCGGGCGTCTGGTGGCAGGCCGGAGCGGAGGCGCTCGTGAACGGCCGCGACAAGTGACCGTGAGCGCCTGCGAGCAGCTCGCCGCTGCCTGCGACCGCCTCGCCGCGCGGACTCCGCCCCTCTCGCCGGGGCGGCTCCTGCGCGACCTCGGCCACGAGGTCGCGGGGGTCCGGCGCGGTCCGTTCTGGTTCCTCGACGCCGGGCGTGGCGGCTCCAACCGCATCCGCGGCCGCGGCTTCCGCCGGCACGTGGACGACGGGACGGAGGGCCAGGCGCGCCACTTCGCCGGGATCGTCTCGGTCGCCGCCCGCGTGGGGCCGGGTCCGGCCCGCTGGCTGTCCATCCACGTCGGACGGGATGCGCCCGACACCGCCGACGGCCGCCTCACCGATCTCGCGCTCGACTTCGTGCGGTCCGTCCGCTCGGGCGAACTGCCGCTGAGCGACACCGGCGGCTGGGTGCGGGCGCGGCTCTGCGCGGGCGCCGCATCCTTCCAGCGCTCCTGAGCCGCCGCTGCTACTCCGTCGACGGCAGGTGACGCCCGCGGTGGATCTCGTACAGGCTCGCGTGCCCGGGCGAATCGGGGTCGTCGACGATCGGCTGGTCGGCCATGAACAGCCGGATGATGTGGGCCAGCTCGCCGGGATGGCTGAAGTTGATCGCGTGCGCCGCCCCCTCGATCCGCACCACCAGCACGTGGTTGTCCGTCGCCGACGCGATCTCCCGCACCCGGTCCGGGCCGGGCAGCAGCGGGTCGCGGTCGCCGATCACGACGAGGGTCGGGATGCGCAGCTCCAGCAGCCGCTCCAGCGACGGGTACGACGTGAGGGCGCTGAACATCTTGAACGTGCTCGGAACGCCGAAGCGGAGGTAGTCGGGCGTCGCCACCCGCATCATCCGGGGCGGCTCACGGCCACCGTCCTTGGTCAGCTGGCCGATGGCCCGACGCAGCGGCCGGTTGTAGACGCCTCCCGCCGGCGAGACCAGGATGGCGCGCTCGATGCGCTCGGGATAGTGGTGCGCGAACTCGAGGATGACCGGGCAACCCATGGAGTTGCCGACGAGGGTGACCGTCTCGATGCCCCGGTCGTCGAGGAACCGCGCTGCGTCGCGCGCGAGGTCCGGGATGTCGAGACCCTGCGGCACCTTGCCGCTCCGGCCGAAGCCGGGCAGGTCGGGGACGAGGGTGTGGAACTCGTTCGCGAGCCGCTCGGCGGTGGGCAGCAGGTACCGGCCGGACAGGCCGAAGCCGTGCACGTGCATCATCGCCGGGGCGTCCGGCGGGTTCGGCGATTCGCGGTAGAACACGTCGACCCCGTCGACGACGGTCCATCGCTCGGAGAGGCTCGACGCCGGTCGGCGCGGGAGGCGCCGCGGCACGCTCTTGGTGCTCATGGCGCGATCCTGCTCGCCTCAGGCGGCCTCGCGCAATGCAGTACCTGTCAGCGCAGCGCGGCCCGGAATCCGGCGTAGTCGTTGAGCCGGTCGAGACCCGCGGTGGCCGCGGATTCGTGCGACCCCACCACGACGACGCGAGCGCCGGACGCCACGGCGGCAGCGATGCCGGCCTCCGCGTCCTCGAACACGACGCAGTCGCCGATCGGTACGCCGAGCTGCTCGGCGGCGCGGAGGTAGCCCTCGGGATCCGGCTTGCCGTGGGTGACGTCCTCCGCAGCGACGAGAACGTCGGGCACGGGGACTCCGGCGGCGCGGAGTCGGCCGACGGCCAGCTCGCGCGGCGCACTGGTCACCACGGCGACCGGCACTCCGTCGGCCACGAGACGGCGGAGCAGAGCGACCGCGCCCGGGATCTCGACGATGCCGTCGGTGCGGGTGACCTCCTCTGCGACGAGCCCGCCGACCAGGCCGGCCCGCTCGTCGTCGGTCAGTGCGGGGAGGAAGTGCGCGACGGTGTCGACCGCCTGCCGGCCGTGAGCGTACGCGAGGAGCGCCGACGCATCCAGCCCGTGTCGGTCGGCGAAGGCCGTCCAGACGGATTCGACCACCGCCGTCGAGTCGACGAGAGTCCCGTCCATATCGAACAGGAAGCCGGCCGCCGAAATCTCATCCACGCTCCGAGCTTAGGAGACGGCAGGGGATGCGACCCCGGCCAGACGAGAAGGGCGGCGAGAAGGCGGCGAGAAGCGCGACAAAAGGGGGCGGAGGGGGCCCATCCCACGGTGCCGCCGGAGCGGCGGACCCCCTCCGCGACGTTCACACCAGGGCGGCTGAGAAGCGCGCGGGGCGGAACGTGTCGAGGAGCGGCGACTTCTCGCCGGTCAGGATCTCGCGGGCGAGGAGTTCTCCCGCGATCAGCCCGAGCGTCGCGCCGCTGTGGGTGAAGGCCACGAAGTAGCCGTCGATCTGCTCCAGCTCGCCGAGCACGGGCTCGCCGTCGCCGGGGATGGGCTTGCCGCCGATGCCGAAGCCGTCGAGCTCCAGCGTCGGGTGGCCGGCGAGCACGCGCGACGCCTCCTCCAGCAGGCGGTCGACGATGCCGTCCGGCACGGTCACGGAGCCGTCGTCTCCGACGATCAGCGCCTCTTCCGACCAGGCCGAGTCGAGGGCGAGGGCGCCGGTCGGGGTCGGACGGACGGCGACGTTGGGCGTGTTCAGCACGGCCGTGAGCCCGGTCTGCACCGGCTTGGTCCAGACGAGGAGCGCCTCGGGGCTGCCGTCCTCGATCGTCACGCCGTGCTCGGCCACCTGGGCGGGGACGCCGGGGCCGGTCGCGAGCAGCACGGCGTCGGCGTCGAAGCGACGACCGTCGGGGGTGACCGCGCCGACGGCGCGGCCGTCCTCCACCACGACCTCGACGTGTCCGGCGTTGGTGATCAGTGTTCCGCCGCGCGACGTGAACTCCGCCGCGAGGTACGCGATGAGCGACGGCAGGTCGACCCAGCCCTCGCCCGGGTTGAAGATGGCGCCCTCGGTGGCGATGGCTGCCGGGTCGACCCCGGGGGCCCACTCGGCGATGTCGTCGGCGCTGAGCCACTGGGCGTCGTAGCCGATGGCACGCTCGTGCTCCAGGATGTGCGCGAACGACTCGCCCTCCGGCGCCCAGGTCAGTCCCCCGTCGAAGCGAAGGAACTCCGCGACGTCGGCGCGGGCCGCGAGGGTGCGGTAGCGGTCGATCCCGAGCTGGCGCAGCGCATGGTACTCCGGCGAGCGCAGGCCGGCCGTGTTCAGCCAGGACAGCGAGCGTCCGCTTGCGCCGCTGGCGAGCTCCGCCTCGGTCAGCAGCGTCACCTGGGCGCCGGAGCGGACCAGCTGGGTCGCGGTCGAGACGCCGAGGACGCCGCCGCCGATGACGACGACGCGGGTGCGGGTGGATGGTGCGGTCATGGTGCTCACTTTCGGTTCAGCGTGTGGATGGTGTCGATCAGTTCGAGGGCCGCCAGGCTCTCCCGCGGGTCCACCGGAAGCGGTGTTCCGTCCTGGAGCGCCGAGGCGAGCCCGCGGTAGAAGGCGGCGTAGTCGCCGGGCACGAGCGGGATCTCGTCGGGATGCGCGTCCGTGCCGAGACGCCCCGGCGCGGACGCCTGCCCGAGCCGCGGATCCCCGGGGAGGGTGCCGCCTGCGAGCTGCGACTCCTGCGGGTCGAGGCCCCAGGAGACGAAGCCGGAGCGCGAGCCGAGCACGCGGAACCGCGGCCCGGCGATGGGAGCTACGGCGTTCATCCAGAGGTGGCTGGTGGTGCCGGCGTCGTGCTCGAGGACGACGAAGACGTCGTCGTCGGCCCCCGCGTCTCGCCGGTTGCGCAGCTCGGCGTGCGTCACCCGGGCGGGGCCGAACAGCAGCAGGGCCTGGTCGATGAGGTGCGCGCCGAGATCGAAGAGGATGCCGCCGCCCTCCTGCGCGGACGTGGTCGACTTCCACGACTCGTCGGCCGCGGGCTTCCACCACTCGAACCGGGACTCGAAACGGCGGACCTCGCCCAACACTCCGTCGTCGACGAGTCGCCGCAGGGTGAGGAAGTCTCCGTCCCACCGGCGGTTCTGGAAGACGGTGAACGGCACGTCCGCCGCTTCAGCACGCTCGATCAGGGCGCGGCCGGCCGCCGTGTCGGGCGCGAACGGCTTGTCGACGACCGTCGCCAGACCCGCATCGATGGCGGCCGTCGCGTGGGCGACGTGCAGCGGGGTCGGCGAGGCGACGACCATCAGGTCGAGCCCGGGATGCGCGAGCAGCGCATCCACGTCCGGCACCGCCGTCGCGCCCGGATGGTCGACGGCCAGCCGGTCCGTCTGCGAGGTGACGACCGTAGCGAGCTCGAACGCGGGGTCCGCCGCGAGGAACGGCGCATGGAAGACCCGCCCGGCGACGCCGTAGCCGATCAGGCCGACGCGGATCACAGCACCTCCGAGAGGAAACGCTGCAGGCGCGGGCTCTGCGGCCGATCGAACAGATCGTCCGGTCGTCCCGCCTCCACGACCCGACCCTCGTCCATGAACACGACCTGGTCGGCGACCTTGCGGGCGAAGTTCATCTCGTGGGTGACGACGACCATGGTCATGCCGCGGCGACCCAGGTCTGCCATCAGGTTCAGCACGCCCTTCACGAGCTCCGGGTCGAGTGCGCTGGTGACCTCGTCGAACAGCATGACCTCGGGCTCCATGGCGAGCGCTCGGGCGATGGCGACGCGCTGCTGCTGGCCGCCGGAGAGGTCGCGGGGGCGGTGGTCCATCCGCTCGCCGAGTCCGACCTCGACGAGGCGCTCCTCGGCGATCCGCTGCGCCTCCGCCTTGGGCATCCGCTTCACCGACCGCAGCGCCAGCATGACGTTCTGCAGCGCGGTGTGGTCGGGGAACAGGTTGAAGTGCTGGAACACCAGGCCGATGCGGCGGCGGAGCACATCCGGCTTCGTCCCGAGGATGCTCGCGCCGTCGAGGCGGACATCCCCGCTCTTCGGCTCGTGCAGCCGATTGATGCCGCGGAGCATCGTCGACTTGCCCGAGCCCGAGGGGCCGATGACGCAGGTGGTGGTGCCCGGTGCGACGGAGATGCTGACGCCGCGGAGCACGTCGATGTCGCCGTACGCCATCGTCAGGTCGACGAGGTCGAGCGCAGAGCCGCGGAAGTCCGGCGTCTGCTGCGCGGGAAGCGGAGAGGTGTACGTCATGTGTTGCTCCCGAGGGTGATCGGCGCCGGCGGCTGGACCTCGTCCAGCTCGTCCAGTCCGCTCTTCGGCGGGGCCGGCTTGCGTCGTCCGGTGCGGAACCGGTTGTCGAAGTAGTTGACGAGGTGCGTCAGCGGCACGGTGATCACCAGGTAGAACAGTCCGGCGAGCACGAGCGGAGACAGGTTGCCGGTCAGCACCGCGGCGTCCTGGCCGACGCGGAACAGCTCCCGCTCGCCCACCAGCAGCCCGAGGAAGTACACGAGGCTGGAGTCCTTCACGATGGCGATGAACTGGTTCACGAGCGCGGGGAGCACCCGGCGGATGCCCTGCGGCACGACCACCAGGGCCATCGCCTTGGCGTAGCTGAGGCCGAGCGCCCGGCAGGCCTCGAGCTGCCCGCGGTCGACGCTCTGGATGCCGGCGCGGAAGATCTCGCCGATGTACGCGGCGGCGATCAGCGACAGCGCCAGGATGCCCAGCGGGTACGGGGACGGCCCGAAGATCGACTGCGAGAACCGGGCGAAGCCCTGGCCGATGAGCAGGATGGTGAGGATCGCCGGGAGTCCGCGGAACACATCCGTGTAGATGCGGGCGGGGATGCGGAGCCAGCGCGAGGTGGAGATCCCCATGACGGCGACCACCATGCCGAGCACGACGCCGATGACGGTCGCCGCGATCGAGATGATCAGCGTGTTGACGAGTCCGACACCGAGGAGCTGCGGGAAGACCTGCAGCATCGACGGGATGTCGAAGAAGGTGTGCGTGATGGTGGTCAGCCAGTCCATGGGGATCTCCCTGAGCTCCTACTTCGACGGGGTGGGCGTCGAGGTCTGCTCCGCCTTCGGCAGGTACTGGGTCGGCATCGGCGACCCGGGGAACCACTTCTGGTAGAGCTTCTTCCAGGTGCCGTCCTCCATCGCCTCGTGGAGCGCCTTGTTCAGCGCGTTCTTCAGGGCGGGGTTGCCCTTCGCGATGGCGAAGCCGGCGGGGGCGTCGAACGAGGGGATGTCCTCCGCGTCCTTCAACGTCGGGTACTGGGCGACGTAGCTCTTGGCCGCCTCGTAGTCGAGGAAGTGCGCATCCACCGATCCGCTGTTGACCGCGGAGACGGCCGCGTTGTTGTCGGGGAAGCGCACGAGGCTCGCCTTGGGGAAGTTCTTGACGGCGTACGCCTCTTGCAGGGTGCCCTGGACGACGCCGAGGCGCTTGCCTGCGAGGTCCTTCGCGGAGTCGATGCCGCTGGCCTTCGTGGTGAGCACGGTGAGGTAGCCCGCCAGGTAGCCGTCGGAGAAGTCGACCGTCTTCTTGCGCTCGTCGGTGATGCCGATGGCGGCGACGCCGACGTCGAACTGGTGGTTCGCGACGGCGGCGAGCAGGCCGGAGAAGTCCTGGCCCGTGAACACGGCCTTGCCGAGGCCGGCGCGCTTGGCGACGTCGGTGAACAGTTCGACATCGAAGCCGGTGAAGTCGCCCTTGGCATCGGTGAAGGTGTACGGCTTGGCGTCACCGAGGCTGGCGACCCGAACCGTGCCCGCCTCGATGAGGCCGTAGGGGTTGTCCTTCGTCGCGGAGCCGGAGGCGCCGCCGGCGCTGCAGGCAGCCAGGACCAGGGCGGCGGTTGCCGCGGCGGCCAACAGCCCGGCCGGCCGGAGGATGGTGCGTCGTTTCACTGCGGGGGTCCAATCGTCTGGGGGATGGTCGGCGAGAAACGGGACGTGTGATCCTCGTCGATCGGTGCGGGTTGCTGAGACCGGTCTCTGGCGATTACACTGAGACCGGTCTCAGTTGGTTTTCTGGGACGCTACATCACGTTTCCCGCGTTCGTCAACACTCGGAGTTCGCAGGAGGAAGGCGGCACCGATGTCCCCACGCCCCGCATCCCGGCGCGCCGTCACGGTCGCCGACATCGCCCGCGCGGCCAAGGTGTCCAAGGCGACGGCCGCCCGCGCCCTGGGCGATTACGGGCAGGTCAGCGATGCGGTCCGCTCGCGCGTGCTGGCCGCGGCGGAGGAGCTCAACTACCGCCCGAACGCACTGGCCCGCTCCATGAACACCGGCCGCTCGAACACGATCGGCGTGGTCGTCGGCGACATCGAGAACCCGTTCTTCGCGCACGCCATGCGCGGCATCTCCGATGTCGCCAGCAAAGCCGGTTACGACGTCATCCTCACCAACTCCGACGAGGATGTGGATGCCGAGGAAGCGGCCGTCGACGTCCTGCTGGACAAGCAGGTCGACGCCCTCATCGTGGCGCCGGCCTCTTCGGCGCGGGTGGCCCACCTGGCCGCCGTCGGCGCCGCCGGCCGGCCCCTTGTCCTGCTCGACCGCCGGGCCGACGGCGAGCCCTACGACTCGGTCACGGTCGACAACCGGTCAGCCGCCGCACGAGCCACCGCCGAGCTCCTCGCCGAGGGGCATCGCCGCATCGCCTTCATCTCGACGCACGACCACCCGGCGTCGCACTACACGCCCGGCGATCGCATCACCATGTCCAGCGTCGCCGACCGCGTCGCCGGCGTGCTCGAGACGCTCGCTGCGGCCGGCATCCCCTCACCCGAGCGCAACATCCGCCTCGACGCCCGCCGCCGCGGAGTGGATGTGGTGGCGCGCGAGTTGCTCGACGACGACGACCCCGTGACCGCGATCATCGCGTCCGACAGTCTTATCGCCATGACGGTCTTTCAGACCATCCGGACGCTCGGGCTGCGCATCCCGGACGACGTCTCCCTGATCTCGTTCGACAACCCCGAGTGGACCAGCATCACCACCCCGCCGCTGACGGTCGTGGAGCAGCCCATCTACGAGCTGGGTGTCGCGGCGGCCCGCCGCGCGCTGGAGCGCATCCACGGCGAGCGGGTGGACGACGCGGCGGTCGTCTTCGACGCCGATCTGCTGCGTCGCTCGTCGGTCGGACCGGCGCCCCACGCCGCTGCGCGGCCCGTCGCCGCCCTCACCGATGCCGTGGGTCGCGACACGCCGTAATGGCGGCGCCATAACGGCGTGTTGCGCCCCCTGCATGCGGCTGGGCCGACGTCAGCGACCCGTCTCGCGCGCCGCCTGGATCGCCCGCAGTTCGCCGAGCGCCCGCTCGCTCTCGCGGTTCACGTGTCCGCCGCGCGCGAGGATCGCCGCGGGCAGCCAGTCGCTGAGCACGAACCGGCGCCGGCGCGGCGGTTCTCCGCCGTTCGTCCGGGCCGGACGCGCGACCCAGCTGTGTTCCATCCCCTGTGTCCATGTCGTGTTCGCCATGACCTTCACGTTACGGACGTAAAGATTCGGACACGAGATGGCTTCAGGTCTATCTTCGCAAAGATACGGCCATTACACTGACGGCATGATCCGATCGGTCGCGGTTCCCCTCATCGACGAGTTCGCCATGTTCGAGTTCGGGGTCGTCTGCGAGGTCTTCGGCCTCGACCGCAGCTATGCCGGGCTCGAGCCGTTCGACTTCCGCGTCTGCTCGATCACCCCCGGCTCTCCCGTCGTCAGCCCGGTCGGCGTCAGCGTCACCGCCCCCTACGGCCTCGAGGCGATGGACGACGCCGACCTCATCGCCGTCCCCGCCGCCACCATCCGCGACGAGTATCCGGAAGAGTTCCTGGATGCGCTCCGCCGGGCATACGACCGTGGCGCGATCCTGCTCAGCGTCTGCTCCGGTGCCTTCGCCCTCGGCGCCGCCGGCCTGCTCGACGGACACGACTGCACCACGCACTGGCGCTACTCCGACCAGCTGCAGCGCCGCTTCCCGGAGGCCCGCGTCGACCCGGACGTGCTGTTCGTCGACGACGGCCGCATCATCACCAGCGCGGGCACCTCGGCCGGCATCGACGCCAGCCTCCACCTCGTCCGCCGCGAGCTCGGCAGCGCCGTCGCGAACACGATCGCGCGCAACATGGTCGTGCCGCCGCAACGCGACGGCGGCCAGCGCCAGTACATCGACAAGCCGGTCAGTGACTGCGAGGACGACACCTTCAGCGAGCTCATCGACTACCTCACCGAGCGCCTCGACGAGGCCCACACCGTCGGCAGTCTCGCTGAGCGGACGCACATGTCGACCCGCAGCTTCTCGCGGCGCTTCGTCGCGGAGACCGGCGTGCCCCCGATGCAGTGGCTCACCACCCAGCGCATCCTGCACGCCCGGCTGCTGCTGGAGACCACCGACCTGCCCATCGACGAGGTGGCGCGCCAGTGCGGTTTCGGCAGTGCCACCCTCCTGCGCCACCACTTCGACGCCGAGGTCGGCGTGCCCCCGACGCGCTACCGGGCGGCCTTCGCGCGCGCCTGACGTGCCGGCACGTGGCGCCGCGCGTCCGCATCCCGCGAAACCGGATGGCGCGGCGGCACCAGATCGTCGCCACGGTAGTGCCGCAGCAGCCGCCGGTTGCGGAGGGCGAAGTCGCCGCACAGGCCGACAGTGACCAGCCCGCACACGATCACGCCCCAGGCACGCGGGTTCTCCCCTTGCGTCGGGATGGCGACGGCGAGCGCGACCGTCGCGACCAGGGTGAGGAGCGCCAGCAGTGCGCCGATCCCCGCCCGCCGCGCCGCCCTGGCGCGATCCGTCCGGTCTCCCATGCACCGGAAACTACTCCGCGGACCGGGTGAACGATAGGCAACATCCGTTCGACATGCGGGTGAACACGACGAAGCCCCCGACCGGAATCCGGGTCGGGGGCCTCGTGGTTCGTCCGAGGGTCAGTGCTTGAAGGCGTCCTTGATCTTCTCGCCGGCCTGCTTGACGTCGGCCTTGATCTGGTCGCCCTTGCCTTCGGCCTCGAGACGCTCGTCGCCGGTGGCCTTACCCGTGGCCTCCTTGGCGTTTCCGCCCAGCTTCTCTCCGGCGTTCTCGATCTTGTCGTCCAGTCCCATGACGTCCCCTTTCGTGGTCCGTTTCGCCTTCGACGCTCCCACCGTTGCGGAGGCGGGTCTACCCCCGCGGAGCGACCTCTCACGCGACGCTCAGGAGGTGCTGTCGCTGCGGTCCAGGCCTTCGAGTGCGGAGGACATCCGCCCGAGGAAGCTCTTCACGATCTCCGCCTGGCGCTCGTCCAGCTCCGAGGCGGCCTCGAGCATCCGGCGGTGCATCGCATCCAGGGTGTGCCGCACCTCTTCGTCGGCTCCGGGCGTCGCGACGATCACCAGGCTGCGCCGGTCGACAGGATGCGGCTGCCGGGTGACCCAGCCGGCCACGGTCAGGCGGTCGAGCATGACGGTGACCGACGACGACTTCAGGTTGAGGAGAGCACCGAGCTCGGCGGGGGTCGCCGGGACGCCTTCGTTCTGCCGCTTCAGCAGGAACCGCAGGGCACGCAGATCGTTCTCGCCCATCCGCATGGACTCGCGGGTACGGCGACGCATCGCCTGCTCGGCGGCGCGGTAGTCGCGCAGCGCATTCAGGACGTCAACGGTATGCGGGTCCGCACGGTCGTACCAGTACCGCCCGCCGGTCTGTGCTTCGATGCTCCGATTTTACGTGCTGCTGCGCGTGCGGTCGCCGGACCGGTTCGGTTGACCCGCCGCTTCCGCAGCGTCGATGTGGTCGACGGCCTCGCGCATCCTCTGCAGGAAGTCGATGACCACTGCAGCGTCTTCCGGGTCGAGGGATGCCGCCACGTCGACCAGCTCCTGGCGCATGTCGCCGAGGATCGCCCGCTGCAGTTCGTCCTCCGGAACGGTCGGGACGACGATCAGAGCGCGCCGATCGAAGGGACTCGACTGGCGCTGGATGTGGCCGGCGCGCTCCAGCCGATCGAGCAGGGCGGTCACCGACGAGCTCTGGATGCCGAGGTACTCGGCCAGCTCTTTCGGACCCACCGTGCGGCCGGCCTCCTGCGCGCGAAGCAGGTAGCGCATCGCGGAGACGTCGTTCTCGCTCATGCGCAGCACGCCCTCGGAGCGTCGGCGCATGGCCGACTCGGCGACGCCGTAGGCGCGCATCGCCTCGAGCACCTCGATGCCGGGAGTGCGCTGGCCCGCGCGCTCCTCGTACCAGTAGTGCGCCGATCCCTGGGTCTCGGACGTCATGCCCTTAACGATAGAGCACCTACAAACTAGACGGCCTAGCTTTTCCCTTTCGGACCCGACGACGGCGAGGGTTCTGGCGTGACGAGGAGCCCGTTGGGCCGGTGCGTGCCGTCCATCAGCAACTCGAGCCACTCGCGGTTGAGCGGCGCGATCACTCCCTCGTCGTAGCGGAAGCGGATGGGAAGACCGTTGTCGACCCAGATGGCCTCGCGGCCACCGTCGCCCTCGCGGATCCAGCTGAGGGCGAAGGACTCCCGGCGCCGCAGCTTCGTCGTGATGACGACCTGCACGTGGGCCAGCAGCCGATCCGAGAACTCGTAGTCGGCTCCCCCGTAGCTCAGTACTCCCACCCCACGTCCTCCTCGGTTCCCTCGCTGATCCAGCGGATATGTAGTTAGTCTAATCATATTGCTTGCTCGTCTAGCAAAATGCCGGGCGATCCATTTCAAGCCCTACTCGCCGGCCCCACCCTCCCGGAGAATGAACGCTGTGAGCACCTACCGCCTCCAGATCTCGCCCGCCTTCACCCTCCGCGACGCCACGCAGGTGCTCGACCACATCCAGCGCCTCGGCGCCGATTGGGTCTACCTGTCGCCCCTCCTGGTGGCGGAGCCGGGTTCGATGCACGGCTACGACGTGGTCGACCACAGTCGAGTGGATGCGTCGCGGGGAGGCCCTGCGGCGCTGCGCGAGTTCGCCGACGCCGCGCACGGCCGGGGCCTCAAAGTGCTCGTCGACATCGTCCCCAACCACATGGGCGTCGCCACCCCCGCGGTCAACGCCTGGTGGTGGGATGTGCTCGAGAACGGCCAGGAGTCGCCGTATGCCTCGTACTTCGACATCGACTGGGAGTTCGGCCACGGACGTCTGCGTCTCCCCATCCTCGGCGACGGCCCGGACGAGGAGGACGCGCTCCGCATCGAGGACGGCGAGCTGCGCTACTACGACCACCGCTTCCCGATCGCGCCCGGCACCGGCGATGGAACACCTCGCGAAGTCCACGCCCGCCAGCACTACGAGCTGATGTCCTGGCGCCGGGCCGACGCCGAGCTCAACTACCGCCGGTTCTTCGCCGTCAGCACGCTCGCCGGGCTCCGCGTCGAGGACCAGCGGGTGTTCGACGACACGCACCGCGAGATCGGCCGCTGGCTGAGCGAGGGGCTCGTCGACGGCCTCCGCGTCGATCACCCGGACGGCCTCCGCGACCCCGGCCAGTACCTGGAGCGCCTGCGCGACCTCGCCGGCGACGCCCCGATCTGGGTCGAGAAGATCATCGAGGGCGACGAGCGGATGCCGGACTGGCCCGTGCAGGGCACCACCGGGTATGACGCCCTCGCGATCATCGACCGCGTCTTCGTCGACCCGTCGGGTGAGGGACCGCTGACCGCCCTCGCGGGTGAGATCGACGAGCGCGAGGAGAGCCAGGACTGGGTGGAGCTCGTCCACCGCCGCAAGCGCGCCGTCGCCGACGGCATCCTGCGCTCCGAGGTGCTCCGGGTCGTCCGCGAGCTCGGCGAGGGGACGGACGAGGAGACCGCGGACGCCGTCGCGGAGCTGGCGGCGTGGTTCCCCGTGTACCGCAGCTATCTGCCGTACGGCGACGAATACCTGGAGGAGGCACGTCAGGCCGCCGCGGCGACGCGTCCGGACCTCGCACCCGTGATCGCTCGTATCGTCGACCGCCTGGGCGACCGGTTCGAGCAGACCACCGGCGCCATCATGGCGAAGGGCGTGGAGGACAACGCCTTCTACCGCTTCACGCGGCTCGTCTCGCTGACGGAGGTCGGCGCGGACCCGTCCGAGTTCGCGCTCTCGCCGGAGGAGTTCCACCGTCGGCAGAGCGATCGTGAGCGCCGGCTCCCCGAGTCGATGACGGTGCTGTCGACCCACGACACCAAGCGCGGAGAGGACACCCGGGCGCGCATCCACGTGCTCGCCGAGCTGCCGGGCCGCTGGGAGCGGTTCCTGCGGACGGTGCGCGAGCGCGTCGGTTTCGGCGACGGCTCGCTCGAGAGCCTGCTGTGGCAGTCGATCGTCGGCGCGTGGCCCGCGTCGCGGGAGCGCCTGCACGACTACGCCCTGAAAGCAGCGCGCGAGGCGGGCGCATCCACCGGCTGGACCGATCCCGACGAGGCGTTCGAGGAGCGGATGTTCGCCGCTGTCGACGCCGCCTTCGACGACGAGCGCGTGCGGGCCGAGGTCGAGGCGCTGGCGGCGGTGATCGAGGCGCCCGGCGCGAGCAACGGCCTCGGCGCCAAGCTCCTGCAGCTGATGGCGCCCGGCATCCCGGACGTGTACCAGGGGTCGGAGCGCTGGGAGCGCTCGCTCGTCGATCCCGACAACCGCCGTCCCGTCGAGTTCGACGCGGCAGCCGCCCTCCTCGCCCACATCGACGAGGGATGGCAGCCCGAGATCGACTCGTCGGGCGCGGCGAAAGAGCTGGTCACCGCCAAGGCGCTCCGCCTGCGCCGCGACCGGCCCGAGCTGTTCAGCGGTTACCGTCCCGTCTACGCCGAGGGCTCGCGTGCCGGCCACCTCGTCGGGTTCGACCGCGGCGGTGCGATCGCGCTCGCCACCCGCCTGCCCGTCGGGCTCTCCGCGACCGGCGGATGGGCGGACACCACCATCGACCTGGGAGAGGAGCCCATGCGCGACGAACTCACCGGACGCGACTACTCTGGCCGCGTCCCGCTCGCCTCCGTGTTCGAGACCTACCCGGTCGCCCTGCTGGCGGTGGCCCGATGACCGCCGCCGACCGCCGGTTCCCCGTGTGGGCCCCGGAGGCGCGATCGGTGGATGTGGTGCTCGGCGGCCTGGGCACCTTCCCGCTCGCGCGTGTGCCCGCGTCCGACGCGAGCCCGACCGGCGGATGGTGGGAGCTGGCGGAGGCGCCGGAGCTCCCGACCGAACCCCTCGACTACGGCTTCCTCGTCGACGGTGACGGCCCTTTCCCCGATCCGCGCTCGCTCCGCCAGCCGAACGGCGTGCACGAGCTGAGCCGGGAGTTCGACCCGCGTGCCCACGCCTGGGACGACGGCGCGTGGGAGGGCCGCGACCTGACCGGCGCCGTGATCTACGAGCTGCACATCGGCACCTTCACGCCCGAGGGCACCCTCGACGCCGCCGCCGCGCGGCTCGACCACCTGATCGGCCTCGGCGTCGACGCGATCGAGCTGCTCCCGGTGAACGCCTTCAACGGGACGCACAACTGGGGCTACGACGGCGTGCTCTGGTACGCCGTCCAGGAGCAGTACGGCGGACCGGCGGCGTACCAGCGCTTCGTGGAGGAGTGCCACCGCCGGGGTCTCGCCGTCATCCAGGATGTCGTCTACAACCACCTCGGCCCGAGCGGCAACTACCTGCCGAAGTTCGGCCCGTACCTCGGCCAGGGCGCCAGCACCTGGGGGGTGAATATCAACCTCGACGGCCCGCAGTCCGACGAGGTGCGCCGCTACATCCTCGACAACGCCGAGTACTGGTTGCGCGATATGCACGTCGACGGCCTGCGGCTGGATGCGGTACACGCCCTGGAGGACCACCGAGCCACCCACCTGCTCGAGGAACTCGCGCTCCTCGCCGACGAGCTGGCCGGGGAGACCGGTCGGCCGCGCACGCTGATCGCCGAGAGCGACCTGAACGACCCGAAGCTGATCCGCACCCGCTCGCACCACGGCTACGGCCTCCACGCGCAGTGGGATGATGACGTGCACCACGCGATCCACGCCACCCTGAGCGGCGAGGACACCGGCTACTACAGCGATTTCGCCCGACCGGAGGCGCTGGTGAAGGTGTTCCAGCGCGGCTTCTTCCACGACGGCACCTGGTCGAGCTTCCGCGAGCGCCACCACGGCCGCCCGATCGACCCGGACATCCCCTTCACCCGCCTGGTCGTGTTCAGCCAGGACCACGACCAGATCGGCAACCGCGCCGCGGGCGACCGCCTCACCGCGACGCTCGACCCCGGACGCCTCGCGGCGGCCGCAGCCCTCACCCTGCTCGGCCCGTTCACGCCGATGCTCTTCATGGGCGAGGAGTGGGCCGCGACGACGCCATGGCAGTTCTTCACCTCGCATCCCGAGCCCGAGTTGGGGAAGGCGACCGCTGAGGGTCGCATCGCGGAGTTCGCCAAGATGGGCTGGGACCCGGCCATCGTGCCCGACCCGCAGGACCCGGAGACCTTCCTGCGCTCCAAGCTCGACTGGTCGGAGCCGGAGCGACCGCAGAACGCGCGGATGCTCGACTGGTACCGCACCCTCACCGCCCTGCGCCGGACGATCCCCGCCGACGCGCCCGCGACCGAGGTGGCGTACGCGGACGGCGTCTTCCGGTTCCGCCGCGGCGAGCTGCTCGTCGAGGTGAGCCTGTCGGGCACGGGCCTCGGCGCGGCGCCGTCGGATGCGGTCGCGGCGTTCGGTGAGGCCGTGCGCGTGACGCGGCGGTAGGTGCGAGTATATACTTGCAATAACTCTCTATATAGGATTGGTGGGTGACCATGACAGCCCCCGCGCGCAGCAAGAAGCTCATCGCCTTTCGCGAAGACCAGGTCGAGGCGTTGGCCGCGATCGCAGACGATACGGACAGCACCTTCACGGCGACGGTCCTGGACGCCGTCGATTCCTACATCGCCGCACACGACCGCACCACGCAACAGATGATCGACCGCATCGTCAGTCAGAACTCCGGTCTGCTCGAGCGCCTGCGCGACGCGTGAGCGCCCGGTATCTGACCCTCGAGGAGTCGCTCCTCGCCGTCAGGGCGGTCCACGGCGGCGACCCGCTCCCGTATGTTCGCGACACCGTCCTCCTGCAGTCGGCGCTCGAGCGCCCGGCGGCGACGCTGTTCGGCCGTGACGCCTATCCGGACATCTACGCCAAGGGTGCGGCAATGCTGCACTCGCTCGTGCGCAACCATGCCCTACTCGACGGCAACAAGCGCACCGGGTGGATCCTGTGCGTCCTCTTCTTCGCGCTCAACGGTCATGACGAGCGCTACGACGAGGACGCGATGTTCGACTTCATCCTCGCGGTTGCGGCCGGTGAGATCGAGGACATCGGCGAGATCGCGCGTCGCCTCGCCGACTGGTTCCCGCCGCGCGCCTAACGGTCCGCAACCCCCGTGTCAATGCCTGGATGGGTGTGTCACCGCGCAGGTATCGTGGCGTTCTACCGAACGGAGGCACCGTGTCCCGACCCTGCCCCCGGCCCTATCGCCGGACCGCCCCCAGCGCACGCCGCTCGCAGGGGTCGTCCCTGTGACGGCCGCCTCCACGCCGTACCCGCTCGGGGTGACCCTGCGCGACGGCGGTGCGAATGTCGCCGTCTACAGCGAGCGCGCCGACAAGGTCATCGTCTCGATCTTCGACCACCGCGGCCGTGAGAAGCAGACCGTGCTCACCGAGCGCACGGGTCACGTCTTCCACGGGTTCGTCCCCGACCTCACCGCCGGAACGCGCTACGGGCTCCGCGTGGATGGACCGTGGGATCCGGCCAACGGGCTCCGGTTCTCCCCGGCCAAGGTCCTGCTCGCGCCGCAGGCCCGCGCCGTGACCGGCTCATGGGACAACACGCAGGCCGTCTTCGGCCACCAGCTCGGCCGCCCGAAGCGCCGCAGCGACACCAACGGCGCCCGCCACGTCGCCCTCGGCATCGCCATCGACCCGCAGGAGTTCGACTGGGGCGACCACGAGCGCCCGCACACCCCGCTCAGCGAGACCATCATCTACGAGCTGCACGTGAAGGGCTTCACGAAGCTGATGGAGTGGGTGCCCGAGGAGTTCCGCGGCACCTACGCCGGGCTGGCGCATCCCGCCGCCGTCGAGTACCTCAAGAACCTCGGCGTCACCGCAGTGGAGCTTCTGCCCATCCACCAGTTCGTTCAGGATGCGCACCTGCAGGAGAAGGGCCTCCGCAACTACTGGGGCTACAACTCCATCGGCTTCTTCGCCCCGCACAACGAGTACTCGGCGACCGGTGACACCGGGCACCAGGTCGACGAGTTCAAGGGCATGGTGAAGGCCCTGCACGCCGCCGGCATCGAGGTCATCCTCGACGTGGTCTACAACCACACCGCGGAGGGCAACGACCTCGGGCCGACGTACAGCTTCAAGGGCATCGACAACCCGTCGTACTACCGGCTGGTCGAAGGGGATGCCGCCCACTATTTCGACACGACCGGAACCGGCAACAGCTTCAACGTGAGCCACCCGGCCGCCCTGCAGGTCATCATGGACTCGCTGCGGTACTGGGTCGAGGACATGCACATCGACGGCTTCCGCTTCGACCTGGCCACGACGCTGACGCGCCAGGGCGGCGACGCCAGCCTCCACAGCGCCTTCCTGACGCTGATCCAGCAGGACCCGACCCTCGCGCAGGTGAAGCTGATCGCCGAGCCGTGGGATGTCGCCGGCTACCAGCTGGGCGGGTTCCCTGCGGGCTGGTCGGAGTGGAACGGCAAGTTCCGCGACGACGTCCGCGACTACTGGCGCGGCACCCCCGGGGTGCTGTCCACCCTGTCGCAGCGGGTGCTCGGCAGCCCGGACATCTACGAGGACTCGCGCCGCGCTCCCCTGTCGAGCGTCAACTTCGTCACCGCGCACGACGGCTTCACGCTCGCCGATCTCACCAGTTACAACGAGAAGCACAACGAGGCGAACGGCGAGGACAACCGCGACGGCGAATCCGACAACCGCTCCAGCAACTACGGCGTCGAGGGTCCGACGGACGGCCCCGGCATCAACGCTTTCCGCACGCGGCAGCGCAAGAACTTCCTTGCTACCGTCCTGCTGTCTGCCGGCGTCCCGATGATCCTCGGCGGCGACGAGATCGGGCGCACGCAGCGTGGCAACAACAACGCCTACTGCCAGGACAACGAGATCTCCTGGTTCGACTGGCAGAACGCCGACTGGGAGCTGCACGAGTTCACGTCGAAGCTCATCCGCCTGCGCCGCACCGAGCCCGCCCTCCGGCCGGAGTGGTACCGGCACGCGCCGGACGTCGGCGGCCCGGATGTCGTCTGCATCGTCCGGGCGGACGGCGAGCCGTTCGCCGACGAGGACTGGGCGGATCCCGAGGCGCGCTCGATCGCATTCGAGCTGCGGCACGAAGGGGCCGACTCGTTCCTGCTCATGCTGAACGCGGCCGGCAACGGTGTGGAGTTCGTGCTCCCCGACGCCCCGGGTTCGCACTGGGAGCTGGAGCTCTCGAGCGACCCCGAGCTTGCCTTGGCCGACGGCGAGAGCGTCATCCTCGGCGAGTCGTCCTTCGCCCTGCTGAGGTCGCGGAGCAGCTGATGCCCGAGTCCACCATCCCCGCGCTGCTCGGTCGCTACCGGCCGCAGCACGTCATCGGCCGCGGCGGCGAGGCCAGCATCTTCCGCGCGACCGACGAGCTGCTCGGGCGCGAGGTAGCCATCAAGCTGTACCGCTCGGGCGGCGAGGAGGAGATGGCGCAGTACCGCACCGAGCAGGCGGCGCTCGCGCGGTTGAGCCACCACGGCATCGTCTCGCTGATCGACGCCGGGATCGATTACTCCTCTCCGAAGGATCCGCGGCCGTTCCTCATCATGGAGCTGGTCTCCGGCACCGACCTCGCCAGCATGCTGGCCCAGCGGGAGCTGACGCTGGAGGAGATCGCGGAGGTCGCCTACGACATCTCCGAGGCGCTCGAGTACGTGCACGCCAACGGGGTGGTGCACCGCGACATCAAGCCGTCGAACATCATGCTCGTGTCGTACGGCACGACGACCTTCCGGGCACGGGCGCGGCTCACCGACTTCGGGATCGCCAGCGGCATCGTCGGAACACCCTCGCAGCCGGATGAGGGCAAGACGACCGGCACGGCGGCCTACCTCAGCCCCGAGCAGGCGATGCGTCAGCCGGCCACCTCGGCGAGCGACATCTACTCGCTGGGGCTCGTCCTGCTGGAGTGCTTCACACGCTCGGTCGCGTACCCCGGCGCCGCCGTCGAGTCGGCGATGGCCCGGCTGGAGCACGAGCCGCCCATCCCGGACGGCCTGCCGGACGACTGGTCACGCATCCTCCACGCCATGACCTCCATGGATCCGGCCGCGCGTCCCACCGCCGAGCAGCTGACACCGCTGTTCCGCGAGGCGGTCATCTCGGCGGCCGGTCTCCAGCAGCGGGCGTGACGGCGGACCGGATGGAGGCTGCGGCCGCGATCGAGGACCACGCCGCCCTCGGCGACGGCCGCACCGTCGCCCTGATCGACCGCTCCGGCACGGTCGACTGGCTGCCCGTCCCCAACCTCGACTCCGCCCCCGCCTTCGCGGCGCTGCTCGATCCGGAGCGCGGAGGCCGCATCCTGCTGCGTCCCGTCACCGCGTTCCGGACCCGTCGGCGGTACCTCCCCGGCACCAACGTTCTCGAGACGACCTTCATCGCGGAGAACGGCACGGTGCGGGTCACCGATGCACTGGTCACCGGGGTGGCCGGGCGCCTGCCGTGGCTGGAGCTGGCACGCCGCATCGAGGGGGTCAGCGGAACGGTCGTCATGGACTGGGCGGTCGAGCCCGGCACGATGCTCGGCGGGAGCAGCCCGTGGGCGGAGCGCGTCGACGGCAAGCGCATCCTCCGCGTCGGGAAGGTCAACATCGGGGTCACCGGCCTCAACGACGCCGAGGACGATGCGGATGCGCCCCGGTTCCGCGGCCGCATCCGGGTCGTCGAGGGCTCCCGCCGGACGCTCACCATCGTCGCGACCGACGACGAGCCGCTGCACCTGCCCGACCCGGGCAACGTCGACATCGGGATCGACCGGACGATCGGCAACTGGGAGCTGTGGTCCCGGACCTTCTCGTATCAGGGGCCGTGGGATGACGCCGTACAGCGCAGCGCTCTCGCTCTGAAGCTGCTGCTGTACGCGCCGACCGGCGCCATCGCGGCCGCCGCGACCACCTCCCTCCCTGAGACCGACCGCGGCGGCAAGAACTGGGACTACCGCTTCGCGTGGGTCCGCGACACCGCGTACACGCTCCGCGCCCTGGCGCGCTTCGGTCTGCGGGAGGAGACGCACGCCGCGATCTCGTGGCTGCTCCGCGCCGTGAAGGGCGACGTCTCCGAACTGCGGGTGCTGTACGGGCTGCGGGAGGAGTCGACAGCCGAGCCGCAGACGCACGACGTGCCCGGGTGGCGCGGCATCGGACCGGTCGTCACCGGCAACCGCGCGGCCGGCCAGCTGCAACTCGGCGTGTACGGCGATCTCCTCAGCGTCGCGCTCGCCTACGCCGCCGCCGGCAACGTGCTCGACGTCCCGACCCGCCGACTGGTCGCTGACGTGGCCGACCGCGTCTGCGACATCTGGCACCTGCCCGACTCCGGGATGTGGGAGCTCAGCGAACTCCGCCACCACACCTCGTCGAAGATGGGATGCTGGCAGGCGCTGCAGGCCGCCCTGCAGCTCGTCGAGCTGGGCCAGATCGAAGGCAACCCGTCACGCTGGCGGCGGGAGGCCGACGCCATCCACACCTGGGTGGACGAGCGGTGCTGGTCGGACCGCCTCGGCGCGTACACGATGGCCGCCGACGAGGACGAGCTCGATGCGTCGGTGCTGCTCCATGCTCCCAGCGGCTTCGACCGGGGCGAACGGATGCGCTCCACCATCGTCGCGCTCCGGCGCGAGCTGGGCGACGGTCCGCTGCTCTACCGCTTCACCGGCGCGGCAGCCGAGGGCGAGCGTCCATTCACCGCGTGCTCCTTCTGGCTCGCCGCCGCCCTGGCCTGCGTCGGCGAGATCGACGAGGCGACGACGCTGATGGATGATCTGGTCGGCCGCGCGAACGACGTCGGCCTCTACGCCGAGATGATGGATGCGGACGGCGCCTTCTGGGGCAACTTCCCGCAGGCGCTCTCCCACCTGGGACTGATCGACGCGGCCCTGACCATCGCCGACCTGCGTCCCTGACCGCGCCAGCCGCCGCCGGAAACGGAGGACATCGTGCGGGCTCCGCCCCGCATCCACCTCCGTTCGGCCCATTCCGCCGGCGTGTCGGCCCGCGGCACCTCCCTATCGCGCACGCCGCCCGGTCAGCGCGCCCGTGCGGCCAGCGTCTCCGCGATCGCGTGCGGAACCGTTTCGTCCTGCAGCGAGGTCGTATCGCCGAGCGGCCGGCCGTCGAACAGGTCGACCAGCAGGCGTCGCATGATCTTGCCCGACCGCGTCTTCGGAAGGTCGCCGACGATGACCACGTGCCGCGGCTTCGCGATCGCCCCGATCTCGCGCGTGACCTGGTCGCGGAGGTCGGCCTCCGCCGGTGTCTCGCCCGACGGCACGACGAACGCGGCGACCGCCTGCCCGGTCGTGTCGTCGCCCACGCCGACGACCGCGGCCTCCGCGACCCGGGGATGCGCGACCAGCGCCGACTCGATCTCGATGGTCGACAGCCGGTGACCGGAGACGTTGATCACGTCGTCGAGACGGCCGAGCAGCCAGATGTATCCATCGTCATCGACCGCGGCGCCGTCTCCGGCCAGGAAGTACCCGCGGTCGGCGTACGGCCGCCAGTACGAGTCGCGGTAGCGCTCCGGGTCGCCCCATACCGTGCGCGACATGGCCGGCCACGTGCCGTCGATGACGATCGAGCCGCCCGAGCCGCGGGGCACATCCTCGCCTCGCTCGTCGACGACCCGCACCGTGACGCCGGGCACAGCGACCGTCGCCGAGCCGGGCTTCAGCGCGGTCACCCCGGGCAGCGGGGCGACGATCGCGGCACCGGACTCGGACTGCCACCACGTGTCGACCACCGGCGCGCGTCCCGCACCGAGGTTCTCGCGGAACCAGACCCACGCCTCCGGGTTGATCGCCTCGCCGACCGTGCCGAGAAGCCGGATGCTGGAGAGGTCCCAGCCCTCCCCCGGCCCATCCGGGAACCAGGTCATGAAGGTGCGGATCAGCGTCGGCGCCGTGTAGTAGGTGGTCACGCCGTAGCGCTCGATGATCTCGAAGTGCCGGCCGGTGTGCGGGGTGTTCGGCGTCCCCTCGTAGATGACGGAGGTCGCGCCGTTCGACAGCGGACCGTACAGCACGTAGGTGTGCGCGGTGACCCAGGCGAGGTCCGCCGTGCACCAGTACACGTCGTCGTCCTTGGCGTCGAACAACGCCCAGTGGCTCCATGACGCCTGGGTCAGGTAGCCGCCGGTCGTGTGGACGACGCCCTTCGGCCGCCCCGTCGTCCCGGACGTGTAGATGATGAACAGCGGCGTCTCGGCGTCGAAGAATTCAGCTTCGTGCACGTCGGGCGCCGTCTCGACCACGTCGTGCCACCACACGTCGCGTCCGGGCGTCCAGGGCACGTCCGCCGTCAGCTCGCCCGTCCGCCGGACGACCAGCACGTGCTCGATCGCGTTGTCGCCGGCGACCGCCGCATCCGCATTCGCCTTGACGGCCACGGCGGATCCCCGGCGGAACTGCCCGTCGGAGGTCACCAGCAGCTTGGCTCCCGTGTCCTCCACGCGGAAGCGCAGCGCCTCCGCCGAGAAGCCACCGAACACGAGCGAGTGGATGGCGCCCACGCGCGCGATGGCCAGGGTGATGACGACCGTCTCGGGGATGACGGGGAGGTACACGACGACGCGGTCCCCCTTCCCGACGCCCAACGCCGTGAGGGCGTTCGCCGCCTGCGCCACCCGCCGCTGAAGGTCCGCGTATGTGATCGTCTCGCGGTCGCCCGGCTCGCCCTCGAAGTGCAGGGCGACGCGGTCGCCCCGGCCGGCGGCGACGTGTCGGTCGACGCAGTTGACGGCCGCGTTGAGGCGGCCGCCCGCGAACCACTCGGCCCGCGGGACCGTCAGCTCGCCGTCGTCACCGGGCGCGGCCGGTTGCCACGTGTGTGCCGTGTGCCACGGTTCCGCCCAGTCGAGGCGGGCGGCCTGGCGCTCCCAGAACGCCACCGGGTCGGCGGCGGCCTCCGCGAACACGGAGGCGTCGACGTTCGCCTGCGCCGCGAACTCCTCGGACGGCCGGTACAGCCGCGTCTCGCGGCCGAGGTTCTCGATCGGGGTGCTCACCCTCCGACGCTATCCGTCCCGTCGCGTGCGCCCCTCCGCCCTCGCAACCTTCCGTAACCCGCCGCATCCCGCGCCCTCAACCCCACCGTCGAGTCCGCAAACTTTGCACGCCGCGACGGCGATTCGTGTGCAATTTGTGCGGACTCGACGGTGGGGGGTGAGGGGTCAGGCGCCGACGTAGCGGGCGAGGTGCTCGCCGGTGAGAGTGGAGCGGGCGGCGACGAGGTCGGCGGGGGTGCCCTCGAAGACGAGCCGGCCGCCGTCGTGGCCGGCGCCGGGCCCGAGGTCGATGATCCAGTCGGCGTGCGCCATCACGGCCTGGTGGTGCTCGATCACGATCACCGACTTTCCCGCGTCGACGAGCCGGTCGAGAAGTCCGAGCAGCTGCTCCACGTCTGCCAGGTGCAGGCCGGTGGTCGGCTCGTCGAGCACGTACACACCGCCCTTCTCGGCCATGTGCGTCGCCAGCTTGAGCCGCTGCCGTTCGCCGCCCGAGAGCGTGGTGAGCGGCTGACCGATCGTCAGATAGCCGAGCCCCACATCCGACAGCCGCTGCAGGATGGCGTGCGCAGCGGGCAGCTTCGCCTCCCCTCCCGCGAAGAACTCCTCGGCCTCGGTGACCGGCATCGCCAGCACCTCGCTGATGTCGCGGCCGCCCAGGTGGTACTCGAGCACCGACTCGTCGAAGCGCTTGCCCTCGCACACCTCGCACACCGTCGAGACGCCGGCCATCACGCCGAGGTCGGTGTAGATGACGCCGGCGCCGTTGCAGTTCGGGCACGCGCCCTCGGAGTTGGCGCTGAACAGAGCGGGCTTCACCCCGTTGGCCTTCGCGAACGCCTTGCGAATCGGCTCCAGCATCCCCGTGTAGGTCGCCGGGTTGCTGCGGCGCGAGCCGCGGATCGCGCCCTGATCGACCGACACGACGCCGTCGCGCGGCGCCACGGACCCGTGGATGAGGGAGCTCTTCCCCGACCCGGCCACCCCCGTGACGACCACCAGCACGCCGAGCGGGATGTCGACATCCACGCCCTGCAGGTTGTGCTCGGAGGCGCCGCGCACCTCGAGTGCTCCCTTCGGCGTCCGCACCGTCTCCTTGAGGTGCGCGCGGTCGTCGAGGTGACGGCCGGTGAGAGTGTCGCTCGAGCGGAGCTCCTCCACCGTGCCCTCGAAGACGACCTCGCCCCCGGCCGAGCCGGCTCGCGGACCGAGGTCCACGACGTGGTCCGCGATCGCGATCGCCTCCGGCTTGTGCTCGACCACGAGCACCGTGTTCCCCTTGTCGCGCAGCTGCAGCAGCAGCTCGTTCATCCGCTGGATGTCGTGCGGATGCAGCCCGACGGTCGGCTCGTCGAAGACATACGTGACATCGGTGAGCGACGACCCCAGGTGGCGGATCATCTTCGTGCGCTGCGCCTCGCCGCCCGACAGCGTGCCGGAGGGCCGGTCGAGCGACAGGTAGCCGAGCCCGATGTCCACGAACGAGTCGAGCAGGTGCTGCAGGTTCTTGAGCAGCGGACGGACGGACGGCTCATCGAGCCCGCGCACCCAGTCCGACAGGTCGGTGATCTGCATGGCACAGGCGTCGGCGATGCTGATGTCGGCGATCTTCGACGACCGCGCGCCCTCGCTCAGCCGGGTGCCGCCGCATTCGGGACACGTCGCGAAGGTGACGGCGCGCTCCACGAACGCGCGGATGTGCGGCTGCATCGCGTCGACATCCTTCGACAGCATCGACTTCTGGACCTTGGGGACGAGTCCCTCGTAGGTCATGTTGATGCCCTCGATCTTCACCTTGACCGGCTCTTTGTAGAGGAAGTCCTTGCGCTCCTGCTCGGTGAACTCACGGATCGGCTTGTCCGCGGGCACGAAGCCCGAGCTTCCGATGATCCGCACCGCCCAGCCGTCGGCCGTATAGCCCGGGATGGTGATGGCGCCCTCCGCGAGCGACTTGCTGTCGTCGAAGAGCTGGGTGAGGTCGATGTCGCTCACGCTGCCCATGCCCTCGCAGCGCGGGCACATACCGCCGAGCTGCGTGAACTCGCGCGACTCCGTCTTGCCGCCGACGGTGATCGCGCCGCGTCCGGTGACCGAGGGGATGTTGAACGAGAAGGCTTGCGGCGAGCCGATGTGCGGCTGGCCGAGCCGGCTGAACAGGATGCGCAGCATCGCGTTCGCGTCGGTCACCGTGCCGACCGTCGACCGCGCGTTCGCGCCCATCCGCTCCTGGTCGACGATGATGGCGGTCGTCAGCCCTTCGAGCACGTCGACGTCCGGTCGGGCCAGCGACGGCATGAATCCCTGGACGAACGCGCTGTAGGTCTCGTTGATCATGCGCTGCGACTCGGCGGCGATCGTGCCGAAAACCAGCGAGCTCTTGCCCGACCCCGAGACGCCCGTGAACACCGTCAGCCGCCGCTTGGGCAGCTCGACGCTGACGTCTTTCAGGTTGTTCTCGCGCGCCCCCTGGACGCGGATCAGATCGTGGCTGTCGGCCGCTGCGGTCATGTCGAATCCCTCCGTCGAACGCGACCTAC
This sequence comes from Cryocola sp. 340MFSha3.1, assembly GCF_000383315.1. NCBI lineage: Bacteria > Bacillati > Actinomycetota > Actinomycetes > Micrococcales > Microbacteriaceae > Cryocola > Cryocola sp. 340MFSha3.1. The sequence goes on from NZ_KB911087.1 coordinate 1,935,439, forward strand.
GGTATATCAGGCGGTCGATTCTGCGGCCAGGATGCGGTAACGCAGCCGGGCGAACTGACCGACCGCCTCCGCGGATTCGAGGTGCAGGCGGTCGGACTCCACCCGCCGCGGGAAGAGCGGCGCGCCGCCGGTCAGCGCGACCGGCGCGATCGACACCGCCAGCTCGTCCAGCGCGCCTGCGTCGAAGAACTGCCCCGCCAGGTCCCCTCCCCCGACGACCCAGATGTCGCCGTCGCCCGCCGCCTCCCGGATCTCCGGCAGCGCATCCGCCACCGAGCCGGAGACGAAGCGGATGTCCGCACCCTCGGGCACCGGCAGCTCGCGGTGGGTGAACACGAAGGTCGGGCGCGTGCCGTGGAACTCCTGCCACTTCTCCGGCGCCTCGAGGATGCCGCTCTCGCGCAGCACCCACTCGTACGTCGTGCGCCCCTCGACCATCACGGTCGCTCCACGGGGGATCAGGCTCTCGTCCGGCTCCTCTCCGCCGGGCACCGCGAACAGCCAGGACAGCGAGTCGTGCTCATCGGCGATCCACCCGTTGATGGTCGCGGCCGTGTCGAAGACGATTCTCCCCATGCGCCCGACGGTACCGGCCACCACCGACACGGTGGGAGCATGGTGCGCATGGATGCCGTCGACGCGCTGAACGAGATCGCCTTCTGGCTGGAGCGGGAGCTCGCCCCGAGCTTCAAAGTGCAGGCCTTCCGCCGCGCAGCCGCCACGATCGCGCCCTTCGACCAGGAGGAGCTCGCCGCGCGGGTCGCCGACGGCAGGCTCAAGCGCACCAAGGGCATCGGCGACCGTACCTTCCAGGTCATCGCGCAGGCGGTGGAGGGCAGCGTACCGGACTACCTGGCCGACCTGCGCGAGCGCAACGCACAGCCCCTCGAGACGGCAGGCGCGGACCTGCTCGCCCAGCTCCGAGGCGATCTGCACAGCCACACCGAGTGGTCGGACGGCACCGTCCCGATCGAGGTCATGGCCGCGGCCGCCGCGACGCTCGGCCGCGAGTACCAGGCGATCACCGACCACTCCCCCACACTCACCGTGGCGAGCGGGCTCAGTGCCGAGCGCCTGGAGGAGCAGCTGGACGTCATCGCAAGCCTCGACACCGGCTCCGTGACCCTGCTCCGCGGGATCGAGGTCGACATCCTCGAGGACGGCACGCTCGATCAGACGCCCGAGCTGCTCGGCCGATTGGATGTGGTGGTCGGCAGTGTCCACTCCAAGCTCCGCTCCGACAAGCGGACGATGACGAAGCGCATGCTGGGCGGCATCCGCGACCCGCACACGAACGTCCTCGGCCACTGCACCGGCCGCCTGGTGCAGGGCTCGCGCGGCACCCGGCCGCCGTCGGAGTTCGATGCGGATGCGGTGTTCGCCGCGTGCGTCGAGAACCAGGTCGCCGTCGAGATCAACTCGCGGCCGGAACGTCAGGACCCGCCGGACGACCTCATCCAGCGCGCCCTCGACGCGGGATGCTTCTTCTCGATCGACACGGACGCGCACGCACCCGGCCAGCTCGACTTCCTCGCATACGGCGCAGCGCGCGCCGCCGCGAACGGCGTCCCCGCCGACCGGATCATCACCACCTGGCCGCTGGACCGCCTGCGCACCTGGCTCGCCAAGTCCTGAGCAGCATCGCCGAGGTGCACGTAGTTGTGCCCGACACGCCGCAGGAGTGCGCAACAAGGTGCACCTCGACGAAGGGGGTCAGAGCCCCCAGGCGGAGGCGGGAGCCTGCACGATCTCGACCGGGCGCGTGCTCCAGTGCGTGCCGTTGCCGTAGTGGCTGGTCGCCCAGGGCGAGGCCCAGATCGCGGCGGCGGTCGCATCGGCGGAGGTGCCGGCCTCGAGCCCGGCCACGATGTCCGGGTAACCGCGCTGCAGGTTCTTCGCGCAGTACTCGGCCGCGCTGATCAGGTCCGGGTAGCTGCCGAGACCCGCTCCACCGCCCGAGCCGTAGCCGTTGTTGAGAGGATTGTTACGGTTCCACCAGTCCGGCGGACCGTTCTCCTGGCGCATCCAGCGCAGCATCACCGTCACGTTCGCGTCGGTCTGCGGCCAGCCGCCGAACATCAGCACCAGCTTCGCCCAGGCCTCGTTGGTGCCGACGCGGGCGAGCGTCTGCAAGCCGTCGGTCGCGCTCAGGTCCTCGCGGTTGACGACAGGGGCGGCGATCGTCGCATCGACCAGCAGCTCCTGGGCGGGCGCCGGTGCAGCCGCAGCGGCCGTGGTCGAGCCGGACGCGCCGTCACCCGGCGCGAGCGTCGTCGACGGCGCGACGAGGAGGGTGGATGCGAGCGCGTCATCCGTCGGAACGATCGAGAATCCGCACACCAGGCCGATGACCGCGAGGCTCACGCCGATGCGGTGCTGAAGCGGCAGCAGGGGGCGTCTCCGCGACCTCGGCAGCCGGATCCGCACGCGCTGCGTCGGCACAGCGGCGCGACGGCCTGCCGAGCGGCGGCCGCGGGAACGACGGGGGGCGGATGCGGACTGCATACCCGACGAAGGGTACCAGCGTCCCGCTGAATCGCCACCGGGAGTTCTAGCCGGTGACCTCGTTGAGGCGGCCGAGCAACTCCGCCAGGCGACGCACATCCGCTTCGCCCCAGCGCCGGAGGCCCCGGTACAGCGTCGCCTGGTCGGCGGCGCGCACCTCGTTGACCTTCTCGATGGCCTCGGGCGTCGCCGCGATGAAGCTGGCCCGCCGGTCGGTCGGGTCGGTCTTGCGCTCGATGAAGCCCATGTCCTCCAGCAGCTTCACCTGCCGGCTGATCACGCTCTTGTCGGTGTAGAGCATGGCGGCGAGGGCTCCGGCGTGGATGGGGCCGCTGCGCACGATCGTCGTCAGCAGTTTGTAGCTTCCCGGCTGCAGGTCCGGGTGGATGCGGACCGCACGGTCGCGCATGGCCGTGCCGACCTGGTTGAACAGCCGGGTGAACTGCTCCTCCACCTCGGAGATGGCCGCGTCGCTCGCCGGTTCCGGGGCGGCGGGAAGGGTGGCGGCGGAGCCCGCCGCCACCCGATCCGTGTTGTCCATGGCCGCGATCATAACGTGACCGTCTAGCGACCGTTCCCAGCCGGGCTGTCGCCGTCGCCGACCCGCCGGACCGCGGCGACCGAACCGGTGGCCGGGGCGCCGATCAGGGCTTCCGCGACCTCCACCGCGTTCTCCTCCGCTGCCTCGAGCGGCGTCTCGGCGTTCTCCTCGCGCATCCGCTCGATGGCGGTCTTGCTGCCGAGCTTGATGTTCGGGAGGAAGAGGATGGCGATGACGGAGATGATCGCGAGCGGGACGGCGACCAGGAAGATGTCGGCGACGGCCTGTCCGTAGACCGACTCGACGATGGTCCGGATCGGCACCGGGAGGGTGTTGACCTCGGGGAGCGTCCCGCTCTGCAGCGACTTGGCGGCGGCGACGCCCTTCGCGCCGAGCTTGCCGACGGCGGTCAGCAGTTCCTGGTGGCGGTCGGCCATCATGTCCTTCACCGCGGTGCCCAGGATGGATCCCATCACCGAGACGCCGATGGTGCCGCCGAGGCTGCGGAAGAACGCGACATTCGAGCTGGCGGCGCCGAGCTGGTCCGGACGCACCGTGTTCTGGACGATGAGCACCAGGTTCTGCATGACCATGCCGACGCCGGCGCCGAGCACGAGCATGTAGAGGGAGACGAGCCCGTAGTTCGTGTCGTACTCGATGGTGCTCATCAGGTACAGGCCGGCGGTGAGCAGCACGGACCCGGCGATCATGAAGCCCTTCCACTTGCCGAACCGGCTGATCAGGTTGCCCACGATCATCGAGGAGAGCAGCAGTCCGAGGATCATCGGCAGCGTCAGCAGACCGGACTCCGTCGGCGTCGCGCCGCGGGCGAGCTGCATGTACTGACCGAGGAAGACGGACGTGCCGAACATGGCGACACCGACCGAGATCGACGCGATGACGGCGAGCGTGAACGTACGGTTCTTGAACATCCCGAGCGGGATGATCGGCTCTTTCACGACGAGCTCTGTCACGATCGTCGCGACGATGAGCGCGATCGAGCCTCCGACCATCCACATGGTCTCGGCGCTCCACCAGTCGAAGTTCTTGCCCGCGAGCGATACCCAGATGAGCAGGAGCGAGACGCCGGCCGCGAGGAAGATCGCGCCGAGGTAGTCGATGCGCACCTTCCGCGCCGGACGCTTCGGCAGGCGAAGCGTGAACTGGAGCAGGATGATCGCGACCACCGCGACGGGCACGCCGACGAAGAAGTTCCAGCGCCAGCCGATCGAGTCGGTCAGCAGGCCGCCGATCAGCGGGCCGCCGACCGTGCCCACGGCCATGACACCGCCGAACAGGCCCATGTACCGGCCGCGCTCACGCGGGCTGATGATGTCGGCCATGATGATCTGGCTCAGAGCCGTCAGGCCGCCGGCGCCGAGGCCCTGGACCACGCGGAAGCCGATGAGCATGTTGGTGTCCTGCGAGAAGCCGGCCATCGCGGAGCCCGCGACGAAGATCACGAGGGCGAGCTGGATGAGCAGCTTGCGGTTGAGCAGGTCGGCGAGCTTGCCCCAGATGGGCGTCGACACCGTGGTGGCGAGCAGCGTGCTGGTGACGACCCAGGTGTAGGCGGTCTGGTCGCCGTGCAGTTCGGAGATGATCCGCGGCATCGAGGTCGACACGACCGTGCCCGCGAGGATCGAGACGAACATCCCGAGCAGGAGTCCGGAGAGGGATTCGAGCACCTGCCGGTGCGACATCACGACCGGTGACCCATCCCTGGAGAGCGTTGTTGACATGTGGATCCTTCGCACGATTGGTTGACGACGATCAACCATATATAATTAGGTGACCAAAGTCAACTAACAACGTACATAACTGCAAAATTTCCTCCTATGCAAACTTCAACAACCGACGGCCTCCGCGAGCGCAAGAAGGCCCAGGTCAGAGCCGACCTCGAACGCGCCACCCTGGAACTCGCGCTGGAGCGCGACCTCGACGAGGTGACGGTCGACGAGATCTGCGCACGCGTTCCGGTCTCCCACCGCACCTTCTTCAACTACTTCGACACGAAGGAGGACGCGCTCTTCGACGTGCGGCGCGCGTGGGGCGACCCGGTGTGGATCGGCCGCCGCCTGACCGACGCGTACCGGGGAAGCGTCGTCGCCGCCCTCGTCGACACCCTGTTCACCGCATCACTCCCGGACGAGCAGGATGCGGACCTCCGCGAGGCGCGCATGCTCATCGCCGCCCGTCACTCCGGCCTCCTCCGGCGCCGTCTCGGACGGTTCGACGACCTGCGGTCGGGACTCGTCTCCGCCGTCGCCGCGTTCCTGACGGACATCAGCCGGGACGACGACGATGTGCCCCGAGGAGCCTTGGACGAGGAGGACGCCGCCGCCCGCGCCGAGCTGCTCGTCGTCGCATGCATCGCCGCCATCCGCATCGCCGTCCGCGAATGGGCCGAGGCGGGCGGGGACGGCTCCGCCGCCGAGGTCGCCGACCGCGCCGTGGCGATCACGCGGTCGGTCGCACCGTTCGTCCGCTGAGCGTCTTCACACCGTCGGGCGGCGGACGTCCAGTCTTCGCGCGCAGCCGCTCCCTACGCTGAGGGGATGCACTCGCGGCGACAGACCTCGTGGGCCCTGCGCGCCCCGGCCCACTGGATCGTCTGGACCGTCGTCCTCTTCGCGGTCACGATCGGGCTCGGCTTCGCTGCGAAGGCGCTGCCCGCACTGCGCTTCGACGGTCTCGACGCGGCCGTGAACCGGGTCAACTCCCCTCTGCTCGACGACGCCGCCCTGCTGCTCGACCGGCTCGACCATCCCGTCGTGGTGGCGGCGATCCTCGTCGTCGTGTTCGTCATCCTGCTGTTCGCGGTGGGATGGCGCCGAGCGCTGGGCGCGTGCGTCGTGACGGGCGCCGGCTGGCTGACCACGCTGGTCGTCAAGACGGTCGTCGCCCAGCCGCGGCCGTCCACCGCCGACCTGACCCACGTGCTGCACATCTCGCCGGCGACGCTGAGCTACCCCAGCGGGCACGTGGTCTTCGCCGCGGCGCTCGTAACGGCCCTGGCCATGGTGTGCCGCGCGGGGCTCCCCCGAGCCATCGTGGTCGTCGTGGGCGCCGTGTTCGTGCTCGCTGTCGCCTGGTCCCGACTCTATGTCGGCGTCCACTACGGCACGGATGTCGTGGGCGGCGTGCTGAACGGTGTCGCCGGCGCCGTGCTGTTCGCCGGTCTCTGGAACCTGGCTACACGCGGCCGCCGCCGCACGCGCTGACCGGGCGGGTCGTCCGACCTACGCAGTCTCTCCGCAGTCCGACGGTCCCGTGACCGCGGGGACGGGCGGGATGGTGGTGCCACACCATCCCCGATCGACGACGAAGAACTTTTTTTCTTCGATCGCGTCATGATCCGCAATTCACTGCGTCCAAGTCAGTGAACGCCCGTACCGCTATTCAAGGACCCGACCCTTATGACCGGTGAACTCGACGACCTCTCCGACGCCGACCTGATCGTCCTCGCACGAGACGGAGACACGCTTGCCTACGGCGTGCTCTGGAAGCGGCATTGGCAGGCCGGCCGCGCCATGGCGGCCTCGATCACCGGCCGGTTCGACCCCGATGATCTCGCGTCGGAGGCGTTCGCGCGCATCCTGACCTCGCTCGGCCGTGGCAAGGGCCCCACCTCGGGATTCCGCTCCTACCTCGCCACGACGGTCCGCAACGTGGCCATCGACTGGTCGCGCCGGAAGACGACGCCGAACATCGAAGACGCCGACGTCATCGAAGACTGGACCTTCAGCGAGGTCACGGCCCTCGACCGCATGGACAGGCAGACGATGGCGAAGGCCTTCTACGCCCTGCCCGACAAGTGGCAGGAGGTGCTCTGGTACACCGAGATCGAAGACATGGCGCCTCGTGAGGTGGCGCCGCTCATGGGCCTCAACGCCAACGCGGTCTCCGCACTCGCACTCCGCGCACGCGAAGGGCTCCGGCAGTCCTGGATCAACGCCCACCTGGCGAGCGCACCGACCGAAGACCCGATCCACGCGTGGACGCTGAAGAAGCTCGGCCCGTTCGTTCGAGGGCGCCTCGCCAAGGCCGACCGCCGCAAGGTGACGCAGCACCTCGACGCCTGCGAGCGCTGCGCGGACGCCGCCTCCGAGGCCGACCGCGTCGGCTCGCGGATCGCTCTCGGAATCCTGCCCCTGTTCCTGGGGCTCGCCGGCGCGACCGCGTACCTCTCGACGATCGGCGGATCGGGAACCGCCGTCGCGGCGACGCTCACCGAGACGACGCCGGCCGGTCCGGTGGCCGCCGATCCGGCGGCCACCGTCCGCACCGGCGGCCGGCTGCGGCATCTGTCGAGCGCGGCGACGGGTGGTTCGAAGGCCGGGATGGCCGCCGTCGCGGCCAGTGTGGTGGCGGCGGCAGCCCTGACCTGCGGGGTGGTCGTCGCCGCACCCGGCTCGGAGCTCGCCGCGGCCGAGACCGGGAGCGGCTCCACGTCCGGCTCGCAGAGCGCGGGCGGCGACGGGCCCGACCGCGTGGCCGAGACGTCACGTCCCACGCCGGAGCAGAAGGCTCAACTCAAGCCGGAGGCTCCTGCGACGGGCGTCGTGCCCGTTCCGGCTCCGGATGGCGACGGCAGCACTCCGCCCGTGGTCGACTCTCCGATCACCGAGCCCGTCGTCCCCGTGGCTCCGAGCGTGCCCGGCGCCGAGGCGCCGGTGCTTCCGCCGGACCCCGCCCCCGCGCCCGCTCCGCAGGGCTGCGTCGCCGCCATCCAGGCGATCCCGGCGGCCGACACGCTGCTCGCGTACCGACTGGACGACGAGTCCGGAGCCCGCACCGCGACGGACCTCGTCCACGGGAGCACCGCACGCTATGCGGGACACCCCGGCGCGGGCGAGTGGAACTTGACGGACGAGACGCTTCGGCAGCCCGTCGACCGGTTCACCATCCAGATCTGGTTCCAGGCGACCGAGGGCGGCGGCCGGCTGCTGGGGTTCAGCGGATCGAGCGACGGTGTCTCGGCGTACTACGACCGCCACCTGTTCCTGACGGATGACGGCCGTCTGGTGTTCGGCGTCTTCCCGGAGGCCGTCCGAACCGTGACCTCCGCATCCAGCTACACCGATGGCCGCTGGCACCAGGCCACCGCGACGTTGTCGGACGACGGCATGGCGCTGTACGTCGACGGCGAGAGGGTCGCTCACGACGGCTCCGTCACGCAGGCGCACGCGTTTCCCGGCCATTGGCGCATCGGAGCCGACAACCTCGACAACTGGGGGCCGGAGACTCCGTCCGCACGGCAGATCACGGGGAGCCTCGCTTTCGCGGCCGTCTACGGCGTCCCGTTGTCTGCCGACCAGGTGCGCGCCCAATGGAAGCTGTGCAGCTGAGTTCGTCGCGTCACGATCGCTCGGCAACAACGTCTACATAAGCGGAGAGCGCGTCATCGGGCTTCGCGCGTCTCCACCGGAGCGCCCCCTATGGGCCTCCCTTTCGGAGTGGCTCGGCCCGCTCGTCGGGTATCGAACCGGCCGGGCCGCTCCGTCACAACACACCGCAACGTGCGACGAGAGGACGCGAGGACGAGATGAGGCTGATGCACTGGAATCCGCGGGAGCGTGCCGCCGGGCTCGTCAGCGTGACGACCGATGGATGGCGCGGCGAGATCGTCACGCCACTGATCCCCCGCGACCCCACCTCGCCGCTCCGTTCGGCCCTCCTCAACGAGCGGGCCGAGCGCCTGGGCGAGCTCCGCATCCTCGACTTCCGGGTCTATGACACGGTACGCGTCGAGGAGAACGGCCCGGGCGACAGCTACCGGATCATTGACCGGTTCAAGATCGCGATCGGTGTCGAACGCCCCGCCTGAGCCGCTCAGCCCGCTCGCCCGCTCAGCCGCTACCGAGAGTCACGGTGGTGGTCTGGCGCCGGCCGTCCCGCACGTAGACCACGTCGACACCGTCGCCGGGTTTGCTCGTGAGCTGGATCGCCGTGAGGTCGTCGACGCTGCCGACGGGCCTGCCGTCGACGCGGGTGATCACATCTCCGGCCCGCAGGCCTGCCTGCTGCGACGGTCCACCAGGCGTCACCGACTGCACGTACAGTCCCGGCTGGTCGTTGTCGCCCTGGCCGGGCTGGATGGGCGTGACCGAGATCCCGAAGATCGGATAGGTCACCTTGCCGGTCGAGATGATCTGCTGCGCGATCGGCATCGCCACCGCCTGCGGGACCGCGAAGCCGATGCCGACGCTCCCGCCGCCTGCTTCCCCGGAGGCGCCGGGAACGGTCGCGATGGCCGAGTTCACTCCGATGAGCCGGCCGTCGCAGTCGACGAGCGCGCCTCCCGAGTTGCCGGGATTGATCGAGGCGTCGGTCTGGATCGCATCCGCCAGCACGGCGTTGCGGTCGCTGTCGCTCTGCACGGGGACCGTGCGACCGAGGGCGCTGACCACTCCGGTCGTGACCGTGCTGGAGAGGCCCAGCGGAGCACCGAGCGCGACCACCGGCTGGCCGACCTTGAGCGTTGTGGAGTCCCCCTGCTTGATGACGGGAAGTCCGCTGGCCTCCACCTTCACCACGGCGATGTCGGCGCGCGGCGACCGCCCCACGAGCTTCGCCGGGTGCGTCGTCCCGTCGTTGTAGAGGACGGCGATCTTCGCGCCCTCCGCTGCGGGGGCGATGACATGGTTGTTGGTGAGGATGTAGCCGTCGGCGGAGATGATCTCCCCGCTGCCGGTGCCGCCGGAGCCGTCGCCGGCGACCACCCCGATCGTCACGATCGAGGGGAGCACGTCGCTCGCGATGCGTTCGGCGTCGCACACCGACGCGGACGACAGCGAAGCGGTCCGGGCCGGCGCCATCCCGAGTGTGGATGCACCCGAGCGGAGGGTGAGACCGCCGAGCACGCCCGATCCCAGCAGGATGACCGCGCCCAGCACGGCGAGCAGCACGGTCGCCCACACCGGGAACCGCCCGGGTCGGTCCGTCCTCTTCTGGTCGGTCGACGTCATCTCTCGCGCCCCCTCGCTTCTGTTCGGGGTCATGGTGTCTCGACCGGTCGAGAGCTGGATAGACAGTTGGGTCGAGAGCTACGCCACGAGGGACGCGAGGACTAATGTGAACGCATGGATTTCGGCGACGATGTGTTCACCGCATTCCTCGTGCACCCCGACCAACCCGGGCTGGACCGGTCGATCGACCTCCCGGTGCTCGAAACGCATCCCCCTGTCCGCGTGCGCATCCCGGCGGACCAGGCGATGGAGGTCTACGAGCTGGTGACCGCGGACGATTGGCCGCGCGAGGCGATCTACCGGCACGTCGGCCGCGAGTCGTCTGCCTCCTGACCACTCGATGGACTAGCGGAATCGCGTGGGTTCACGTCAAGCTACTTCTCGACGCCGGTCGATGTGCGACGGGGAGGGGTGGGGTGCGGTGAACGAGGACGCGAACGCCTTTCCGGAGCCGGGATCACCCGGGTGGATGCGCGTGCAGGGCCACCCCGACGTCGCCAGGATGGAGGTCGTCGGCCGAACGGTGCGCGTCCGGCTGGTCTCCGGCGTCGAGCTGGAATGGCGGCGCGACGACGATTCGGTGGACGACCGTTCGCACGCGTGACCTTATGGAAAACAGCTAGTCCCCAACGGACGCTCCAAGGTGCATCATGGCCTCGCCGCCATCGACGGGTCCGACTCCCGCCGGGCGGGAGGAGGCACAGAAGATGGCTGACGAATTCGACTACATCCACCCACCGCACCCTCCGCGCCTCCGTGAGCATGTCGGCCTGATCCGCTGGACCCACGACTCCGAGGGCGGGTGGGTGACAGAGACCGTCACCGGCCAGTTCGCCGGGGGCGACTCGCAGCGCTGGCTGCTCCGGCTCTACTCCGGAGTCGAGCTCGAATACGACCTGGAGACGTGGGCGCCGTATCAGCCACACCTGTGACAGCTGTCTTTCGAGCCGTACCCGCTCCTGACACCATGCGAGACGTAACACCCAACAGGGGCGTCGGCTCATGGATCAGACGACGGTCAGGGCCGGCGCCCCGCCCCGGCTGACGGGGGTCGGTATGCAGACATCGAACTCCACGCACGGGCTCCCCGTGCGCCTGGACCCGATGGTCGGGCGTCGCGAGGAGGTCTCGCTGATCCGCCGCCTGCTGCAGACCTCCACCCGTCTGGTGACCGTCACAGGAACCGCCGGCGTGGGGAAGAGCCGCGTCGCGATCGCGGCCGCGGAGTCGCTGCGGCGCTCGGTGTCGGGCGTCTGGTACGTGGATGTGCGCGGTCGCGGGCAGGATGTCGCACTGGCGGTCGCGCAGGAGCTGAAAGTCGATCCGGGCGACGACGCCCTCGCCGCCGTGATCGCCGCGATCGGCGACGAGGACGCGCTGCTCCTGATCGACGACGCGGACGAGGCCGTGGCCGAGACCTCGGCGGTGATCGACGCCCTCCTCCTGACGTGCCCGGGCGTGCGAGCCATCGTGACCTCCCGCGAGCCGCCCTCCTCCACCGCGCAGGCGCTGGTGGCGATCGGCCCCTTCGCCCACCACGACTTGACCGCCAGCAGCGACGCCGTCCGGCTGTTCGCGGATCGTGCCGCATCGGGCGACGCCCTGTTCTCCGTCGACGGAAGCACGTTGCCGGAGGTCGTCGCGATCTGCGAGGCGACCTACGGCGTCCCCCTGGCGATCGAGCTGGCCGCCGCGCAGCTTCAGTTCATGGATGTGCGGACACTCGCGAGCCGCATCTCCCATCAGCTGGACACCCTGGAGCCGGCCGCCGCGGAGTCCCGGTCCCTCCGCGCCGCCGTCGAGGACAGCTGGGATCGCTGCACCGAGACGGAGCGGCGCGTGTGGTCGGATCTCTCGGTCCTGGCCCCGGGCTGGGATCTCGATCTCGGAGAGGCCATGGCCGCCCTGAGTGCACGCGCCCCGAGAGATGCGAGCGCCGCGCTCAAGCAGCTCATCCGGCGTTCGGTGATCCATCGCCGACGCGTCGAGGGGGATGTGCGCTACGAGCTGCTGCCCGCGCTGCGGGAGTTCGGGGCCGAGCGGGCGACGCATCCACAGGACGCCCAGGGGCACTTCGTGTCGTGCATGCTGCTCCGGTTGCACGATGCGGAGGACAACTGGTTCAGCGGCCGCCAACGCGAGATCCTGCAGCGACTGCGCGGAGACATCGCCAACATCCGCCGGGCGGTGTCGACGGCAGCGGCGCTCGGCGACGCCGATCGCGCCGTCGAAGTCGCGGTGACGGCCTGGCGGCAGGCGTGGATGCTGCACGGCAGCGGTGACGAGGTCGCGACCTGGCTCGGCATCGCGTTCGCTTCGGGTCGGCCGTCGCCGTTCTGGGCGGCGCAGGGGCACGCCCTCCGCGCGGCCGTCTTCGGCCAGACGGGGAAGCCGGGTCTTGCGCGCAGCGAGCTGGGCATCGCCCGCGCTGCTCTCGAGGAGGTCGCGAACGGCGACGACGCCGAGGCGGCTCAGGACTGCGCGGTCAGTGTTCGGAGCGCTGCGGAGGTCGTCGACACGGACGACAGGCGTGCGCTGGAGCTGCTCCGCATCCTGATGGACGAACTCGGCGAGGACGCCTACCGGTTCGGCCGGACGAACACGCCGCAACGTCTCGCCGCCCGGCTGCACGCCCTCGGCGAGCGCGCGGAGGGATCCCGCGTCGACGACGACATCACCGAACGCGCCCTCCTGGTCGGCGACCGCTTCGAGCGGTCCTTCGCGCTCACGACGCGGGCGTCGGCGTGCGCCGCTGCCGGTGAGTACGAGACGACCGAGGCGGACGCACGGGAGGCGCTGGTGGTGAAACGCGGACTCGGCAACGGTCTGGGGGTCGCCCAGGCGCTCGAACTGCTCGCCGACGTCGCGCGCGAGCACGCGGATCCTGCGCGAGGCGCGACCCTGCTGGGTGCGGCGGCGGCCCGATGGCGTGACGCCGGAGCGATCCGCGCCAACTATCCGCCGTACTTCTACGATCGGGCGGCCACCGAGCGGGCGCTCCGTCACCGACTCGGCTCCGATTCGTTCGACCGCGCGTTCGCCTACGGGGCGGCGCTGAGCGAGGAGGAGAGCATCGACTTCGCCTTGCACGGGATGGTCGAGACCCGGACGCGCACCGGCATTCCCGCCTCGGCGCGGACACCGGAACTGACGCCGCGCGAGTCGCAGGTGGCGGCCCTGGTGGCGGACGGCGCCTCCAACAAGGAGATTGCCCGGCAACTCTTCGTGTCGATCCGCACGGTCGAGACGCACGTGCAGAACGCCCTGGTGAAGCTGGGGTTGCGCTCCCGCACCGAGCTGGCGCTGTGGCATCGGGAGCAGACGCCCCAGGGATGAGCTCCGGGCGACCGCTCACCCGGAGGACACGGCGGCAGCGCGCGCCCTCCGGGGCGGACATTCAGGCGGCGAGGGTGAGATCCTCGCCGGCGACACCGGTGACGGCCGCGCGCAGACCGGTGCGGGCTCGGGCGGCGAGCGCGGCGGCGGCGCCGGGCGTCATCCCGAGGATCTCTGCGGCGGCGGAGAGCGGCAGGCCGTGCACGCAGGTCAACAGCAGGATGCGCTGCCAGCGCTCGGGGAGGCTGCGGAACGGGTGCTCCAGCTCGCCCAGGTCGGCGACCTCGAACTCGTAGACCGGATGGCCGACCTCGTCGCCGAGGGGCACGACGGTGATCCGGGCGTCGCGCGCACCCCAGGTGGCCGCGACGTTGCGGATCGCCGTACGCAGATAGTGGGCGAAACCCTCCGTCGGCCCGTTGCCGTTGCGCAGGGCGGTGAGCACCTTGGTGAAGGCCTCCTGGACGATGTCCTCCGCGTCGTAGCGCGAAGTCGTGCGGCGGGCGACGTGGTGGGCCCACCCCTCGTACCGGGTCCACAGGTCGGCGAAGACCGCGTGCTCGCCGCGACGGACCCGGTGCAGCAGCTCCAGGTCGGTCGGACGGAGGGCGCTCGCGGGCATCCTGTCTCCTCGGTCGTTCTCGACGGACCGGCGGCGCGCCGGTCGAGTGACTCCAGGGTCTGTTGCGGACTGACGTGCGCGGCACCGCAGAACTACCGAGGAACTACCGAGATGCCAGTCCCATCTCGACGCGCGGCGCGAAGTCCGGCCACCGCTCGCCGCGGCCGAGCAGAGCCGACAGGGCCGCGACGATCCGGTCCGCTGCGCGTCCATCTCCGAAGGGGGTGGGCCGGCGCGCCATGGCGACATGGCGGAGCGGATCGGCGAGAAGCGCGGAGGCCTCGGCGACGATCGTCTCCACGCGCGTCCCGACGGTGTGCGACGTCCCCGCGAGGACGCCCTCCGGTCGGTCGGTCGTCGCCGCGAGGACAAGAACCGGCACATCGAGGCTCGGCGCCACCTCCTCCAGCTCACCGCAGTCGGTGAGCACGAGGGTCGCGTCGGCGAGAAGCCGGACGAGGCCGGCGAACGGCGGCAGCGGTGTCGACAGGATGTTCGGCGCCCGGCCTGCTGCGGTGGTCAATCCCGCATGCACCGCGAGCTCCGGCCCCGAGCACAGCACGAAGACGTGACCGGGGAATCGCGCCGCCAGCACGCGGACCGCGGAACCGATCCGCTGCATCGGAGCCCCACGGTTCTCCGGCCGGTGGGCGACGACGAGCACGACGCGCCGGTCTTCCGATGCCACGGTGGCGGTGTCGGCCGACAGCACCGCGTCGACGAGGGGATCTCCGGTGACGACGATCCGTCCCTCTGGGACAGCGGACGCCAGCAGGACGCGCCGCGCGTGCTCCGTCGGCGCCAGCTGGAGGGCGGCGATCCGCCCGAGCATCCGTCGAACGGGCTCGCTCGGGAGGGTGTCGGTGACATCGCCGTCGCAGTGTCCGGCATCCAGGTGCGCAACCGGGATGCCGCGCTCGGACGCAGCCGTCGCGGCTACCAAGGCCGCTGCCGAGCCGCCGTGGACGAGCACGACGCCTGGCCGGTGCTGCTCGATGAGGTCCGCGGGATCCGCCGCAGCATCCACCGAAGGAGAGGACGGATCGGCGACGGGCACCAGGAACCCGGCCCGACTGAGCGCGTCGACGACCGGGCGCATCCGGATCTCGGAGTCCCGGCTGCCGAAGAGGGATAGGGCGACGGGAAGGACGATCGGCACGGCGGCCTCCTCTCGACGAGGGCGACGGATCCGCCCTCACCCATAGAGACGCGGAAAAGAGGCACGACCTGACGGGGTAGCGTGAGATTCATGAGCCTGAGCGTCGAGAAACAGCCGGAGCAGTCCCGTTACGCCCTGCTTCAGGACGGCGAGGTGATCGGCGTCGCCGAGTACGAACTGCGGCACGACGCGATCGTCTTCACGCACACCGAGGTCGACGAGGAGAAGCGCGAGAAGGGGATGGCGTCCACGCTCGTGCAGACGGCGCTCGACGACGTGCGCGACAACACCGACCTGCGCGTCATCGCCTCCTGCCCCTACGTGCGGAGCTGGCTCAGCGAGCACCCCGACTACGCGGAGCTGCAGAAGCGGTAGCGCGGCCGTCCTCGCTGGGGGCACGGCCCTCGGCGCGCTGGCCGTGACCGGCAGGGCCCAGGTCGAGCGTGATCTTGCCGCCCTCCCAGGCGCCGTCGCCCTTGTCGCCGGGGAGCGGTGCGGGAGCGGGCAGCAGGGACTGACGGTCCATCTCCTGCTGCGCCTCGTGACGGGCGGGCGCGAAGATCTCGTCGAACGATCCGCCGATCGCGCCGCTCATGGTGCCCGAGCCGCGCTGCGCCTTGTTCGAGAGGTCGATCCAGCCCAGCTTCACGGCGACGACGATCAGGGCGACGAACGCCGCAATGATCCCCACGACCCACCAATTCACGCCCTCCAGGGTACCGGAGGACCCGTGCACTGCCTGAGGATCGCCTGGCCCTGAAGCGCTACGGGACGCGGTAGAGCCACTCCTCGGTCTCGAACTTCTCGGCGACCAGTTTCTCGGCGGCGGCGTACTCCGCGTCGGTAAGGTCGCCGTCCGTCGCCCCGTAGAGGCTCTTGAAAGTCAGCTTCATCTGCTCGATGATCTCGGCGCGGCTGAGGCCGGTCTGGCTGCGGAGGGGGTCGACGCGCTTCGCCGCGCTGGTGATGCCCTTGTCGCTGATCTTCTCGCGGCCGATGCGGAGCACCTCGGTCATCTTCTGGCCGTCCATGTCGTAGCTCATGGTGACGTGGTGCAGCACCGCGCCCGAGCCCAGCCGCTTCTGCGCGGCGCCGCCGATCTTGCCGGACGGGCTCGTGATGTCGTTCAGCGGCTGGTAGACGGCGTCGATCCCGAGCGACTTGAGGGCGATGATCGCCCACTCGTCCAGGAAGGCATAGCTGTCGGCGAAGCTCATGCCCTGTACCAGGTCGGCCGGGGCGTAGATCGAGTACGTGACGACCGATCCCGCCTCCATGAACATGGCGCCGCCGCCCGAAATGCGGCGCACGACCTGGATGCCGTACTTCTTCGCGTTCTCCGGGTCGACCTCGTTCTTCACCGACTGGAAGCTGCCGATCACGACCGCCGGCTCGTCCCACTCCCAGATGCGCAGGGTCGGCCCGCGGCGACCCTCGCCCACCTCGTTGGCGAGCACCTCATCCAGGGCGAGGTGCATCTGCGGGGAGACGGCCTTCGCGTGCACGATCTCCCAGTCGTAGTCGCGCCAGCTGGTCGCCTTCGCCAGAGCGCGCCGGACCGTCACAGCGACGGCTTCCGGCGAGAACCCGAGCAGGCTGGCGCCCTCGGGCAGGGCGTCCTTGACGGCTGCTGCGATCGTCTTCGCATCCGACTCCGCGGGCAGGCCGTTCACGGCAGCGTCGATAGCCTCCAGGGCGGAGTCCGGCTCGAGGAAGAAGTCGCCGGCGAGCTGGAAATCCGCGATCCTGCCGTCCACCACCTCCAGGTCGACGACGACGAGCTTGCCCCCGGGGACCTTGTACTCACCATGCATACCCTTACCCTACGTCCGCCCGGAGGCGGGCGGGCGGGCGGGCGGACCATCCGGCGGTCACGCCGGTGGCGGTGTGCCTCCCGGCGGGTTCCTCGGGTTGCCCCATTCGTCGAGCTCCCGCTCCGGGCTGCGCAGGAACGTCACGCCCAGGCCGATGAGCAGGATGACGAGCAGCACACCGAGGATCACGAGGATCCACGCGAGGTCGGTGTCGTGCCCGCTGAAGTTCGCGGGGTTGTCGATCGGCGTGAACCGAGACAGTCCGCTCAGGATGTGTTCTCCCATGACGCCCTCCCGCCTACAGTGTCCGCGCACTCCCCTCCGTCGCGCTAGACACTCCCGTACCCCCTCCACTCCCGCCGTCGAGTCCGCAAAAACTGCACGCTGATCGAGCGATCGGCGTGCAGTTTTTGCGGACTCGACGGTGGGCGGAGCCTGGGGCTAGTCGCGGGCGGGGAAGCGCTGGGTGAGCCAGGCGGTGAGGTCGGCGAACACCTCGGCGCGATTGGTCTCGTTGAAGATCTCGTGCCGGGCGCCCTCGTAGACGATCGTGGTGACGTCGGACAGGTGCGAGCGGGTGCGGTAGGCCTGCTCCAGCCGTCGGGCGCTGACCGGCCCGCCGAGCGGATCGTCCGAGCCCACCTGGATGAGGACGGGGAGGTCGTGGGCCAGGTTGCGGGCGGGGCGGCCGAGCAGGCGGGCGGCATCCACCATCCCGAAGAGCTTCTGCAACGGCGTGAGCGTCGTGAGCGGGTCGTCGACGAACGCCTGTGCCACCGCGGGATCGCGACTGAGCCACTCGGCGCCTGTCGTGCCGAGGTGGGCGTGCCGCTTGTTGAGGTCGCCGCCGTTCATCGACCCGAGCGCGCGGTACGCGGTGCCGGACAGCACCATCCCGTCATACTCGTCGCTGTGACGGTTGAGCACGATCTGCCCGATCAGCGATCCCCAGCTGTGGCCGACGTAGACCAGCGGCAGGTCGGGGTTCTCGGCCCGGATGAGATCGCTGAAGGCGTAGACGTCGCGGATCGCCGCGCGCAGCCCGCCCGGCCCCAGCTTTCCGAGGCGCGTGGCGTCGCCCTCCCACTGCTCCATCCCGGTGCGCCCGTGGCCGAGATGGTCGTCGGCGTAGACGGCATAGCCTGCGGCGGCCAGATGGGTGGCCAGCTCGCGGTACCGGCCGGCGTGTTCTCCGACACCATGGGCCAGCTGGATGGCGGCCGCGGGCGGTGTACCCTCCGGCGTCGGCGCGTACACATCGAAATAGACGCGGACGCCGTCCTCGTCGTCGAAACTCCGGCCCTGCTCACTGTGCACGGCCCCAGTCTGGCGTACGCCGGCAGCGAAGGGGGTTTAGTTAGCCAGCCTAATTTGTTAGGCTAACTATGTATGAGCGCACGACTGTCGACCCACGATCTGAGCGGCGCACTCCGCATCGCGGTGGCGCGGCTCTCCAGACGTCTGCGTTCCGAGAAGGAGGACCACGAGCTCTCCGACTCCCAGACGGCCGCTCTCGGCTACCTGGTGCGCGAGGGCTCGGCGACGATCGGCGCACTGAGCGACTTCGAGCGCGTCAAGCCGCCCTCGATGAACCGCACCGTCAACCGGCTGGAGCAGGCCGGCTACGTCGCCCGCACCGCCGACGAGGCCGACGGGCGCAGGGTCGTCGTGGTCCCGACCGAACGCGGCGTCGAGCTCGTCGCCGAGACGCGCAAGCGCCGGGACGCCTGGCTGCATCAGCGGCTCCGTACGCTCACCGCCGAGCAGCGCACCACCCTCGCCGAGGCCGCCGAGATCATGCGGGAGCTCGCCGACTCGTGAGTTCCATGTTCCGCTCGCTCGCCGGCGTCAACTATCGCATCTGGGCAGCCGGCGCGATCGTGTCGAACGTCGGCACCTGGATGCAGCGGACGGCCCAGGACTGGATCGTCCTCACCCAGCTCACCCACAACAACGCAGCGGCCGTCGGCTTCGTGATGGCGCTGCAGTTCGGCCCGCAGCTGCTTCTGCTGCCGGTGACGGGATGGGCGGCCGACCACCTCGACCGCCGTAAGCTCCTGATGGCGACGCAGGGCGCGATGGGACTGCTCGGACTCGGCCTCGGAATTCTCACCGTGACCGGTGTCGTCCAGCTGTGGCACGTCTATCTCTTCGCACTCCTGCTCGGAGTCGTCGCCGCTTTCGACGCGCCTGCCCGCCAGACGTTCGTCTCCGACTTGGTCGCCGGCCCGAACCTGTCGAATGCGGTGGCGCTGAACTCCGCCTCGTTCAACGCCGCGCGCCTCCTCGGCCCCGCGGTCGCGGGCCTCCTCACCGCAGCGGTCGGCGCCGGCTGGGTCTTCCTGATCAACGCAGCCACCTTCGGAGCGGTGCTGTTCTCGCTCGCGATGCTCCGGCGCGAGCAGCTCTACCGCACGGAGCGCGCGAAGCGCTCGCGCGGCAGCCTGGTCGACGGGTTCCGGTACGTGCGGCGCCGCCCGGACATCCTCGTCATCCTGATCATGGTGTTCCTGATCGGCACGTTCGGTCTGAACTTCCCGATCTTCATCTCGACCATGTCGGTGAGCGTCTTCCACCAGGGCGCCGGGGAGTACGGCATCCTCTCGTCGATCATGGCCGTGGGATCGGTGGTCGGCGCCCTGCTCTCCGCCCGGCGCGACCGGCCGCGCGTCTCCCTGCTGTTCGCCGGCGCAGCGTTGTTCGGCCTCGGCTGCGCGCTGGCCGCCGTGATGCCGACGTACTGGCTGTTCGCCGCAGCCCTCATCGTGATCGGCGTCTCGTCTCAGACGCTCATGACGACGGCCAATGGCACGGTGCAGATGACGACGGATCCGGTGCTCCGCGGTCGCGTCATGGCGATCTACATGGCCATCTTCATGGGAGGCACCCCGGTCGGCGCGCCGATCGTCGGCTGGGTGGCCGACACCTTCGGCCCGCGCTGGGCGATGGGCGTCGGCGCCGCCAGCGGCTTCGCGGCGGCGCTGGTCGGCGTGATCTACCTCGTGAAGTACCGCGGGCTGCGCGTCCGGTTCGCCGGTCTCCGCCCGCGGGTCGTGCTCGCGCCGCGGGAAGTGCTCCGCGAGGAACTCGAGGAGATCGAGGCGACGGCCACCCGCACCTCCTGATCGGGATGCGGTACCGTGCGGGCATGTTCCCTGTGGTCGAGCCGTACGCGCACGGATGGGTGGAGAACCCCGACGGAGACAGCATCTACTGGGAGACCAGCGGCAACCCGGACGGTATCCCCGTCCTCTGGCTGCACGGCGGGCCCGGCAGCGGCCTCGGGCCCGGCAACTACCGCAAGCGCTACGATCCCGAGAGGTTCCGCCTCGTCGGCATCGACCAGCGGGGATGCGGCCGCAGCACCCCGTCCGTCGTGGATGCGCTCGACCGACTGCCCGCGAACATCACCGACGGACTCATCGCCGACATCGAGCTGGTCCGCGCCGAGCTCGGGATCGACCGCTGGATCGTGACCGGCGGATCGTGGGGATCGACCCTCTCACTCGCCTACGCTCTGGCGCATCCCGAGCGGGTGACCGGCATCGTGCTCGGCGCGGTGACGACCACCGGTCGCGCCGAGGTCGACTGGATCACGGAGACGATGGGACGTGTCTTCCCGGAGGCGTGGGAGGCGCTCGAGCGGTCATCGCACCGCCGCCCCGGCGAGCGCGTGATCGACGCGTACGCACGCGTGCTCGCGACCGGCACTCTGGAGGAGCGGATCGCCGCGGCCGACGCCTGGGACGCGTGGGAGTCGACCCACGTCTCCCTCGACCCGAACTTCGTTCCCGGCCCCCTGCACACCGATCCGACGCAGCGGCTCGTCTTCGCAACACTGGTGACGCACTACTGGGCCAACGACGCGTTCCTGCCCGGCGAGCGCGCCATCCTGAATCGGGTCGACGAGCTGGCGCACATCCCGGCGGTGCTCATCCACGGCCGTCACGACGTCAGCGGTCCGGTCATCACCCCCTGGCTGCTGCACAAGCGGTGGCCCGCGAGCCGGCTGATCGTCGTCGAAGGAGAGGGGCATGGCGGACCGCAGTCGTCGGAGCTGATGGCGGAGGCGATCAGTGGATTCGCGCGCTGACCCCAGCAGAATGGGACGCGTGACCACCGAATCCCCCGCTTCACCCGTCTCCGACGTCTCGGCCCTCGCCCGACGCGCACTCGCGCTCGCACCGACGGGCGGCCGGGCGATCGTCGGTGTCGCGGGCAGCCCCGGATCGGGCAAGACAACGCTCGCCCGGCACGTCGCCGACCGGGTGAACGACCTGGCCGGGGCCGGCACCGCGGTCCACCTCCCGATGGACGGCTTCCATCTCGCCAACGCGACCCTCGACGCCCTGGGACGCCACGACCGCAAGGGCGCGATCGAAACCTTCGACGGGTGGGGATTCGCGGCCCTGCTGCAGCGCGTGCTGACCGAGACCGGCAACCCGGTCTACGCGCCGGCGTTCGAGCGAACGGTGGACGAACCGGTCGCCGGCTCCATCGCCGTGCCTCCGGCCACGCGGATCGTCGTGGTCGAGGGCAACTACCTCCTCATCGACGCCGACCCGTGGTCGCGCATCCCCGCACTCCTCGCCGAGTCGTGGTTCGTGGAGACGCCGGAGGACGAACGGATGCGCCGGCTGGTCGACCGGCACACCCGCCACGGCCGGTCGGCCGAGGCGGCGGCGGCGTGGGCGCGCGACGTCGACGGCGCGAACGCCGTGCTCATCGAGGCGTCCAAGACCCGCGCCACGCTGCTGGTCGACGGCACCACCGGACTCTCAGGCGACGGCGCTTAACCTGGAGCAATGACCTCTCCGACCGCGTCCTTCGACCGTGTGACCGTCTTCGGCGCCGACTGGTGCCGCGACTGCATCCGCTCCAAGTCCCTCCTCGACCGACTCGGCGCCGACTACGAGTACATCGACCTCGTCGCGCGCCCCGAGGAGGCCGACCGCGCGCAGCAGATCAGCGGACGCACCAACATCCCGGTCATCGTCTTCCCGGACGGCCGCCACCTGGTGGAGCCGACCGACCCCGAGCTCGAGGCCGCCCTCCGCGCCTGACCCGGCTATGCGATGCGGGCGCATCCTGTCGCCGGTGGGATGCTGAACCCATGGTCGATCCCGATGTCGCGCTGCTGCGTGCCGGGGCCCGCGCGCGTGCCCTGGCGCGCCCACGCGTGCCCTTCGACGGCGTCGTCGCCGACGAACGCGTCGGCGACGTGACCGCGCGCCGGTACACGCCGACGACAGCGACGCGCCTGGATGCCGCGGTGCTGTTCCTGCACGGCGGCTACGGCATCCTCGGCGACCTGGAACTGCAGGACGGATACTGCCGTCGGATCGCGGGCATCCTGGCTGTCCCGGTGCTCTCGGTCGACTACCGGCTGGCGCCGGAGGCTCGTCTCGCCGACTCCGCCGCCGATGCGGTTGCCGCTGCGGACACGCTTGGTCGCGAGGGAAAGGGCCATGTCGTGCTGTGGGGCGACTCCGCCGGGGGTGCGGTTGCGCTCGCGGCCGCACGCTCCACCGATGCGGACGGCCTGGTCCTCACCAACCCGAACGTCGACCTCAGCCTTGCGCGCTACGACGACGCCGCGCCGGGTGGGCCCGGTCGCGAACTCTCCGAGTGGGCGTTCCTGCACTGGACGGGCGTCGATCGCCTCGAAGACGCCCCAGACCTCGCCGCCGATGCGGCAGGTCTACCGCCGGTGTTCGTCGCCGTCGGCTCGGAGGACTCGCTGCTCCCGGATGCGCAGCACCTGGAGGCACGATGCGAGGCGGCAGGCGTCCCGGCGCTGCTCCGCGTGGTGCCCGGGGCATCGCACGGCTTCATGGGCGGGCCGGACATCGAGACCGCCGACGCGGTGATCCGCGAGGCCGGCCAGCGCATTCTCGACGGAGACGCGTAGCCGCTCCGAGCGTGACGCGATTCATCATCAGGACCGCGCAATCCCATCCACACCTCCTGTTGGACATCTGACTCGGCGGGGCGTTGAGTGGCGGATATGGAGTACACACACCTGGGCCGGTCCGGCCTGAAGGTCTCGCGCCTCGTCCTCGGCACGATGAACTTCGGTCCGCAGACCAGCGAAGAGGATTCCCATCAGATCATGGATGCCGCCCACGATGCCGGCATCAACTACTTCGACACCGCCAACGTCTACGGCCAGCACAAGGGACGCGGAGCCACCGAGACGATCGTCGGCAACTGGTTCGCGCAGGGCGGCGGCCGCCGCGAGCGCACCGTCATCGCGACCAAGCTGTACGGCGACATGGGCGACTGGCCGAACGAGAACCGGCTGTCGGCGCTGAACATCCGCCGCGCCCTCGATGCCAGCCTGAAGCGCCTGCAGACCGACTACATCGACATCTACCAGTTCCACCACGTCGACCGGGACACCCCGTGGGACGAGATCTGGCAGGGCATCGAGACCGCGATCGCGCAGGGCAAGATCCTGTACGCCGGATCGAGCAACTTCGCCGGCTGGCACATCGCCACGGCACAGGCCGAGGCGCGCAAGCGCAACCTGCTCGGGCTCGTGAGCGAGCAGTCGATCTACAACCTCCTCACCCGCCAGGTCGAACTGGAGGTGCTGCCCGCCGCGCAGGCGAACGGCGTCGGCGTCATCGCGTGGTCGCCGCTTCACGGCGGCCTCCTGGGGGGTGTGATCCGCAAGCAGAACGAGGGCAAGCGCCGGCTCGAGGGCCGCGCCGCCGAGACGCTCGAGAAGCACCGCGACGCGATCGAGGCCTATGAGGACTTCGCCGCCGAACTCGGCCACGAGCCGGGCGACCTCGCCCTGGCCTGGCTGCTGACGCGCCCCGGCGTGACCGGCCCGATCATCGGCCCGCGCACGCGCGAACAGCTCGACGGCGGCCTGCGCGCCCTCGACATCCACCTCGACGACGCGGCGCTCGCGCGGCTCGACGAGATCTTCCCGGGCCACAAGACGGCCCCCGAGGACTACGCCTGGTGACCCCGGGCCACACCGACACGAAGGAGAACGAGTGAAGACACGTACCATCGGCGACGTCCAGGTCTCGGCCATCGGCCTCGGCGGCATGCCCATGTCGATCGAAGGACGCCCCGACCGCGAGCGTTCGATCAAGACCATCCACGCGGCGCTCGACGAGGGCATCACCTTTATCGACACGGCCGACGCGTACCACCTGCACGCGGACGAGGTCGGCCACAACGAGGAGCTCATCGCCGAGGCGCTGCGCACGTGGACCGGCGGCGACGCGTCGGCCGTGCTGGTCGCCACCAAGGGCGGTCACCTGCGCCCGGGCGACGGATCCTGGACGCAGAACGGGCACCCGGACTACATCAAGCAGGCCGCGAAGGAGTCCCTCCGCCGACTCGGCGGCGACGCCATCGGGCTCTACCAGTTCCACCGGCCCGACCCCGAGGTCCCGTACGCGGAATCGGTGGGCGCGATCCGCGACCTGCTGGACGACGGCGTGATCCGGATGGCGGGCATCTCGAACGCGAACCCCGACCAGATCCGGCAGGCACAGGAGATCCTGGGCGGCCGTCTGGTGTCGGTGCAGAACCAGTTCTCGCCTGCGTTCCGGTCGAGCGAGCCGGAGCTCCGCCTCGCCGACGAGCTCGGCATCGCCTTCCTCCCGTGGAGCCCGCTCGGCGGCATCACCTCGGCCGGCGACCTCGGCAGCCGGTTCGAGCCGTTCAAGGACGTGGCGGATGCCCGCGGCATCAGCCCGCAGGTGGTCGCGCTCGCGTGGCACCTGGCGCAGAGCCCGCACGTCATCCCCATCCCGGGCTCGTCGCGTCCCGAGACGATCCGCGACTCCGTCACGGCCGTCGACGTCGAGCTGACGCCCGAGGAGCTCTCCCGCCTCAACGCCGCCTGACCCGCGGCATCCACGCCCTCGGCTCCCCCGCCATCGGCTCCCCCACCATCGGCTCCTGAGTTTTTCGACCCCGAACGCCGTTTCTGGCGGAAAAACTCAGGAGCCGGCGGCCGCGGTGGCGGGAGTCGGGGTCAGGGCGACCGGGTCGAGCTGCGTGAGGAACGCGGAGGCCGCGGGGCTCGGCTGCTCGGCGACCGCCACGGCGACGGTCCAGACCGGAGCGTCCTGCAGGCGGACCGCCCGCAGGGCGTCAGGACGCTTGCGGGCGAAGCTCTCCGGAACCACCGCTACGCCGAGGTTGTACCCCACGAGGTCGAGCAGCGGATGCACGTCGTTGACCTCCATCGCCGCCCGATAGTCGAATCCGGAGGCAGCGAACGCCCGCCGGCTCAGCGCCTGCGCGCCCCAGCCCTCCTGGAAGCCGACCAGAGGTTCCCCGCGCAGCGCGTCGAGCGGGATGCTCTGCTCCGCGGCGAAAGGGTGGTCCGGGTGGCAGAGCACCAGCATCTGCTGCGTGCTCAGCGGCCGCAGGTGCACGCCGGCCGGCGTGTGGCCGGTGTCGACGACCAGCGCGACGTCGGCGCGGCCGCCGGCCACGTCATCCACCAGTTCCTCGGATCCCGAGTAGCGCAGGCGCACCTCCACGCCGGGATTCGCGGTCCGGAACGCCGCGAGCTCGGCGGGAAGGTCGACCGAGCCGAGGCACGGCTCCGCGCCGATGGTCAGGCGTCCGCGCAGGAGCCCCCGCACGGCGGCGACCGCATCGCGGGCTGCCGCGGCACTCGCGAGGGTGCGCACTGAGTCGGCCAGGAGCGCCTGACCGGCAGCGGTCAGTTCCACTCGCCGGGTGCTGCGGATGAAGAGCGAGGTGCCCAGTTCCTGCTCGAGAGAGCGGATGGACGCGGACAACCCCGACTGCGATATGCGCAGCAGTTCCGCCGCGCGAGTGAAGTGCCGTTCTTCGGCCACGGTGACGAAGTGCTCCAGCTGCCGCAATTCCATTGTGCGATCGTACTGCTGAATCCTGACCTGCTGATACGCGACGTCGATACCGGTCCGGGATGTGTCAGGCGACTGAGGCCTCCGCGGTCACGTCTTCGCCGGGCGCGGCGTCGAAGCGGAAGGTTCGGCGGAAACGGTCCACGAGGCCGCGGTCGCCGGTCTCGACATCGAGCGGTGGAGTGTCCCCGCTGAGGAGTTCGCTCAAGCGCTCGCGCTCGACGCGGAACTCGAGCACGTCCGCCGGCGGCGGGATCGCGACCCGGCGCTGCGGCTGCGGGAGCGCGTCGGGGCCGACGTCCATCACGTCGAGGGTGCCTGCGTCTACGACGGCGCTCACGGACGTCTCCCCCGTGTGGATGACGTACTCGGTCGGCGGGAACCCGGCCGCGACCTCGCCGCGGAACGCTGCCCGCAACGTCACGGCCAGCGCATCGGCGGTCAGCACCTCACCCTCCGCCGGTTCGCCGGGTGCGGCCCAGCCCCAGCGTTCGAGCGCGAGGATGACCGGCTCGAGCTGGCGGCCGAGCGGTGTCAGCTCGTACCCGCCGCGAACGGTCGGGACGCGGCGGATGATGCCCGCCTGCTGCAGTTCTTTGAGCCGATCGCTGAGGATGTTGGTCGGGATCCGCGGCAGGCCGGCCTTGAGGTCGCTGTAGCGGCGCGCGCCGGCGAGCAGGTCGCGGACGATGAGCAGCGCCCACCGTTCGCCGACCCGCTCCACCGCGCGCGCCACTCCTCCGGCCTGGCCGAAGCCGCGGGGCGCCCGTGCCGCCATCCGGGATGCCGTGTCAGGCCTGCGCCGGAGCTTCGGCCGCGTGCTCGGTCATGTAGGCCTCCGGGCCCTTCTCGACGGCCTCGGGTGCCATGTAGAGGTAGGACAGGTTGTTGCCGTCCGGGTCCTCCAGGTCGCGCGAGTACATGAACCCGTAGTCCTGTGCCGGCCGCGGTTCCGTGCCGCCGGCCTCGAGCCCGCGCGCGACGATCGCGTCGACGTCCTCGCGGGAGTCCTGGCTGAGGGCGATGGTCGCACCGGTCTGCGTGGCCGGGTCGATGATCTGCTTGTCGGTGAAGGTGGCGAGGAACTCGCGCGTCTGCACCATGAAGTAGATGGTGTCGCTGAGGACGACGCAGGCTGCGTTGTCGTCGGTGAACATGGGGTTGATCGTGTACCCGAGAGCCTCGTAGAAGGTCTTCGCGCGCTCGAGGTCGTTCGTCGGGAAGTTGACGAAGATGTTCGTGGTCATGGTGTCCTCCGGTCGTCGGTGTGGCACTAGCTTGCTCTTTGCAAGTTCACTTGTCAAGAACAAGTAAACGTCTCGAGCGCAGCTTGTCGATGCCCTCCCGGATCTCCTGGACCAGCGTGATCGATCCGTCCGCCTCCGCTGCCTCTAGAGCGTCGGCCTGGGCGCCGTCGGCTGCGGTGAACCAGGAGGCGATCGTCACCCCGTGGCCGGGGCGCGAGAGCACCTCGACGCGGTCGCCGGCCCCGACGCTGCCCGACTTCACGACGGAGAGGTACGCCCCGGGGCGGCCTCTCTCCGTGAAGCGCTTGACCCACTGCGGCTCCCGCATGCGCCGCTGGAATACAGCGCACGGCTCCCGCGGGCAGGTGACTTCGACCACCAGTTCGTCGCCGATCCGCCAGCGCTCCCCGATCTCGGCGGCGTTCACGTCGATCCCCGCCGTGCGGAGGTTCTCGCCGAACAGGCCGGGCGGGATGTCGCGGCCGAGCTCCGAGGCCCACTCCTGTGCGTCCTCGTCGGCGTAGGCGTACAGCGCCTTCGACGCTCCACCGTGGTGCTTCCGGTCGGCCTGGACGTCGCCGTGCAGCCCGAGCGGTCTTACCCGCAGCCGCCTGTCCACCGGTCGCTTGTCGATGGCCGTGACACCGATCGTCCCGCTGTCGTGAAGGAGCTGTTCGACGCGGCACACCGCGAGAATCTCTGCCATCGACCCAGTATTCCAGCAGCCGTGCGCCGACTCATCGCACCCCGCGCATCAGCCGGAGCACCCACGGACTGAGCAGGGCAAGGAGCACCCCGATCCCGATCGCGATCCCGCCGATGATACTGAAGTAGATCCCTTCCGGCACCGTCGTGAAGAGCTTGCCGAGCTGGCCCGCCATCGCCGTCCCGAGGGCCACGGACAGGAAGTACAGCGCCACCATCTGCGCCTGGAACGAGCGTGGCGCCAGCTTGGTCGTCACGGACAGCCCGGGAGGCGAGATCAGCAGCTCCGCGACCGTGAAGACGAAGAGGATGCCGATCATGGCCAGCAGCGGCGTGCTGTGCTCCCCTCCACCCGCCCAGAACAGGAACAGGAAGAAGGCGAGGCCCATGAGAACCGTCCCCGCGGCGAACTTGATCGGCGTCGACGGTTGCTTCTCACCCCACTTCGTCCAGATCGCCGCGAAGACGCCCGAGAGCACGATGATGAAGATCGGATTGATGGACTGCACCCACGAGACCGGGAACTCCCAGCCGAAGAGATTCCGGTCCAGGCGCTTGTCGGAGTAGATGGTGACCACCGTGAACTGCTGCTGGTAGAGCGTCCAGAACGCCGCATTGGTGATGAACAGCGGGATGAAGGCGAAGAGCCGGCTGCGCTCGTCGGCGTTCAGGAGCTTCGACGTCAGGATGACGGCGAAGTAGGCGATCGCAGCCACGATGGTCACGGCGATCACCCACAGCGCGAGATTGGATGCGTTGATGAGCCCGGTGAGCACCAGAACGACGATCACGACGAGACCCGCAAGCCCGATGCCGATCATCAGTGGGTACCGCGAGCGCTCGAGAGGATGCGGCACCTGCCGCGCCTGGTCGGGGAGCCGCTTCCGGCCGAGCGAGTACTGGATGAGCCCGATCGCCATGCCGACCGCGGCGAGCGCGAAGCCCCAGTGGAAGCCGAGCGTCGACTGCAGCAGTCCGGTGAGGAGGGGTCCGAAGAAGGCGCCCAGGTTGATGCCGAGATAGAAGAGCGAGAATCCGGCATCGCGCCGCGGGTCTTTCTCCGAGTACAGCGTCCCGACGATCCGGGTGGCGTTCGCCTTCAGGCCGCCGCTTCCCAGGGCGACGAACAACAGGCCCACCAGGACGCCGGCAACACCGGGAATGACGGCGAGCGAGATGTGGCCGGCCATGATGACGACGGCGCTCCAGAACAGCACCCGTTCCGACCCGAACAGCCGGTCGGCGAGCCAGGCGCCGAGAATCGTGGAGAGGTAGACGGCGCCGCCATAGGCGCCGACCACACCGGTGGCCGTCGCCTCGTCGATGCCGAGGCCGCCGCGTTCGGCCGAGTAGTACAGGTAGATGAGCAGGATGCCCTGCATGCCGTAGAAGGAGAACCGCTCCCACATCTCGACGCCGAAGATGTTGGCGAGCGCGCGCGGCTGACCGAAGAAGCCGTGGCTGCTGTCGTCGTCGCGTCGCGCTGGTGCGGTGTCCGTTCTGCTCATGGCGACCATGCTCCCACCGCCGATCGCCCGGGTGAACGCCCGTTCGAGGACCGGTGGATAACTTCCGCGGCGCCACCATTGTGCAAACGGACGCACAAAACGGTCACTTCCCTGGCTTTCACGCAACGATTCACCATATGCTCGGCCCGTGGACAATCTCGATCGCAGCATCCTCGACCTGCTCCGTCAGAACGCCCGGGCGGGATACGGCGACATCGGTTCCGTCGTCGGGCTCTCGGCCTCAGCCGTGAAGCGCCGAGTGGACCGCCTGGTGGCCGATGGCGTGATCCGCGGGTTCACCATCCAGGTCGATCCCGCGATCGACGGGATGAGCACGGAGGCCTACGTCGAACTGTTCTGCCGGGGCACCGTGTCGCCGGAGGAGCTGTTGCGCATCCTCTCCGCCGTGCCCGAAGTCGTCGACGCCGGCACGGTGACCGGAAGCGCCGACGCCATCGTCCACATCCGCTCGCGCGACATCCCGAGCCTGGAGGCCGCGCTCGAGAAGGTACGGCTCGCCCCGAACGTCGATCACACGCGCAGCGCCATCGTGCTGTCGCGCCTGATAAACCGCGGCAACGCCTGAGCGTCGCGAAACTTCAAGACCCCGCCGCCCGAAGGGATGAGACTGGCGGCATGAGTACGACAGCACGCGCAGACATCCGCATCGACGCGTCCCGCGACCGCCTCTGGACGGCCCTGACCGACCCGGACACGATCGCCCGCTACCTCTTCGGCAGCCGCGTCTCGACCGATTGGAAGACGGGCAGTCCGATCGTCTATCGGGGCGAGTGGGAAGGCAAGCCCTACGAGGACAAGGGCACCATCCTGGAGATCGTCCCCGGCGAGCGCCTCGTCACCAGCTATTACAGTCCGCTGAGCGGAAAGCCGGACATCCCCGAGAGCTATCAGACCGTCTCGTACCTCCTCGCCGACGACGGCGACGGCACTGTCGTGACGATCACGCAGGACGGCTGCGCCGACGACGCAGAAGCCGAGCGATCGAGCGGCAATTGGCGCATGGTGCTCGACAGCATGAAGTCGGTCGTCGAGCGCGGCTGACCGTCTCCTGCGAGAACGTTCAGCGCGCCGACCCGGCGCGAGGGCACGATCCGAGCACCGGCACGGGGAACAGTGGCACGATGGGCGCATGAAACTGCTCGTTGTCGAAGACGATCCCGACATGGGAGGCCTCGTCCAGCGCGGTCTGGCGGCCGAGGGCTACGACGTCACCCTGGTCACCAATGGCGTCGACGCGCTCATCGCCCTGCGCAGCGATACGTTCTCTGCTGCGGCGATCGACGTGATGCTGCCCGGCATGAGCGGCTTCGAGCTGTGCCGCCACATCCGTGAGGCGTCGAACCCGATGCCGATCCTCCTGCTGACGGCGCGCGATGCCATCGAGGACCGCGTCCACGGCCTCGACTCGGGAGCGGACGACTACCTGACGAAGCCGTTCGCGTTCGCCGAGCTCGCGGCCCGGGTCCGCGCCCTGCTGCGCCGCGAGCCCACGGGGATGCGGCCTCAGGTGAGCGTCGGACGCCTGACGATCGACTCGCACGAGCACCAGGCACTGGTCGCCGGGCACGAGATGCCGTTGAGCCGCCGGGAGTTCACCCTCTTGCGCCTCTTCGCCACCAACCCGGACAAGACGCTGTCGCGTTCCGACATCCTCGAGTCGGTGTGGGGCACCACCGAGAACATCGGCACCAACGTCATCGACCAGTACGTCTCGTACCTCCGGAAGAAGCTGGATGCGGCAGGCGCCGGACTGAACATCGTCACCGAGCGGGGCCGCGGCTACCGTCTCGATGCCCGCAATGCTGTCGACACCAAGCGCACGACGCCGGGCGGCGACCACGTCCCGAGTAGCCACGACACCGCATCCACCTCGTGAATCGGCTGCGGCGCCTCTCGATCACGGCGCGCATCACGATCGGCAGTCTGATCGTCGCGGCGCTGTTCGGTCTGGTCGCCGTCTTCATCATCCGTGTCGGGGTGTCGTCCATCCTCCACAACGCGACAGTCACTCTCCTGAGCAATGACGTCGCAGCGCCAGTGGAGTCGCTGCCGTCGAAGCCGACGGGTCCGTTCGACCTGCCGGGCGGCGGCCAGGAGCTCGCGATCGTCGCCGAGGACGGCACCATCCTCGCGTCAACCATGCCGCAGGGGCTCGAGGACCGCATCGGGCGTCTCATCGATCAGGGCCGTGAGCCGCGCGAGGTGCAGGTGGGCGACGACCACTATCTCGTCCTCTCGCGCAGCGTCACCACGTCGGACGGCGTGATGCACGTCGTCGCCGCGCGGAACGACGAGACGACCGCGCTCATCCTCGACCGGCTGACGGCAGCCCTGCTCGCGGGCGCCGGTGTGCTGATCCTCGCGTTCGGCGCGGCGTCGTGGCTGCTCGCGCGGGCGGCGCTGCGGCCGGTGAGCCGGATGCGGGAGCAGGCGGATCGCATCGCCGGCTCGACCCCGCAGGAGGCGGCCCTGTTGACGGTCGGGCCGGCCCAGGACGAGTTGTCGGAGCTCGCGACGACGCTCAACGATCTGATCCTGCGCCTCCGTGCGTCGGCGGAACGAGAGCGTCAGATGGTGTCCGACGCCAGCCATGAGCTGCGCACGCCGCTGGCCGTGCTGCGCGGGCAGCTGGAGCTGGCCGAGCTGGATGCGGGGGATCCGAACGCCCTGCTGACCGACATCCGGGCCTCCCACGCGACGGCGATCCGCCTGGCGGCCCTCGCGAACAACCTGCTGGAGCTGTCGCGGATCGAGGCCGGCCCGTCGAGCGGTCGGATCGACTGGCGGACCCTGGTGGACGAGCTGACGGACGCGATCGACCGGGCGCGCCTGCTGGTGAGCAGCGACGACGAAGCCGCCGGCATCTCGGTCGACTTCGAGTACGACCCCCGACAGCGACCCGACCCGGAAGCACGCGTCGCCCTGTCCCCCACCGATTTCGGGCGCATCCTCGACAACCTGCTGGCGAACGCGATCATCGCCATCCGATCCTGTGGCGAAGACCGCCCTGAGGCGACCGTCGTTGCCGCGCTGTCGCTCGCGGACGGCACGGACGGCAGCGAGTCGGTGGTGCTGACGGTCCGGGATTCCGGCCCGGGGATGCCGGAGGAGTTCATCCCCGTCGCCCTGGACCGCTTCACACGCGCCGACGGGTCCCGTACGGGTCAGTCGGGTGGCGGGCTGGGGCTCGCGATCGTTGGCGCGTTGGCGGATGCAGCCGGCGGACGCGTCCGGCTCGCGAACGCCGAGCCCAACGGGCTCACGGTGACGGTGATCCTGCCCCTGCGCCGCGACTGACGGTCGGCGGCCCGACCGTCACCGTCCCGACCGTCAGTGGCCGGACCGGTCCGAGTCCACGCCCGCGTCGGGGCCTTCGTCGAGGGTGTCGAGCGCGCTCAGGTCGTCCGAATCGAGCTCGAAGTCGAACACCGACAGGTTCTCGGCCATGCGCTCTGGGTTGCGCGACTTCGGGATGGCGACGAGCCCGTTCTGCACATGCCAGCGGAGCACGATCTGGCCGGGGGTCCGGCCGTGCTTCTCGGCGAGCCGGGCGAGCACCGGCTCGGCGAGAAGGTCGCCCGTTCCGCCGATCGGGCTCCACGATTCGGTGACGATGCCGTGCTCACTGTCGTAGGCGCGCTGTTCGCGGCGCGGGATGGCGGGGCTGAGCTGAATCTGGTTGACCGCCGGCGTGACGCCCGTCTCGGCGATCAGGCGGTCGATGTGCGCCGGCTTGAAGTTCGAGACGCCGATGGCGCGCGCCTTGCCGGCGTCGCGCAGGCGGATGAAGGTCTGCCACGTGGAGACGTACTGGTCGCGTTGCGGCAGCGGCCAGTGGATGAGCAGCAGGTCGACGTAGTCGAGCCCGAGACGTGCCAGGCTGTCGTCGAGGCCGGCCACGGCCCGGTCATCGCCCTGATAGGTGCCGTCCAGCTTGGTCGTGACGAACCAGTCCTCGCGAGCGAGGCCGCTCCGTGCGAGCCCCCGCCCGACGCCGACCTCGTTGGCGTACTTGACCGCCGTGTCGACGTGCCGGTAGCCGATCTCGGCGGCGGCGACGATCGCCTTCTCGACCTCGGCGTCGTCCAGCGGCCACGTGCCCAGACCGAGTTGCGGGATGCTGCCGCCACCGGCGAGAGGCAGAGCGGGAATCGAAGGGGTCATGTCGGTCACAGTACGCGCTGCCTTCCACTCGGGGTGCGGTCGGGGATGGTCAGAGGATGTCGTCCGACAGGTGCGTCGGGTTGCCGAAGCGGTGGTTCGTGATCGAGATGGCCTGCTCGTGGAGGAACGTGAGCACCTCGACCCTCCCGGACGGCGTGACCGGTCCGCTGTAGACCGCGACGTCGGGGCTGCCGCCCAGAGCCGTCGCGAGCGCGACCGGATCCCCACCGATGAGCCGGATGCGATGGGCCGGGACGCGATGCGCCCGGATTCGGGACAGCCAGTGCGCGTCGGACTCGACCACGACCTCGATCTCCCGCTCGCGCAGAAGCGCGTGCATCCCCCGCGGCAGCTTCACCGGAGTGCTGACCGAGAACGGCGAGCGTGCCACCGTCCCGGCCGCCATCACGCGGAGCAGTTCGGGCAGCGAGCTGCCCTCGGAGAGCCGGATGGCCACGGGCACCGGCCGGTACCGGAAGAGGTTGCGTTCGACGCCGAGCCCCGAGACGTCCTTCACCCGGTGGTATTCGGTCGCGACGGCGATGGCGTCACTCAGGGCGGACCGCCGGACGAGGTCGAACGACGGATAGTCCATCGACGACTGCCCGGACTCGATGAGGTCGGAGACCCGGGTCTCCAAACCGCGAAGGTGCAGGCTCGAGCTCGAGTGCCCGACCTCGGGGATCCAGCTCCCGAGCCCGAGCAGATAGTTGGGTCCTCCGGCCTTGGTTCCGGCTCCGACGGAGGACCGCTTCCATCCACCGAACGGCTGTCGGCGCACGATGGCACCGGTGATTCCGCGGTTCACGTACAGGTTGCCTGCCTCGACAGTGTCGAGCCAGTGCACGAGCTCGTCCCGGTCGAGAGAGTGCAGCCCGGCGGTGAGCCCGTACTCGACGGCGTTCTGATAGCGGATCGCCTCGTCCAGGTCGCGCGCGGTCATGATGCCCAGTACCGGCCCGAAGAACTCCGTCAGGTGGAAGTACGAGCCGGGCTGGACACCGGTACGCACTCCGGGGGTCCAGAGCCGCCCGGTGTCGTCGAGGCGGCGCGGTTCGACGAGCCACTCCTCTTCGGCGCCCAGAGTCGTGAGCGCGTGGAGCAGCTTGCCCGACGCCGGCTCGATGAGCGGACCCATCTGGCTGGCCGCATCCTGCGGGTAGCCGACCCGCAGGCTGACCACCGCATCCACGAGCTGGTTGCGGAAGCGTTCGGACTTGGCGACCGAGCCGACCAAGATGACGAGGCTCGCGGCGGAGCACTTCTGCCCGGCATGGCCGAAGGCGCTCTTGACGATGTCGGAGACAGCGAGGTCGTAGTCGGCGCTCGGAGTCACGATGATGGCGTTCTTGCCGCTGGTCTCGGCGAGGAGCGGCAGATCCGGACGCCAGGAGCGGAACAGCTTCGCCGTCTCGTACGAACCGGTGAGGATGACCCGGTCGACCCGGCGGTCGGCGATCAGCTGCTGGCCGAGCTCGTTCTCGGCGACGTCGACCAAGGCGAGCAGGTGCCGAGGGATGCCGGACTCCCAGAGCGCCTCCACCATCACTGCAGCGGACCGCCGGGCCTGGGGAGCCGGCTTGATGATCACACCGCTCCCAGCGGCGAGCGCGGCCAGCACCGACCCGGCGGGGATGGCGACGGGAAAGTTCCACGGCGGAGCCACAACGGTCAGGGCACTTGGGACGAACTGCGCGCCCTGTACCGCGTCCAGCTCCCGGGCGCGGGTGGCGTAGTAGTGGGCGAAGTCGACCGCTTCGCTGACCTCCGGGTCCGCTTCCGCGATGGTCTTGCCGGTCTCGGCCGCCATCACCTCGATCAGGCGATCTCGGTTGGCCTCGAGAGCGTGCCCGGCGCGGTCGAGGATCGCTGCGCGGTCGTGGCCGGAACGCGCACCCCACTCCCGACCGGCCTCGGCGACCATTCCGAGGATGGCGTCGAGACGTCCCGCGTCCTGGACGGCCGCACCGGCGATGGTCTCCGCGCCGAGAGACGAGGTGGCGGAGCGGGCGAGGATGCGCTTGCCCCACGCGCGGTTCGCCGCGCGGGACGGGTCGGTGTCCGGCGCATTCCGGAAGTCGTCGGCCTCAGCCGACGGGACCACCGCGGCGGCAGTGCCGGGCGCCGCAGCCTCGTCAGGCGGAGTCAGCTCGATGCCGCCCGACCCTCGGGTCAGTCCCAGCACCACGCTCGTGAGCCCCTGCTCTTCGGGCGTCGCGGGCGCGGCAGGGGCGGGCGGTGCCGGAGGACGCGTGAAGGACGGCGCCGACGCTTCTTCCCACTCGCGCGCGCGATCCTGCTGCCGGTTCGGGACCGGCGCAGTACCGCGCGGCCCGGAGTCGCTCTCGAACTCGGCGACGGACGCGAGGAAGCGCTGCTTCTCACGCTCGAACAGCTCCGGGTCGGAGCCGAGCTGGAATACGGCCGACATGAAGTTCTCGGGACTGGCGTTCTCTTCCAGACGGCGGATCAGGTACGAGATCGCCACGTCGAACTCTCGGGGGTCGACGACCGGGGTGTAGAGCAGGAGCTCACCCACCGTGCGCTTGACCGCCTCCGCCTGGGCGGTCGCCATTCCGAGCAGCATCTCGAAGTCGATCCGGGCGGTGACTCCCCGCTTCTGTGCGAGCAGCCAGGCGTACGCGATGTCGAAGAGGTTGTGCCCCGCGATGCCGATCTTGACGGCATCCGTGTGTTCCGGAGTCAGAGCCCAGTCGAGCACCCGCTTGTAGTTCGCGTCGGTCGACTGCTTCGTGCCGTACGTGGCGAGCGGCCAGCCGTGGATCGTTGCATCCACGCGCTCCATCGCGAGGTTCGCTCCCTTGACGACCCGGATCTTGATCGGCGCTCCACCCTGCGCGCGCCGCTGGGTCGACCACTCGGTCAGCGTCTGCAGCGCGTCCAGAGCGTCCGGCAGGTACGCCTGCAGCACGATGCCCGCCTCGAGCCCGAGCAGCTGCGGCTTGCTGAGGATGCTGGTGAAGACCGCCATCGTCAGATCGAGGTCGCGGTACTCCTCCATATCGAGGTTGATGAACTTCGGAGTCGGCGACGCCGCGGCGAGCTCGTACAGAGGGGTGAGCCGTTCCACGACGCGCTCGACCGTCTCGTCGAACGCCCACATCGACAGCTGAGACGCGATCGAGGACACCTTGATGGAGACGTAGTCCACGTCGTCCCGGGCGAGGAGGGTCCGGGTCCCCTCAAGCCGCCGAAGCGCCTCCTTCTCGCCGAGCACCGCCTCCCCGAGCAGGTTCAGGTTGAGCCGTGCTCCATGACCGTCGGGGTCGTCGGGCGACCGGAGCCGCGCGATCGCCGGCCCCAGCTTCTCGGGTGTCGCATCGACCACGAGGTGCCCCACCATCCGCCGCAGCACGCGACGGGCGATCGGGATCACCACCCAGGGAAGGACCGGACCGAACACGCCGCCCAGCCAGATCGCGAACCGCATGTACCACGGCAGGAAGGCAGGGATGCGCTTGGCCACCCGCTGCAGGTTGTAGCCGGCGACGAACAGGTCTTGCGGTCGAGCCACGCCGTCGACGAAGCCCACGGCGAAGTCGAGACCGTGTGGGTCGCTGAGCACCCCCGCGAGTCTCTCGGCGGCGGGATCCTGGCGGGGCGCGGAGCCGTCGTCCCCACGCGCACTCTCGGCGAGCCAGCGCTGCACCAGCTCGACCGCCTCGTGAGCGATCGTCGCCGGGCGCGCCTCGGCGCCATCCGTTGTGTCGACCATGATGACGACACTATTACCCGGCGCTGGGCGGCCCCGGAAGCGACCTGAAGATGTGGAGAACTGACGGTTATCCACCGCGGCTAGAGTCGATTCCATGACCGACCGATCCCCCTCGTCCACCGCCGCGACGCACGACATCGTGATCGTCGGAGGCGGGCACAACGGCCTCACTGCCGCGGCGTACCTTGCGCGCGCCGGCAAGTCCGTCATCCTGCTCGAACGACTGGACGAGGTGGGCGGCGCCGCGGTCAGCGCGCAGGCGTTCGCGGGCGTCGAAGCGCGCCTCTCGCGCTACTCCTATCTGGTCAGCCTGCTGCCGCAGCGCATCATCGACGACCTCGGCCTCGACATCCGCCTGGCCCGCCGCCGCTACTCGTCGTACACGCCGGTTCCCGGCGACCCCGACGGCGCGGGACTGCTGATCGACAACACCGACGCGACGGCGACCGCGGCATCCTTCGCCCGGATCGGCGCGGCCGACGACGCTGACGCCTTCGACGGCGTCTACGAGAGCACCGGCGAGCTGGCCCGCGCACTCTGGCCGACCGTGACAGAGCCCCTCCTGACGCGGACGGAGGCGCGGGCGCTGGTCGGCGACGACGAGCTGTGGCAGGCCATGATCGAGCGTCCGATCGGCGAGTTCATCGAGTCGCGCCTCCAGAGCGACCTGGTGCGCGGGGTCGTCGCGACCGACGCGCTCATCGGCACCTTCGCCAGCCTCGGCGATCCGGAACTCGCGCAGAACCGGTGCTTCCTCTATCACGTCATCGGCCAGGGGACGGGCGAGTGGGATGTCCCGGTCGGCGGGATGGGCGCCGTCACCGGCGAGCTCGCCCGTGTCGCGCGTGAGGCCGGCGCCCGCATCGTGACCGGCGCGGAGGTGACGAGGATTGACCCGGACGGGACCGTCGAGTACCAGCGCAACGGCCACGAGCGACGGGTGGTCGGGCGCCACGTGCTCGCCAACGTCGCCCCCGGCGTCCTCGACCGGCTGCTGGGCGAGACCGCAGAGCCGGCCGCTCCGAAGGCCGAAGGCGCCCAGGTGAAGGTCAACCTGCTCCTGAAGCGCCTCCCGCGACTGCGCGACGAGGCGATCGACCCGAAGGCGGCGTTCGGCGGGACCTTCCACATCAACGAGACCTACACACAGCTCGAGGAGGCCTACTCGGGCATGACCCGGGGAGTGATGCCCGACCTCCTCCCCTGCGAGATCTACTGCCACACCCTGGCCGACCCGAGCATCCTCGACCCGGAGCTCGCCGAGACCGGCGCCCAGACCATCACGGTGTTCGGTCTGCACACGCCCGACCGCTGGCTCACGGACGAGAACAACGACGCCACCCGTCAGCGGCTTCAGGATGCTGTGCTCGCCTCCCTCAACTCGGTCCTGGCCGAGCCGGTCGAAGACCTCCTGCTGACCGACGCGGACGGCAACCCGTGCATCGAGACGAAGACCACGCGAGATCTCGAGCAGGCTCTCAACATGCCGGGCGGCAACATCTTCCACGGGCCCCTCTCCTGGCCGTTCGCCGAGGACGACGACGCCCTCGACACCCCGGCCGAGCGCTGGGGCGTCTCGACACGGCATCCGCGCATCCTGATGTGCGGGTCCGGCGCGCGGCGTGGTGGCGCGGTGAGCGGACTCGGCGGACACAACGCGGCGATGGCGGTGCTCGAAGGCTGAGAGCACTCGCAAGCCGCCCTCTGCCGATTCCGGGCGAGCGTGACTAGTGTGTGGATCACCAGAGGCTGAGCCGACGGAGGTCATCATGATGCCGCAGCCGACAGGAAGACTGGTCCGCAAGGACGACGGGGTCTACCTCGTCCTCGACCGGATGTTCAAAGCGCCCATCGAGGAGGTGTGGACCTTCTTCAGCCGCTCCCCGCGGCTCGCGGAATGGCTGGGCGAATACAAGGGCACCGGGTCGACCGGGGCGGTCAAGTTCCGTCTGACCGCCGACGGCGACGACGCCGAGTGGCAGGACGTCTCCGTGATGGAGTGCTCGGCGCCGCACCGGCTCCACGCGGACGTCGGAGGAGCGGGCGCATCCCACCGGATGTTCGTGCATCTTCGCGAGGCGAGCGGCCACACCACGGTCACTCTCGGCCGACGGTTGCGGTCGCTCGTGGAGGAGGCGGACTCCGGGCCCCGCTGGGACTACTACCTCGACCGTCTGGTGGCCGCGCACGATCACAAGCCGCTTCCCGAGTGGAGCAGCTACAGCCCCGCGATGACCGATCACTACCGGACGCTGTGCCGCGAACTCGACCGCGACCTGCGGTCGGAGCACACCGCCGCGCGCGCGGGAACCACCGGCTGACCTCAGCTGCGCAGTGACCTCAGATGTTCAGTGCCAGCGGTGCTCCTGCAGCGTCACGCGCGGGCCGCGCCGCTGGAAGCGGAAGCCGCTCGCGAAGATCAGGCGCACGACGCGCTGCCGATGGCCGGCCCAGGGCTCCAGCAGTTCGAGCATCCCGTCGTCGTCGACCCGGCGGCCGATGAGCGCTTCACCGACCTGGTGCGCGAGATGGTAATCGCCGACGCTGACCAGATCGGGGTGGCCGTGAGAGCGCTGAAGCGTCTCCGCCGCCGTCCACAGGCCGACGCCGGGGATGGTCTGCAGCACCGTCTCCGCCTCGGCGAGGGTCGACGCCCTGTCGGTCGCACGTTCGAGGGACGGCGCCACTGCGAGCACCGCCTGCACTGCTCGCGCCCGGCGAGGATCGACACCTGCGCGGTGCCACTCCCACGACGGGATGCCGCGCCACTGCTCGAGCGTCGGCGTGACACGCATCCCCTCCGGAGCAGGACCCGGTGCGGGCTCGCCGTACCAGCGGAGGAGCCGTGACCACGAACGGTAGGCCTCGATGCTGGTCACGCGCTGCTCGATGATGGCGGGGATGAGCGCCTCCAGCATCCGGGCGGTCCGCGCCAGCCGCAGACCCGGATTGCGGTGCAGGCTGTCGCGGAGCAGGGGATGACGCGCGACGTCGAGCCCCGACCAGTCGTCGTCCCGGCCGAGCAGGCTCGGAACGGCATCGATCGCCCATTCCGCTCCCGGCCCCCACGCGGAGGCCGAGACGCCGCCGCCGGACGCCCGATGGATGCGCAGAGTCGCCGCGCCCATCGGCGTACGCCAGGTGCGCCACATCCCCCGCAGGTCCCACGTCGTGGTGGGGTCGTACGGACCACGACCGAGCGGCGCGAGCGTCCCCGAGAGATCGAGCGTCCCGGCCGGCCGGTACACCGTCTCGACGTCCGGCGCCGAAGCCGCGGCGCGCGCCGCCGCACCCGCCGCTGACGCGGGAGCGGAGGGCAGGACGGCGGGCATGCTCGAATGCTACGTCACGCACCTGACACCGACCCGTCACGAAGATGGGGTTCCCTCATGTCGGTGGCCTCCCCTACATTTCCCCCATGGGAATCGAACTCGACACGAACGCTGTCGCGCGCCTGCGCGACGCCATCACCGGCACCGTCTACGTCCGAGGCGACGAGGGCCTCGCGGCCGAGGTCGCCTGCTTCAACCCGGCGATCCGTCACGATCCCGACATCGTGGTCGCTGTCGAATCCGAGAACGACGTCGCGGAGGCTGTGCGCTTCGCCCGGGAAGCCGGAGTCCCGGTGCGCGTACAGGCGACCGGCCACGGCGCGGAGGCACCGATCGTCGGGGGCATGATCGTCTCGACGCGCGGCCTCGACGGACTCTCGATCGACCCCGCGTCCCGGCTGGCCCGCATCGGCGCAGGCCTGCGCTGGGCGCCGGTGATCGTCGCCGCGGCCGAGCACGGACTGGCTCCGGTCACCGGCTCGTCGACCAGCGTCGGCGCCGTCGGCTACACCCTGGGCGGCGGGGTCGGACCGCTCGTCCGCCGCTACGGATTCACCAGCGACTGGGTGCGCGGGTTCCGTGTCGTCACCGCGGACGGCGAGCTGGTCACCGCCGACCGCGAGACGAATCCAGACCTCTTCTGGGCGCTCCGTGGAGGCAAGGGCGGGCTGGCCATCGTCACCGAGATGACCCTGGAGCTGGTGGAGCTGCGCTCGCTCTACGGTGGCAGCGTGTTCTTCGAAGGCGGGGCCATCGAGCCGGCGTTGCGCGCCTGGGTCGACTGGTCGGCGGAGCTGCCGGACGAGGCGACCACCTCCGTGGCGCTCCTCAACGTGCCGGACGTGGACGGACCGCCTCCCTTCCTGCGCGGCCGCACGCTCCTCAGCGTCCGGTTCGCCTACCCGGGTGATCCGGCCGAGGGCGAGCGGCTCTTCGCTCCCATCCGGGCGGCGGCTCCGGTCTCTCTCGACTTCGTGGCCGAGATGCCGACCACCGCCGTTGCGAGCATCCACAGCGATCCCGAGGAGGGCGGTCCGACCTGGATCCGCGGGTTCATGCTCGACTCCTTCGACCAGGACTCGGCCGACGTGATCCTCGAACTCGCTGGGCCCGGGTCCGGATCGCCCTTCGTCGCGGCCGAGATCCGCCAGCTGGGCGGAGCGACCGCACGCGACACGGAGGACGGCAGCTCGGTCGGCGGCCGGGACAGCGGCTACACGCTCAGCCTGCTCGCGGGCGATCCGTCGACCTTCGCCGACGCCGCACCCACCCGTGCCCAGGCGATCGCCGAGGCGTTGAAGGACACGGTGTCCGCGATCACCAACGTCAACTTCGCCGGTGACCTTTCGGACCGCGCCGCGTTCGAGAGGGTGTGGCCGCCGGTGATCTCGGAACGGCTCGAGGTCGTCCGTCGTCAGTGGGATCCCGACCGCGTCTTCGCGTTCGGGCCGGCCTGACCGGCGGCCCGGTCCGCGGGCGTCACTCGCTCCAGATGCTCGGCGCTTCGACGCGCGTCGACGGGAGGGCCGCATCCGCTCCCCAGGCACGCAGCCACTCGGGGACGGTGACATCGGTCGGCGACGGGCCGACAGCCTCCAGCAGTTCGTCGATCGTGACGATGCCGCCGCCGCGCTTGAGGAAGCGCCCGCGGATGAACGCCTGCGTGTAGATCTCGCCGTCGACGGTGAACCTCTGCTCGACGTAGACGGCCTTCTCGTCGAAGCCGAGGATGCGCGACTCGACGACGAACGGCTGCCACAGCTCCAGCGACTTGCGGAAGGAGATGGTCTCCGACGCGACGACCGGGTACCAGCCGCGCTTCTTGAAGATGGCCCAGACGCCGTTGCGCATCAACAGGTCGAAGCGGCCGATGTCGGCGATGGACAGGTACACGCCGTTGTTCA
The DNA here is from genome assembly GCF_000383315.1 of Cryocola sp. 340MFSha3.1. NCBI lineage: Bacteria > Bacillati > Actinomycetota > Actinomycetes > Micrococcales > Microbacteriaceae > Cryocola > Cryocola sp. 340MFSha3.1. The sequence continues at coordinate 1,977,877 of NZ_KB911087.1, forward strand.
TGTGCTTCAGGATGTCGAGGTCCGTCGGCAAGACACGGAACTTCGTGCGCGCCACATCCCAGTGGCCGAGCCGCGCTCCGAATCGGGAGATGATCGCGTGAAGCATCGTCCGAAAGATCATGTGCACGGCGATCATGTTAGTGATCCGCCACCGCAACGGCGCATTCGTTGTGCGATGTCTCCAAGCACCGGTCGGCCGGGGTGGATGCGGCTTGTGCGCTCCGCATCACACCGGCGGGACGGGGTCAGCTGATGCGAAGGCTGGCGATGCGGCCGTCGCGCAGCTGGAACTCCATCGGGCCCGTCCCGTTGAACCCGTCGCCTGTCACCGTCAGGGTGACGATCCAGGTGCCGGGCGAGCCTTCGTGGGCGTCGACGAGCTCGAAGTGCGACTTCACGCCGATGTTGTCGGTGCTGTCCCAGCTCCGCACCCCGGCGCGGCCGTGGAACTCCCGACCCCAGTCGTTCAGGTAGGCGTCGTCGGTGAAAGTGTCGACGAACGCGGCGGAATCGCCCTCGTTGGTCGTGTCGATGAACCGCTGGATGGGTTCGGGCAGTCCGTCCTGCGCCATGGCTGTCTCCTGTCTTCGTCGGTGGGTCCGAGGAGAATCTCAGCACGTTCAGCGCGGCAGCGGAACCTCCACGATGCTCGTACCCGCCGGCGGTGCGGAGAGCGCCTGGTCGAGCTCGCCCTTGGTGCGGGCGACGGCGTGGTGCCAGCCATAGGCTTTCGCGAGCGCCGAGATGTCGACCGCCTGGGGCGTGTAGAGGACGCGGTCGAAGGCGTCGGAGCTGGCGGTGGCGGCGACCTCCAGCCCGTCGAAGATCGTGCCGCCGCCGTCGTTGCCCACGATGACCTGCAGGTGCGGGCGCGTCTCCCCCGCGCCAAAGAGCAATGAACCGACGTCGTGCAGCAGCGCCAGGTCACCCAGCAGAACACGGGTCACTCCGCTCGGGGTGCCGGCCGCGCGTGCCGCTGTCTGGCTCGCGAGCGCGATCCCCGTCGCCGTGGCGATGGTTCCGTCGATGCCGGCGAGCCCGCGGTTGGCGTGCACGGCGATCTTCTTGCCCGGCACGATGCGGTCCACGTCCCGGATGAGGCGGGATGCGCCGAGCACCAGCCGGTCGTGCGGCCAGGTGTAGCGCCAGACTGCCTCCGCGAGCAGTGCGCGCGTGATCGGAGCCCGGATGGCCGCGAGTTCGGCGGAGGCGAAGGCGAGAGCGTCGGCCGGAGTGAACGAGCGGGCCTTCTCCACATCCGGTGCAACCGCGGCGGGGTCCGCTTCGCGTTCCGCGAGCTCGGCGATGCGCCGGCTGGCGAACACCCACCGGCCGACCCATCCCCTGACCTCCGGCGAGCGGACGTCGATCGTCTCGGCGGCCCGGACCCCGCCGACGATGTGCGCCCGGTGCCCGGGGTTGTATGCCTGCGCCCCGGTGGGAGCGACGACGACGACCTCCACATCGTCACGGGTGAGCAACGCCGGCACTTCCCTGCTGAGCGTGGGATGCCCGAACACGATCGCCCGCTCGACGGCACCGCCGAACGCGTCGTCGCGCAACAGTTCCCGGTACGACACGACGAGGTTCGGTCCGAAGTGGGCGCCGCTGGAGACCTCGGCCAGGAGCGGGAACCCGCCGGCGCGGGCGAATTCCTCAGCGATCGGCCCGGCGTCGGCGCCCGCGACGACGACGGTCTTCGGTCCGCCCCCGACCGAGACGACCTCGCGTCCGAGCGCCTCCGGCCCGGCGGTCACGGGCAGCGTGCCCGCGATCGGTTCGGGCAGCGGCGGGACTGCCACGGAGAGCGGTTCGCGGAACGCGACGTTCAGGTGGACCGGCCCGGGATCCGCGGTGTCGGCGCCGACTGCTGCGCGGACCGCCGCTGCACCGAGGGTGGACGCGCGATCGGCCTCTCCTGGCTCACCCGTCGGCGCGTCCACATCGTCCGACCAGTGGACGGCGGATGCGTAGAGACCGTCCTGCTGCGTGGTCTGGTTCGAGCGGATGCCGCGGAGCTCCTCCGGTCGATCACCCGTGACGATGATCAGCGGGATGCCGGCCTCGTGCGCTTCGAGGACGGCCGGGTGCAGGTTCGCAGTGGCGGTGCCGCTCGTGGTGACGACCACGGCGGGGGCGCCGGTCTCGCGGGCCAGCCCCAGGGCGACGAATCCGCCGGAGCGCTCGTCGATGCGCACGTGCAGCCGCGCGGAGCCAGATCGCTCGAGCTCGGCCGCGGCGAGCGCGAGAGCCTGGGACCGGGAACCGGGGCTCACGACGAGGTCACGGACTCCGTTTCGTACGAGGGCGCTCAGAAGCGCAAGCGAGAAGTCCGTCGCCGGATTCCCGGTGACCGCGCTGCCGCTGGCGGCGCTCATGCCCGGATCGACCGGTCTCGTGCCGACCGAGGTGACGTCGCCCGCGTGCGGGCGGTCACCCATCCCGGCGGCCGGTCTGATCGTTGTCGGGACCGTTGTCGTCGAGTTCAGCGAGCTCCTTCTCGAGCTGCCGGATGCGCTCCTCCTGGTCGTGGTCCATCCGGAGCTTGCCCAGGAATTCGGGGTCGTCGTCCGGTGCGCTCACGCGACGCGCGAGGTCCGCCTTCCGACGGCCCCGGCCTATCAGGAACCAGAGGATCCCGCCGATGACCGGGAACAGGATGATGACGAGCAGCCACACGGGCTTCGGAAGGCCACGCACACGAGAACGGTCGAACAGGGCGCAGTCTGCCACCGAATAGATGTAGAACACCACGGCTGCGACGCCGAGGGCTATCCAGAGGCGAACCATGGGTCAATCGTAACTCTCAGAGACGCTCTCTAAGCTGGGAGGGTGAAGCGGATTCCCTCTTGGATCACCTACACCGTGCTGCGCCTTCTGGTGTTCGCGGTGCCGCTCGTGATCCTGCTTCTCGTGGGCCTCGTCTGGTGGCTCGCCGTCATCGCGGCCGCGCTGATCGGACTGTGCCTCTCGTACATCTTCCTGAGCCGCCCGCGCAATGCGGTGTCGTCCGATCTGTATGCGGTCCGTCACCGCGAGAAGCCGGTGCGGTCGGAGGACGACGACGTCGAGGACGCGGCGGTCGACAACGCGGCGGTCGACAACGCGGCGGTCGACAACGCTGAGGCCGACGAGGCCACGGTCGACAACGCCACCGCCGAGCCGCAGGAGCGCAAGCGGGACTGACGCCCCCGCGTCAGAACGCGTACGCAGCGCCGAGGGCGATCCCCACCAGTAGGCCCGTGAGACTCGTCAACTGCAGCGCGGTGATGAGCTCGCGCGGCGTACGGCTGAAGAGTGTGATCACACAGGCGGGCAGCGCCGCCAGGAGGGCGAACATTCCGTACCAGGCGAACGGGTAGAACACGGCCAGCACCGCGAGGATGCCGAAGGGCACCAACAGCAGCACGCAGAACACGATGCGGGATGCGACCCGGCCGAGCAGGACCGCGAGCGTCCGCTTGCCCGCCAGCTTGTCCGGTTCGATGTCGCGGATGTTGTTCACCATGAGGACGGCACACGCGATGAGACCGGCGATCACCCCTCCGTACCAGGCCTCCTGGTTGACGAGGCCGGCAAGCATATAGGTCGTTCCGGCCGTGGCGACGAGCCCGAAGAAGACGAAGACGAAGACCTCGCCCAGGCCGTAGTACCCGTAGGGCCGCTTGCCGCCCGTGTAGAACCACGCCGCCGCAATGGCGGCAGCGCCGACGATCAGGACCCACCAGTACTGCGTCAGGATCACCAGGATGAGACCGGCGACGGCCGCGAGCCCGAAGAAGGTGAGGGCGACGGTCAGCACAGCGCGCGGTGTCGCCTTACCGGACCCGGTGAGCCGCCCCGGTCCGACCCGGAACTCGTCCGTTCCCCGGACGCCGTCCGAGTAGTCGTTGGCGTAGTTGACGCCGATCTGCAGCAGGACGGCGACGGCGAGACACAGCAACGCCCGGACCGGGTGCCAGACGCCCGGCCCCTCGGCGACCTTCGCGGCGCCGACACCGATCAGGACCGGTGCGATGGCGAGCGGAAGGGTGCGGAGGCGCGCGCCGGCGATCCAGTCGGCGGTCGTCGCGGGCTTCGCGGGAGCGGAGGCGGCTCCGGGACGTCGACTCCGGCCGCCGCGCGGCCCGCGGGAGGTCTGCGGCGCCATGCGCTCCATGCGGGGCTTGTTCTGACTCATCACAGAGCGAATTGTAACGACACGGGCTATGCCTCCAGCGCAGCGGCCAGCCGCGCGAGCACGACCCGATCCGGCTTGCCGCTGTTCAGCCGGGGAAGACGGTCCACTTCGACGATCCGGGCCGGCGCGGCCGCGCGCCCCAGACGCTCTCTGACAGCACGGCGCAGCGTCTCGAGCGTCGCCGAGGATGTCGCCTCGCCGCTCACCTCGACAACCACCACGGGCACCTGTCCCCAGCGTGCATCCTCCGCCGCGACCACGACGGCCTCGTGAAGCCCCGGGTGTTCGCGCACCGCCCGCTCGACCGCGTCGAGCAGCACCTTCTCGCCGCCGGAGATGATCACGTTGTCTACTCGTCCCAGCACCGTCACGCGTCCGGCGTCATCCACGGAGCCGAGGTCGCCTGTCCGGTACCAGCGAGCATCGTCCGCCTCGTGGAATGCGGCCGCGGTCCGATCGGGTTCGCCCAGGTACCCTTCCGCGAGCATCGGCCCGGATATCTCCAGCTGTCCGTCCACGGTGCGAACGACCGCGGTCCCGATCGGAACCCTGTCATACACGCACCCGCCGGCAGTCTCGCTCGAACCATAGGTGCTCACGATGCGCGCTCCGATCGCCTCCGCGCGCTCGCGCAGCTGCGTCGAGAGCGCCTGTCCGCCGACCAGGATGCCGTCGAACCGCCGCAATGCGTCCGCCACGGTGCGGGAACCCGCTTCCGCTGCTTCCACGAGCCGCGCCAATTGGACCGGGACGAGCGACGTGAAGCGCAGGTCGTGGTCGAGTTCCTGGGCGAGGGATGCGAATCGTTCCGCCTCGAAGTGCCCCCCGCCGTAGAGGATGGGCTCGGTCTCGGCGGCGAGCGATCTCACAAGCACCTGGGCGCCCGCCACGTAGTGCGCGGGGAGCGCCAGCAACCACTGACCTTGTCCGCCGAGAGCACTCGCGGACGCAGCCGCGCTCGCCAGCAGGGCATCCGCGGAGAGGGCGACCCGCTTCGGCACTCCCGTCGATCCGGACGTCTCGATCACGAGCGCCACGTTCTGCGCCACGCGCTCTCCCGCACTCGGCCACGGCTCGGGTGCTGCCCCAGGCTCCGGCATTGATCGAGTGCCGGAGGGAGCACTGCGAGGAACGACCGCCGCACCCCCGGCGGTCAGCGCCTCCCGCAAGGCGACAAACACCTCCTCCGGACGCGACGCATCGACGACGCGGAGCTCTCGGGTCATCTCGCTGCCTCAGTACTGCCAGGGGAACGGGGACCAGTCCGGCTCCCGCTTCTCCAGGAACGCGTCGCGGCCTTCGACCGCCTCGTCCGTCCCGTAGGCGAGCCGCGTCGCCTCCCCCGCGAACAGCTGCTGCCCCACCAGCCCGTCGTCGACCGCATTGAAGGCGTACTTGAGCATCCGGATGGCGGTGGGCGACTTCGTCAGGATCTCGTTCGCCCATTCGACCGCCACGGACTCCAGCTCCTCGTGCGGAACGACCGCGTTGACGGCGCCGCGTTCATACGCCCGTTGCGCCGAGTACTCCCGCGCCAGGAAGAACACCTCCCGACCGAACTTCTGGCCGACTTGCCGCGCAAAGTAAGCGGAGCCGTAACCCGCGTCGAAGGACCCCACATCGGCATCCGTCTGCTTGAACCGGCCGTGCTCCGCGCTCGCGATCGTGAGATCGCACACGACATGCAGCGAGTGCCCGCCGCCGGCGGCCCACCCGGGGACCACCGCGATCACGACCTTCGGCATGAAGCGGATCAGGCGCTGCACCTCCAGGATGTGCAATCGGCCGCCGCGGGCGGCATCGATGGAGGAGGCCGTCTCCCCCTCCGCGTACTTGTAGCCGTCGCGCCCCCGGATCCGCTGGTCGCCGCCCGAGCAGAACGCCCAGCCGCCGTCTTTCGGGCTCGGTCCATTGCCGGTCAGGAGCACCACACCGATCCGGGGATTGGTGCGGGCGTCTTCCAGCACCGCGTAGAGCTCGTCGACCGTGCGCGGGCGGAAGGCGTTCCGCACCTCCGGGCGGTCGAACGCCACCCGTGCGATCCTCCCGCTGACGTCGTGATGGTAGGTGATGTCGGTGAGGCCATCGAAGCCGGTGACCTCGCGCCATACCTCCGGGTCGAAGAGTTCTGAGACGTCCGCTTGCATGGATCCAGCCTACGGTTCGCCGTCCCACGCCGACCGGCTCGTGCAAAACTTGTGGAATGGTGCCGGACCTCGCCGACCTGTTGGCAACTTCACGCGTGGTCTCGCTCCCGATGACCACCCGCTTCCGCGGGATCACGGTGCGCGAGGCGGTGCTCATCGAGGGCCCATTCGGGTGGACGGAGTTCTCGCCGTTCGTCGAATACGACGACGAGGAAGCGACCTCCTGGCTGCGGGCGGCGATCGACTTCGGCTGGAGGGTGACACCCACGCCTCTCCGGGACCGCATCCCGGTGAACGCCACGGTCCCGGCCGTCGGGGCCGACGAGGTGCCGACTGTGCTCGCTCGGTTCCCCGGCGCCCGGACCGCGAAGGTCAAGGTCGCCGAACGCGGCCAGACCCTGGCCGACGATGTCGCGCGGGTGCGGGCGGTCCGCGAGGTGCTCGGCCCCGAGGGCCGCGTGCGCGTTGACGCCAACACGCTCTGGAACCTCGATGAGGCGGAGCACGCCATCCATGCCCTCGCGCCCTTCGATCTCGAATACGTGGAGCAGCCGTGCGCGACCGTCGACGAGCTCGCCGAACTGCGAGGTCGCATCCACTACATGGGCATTCCGATCGCGGCGGACGAGAGCGTGCGGAAGGCCGCCGATCCACTCGCCGTCGCCCGGGCGGGAGCGGCCGACATCGTCATCGTGAAGGCGCAGCCCTTGGGTGGGGTGCATGCAGCGCAGCGCATCGTCGCCGAAGCGGGTCTTCCGGCGGTGGTCTCCAGTGCACTCGACACGTCGGTGGGCATCGCCATGGGAGCACACCTGGCGGCGGCGCTCCCCGAGCTGGAGTTCGACTGCGGGCTCGGAACGGTCGCCCTCTTCGAGGAGGACGTCGCCGACGAACCGCTTCTTCCGGTGGACGGGAGCATCCCGGTCATTCGTCCGAGCGTGTCATCCGCGCGACTGGACCAGCTGCAGGCCGACCCCGAGCGCACCGGATGGTGGCTCGACCGCCTCGCACGGTGTCACCGCCTCCTCGAGCGCGGAATCGCACTCTGATCCGGCGTCAGCTGTAGAGGCGCTCGGGCACCTCGAGCCCGTAGATGGCTCGGCCCGAGTTCCAGATCGCCGCACACGCCGCACGAAGGAGATCGAGCTCGTCGTTTCCCTCGGACACGATGCGGACGTCGTTCCCGTCGATCGTGACGGTTGCGTCACGTACGCTGACCGCGCCGTTCCGCGCCGTCTTCACCTCGGGATAGGGCTCGCTGAGTCCGCGCAGGTCGCGCACGATGAACGTCGGCCGCGAGTCCGCATCGGCGGCGAGCAGCTGCTTTCCGCCGTCGATCCCGGTGAGGACGAGGACGGAGGCGATGCCCGCGCGGTTGGCGCCGAGGATGTCCGTGTCGAGCCGATCGCCGATGAAGAGTGGGCTCTGCGCCTGGAAGCGCGCGACCGCCTCGTCGAAGATCGCCCGCTCCGGCTTTCCTGCGACAAGGGGCAAGCGGCCCACCGCTGTGTGGACGGCTGACACCAGGGTCCCGTTGCCCGGCGCGATGCCTCGGGCGACCGGGATCGTCCAGTCGGTGTTGGTCGCGATCCAGGGACGCTCGTCGTCGGTGCGCCCCTGCAGGGCGAAGGCGGCCTCGGCGAGGTCGGCCCAGCCCACTTCGGGCGAGAAGCCCTGGATGACCGCCGCCGGCGACTCGTCGGCCGAGCGTGTGACCGTGAAGCCCCCCTTCACGACCTCGTCGACCAGCCCGTCTCCACCGACCACCAGGATGCTGGAGCCGGCCGGCACATGCTGCGCCAGGAGTCGCACGGCCGCCTGTGGGGACGTGACGACATCGCTCGGCTCGACGCGCAGGCCGAGCTGATTCAGGTGCTCGGCGACGGACGCATCTGTGCGCGAGGCGTTGTTCGTGATGTAACCGACTCGTGTGGTTTCAGCAACGGCGTTGAGGCTTTCGACGGCATGGGGGATGGCGTCGGGCCCTTTGTAGACGACACCGTCCAGATCGGCGAGGACGAGGTCAACGCCGTCGAGCGGCGCCCGGCCCTCACTGCTCCGTCGAAACAGGGCCATCGGTCGGCTCACCCTCCTCGTCGTCGGTGTGATCGTCTTGCCCGGCATCGCCTTCCTCGCTGAGGAGCGCTTCCACCTCGAGCTCGTCCTCGCTCAGGGGAGCCTCGTCGGAGAATTCCTCGGGGTCGAGAAGCACCTCCTCCTCGATGACGTCGATGGTCTCGAGTTCGTCGGTCGCGTGTGCCTGCTCGAAGGCCTCTTCAGCCCGCTGTGCCAGTTCTCGCCACCGCGCCGCATCGGCGTCGCGCCCGAGTTCTTCGAGCACTTCCGCGTAGGCGTGGAAAAGGTCGGCGCTGTAAGAGAACGCACGGGTGGGGTCGAGCTGCGGTATCTCCAACTCGGCCAACGCCGCTTCCGGCTGTTCGAGGTCGAGGCGGGCTCCGGACATGGCGATCGCGAGCGACACCTGCACGTCGGCCGGCAGGGTGGCGCGGTCGACGGAGCGTCCGAGTTCGAGGGCGCGGTCAGGTCGACCGACCCCGCGCTCGCTGTCCACCATCAGCGGCAGCTGGTCATTGGATCCGGAGATGCGACGGTACGTGCGCAGCTCCCGCAGCGCGAGGGCGAAATCGCCGATCGCATACGCGGTGATCGCGAGGGTCTCGCGGACCACGGCGACCCGCCCGGCTCGACGTGCCGCCGAGAGGGCGTGCTGGTGAGCGAGCTCCGGGTCCGTCTCGATCAGCCGGCTCGCCATCACCAGGTGCTTGGCGACCCAGTCGGCGTTGTCCTTGCTGAGCGTCTTCAGTTCGACGCGAGCCTCGCCGGGCAGATCCCGGGCCTGAATGTCCTCGGGGATGAGCGGGTCATCGTGGCGCGGACGGACGGACTGCAGCTCTCGCGCGAGCTGCGCCTCCTCGTCCGTACGCCAGCTCTCGTCTCGGGCGTCCCGATCGCCTCGCGCCGGACGTCCGTCGCGGGTCCAAAGCCCATCCTTCTGAGGAGGCCGCCCCTGACGGTCGTTACGGAACCCACCGGAACGCGGCCCATCGCCGGATCGGCTCGGCCGATCGTTGCTCCGGCCGCGGTCTCCGCCGGCGCGGTACCGGTCGCCGCCGTCTCCGCGCGGCTTCCACTCGCGCGACTGCCGATCGTCACCGCGCGGCTTCCACTCGCGCGAGCGTCCATCGTTGTCACCACGCGGCTTCCACTCGCGGGCGGGACGCCCGTCGTTGGATCGCGGCTTCCACTCGCGGGCAGGGCCCTCGTTCGATCGCGGCTTCCACTCGCGGGCGGGACGCCCGTCGTTCGAACGCGGTTGACGGTCGTCGCGCGAACGTCCGCGGTCCCGGTCGGATCCACCGCGTTCCGGGCGGTCTCCGCGGTACTGAGGTGCGCCGCCGCGGTCGGAACGATAGCCGCCCGAACGACGCTCGTCCGAACTGGAGCCGCCGTCGCGGTTGTTACGCCAGGTGCCGCCACCCGATACCGAACGGTCGCGGGATGCGCCGCCACCGGCACGGGGACGACCGCCGTGGTCTCCATCGTTCCGGTTGGGACGGTACCCGTCTCCGCCGGTCCGCGGACGGCCAGTGTCTGCGCGGTCGCCGCGCGGACGGTCGCCGTCACCGCTGCGCGACGGACGATATCCGTCGCCGCTGCGCGGTGCGCGACCGCCCTGATCTCCGTCACGGGAGGAGCGGTACCCGCCGTCCTCGCGCGGGCGCCGGCTCTGGCCCGAGCCGCCACGATCCGGTCGGTACCCGGCGCCGTCGCGACTCGATCGGTCGGGCTGCTGGCGCCGCGGTCGCTCGTTCCGGGCGTTCTCGTCTGCCGGTGTGTCGCTCACGGCTTCTCCTGTCGAGTCGGCGGGTCGAGCCCAGCCTATGCTTCGTGCTGCTACTGACCCCGTTAACGCGAAATGGCCACCCATCACTGGGTGGCCATCTCACAAAGAAGTCCGGCGGTGTCCTACTCTCCCACAGGGTCCCCCCTGCAGTACCATCGGCGCAGAGAGTCTTAGCTTCCGGGTTCGGAATGTAACCGGGCGTTTCCCTCTCGCTATGGCCGCCGAAACACTATTGATGTATCAAAGTGAACGATCAAGCTTTAGCTTGAATCAGTTCTCGACCGTACATCGAGAACCACATAGTGGACGCGAACAATCTTGGCCCCTCATAGCTGCCTTACAACGTTTATGAGAGTGGTGATTATCAAGTTATCGGCTTATTAGTACCGGTCAGCTCCATGGGTCTTTAGTCCCCACTTCCACATCCGGCCTATCAACCCAGTAGTCTAGCTGGGAGCCTCTCGCCCGAAGGCATGGAAATCTCATCTTGAGGCCGGCTTCCCGCTTAGATGCTTTCAGCGGTTATCCATCCCGAACGTAGCTAACCAGCGGTGCTCTTGGCAGAACAACTGGCACACCAGAGGTTCGTCCAACCCGGTCCTCTCGTACTAGGGTCAGATCCTCTCAAATTTCCTACGCGCGCAGCGGATAGGGACCGAACTGTCTCACGACGTTCTAAACCCAGCTCGCGTACCGCTTTAATGGGCGAACAGCCCAACCCTTGGGACCTACTCCAGCCCCAGGATGCGACGAGCCGACATCGAGGTGCCAAACCATGCCGTCGATATGGACTCTTGGGCAAGATCAGCCTGTTATCCCCGAGGTACCTTTTATCCGTTGAGCGACAGCGCTTCCACAAGCCACTGCCGGATCACTAGTCCCGACTTTCGTCCCTGCTCGACTTGTCAGTCTCACAGTCAAGCTCCCTTGTGCACTTACACTCGACACCTGATTGCCAACCAGGTTGAGGGAACCTTTGGGCGCCTCCGTTACTTTTTGGGAGGCAACCGCCCCAGTTAAACTACCCACCAGGCACTGTCCCTGAACCGGATTACGGTTCTAAGTTAGATATCCAGAGTGACCAGAGTGGTATTTCAACATTGACTCCACCGACACTGGCGTGCCGGCTTCAAAGTCTCCCACCTATCCTACACAAGCCACACCGAACACCAATACCAAGCTGTAGTAAAGGTCACGGGGTCTTTCCGTCCTGCTGCGCGTAACGAGCATCTTTACTCGTAGTGCAATTTCGCCGAGTTCGCGGTTGAGACAGCTGGGAAGTCGTTACGCCATTCGTGCAGGTCGGAACTTACCCGACAAGGAATTTCGCTACCTTAGGATGGTTATAGTTACCACCGCCGTTTACTGGGGCTTAAATTCTGAGCTTCGCCGAAGCTAACCCTTCCTCTTAACCTTCCAGCACCGGGCAGGCGTCAGTCCGTATACATCGTCTTGCGACTTGGCACGGACCTGTGTTTTTAGTAAACAGTCGCTTCCCACTGGTCTCTGCGGCCTTCAAACGCTCCAGGAGTAAATCCCTTCACGCCTCAGGCCCCCCTTCTCCCGAAGTTACGGGGGCATTTTGCCGAGTTCCTTAACCACGATTCTCTCGATCTCCTTGGTATTCTCTACCTGACCACCTGAGTCGGTTTGGGGTACGGGCGGCTGGAACCTCGCGTCGATGCTTTTCTTGGCAGCATAGGATCACCCATTTCGTCAATGAAGACTACGCATCGTGCCTGGGCCTATATGAGAGACGGATTTGCCTATCCCTCGGCTTACACACTTACACCGGGACAACCATCGCCCGGCTGGGCTACCTTCCTGCGTCACACCTGTTAATACGCTAGCCGCACCAGCATGGGGTCGAGCGTTAGGCCCGGACCTTCACCCCGAAGGGATCCGTGTCCAGGATTAGGACTCTTAGCACCACTGGATTAGCTTGGGCGGTTCTTCGCCGGTACGGGAATATCAACCCGTTGTCCATCGACTACGCCTGTCGGCCTCGCCTTAGGTCCCGACTTACCCAGGGCGGATTAGCCTGGCCCTGGAACCCTTGGTCTTTCGGAGGACGGGTTTCTCACCCGTCTTTCGCTACTCATGCCTGCATTCTCACTCGTGTGGCGTCCACGGCTGGTTTACACCGCCGCTTCACTCGCCACACGACGCTCTCCTACCCATCAACACGGCTGGACCACGAAGGCCTACCAATAATGTCAATGCCACAACTTCGGTGGCGTGCTTGAGCCCCGTTACATTGTCGGCGCGGAATCACTTGACCAGTGAGCTATTACGCACTCTTTCAAGGGTGGCTGCTTCTAAGCCAACCTCCTGGTTGTCTGTGCAACTCCACATCCTTTCCCACTTAGCACGCGCTTAGGGACCTTAGTTGGTGGTCTGGGTTGTTTCCCTCTCGACGATGAAGCTTATCCCCCACCGTCTCACTGCTGCGCTCTCACTTACCGGCATTCGGAGTTTGGCTGACGTCAGTAACCTTTTGGGGCCCATCGGCCATCCAGTAGCTCTACCTCCGGCAAGAAACACGCAACGCTGCACCTAAATGCATTTCGGAGAGAACCAGCTATCACGAAGTTTGATTGGCCTTTCACCCCTATCCACAGCTCATCCCCTCAGTTTTCAACCTAAGTGGGTTCGGTCCTCCACGACGTCTTACCGTCGCTTCAACCTGGCCATGGATAGATCACTTCGCTTCGGGTCTAGGACATGCGACTGAATCGCCCTATTCAGACTCGCTTTCGCTACGGCTACCCCTCACGGGTTAACCTCGCCACATATCGCTAACTCGCAGGCTCATTCTTCAAAAGGCACGCTGTCACCCCTACAAGGAGGCTCCAACGGTTTGTAAGCAAACGGTTTCAGGTACTATTTCACTCCCCTCCCGGGGTACTTTTCACCTTTCCCTCACGGTACTTGTCCGCTATCGGTCATCTGGGAGTATTTAGGCTTATCAGGTGGTCCTGACAGATTCACACGGGATTTCTCGGGCCCCGTGCTACTTGGGATACTCTTCGCGCCATTGGACCATTTCGGCTACGGGGTTGGCACCCTCTATGACTGGCCTTTCAATACCATTCGCCTATGATCCTTTGTAACGCTTGCAGTTCGGCAGAAGCTGCTGAAAAGTCCCGCAACCCCGACCATGCAACGCCTGCCGGCTATCACACATGATCGGTTTAGCCTCTTCCGGGTTCGCTCGCCACTACTAACGGAATCGCTTTTGCTTTCTCTTCCTGTGGGTACTGAGATGTTTCACTTCCCCACGTTCCCTCTACCCGCCCTATATATTCAGGCGGGAGTCACTGGGTCACCCAAAGGGCCCAGCGGGGTTTCCCCATTCGGAAATCCTCGGATCAAAGTTCGCTTATCAACTCCCCGAGGCTTATCGCAGATTGCTACGTCCTTCTTCGGCTCCAGATGCCAAGGCATCCACCGTTTGCTCTTAGAAACTTGAAATCACATGAGTTTGAATCGATCGGCCCATCCGAAGATGAGCAGATTGACCAATGATCTAATAAATCAGATCATCTTTTGTGATTCGAACCCGAAGGTTCGAATCTAAGATGCTCGCGTCCACTGTGTAGTTCTCAAAGTACGGGCGGTACCTTCTCCGCCGGCCGAGTTATGACCGACAAGAAAAGGTCCAGAGGATTCGGTTCTCATCTTTTCCGATGAGGTCCGGTCCCTCAGGACCCAACAGCGTGCATGTGCGAAGCTTTGCAGTCCGAACCGTTCCTATCCCGAAGGATGTACTGAGTTCGAGCCGATCGGCTCCGCACCAATGTCAATGTTCCACCCATGAGCTAACCGGCTGAGACGTTCGCTCAGATCCGGCGCCTGGACACCCGAGGGTGCCAGTTGCTCCTTAGAAAGGAGGTGATCCAGCCGCACCTTCCGGTACGGCTACCTTGTTACGACTTAGTCCTAATCACCGATCCCACCTTCGACGGCTCCCTCCACAAGGGTTGGGCCACCGGCTTCGGGTGTTACCGACTTTCATGACTTGACGGGCGGTGTGTACAAGGCCCGGGAACGTATTCACCGCAGCGTTGCTGATCTGCGATTACTAGCGACTCCGACTTCATGAGGTCGAGTTGCAGACCTCAATCCGAACTGAGACCGGCTTTTTGGGATTCGCTCCACCTTACGGTATTGCAGCCCTTTGTACCGGCCATTGTAGCATGCGTGAAGCCCAAGACATAAGGGGCATGATGATTTGACGTCATCCCCACCTTCCTCCGAGTTGACCCCGGCAGTCTCCTATGAGTTCCCACCATTACGTGCTGGCAACATAGAACGAGGGTTGCGCTCGTTGCGGGACTTAACCCAACATCTCACGACACGAGCTGACGACAACCATGCACCACCTGTTTACGAGTGTCCAAAGAGTTGACCATTTCTGGCCCGTTCTCGTATATGTCAAGCCTTGGTAAGGTTCTTCGCGTTGCATCGAATTAATCCGCATGCTCCGCCGCTTGTGCGGGCCCCCGTCAATTCCTTTGAGTTTTAGCCTTGCGGCCGTACTCCCCAGGCGGGGCGCTTAATGCGTTAGCTGCGACACGGAAACCGTGGAATGGTCCCCACATCTAGCGCCCAACGTTTACGGCGTGGACTACCAGGGTATCTAATCCTGTTCGCTCCCCACGCTTTCGCTCCTCAGCGTCAGTTACGGCCCAGAGAACTGCCTTCGCCATCGGTGTTCCTCCTGATATCTGCGCATTCCACCGCTACACCAGGAATTCCATTCTCCCCTACCGCACTCTAGTCTGCCCGTACCCACTGCAGGCCCGAGGTTGAGCCTCGGGTTTTCACAGCAGACGCGACAGACCGCCTACGAGCTCTTTACGCCCAATAATTCCGGACAACGCTCGCACCCTACGTATTACCGCGGCTGCTGGCACGTAGTTAGCCGGTGCTTTTTCTGCAGGTACCGTCACTTTCGCTTCTTCCCTACTAAAAGAGGTTTACAACCCGAAGGCCGTCATCCCTCACGCGGCGTTGCTGCATCAGGCTTGCGCCCATTGTGCAATATTCCCCACTGCTGCCTCCCGTAGGAGTCTGGGCCGTGTCTCAGTCCCAGTGTGGCCGGTCACCCTCTCAGGCCGGCTACCCGTCGTAGGCTTGGTGGGCCGTTACCTCACCAACTACCTGATAGGCCGCGAGTCCATCCTTGACCGAAATTCTTTCCACGTACAGGAGATGCCTCCGTACGTCATATCCGGTATTAGCTTCCGTTTCCGGAGGTTATCCCAGAGTCAAGGGCAGGTTACTCACGTGTTACTCACCCGTTCGCCACTAATTCCCCAGAGCAAGCTCCGGGTTCATCGTTCGACTTGCATGTGTTAAGCACGCCGCCAGCGTTCGTCCTGAGCCAGGATCAAACTCTCCGTAAAATGTTTAGCTCCACGATCGCAAGCGACCGGGAAACATAGTGCAGGCTTGGACAGGAAATATGTCCGCGCACTGCGAGTTTGTCTTGACTAGTTTCGAATATCTACTGACATTCTGTTTCTAATCCAAAGGAATCTCGCATCGACCACTAGACTAGGTCTAGGCAGTCAATGCCGAGGTTGTTTGGCATTTGACATTGTGCACGCTGTTGAGTTCTCAAGGATCGGACGCTCTCGCCTTCCAGCCTGTCGGCTTTCTCTGCGAGGCAACTTCTCTACCTTACCACTCTCAGTCAGTTTGTCAAGTCGGCGTTTCGTGTTCCTCGTTGGCCCGATATGTGGTGGGCACAACCGATCACACGATCCGAACCGGTTAGACCTGCTCAGTGAGTGGGTGTTAATCCTAAGCGCAGCAACCGAACTAATTCAAGTTCAGGTTTGCCGCTAGGCTAAGGATTTGGTCCCGCTTGAGGCCGGGGAGCTCTTCCGCTCTCCCGCACCTTTGGGGTGACAAGTAAGTACTTTACGCAGGCCTCCGTAGACGTGCAAATTCCGGCCGCAGCCCGGGCGTGTCGCGCTTGACATCCCCGGAATTCCGCGGATCTGCCCGGCCGCGTCTCTATCAAGGCCCGAAACGGGAGAACCCCCTCGAAGCCGAAGCTCCGAGGGGGTTCTGTCCGTGCGGCGGGATCTCCGGGCTCACAGTCCCGAGTACGCGTGCAGTCCGTGGAAGAACACGTTCACGATCCCGAAGTTGAAGAGCACGGCCGCGAAGCCGATGATCGCGAGCCATGCGGACCGCGAGCCGCGCCATCCACGAGTTGCGCGCGCGTGGATGTAGCCGGCGTAGATCACCCAGATGATGAACGTCCACACTTCCTTGGTGTCCCAACCCCAATACCGACCCCACGCCTTCTCGGCCCAGATGGCACCGGCGATGAGCGTGAAGGTCCAGGCGATGAAGCCGACGATGTTGATCCGGTACGCCAGGTTCTCGAGAGCGACCGAGCTCGGAAGAGTGGCCAGGAAGCGGAACTGCTGCGGGCGCGACTCGGCGACTTGCCGTTCCCGGCGGTACTGCAGCAACTGCAACCCCGACAGCGCGAACCCGAGCGCGAAGAACGCCGTACCCAAGACAGCCACGATGATGTGGATGACGAGCCAGTACGACTGGAGCGCCGGCTGCAACGGGACGACGGGTACGTAGTACCGCAGCAATGCGATCCCCTGCAGCACCAGCACCAACCCGAGCACGAACGTTCCGACGTACTTGATCTGCCACTTGAGGTTGGCCACCAGGAACACTCCGATGATGACGAGTGTCCCCGTCATCGAGAACTCCCACATGTTGGCCCACGGCACGCGAGCGGCGGCGATGCCCCTCAGCACGACCGCGACCAGGTGGAACGCGAAGCCGATGATCGTGAGCGCGAACGCCCACCTCATCGAAACCGAGTTCGCCGACCCGTTCACCAGGTCGTCCTCGACCCGGCTGCTGATCCGCGACGACAGACGGCCGAGCGCGGAGGACGGCTCCGGCGGCGCATCGCTCGCTCCGCCGCCGCCACCGATCACGGTCGTCGTGGGGGCCCCCCCCGGGGCGGCCACCTCAGCTCGGCGCGCCACCGCGCTCGGAACAACGGCGGCCTCGACCGCTGTCGCTCGTGCCCCACGGCGCGCGAGATCGAGCGCGAAGGCGATGAACGCCGCCGCGTAGAGTCCCATCGCCGCGTACAAGAACACGGTCGACAGCTGAGCGAGTGTCTCGGTCACAATGCAAGCCTAAGTCTTCGGGGAGCCGGCCAGGGCTCGGGAGTGCTGATCGGCGACCGCGGTCACGGCCGCCAGGAGGTTGGGGTCCTCGCCGCGCGCGAGCCCGGCGTACTCGAGCGTCAGGGAACCGTCCGGGTTCTCCACCGCCTTCACCCAGAGCCGGCGCCGGGGTACGAACAGCGACGTGAGCAGCCCGGCGAGGATGAGGATCGCGAACACCAGCACCCAGATCTGGGCCGGATCATGGTGCACCTCCAGGGTCGCGAACCGCTTGACGCCGTCGAGGGAGATCGTGCCGAGCCCGTTCGGCAGCTCCACCGTCTGTCCCGGCTTCAGCTGCAGGGCCTTCGTCTTGGTCGGCGGCCCGGCGAGCTGCTCGAGAGTGTCGGTGTTGAGGCTGTAGACGGACTGCGGGACGCCGTCATCGACGCCGAGATCGCCCGCGTAGACGTTCAGGCTCAAGACGGGATCGTTCAGACCGGGGAACTTCGACGCCAACGCGCCTCCGCCGGTCGAACTCTCCGTGACGGTCGGGTAGAAGAACCCGATCATCCCCACCTGCTGCTTCAAGCCGTCCGGCACCTTCACGAAACCGAGCGACGTCAGGTTGGGGTCCGCCTGCGGGATGAACGGGACCGAGTCGTTGAACACCACCTTGCCCGCCGGGTCCTTCACCGTGATCGTCGGTGCGTATCCGTTGCCCAGGAGGTACACGTTCGTCCCGCCGATCGCGAGCGGCTCGTTCACCTTGATCGTGGTGTCGGAGGACGCATCCCCGGGTCCCGTCGTCTTCACATGCGCGGTGTAGTCGAGCGGCGTGCCGATCGCATCCCGGTTCTTGGTCTCGTACGCCACATCCAGCTTGTCGACGGCGATCGAGAACGGGACCAGCGAAGCGTCGTTGAAGAACCGGCCCGGGTTGAACGAGTTGTACGACGGCAGGCTGTTCACGAAGCTCTGTCCCTCGACCACGATCTTCTGGCCGGTGTAACCGAAGCCGCCGCCCACGCCGATCGCCAGCAGCACACCGAGCAGGGCGATGTGGAAGACCAGGTTGCCCGTCTCGCGCAGATAGCCGCGCTCCGCCGAGACCGACGTCGACCGCGCGTCCTGATACAGGGCGACCCGATAGCGATTCGCCTTCAGCACATCGCGTGCGGTGAGGATCGGATCTGGCGCATCCGGGCGGAGCGCGGCGGGCAGGATGCGCGCCTGGAAGCCCGACATGCGCGTCAGGCGCACCGGCGTCCGCGGCGGCTTCGCGCGCATCGCCTCGAAGTGGTGGCGCGTGCGCGGGATGATGCAGCCGATCAGGGAGGCGAACAGCAGCAGGTAGATCGCCGAGAACCACACGGACGTGTAGACGTCGAAGAACTGCAGCTTGTCGAGCACGGGAGCGAGAGACGGGTTCTCGCTGAAGTACTTGGTGACGCCGTTGGGGTCGGAGCTCCGCTGCGGGACGAGGGACCCGGGCACGGCCGCGATCGCCAGGAGAAGCAGCAGGAACAACGCCGTGCGCATGCTTGTGAGCTGCCGCCAGAACCAGCGGATCCACCCGATCGGTCCCAGCTTCGGCTGGACGACCTCCGGGTCCTCCCGCTGGGGAGGCGCGTCGATGTGATCAGAGGGCCGGCTCAAAACCTTGGATCACCGCCAAGAACTGGGACATGAGCTCGCTCCAGAGACCGGTGACCATCAGGACCCCGATGGCCACGAGCAGGACGCCGCCGATGATGTTGATGACACGGATGTGCCGCTTGATGAACGCCACGGAACCCGCCACCCAGTCGAAGCCGAGAGCTACGAGGAGGAACGGGATGCCGAGGCCGATGCAGTAGAACAGCCCGAGCAGAGCGCCTCGCCACGGCGAACCGCTTCCGACGCTCAATGCGCTGATGGCGGCGAGCGTCGGTCCGATGCACGGCGTCCATCCCAGTCCGAAGACGATTCCGAGAAGTGGGGCGCCGATCAGCCCGGTCGCCGGACGCCACGACGGCTTGATGGTCCGCTGCAGGAAGGAGAACTGGCCGATGAACACCAGCCCCATGACGATGACGAGGGCTCCGAGCACGCGGACGACGACATCCTGCCAGCGCACAAGCCAGTAGCCGAGCGCACCGAACGCAGCTCCGTAGGCGACGAACACGATGGCGAACCCCAGGACGAACAGCGCAACACCGGTCAGCACGCGAGACCGGTCGCGCTTCGCGCCTGGATCGCTCATCCCGCCGACATAGGCCAGATATCCCGGGACCAGCGGGAGGACGCACGGGGACGCGAACGAGACCAGCCCCGCGAGGAGGGCGATCGGCAGCGCCAGCAGGAGCTGACCGCTGAAGACGATCTGACCGACGTCGCCCACGTCAGTTCTCGGCCACGGCGTCGGAGATGAGCGAGTCGAGGATGCTCTTGTCGGGGATCGCTCCGAGGATGCGCGCGGCGACGCGACCCTTCTTGTCGACGACCAGCGTCGTCGGGGTGGCCTTCGGCGGGACGGTCTTGCTGAACGCGAGGAGGACGGAGCCGGTGTCGCGGTCGAGCACGGACGGGTACGTGACGCCCTTCTCCTTCTCGAAGCTCTCCGCCGTCTGCGCCGAGTCGTACAGGTTGACGCCGAGGAAGCCGACGCCTTGCGCCTTGTACTTGTTGCTCAGCGATTCGAGATCAGGGGCCTCGACCCGGCACGGCGGGCAGCCGGCGTACCAGAAGTTCACGACGAGGACCTTGCCCGCGTAGTCCGCCGAGGACACCGTGCTGCCGTCCTGCAGTTTGCCGGTGAAGGAGACCGCGTCACCACGGTTGCCCGCGGCGAACTCGCTGACCGTGCCATCCCCGGCGATGTAGTTCTGGCCGTTGCCGGAGCGGTACTGGTTCGCGAGGCTGTCGTTGGCTGTGCAGCCGGAGAGCGCGAGCGCGGTCGCCGCAGCGAGGGCGGCGGCGGGCAGCAGGACGCGCGAGCGGAGACGGGACACGGTGCTCACACCGCCCCCACATCGGTGGCGGCGGCTTGGAGGCTTGCGGCGGGTTCGACGTAGCCGACCTCGACGAGACGCTGCGCTTCGGGGGTCCGGCCCGGGTGGATGGGGTTCTCGGTCGTGGTTTCGGCGCCGGCTGCGGATGTCGTGGTCGTGCTCGGCGACTCGGCGGTCACCCGTTCGAACGTCGTGATGCTCGACAAGGCGCAGCGGCGCTTGCGCGGATCGTGCGGGTAGCGCTCGCCGGCGACGGAGAGGTGAGCGACCCAGATCGGCAGCTGGTGGCTGACCAGGACGACGTCGCCCGACTCGACCGAATCGAAGGCGTCGTGAATGGCGGCGAGCATCCGACGCTCGATGCTCGTGTAGGCCTCGCCCCAGCTCGGGCGAAGCGGGTTGACGAGATAGGGCCAGTACTTGGGGTTGCGGACCGCGCGCTTCATGCGCGTTCCCTCGAAGCGGTTGGTCGGCTCGATGATCTGCTCGTCGATGATCGGATCGAGGCCGAAGGCTGCAGCCACGGGAGCCGCGGACTCCCGGGTGCGCTGGAGCGGCGAGACGCGGAGTGCGCTGATCGGACGGGACCGCTCGCGCAGGTCGTCGGCCGCGGCCTGGGCCATGCGGTGGCCGAGTTTGGAGAGGCCGAATCCCGGCAGCCTGCCGTACAGGATGCCGTCGGGATTGAACACCTCGCCATGACGGACGAGGTGAACCTGGCTCGCTACCACCGCTCCAGTCTACGGAGGGGGTTCCCTTGAATTCACTGAGCGCCCGCGGGGCTCGCGTGACAGGAACCGTCCACAGGCTGAGAGGACTCGCACTTCTCCACAGATTCCCGGCGTCGCGTCCGGTTCGCGGGCCGTCTTCGTAGCGTCGACTCATGGCCGACGAAGAAGAGGAAGTGGCTCTTGCGAACATCCCGAACCATGACCGCCCCCGTGAGCGGATGCGGCGACTGGGCGTCGGGGCCCTCACCGACGACGAGGTGCTCGCCCTGGTGCTGGGGTCCGGACAGACAGGACGCAGCGTTCTGGCGCTTGCTCGATCCGTGCTCCGCAGGACCGGCGGATTCCCGGGGCTGGCGACGATGGACTTCGCCCGGCTCGAACGTTTGCCGGGTGTCGGCCCGGCTACGGCCGGCCGGCTTGTCGCGATCATCGAGATCTGGCGCCGGGCCGGAGCGTCATCTGCCTGGACCAGGCTCACCGACCACAAGGCGGTCGCCGACGTCGTCCGCCCCGAACTCCTCCACCGCGACTCGGAGCGCTTCGTGGTGGTCGTCGCCGATCGTGCGTCGCGTCCGCTCGAGCTGGTGCTCCTACAGGACGGCGGTGTGGATGAGACCAGTGTCCAACCTGCGGACGTGCTTCAGGCGGTCCTCACGCGCGGCGGTCGATCATTCGCGGTCGCGCACAACCATCCGTCCGGCGTGCTCGACGCCTCCGTCGCAGACCTCATGCTCACCCGGCGACTCGATCAATCCGCCGCGACGCTCGGCCTGCGTTTCCTGGGCCACGTCCTGGTGGCGGGCGACAGCTGGACGGCTCTGCCCACCGCCGGCTCCGGCGCTACGGCGTCAGGCGGGTCGGCCCACGGAAGAGGTAGGTCGTCTCGCGCAGGTTCGAGAGGTGCAGCATGAGCATCAGCACGCGCGCCAGGCCCATGCCGAAACCGCCGTGCGGCGGGATGCCGTACCGGAAGAACGCCAGGACGTCCTCGAGCTCCTCGACCGAGAGGCCCTTCTCGACGGCCTGCTTCTCGAGGATGTCGACGCGGTGCTCGCGCTGAGCTCCGGTCGAGATCTCGACGCCGTTGAAGATCAGGTCGTAGCTGCGCGTGATCGACGGGTCCTCCGGATGACGCATGTGATAGTACGGGCGGATGCTCGCGGCGTAGTCCGTCAGGAAGACGAACTCATGTCCGTAGGTCTCCTTGACGTACGCGGAGATCTGGCGCTCGCCCTCCGGGTCCATGTCGTCGTCCTCGCGCTGCACCTCGTAGCCGCGCTCGGCGACGATGCGCTTCGCCTCAGCGAGCGGGATGCGCGGGAACGGCGTCGACGGGACGGTGACCTCGACGCCGAAGAGACGCTCGATCTCCTCGCCGTGCTTCTCCTTGACCGCAGTGAAACCGGCGACCAGGAGGTCCTCGTGCACCTTCATGACGTCTTCGTGGCTGTCGATCCAGCTGATCTCCGTGTCGACGCTCGTGAACTCGGTCGCGTGACGGCTGGTGAAGCTGGGGTCGGCGCGGAACGCCGGCCCGATCTCGAAGACGCGTCCGAATCCGGCCGCCTGTGCCATCTGCTTGAAGATCTGAGGGCTCTGAGCCAGATAAGCCGTGGTCTCGAAGTACGGCAGTTCGAACAGCTCGGCGCGCGACTCGGAAGCCGAGGCCATCAGCTTGGGCGTGTGGATCTCGACGAATCCGTTCTCCACCCAGTACTGGCGGAGCGCGTGCTCGAACGTGGTCTGCACGCGGAAGATGAGGTTGTGGCGCGGGTCGCGCAGGTCGAGGAAACGCCAGTCCATGCGCTTGTCGATGCCGCTGTCGGCGGCGATCGGCGTCTCAGGGATGGCGGCCGTCTCCACCTCGAGAGAGGTCAGCTTGATCTCGATGCCCCCGAGCTTGACGCGCTCGTCGTGCTTCAGCTCTCCGGTGGCTCGAACGAAGCTGCCCTGCGAGAGGCCGGAGATGGTGGTGGCAGGCTCGTCCGCAATCACTGCGCCGTCGTCGCCGACGGTCCGCGGGTTGACCAGCTGGACGGCCCCCGACTCGTCGCGCAGAACGACGAACTGCACCTTCTTCTGGTCGCGGACGGTCTCGACCCATCCGGCGACGCTCACGGGGCCGTCGGGAAGAGCGGCCAGGTCCTTGATCAAAACGCGTGCAGTCACGAGCCCCAAGCCTACCGGTGCGCCCGTCGTGCGCGGTGTGACAATGGGAGGACAAGGCACGAAGGAGTAGCCCATGAGTACCGACGACGTCGTCATCCTGTCCGCCGCCCGCACCCCGTTGGGGAAGATCAAGGGGGCGCTCGCCTCGCTGACCGCGGTGCAGTTGGGAACGATCGCCGTGAAGCAAGCCCTCGAGCGGTCGGGGATCGGAGCCGAGGCAGTCGACACGGTGCTCTTCGGCCAGGTGCTGCAGGCCGGTGCCGGACAGAACCCGGCCCGGCAGACGGCAATCGGTGCGGGGATCGGTTGGGACGTGCCGGCGACGACGATCAACAAGGTGTGCCTGTCGGGCCTCGCCGCCGTGATCGACGCCGCACGACTGATCCGCACCGGGGAGGCGACGGTGGTCGTGGCCGGAGGGCAGGAGTCGATGACGAACGCGCCTCACATCCTGCCCGGCTCACGGCTGGGCTGGAACTACGGGTCCATTCAGGCGCTCGACTCGGCCGCGCACGACGGGCTCACGGATGCCTTCGACGGTATCTCGATGGGCGCCTCGACAGAGAGCTACACGGAGAAGCTCGGGCTGACGAGGGAGGCGCAGGACGACTTCGCAGCACGATCGCACCAACGGGCGGGAGCGGCAGCCGACGCCGGAGTGTTCGACGACGAGATCGCGCCCGTCACCATCCCGCAGCGCAAGGGCGAGCCGCTCGTCGTGCGAACGGACGAGGGCGTCCGGCCGGATTCGACGACCGAGACGCTCTCGCGGCTGCGACCGAGCTTCGCGGAGGGCGGCACCCTCACCGCCGGCAACTCCTCCCCTCTCAGCGACGGCGCCGCGGCGCTGGTGCTGACCAACCGCGAGAACGCCGAGCGCCTCGGCCTTCCGTGGCTGGCGCTGGTCGGGGCGAGCGGGCAGGTCGCCGGCCCGGACAACTCGCTGCACTCGCAGCCGTCCCGCGCGATCGACGCCGCCCTCAAGCGTGCGAACTGGGACGTGTCGGAGCTCGACCTGATCGAGATCAACGAAGCGTTCGCGGCCGTGGCGCTGCAGTCGATGGCCGACCTGGGGCTCGATCCGGAGAAAGTGAACCTGCACGGCGGCGCAATCGCGCTCGGACACCCGATCGGTGCGTCCGGCGCCCGGCTCGCTGGTCACGCGGCGCACGAGTTGGCTCGGCGTGGTTCCGGGCGAGCTGCGGTCGCTCTGTGCGGTGGTGGTGGGCAGGGCGACGCGCTGCTGCTCTATCGCTGATCGGACGCTGCCGGAGACTGTTTGCACTCGGAGTGCCGGCCGGAGGGTCAGCGCTCCAGGTGACGCTCCGCCGGGCCGGTGTACTGCGACAGCGGCCGGATCAACGAGTTGGCGGAGTACTGCTCGAAGATGTGCGCCGTCCAGCCGGTGACCCGTGCCGCCGCGAACAGCGGAGTGAACGTCTCGGTGTCGAAGCCCATCAGGTTGTAGGCGGGACCGGACGGGTAGTCCAGGTTCGGCTTGATGTTCTTGCGCTCGCCCATCGCGCTCTCCAGAGCGTCGTACAGGTCGAGGAGGTCGCGACGGTCGTAGTGCTCCGCGAGGACCACCAGCGACGCGCGCATCGTCGGGACGCGGGAGTCGCCGTTCTTGTACACGCGATGGCCGAAGCCCATGATCTTGCGCTTCTCGGCGAGAGCCGCGTCGAGCCACTCCTCTGCGCGGTCGGCGCTCTGGATCTCGTCGAAGGCGTGCATGACGGCCTCGTTCGCGCCGCCGTGGAGGGGGCCCTTCAACGCTCCGACGGCACCGGTCACTGCCGAGTAGACATCCGACAGCGTCGAAGCGATCACCCGAGCCGTGAAGGTCGACGCGTTGAACGAGTGCTCCGCATACAGGACGAGCGAGACGCGGAACGCGTCCACGACCACGTCGTCCGGCACCTCGCCGAACGTCATCCAGAGGAAATTGCGCGAGTAGTCGAGGTCGTCGCGAGGCTCCACCACATCGAGACCGCGGCGGCGGCGCTGGATGTAGGCAACGATGGCGGGCAGCTGCGCGAACAGGTAGATGGCGCGGCCCTCGTTGAGTTCAGGGTCAAGGATGCTGTCGGGCTGCTGCAGCGTGGCGTCGAGGCCGCCCAGCTGGCTGACCGCGGTTCGCAGTGCGTCCATCGGGTGGGCCGACACCGGGATGTCACCCAGCGCGCGGCGCGTGCGGTCATCCAGTCGACGCAGCGACCGCTCCAGGGACTCGAAGGCGACCAGCTCATCCGCAGTCGGCAGTTCGCCGTGCCACAGGAGGTAGGCGACCTCTTCGAACGAGCAGTGCTCGGCCAGCTCCTGGACCGGGTAGCCGCGGTACAGCAGCGAGTTCGTCTGCGGGTTCACCGAGGAGATGGTCGTCGTGTCCACGACGACACCGGCGAGGCCCTTGTGGATCTCGGGGTCGGTCATGTGAGCTCCTTCGCTGCTGACGGGATGGCCGCCGGTGAGCGGCATCGAGAGAGGGCGCTACTTCCGCACGTCGAAGTTGTACACCGACGTGTCCAATGCGCTTCCTCAAACATACAGCGGGGGTCTCAGCGCCAGACGGGTACACCATACTGTTCAGCCACCCTTCGCATCAGAGCAGACGTAAGGAACTTCCGCTGCGAGTCGGCGTCCTTCACAGCGTCAATCGGATGGCCCGTGAAGCACTCGTTTACTTTCAAGATCGTTACTGACCGAGACATATCCGACGAAGGTCAGGGCTTCGGCGCTACACGGTGCCTTGTCACGGATGCCCTCGATTGTGAGCACCACTTCGTGCGTGCGCTCGTCGATGTGGGCGCGGGTTGGCCGGACGCACGTGTCGTCGCTGCGTGCCGAGAAGTAGATCCGGTTGTCGGCCGGATCGATGCGAATGAGGTGCCAGGGAACGAACGGTCCTGAGGGTTTAGCTGCCCGGTCCAGGGGCAACTGGCCTGTGGGCGTCGACGACGTGGGAGACGCGGAAGCGATGGGTGTCGTGGGCGCCTCGGCGGGCTGGCCGGCGGTGCAGCCGGCCAGCCCGAGGGTGACAGTCGCGTAGATGGCGGCAGTCACGACGGAAACGTGTTGTCTTCTATCCAAGAGCCGGCGATACTCCGAAGATTTGCACCTGGTACCCAACGTCAGCGAACAGCCCTTCGTGGCCGTTCATGTTGTTGGCACTAATCGTTCCAGCGATTCGAGCCACGCTACCCAGTGTCGGGTCTGTCGTCACGTTGGCCAAAACCGGACCTCCGCTATCTCCCGGCTCGACGATGACCGCGTTGGGGTCCTGCGCGATATCCAATCCGCAGACGGTGTACGTCTTTCCGTCCTCCGTGACGGCCGCGCAGGCGTTCGTCTCTCCCACAGTCGCACCACAAACCCAGCCCGTCGTAGACCCGTCGAAGCAGACCGAGGAGCCAGGTGCGACTGTGGCGGCGCCGCGGATATTGCGTGCTGATACCGACCCGTCCTGGTTCGATTGGTACACGAATCCCGAGTAGGTTGAGCCGCTCACGAGCTCACTGTCGGTGCGGTTGTCGCCCCATTGCACTGTGGCGACATTGCCGACGTTTCCATAGGTGTGGACGTTGGTTCCGTCGAAGTACCCCTGCTGCCAGTTGGTCCCAGTTGGAGCGCAGTGTCCCCCGGTCATTATGTAGCTGCTGCCGTATGCGCCTGTCGTGGTGCACTCGATCCAGAATGGCGAGCCGTTGATCGTTTGGTAGCTGATGATTCGGTCTCCTCCGTACCAGGGAGTGCCGAGAATATCGGCGTATGGCGGGCCGCCGTTTGGGGTGAGGTTGAGCGGGGACAGTTTCGATACCTGTGCGTGCTTGGCGGTGGCGGTGCTCTTGGGAGCCTCCTGGATCACCTTGATTCCTGGCGTGGCAGGCGTGCGCTTCTCGGCCGTGGTCCACGGCCCCTCCTTGAATACCTTCACCGGCTTATCCAGCCGGTTTGCGAGCGCGTTCTGTGCCGCGGCTGTTGGGCTTGACAGGCCGACGTAGATGACGCCGTCCCGCTCGTACCAGGTATTCAGCTGATTGCGGAGCCCCGCTGCGGTGGCCGCGGCCGGAACGGTCGTGCGGAACGCCAGATCGGAGGCGGCAGCAGGAGGAGCGGTGGGGGGAGGCGTAGCAGCGACGCTCGCTTGCGCTCCGAGCAGCGAGACGCTCGCCGCCATGCACACAACTAGTGCTCCGAGGAACTTTGATCTTGCCATTGAAGAAGTACCCTTCGTTGGGTCTGCTTCGGGTTTCGGCGGGGCGGGGGCAGCCGTCGCCGGCTACAACTGGAGCCTTTCGCATGAAGTTATCGCGGGTCAACTACCCATCGCGCTTCGGCTCCTTCGAACCTTCTCAGAAACGGTTCTCCGCCATCCGCGGGTCGATAGGGGCTATCACGCAGAGCGATGCTGGGGTCTAGACGTACAGCTCGGGGTAGCGAGGAACGACGCGGAAGTCGGTTCGGCCGTAGCCCTTCCGTGCGGGCGGTATCACCTCGACGTGATCGATCATCGCGGCGAGGGCGGTGCGGAGTTCGAGGGGTGATGCTGCGTCCCACAGGTCGGTGACGCGGACGGCGAGTTCGCGGACTTCCTCGACGGTGATGTCGGGGGCGGCGGGGGCAGTGTCGCGGGTGTTGAGCCGGTCGATCTCGGCTTGGAGGCGCTCGGCGGCGGCGTTGTAGGCGTCCTCGCTGATGCGGCCTTCGACCCAGCGGACGGTGAGCGCGCCGAGTGCGGCTCGTGACTTCGCGAGTCGGCGCGCTGCGGCGGCGCCGTCGTCAATCGCTGTGACGGCTCGGCGTTCCAGCGCTGCGGCGCGGGCGCCGTCTTGGATCTCGGCGGCGCGTTCGAGCACCCATGCTTTCACCGCGGCGATGGCGTTGTGTTCGAGGCAGGACACGAGCCTCCGGCCGTCGCGGTACTGGTACCACCGGGTGCACACGAACCCGGGCGCCATCTGCCCGCCCGCGGATGGCCGCTTCGCGAGCCGCATGCTGCCGCCGCAGTCGGCGCAGCGCAGCAGCCCGGAGAGCGGGGAGCGCGGCTCGACTTGGCGGGAGGGTCGGGGCGCTTCGCCGCGGCGGCGCAGGTACGCCTGCCACAGTTCGGCGCTGATGATCGCCGGGTGGCGCCCCGGATGGTAGGTGCGCCCCTCTGCGGTCATCTGCACGATCAGCCCGGCGGCGAACCCGGAGTCCAGGATGCGGGTCACCACGGGGATGGACCAGCTGCCGCCGCGCGCCGTCGGCACGCCTTCGCTGTTCAGCCACCGGGTGATGCGGGAGAACCCGTGCTCATCCTCGGCGTACCGGCGGTACGCCTCAGCGAGCACGATCGACTGCTCGGGGTGAAGCTCGTAGGTGTCCTTCTCGCCGCGGATGTACCCGAACCGGTCGCCGCCCGAGCTGCGCTACTTCTCGGTGAGAGTGAGGTCGAGTCCGTTGTCGGGATGATACGTCCACGACGCATCCACGCCGTCCCAGGTGCCCTCCTGGCGACCGTCAAGCGCCCGTGTGGTCTCGATCTCGTTGAGGATGGCGTCTGTGACGTTCAGTGCCTTCAGGATGCAGAGCTCGGTCTCCGCGCTCATCCCGTCGGAGTCTTCTTTGCCCTTGCCGTCGAGAATGAGCGTGTGCTTACCGTCACCGAGCGATAGGCCGGGCGAGACGCTAATCAAGTCGCACTTGTCCATCGCCTTCTGCATCACGGTACGGGTCTCCGTCGGCGTCGGCTTGGCCGTCGGGGAGGCGCATCCGCTGAGTGCGAGCGCGAGGCCCACCACAGCGACAACGAGGAGGTGGTTCTTTATGCTCGCGAGCGTACCGGACGGTCGGATGATGCACCCGTCCCGCGTTCGGGGTCAGGATGCTGGAGGGTCAGTCCTACGGCGGTCCCGGTCCTCGCGCAGGCCACTGTACGTTTCAAAAATTACGTTGTCGAAGGCGTTGTAGCCCTCGTAGTCAATCAGGTCGTACAGATCGGCGCGATGCTGCATGTCGTCCAGCATCGGCTTCAACGTTCCCTCGCCGACCAGCTGGTCAAGGCCACGCTCGGCGGCGCCCATCGCCAGGCGCAGAAGGGATACCGGCCAGATGACGATGTTCACGCCGACGTCACGCAACTGGTCGACGGTGAACAGGTCGCTCTTTCCGAACTCGGTCATGTTCGCCAGCACCGGCACGTCCACGGCGGCACGGACGGCCTCGAACTCGGACAGATCAGCCATCGCCTCGGGGAACAAGGCGTCGGCGCCGGCATCGACCAAGGCCTTCGCGCGGTCGATCGCCGCGGCGAGACCCTCGACAGCACGAATGTCCGTCCGCGCCATGATGAGGAGGTTGCCATCGCGCCGAGCATCCACGGCGGCCCGGATCCGCTTCAGAGCGGTGTCCTCATCCACAACCTGCTTGCCGTCGAGGTGACCGCACCGCTTGGGATTGACCTGATCCTCGATGTGCAGGCCGGCGACGCCGGCATCCTCCAACGCCTGAACCGTGCGCGCGACGTTCATCGGCTCGCCGAACCCGGTGTCCGCGTCGACGAGCGCAGGCAGGTCCGTCATGCGCGTGATCTGCGCGGATCGGCCGGCGACCTCCGTCTGCGTGGTCAGGCCGATGTCCGGCAGGCCGAGGTCTGCGGAGAGGACGGCGCCCGAGATATAGACGCCCTCGAAGCCCTTGCGCTCGATCAGGCGCGCGCTCAACGGATTGAACGCCCCGGGCATGCGGATCAGCTCACCCGACGCCAGCCGGGCTCGGAACGCTGCACGCTTCTCGTGCGCGGGAACCGACGAATACAGCATTTAGAAGAGTCCCTTCGGCGCGGGGGTCGCGGCCAGAAGTCCGGGACGCGCGGTGATGGTGAGGCCGGCCAGTTCGGAGGCGCTCAGTTCGGGCAGGCGTTCGGCCAGCGCCAGGAATCGCTCGATCTCGTCCTGCTCCAGAACGTCGGCCGCGAGCATGCGGAACTTCGCGACGTAGTCCGCCCGGGCGAAGGGCCGAGCACCCAGCGGGTGAGCATCGGCCACGGCGATCTCGTCCTCGATGACCCGGCCGTCAGCCAGACGGATCACCACGCGACCACCGAAAGCCTTCTCCGCAGGGTCGGTGGAGTGGTAGCGGCGGGTCCACTCCGGATCCTCCGATGTCGTCACCTTTCCCCACAGCTCGACGGTGTCCGGGCGAGCCGCACGCGACGGCAGGTACGACTCCACGTGATGCCAGCCGCCGTCCTGAAGGGCAACCGTGAAGATGTACGGGATGCTGTGGTCGAGCGTCTCGCGCGATGCGGTCGGGTCGTACTTCTGCGGGTCGTTCGCCCCCGAGCCGATCACGTAATGCGTGTGGTGGGACGTATGGATGACGATGCTCTCCACACGAGACGGGTCGGCCACCTCCGGATGCTCGCGGTGCAGCTTCCTCGCGAGGTCGATCCAGGCCTGGGCCTGGTACTCAGCGGAATGCTCTTTGGTGTACGAGTCGAGGATCGCCCGCTTCGCCTCTCCTGCGTCCGGCAGAGGCACGTCGTACGACGCGTCCGGACCGTCGAGCAGCCAGGCGATCACGCCGTCCTCCCCCTCGTAGATCGGGGTCGGGCTGGTCTCGCCACGCAGCGCCCTGTCGATCGCCTCGACCGCCATCTTGCCGGCGAAGGCGGGCGCGTGGGCCTTCCAGCTGGAGATCTCGCCCTTGCGCGACTGACGTGTCGCCGTGGTCGTGTGCAGCGCCTGTCCGATCGCCTGGTAGATCGTCTCGGCCGGGAGGCGGAGCAGGGTGCCGATGCCCGCCGCGGCGGACGGTCCGAGGTGGGCGACGTGATCGATCTTGTGCCGGTGCAAGCTGATCGCCCGAGCGAGGTCGATCTGGATCTCGTAGCCCGTCGCGATACCGCGGACGAGGTCCCGCCCGGTCAGCCCATAAGCCCGCGCCGCGTGCTGCGCGACCGCGGTGATCGGAGGGATGTTGTCACCGGGATGCGAGTACTCGGCGGCGAGGAACGTGTCGTGATAGTCCAGCTCCCGCACCGCGACTCCGTTGGCCCAGGCCGCCCACTCCGGCGAGACGCGGACGGTCTGCTGCTCGCCGAAGACGGTCGAGCCGTCCTGCGGGTGCTCCACCGACTCGGCGAGTTCCTCCAACTGGCGGGACGGGATCGGGTGCGCGAGAGCCTGCGACCGCGCCGAGACCACCGGCCGTCGAGTCAAGGACGCTGCGGCGACGGCGGCGTTGTCGATCACCCGGTTGATGACCATCTCGGTGACGTCCGCATCCACCTCCACCGGGTCGGTCGCGACCTGCGCGATCTTCCATGCGAGCTGGTCCTGACGGGCGAGGTTCTCCTCGCTGCTGTGCACACGAACGTTGTGGAGCTTCACGTAACGAACCTACCTCCCCTACGCTCGGCTCATGGTTCCCGGCCCGTCGCTGCTCGCGTTCGCCCTCGCGTCGATCGCGCTCATCATCATCCCCGGGCCGAGCGTGCTCTTCGTGATCGGGCGCTCTCTGGCGCTGGGACGGCTGGGCGGTCTGCTCAGCGTCGTGGGGAACGCTCTGGGAATGCTCCCGCTCGTGATCGCCGTGGCCCTGGGGATCGGCGCGGTCGTCGCGCAATCCCTGGTCCTGTTCACGATCATCAAGTTCGCGGGTGCCGCCTACCTCGTCTACCTGGGCATCCAGGCGATCCGCCACCGGCGGCACACCGCGGTCACCCACGAGGCCGCTCCGCCCCGGCGATCCTGGCTGCGCATCCTCGGCGAAGGATTCGTCGTCGGGCTGACGAATCCGAAGTCGCTCGTCTTCTTCGTCGCGGTGCTCCCGCAGTTCGTCGACTACCGCGCGGGCGGGATCCCCCTGCAACTGTTCGAACTCGGGGTGATCTTCCTCGTGCTCGCGCTGATGTTCGACAGCGTGTGGGCGCTCGCCGCAGGCACCGCCCGTCAGTGGTTCGGGCGCTCGCCCAAGCGCGTGGAACGGCTCGGAGCGACGGGAGGCGTCCTCATGATCGGCCTCGGCGGTGTGCTCGCCTTCACCGGCGTCAAGCACTGAAAACGCCGCGAGCCGGCGCCAGCTCGATCGCTGACGCCGGCACGCTCACGAACTCCGATCAGATGTCTCCCGCGGTGGCGACGGGCGCGATCACCGCCCGGGCGAGCGTGTGGAAGTGCACGTTGAAGCCGAGAACAGCCGGCGTCGACTCGGGGTCGAGATCCAGGTGCTCGACGTCCAGGGCGTGGACCACGATGTCGTAGCGGTGGGTTCCCGTCCCGGGAGGAGGTCCGGCACCCGTGAAGCTCTTCGACCGCATCTCATTCGAGAGCATCGACGCGCCTGCAGGCAGGTTCGCTCCGCCCTCCGCGCCGGCGCCCGCCGGAAGCTCGGTGACGGAGGCAGGGATGTTATAGACGGCCCAGTGCCAGAAACCCGAACCTGTGGGGGCATCCGGGTCGTGGATGGTCACCGCGAAACTCTTGGTCTCCGCAGGGAAGCCACTCCACGAGAGCTGGGGCGAGACGTCGCCGCCGCCACCGCCCGCACCCCACTGGGCGCGGGACAGGGGACGTCCGTCGGCGACATCCTCACTGGACACGATGAAAAGGGGGACAGCGCCGAAGCGCTCCAGAGGATCGTTGGCCATACAGCCACGCTACGCCCGCGCGGCGGATTCCGTCTCCGCCGGCGACGGACGCCTGCGGAACCGTCGAGGCAGGCCGGTCAGACCCCACAGAGTCACCCTCAGCATCGCCTCCACGACGATCCCGCCGCCCATCTTCGACGCGCCGCGTTCCCGCTCCACGAAGGTGATGGGCACCTCGACGATTCGCAGGCCCGCGTCGTAGGCGCGACGCGTCATGTCGATCTGGAAGCAGTAGCCCTGACTCTCGGTGCGGTCGAAATGCAGCCGCCGCAGCGCGTCCGCGGTGAACGCGCGGTAGCCGCCCGTGACATCCCGGATCGGCAGCCCGAGAGCCAGCCGCGAGTACGTACTGCCCCCACGGGAGATCAGGCGACGACGAGCCGGCCAGTTCACCACGCCACCGCCGTCGACCCAGCGTGAGCCCAGGACGACATCGGCGCCTGTCGGCAGCTCAGGCGAGCGAACCGCCTCCAGAAGACGCGGCAGCTGCTCCGGCTGGTGCGAGCCATCGGCATCCATCTCCACCACGACTTCGTAGCCGGCGTCGAGCGCCCACTGCATCCCCGCTCGATAGGCGGCCCCCAGGCCGTCCTTCCCGGTGCGGTGCAGGACGTGCACGCTGGCGTCGGTCGCGGCGAGCGCGTCCGCCAGCTCACCCGTGCCGTCCGGCGAGTTGTCGTCGACGATGAGCACGTCGGCGTCCGGCACGGACGCGCGCACCCGTCCGACGATCGAGCCGACGTTCTCTCGCTCGTCATAGGTCGGGATGATGACCAGGGTTCGCAACAACCCGCCTTTCTGTCAGGGGCACGCCCCGGAGGAACGCATTCGACCCTGTCCTACCAGTCTGAACGGCAGGCGAACGAGACTGCGGGCGTTCACAGCCTCCACGATCCTACGATCGGGTCCACTCCGGAACCGCTCGCCTACGATGAGGCGGTGGCCGTACCCAAGATCCTGCTCTTCTACGTCTTCGCGCCGCTCGCCGACCCGGAAGCCGTCCGGCTCTGGCAGCGCGAACTGTGCGAACGTCTGGGACTGCGGGGGCGCATCCTGCTCTCGCCGCACGGGATCAACGGGACACTGGGCGGCGAGCTCGACGCCCTCAAGCGCTACCTTCGCGTCACCAAGGAGTACGAGCCGTTCCGACGCCTCGACGCCAAATGGAGCGAGGGTTGCGGCCTTGATGCGGACGGCGCGAGCATCGACTTCCCGCGCCTCTCGGTGAAGGTGCGCGACGAAATCGTCTCCTTCGGGGCGCCCGACGAGCTGGTGGTCGACGAGAACGGCGTGCTCGGCGGCGGCGAGCGCCTCGCCCCCGAGCAACTGCACGCGCTCGCCGCGGAACGCGACGACCTCGTCTTCTTCGACGGCCGGAACCGCTTCGAAGCCGGGATCGGCCGCTTCCGTGACGCGGTCGTACCCGATGTGGCCAACACGCGAGAGTTCGTCGCAGCGCTCGACAGCGGGGCCTATGACCACCTCAAAGACAAGGCCGTCGTCACCTACTGCACCGGCGGCATCCGCTGCGAAGTGCTGTCGTCGCTGATGCGCTCCCGCGGATTCCAGGAGGTCTACCAGCTCGAGGGCGGGATCGCCCGCTACGGCGAGACGTACGGTGACGACGGACTCTGGGAGGGTGCCCGCTACGTCTTCGACGGGCGCGGCTCGCTCACCTTCAGCGACCACGCCGCCGTCCTCGGGCGGTGCGTCACGTGCGGCGAGGCCACAAGCCGGATGCGGAACTGCTCCGACCCGGCCTGTCGCGAGCAGCTCGTGGTCTGCGACGACTGCGGGATCGCGACCTGCGAGGCCCACGCCGCCTGAGCGACGGCGAAACCGTCCACATCGCCGAGGGCGAACGCGTTCTCCACCGACTCGCGGGAAACCTTGGCGGCCTCTTCGTGTTGCCGCCATCATGAACAGCATGGATCCGGTCTCCACCATCGTCTGGATCGTGTCGTTCGTCGTCGTCACGGTCACGGTCACCGGCCTGTCCCGACGGGTCGGCTGGTCGGCCCCCGTCGTGCTCGTCTTCGTCGGAGCGGCCGCATCCTTCGTGCCGGGCGTTCCGGAGGTGACGCTCGAACCGGAGGTCGTCCTGTTCGGCCTTCTCCCGCCCCTGCTCTTCGCGGCGGCGATCCAGACCTCGATCGTGGATGTGCGTGCCAGGCGCGACGGCATCCTGCTGTTGTCCGTCGGGCTGGTGGCGTTCACGGTCGTGGTGGTGGGATTCGCGACCTACCTGGTGGTCCCGGCCATCACTCTCGCGGCCGCGTTCGCCTTCGGTGCGGTGGTCGCGCCGACCGACACGG
This sequence comes from Cryocola sp. 340MFSha3.1, assembly GCF_000383315.1. Lineage (NCBI taxonomy): Bacteria > Bacillati > Actinomycetota > Actinomycetes > Micrococcales > Microbacteriaceae > Cryocola > Cryocola sp. 340MFSha3.1. The sequence continues at coordinate 2,013,071 of NZ_KB911087.1, forward strand.
TGGCCGTACAGGCGGTCGCCGGCCGGGTGAAGCTCCCGCGGCGACTCGTCACCGTGCTGGAGGGCGAGAGCCTGCTCAACGACGCCACGGCCCTCGTCGCGCTCAACGCCAGCATCGCGGCGATCGTCAGCGTGGTGAACCCGGTCGCCGTCGGCGTCGACTTCGTGCTCGCCGTCGTGGTCGGCATCGGTGTCGGACTCCTCGTGGGGCTCGTCCTCGCGGCGATCCGCAAGCAGTTGAGGTCGCCGGTGCTCGACACGTCGCTCGCGCTGGTGACGCCATACCTCGCGTTCATTCCGGCCCAGCTGTTCCACGGGTCCGGCATTCTCGCGGTGGTCGTCGCCGGGCTGTACCTCGGTTACCGCTCCCCCACCATCCAGACGGCGGAGGCTCGGATCGCGGAGACGATCAACTGGCGGACGGTCAGCTTCCTGCTCGAGAACGCCGTCTTCCTCTTCATCGGGCTCGAGCTGCGGTCGATCCTCACGGCGGCCTTCACATCGGGCATCACGGTCCCGCAGACGATCGTCATCAGCATCGTCGTGCTGCTGGCCATCTTCCTCGCGCGCTTCCTGTGGATGATCGGCACGACCGCGCTCTACCGCTACGGTCCGCAGCGGCTACGGGAGCGCGGCTGGTCGTGGCCCACGGGCATCGCCGTCTCCTTCGCGGGTATCCGTGGTGTGGTGACGTTGGCTGCGGTGTTCCTCCTCCCGGAGGACACGCCGCACCGGGAGTTCCTGCAGTTCCTCGCGTTCGTCGTCGTGGTCGGCACGCTGCTCGAAGGCCTCGCGCTGCCCTGGGTGATCCGCAGGCTCAAGCTGCCGCCGCCTGACTTCGCGCAGGAGGCCAGCGAGATGCAACGACTGCTCGCCGAGGCGCAGTCCGCGGGGCTCGAGCACCTTGAATCGCAGGTCACCGGTGACGAGGACGAACGGGTCATCCAGCGGCTGCGGATCAATGCGCTGTTCCTGTCCGACGCCCTGGAGAACCCGTCGCCGGACGATCGCACCGACCTGCCGCTCGAGTACCGGCGCCTGCGCCGGACCATGATCACCGCCGAACGTCAGGCGGTGCTGGAGGCGCGGGCGGAAGGGCGCTACCAGGAGCCGGCGGTGCGGTCCGTGCTCGCCTTCCTCGATGCGGAGGAGTCCGCACTCAAGGCGGGCGGAGCCGACGGGAAGAAGCCGCTCATGTGAGCGTGGTCGAGTCCGCGGGCGCGGAGCCGGCAGGCGCAGAGCCGGCGGGCGTTGGCCCGGCGGTCGCGAGCGGCGCAGCGGCGGGACGTCCGCGGCCCCGGCGGGCGCGCGGGCGCCGAGCCCACAGGCGCGAGCGCTTCGAAGACAGGGCGAGCACCACCAGGATGTCCAGGGCCAACCCCAACAGGTTGTTGCGCAGCGAGATCTGGGGGCCGCCGTTGAAGTAGTCGATCGCCGAGACGATGATGATCAGCGAGCTGTACGACATCGCGGCGATACGGGCCCAGTTGCTCCCGAAGAACACCAGCAGGGCGAGCAGGAAGTACAGCACCAGTCCCGCGCCGAACGCCCCCATCGCGATGCCGAGCACCAGGCTCACCGCGTCACGCTCGCTCGCCGTCACCACCTCGCCGGCCAGTTCCGACATCACGAAGCGCTGCCAGTCGAGCAGGTTCAGCGCGATGTAGCTGACGCCCGCCAACACACGCAACGCCATCAGCAGCGCGCCGAGCGCCGTCGGCACGGGACGGCGCTCCGCCAGAGCCTCGCGGCGGGCATCTGCGTCGGCCGCGACCGTCGCGGCCTGCGCATCCACCGGGACCGCGCGCAGATCCACGATCGGGAGGTCGCCGTCCGTCTCGATCGTGTCACCCCCGCCGTTCCGCGAGTGGTACCCGGTCGAGAAGTCACGGATCACGGAGACCTCGGCCCCCACGTCCGCGGCCAGGAGTGTCGACACGATGTGGTCGCGCTCGATGTCGGTGTTCGCGTCGATCTTGTGCGTGATCTGCAAGGTGAACAGCGAGAAGCCCACCGAGCGGTCGAACGTCCCGGCCGCCAGCCAGTCCACTCCGTAGCCGCCCGGGAGCAACCACCCGTCCGGACACCGCCAGAACCGCACGTGGTGCCGCTTCGCCGGGTTGCCCTTCACCTCCTGCTGGTACGCCACATCCTGCTGACGGCCGAACAAGAAGAGCGGGCTCACCGGCGCCTCGTCATAGCTGCGCCGCAACAGCGTCGACGTGATGATCCGGCGGCTCGAACGCAGGGTGACATCGTCCGCGCGCGTCCAGCCGGCCTCGCGCATCGCGTCGTCCAACTGCGCCTCGGACCCGAGCAGCGCCAGGTTGATCGGGTCGCCGAGCAACCCGTCGCTCGTGCGCGCGCGGCCGATGAAATAGTCGGGGACGTAGATCTCGGTCAGGATGCGGTGCAGCCGCGGGAGCACCAGATAGGCGAGCACCACCCAGAACACCACGAAGAAGAGGATGAGGAACCAGCCCCACTCGAAGCTGTCCGTGAGCAGCAGCACCGCCAGCCAGACCGCGGCGACACCGCCGAACACGAAGAACGCGTAGTCGATCACCGTGCTCGCCGAGGCACGCCGGCCCGGCGCCGATCGGCTCTTCGGCACCTCCATCGGCTCCCCCGTGCGGGCCATGCCGCCATCCTAGAGCGAGGACCCGCCGCGACGTAGGGTGAGCGCATGACAGACATCCAGGCGCGTGGCGCCGAACTCCGCCGACTGCACGATGCACCCGAGCTGCTGCAGGTCGTCAATGTCTGGGATGCGATCAGCGCCCGCGTGATCGCCGACCTCCCCGACACCCGCGCCCTCGCGACCGCGAGCCACTCCATCGCGGCAACCCTCGGCTACGAGGACGGCGAGAAGATCCCGCTCGACCTGATGCTCGACATGGTCGGGCGCATCGTCGCGGCCACCGACCTGCCCGTGAGCGCCGACCTCGAAGGCGGCTACGGCGACTCCGGCGAGACCATCCGGCGCGCCATCGGCGTCGGAGTGGTCGGCGCCAACCTCGAAGACCAGCTCCGTCCCTTCGACGATGCCGTCGCCTCCGTGCGGGCCGCGATCCGGGCGGCGGACTCCGAGAACGTGCCGTTCGCGCTGAACGCGCGCACCGACGTGTTCCTCCGTGACACCTTCCCGACCGACCACGAGAAGGTGGAGGAGGCGATCCGACGGGGCCGCGCCTTCCTCGACGAGGGCGCCACGTGCGTGTTCGTCCCCGGCAAACTTGACGAGCGGACGGTCGAACGGCTGGTCGGCGGCCTCGGCGCGCGCAAGCTCAGCGTCATCGCCGTCCCGGGATCGGTCGCCCCGACACGGCTGGAGGAGCTGGGCGTCGCCCGCGTCTCCTACGGGCCGTGGACACAACGGGTCGCCCTCACGGCACTCAAGAACACGGCGCTCGAGTTGTACGCGGGCGGGGCGCTGCCCCTCGGGACGGAGCAGCTCAACTGAGGCAGGCGGCCGCAGGGCCGCCCGAGGCCCCGAACCGCCCGGCGTAGGGTGAGGGCATGAGCGATTTCCGGGCGATCGTGATCGAGCAGCAGGTCGACGGCGGACGGATCACCGCACACACCGCCGAGGTCCGGCGGGTCACCGACGACTTCCTCATGCCGGGGGATGTGACGATCGACGTCGAGTTCACCGACCTCAACTACAAGGACGGACTGGCCATCGGCGGCCGCCCCGGCGTCGCCCGCGTCTCGCCGCTCATCCCGGGGATCGACGTGGTCGGCACTGTGCGCGTCACCGACGACCCGCGGTGGCGTCCGGGCGATCGGGTGGTCCTCAACGGCGCCGGACTCGGCGAGCACCACCACGGCGGGATGGCGGAAAGAGCGCGCGTGAACGGTGACGCCCTGGTCCGCATCCCCGACTCCATCACCTCCGAGCAGGCGGCCGCCATCGGCACGGCGGGCTTCACGGCGATGCTGGCCGTGCTCGCACTCGAGCGCAACGGCGTGGATCCTCAGGACGTGACCGACCGCGGCGACAGCGTCCTCGTCACGGGTGCGGCCGGAGGCGTCGGATCGGTCGCCATCGCCCTCCTGGCGAAACTGGGTTACCCGGTCACCGCATCCACCGGCCGAGTGGAAGCGGCGAGCGACTACCTGACCGACCTCGGCGCCACGACGATCATCGACCGGTCGGAACTCGACGCCCCGGGCAAGCCCCTGCAGTCGCAGCGCTGGGCCGGCGCGGTCGACTCCGTCGGCAGCCAGACCCTTGCGACGGTGCTCGCGCAGACCCGTTACGGCGGCACGGTCACCGCGTGCGGCCTGGCGCAGGGCCCCGACCTTCCGGCGACGGTGCTCCCGTTCATCCTGCGCGCGGTCTCACTGGTCGGGATCAACTCGGTGGATGCGCCTGCAGCGTTGCGCGAGACCGCGTGGCGTCGGCTCGCCACCGACCTCGATGAGGAGGCGCTCGCCGCGATGACGCGTTTCGTGCCGCTCGCGGACGCGATTCCGGCGGCCGAGGACATCCTGGCCGGGCGCCTGCGCGGCCGGACTGTGGTCGACGTGCGCGGCTGACCCGCAGAACGCTCGGTATGCTGGCGCCATGATCGTCGTCGCCACCGTCGTGGTCACCCTCGCCGCCGCCCTCCACATCGCGATCTTCTTCATGGAGAGCGTCGCCTGGACCCGTCCGACGGTCTGGCGCCGGTTCGGCGTGGCCAGCCAGGAGGCGGCCGACACCGTCCGGCCGATGGCGTACAACCAGGGGTTCTACAACCTCTTCCTCGCGATCGGCGCGGTCGTCGGTCTGATCCTCTACGGCGTGGGCCAGCACGCGGCCGGGCTCGCGCTCATCATCTTCACGACGGCGTGCATGGTCGCGGCGGCCGTGGTGCTCGTCACGACGGGCCGCGGCTACCTGCGCCCCGCGCTCATCCAGGGATCGCTGCCCCTGATCGGGCTGGCGCTCCTCCTCATCGGGCTCGCCACCGGCCAGAGCTGATCGTTCAGAGTTGACCGCTCAGCGCTGAACGTCAGCGCAGCTCCGGCGAGACCGACTCCGGCCGGAGCCCCCGCCCGATCAGGCGGGAGCTGACCGCCTGCATGCCGGGCGTCGCCACGGCGAGCGCCGCTCGCAGCATCGCGGGCATCGACTCCGGGAGAAGCCGCACGCCCTCGGGCCGCGAGATCGTCCGATGAGCGGCGAGCTGGATGCGCTGCATCGCCGCGACCGCGGGCATCCGCCGCCGCTGGATGCCGTCGAGCAGCCGCAGATCGACCTCGGCCGTGGGGCCGGTCGCGGTTTCAGAGCCCCCCTCGACCCCCAGGGGCCCCAGCTCGCGCAGCGTCGCCGTCAGCGCGTTGGCCGTTGCGACCGCATCCTGAACCGCATAGTTGACGCCGACGCCGAACGCCGGCGACATCGCGTGGGCGGCATCCCCGATCGCCAGGAACCCACGCCGGTACCAGCGCGGAAGCCGGTCGATCTGCACGCTCAGCAGCTTCACCTGATCCCAGTCGGTGATCGTCTCGAGCGCCTCCCGCAGGTGCGGCGCCGCATCGATCACCGCGCGGCGGAAGGCGTCGAGCCCGCCGGCGTGCAACTCTCCGTATCCGCCCTTCGGAATGATCAGCCCGACCTGGACGTAGTCGTGACGCTCGATCGTGACGACCATGCCGCCTCCGCCGACGTACGCCAGCGTGTGCGCGGGGAGGTCGTCCGGCTTCGGGATGCGGAACCACAGCACGTCGATCGGCACCCCGAATCGCCGGGGGCGGAGACCCGCCTGCGACCGCAGCTCGGAGGCGCGGCCGTCCGCCGAGACGGTCAACCGGGCGCGGATCTCGAGGTCGCCGTCCGGGCCGTGCGCGACGACGCCGCGGACCGCATCCTCCTCCCAGATCAGCTCCGTCGCCTCCGTCTGCATCAGCAGCCGGAAGTTCGGGTGGCGGCGGGCGTCCTCGGCGAGGAAGTTCAGGAAGTCCCACTGCGGCGCGAGCACGAGGAAATCGTCCGGCGGAGCGAGCCGGCTGAAGTCGATCGGGTGGAGGCGGTTGCCGTTCACCACCACGTCCAGGGCTCGGACGCTGGTGTGCGGGAGGCCGAGGAAGCGCTCGCGCAGCCCCAGTTCGCCGAGCACCCCGATGGTCGACGGGTGGATGGTGTCCCCGCGGAAGTCGCGGAAGAAGTCGGCGTGCTTCTCGAGCACCACCACGTCGACTCCGTTGCGCGCCAGGATCAAGCCCAGCATCATCCCGGCCGGCCCACCCCCGGCGATGACGCACGTCGTGTTCAACGTCTCCATGGTCGGCAGCGTATCCTCCCGGCATGGCGATCATCGGGAGCGTCCTCATCGCCGCGGCGGCGCTCGTGCACCTCGTGTTCTTCGCGATGCAGAGCGTGCTCTGGTCGGCGCCCGGCGTGTGGAGCCGGTTCGGTGTCGGCTCCCAGCACGACGCGGACGTCGTGCGACCGGTCGCCTACAGCCAGGGCTTCTACAACCTGTTCCTCGCCGGAGGAGCGCTCGTCGGCCTCGTGCTCTACTGGACGACGCTCCACGACGTCGGGTTCGGCCTCATCTTCTTCTGCGGCGTCTGCATGGTGCTCGCGTCGCTGGTGCTGCTCACCATCGGCCGGAGGTTCTGGGTGGCCGCGCTGCTGCAGGGCGGGATCCCGCTGGTCGGGCTGATCTTGTTCGTGGTCGCCGAGAACGCCTGAACGCCTGAACGCCTGAGCGTCAGTCGATGACGCCGCCGTCGGCGGCCAGCTCGCTGCCATCGACGCGCAGCGCCTCCACCAGCCGAGCCGCGTGCGGGGTCGACACGATGATGCGGGAGTACTCCTCGCCGTCGAGGTCGATCACGACGGCCGCGCGCTGCTTGCCCTTGATGAGGAGGAAGTCCTTGCCGCCGTGGAACTTCCACGTCCCGATCGACAGCGTCAGCGGGACGGCGGCGCCCGGCGCGCGGATGCCGCGGATCCAGATCCACGGGTCCTCCGTGATGGCGACCGAGCGGATGCTGTCCCGCGGCACCACCAGATCCTCCCGCTTCATGGCCAGCACCTTCTCGGCCCGCGTGAGGTGGATCTCCAAGCGGTCGGGGTGAACGTGCAGGTCGGCCATAGCTCTATCCTGCCAAGCCGGGCAGCCCAGATGGTCATAGGAATCTCACAAAGCCATTACTTTCACTTTTGATCGACCCCCTTCCCCGGCCATGTATCCTTCTCGTCGTGGCAACGCAGCGACGAACTCCGGGTTCGCAGACTTCACTTCGTGAAGCCAACCGAGCCCGCATCGTCGACGCCATCAAGAAGCACGGAGGCCTCACGCAGGTCGAGCTGGCGGGGGCGACTGGGCTCTCCCCGGCGACCGTCTCGAACATCGTCAAGGAGCTCTCGACCTCCGGCGTCCTGCACACGACGCAGAGCATCCGCTCGGGTCGGCGCGCCCAGCACGTCACGCTGGCGCACGCGCTCGGCCTCGTCGTGGGCGTGCACTTCTCGACCAGACACCTGCGCGTCGCGCTGGCGGACGTCGCCCACACCGTGGTCGCCGAGAACCACATGCCCCTCGCCCGTGACCACCGCGCCGACAACGAGCTCGACAAGGTCTCGCTGCTCCTGAACGACATGCTCGAATCGGTGGATGCGTCCCGCGACGACCTGCTCGCCGTCGGGATCGCGGTCCCCGCTCCGATCGACCGGGCGACCGGGACGATCGCCCGCAGCGGCATCATGCGCGGCTGGGACGGCGTCGTGATCGCCGAGTCGATGGAACGCCGGATCAAGCGCCCGGTCTTCGTGGACAACGCCGCCAACCTCGCGGCTCTCGGTGAATCGCGTTTCGGCGCAGGACGCGGCAAGCGCAACACCATCACGATCGACGTCGGCGACGGGATCGGCGCCGGCCTGCTGCTCAACGGCCAGCTGTTCCGCGGGAACCACGGTGTCGCCGGGGAGTTCGGCCACACGACGATCCGCGAGAACGGACCGCTCTGCCGCTGCGGGAACCGCGGCTGCCTGGAGGCTCTGGCGGGCGGCCCCGCCATCCTCGACGAGCTGCGCGACCACCTCGGCAGCCTCAAGCTCGGCGACGTCGTCCTGCAGGCGATGGCCGGGGACGCGCGCTGCATCCGCGCGATCGGCGACGCGGGCCGTCATATCGGCGTAGCGACGGCGAACCTCTGCAACCTGATCGATCCGGAGCGCGTGATCGTGGGCGGCGAGTTGTCCCGCGCGGGCGAGTTGCTGCTCGGCCCGATGCGGCATGCCGTCGAGCGCTCGATCATCGTCAACCCGGACCTCATGCCGGACATCGTCCAGGCCCAGCTCGGGATGCGCGCCGCCGCGCTCGGGGCCGTCGCCTACGCCGTCGACTGCGTCTCGATCTCGCCGGACGGCGTCTCGTTCTGACCCTCCGGACCGGATGTCCCCCGAAGACGGTGGGAACCGTTATCGAAACCATTGTCTTCAACTCTTGACGCCAAACTCCCCGACTGGCACACTCAACGCAGCCGCCAACGAAGGCGGTGCCGAATCGGAGGTTTTTCAATGAAGATCGCCACCAAGAGAGCGGTCATCGCGTCGGCCGCGATCCTGCTCACAGCCGTCACCCTCACAGCGTGTTCGAACGGATCCGGAAACGGGTCCGGCGGAGGCAGCACCGGCGACGCCGCCAACGCCCAGATCGGCCTCCTCCTCCCGGACTCGGTCACCGCCCGTTACGAGGCGGCCGACAAGCCCTTCTTCGAGGCGAAGGTCAAGGAGCTCTGCTCCGGCTGCAAGGTCCTCTACGCGAACGCCGACGGAGACGCCAGCAAGCAGCAGCAGCAGGCGGAGTCGATGCTCACCCAGGGCGTCAAGGTGCTCGTGCTCGACCCGTTCGACGGCGAGGCCGCCGCATCCATCGTGGGTGAGGCCAAAGCCAAGAACGTTCCGGTCATCTCCTACGACCGCCTGATCAACAGCCCCGACAGCGACTACTACATCTCGTTCGACAACGAGAAGGTCGGCCAGCTGCAGGGCCAGGCCCTCGTCGACAAGCTCAAGAAGGACGGCGTGCCCTCGGGCAGCGGCATCCTCATGGTCAACGGATCCCCGACCGACAACAACGCGACCCTCTTCAAGAAGGGCGCGCACAGCGTCATCGACTCCAGCGGCTACAAGGTGCTCGCCGAGTACGACACACCAGGATGGGACCCCGCGAAGGCCCAGGACTGGGTGTCCGGCCAGGTCTCGCAGTTCAAGGACCAGATCAAGGGCGTCTACGCGGCGAATGACGGCACCGGCGGTGGCGCCATCGCGGCCATGAAGGCGGCCAACCTGAGCCCGTTCCCGCCCGTCACCGGACAGGACGCGGAGCTCGCGGGCATCCAGCGCATCCTCGCCGGCGACCAGTACATGACCGTGTACAAGGCCATCAAGCCGGAGGCGGAGAAGGCCGCGGAGCTCGCGGTCGGTCTCACCAAGGGTGACAAGCCCAAGGGCGACACCACGGTCGACACCGCGGGCGGCGCAGCGATCCAGTCCTTCCTGCTGACCCCGGTGTCGGTGACGACGGACAACATCGAGAGCACGGTCGTCAAGGACGAGTTCTACGGCTCGGACTCGGCAGCCAAGATCTGCACCGCCGACTACAAGGCCGCGTGCGACAAGTACGGCATCAAGTAACCGATCAACGGATGCCCGGCCCGGACAGCGCCTCCCCCGCAACAACGGGGAGGCGCCCCGGGCCGGGTTCCGCTCTACCCTGAGAACAGGAAGCATGCAGCGCACAGCTCGAAGGAGAACGCCGTGACCATGGAATCCGCGATCGTGGACGAGGAGCGGTCCTCCCGCCGTCCCGTCCTCTCCCTGCGGGGGGTCTCGAAAGGGTTCGGCGCCGTCCAAGCGCTCACCGACATCCACCTCGACGTCTACCCTGGGGAGGTCGTCGCCCTGGTCGGCGACAACGGCGCAGGCAAGTCGACGCTCGTCAAGATCCTCGCCGGCGTCCACCCGCAGGATGCGGGGACGATCGAGTTCGACGGCCAGGAGGTGAACATCCCCTCGCCCGCCGCCTCCCGGCAGCTCGGCATCGCCACCGTCTTCCAGGACCTCGCCCTGTGCGACAACCTCGACGTGGTCTCCAACCTGTTCCTCGGTCGCGAGATCAGCAAGGGAACGCTCGACGAGGAGGAGATGGAGAAGCGGTCGTGGAGCCTGCTCCGGCAGCTGTCGGCCCGCATCCCCTCGGTCCGCATCGCCGTCGCGTCGCTCTCCGGCGGACAGCGGCAGACCGTCGCGATCGCACGGTCGCTGATCGGCGACCCCCGCGTCGTCATCCTCGACGAGCCGACCGCCGCCCTGGGCGTCGCGCAGACCGCCGAGGTGCTCAACCTCATCGAGCGGCTGCGCGAGCGCGGGCTCGGCGTCATCCTGATCAGCCACAACATGGCCGACGTGCAGGCCGTCGCCGACCGCGTCGCGGTGCTGCGCCTCGGCCGCAACAACGGCGACTTCCGTGTGCCGGAGGTCAGCTACGAGGAGATCATCTCCGCCATCACCGGCGCGACCGACAACGTCGTGGTGCGTCGCGCCGAGCGGCTCATGGAGGCCGAAGAATCCACCGAACGGAGCCCGGAAGCATGACAAAGGCACCAGAGACGCCGGCCGAGCTGGCGGCGGACCTCCAGGACGAGCGGATCATCCGCGACGAAGGGCTCGGCGGAGCGGTCCGCGCCTTCGGACGCCGGGTGCGCGGCGGCGACCTCGGATCGCTGCCGGTCGTCATCGGACTCGTCGTGATCTGGGTCGTGTTCCAGATCCTCAACCCCAACTTCCTCAGCGCGAACAACCTGGTCAACCTGACGCTGCAGTGCGCCGCGATCGGCACGATCTCGATCGGCATCGTGCTGGTGCTGCTGCTCGGCCAGATCGACCTGTCGGTCGGGTCGGTGAGCGGTGTCGCCGCGGCCATCCTCGGGGTCGGCTTCACCCAGCTGCACTGGCCGCTGTGGCTCACGGTGATCGTCGCCATCCTCGCCGGTTCGGCGATCGGGCTGCTCTACGGCTTCCTGTTCACCCGCTTCGGCGTCCCGAGCTTCGTGATCACGCTGGCCGGTCTGCTCGGCTTCCTCGGCCTCCAGCTGTGGATCCTCGGCGCGAACAGCTCGATCAACATCCCCTACGACTCGTGGATCGTGAAGTTCGCGCAGCAGTGGTTCCTCCCGCCGTGGGCGGCGTACGCGCTGGCGGTGATCGCGGCGGGCGGGATGTTCTTCTCCGACTTCCGGCGCAACGTCCGCCGTCGCAACGCCGGGCTCTCGGAGGGATCGATGGCGGTGGTCGCCATCAAGGCCGCGCTGCTGCTCGTCGGACTGTGCATCAGCGTCTGGTACTTGTCCACCGACCGCGGCACGGGAGCGATGTTCCTGTTCTTCGTCGTGCTCGTGATCGTGATGAACTTCCTCCTCACCCGCACCCGCTGGGGCCGCTCGGTCTTCGCGGTCGGCGGCTCGGTGGAGGCGGCACGTCGAGCCGGTATCCGCGTCAACCGCGTCTTCATCAGCGTGTTCATCCTGTGTTCGACCTTCGCGGCCGTCGGCGGCCTGCTCGCCGCCGCCCGCCTGGCGTCGGTGGGAGCGGGCTCTGGTGGAACCGATACCAACCTGAACGCGATCGCGGCGGCGGTGATCGGCGGAACGAGCCTGTTCGGTGGACGCGGTTCGGCGTGGTCGGCGCTGCTCGGCATCCTGGTCATCCAGTCGATCTCGAATGGTCTGACGCTCCTCAACCTGGACTCGTCGTACCGCTTCATGATCACGGGCGCCGTGCTGCTTCTCGCCGTGATCATCGACTCGCTGTCGCGGCGCTCGAGGGCGTCGCACGGACAAGCCTAGGGACTCCGGTCCCGCCCTCCGGGCGGGCGTGGGAGAGTGGTGGGATGACCCGGACCACCACCTTCCGCGCCCGCCTTCTGCGTTCGGGCGCGGAACCGCAGACGGTGACCGTCCGCTCCGCGTCGGACGCCCCTCCGCGCACGCTCCGGCGCGCGGCCGGCGGAGGCGGGACGCTCAACTTCGACGTCTACGCGCTGCTGGATGCGGACGGCTGGCCCGCATCCGCGACCTACACCTACGTGGAATCCCTCTCGCGCGAGCCCGCCGCCCCCGACGCCTAGCCCCCTTCCCGAGTATTCCTCTGGCGTTGAGGTGCACGTTGTTGCGGTCGACACGCCGTGGGGATGCGCAACAAGGTGCACCTCGGCGAAGGGGATCGCGGAGGTGAAGGGCGAAGGGGATCGCGGGTCAGGTGGTGGGGGTGGCGGCGGCCGCTGCGCGGGCGGCGGCGGGGAGGGCGTTCAGGATGCGGTCGACAGCTGCCGCGTCGTGCGCGGCGGTGACGAACCACGCCTCGAAGACGCTCGGCGGCAGCGAGACGCCCTGGTCGAGCATCGCGTGGAAGAACGCACGGTAACGGTACGCCTCCTGGCGCTGCACCTCGGCGTACGTCCGCGGAGCCCGGTCGAAGTCGCCGAAGACGACGCTGAACAGGTTGCCCGCGTGCTGCACCCGGTGGGCGACTCCGGCGGCCGACAGCGCATCCGAGACCCCCGACGACACTGTCTCCGCAACGGTGTCGAGGCGGTCGTAGACGGCCTCGTCGGCGTTCGCCAGCGTGGCGAGACCGGCGGCGACCGCGACCGGGTTCCCGGAGAGCGTGCCCGCCTGGTACACCGGACCGGCCGGCGCGAGGAAGTCCATGAGCTCGGCGCGTCCGCCGAGGGCCGCCAGCGGCATACCGCCGCCGATGACCTTCCCGAAGGTCACCAGGTCGGGCGTGTACCCCCGGTCGAGTCCCCAGAAGCCGGCGTCGCTGACGCGGAAACCGGTCAGCACCTCGTCGAGGATGAGCAGCGCGCCGAACTCGTGCGCGAGGTCGGTCAGCGCGGCGTTGAAGCCGGCATCCGGCGGGACGACGCCCATGTTGGCGGCGGCGGCCTCGGTGATGACGGCGGCGATGTCGGGGCCCTGCGCCTCGAAGACTGCGCGCACCGCATCCAGATCGTTGTACGGGAGCACGATCGTCTGGGCTGCCGTCGCCTCGGTCACGCCGGCAGAGCCGGGGAGCGCGAGGGTCGCGAGGCCCGAACCGGCCTCGGCCAGAAGGCTGTCCGAGTGCCCGTGATAGTGCCCGGCGAACTTGATGAGCAGCGGCCGGCCCGTGAATCCGCGGGCGAGCCGGATGGCGCTCATCGTCGCCTCCGTGCCGGTGGAGACGAGCCGCAGCTTCTCGATGAACGGGACACGGCCGATCACGGCCTCGGCGAGCTCGGTCTCGGCGGGAGTCGACGCCCCGAAGGACAGGCCGCGCGCTGCCGCCTGCTGCACCGCATCCACGACGGCGGGATGCGCGTGGCCGAGGATCGCCGGACCCCACGACGCAACCAGATCGACGTACTCGCGGCCGTCCGCATCGGTGACGTACGGGCCGGAGGCGGACACCAGGAAGCGCGGTGTTCCGCCGACCGAGCGGAACGCGCGCACCGGCGAGTTCACACCGCCCGGGATGACGCGCTGCGCCCGCTCGAACTGCTGCTCGTTCTCGTCCTTCATCGCAGCCACCCGGCCACCTCCGTCGCCCAGTAGGTCATGATCGCGTCGGCGCCGGCGCGGCGCGCGCCGATCAGCGTCTCCTCGATGATCCGGTCGCGGTCGATCCAGCCGTTGGCCGCCGCGGCCTCCACCATCGCGTACTCCCCCGACACCTGGTACGCCCAGACCGGGACATCGCTGATCGCGGCGACATCGCTGAGAACGTCGAGGTAGCTGAGCGCCGGCTTCACCATGAGGATGTCGGCGCCCTCCTCCAGGTCGAGACGCGCCTCGCGCAGGCCCTCGCGCCGGTTCGCCGGGTCCTGCTGGTAGGCGCGGCGGTCGCCGGAGAGCTGCGAGTCGACGGCCTCGCGGAAGGGCCCGTAGAAGCCGGAGGCGTACTTGGCCGCGTAGGCCAGGATGACGACGTCCGTGTGCCCGGTCTCGTCGAGGGCCTCGCGGACGGCGGCGACCTGGCCGTCCATCATCCCGCTGAGGCCGAGGAGCTGCGAGCCGGCCTCCGCCTGCGCGACTGCCATGTCGCGGTAGCGGAGGAGGGTGGCGTCGTTGTCGACGTGACCGCGCGCATCCAGGACCCCGCAGTGACCGTGGTCGGTGAACTCATCGAGGCACAGGTCCGTCTGGACCACGAGCGCGTCGCCCACCTCGTCGGCGAGCACCCGCGTCGCGACGTTGAGGATGCCGTCGGGCTCGGTCGCTCCGGAGCCGATGGCGTCGCGCTCTTCCGGGACGCCGAAGAGCATCAGACCGCCGACGCCGGCCTCAGCAGCCTCGTTCGCGACGCGCTTCAACGAGTCGAGGCTGTGCTGGGAGACACCGGGCATCGAGGCGATCGGAACAGCCTCGGTGGCGCCCTCTCGGACGAAGAGCGGGAGGATCAGCTCGGCAGGGTGGAGGCGGGTCTCGGCGGTCAGCCGGCGCATCGCCGGGGACTGCCGCAGCCGTCGGGGCCGGATGACGGGATGCAGTTCACTCACTCACATCAGCCTACGCCCGCGTCACTGTGGGTCTTCCGAACGCTCCTCAGTCCAACCCGTCGCGAACGGCGATGAAGCGTTCGCGCACTTCGGACTGCTCACGAACCATCGCGTCGTACTCCTCCTCCAATTCGCCGACCTTGCGGCCTGCGGAGACCACGTTCTCGTGCGCGATGTCCGACGCATGCTGGAGCGCCTCGCGAAAGCCGGAGTCGTCTGCGACACCTGTGTGCACGCCGAAGTAGTAGAAGCTCTCCCGTACCTGATCGACACGGGACCGGTAGTGGCCGATGTACTCCTCAGCCTGCTCGATCCGCTTTCGCGCGATTCTGCGCTGCTGCTCCTGCTCGTCTTCCAACTCGTGGAGCGATCGATGGGTCACCATGCGATGCTGTTCACCCCTTGCGCGTAGTCGCTCTCTGTTGTCAGCTCACCGATTCCCCGTGTGACGGTGTCGGCAACCGCACCGGCCAGGACGGTGTTGTTGACGTCCGCCGTCCCGAGGGTGAATCCGACGCCCGCGCTCGCTGACATCACGATCGCGGACTCGCTGATCTTCACAGCGGCATTGCTGGCGTGAACGAGGGGCGGGATCACACTGTTGAGCAAGTTCACCGCCAGACCGTGAGCCTGGTCCTCGATCCAGTCCAGGACCTCAGAGACACCCGTCTGGATCTCGCGGTTGAGGCCATCGAAGAGTTCCTGCACGAAATCTGCCGAATCCATGATCAGCCGTCCTCCTAGCCGTCGAGTCCGAAGTTGAGAGCCCACCGCGCATCCTGCTCAATGGTGTTGCGCACGGATCGCGAGATTCCCTGACTGAGCTGGTCCACCCGTTCGATGTGGCGGTCGACCAGGCGATCCACCTCCCGCACGGCTTCCTGGTCGACGTTCTGGTGGACGTGCAGCCGATTGGTATCGATGCAGTTCTCGATGTCGTAAGCCGTGATGCACGGGAGGCCCGTCGCGGCGTTCTTGGCAGCCAGCAGCCCCTCCTCCATGCGCGGAACGATCCGGCTGTTGGCGAGCTTGATCTCCGTCAGCGCGGTCGCGGCACCACCGATGCTCGCCGCGAGGCCGAGAGCGGAGACCGTGTTGACCATCACCATCGCACCGGACGCGTTCTTCGCCAGGGATTTCATCGCAGCAGGGTTCCGCGCGATGCCTGCTAGAGCCATCAGTGCAGGGGACAGAGCAGCGGCCGCTCCCGGGAGGAGCGTGTCGACCGCGTTCGCGAAGATGTCCTCGAGGCGATGACCCTTGGCACCGGCGCCTGTGATGGTGCCGTCTGGGTTGACCGCAAACGCCTCACGCTTCGAAATGTTGTGATAGTCGGGAGTCGGACGGCCCCGCTTGTCGGCCACGAAGTCAGCAGCACCGGTCCGATTCCCGTAGATGTTGCCCACCACGTCCCACACGTTCACATAGTTGTGCAGGCGCTTGCTCCCGGCCCGAGCGTCGGCCTGCACGCGCTTCTTCTCCTCGGGCGTCAACCAGTCCCACGGATCGGGCCCATTGAAGGCCGTCGCATCCCAGTCGTTCTCCGCCGCAATGAGGAGAGCGAGGAACCCTCCCAGCGAATGCCCCACGGTCTCGATGGATGAGTCACGATGGTTCGCCCTCACCCGTTCGGCGAAGAGCTGCGCATCGCGCACCTGACTCATCGGACCCTGCGTGCCCCCGACAACCGTCTCGATGTCCTCCAAGAGGTCGGCTCGGTGATCCGGGTTGGTTCCCGCATACGACACGACGATGTGGGACATGTCCGGCTTGCCGTTCACGACCGGGGCGACGGCCATTGCCTGGAAGCCGTTGGCCGCGTTGGTTTCGGTGTCGATCACCTGATACATCTGCTGGTGACCGCCACTGCCGGCAGTGAACTTACTACCCTTGGCATACGGTGGATCCTTCTTGAGGCGATCCACGAAATAAGCTTCGGCCGAAATATCCATATACTCCTCGGCCGTTGTCATTCGATCATCTCCGACGTCCCGTCGCTGTAGACAACTGTCAGAGGAAGCCGCGAACTAGGAGTCGGCGCTGGGGGCGGCACGTCGCCGAGGGGAAACCCTGGCCCAATTTCTGGGCCAATAATCACCTCATAGTCCACGCCACCGACCGTGGCGACCGCGTTTGCTCCCCAAGGAGCACCGAGGCCCCCCCGGCTGCCCTCCTGTGTGAACCGGATCTTCTCGACGTTCGGTTGGTACTCGTCCCGGTAGTAAAGCGCGGCCTCCCGCTGCTGGACTTTCGCCGGAGGATCTGAACTCATCACGCGACTCCCTATCAACGAACAGGCTGTCAAGCCCACGACCAGGGCGACGCACAGCATCACAGAACTCACTGCCCGAGCCACTCGCATGCGAACCCCGCTCCCTGAACATCGGCCGAGGCACTCGAGTCCACGACCGGACGAAAATGTCCGTCACTTGAGAAGACGCAAGGCTCTATCGAACGTGACGCACCAAATCAGAAAGAGCGATCGGGTCGAGAGCGGTCGTCACTCGATCACCTCCGACGTCCCATCACTGTAGACAATCGTCAAGGAGAGGTGCGGAGGGGGCGTAGGCGCCTCGGGCGGCGCGCCATCTCCACCTACGAACGCCGGACCCGTTTCCGGCCCGACGATCACGTGGTAATCAGAGCCCGCGACCGTTGCGATCGCGTTGACGCGCCACGACGCGCCGAGGCCCGGCCGGTCGCCGTCCTGGGTGAAACGGATCTTCTCGACATTCGGTTGGTACTCATCCCGGTAGTAGAGCGCGGACTCCCGCTGCAGCTCCTTGACCGGAGGGTCCGGAGTCCTCAGACGATCACGCAGCGGTCCGCAGCCCATGAGCCCCGCCACCAGTGCGATACCTAGCAGGACGCCCCCGCCAACCCGGACCATACGCACGCGCCACCTCCGCCATCTGATTCGGAGAACCCGGGGGTTCGACCGGACGGCTCGAAGACCCGTCAGTCAGATAGACGTGGTGACCTGCCCGACCATGACGCATCGAGGCGTCAGTCGTCCTCCGCGGTGCGCGCCTGCGCGACCTGAACGACCGCGTCGATGAGGGATGCGGCGGTGCGCTCCGCGGCGATGACATCGACCCGGAGGCCTAAGGAACGGGCGTCGCGCGCGGTCTGCGGGCCGATGGCCGCGATCAGCGTCGACTCCGGGACGGGGCCGAGCTGCTTCTGCACCTGCTCGGCGACCGAGCCGCTGGTGACCAGGATCGCCTGCACGAGCCCGTCGCGCACGTCGGTTATCACCTTCTCGGGCACCGGCACGCCAACCGTCCGGTAGGCGACGACCGACTCGACATCGTGCCCGATGCGACGCAGCCCCTCGGTCAGGAGGGGCTTCGCGATCTCCGAGCGGAGGGTGAGGACGCGCAAGGGGAAGGCGCCCTGGGTGGCCGCCTCCCATTCCGCGAGCAGGCCGCGGGCCGAGTTGTCCTCCGAGGGCACCAGGTCGACGTGATAGCCGGCGGCGGCGAGTGCGGCGGCGGTCGTCTCGCCCACCGCGGCGACCCGTGTCGTGGGCGGGACGACGGCGCGCTGGGCGCTGAGCACATCCACTGTCGTTGCGCTCGTGACCGTCATCCAGTCGAACTCGCCGTTCGCCAGCCGGGCGAGGGCGGCCTCGAGCGCCGAGGCGTCCGCCGTCGGAGCGAAGTTGATCATCGCGGCGACGACCGGCGACGCGCCCTTCGCCCGCAGGTCGGCGGCGACCGAGTCGCCCCACGGGCCGCCGCGCGGCACGAGCACGCGCCAGCCGGCGAGCGGCTTCGGAGTCGGAGCGGTAGTGGTCATCGATCGCTCCCGAGTGGAGCAAGCGACGCGGCCCCGGCCTCCAGCAGCTCGGCGACCACGCGGGCGCCGACATCCTGTGCGGCCTCGTCGAGGTGAGCGGCGCTGAGGGAGTCGGGAGTGGCGGCGTGGGATGCGGTGAGCTTCTCCGTGCCGTCGGGGCGGTACACGGTCGCCGTGAGGAAGAGCAGGCCGTCGTCGACGAGGGCGGTGGCACCGATGGGAGCGGCGCATCCCGCTTCGAGACCGGCGAGCACGTGGCGCTCGGCGGTCACCGACGCGTGGGTGGTGACGTGGTCTACCGCTGAGAGCGCCCGGGCGATCGGCCCGCGGCCCTTCTCGTCTCCGGCACGGACCTCGAGCGCGAGCGCGCCCTGGCCCGGAGCGGTCGGGACGAGCGACAGCGGGAAGTAGTCGGTCACGGCGTCGAGGCGGCCGAGACGGCTGAGGCCCGCCGCGGCGAGCACCACCGCATCCAGCTCGCCGTCGGTCACCATGCGGAGACGCGTGTCGACGTTGCCGCGCAGGTCGACGACGTCGAGGTCGGGACGCTGCGACTTCAGCTGGGCGACGCGGCGTGGCGATCCGGTTCCGACGCGGGCACCCTCGGGGAGGGTCTCGAGCGTCAGACCGTCACGCGCGGCGAGGGTGTCGCGGGCATCGGCGCGCTTGGGGACGGCGCCGATGACGAGCCCGGGAGCGGGCGCAGTCGGGAGGTCCTTGAGCGAGTGCACGACGAGGTCGACCTCGCCGGCGCGCAGGGCGTCGCGCAGGGCGGTCGCGAACACGCCCGTGCCGCCGAGCTGAGCCAGCGACTCGCGCGACGTGTCGCCGTGGGTGGTCACCGTGACGAGTTCGACATCCAGCCCGGTCGCGCGCGCGATGGACTCGGCGACGGCCGTCGTCTGTGCGACCGCCAGCGCGCTGCCGCGGGTGCCGATGCGCAGCACGCCCTCGCGGCGCTCGGCGGCGCCGTCGACCCTCATCACGGTCCCGCTCACGGCGCGAGCCCCGCAGCGGCGGGCTTGAACCCGAGCCGGACGTTCTCGCAGCAGCCGGGGCGGCACACGTCATACCAGGGGCCGAGCGATGTCATCGCCGGGCGCTTGTCGACGGGGACGGCGTCGCGGCGCTCCAAGACCAGGTCGACCAGGCCCTTCACGTACGCCGCATGGGTGCCGGGGGTCGGGACGCGGACGGCGACCAGGCCGTTCTCGTCGCTGGTCTCCATCGCCTCGTTGTCGAGGTCCCAGAGGACCTCCATGTGGTCGCTGACGAAACCGAGCGGAACGATGACGACGCCCTTGATCCCCAGGGCGGGGAGCTCGGCGATGCGGTCGTTGATGTCCGGCTCCAGCCACGGCATCGACGGCGGGCCCGAGCGGGACTGGTAGACCAGATCCCAGCCGACGGTGCCGCCGGTCGCAGCGTGCGAGACGACCTCGGCGACCGCGAGGTGCTGGGCCGCATAGGCGCCGCCCTCGCCGAAGCCGCGCTCGGCCGGCCCGGACTTCGCCGCGTCGGTCGACGGGATGGAGTGCGTCGAGAAGAGGATGCGCACCTCGGTGGCCGGGTCGATGCCCGGAAGCTTCTGCTGCAGCTCGTCGATGGCGTTCTTCACGCCCTCGATGAACGGCTCGACGAAGCCAGGGTGGTCGAAGAACTGGCGCACCTTGTCGATCTGGATGCGGCCCTCGAGTCCCGTGGCCTCCAGCGCGCCCGCGAAGTCCTCGCGGTACTGGCGGCAGCTCGAATACGAGGAGTACGCGCTCGTCGCGATCGCGATCAGCTTGGTGAAGCCGCGTTCGTCGGCTTCGCGGAGCGCGTCGGCGAGGTACGGATCCCAGTTGCGGTTGCCCCACAGCACCGGCAGGTCGATGCCGCGCTCGGCGAGCTCCGCCTCCAGGGCCGCCTTGAGCTCGCGGTTCTGGTCGTTGATAGGGCTGACGCCGCCGAAGTGTCGGTAGTGATGGGCGACCTCTTCGAGCCGCTCCTCCGGGATGCCGCGACCGCGGGTGACGTTGCGGAGGAAGGGGATGACGTCGTCCTGCCCCTCCGGACCGCCGAAACCGGCGAGCAGGATGGCGTCGTACGCGGTCGGCTCGGTGACGTGCTCCGGACCCGCGGCGGCAGCCGGGGTCGCACCCAGCACGCGCTGGGCGGTCTGCGCATCCGTCACTGCAGGACCTCCACGACCTCGGCCGGCTGGATGCGGCGACCGGTGAAGAACGGGACCTCTTCGCGCACGTGGCGACGCGCCTCCGTGTAGCGGAGCTCGCGCATCATGTCGACGAGGTCGGTGAGCTCGTCGGCCTCGAGCGGCAGGATCCACTCGTAGTCGCCGAGGGCGAACGAGGCGACCGTGTTCGCGAGGACTGACCGGAACGCGGCGCCCTTCCGGCCGTGCTCGGCGAGCATCTTCGAGCGCTCCTCGTCCGGCAGCAGGTACCACTCGTAGCTGCGCACGAACGGGTAGACGCAGAGCCACTCCTTCGGGCCCTTGCCCCGGAGGAATCCGGGGACGTGGGCCTTGTTGAACTCGGCGTCGCGGTGGACGCCCATGGCGTTCCAGGTCGGGAGGAGCGCCTTCAGCAGCCGGGTGCGACGCAGCTGGCGGAGTCCCCACTGCAGCGCCTCCGCCTCGGGGCCGTGCAGCCAGATCATGACGTCGGCGTCGGCCCGGAGGCCGGAGACATCGTAGAGTCCGCGCGTCGTGACGTTCTGGAGCTCCATGTCGGCGATCACGCCTTCGAGCTCGGAGACGGCGGTCGGCACGTCCGTGCCGTCGAGGTCGTCCGGTCGGGCGGGATCGCGGCGCAGCACAGCCCAGAGCGTGAATCCGGTCGGGGTGTCGGTGGGGGTGTCGGGGGTGGTCGACTCTGCCGGAACGGCAGCCGGGGTACTCATACCCACAGTCTCCCTCTCAAACCTGAGAAGGCCAAAAACGGGGAGGCGCTCACCGTCGGATGAGACGGACGACGCCCCAGACGGCGAGGGCGGTCGCGGCGACCGCCCCGGCCGCGATACCGGCGAGGCCCAGCGGGTTGTCCCGACGGAGTCGCTCGATCGTCTCGGCCGCGCGCTTGGGCACGTTCAGCTTGTACTCGATCGCCTCCACCGTGGCGGCGAGCTCGGCCCGCGCCCGGTCGACGTCGCTGCGGTCAGTTGTCATACTTCCCCAGTCCCTTCAGCGCGTCCGCGTCTTCCTTGATGCTGTCGATGGTCTGCGAGGGGGCGACGCCGTCCATCTTCTTGAACGAGCGGATGCCGACCAGCGCCAGGATCACGGCGATCACGACCAGTGCGCCGAAGACGATGAGCGCGGCCGCCCAGGCGGGCAGCGCGACCGCGATGCCGAGGATGGCGGCAGCGACCAGTGTCCCGAACGCGAAGAACAGGAAGAAGGCGGCCCCGGCGAGGAGCCCTATGCCGACGCCGGCATACTTCGCCTTCTCGGCGAACTCGGCCTTGAGGTGGTTCAGCTCGGCCTTCAGCAGCTCGACGATCAGCCGGGGAAGGTCGGAGATCAGCTGGACGAGAGGTCGGGCCTTCGCCCGCTCCGCGCGTGCGCGCTCCCCCGGTGTCCGCACCTGCTGCGGTCCGGACGCGCCGGCAGCGCCTGCGGCTCCCCGCTCACGGTCGGTCATCGGCGTCTCCCCTCGTCGCTTCCGTACAGTACCCCCGTCAGGACGACGTGTCGCTGCTGCCGTCTCCCGCGCGGATGGCGGCTTCGGCGGCGGGCGACGGATACGGCGCCCGGGACTCGCGGCGGCGGCGGTTCGCCTGCACGACGAGCTTCTTCACGGTGATGTACGCGGTCTCCGGGAACTCGCCGACCTTCGCGGACACGAAGTCCTCCACCGCGTGGACCTGCTTCTGCACGCCCGGCGACTGCCACGCCTGCGTCGCCGCGGCCTTGATCTGGTCGTACCGTTCGCGTCCGGCGCGGGCGCCGAGCACGTAGCCCACCGCCGCTCCGGCGACGAAGAGGAGTTTGCCGCGCATTCCGTCTCCTAAGTGTCGAGTCCCTGTTCGGTGGTTCCTGAGGCGTCCGCCTGGAGAGCGGCCGTCAGGGCCCTCCAGCGTAGACCTCGCGCGCGCTCGGCAGTCCGGCGCGCATCCGGGATGACGGAGGCGAGGCCCGTACCGGTCAGCCAGGACCCGGTGACCTCGAGACCCTCGACGCCGTCGACCTCGGTGCGGACCCGCTGGATGCGTTCCCGCTGCCCCACTGTCGCATACGGGAGGGCGTTCGTCCAGGGGGTTCGGGCGAATGCGGTCACAGAGGATTCCGCGATCGGAATATTGAGGAGCCGGGACGCGTCGGCGACCGCCAGAGCACGCAGTCCGGCGTCGTCCAGATCCCGCGTCTCCGCCGCGCGACCGGCGCGGCCGTAGGAGAGCCGGACCACATGGCGGCCGGGTCCGGCGGCCTCCGCGACCCAGGCCCACTTCGCGCTGGAGTGGGTCATCGCCTTGGCACGAACATCCGTGCCGGGAACATCAGCGACGAGCACGCCCGTCCCGACCGGGGTGGTCGAGAGGCGGTCGTCGTCGATCACGAGGGTCACCAGCTCGACGCTGGAGGCGGCGGGCCAGTCCAGGCCCGCGAGGTCGGCGAGATCGCCCGTGTCGCCCGGCGCCGTTTCGAGTGCGGGGAGGAGCCGCAGCGAGGCGTCGGCCGGAGCGGCGAGCACCACGACATCGGCCGGGAGTTCGTGGCCGTCGGTCGTGCGCACGACCCAGCGGGCCGGGCGGGGCGCCTCCGCTTCCGGGACGGTCGCCGTCGCCTCGTCGCCCGCGAGCGACTCGGCCAGCACCGACTCGATGACAGCGCGCGCCGTCTCCTCGGCATCCGGCGCGCTCCACCGGTCGATGGCCGCGACCGCGGCGCCCGTGCGAACCGTCCCACCGCGCGCCTCGACGTCTGCGGCGAGCGCCTCCGGCAGCCGCCACATCCCGCCGCGGATCCCGCCGACCGCGCTCCCCGCCTTCGACGCCGATCGCAGTTCGCCGACCGCGCCGGACAGCGAGCCCAGCCGGGTGAGCGCGGAGTTGAGCCCCGGGGCGACCACTTCGACATCCAGCTCGTCGGGTGCGGCCGAGTACACGCCGGTCGCGACCGGGGCCACGAGGAGGTCGAGCACTCTGCTTCCCATGCGCTTGCGGACGAGCGTGCCGAGGCGACGCTCCTTGCCGATCTTGAGCACCGGCATCAGGCGGTCGAGGTACGCGCGCAGAGCTCCGGGCCAGCCGATCGCCGCTACGACGTCCTTGGCCAGCGGCGAGCTCGGGATGCCGAGCAGCCCGGCCTTCGGGAGAGGAACCGAGCGGCTCCCGTGGCGCACCCAGGCACCGGAGGGGTTGGGCTGCACCACGTCGTCGTCGAGACCCAGGTCGCTGAGGAGCTCGGAGACGTGGCCGCCTCGGGTCGCGAAGCTCTCGGCACCCGCGTCCAGCGTCATCCCGCCGAGGGGAAGCGGCGCGACACTGCCGCCGACGCGGTCGGAGGCCTCGAGGAGGGTGACCTCGAACCCCGGACGGGCGCACTCGCGCGCGACGACCAGCCCGGCCATCCCACCGCCGACGACGACGATGCGCGTGGGCGGCGCTTCGACCGCGTGGCGGATCTCGTCGCCGATGTCGTCGCCCTCGCCGCTCACTCCGGTCGCCACCCGTGCACCAGCTCGACGACGCGCGTCAGAACGGTGGGGTCGGTCTCCGGCGGGACGCCGTGACCGAGGTTCAGGATGTGCGCGGGCGCCTCGCGGCCGCGGTCGAGCACGTCGCGGACGTGCGCTTCGAGCACCGGCCACGGCGCGTCCAGCATCGCCGGATCGACGTTGCCCTGCACCGGCACGACGTGCCCCAGGCGGCGGCTGGCCTCGTCGAGCGGGATGCGGTAGTCGACGCCCACGGCATCCGCCCCGGCCTCGTGCATCGCCTTGAGCAGCTCGCCGGTGCCGACGCCGAAGTGCACGAGCGGGACGTTCCGCACGACGTCGTCGAGCGCAGGCTCGGCGTCGCCGGCTGCCGCGGTGCGGGGAAGCTCGTACGCCAGGTCGCGGACGTGCGACAGCGCCCGGGACGAGGCGGGGGCGACGTGGGTCACATAGTCGTGGAGCGAGAGCGACCCAGCCCACGAGTCGAAGAGCTGGGCGGCGCTCGCGCCGGCGAGCACCTGGGCGCGGAGGAACGCGCCGGAGACGTCGGCCGTCCACTCCATCAGGCGGGCCCACGCCTCCGGGTCCGCGTGCATGAGCGTCCGCGCGCGGATGTGGTCCTTCGACGGACCGCCCTCGACGAGGTAGGCGGCCAGCGTGAACGGAGCGCCGGCGAAGCCGATCAGCGGGGTGCTGCCCAGCTCGGCAACCGTGATGCGCACGGCCTCCTGGATCGGTGCGAAGACGCTCTCGTCGAGCGACGCCGGATCGATCGCCGTCAGGCGCTCGACATCCGCCGCCGTGCGGACGGCCTGAGCGAACACCGGCCCCTTGCCCGGCACGATCTCCACATCCACTCCCGCGAGCTTCAGCGGGACGACGATGTCGCTGAAGAAGATGCCCGCGTCGACACCATGGCGCCGCACCGGCTGCAGGGTGATCTCGCTCGCCATCGCCGGGTCGAGGCAGGCGTCGAGCATCCGCGTCCCGACCCGCAGTTCGCGGTACTCGGGCAGAGAGCGCCCCGCCTGGCGCATGAACCAGACCGGGGTCACCTCCTGGCGTTCGCCCTGGTACGCCCGGACGAGGGGGCTGGAGGCGGTGAGGCCGGCGGCGAGGGGATGGTCGGAGGCGAGGGTGGTCACTACACGATTGTGCCAGGGCTCTCCCGCGAGAACGCCCGGCTGAAGGGAACCTGGACCCCGATTCGAGGTTGCTCCGACGCGAGCGTAGGCTTTCCTCCGTGCTTCTGTGCTTCTCGTCGAGTCACCGGACGGCGGACTTCGACCTCCTGGAACGGCTCGAGCGTCACGCTCCGGCCATCACCGCCGCACTCTCGGAGCACAGCGACATCGTCTCGGGCTCGGTCGTTCTCGCGACCTGCAACCGCTTCGAGGCCTACCTCGACATCGACGAGCCGCTCCCGGCCGCCCGCGCCGTCTCCACCGAGGCCGTGCTGGATGCGGTGAGCAGCGCCGCCGGAATCGACCCCGACCTGCTCCGCGGCGCGAGCGCCGTCTACAGCGACCACGCGGTCGCCGAGCACCTGTTCGCCGTCACCAGCGGCCTCGAGTCGGTCGTCGTCGGCGAGGGTGAGATCGCCGGCCAGGTGCGCCGCGCACTGGAGTCGGCCCGCCGCGACGGATCGGTGACCAGCGAGCTGGAGCGCCTGTTCCAGGTCGCATCGCGCACCTCCCGCGGGGTGAAGAACCGCACCGGCATCATGACCGCCGGCCGCTCCCTCGTCCGCCTCGCCCTCGACCTCGCCGAGAGCCGGATCAGCGACTGGGCGCAGACGCGCGTGCTGCTCGTCGGCACCGGCAAGTATGCGGGGGCGAGCCTCGCCGCACTCCGCGATCGCGGCGTGACCGACGTGCGGGTGTACTCGCCGTCGGGTCGCGCGGCCAAGTTCGCCCTCTCGCACGACATCGCGCCCGTCGCTGCCGACGGGCTCGTCGACGCGCTGGCGGAGAGCGACCTCGTCGTCACCTGCTCCGCGGTCACCGACTACGTCCTGACCCGGCCCATCCTCGTCGAGGCCGTCGCCCTGCCCGGCGCGGTCGAGCGCCGCCTGGTGATCGACCTCGGCCTCCCCCGGAACGTCGACCCGACGGTCGCCGAGCTGCTCGGCGTCGAGCTGCTCGACCTCGAGACCATCAGCATCCACGCGCCGCTGACCGAGCTGCAGGCCGCGGACGACGCGCGCAGCATCGTGGACGCGGCCGCCGCCGAGTACCGCGCACGGACCGCCGAGCAGGAGGTCACCCCCGCGCTCGTCGCGCTGCGCAAGCACGTGTTCGACGTCCTCGACGCCGAGATCGAGCGCGCCAGGAACCGCGGAGACGGCAGCGAGCAGACCGAGGCGGCCCTGCGTCACCTGGCCGGCGTCCTGCTCCACACCCCGTCGGTCCGCGCGCGCGAACTCGCCCGGCAGGGCGACGCGCAGTCCTTCATCGACGGCGCCGCCGCCGTCTTCGGCGTGGATGTGGACGCCGAGCGCGCCCGCCCCCGCCTCACCGCTGTGGACGACGAGTCCGCGGCATCCTGAACCACAGCACCATCCCGCACCACACAGCACGAGGAGCGACCGTGAGCGACGAAGAAGCCACCACGACCGCCGTCATCCCGCCGCACGGCGCGAGCGGCCTGCCCTACGCCGCGGAACAGTTGCGCACCGAGCGCCTGCTGCTGCGCCCGCTGAACACGGGCGACCTGGAGGACGTGCACGCCTACCAGAAGCTGAAGGACGTCGTCCGCTACCTCTACTGGGAGGTGCACGACCACGACGAGTCGGCGGAGCACCTTCGCAAGCGGATCGCCATGAACCGGCTGGCCGAGAACGGCGACGGCATCGTGTTCGCCGTCGAGCTGGCCGACGCCGAGGGCGGCCGCGGCCGCGTGATCGGCGACATCAGCCTCTTCCTGAAGAACGCGACCTGGGGCAAGTTCGAGATGGGCTGGGTCTTCCACCCGGCGGTCCACGGAGCCGGCTACGCGACCGAGGCGGCCCAGCGGGTGCTCGAACTCTGCTTCGACACCCTCGGCGCCCACCGGGTCTTCGCCCAGCTCGACGCCCGCAACGACGCATCGGCCCGCCTGTGCGAGCGTCTCGGGATGCGCCAGGAGGCGCTCCTGCGCGAGACCGAGATCTTCAAGGGCGAGTGGTCGGACACCGCCGTCTACGCCATCCTCGAGCAGGAGTTCCGCTCGGCGCGCCAATCGCTCGCGGAGTAGCCGCGGCTCCTCCACGGCATGCGGCTCGCTGTGATAGTTTGGAACCAACATTCGGACCCACCCAGCCTTCGGGCTGGGTGGGTTCTTCGTTTGTATGGCGAGAGGTTGCATGTGAAGGACTGGATCGACCTGCGAGCGCAGGTCCAGCGGCACGTCGATCGTGGGTTGATCCTGGGCGATGTGAGCGCGGAGGCCTTCGCCATGTTCCTGTATTCCAGCAATTACTACCGGGTGAGCGGCTACGCGCGTTCCTTCTACGAAGGAGACAGCGACCGCTACAGGGCGAACGTGCGGGCAGCGCAGGTGATGGAGGTCTATGACCTCGACCGAGCTGTCCGCAACAGCGTCCTGGATGGAATCTCAGTCGTCGAGCCCACCTTGCGAAGCAGGGTCGCCTATCACCTCACCCAGGCCATCGGCGGCGGTGACGCATACCTCGACCCGGCCCTCTACCTACCCGCAGTGCCGGAGGTCGACGTGTCGGATCCTGGTCACCGGCGGTGGCACAGCGAGGCCGGCAACCGAAATGCCGTCCTTCGGGACTTCAACGCTGTTCAGCATCGCGACGAGATCTTCATCCGGCACCACCTTGACAGGGGCGATCCCGTACCTCTGTGGGCGGCGATCGAGGTCGTCTCGATCGGCACCTTCTCGCGGTTGTTGCGCGCGCTCAGGGACAAATCCATCCTCGAGCCCGTTGCCAGATCGATCCACATCGAGGACGTCCCCAAGCTCCTCCAAGCGGTGCAGAACATCGCTTTCCTGAGGAACATCGCGGCCCATCACGGACGACTGTGGAACAGGCGGATCAATGGCCATGTGACGTTGCCTGCCATCGCATTGAAGGTGAAACGGGAGTATCTGGCTCCAAAGACCCCGGCCGCTGCCCTGACCCTCCTTGCGGGGATGGTCGACCAGATCGAGAGCGGAAACAGCTACTCCACTCACCTCCTCGACCTCGTCCACTCGGTGCCGGGCCTGGAGCAGGGCTACTACAGACCCACGCTGTGAGCGACGCCCGGGTGCGCTTCCTCAGTAGGATGGACGGGTCCCCCACACACCCGCACCGCACAGGGAGCACCATGGCCGCACCGTCGAGACTGGATTCCGTCATCACGCTGGCTCAGCACCGTGGATTCGTCTTCCCCTCCGGAGAGATCTACGGCGGAACCCGGTCGGCGTGGGACTACGGTCCCCTCGGCGTGGAGCTGAAGGAGAACATCAAGCGCGAGTGGTGGAACTCCTTCGTGCGCGGCCGCGGCGACATGGTGGGCCTCGACTCGGCCATCATCCTGCCGACCGCCGTGTGGGAGGCGTCCGGTCACGTCCAGGTGTTCAGCGACCCGCTGACCGAGTCGCTGATCACCCACAAGCGCTACCGGGCCGACCACCTGTTCGAGGCGTACGAGGCCGAGCACGGCCACCCGCCGGCGAACGGCCTCGACGACATCCCGGACCCGGATCACCCGGACAAGGTCGGCCAGTGGACGCCGATCCGGCAGTTCTCGGGCCTCATGAAGACCTACCTCGGCGTCGTCGACGATGAGTCCGGCCTGCACTACATGCGCCCGGAGACGGCGCAGGGCATCTTCACCGACTTCGCCTCGGTGCTGCAGACCTCGCGCAAGAAGCCGCCGTTCGGCATCGGCCAGATCGGCAAGGCGTTCCGCAACGAGATCACGCCGGGCAACTTCATCTTCCGCACCCGCGAGTTCGAGCAGATGGAGATCGAGTATTTCGTCGAGCCGGGCACCGACGAGGAGTGGTTCGAGACCTGGATCGACCTCGCCTGGGAGTGGTTCACCGATCTGGGCATCAAGCCGGGCAACATCCGCCGGTTCGAGCACCCCAAGGAATCGCTGGCGCACTACTCGAAGCGGACCATCGACATCGAGTACCGGTTCGAGTTCGTCGGCAGCGAGTGGGGCGAGCTCATGGGTGTCGCCAACCGCACCGACTTCGACCTGAAGACGCACATCGAGCACTCCGGCAAAGACCTGAGCTACTTCGACCAGAACAAGAACGAGCGCTACGTGCCGTTCGTGATCGAGCCGTCGTTCGGTCTGACGCGCGCGCTCATGGCCTTCCTGGTCGACGCGTACGACGAGGAGCAGGTGCCGAACGCCAAGGGCGGCACCGACAAGCGCACGGTGCTGCGCCTCGACCCGCGCCTCGCGCCGGTCAAGGTCGCCGTGCTGCCACTCTCGCGCAACGAGGCCCTGTCCCCGCTCGCCCGCGGTCTCGCCGACCGGCTGCGCAAGCGCCGCAACGTCGACTTCGACGACTCGGGCGCGATCGGACGCCGGTACCGCCGGCAGGACGAGATCGGAACGCCGCTCGCCGTCACGGTCGACTTCGACTCGCTCGAGGACGACGCCGTGACGGTCCGCGACCGCGACACGATGCAGCAGGAGCGCATCCCGCTCGAGGGACTCGACCGCTACCTGGCCGAACGACTCCGCGAGATCTGACCCGCGCGGGCTCCGACATCCTCTAGCCTGTCCTCGGACCGAGCCCAGTGTGACGGAGGCCCGAATGAGCGACGCAGACACCGACCGGACGACGTCGACGCCCCCGAGCTCCCCCGCGCCCGAGGGCTCGGCCGAGACGGCTTCCGAGCAGCGCGGCGACGGCTTCGGGCGGATGCTGACCCGCTACGGGCGCATCGCTCCGGCCAGCATCGCGCTGGCGGTGGTGGTGCTCGCGACGTCCATCGTCACGGGGACGCTGTGGAGCGCCGCGACCGTCGGCGGCGACGCGCTCGTCTGGGCGGCCGGCGTCACCACGACCATCCGGGCCGGCTTCTGGTGGACCCCGTTCACGGCGCTCTTCGTGCCGGAGGACCTCGCGCAGACGATCATCGCGGTCGTGCTCGCCCTCACGGTGATGGCCGCGGCGGAGCGGCTGATCGGCACGGCCCGCACCGTCCTCGCGTTCCTGGTCACCGGGGTGCTCGGCATCACCCTCGGCGTCCTGCTGCAGTGGGGCGCGGCGAACGTCGGCGAGCTGTGGGCGACCGCCACCGAGTTCGACTTCACCCTCGACCCGACGGTCGGCATCGTCGGCACGCTGATCACGGCGAGCGCGTTCGCCAGCGCGCTGTGGCGCAGGCGCATCCGGCTGCTCACCTTCGCTGTCGTGCTCGTCTTCGTGCTCTACAACGGCGACCAGAACAACGTCTACCGGCTCATCGCGGCCCTGCTCGGTCTCGGCTTGGGAGTCCTGCTCCGTCGCGGCGGCCTCCGGCGGTTGCACCGCAGCTCGCACGCCGAGACGCGCACGCTGGTCGCCGCCATCATCGCCATCACGGCGTTCGGTCCGCTGCTCGCCCTGCTCCCTCCCGGTGGGTTCGGCCCGCTCTCGTTCGTCGCCGCGCTGTTCGAGCGCCCCGAGGTGGATGTCGCCGCGGTCATGGCGCGCTGCGACGTCTCGTACACGAGCAACTGCCGCAGTCAGCTGCTCATGGTGTCGGTGCAGGGCCCGGGTCCGCTGCTGCTCTCGATCCTGCCGTTGGCCCTGCTGCTCCTCACGGCCATCGGCCTGCGCCGCGGCCGCCGGTTCGCCCTGATCCTCGGCATCGCGGTCAACGCGGCGATGCTGCTGCTGCCGTTCACCGCGCTCGGCGGCGACGTCGACTTGGATGTGCAGAGCATCGACGCTCTCGCTCCCGCCCTCGAGGTGCTCCTGTGGCTGCTGGCCGCCCTGCTGGTTCCGATCGCGTCGATCGCGCTGCTGATCGCCACCCGCCGGCAGTTCCAGATCCGGTCGCCACGCGAGGCCGCCGTCCGCTTCGCGATCATCGTGTTCTGCACCTTCGCGCTCCTTGCGCTGGCCTACCTGATCGCCGGGCTCGCCTCCCTCACCGAGTTCGTGCCGGACGCCACCGTCGCCGACGTGTTCTCCTCGGCGCTGCGCCGCTTCGTCCCGGCCGGCTTCCTGTCGCTGCTCGGAACCCCGATCGTGCCGACCTCCCCGATCGTGGTCGTGCTCTACCACTGGGTCGGGCCGGTGTTCTGGATCGTGTTCATCTTCGCCACCCTGCAGTTGTACCGCGCGACGTTCACCGGCCGCACCGTGGCCGACGAGGAGCACTTCCGGTCGCTGCTGCGCCAGGGCGGTGGCGGAACGCTCGGCTTCATGGGCACCTGGCCGGGCAACGTCTACTGGTTCAGCTCCGACGGCGAGTCCGCGATCGCCTACCGGGTCATCAACGGGATCGCGATCACCCTCTCCGACCCGGTGTGCCGGCCGGAGCGTGCGGAGCGGACCATCGCCGAGTTCGTCCAGTTCTGCGACGCCAACAGCTGGACGCCGGTCTTCTACAGCATCCACGGCGAGTACCTCCCGGTCTTCGACGCTCTCGGCTGGCCGACGATGTCCGTCGGCGAGGAGACGCTGATGCACCCGCAGACCTTCGACCTCGTGGGCAAGCCATGGCAGAAGGTGCGGCAGGCCCACAACCGCGGCGTCAAGGCGCGCATCTCGACGCTCTGGACGACCTGGGACGACCTCTCCCCGCTCATCCAGACGCAGATCACGGCCGTCAGCGAGCAGTGGGTCTCCGAGAAGGAGCTGCCCGAGATGGGATTCACCCTCGGCGGCATCGATGAGCTCAAGGACCCCGACGTCCGGCTGTACCTGGCCTTCGACCCCGACGGCGGGCTCCAGGCCGTCACCAGCTGGCTGCCGAGCTGGCGCGACGGCCGGGTGGTCGGCTACACGATCGACTTCATGCGGCGTGCGGACGGCTCGATGTCCGGGATCATGGAATTCGTCATCGCCTCGGCCGCCCAGCACATGCGCGACGAGGGCATCGAGGTGCTCAGCCTGTCGGGCGCACCGCTCGCCACGAAACCGCTCGACGACGAGGACGCGGACGATCCGACGGCGATGGACCGGCTGCTCGCGTTCCTCGCCCGGACGCTCGAGCCCGCCTACGGGTTCGCCTCCCTGTTCTCGTTCAAGAGCAAGTTCAACCCCACCTACGAAACCATCTACATGGCATACCCGGACGCGGTCGCGCTCCCGGCGATCGGCAACGCGATCGGCAAGGCGTACCTGCCGGACGCCAACGCGCGCGAGTACGTCGCCCTCGCGCGCACCCTCATCCGGTAGCGTCTCCGGCCCACCTCGGAGCGCCTCCCCGGGGTACGGTGACCGCATGACCGCCACGACGCGTACCGCCATGATCATCGGCGGCACCGGACAGATCGGCTCCGCGGCCGCCCGGCGCCTCGCGCTCGACGGCTGGTCGGTGCTGCTCGCACACCGCGGACCGCACCGCGGCGACACCGACCTCGCCGACCTGGATGTGACGAGCATCCGGCTGGACCGCGAGGACACCGACGCGCTGCTCGACCGCGCGCGCGGCCACGACCTCGTGCTCGACACTGTCGCCTACGAGCCGCGGCACGCCGACCAGCTCGCGCAGCTGGCCGGAGACGTCGGATCGCTCGTCGTGATCTCGACGGGCTCGGTGTACGTCGGCGCCGACGGCGGGTACCTGGATGTGGTGACCGGGCCGGACGACTTCCCGCGCTATCCCGTGCCGCTCCGGGAGAGCGACCCGACCGTCGACAACGACAAACGGACGTACTCACCGCTCAAGGCCGCGATGGAGCGTCGGCTGCTCGCGGTCGACGACCTGCCGGTCAGCATCCTGCGCCCTGGCGCCATCCAGGGACCGTTCAGCCCTGCGCTCCGCGAGTGGTACTTCATCAAGCGCGCCCTCGACGGCCGGAAGCAGATCGTGCTCTCCGACGACGGGACCAACCGGTTCAGCACCTCATCGACGGTGAACATCGCGGAACTCGTCGCCCTGTGCGCCGCGCAGCCCGGCAGGCGCGTGCTCAACGCGGTGGACCGGGACGACCTCAGCGTCGCGGAGATCGCGCGGATCATCTTCCGGGCGCTCGATCACGACGTGGAGATCGTCGCGTTCCCCGGGCCCCCGATCGATGGCGTCGGCAGCACGCCGTGGACGGTCGCGCATCCCCTGCTACTGAGCATGACGGCGGCGACCGTCGAGCTCGGCTACCGGCAGTCGGTGACCTACGCCGAAGCGGTGGAGTCCACGATCGACTGGACCGTGCGCGAAGTGCTCGCCGCGGAGCGTCGGCAGGAGACGTGGGAGGCGGTGTTCCCGAACCTCGTCGAGCGGGCGCGGACCGACCGGTGGTTCGACTACGCCTCCGAGGACGAGTTCGTCGCCGCGCGCTGATCCGCCTCCTGCTGGTCCGACGCATCCTGCTGCGCTGCCTCCTGCTCCGACCTGCGCCGGATCCTCCGCGCGATCAGCAGCCAGGTGACCCCGCTGGCCACGACGAACACGAGGTCGAACAGCAGGATGGCGCCCCCGCGAGCCGCCGCCGGCCACGGCACGTTCTGCGCCAGCCATGCGGCTCCGTTGAACATCCCATGGGCCGCCGCGACACCGAGGTACGCCAGGACCACGCCGAACGTCACCCGGAAGCGGCCGTTGCGCACGGCGCCGAACACGGCCGCGGTGAGGAGGGCGGTGAACACCGGGTGCAGGAACGGGCCGGTGAGCTCCCTCCCGATCGCCGTCCCGACGAACACGCCGAAGCCGAGCGGCGAGTCCTGCCCGCGGGCGAACGCCTCCTGCAGGTAGCTGAGGTTCTCGATGACGCTGAACCCCAGCCCGACGGCACCGCCGACGAACAGCCCGATCCGGGCGTTCTTGACCGGCAGCCGGAGGGCCAGAAGGATCGCCGCGGTCACCTTGACCAGCTCCTCCACCACGCCGGCGAGCACCAGCGGCAGCCCACTCGGGTGCGACGACGTCCCGCCGCTCAACACATTGATCAGGGTGTTGATCGGGGCGGCGACGAGCGTCGCGGCCAGGCCACCGACGCCCGCGATGATGACGAGCCGCGAAGCGGACAGCCCGTCGGCAGGCTTCAGCCGGTAGGCCATCGTGTAGAGGATGGCCGCTGCCACCGTCGCCGCTCCCGTCACCAGGAGGAACGGGGAGAGCACCGCCGGTCCGTCATCGTCCGCGTGCGGTGCGATGGCGTTGAACAAGAGGCTGAAGCCGAACAGCCAGAGCCAGATGAAGACGCTGCAGCCGGCGAAGATCCACCCGCCGAACCGGCCGATCCACTTGTGCGGCGGCTTGGGCTTCTTCGCGGGTTGGACGGGCTGCGCCTGAACGGGATACGTGTAGGCGGTCCACTCCGCCCCGCTCCACCAGCGCAGCGAGCGCGCGTCGTACGGGTCGCCGTACCAGCCGGGAGGCGGGGTCCACGCGGGCGCGGTCTGGCCGGCGGAGCTCTGGCCGGCAGAGCTCTGGCCGGCAGAGCTGTCGGACGGTGCGATGGTCACCGGGCAAGCATACGAATTCCGCGCCCGCGGCACGCCTCCCCGTCCGGGCGACACGGCGAGCCTGCGGCGACGCGCCGGGCCGCCCTGACATCCTGGATGCTGAACACCAGGAGGAAACACCATGCGCTTCACCACCCCGCGCGAGAAGACGATCGTGATCGTCGTCCTCCTCGCGGTGACCCTGGTGCTCGTGCTGCTGTTCGACGCCCTCCACTCGGAGCCCGCATCCATCGTCCTCACCGTGCTGCAGACGCTCGGGTGGTACCTCGTCACGCGGGTGTTCCGCGGCCCGGGTGAGCCGGTGGCCGCCGCGCGACCCTGGTGGCGCATGACCAACCGGCCGCTGCTGAGCGGTGTGCTCGCTGCCGGCTACGGGCTGCTCGCCATCGTCAACATCGTGCTGTCGTTCGCCGGATTCGGCAGCCTGTCCGGAACCGTGTCGATCCTCGCCGAGCTCGCGCTGGCCTCGCTCTTCGCGCTCTCGTTCCTCCGGCTGAGCTCGGTGGCCCGCGCCACCGCCTGACCCGTAGGCTGGGCGCATGACGCTCGACTCCGGCATCCGCACCGACGAACTCGACCCGGCCGTCCGTCCGCAGGACGACCTCTTCCGGCACGTGAACGGGAAGTGGCTCGAGGCCACCGAGATTCCGGCCGACAAGGCGCGCTGGGGCTCGTTCATGATCCTCGCCGAGGAGTCGGAGACCGCCGTCCACGAGATCGTCGAGAAGGCGCAGAACGCGCCGGAGGGCACCGAGGAGCGAAAGTTCGGCGACCTCTACACGAGCTTCATGGACGAGGAGCGCATCGACGCTCTCGGCGTGGAGGCGATCCGCGACGAGCTGACCTTCGCGGAGGGCGTCGACAGCATCCCGAGCCTGCTTCAGACCATCGCGAAGCTGGAGCGTCGCGGCCTCGGCGGGTTCTACCAGCTGTTCGTCGACAACGACCCGGGCGACCCGGGGCGCTACCTCGTCTTCCTCGAGCAGGCGGGCATCTCGCTGCCGGACGAGTCGTACTTCCGCGAAGAGCGCTTCGCGCCCGTCCGCGAGGCCTTCGTCGCGCACATCCAGAAGATGTTCGAGCTCGCCGGCTACGACGACGCCCCCGAGCGGGCCCAGCGCGTGTTCGACCTCGAGACCGCGATCGCCGGCAAGCACTGGGACAACGTCGCGTCCCGCGACTCGGAGAAGACCTACAACCTCTACGACTGGGCCGACGCCAAGGCCGTGTTCACCGGCGGAGCCGCCGCCGGACAGGCCGCCGACCTCGACGTCTGGGCGGAGGCGCTGGACGCCCCGAAGGGAGCGCTGGCCGAGGTGGTCCTCCGCCAGCCGTCGTTCACCGCCGGGCTGGCGGAGCTCCTCACCGACGACCGCCTCGAGTCGTGGCGCGACTGGCTGACCTGGCAGGTCATCCACGGCGCCGCCCCCTACCTGTCGGGCGACTTCGTCGAGGCGAACTTCGACTTCTACGGCCGCACGCTGACCGGAACCCCGCAGATGCGCGTGCGCTGGAAGCGCGGCGTCTCGCTGGTCGAGGGCGCGATGGGCGAAGCGGTCGGCCGCATCTACGTCGAGCACCACTTCCCGCCCGCAGCCAAGCAGCAGATGGACGAGCTGGTCGCCAACCTGATCGAGGCGTACCGCCAGAGCATCCGCACCCTCGACTGGATGGGCGAGGAGACCAAGGAGCGCGCCCTCGACAAACTCGAGAAGTTCACGCCCAAGATCGGCTACCCGGTGAAGTGGCGCGACTACTCGCGTCTCGAGATCGACCCGACGAACCTCGTCGGCAACGTGCGCGCCGCCGCGCTCTTCGAGTTCGAGCGCGAGCTGGGCAAGATCGGCTCGCCGATCGACCGCGACGAGTGGTTCATGACCCCGCAGACGATCAACGCGTACTACAACCCCGGCTTCAACGAGATCGTGTTCCCCGCGGCCATCCTGCAGTTCCCGTTCTTCGATGCCGACAGGGATGCCGCAGCCAACTACGGCGCCATCGGAGCGGTCATCGGGCACGAGATCGGCCACGGCTTCGACGACCAGGGCTCCAAGTTCGACGGCGACGGCCGCCTCGAGGACTGGTGGACCGAGGCGGACCGTGCGGCCTTCGAGGAGCGCACGGCCAGCCTGATCGAGCAGTACAACGCACTCGCCCCGGCCCAAGTTCCCGAGCACCACGTCAACGGTGCCCTCACCATCGGGGAGAACATCGGCGACCTCGGCGGCCTCGGCATCGCCTGGAAGGCCTACCTGCTCTCGCTGAACGGCGAAGAGCCTCCCGTCATCGACGGGCTCACGGGCGCCGAGCGGTTCTTCCTCTCCTGGGCGCAGGCCTGGCAGCAGAAGGGCCGCGACGAGGAGGTCATCCGCCTGCTGGCGATCGACCCGCACGCGCCGAACGAGTTCCGCTGCAACCAGATCGTCCGCAACATCGACGCCTTCTACGACACCTTCCAGGTCGGCGACGGCGACCGGCTCTGGCTTCCGCCGGCCGAGCGCGTCTCCATCTGGTGAGCCGGCGACCATCGAGACGTGCCGCTCCATGACCCCCGATCACGGGGTAACATCGTCCCTGTCGTCGCCGCGGGCACCCCTGCGGCCCCGACCGCGGGGCCGGTGCACGGTCGCCGCAGTTCCGGTACACCGCACTCGGAAGAAAGACCCAGCGACACAGTGACGATCCAGGCGCAAGAGTCCTCACGGAGGGCCCGGCAGGCAGCCACCCGCCGCGGCCGTCACCGCGCGCCGGGATCGACCGAGACCTTCAGCCGGGGGTTCGACGCACTCGGCCGGCTCGCTGTCTCGGGGGTGCAGGTCTCCGCCCGGGCGACGGATCTGTCCACCGGCGCCGTGCTGTTCTCGGTCGACGATCACGTCGTCATGCCGACCGCGAGCATCGGCAAGGTGCTGCTGCTGGTCGAAGTGGCGGCACGCCTGCAGTCCGGTCAGCTCAGTCCGCTGGCGCACCTCGACCGCGACACCCGCGACATCGCCGGCGAGTCCGGCATCTGGCAGCACCTGCACGTCCCGTCCCTCCCGGTCGCCGACCTCGCCGCCCTCGTCGGTGCGACCAGCGACAACCTCGCCACGAACGTGCTCCTCCGTCGGGTTGGTCTCGAGGCGGTCAGTGCCCGCACCGAGTCGCTCGGGCTGACGCGCACGGCCCTCCTCGACCTGGTGCGCGACCACCGCGGCCCGGACGACGCCCCGCAGCTCTCCGTCGGCAGCGCGAACGAGCTGACCTGGCTGTTCTCGGCGCTGGCCCGCGGCGAGATCGTCAACCCGGCCACCAGCCAGCGCGTCATCTCCTGGTTGTCGCTGAACAGCGACTTCTCGCTCGTCTCCAGTGCGTTCGGCCTCGACCCGCACTCCCACCGCCACCCGGAGCACGGCATCCTGCTTGTCAACAAGACGGGGACGGATGAGGGCGTCCGCAGCGAGGTCGGCGTGCTCCGCGGTCCACGCGCCGGGGTCACCTACGCCGTCTCGACCTACTTCGACGACACGAGCCTGCCCGAGCGCCTGGCGGTCATCGAGGGGATGCGCGCGGTCGGCCTCGACCTGCTGGAGTACGTGTTCTGAGTCGCCGCCCGGCTCACGCCGACGTCGAGGGTTCGATGACGAGCGATCCGGCGCCGAACTCGAGCACCAGTTCGCCCTCGGCCGAGAAGCGCGCGACGAAGACCGTCTCCCCGCGCAGGTCCGCCAGAGCCTGGCGGTGGCCCGGCTGGCCCGCTCGAAGGATGGACGAACCACGGACGACCGTCGGAAGTTGATCCACCGTCATCACCTGCGTCAGGTCGCCCTCGAAGACCAGCTGCGGGACCTCGCCGCGGTAGCGGACGGTGTCGAACGTCGTGCCGGTCAGGGCGTCGATGCGGGCGGTCGCCCAGGCCACGGTGTCGGCCGCTTCGGCAGCCGAGCGGCGGCGACGAATGACCACGACGACGAAGGCCGCGACGGCTGCGGCGCACAGGCCCACCGTCGCCATCCCGAGGTCGGCTACCGGTGGCACGCGAACAGCATAACGGCGCGGCTCCGACCGAGTGCGGTCATTGCTGGCGGGCGCTGCGCACCTGCTCCCACTCGGCGATCATCCCGGGAAGCCGGCCCTGGATGAAGCGGTAGAACCCGGCCATGTCGCGCAGTCGCTCGGTCGCCGGCGAATCCGGGTCTCCGACCGCCGCGAGGCCCGCTTCCGCCTGGTCGGCGAGCACACCGTAGATGGGGCTGTTGCGCACCATGAGGGCGTACCAGTCGCTCGGGATCTCGTACCGGTCGCGCCGGCTCCCGGTCTGCGAAAGACGCCGGATGATTCCCAGGGTCTGCAGGTAGCGGACGGCTCCCGAGATGGCCGCCGGGCTCACCTCGAGACGCTCGGCGAGCTCGGCGGCCGTCAGCCCGGGCGTCTCCGTCACGGTGAGGGCCATCAGCACGCGCGCGGGCATCTTCGGGAACCCGGCGGCCGTCAGCACGGCAGCGGAGTGCTCCATCACCTCGGCGAGCGCCGCCTCGTCCTGGGCCATGGGCACCGTCCCGTCTATCCGATCGCGAAATCCCGGCGGCGGATCAGGGCCGCGGCGCCGACGAGCGCGACGACCGTGATGCCGAGCATCCAGTATCCACCGGTCCAGTCGACGTCGCCGACAACGACCGGCGCATCCGCGAACGGCGAAAGGTGCCGCACGCCCTCCGGCAGCTTGACCAACCCGCCGAAGATGCCGACGAACGCCCCGAGTCCGAGCGCCGCCCAGCCGACCGGGGCCGTCCAGCTCGGGACGAGCACGAACACCAGCGTCAGCACTCCGAGGTAGACGAGGGCGACGGGCACCTGCGCCGCGGCGGCCGCGAACGAGTCGCCGAAGGTGGATGCGCCCTCTCCCGCGGCGACCGCCGACAGTCCGGAGGCGACGGCCCCCGCGAGCAGCACCGCCAGCACCGCGATGACGCCGACCGCGACGTACGAGAACAGCCACCGCGTCCGGGTCACCGGGGCCGACATGACCAGTTCGGCGGTGCCGGAGGCCTCCTCCTGCCGGAGCCGGATGACCGTCTGCACCGCACACGCCGCCGCGAGCACACCCACGATGGAGAAGATCGCGGAGATGAACAGCTGGGTCAGCGGACCGGAACCGCCACCGCCGATGCGCCCGATCGCGTCGCGAATGCCCGAGAGCGCCGGATTGTCGGCGATCGAGCTGTTGATGACGCTGCCCAGCGCGCCCGCGAGAAGGCCGCCGAGGGCTCCACCGATCGTCCAGCCGAGCACGGTCGGCCACTGCAGTCGCCACGCGAGGCCGAAGACGCCGCCGAGTGTCGGGCGCGCGGTCGCTCTACCGGCCCGCTCCGGGATGAGTCCTGCACCCGAGTCACGGACGGCCTGCAGCCCGAACACGGCGGCGATCAGCACGACGGCGAGACCGAGCTGCAGGAGCAGTGGCCGCCAGTCGTCACCGGTGTACGGCGCGAACTGCTCGCCCCATCCGATCGGGCTGAGCCAGGTGGGCCACGCGGAACGCAGGTGCGTCCCGTCGCCGAAAGGCGCGCCCATCGCATCCCCGATCCCGCGCACGAGGTAGGCGAGGACGACTACCGCGGCCGCGAAGCCGTTGGCGCCGCGGGAGGTGCTCATTAGCTGGGCGAGCAGCAGGCCGACCGCGAAGAAGGCGAACCCGGCCCCGGCGGTTGCAGCGCCGGCGACGAACGACCCGTACGCCGGGAGTCCGGCGGCGATGAACCCGAGCGCGGTCACGACGGCGAGGGCCGCATTCACCGCGACAGCATGCAGAACCGTCGCCGTGGTCGGCAACAGGCGCCCCGCGGGCGTCGAACCGACCAGCTCGGCACGGCCGGACTCCTCCTCTGCTCGTGAATGGCGGACGGCCAGGAAGGTGTTCATCAGTCCGGCGAGCAGGGCCAGGAACGTGTAGATCTCGAAGAAGGCGACCGCCGCCAGCGACGTGCCCTGCGGCAGCCCCCGGAGCACGATGATGGTCGGGTCGGCGATCGCGAGGCGGATCAACTGCGCGCGCGCGTTCGCGTCCCCGTAGGTCTGATCGATGGCGGATGCCGAGAACATCGCCAGAAGGGCGATGCACAGGAGCCAGATGAGGATCTGCCAGCGGTCGCGGCGCAGGCGCTGGCGCATCAGCGCACCGAGGACGGCGCCCGCGGTCGCGCGGGGGACGGCCGCGCCGGTGCGCGCCGGACGGTCCGGCGCGAAGGTCGAGCTCATCGTGACGCCCCGACGCGTTCATCGGCGGTGACGTCGTCGCCGTAGTGACGGAGGAACAGCTCCTCCAGCGACGGCGGCGCGACGGTGAGGCCGCGCACCTCCAACCGCGAGAGCGCACCGAGCAGCGACGGCACGGCGTCGCTGTCCGCCGTGAACCGCACCCGGCCGTTGAGCACGTTCAGGTCGTGCGTGGCGGGGAGGGCCGCCAGCGCATCCTGTGCGACGCCCTCCGCGCTGAACGAGAACTCGGTGCGGGTCAGGTGGCGCAGCTCGTCGAGGGTCCCGGTCTCGACCGTCCGGCCGGCACGGATGATGCTGACCCTGTCGCAGAGCTGCTCCACCTCCGACAGGATGTGGCTCGACAGCAGCACCGTCGCACCCTCCGCCGCGACGCGCTGGATCTCGGCGTCGAACACCGCCTCCATCAACGGATCGAGTCCGCTGGTCGGCTCGTCGAGGATGTACAGGTCGGCCGGCGTCGCGAACGCGGCGACCAGGGCCACCTTCTGCCGGTTGCCCTTCGAGTAGGCGCGGCCCTTCTTGGTCGGATCGAGCTGGAACACGTCGATGAGGCGCTTCTTGCGCGCGGCGTACTGCGCATGATCGGCGGTGCCGCCGCGCAGACGCGCGAGGAGGTCGATCGCCTCTCCGCCGGAGAGGTTGGGCCAGAGGCTCACGTCGCCCGGGACGTACGCGAGGCGGCGGTGCAGAGCGACCGCGTCCTTCCACGGGTCGCCCCCGAAGACGGTGGCGTGGCCGCCGTCGGCCCGGGCGAGACCCAGCAGGACTCGGATCGTGGTCGACTTCCCCGCTCCGTTCGGGCCGAGGAAGCCGTGAACCTCGCCCGGCGTCACCGTCAGGTCGAGGCCATCGAGAGCACGTACGCGGCCGAATCTCTTCTCGAGACCGGCGACGTCGATCACTGCATCCATGGGCGGGATGCTACGCCTTTTTCAGTAATTTGTGAAAGTTGTGTTTTCTGGCGTGTCAGCGCCGCTGTGTCACGCCTGGCCGCACTGGACCGACTCGATGCCCGCGTAGTCGTACTCGGAGGCGCTGTCGGGGATGGTCAGGTCGTACGGGACCCCGGCCTCGAGGTCGACCGTGGTGGTCCACGAGTCGAGCGTCTCGCCCTCCGGGGTGTCGGCGAACGTGGCGGTGACGGTCGCGCCGGCGCAGGTCTGGCCGGGCGTGAGCTCGAAGGTCCAGCCGTCGACGTAGTGGACGTGAACGCCGTCGACGTCGTAATCGTCGACCTCGGAATCCTCGGAACCGGGGTCGCCGGAGCCCGGGTCCGATGGCTCCTCGGACGGGTCGTCGGACGAGCCGTCGCCTGGGTCGCTCTCGTACGGTGAGGCGCTGGAGCTGCTCTCGGCCTGCGCGATCCGGCTGGTGCTGGCGCCGATCGAGACGATGACGAGCACCGCGACCAGCAGGATGGCGAGGCCGCCGACGATCCCGCCCACCGTGATGCCCACGATGGCGCCGGTCGACATGCGCTTGCGGGGTGGCGGGGGCGGGTAGCCCTGGTACGCACCGAAGGCACCGGGGCCGTAGCCCGGCGCGGGTTGCCCGGGCTGGGGCTGGCCGGGTTGCGGCTGGCCGGGCTGGGCGTAGCCCTGTTGCGGATAGCCGGGCGGCGGGTAGCCGCCCTGCGCTGCGCCGGGGTATGACCCTCCGCTCGGCGTCTGGGGCGCCGCGCCGTACGGCTGCTGCGGGGCGAAGGGAGGCCGCGGCTGGGTCGGCGCATTCTGCGGCGGATACGGCTGCGTCGGCTGAGCGGGAGCGCTCTGCGGCGGATACGGCTGCGTCGCGTTCTGCGGGTAGGGCGGCTGCCAGGCGGATGCCGCGACCAGCGCATCCCGTGCCGCGGTCAGGGCATCACGGCGCTGCGGGTCGCCACCAGCCTCAGCGAGCCGCGCCTGATAGGTGCGCTCCAC
This sequence comes from Cryocola sp. 340MFSha3.1, assembly GCF_000383315.1. NCBI lineage: Bacteria > Bacillati > Actinomycetota > Actinomycetes > Micrococcales > Microbacteriaceae > Cryocola > Cryocola sp. 340MFSha3.1. The sequence goes on from NZ_KB911087.1 coordinate 2,055,826, forward strand.
CTCGTCGCGTGTCGCTCCCGGCGACACCCCCAGCAGTTCTGCCGCCTCGTTCGGACTCACCGCGCCCCCCGTTCAGCTCACGCGTATGGCTCGATCGTAGTGGCGGTTCGCCGAGCCGCGACCCGCCATTGAGGACACGGCCGGCGCGACCTCACGCGGGAACCGATCAGACGAGCGCCGCGCCGAGCCCGCGCGCCAGCCCGGGAGCATCCCGACGGCCCGGACGCTCCGCCGTGGCGATCTCGCCGAGTTCACGGATCACCCGGTTGTAGTACGCCGCGGCGACGCCCGTGCGGTATGCGGCGGGCTGCAGGTCTGCCTCGTTGCGCAGACGGATCTCAGCCCGCGCCGCCTCGATCGGTGTGATGATCTTCACGCCCGCGCGGTACCGGATCAGCCGGTGTACCCACTGGTCGAGCGCCTCCGGCAGCCCCTTCGCCACCCGGTCGTGCTCGGTGGCGAGGGACGTGAGGGAGCGAGCTGCCGACGTGCTGGTCGACCCACCGGCCGACGCCGTCCCGCTCGCGGCGGCCTCTCGCTCGGCCGCGCGCCGGTCCGCCGCCATGACCGACAGGAGGTCGTCGTGCCGGTTGGCCTGCCGCGACAGCACCTCGAGCTCGTCGAGAGCCGTCGCGTACTCCTCCTCGTAGTCGGGGTAGTCGGCCGGATGCGCGGCGCGGTCGTTCACGAGGTCGGTGCGCGCGGTCGCCGCCTGGGCCCGGGTGAGCACCGTGCGACCGTTGCGCACGCGCTCGAGCCGCCAGGTCCAGGTCGCGAGGGGTTCCGGCATCAGGTGGCTCATGGCTCCACTGTAGGAAGGGCCACCGACATCGGTCCGACGACACGACGTCGGCGGCCCGGGCTAGCGTGGATGGTCGTGAGCACCCTTCTCCGCCGCCCGGTCGACCGCGAGATCCTCCGCCTCGCCGTTCCCGCTCTCGGGGCTCTGGTGGCGGAGCCGATCTTCCTTCTGGCCGACTCGGCGATGGTCGGGCACCTCGGGGTCGCGCCCCTCGCGGGTCTCGGCATCGCGAGTGCGGTGCTGCAGACGATCGTTGGGCTGATGGTGTTCCTCGCCTACAGCACGACTCCCGCTGTCGCGCGCCGGCTGGGAGCGGGCGACGAGCGCGGTGCGGTCGCGGCGGGCGTGGACGGCTGCTGGCTCGCGCTCGTGCTCGGAGTGGTGCTCGCCGGCGCGGGGTGGGCGGCCTCGCCGTTCCTGGTGAGTCTGTTCGGAGCGTCGTCCGAGGTCAGCGAGCAGGCGACGCAGTACCTGAGCCTGTCCATGCTGGGACTCCCGGCCATGTTGCTGGTCTATGCCGCGACCGGACTGCTGCGCGGCCTCCAGGACACCCGCACGCCACTCGCCGTCGCGGTCGCGGGCTTCGCCGCGAACATCGTGCTCAACTACCTGTTCATCTATGTCGCCGGACTCGGCATCCGCGGGTCGGCGCTCGGTACCGTCGCGGCGCAGTGGGCGATGGTGCTGGTGTACGCGATCATCGTGGCCCGTCACGCCCGCCGGGTCGGGGCCTCCCTCCTGCCCCATCACACCGGCATCGGCCGGACGGCGCGTGCCGGCGGCTGGCTGTTCCTCCGCACGGCGAGCCTGCGTGCGGCCATGCTGCTGGCGGTCTTCGCCGCCACCCGTCTCGGACCGGACGAACTCGCCGCCTTCCAGGTCACGATGACCGTGTTCGCGACTCTCGCCTTCGCCCTCGACGCCCTCGCCATCGCCGCGCAGGCACTCATCGGGAAGGGGCTGGGGGCCGGCGACCTCGAGAACGTCCGTGCGGTGCTGCGCCGGTGCGTGCAGTGGGGAATCGGCGCGGGCGCGGTTCTCGGCCTGGTGACGATCGCGCTGAGCCCTGTCGCGGCGGGCATCTTCACGAGCGATCCGTCGGTCGCCGCGCTGCTGCCCCTGTCGCTGGCGATCGTCGGCGCAGGCTCCCCGCTGGGCGGCTACGTGTTCGTGCTCGACGGGGTGCTCATCGGTGCCGGAGACGCCCGGTATCTCGCCCTCACCGGCCTCGCGAACGTGGCTGTTTTCGTCCCGCTCGCGGTCGCCGCCGCCGTCTGGGGCGGGCACGATGCGACCGGCCTGGCCGCCCTGACCGCAGCGTTCGCCTTCGGCTACCTCGGCGCCCGCGCGCTCACGCTCGGTCTGCGCGCTCGCGGCCGCACGTGGATGCGTGCGGGCGCGACGGTCTGACCCTCACGCTTCGGCCGCTACGCCTCCCCCGCCGGCGCAGACGGCACGGCCGCGCCGATGCTCCCCGCGAGCCCCTACGCCAGCCACTCCCGCGCAGCGACCACGAGCGCCCGGACCCCGGTGTCGATCGTCGGCTGCGGAAGCGGCGCGAAGAACGGCGAGTGGTTGGTCGGGATGTCGGTGTCGACCGTGCCCGCCGCCATCGCGGTGAGCACCGTCTCCGGGTCGGCCCCTCCGAGCATCCAGTAGACCAGCGGGGCGCCGGCCGCGGTCGCGAGATTGCCGACGTCCTCACTGCCGGAGAGCGCGCCGGGGTGCAGCACCCGATCGGCCCCGAACTCGGCCGCGAAGGCCGCATTGACCCGCTCTGTCGACTCGGGGTCGTTCACAGTGACGGGGTAGCGCTCCCCCCACTCCATATCCGGAGCCTTCGGGGCGCCGGACGCCTGCGACTCCGCCGCGATGACGCGGTGGACGCCGTCCAGCACGCGCTGCCGGACCTCCTCGTTGAAGCTGCGCACACTGATCCCGAGCGTGGCTTCGGCCGCGATGATGTTGTTCTTGGTGCCGGCGTGGAGGCTGCCGACCGTCACGACGGCGGTGTCCTGCGGCGAGATCTCGCGCGACACGACCGTCTGCAGGCGCATGACCGTCGCCGCCGCCATCACCACCGGATCGATCGTCGTCTCGGGCCGGGATCCGTGACCGCCGCGCCCGTGGAGCGTTACCTCCATCGTGTCGACCGCCGCCATGGCCGCACCGGGGTGCGCGCCGACCATCCCGGCCGGGTACGGCAGCACGTGCTGCCCCAGCACGACATCCGGAACCGGCACCTTCTCATACAGACCGTCGTCGACCATCACCTGAGCTCCGCCGCCGTGCTCCTCAGCAGGCTGGAAGAGGGCGACGAGGGTTCCGGACCACTCGCCGCGCGAGTCGTTCAGCGCCTCGACGGCACCGAGCAGGCAGGTGATGTGGATGTCGTGGCCGCACGCGTGCATCAGCGGCACGGCGTTGCCCGCCTCGTCGGTCACCGTCTCGGTCGAGGCCCACGGGAGCCCGGTCTGCTCGCGAACGGGGAGCGCATCCATGTCGGCCCGCAGCAGCACGGTCGGGCCGTCGCCGTTGCGCAGGACGCCCACGACGCCCGTCGTGGCGATGCCGGTGTGCACCTCGAGCCCCAGTTCGGCCAGCCGCTCGGCGACGATGTCGGCCGTGCGGTGCTCGGTGAAGGCGAGTTCGGGGTGGGCGTGAAGGTCGCGGTAGAGGGCTTCGAGATCCATGCCGTCAGCCTACGACCGGCGCCCCCGAGGAGACCCGTGGAGCCGCCGTTGTGTTGCCCTGGTGGAAAACGCTCGTGAATGTGGAGGGAATCGGCTCGCCGCCCTCCAGCATCTCGACGACAGCCCGCCCCGCGGCGCGCCCCTTCTCGACGGCGGGCTGAACGAGGGTCGTGAGGTCGTACGGCCAGAGGCCGTCGACGCGCACACCGTCGAAACCGACGACGCTGACATCCCACGGCACTTCCAGACCCAGCTCCTCGGCCGCACGGATGACGCCCGCGGCCAGCAGGTCGCTCTGGGCGATGACGGCGGTCGGCCGGTGCCGCGCGTCGGCGAGGAGGGCACGGCCGGCGGCGCGTCCTTCCTCCACGAACGACCCGCGCGTGACCCAGCCGGGGGCGTCCGGGAAGACGTCCCGGGCGCCGGCGAGCCGGTCGAGCGCGGTGGTGGAGCTGGCCGCCGCCAGGCGGTCCGGTGTCAGCGGTCCGCGCGCGCGATCGCGGGTGAGCGACAGCGTCACCACCGAGACGTCGCGGTGGCCGAGGTCGTAGAGGTGCTGGGCGGCGACGCGGGTGGCCTCCCGGTTGTCCTGACCGATCGTCGGGACGCCGTCGGCCGGGTCTCCCTCGATCGCGACGAGCGGGATGCCGCGCTGGCGGAGAGTCGCCACCGACTCGTCGAGACGCGGGCTGCAGCCGACAAGCACGACCGCATCCATCGGGGCGTCCTCGATCCGCTGCGCGGCCTCGCCGGCGTCGGTGAGGATGAGGAGGCCCGCGTCGATCGCGCCGATCTCCTCCGTGATGCCGTCGAGCAGGGCGATCTTGATGGGGTCGCGGAAGGCGTCGCGCACGCGCTCCTCCATCACGACACCGACGATGCCCGAGCGACCGCGGCGCAGTGACCGCGCCCGCGGGTCGGGCCCGGCGTAGTTGAGACGCTTCGCGGCGGCGAGCACGCGCTCGCGGGTGGCGTCAGAGACCGGGCCTGTTCCGGAGAACGCGAGCGATGCGGTGGAGTTCGACACACCGGCCAGGCGGGCGACCGCGGCCAGGGTGGGCCGGACGCTCGCGGGGGCTGTGCTGGGTTCGTTCACGTGTGGTAGCTTAGTCGAATCGTTTCGATCGAAACGATTCGAGCAGACGAACCCACAGGAATTCGCCCGATGTCACAGCCGATCTCGACCACCACGCGCTCCCGTCGGGAGCTCACCGCATGGCGCAACGCGGTCTTCGTCATCTTCATCCTCTCCGGGCTCGCCCTCGCGACCTGGGTGGCCCGCATCCCGGGCATCCGCGACGACCTGGGACTGGGCAAGGACCCCTCGGCCGTCGGGCTCCTCATCCTCGGGATGTCGGTGGGCGCCATCCTCGGCCTCACCGTCTCCTCCCCCATCCTGGTCCGCTTCGGTCCGCATCGCGGGATGGTCGCCGGCCTCGTGATCGTCGCCATCGGCATCCTGTTCATCGGCTTCGGAGCGACGACCTTCCACTCCATCCCTTCGGTCGCCGTCGGGCTCATCCTGCTCGGCTTCGGCAACGGCATGGTCGACGTGATGATGAACGTCGAGGCCACCGCCGTCGAGCGTGAGATCGGGAAGACGCTTCTGCCGCTCATGCACGCGTGCTTCAGCCTCGGCACGGTGCTCGGCGCCGGCATCGGTGCGGCGGCCGCAGCGCTCGGGGTCGCGGTCGTCTGGCACCTGCTCGGGACGGCCGTGGTCATCGTCGCGATCGCGATCGTGGCCGTCCGCTACATCCCGCGCGAGGCCGAACTCGGCGACGAGGCGGCCGAGAAGGAGCGCATCCCGTTCGGCGAGCGCATGCGCACCTCGCTCGCCGTCTGGGCCGACTGGCGGCTCATCCTCATCGGCGTCGTCATGCTCGGCATGGCGTTCGGCGAGGGCTCGGCGAACGACTGGATCTCGCTGGCCGTCGTCGACGGTCATGGTCAGGCCAACTCCGTCGGCGCGCTCGTGTTCGGCTTCTTCGTGGTCGCGATGACCGTCGGCCGGGTCGTCGGCGGCCCGATCGTCGACCGCATCGGCCGCGTCAATGCCATCCGGATCACCGCCGGCATGGGTGCCGTCGGCCTTGTGCTGTTCATCGTCGGCGGCCCGATGTGGCTGGTCGTCATCGGAACCGTGCTCTGGGGGTTCGGCGTCTCGCTCGGCTTCCCGCTCGGGATGTCGGCGGCCGCCGACGGCGCCGCGAACCCCGCCGCACGCGTCTCCGCGGTCGCGATCATCGGCTACTGCGCCTTCCTGGCCGGTCCGCCGCTGATCGGCTTCCTCGGCCAGCACTTCGGCCTCCTGAACGCGCTGTTCCTCGTGCTCGCGCTGCTGGTCGCCGCGTTCCTGGCGGCACCCGCCGTGCGCCCGGTCGACGCGCCCGCGGAGCGCCGCGCCGCCTCCCCCGACCCCGCCTGATGCAGCGCGAAAGCTGACGCCGCGCTCGACCTGACGCCGCGCTAGACGAAGCGGAGGCAGACCGGGGTCGGGACGGGCGAGGTCCCGAGCAGACGGAGGCTGCGCTCGGCATCGTCGAACGCGAGCACCGCGATCTCGTCGCTGTCTTGGCAGGCCGCCAGCACCCGGTCGCCTCCGGGCGCGATCACGAGGTCACGCGGCGTGCGGCCACCGACCGCGACGGAGTCCACCAGACGCAGCCGCGACGCCTCGGCGTCGAACGCGAAGATCGCGACCGCGTCATCCCCGCGGTTGCTCACCAGCACCGTGCGGCCGGAGTCGCTGATGCACACGGCGGCGGTCAGGTTGTCGCCGTCGGCCCCGTCGGCCCGGGTCGTCGTGCTCTGCACCCGCACGAAGCGGTCGCCCTCCCGCCGCAGCACGTCGGCGCTGGAATCGAGCTCGTTCACCAGCACCACGTGACGGCCGTCGGGATGGAACGCCAGGTGCCGCGGGCCGGCCGAGCCGAGCACAACGGTCGCCTCGGGGCGGAAGGTCAGCGCGCCGGCATCCGAGAACGCATACCAGCGCACCTCGCCGATGCCGAGATCCACGACGACGACATCGCCGCTCACCGGGTCGACGCTCAGCTGGTGCACGTGCGGCGCATCCTGCCGCTCCGGGTCGGGTCCGCGGCCCTCGTGCCGCACGAATGCGGTGCGCTCTCCGAGCGATCCGTCAGCGGCGAGAGCGAACACCGACACCGTGCCGCCGCCGTACGTCCCCGCGATGAGGAATCGCCCGCTCGGGTGCACCACCGCGTGCGCCGGAGACGGCCCGCCGCTCGACGCCGAGCCCAGCTCCGTCAGCGAGCCGTCGGCCGCGCGGGCAAAGGCGACGAGGCCACCGTCGGGCTCCGTCTCGCTGACCGCGTACACGTGCTCACCACCGGGCGCGGCCGTCACCCAGGACGGGTTCGCCACCCGCGCCGCGACCGACACATCGGTCACGTCCGACCCGTCGAAGCGGGCGCTGAGCACACCCTCGGCGTGACCGTCGACGTGCGGGAGGCGTTCGGTGTAGGTGCCGATGAGAAGCTCGTAGGCCATGCCGACCATCCAACCACCGTCCCCGGCTGCACTTAGGATGTTGCGGTGCGCCTCGTCATTGCCAACTGCTCCGTCGACTATGCGGGGCGGCTCAGCGCGCACCTGCCGCTGGCGACACGGCTGCTGATGCTGAAGGCCGACGGCAGCCTCCTCGTCCACTCCGACGGCGGGTCGTACAAGCCGCTCAACTGGATGAGCCCGCCGTGCACGCTGACCGTCGACGAGCCCGACGAGCTGCAGCGCGCGGCCGGGATCCGCGAGGTCTGGCGCGTCACCCAGGCGAAGACCGCCGACATGCTCGTCGTGTCCATCCACGAGATCATCAGCGACACCGCGCACGACCTCGGCATCGACCCGGGTCTGCAGAAGGACGGCGTGGAGGCACACCTGCAGAAGCTCCTCGCCGAGCAGATCCACCTTCTCGGCGACGGCCACGTGCTGGTCCGCCGGGAATACATGACCGCGATCGGCCCTGTCGACATCCTCGCCCGCGACTCCGCGGGAGCTGCGGTCGCCGTCGAGCTGAAGCGACGGGGCGACATCGACGGCGTCGAGCAGCTGACGCGCTACCTGGAGCTGATGAACCGCGACCCGCACCTCGCCCCGGTCACCGGCGTGTTCGCCGCCCAGGAGATCAAGCCGCAAGCGCGCACGCTGGCGGAAGACCGCGGCATCCGCTGCCTGGTGCTCGACTACGACGCCATGCGCGGCCTCGACGACAGCGACAGCAGGCTGTTCTGATGGCCCAGCCGCGTTTCCCCCAGAGCTACGAGAACGTCCCCGTCCGCAAGGCCCTGACCGCCCTCGCCGCCGAGCCGACCCTAGAGAACCTGGATGCGCTGCTCGCCGCCGCGGTGAAGGGCGGCCTGGTGGTGGATGTGACCGGCTCCACTCCGCAGGACACCCGGCTTCGCACCATCAGCTCCACCACCGGCGAGGCGGTGCTCCCCCTCTTCACGTCGATGAATGCGCTCCGGGCGGCCGTCGCCCAGTCGGCGGAGGGCGAGGGAGCGCGCGTGCAGGCGGTCATCGTGCCGGCGCACGAGGCGCTGGGATTCATCCACACCGCCGAGTTCGTCGCCGTGCAGTTCGACCCGGGAGCCGCGCACACCATGGTCGTCGCACGTTCTCACATCGAATCCGCCCTCGGCGAGCGCTGACCTGGGCTTCAGATACGTCACATACCATAGGACCGCTATGACCAACCCGACCACCACCGTCACCCGGACCTGGACCTGCGTCCTGTTCGACCTCGACGGCACCCTCACCGACTCCGCACCCGGCATCACGTCGTCGCTCGCCCGCATGTTCGCGACGATCGGCCAGCCGGTGCCGTCCCCCGCCCAACTCCTCGAGTACGTCGGTCCGCCGCTGCTCGACTCGCTGCAGAGCCTGGGCGGCATGACCGAGCCGGCCGCACGCCACGCCCTCGCCGTCTATCGCGAGGACTACGCCGCCCACGGCGCGTTCGACTCCGCCGTCTTCCCCGGAGTGCGCGGCCTGCTGCAGCGTCTGCACGCGGCCGGGATCCCCCTCGCCATCGCGACCAGCAAGCCCGAGGCGCAGGCGACCCGCATCCTCGAGCACTTCGGCCTGGCCGAGTACTTCGACGTCATCACCGGCGCGACCGACGACGAGAGCCGCAGCGCCAAGGCGGATGTGGTGGCCGAGGCTCTGCGCCGCCTCGGCGAGCGCGGCGTCGACCTCGAGCACACCGTCATGGTGGGCGACCGCCAGTACGACGTCGAGGGTGCGGGCGCGCACGGTCTGCCCACCATCCTCGTCGAGTGGGGCTACGGTTCACCGGCCGAGGCCGCCGGGGCGATCGCCGTCGTGCACTCCGCCGACCAGCTGAGCGCTCTGCTGCTCGGCTGACCGCTTCCGCCACTGTTCACCGACACGGACTAGGCGGCCCGGTGCGCTCACGGGTAGGCTGATGTGTTGCGAAACCGCACTTCATACAGCACTAGGAATCCATATGCGCACACGTAATCCGTTCGTTCCGGCTGCCATCGTGGCGGCCCTCACTATCGGCTCGCTGGCGGCCTGCTCCAGCGGCGGCAACACCAACTACGTCTCCTCGCACACGCCCGCGTCGTCGTCCTCGTCGGCGGCCGGTTCGTCCGAGGACGCGAAGTCCGAGGAACTGCCCTCCGACTTCCCGAAGGACGAAGTACCCGTCGTCGACGGCACCGTCGTCGTCGCCCGTGGCGACAAGGAGAACGGCTGGTCGGTCACCGTCCAGCCGTCGGGCAAGAACGGCTTTGCCGACGCGAAGTCCGCGCTCGAGGGCAAGGGCTTCACGCAGCAGCCCGGCGCCACCGACACGTCCGCCGTCTACACCAACGACACCTACACGGTCTCGGTGAAGACTCCTGGCGTCTCCGTGACCTACAACGTCACCGCCAACCAGTAACACCTCCTTCTCGCACCGCGCCGCCCACCGTCGACTACGCGAAAACTGCACGGAATCACGCGATTTCCGGTCAGTTTCTGCGGACTCGACGGTGGGCGGTTGTGCGTAGGGGCGGGGCGCGGCGGGCGGCGGTCAGGCGTCGATGATGCGGACGAGTTCGTCGATGAAGGCGGTGAAGGTGTCGGCACGGCGGATGAGGCCGAGCACGGTCTCGCGGTCGGAGAACACCTCGACGAACTGGTCGAAGACCGTCTGGAAGGACGCGCGACCCGCCGCCGAGAAGGCGATGAACGCGATCACGTTGACCCGGGCGTCGCCCCAGTCGATCGCCGTGTCGTTGACGACGATCGCGATCGCGGTGCGGTGTGCGCTCATCGTCATGGCGTGCGGCACCGCGAGGGAGTCGGTGAACGCCGTGGACGACATCTGCTCGCGCTCGACGGTCTGGTCGACGTACTCCTGGTCGATCGCTCCGGCCGCGATCATCCGGTCGCCGAGGGCGCGGATCATCGTGATCGGGTCGCGTGCGTAGAAGTTCCGCAGGAACAGGCTCTCGTCGAAGTACTCCAGCAGCTCGCTCTTGATCCGCGCGCGGTGGCGCTGACGGCGGATGCGGGACGCGGCCTGACGGATGTGCTCCACGTCGGTCTCGGTGAGGAACGGCTGCACGATGACCGTGTTCTCCCGCCGCCCGCGCGGGTCGATGGTGGTCAGCACCAGGTCGGCATCGATGGCGTCCCAGTCGGCGTCTGTCGACGTGATGACGCTGGTGATGTCGAGCTCGTCGCCGAGGGTGCTCTCCAGCCGGTCGCGCAGCAGGATGTGCATGTCGTAGTAGTTGGGGCACACCACCGCACAGGTGACCGCATCCCGCCGCCGTGACTGCTGCTCGAGATAGGCGCCGACGTGCATCGCGATGTAGGCGATCTCGTCGTCGTTGACCTCGATGCCCTCGGCCGACTGCAGCCGGCTGGCGATGTAGACGGCGAGCTCGTAGATCATCGGATACGAGCTCTTGATCGACCGGGTGAGCGGGTTGCGCGAGTAGGTGTTCTCGTGCGCCCGGGCCACCAGGTTCTGCACGTGCAGGGTGAGGCGGACGATGAAGTTCTCGTCGTGGAGGTCGACGAGGTACTCGGTAGATGCGCGGTCCACGATGCCGCGGACCACCGCCAGGTCGGCCGGGCTGACGAACTCCTCCACCGTGTCGCGCCCGGCGCCGGGTGCGATGACGCGCGTGCGCATGAGGATGGCCAGGTAGCGCAGCTCGGTCGTGTCGAGCGCCGTGCCGAAATGCCGTTCGATCAGCTGCCCCAGGTCATGCGCGAGTGAGCGGATGGTCTCGCTCGCCTCCGGCTCCTCGACAGCGGGGAGCACCCGATCCTTCGCGACGCGGTCGAGAGCGACCGCCATGTGCAGGAGGACGTCGTTGATGCCGTACTCGTTGACGAAGAAGCCGCGCGCGTCGAGCATCGCGACGAGGTCGGACTTGAAGTCGACCAGACCGCTCGATCCGAACGCCTCCTGGATGCGGGCGACGTCGACGACGCTCTGCCGCATCTCGTCGCGGAACAACCGGCTGAGCAGCTTCCGCCGCGCGATCTCGGGCCCGAGGAGCTGCACCACGGCGCCGTGGCGTTCGAGGGCGAGCTCCGTGCCGGAGAGGAGGCCGCGCATCCTCGTCAGGTCCGACTCGATCGTGGAGTCGCTGACGAACAGGCTCTCGGCCGTCTCGTAGACGTCGATTCCGTCCGGCTCGTCGAGCAGGCGCCGGGCGAGGAAGACGAGCCGTTCCTGCGGGGAGCCCGCCGTTCCGGTCTCCGAGGTGCCGTCGCCCGCCAGGTAGGCCGCGTAGGCATCGGGCTTGACGCGGTAGCCGTTCGATCCGGACTCGACGACATCGCCGAGCGCTGCCGCGTAGCTGCGGATGCTCCGGGTCGTCACCCCGATGTCGTGCGCGAGCTCGGCAGCCGTCACCCAGGCAGCACGACGCGCGAGGATGTCGAGCATCCTCGTCTGCTTCGCCGAGAGCGCCACCAGCGACCACCTTTCCCGACGAGTCAACCACCCCGTAGGGTGCCGCCGTGCGCTTCCGGCCAATTTTCCGCACCCCCGGAAGAAACGCTGCTGGAGCGCGGGCGCACAGCGAGCGAGCATTGCTGACGTTCCATGAGCTCCACCCAGCACGAAAGGCAAGGATCGATGAAGATCGTGGTCGTCTGCGGCGCCGGTGCGTCCAGCACCTTCGTGGCCGTCAAGCTGCGCAGTGCCGCCCGTGAGCGCGGGGCGATCATCGAGGTCCAGCCGGGGAGTGCGAGCCAGCTGGAGTCCCTCGCCGGAGTGGATGTCGTCCTCGTCGGCGCGCACCTCGAGTCGGCCGTCCCGGCGATCCGTGAGCGGGCCGCCGCCACCGGCACCGCCGTCGCCGTGCTTCCCCCCGTCTCCCCGGCCGCCCTCGACGGCGAGCGCGCCCTGGACCTGGCTCTCAACGCCAAGGCGGCGGCACTATGAGCAGAGCCGCATACGGAATGGCGGCGGCCACCAGGCCATCACGGAACGAAGGAGACCACAACCATGGCTGAACGGATCATCACGGTCGGATCGACGCACGGGCTGCACGCCCGCCCGGCGAAGCTCTTCGTGGAGGCGGTCAACAGCTCGGGCGCGAAGGTGAAGCTGACCAAGGAGGGCGGCAAGACCGTCGACGCCGGCAGCATCCTCGGCGTGATCTCGCTGGGCATCGACCACGGCGACAAGATCGTGCTCACCACCGACGCGGACAACGGCGAGGCGGTCCTCGACGACCTCGCGGTGATCCTGGCCACGGACCACGACGCCTGAGCGGCGGACGCATCATGAGCGACACGAACATCCTCACCGGCGCCGGCATCGGCCAGGGCGTCGCCGTCGGGCCTGTCCTGCGGATGTCGGCTCCACTGCCCGAGCCGTCGGATCAGCCGAGCACACGCACCCCCGACGAGGAGAAGGCCCGCGTGCAGCAGGCCGTCGCCACGGTCGCGGCGGACCTGCGCGAGCGCGCATCCACTGTCCAGGGCACGGCGGCGGATGTGCTGGAGGCGCAGTCGATGATGGCGGAGGATTCGACCCTCGCCGACGACGTCGCCTCCCGCATCGACGGAGGGAAGACCGCAGAGCGCGCCGTCTTCGAGGGCTTCGCCGTCTTCCGCGACATGCTCAAGGAGCTGGGCGGCTACATGGGCGAGCGCGCCGGCGACCTCGACGACGTCTCGCAGCGCGTCGTGGCGGCCCTGGAGGGCAAGCCGGCTCCCGGCGTGCCGCAGTCGGAGACCCCGTTCGTCCTGGTCGCGCACGATCTCGCCCCCGCGGACACGGCGCTGCTCGACCTGACCAAGGTGCTCGGGCTCGTGACCACCGAGGGCGGCCCCACCTCGCACACCGCCATCCTGGCGCGGGAGAAGTCCATCGTCGCGGTCGTCGGCGCGGCCGGCGCCGGAAGCCTCGCCGACGGCGACGAGGTCGTGGTGGATGCGGCGGCCGGTACGGTCACCGTCTCACCGACCGAGACCCAGCGTGCGGACGCGCTCCATCGCATCGAGGAGCGCGCCGCCGCCCTCGCCGGCGGGGTCGAGCCGGGCGCGCTCGCGGACGGCACCGCCGTCCCGCTGCTCGCGAACCTCGGCTCGGCCGCGGGGGCCGAGGACGCGCTGGCCGCAGGCGCCGAGGGCGTCGGACTGTTCCGCACGGAGTTCCTCTTCCTCGACCAGCGCCTGGCGCCCGATGTCGCTCAGCAGCGCGAGCAGTACGTGAAGCTGCTCAGCGCGTTCGGCGGCGGCCGCAAGGTGGTCGTTCGGGTGCTCGACGCCGGCGCGGACAAGCCGCTCGAGTTCCTCAACGACGCGCACGAGGACAATCCGGCACTCGGGCTCCGCGGGCTGCGCTCGCTGCGCGCCAACGAGGACATCCTCCGCGAGCAGCTCACCGCCCTCGCCGAAGCCGACGCGCAGACCGACGCGGACCTCTGGGTCATGGCACCGATGGTCTCGACCGTCGAGGAGACCCGCTACTTCACGGAGCTCGGCCGCGAGTACGGCCTGAAGACCGTCGGCGTCATGGTCGAGGTCCCCTCGGCGGCGCTTCTCGCCGACCGTGTGCTCCAGATCGCGGACTTCGCCTCGATCGGCACCAACGACCTCACGCAGTACACGCTCGCGGCCGACCGCCTGCTCGGTTCGGTCGCCGGGTTCCAGGATCCCTGGCATCCGGCTGTCCTCCGCCTCATCGGCGAGGTCGGCGCGGCAGGCGCGGCTTCGGGCAAGCCCGTCGGCATCTGCGGTGAGGCGGCGGCGGACCCCCTGCTCGCCGTCGTGCTCGTCGGCCTCGGCGCGACGACGCTCTCGATGTCGCCCGCGGCGATCGCCGACGTGCGGCTCTCGCTCAAGCGCTACACCCTCGGCCAGGCCCGTTCGCTGGCCGAGACCGCCCTGGCCGCCGACGGCGCGGCCGAAGCGCGGGCGGCGGTCCGTGAGGCCGCCGACCGTTTCACCTCACCAGCCCCCGACAACAGAAACGAGGCACCACAATGACATCGGCGACACAGACGTCGGCGACGGCGTCGGCCCCGAAGAAGCCCAACAGCGCGCGCGTCCACGTGCAGCGGTTCGGCACCTTCCTCTCCAACATGGTGATGCCCAACATCGCCGCATTCATCGCGTGGGGCATCGTCACCGCGCTCTTCATCGCTCAGGGCCCGTTCCCCAACAAGGACATCGCGAGCCTCGTCGGCCCGATGATCACCTACCTGCTCCCGCTCCTCCTCGCCAACACCGGCGGTCGCCTCGTCTACGGCGTGCGCGGCGGCGTGGTGGGCACCATCGCGGCTATGGGCGTGATCGTCGGCACCGACATCCCGATGTTCATCGGAGCGATGATCATGGGCCCGCTCGGCGGCTACCTGATGAAGCAGGTCGACCGCATCTGGGAGGGGAAGATCAAGGCGGGCTTCGAGATGCTCGTCAACAACTTCTCCGCCGGAATCCTCGGCTTCCTGTTGGCGGTGGGTGCGTTCTTCGGCATCGCCCCCCTGGTGCAGGGCCTGAGCAAGGCGCTCGAGGCCGGTGTGGACTGGCTGGTGTCGGTCCACCTGCTCCCCCTGGTCAGCATCCTGGTCGAGCCGGGCAAGGTGCTGTTCCTCAACAACGCGATCAACCACGGCGTGTTCACGCCGATCGGCACACTGGAGTCGCAGCAGGCGGGCAAGTCGATCCTCTTCCTCATCGAGACAAACCCCGGCCCCGGTGCCGGAATCCTGCTCGCGTGGGCGATCTTCGGTCTCGGTGCGGCCCGCGCGGCCGCCCCCGGCGCGTTCATCATCCAGTTCTTCGGCGGCATCCACGAGATCTACTTCCCGTACGTGCTCATGAAGCCCATCCTGATCATCGGCGCGATCCTCGGCGGCATGACCGGTGTCGCGGTGAACGTGGCCTTCCAGACCGGCCTTCGAGCGCCCGCTGCGCCAGGATCGGTGTTCGCCATCTTCGCGCAGGCGCCCGTCTCGAGCATGCTGGGCATCGCTCTGGCGATCATCTCCGCTGCCGCGGTCTCGTTCGCCTTCACCGCGATCGTCCTGCGATCCAGCCGCAAGCGCGACCTGCTGGCCGGCAACGCCGGCGACCTGTCGGCCGCCGTCGCCCAGACCGAGGCGAACAAGGGCAAGTCCTCCTCGGTGCTCGGCGGCCTCGTCGACGAGGCCGAGCACGACACCGGCGACGCCCAGGGCGACGCCACGGATCGACTGGTGCGCAACATCGTCTTCGCGTGCGACGCTGGCATGGGTTCGAGCGCGATGGGCGCATCGGTGCTCCGCAACAAGATGAAGAAGGCCGGAGTGGAGGGGGTCACGGTCACGAACCAGGCGATCAGCAACCTCGACGGAACGGCCGACCTGGTCATCACGCAGCAGCAGCTGACGGACCGCGCCAAGGGCCAGTCGCCCGACTCGATCCACGTCTCGGTCGACAACTTCATGAACAGCCCCAAGTACGACGAGGTCGTCGACCTCGTCAAGAACCAGCGAACCACGGAGGACGCCAACAAATGACCGACACGATTCTCGACCGGGCGAACGTCGTGGCCGCGGGCACCGCGACCACGCGGGAGGACGCGATCCGTGAGGCGGGTGAGCTGCTCGTGCAGTCGGGCGCCGTCGAGCCGGGTTACGTCGACTCGATGCAGGAGCGCGAGAACACCGTCTCCACCTTCATGGGGAACGGCCTCGCCATCCCGCACGGCACCAACGAGTCCAAGGACGAGATCAAGCGGTCCGCGCTCTCCTTCATCCGCTACTCCTCGCCGCTCGACTGGGGCGGCGAGGAGGTGCGGTTCGTGGTCGGCATCGCCGGTCAGAACAACGAGCACCTCGAGATCCTGTCGAAGATCGCCATCCTGTTCTCGGAGGAGGACGATGTCCAGAAGCTGCTCGACGCCCCCGACGCCGAGGCGCTGTACACGCTGTTGGGAGATGTGAACGAGTGAAGGCCGTCCACTTCGGAGCCGGCAACATCGGACGCGGCTTCGTGGGGCTCCTGCTCCACGAAGCCGGGTACGAGGTCGTGTTCGCGGACGTCAATGCCGAGCTCATCGACGCCCTCGCCGCGGCGGACTCGTATCGCGTCCACCTGGTGGGTGAGGACTCGGAGACGAAGACCGTCACCGGGTTCCGCGCGATCAACAGCGCGACCGAGGAGGATGCGCTGGTCGCCGAGATCGCCTCGGCCGACGTGGTGACGACGGCGGTCGGTCCCCGCATCCTCCGTTTCGTCGCCCCCGTGATCGCCCGCGGTCTGGCCGCTCGGGCGGACGACGCGCCCCGCCTGGCCGTGATGGCCTGCGAGAACGCGATCGGCGCCTCGGACCTGCTGGCGGCGGAGCTCATGGACGGGCTCCCGGACGACGACACCCGCGAGCAGCTGGCTGCGCGTGCGGTGTTCGCGAACACCGCCGTCGACCGCATCGTCCCCGCGCAGGCGGCGGACGCCGGGATCGACGTGACCGTCGAGACGTTCTACGAGTGGGTCGTCGACCGTTCGCCGTTCGCCGGGCACGCGCCCGAGATCCCGGGCGCCCACTTCGTCGACTCACTCGGCCCGTACATCGAGCGGAAGCTGTTCACGGTCAACACCGGGCACGCGACCGTGGCATACACCGGCTTCCTTCACGGGGCCACCACGATCAGCGAGGCCATCGCGATCCCCGCCGTCCGGGAGGCGGCGGAGGCCGCTCTGCGCGAGACCTCGGCAGCGCTCACCGCCAAGCACGGCCTGCCGGAGGAGGAGCTCGCCGCGTACCGCGCGAAGATCCTCGGCCGGTTCGCGAACCCGTACCTGGTCGACGAGGTCACTCGCGTCGGGCGCGAGCCCATCCGCAAGCTCGGCAGGAACGACCGCTTCATCGGTCCGGCTTCCGACTACGCGGAGCACGTCGGCGGCATCCCGACGGCCCTGATCCAGGCCGTCGGTTCCGCCCTCCGGTTCGACGTGCCCGAGGACACACAGAGCGTCGAGCTGCTCAAGCTGCTCGACGAGGCCGAGCCGGCCGCGATCGTCGAAGAGGTCATGGGCGTAGAGCCCGGTGAACCGCTCCACGAGCCGCTCGTCGAGACCGTCGCCCTGGCTCAGCAGGAGCGCTTGGACGCGGCGCTCTGACAGCTGCGGCCGGGCGGCTCCCCCCGCCGTCCGGCCGCCCCTGAGCATCCGCCGACCGCAGATCACAGCGCGCGGGGCTGGTGGTACGTTTCGCATGTGAGCCGAATCGTGTCGGTGGCCCCGGTGCTCCCCGCCCGGAGCTACAGCCAAGGGGAGATCACCGCCGCGCTGCTCGCGATGATCACGTCGGACCCCGCCAGGCAGCAGGTGATGCGCCGCATCCACGCCGCCTCCGGTGTGCAGACCCGCAGCCTCGTGATGCCCCTCGAGCGTTACAGTTCGCTGGCCTCGTTCCAGGAGTCCAACGACTTCTTCATCGCCGAGGGGACGACGCTGGCCGAGCGCGCCGTGACCGCGGCCCTCGACTCCGCCGGTCTCGCGCCCACCGACGTCGACTTCCTGCTCTTCACGTCGGTGACCGGCATCGCCGCCCCCTCCATCGACGCCCAGCTGGTGTCGCGGCTGGGCTTGCGCACCGACGTCAAGCGTCTCCCGAGCTTCGGACTGGGATGCGTCGCCGGCGCCGCCGGGATCGCCCGCGTCAATGATTACCTGGCTGGCCACCCGGACGAGGTGGCCATCCTGCTGTCCGTGGAGCTGTGCTCGCTCACCGTGCAGGCGAGCGACGACTCCATGGCGAACATCGTCGCGAGCGGCTTGTTCGGCGACGGCGCCGCGGCCGTCGTCATGGTCGGCGATCGGCGCGCAGAGAAGCTCGGCCTCGCCGGACCCGATGTCGTCGACTCGCGCAGCCACATCTACCCGGACACCGCCGACGTGATCGGCTGGGACATCGGCGGCACCGGATTCCGGATCGTCCTGAGCGCGGGCGTTCCGGAGGTCATCGAGCGCAACTTCGCCGGAGACGCCCGCGGCATCCTCGCCGCCCACGATCTGGAGGTGTCGGACGTCGGTGCCTGGGCCGCGCATCCCGGTGGGCCGAAGGTGCTGGAGGCCTTCTCGCAGGCCCTCGACCTGCCCGACGGCGCCCTCGACGCCAGCTGGCGCTCGCTCGCGAACGTCGGCAACCTGTCCTCCGCGGCCGTGCTGCACGTGCTCGCCGAGCAGCTGGATGCGCACGCAGCCGGCACCATCGGGCTGCTGTTCGCGCTCGGCCCGGGGGTGACGAGCGAGCTCGTCCTGCTGCGCTGGGCGGATGGCGCAGAGCGGTCGGGGCTGGTCTCCGTGCCGGCCGCGCTCCCCGCCGCGGTCGAGGCTGGCACGCCCGCCGCATCCACCGCCCCCGCCGCGCTTCCCGCGGCCGCCATGATCGACCCGGTCCCGTGATCTGGTACACCGTTCTCGTCCTCGCCACGGGCGCAGAACGCATCGCCGAGCTGATCGTCTCGACCCGCAACGCGAAGTGGTCGTTCGCCCGCGGCGGCGTGGAGTTCGGCAAGGGGCACTTCCCGCCGATGGTCGCGCTCCACACCGGGCTGCTGCTGGCGTGTCTGGCGGAGGTCTGGTTCGCCGACCGGCCGTTCCTACCGTGGCTCGGCTGGCCGATGCTCGTGCTGGTGCTCGCCAGCCAGGCGCTGCGCTGGTGGTGCATCGCCACGCTCGGTCCGCGCTGGAACACGCGCGTGATCGTCGTCCGCGACCTGCCGCTCGTGACCGGCGGACCGTACCGCTGGCTGAAGCACCCGAACTACGTCGCGGTGGTCGTCGAGGGCTTCGCCCTCCCGCTGGTCCACACGGCCTGGATCACGGCACTCGTCTTCACCGTGCTGAACGCCTGGCTGCTCGTGGTTCGCATCCGCTGCGAGAACCGGGCGCTCGCCACGGTGCTCGCCGCACCGGCACGCGCATGAACCCGCAGGTCGTCGTGGTCGGGGGCGGCCCCATCGGTCTCGCCTGCGCCATCGAGGCACGCGTGGACGGCCTGGAGGTCGTCCTCGTGGAGCCGCGCGTGGGGCCGATCGACAAGGCGTGCGGAGAGGGCCTGATGCCCGGAGCGCTGGCCGCACTGCACCGGATCGGGGTCGATCCCGCCGGGAGGCGGCTCGACGGCGTCGCCTACATCGACGCGGGATCCCGCGTCGAGCACCGCTTCGCGGAGCGCCCCGGGCGGGGCGTTCGTCGCACCGTGCTGCACCAGGCACTGGCGGAACGGGCGGCCGAGCTGGGCGCTCAGCGCATCCACGCCAGGGTCACCGGCCTCAACCAGGACGCCGACGGTGTCGACCTGACCCTGAGCGACGGCGAGACGCTGCGCGCCCCGTGGGTGATCGCCGCCGACGGCCTGCACTCACCGGTGCGCCGTATGCTCCGGCTGGACGGGCGTGCGCAGCCCGGAACCCGGAGGCGGTTCGGCCTGCGGAAGCACTTCGCGGTCGAACCGTGGACGTCGTTGGTGGAGGTGCACTGGTCGGCTGGGGCCGAGGCGTACGTGACGCCCGTCGACGAGCGCCTGGTCGGCGTCGCCGTGCTCGGCTCGCGGCCCCTCGATGTGGATGAGGTGATCGCGGGCATCCCCGAGCTCGCCGAACGCCTGCACGGCGCCGAGGTGGTGACCGACCCTCGCGGGGCAGGGCCCCTGCTGCAACGGGCGCGCTCGCGGGCCTCGGGGCGGGTGCTGCTGGCGGGCGACGCCTCCGGCTATGTGGACGCCCTGACCGGCGAGGGGATGCGCGTGGGCTTCGCTCAGGCGCGGGCGGCCGTCGCCGCGGTCACGATGGGGAACACCGAGCAGTACGAGCGGGCCTGGCGGGCGACGACACGGGATTTCCGCATGCTCACCTCCGCTCTGGTCGTGGCGGCGCGCTCGCGCTTCCGGCCGCGGATCGTGCCGACCGCCGCTCGTCGCCCCGAGCTGTTCGGCTCGATCGTGGAGCGCCTCTCGCACTGACGCCCTCTTCCGGGCCCGGCGCGCCTCCTCACACTTCCGCGCTCGGGAGACGGCGGTCGTCGAGCGTTATGCCTGCATACTCGGGCATTTAAAGCATGCTTAGCACCTGTGGAATGTGGTCTCCGCACGGGTAGACCGATTAGTATCTGGAATCGAGCATCGAAATCGGATATGCCGAAAGGTGAGACATGAACGCATCCGCACCCGGCCCCGTGGACGACGCGACCGCCCCCGCGCAGAAGGCGGTCAAGAAGCGCACGACGGTGACCTTCTACCTGACCGACGCCATGCGGAATCGTGCACGCGCCGCCTACCGCCAGACCTCGTTCGACGAACGCGACGGCAGTTGGTCGGAGATGCTGAACAAGGCCCTGCTGGCCGAAGTGCAGCGTCGCGAGAAGGCCTACAACGAGGGCAAGGTCTTCGTGGGCAACGACGAACCGCTGACGCCCGGGCGACCGATCGGGTTCTGACCCGCGCTCCGGACGCATACCAGACACGACGAACTCCCGGCACGTCGACGGCTGGGGAGCGTCGACGTGCCGGGAAGCGTCCGACCCGCGATCAGCGGGCGTCGATCACCGGGTGTGGTGGCGGCGCGTCCGGTTGGCGGACACGAACGCCAGCATCACTCCGAGGAGAGCGAGGAGGGCGCCCAGGGCGCCGACACCCAGCTCGTTGGAACCGGTGGAGGCGAGGGCCGCAGCCCCCGACCCGCTGCCCGCGGCCAGCGACATTGCCCCGCCCGCGGACGCCGTCACCGTGTCGGCACCGGTGCCACCCGTGGTCGGGGTGGTCGGAGTCGTCGGGGTGGTCGGAGTCGTGGGCGTGGTCGGGGTGGTCGGGGTGGTCGGGTCGGTCGGGTCGGTCGGCGTCGTGGTGGAGCCGGTGGTGGTGCTGTCGCCGACGACGCTGATCGCGTTGCCGCCGACGGTCACCGGAACATCCACACCGATCGGCAGATCGATGCCGCCGAGGGTCCCGTCGCCGGTGGTCCCACCGGTCGTCCCACCGCCGTTCGCCGGGGCGCTGGTGGAGGATCCGGCCGAGGTGGAGTCACCGACCACCGAGACCGCGTTCCCGCCGGCCGTCACCGGCACAGCGGCATCGATCGGAGCCTGGATGCCGGACAGCACCCCGCCATCCGAACCAGAACCCGACGTGGTGCTGCCGCTACCGGCAGCCGGAGCCGCCGTGTCCGAACCCGACGTCGTCGAGTCACCGACCACCGAAACCGCGTTACCGCCGGCCGTCACCGGCACAGCAGCATCGATCGGAGCCTGAACACCCGACAGGATGCCACCATCCGAACCAGAACCCGACGTGGTGCTGCCGCTACCGGCAGCCGGAGCCGCCGTGTCCGAACCCGACGTCGTCGAGTCACCAACCACCGAGACCGCGTTACCGCCCGCCGTCACCGGCACAGCAGCATCGATCGGAGCCTGGATGCCAGACAGCAGTCCGCCGTCCGAACCAGCACCCGAGCTCGCCGTGCTGCCGCTACCGGCAGCCGGAGCGGTCGTCTCCGAGCCCGAGGACTGCGAGTCGCCGAGGACGGAGATCGCATTGCCGCCGACCGTCACCGGCACTGCGGCGTCGATCGGAGCCTGGATGTCGGAGAGCAGTCCGCCGTCCGAGCCGGAGCTCGACGCCGTCGCCGACGAGCCGGAACCCGCGGCGGGCGCCGTGGCCGACGAATCGGTCGACGTCGAGTCGCCGAGGACCGAGATGGCGTTGCCACCGGCGGTCACCGGAACATCCACTGCCACCGGCGCCTGGATGCCCGACGCCACGCCGTCCGAACCATCGGAGGTAGCGCTCGCTCCCGAGTCGGCGGCCGCCGGAGCGGCAGCCGAATCGGATCCGGAACTGGTGGAGTCGCCGAGGACGCTCACCGAGTTCCCCGCCACCGTCACCGGGACGCTGACCGAGGCCACCGCCTGGTCGCCGCTGAGGACGCCGCCGATCGAGTCGGGCGAGATGGACACCGAGGGAGCCGCCGGTGCCGCCGGAGCCGCCGCCGTGGAGCCGCTGCTCGTCGAGTCGCCGAGGACCGAGATGCCGTTGCCCGAGAGGGACACCGGAACCGTGACGCCGACGACCGCCTGGTCGCCGCTCGCGACGCCGTCGCTGCTGGGAGCCTCGGCCGCGTTGGCCGCGGCCGTTCCGGCGAGCCACAGGCCGCCGACGCAGAGGGTGAACCACATCCCTCTGGATACGTACTTGTTCATGATCAAGCCTTTCGAATGAGTGTCTGCGCCCGGGCATGAGGATGCCGGGCGAATGGTCGCGTGCTGCCTCAGAGGGCAGCGGCGACCCACTCAGTCGGGGCTGATGTCGTGATCGGCGACGGGAGCCGCGGGGATGCGGTCATCCGCGGCAGCGCCGATGCGCCCGCTCCACGCGGAGCCGGGCAGGAGGAAACCGTCGGCCGTCGCGGCCGCACCGGGCGCAACTCCGCCCGGGCCACCGGAACCACCGGTCGTACCGGCGGTCCCGCCACCGGGCAGACCACCGCCGAGCAGGCCACCGCCAGGAAGACCTCCGGGCGCGTCTGAGGGCGCACCACCGGCTCCGGCTCCAGACGGGGCGACGAGCCCCGCGCCCGCGACGAAGGACGTGGCACCGGTCGCGGCGAGCAGCCCGAGAGCGGCACCGGCCGGCACCGCTGCAGTGGCCGGACCGGCCGCTGCACCGGGCGAGAGAAGGGATCCGAGGAGGTCCGTACCGTCGGACACCGTCGTGCCCGGGTCGGGCACGGGAAGCGCGGCGGCGGGAGGAGTCAGCGGCGTCACGGCCGTGTCGACCGCGCCCACGACATCCGACACCGCCTGGTCGACGCCACCGGTGACCGGCTGCGTGACCGATGAGACCGGGGCCGGCGGAAGGATGTCGCTGACGATCGGCACCTGCGCGACGACCTGGTCCACCACATCCACCACCGGGTCCACCGTGCTCGAGACCGGCGACTGCTCGACGACCTGGTCGACCGTGTCGGTGACCGGGGTCACCACCGCGGAGACGACCTGCTGCACGGGCTCGGGGACGGCCGGCGCGACCGCCGAGGTGACCGATCCGAGGACGTGTCCCACGGCTCCGGTCGCGTTCGATACGACCGCCGAGACGGGCGAGGACGGCGGGGCCGGTTCGGCCGCAGAGGCCGGCGAGCCTCCCATCAGGAAGCCGAGGACGGTCAGGCCGGCGCCGGCGATCAGAGAGCCGATCAGCACGCGCGCAGGGCTGACCTGACGCGGGTGCAGCTGCTGAGCAGCATCCGGCATACGATCACCCCCTGACCGTTCGAGACAAGGGGGACTGTACTCCGCCGTCTACTAGAACGGAAGCGATGCGTCCGAAGTCGCGATCTCGGCGCGTTCGTCGCGCGACGAG
Source organism: Cryocola sp. 340MFSha3.1 (assembly GCF_000383315.1). Classification (NCBI taxonomy): domain Bacteria; kingdom Bacillati; phylum Actinomycetota; class Actinomycetes; order Micrococcales; family Microbacteriaceae; genus Cryocola; species Cryocola sp. 340MFSha3.1. The sequence continues at coordinate 2,079,173 of NZ_KB911087.1, forward strand.
CGACGACGGGATGCGGCCGCCGCGATCGCGATGACGACGAGGGCTCCCACCGTCATCGCGGCGCCCACCCACAGGGGCGACGTGTAGCCGAGACCCGCCGCGATGGTGAGGCCGCCCAGCCAGGCGCCCAGAGCGTTGCCGAGGTTGAAGGCGGCGATGTTCCCGCCCGAGGCGAGGGTCGGTGCGTGGGAGGCGTAGGAGAGAACCCGCAGCTGGAGGGCCGGGACGGTCGCGAAGCCGAACGCTCCCATGAGCACGAGGGCGATCACCGCACCGACCGGGATCCCGGCGACCAGGGCGAAGCCCACCAGCACGACGGCAAGAGCAGCGAGCAGCCAGAGCAGCGTCCCGTCGATGGAGCGGTCGGCCAGGCGGCCGCCCACCCAGTTGCCCGCGAACAGCCCCAGCCCGAAGAGGATGAGGAGCCACGGAACCGCTGACGAGGCGAACCCCGAGACGCCGGTGAGCGTGTAGGCGATGTAGGTGAATGCGCCGAACATCCCGCCGAAACCGAGCACGGTCGCGGCCAGCGAGAGCCAGACCTGTCCGGAGCGGAACGCCGACAGCTCGCCGCGGAGACCACCAGTCGGCCGCTCCCCGGCGTCGCGCGGCACGAGCAGGGCGACGCCGATCATCGCGGCCACGCCGATCACCGTGATGGCCCAGAACGTCGACCGCCAGCCGAAGGCCTGGCCGAGAAGGGTGCCGAACGGCACGCCGAGCACGTTCGCGGCGGTGAGCCCGGTGAACATGACGGCGATGGCACGCGCCTGCTTCTCCGGAGCGACGAGACCGGCGGCGACCACGGAGCCGATGCCGAAGAACGCGCCGTGGCAGAGTGCGGCGAGGATGCGCCCGGCGAGCATGACGCCGTAGTCCGGGGCGATCGCCGAGAGCAGGTTGCCCACGATGAAGAGCACCATCAGCCCGAGCAGTGCCGCCTTGCGCGGGATGCGCGTGGCGGCGGCGGTGAGGCCGAGCGCGCCGACGACCACCGCGAGCGCGTACCCCGAGATCAGCCAGCCGGCGGTCGCCTCGTCGACGTGGAAGTCGGCGGCGACCTCGGGCAGGAGCCCGGCGATCACGAACTCGGTGAGTCCGATGCCGAACCCTCCGAGTGCGAGGGCGATCAGGCCAGCGGGCATGGATGTCTCCTTCGGGATGCGGGGGTGGTGCGCTACTCTGTTAGTTGCAGACGCGCTATAAATACTTGCACGTGCAACTACTTCGCGCAACCCGTCTGCCGAGACGACCGGGAAGGGGCGCCCCATGGGCATCGCCGACGACGCCGTAGAGGTGCGCGCGCACGGCTGGCGCACGCTCGCCGCGCTGCACGGGTACATCGAGGCGGAGCTGGAGCGCGAGCTGAGCAAGGCGGTCCAGCTGTCGGTCGTCGAGTACACGGTGCTCGACGCGCTGGCCCGCCAGGACGGCTGGCACATGCGCATGCAGCAGCTCGCCCGCGCGAGCGCCCTCAGTCCGAGCGCGACCACCCGTCTCGTCAACCGTCTCGAAGACCGCGGCCTGCTCACCCGCATCCTGTGCGACGACGACCGCCGCGGGATCTACACCGAGCTGACGGCGAACGGGCACGGCCTGCTCGACACCGCCCGCCCCGTCCACGACGCCGCGCTCTCGCGCGCGCTCGACGGCGCTCGCGAGGTGCCGGAGCTCGCCCCACTGGTGGACGCCCTCCCCCAGCTCAGCGTGCAGCCCGCCTGAACCGGGTCAGCGCAGCACCTCGACCAGGGCGACCCACGAGAACAGCACAGTCGTGACGATGGCCAGGATGGTGCCGACGGCCACCAGGACCAGCCCGAGCGGCAGCGTCGGCGCGAACACGAGCACGAGCCCGCCCACCGCGTAGACCGCAGGCGGAAGCGCGAACAGCGCGACCCGCTCCGCGGTGTAGCGGCGGAATTCGGTCTGGGCCGCATCGCGCTGCACCGCCACCGCGGAACGCACCACCACGACGGCGCACAGCGCGGTGCCGATGAGCACCTGGACGCCGTACCCGATCGTGCCCTGACCCGGGATGAGCGCGGCGCACGACAGCGCGACGCCCAGGATCAGGCCGGCGATGGATGCTCCCGCGCGGGCCGCGAGTCCCCGCGACTCGGCGATGGTCCTGATGTTGACCGACAGGGCGACGATGAGCAGACCGCCGAGGGCGGCGCCCGCCCCGGCGACCGCGACATTGAACTCCGACCACGACGCGAAGGGCTCCTCCATGGGCGCCAGCGTAGCGGTGCCCAGCGGCCAGGGCGTATAACGGGGACATGGCCGACGAGCTCACCACCTGGATCGACCGCTACCGACGCGCATGGGAGAGCAACGAGCCCGACGACATCCGCGCACTCTTCACCGAAGACGCCAGCTACCGCACCGAGCCGTTCGCCGAACCGTGGGACGGTCACATCGAGATCGTGGAGGGTTGGCTCGACGCCCAAGACGACCCGGGCGCGGCCACCTTCGAGTGGCGGCTCCTCGGGCAGGACGGCCCGGTGTACTTCGTCGAGGGCGTGACCGACTACCGCGACGGCCCGATCTACAGCAACCTGTGGATCATCCGGCTCGCAGAGGACGGCCGCGCCGAGGAGTTCACCGAGTGGTGGATGGAGCAGGAACCCGACCAGGACTGACCCGGCACGCCGGTCCGCCGGATCCGTCGGTCGTCACGCGAGCTGACCGAGCCACAGGCCGAGGCCGGCTGCGGCGAGCGCCAGCACCAGCATCCCGACGCCGTTGAACAGCGCCGCCCGATAGCGTCGCTGCTGCGCCAGGCGGACCGTCTCGTAGCTCGCGGTGCTGAACGTGGTGTAGCCGCCCAGGAAGCCCGTCCCCAGCACGGCACGCCACTCCGGGGGCAGGCCGTGGGCGAGCGCGAGCCCGGTGACCAGGCCGAGCAGGAACGATCCGGTGACGTTGATCACCGTCGTGCCGAGCGGGAACGAGACCCGCACCCGTGCCTTGAGGACGCCGTCGAGCACCAGCCGGGCGACCGCGCCCAGCCCGCCGGCCACCGCGACGGCGACCACCAGCAGCGCGGTCATCGGCCGCTCCGGTCGGCCCGGCGTCGCGCGATGCCGGACGCCAGGGCGATGCCGGCGACGGACGCGATGGCGCCGACCGCCACCGTGGCGACGGCGTACAGGATGCTGAGGCCGACGCTCTGAGCGGCGATCAGGCCGTCCGTGTCCACCGCGAGCGAGCTGTACGTGGTGTACCCGCCGAGGATGCCGGTGCCGACGAACAGCCGGAGATCGCGCCGCCGGCCCTCGTCCGGTCCGCGCAACGCGAGCGACTGCAGGAGCCACCCGAGCACGAAGGCGCCCGTCACATTGATGAGGAACGTGATGAGCGGCACGCCCGCGACGGGCGGCACCGACAGCGTGAGCAGGTACCGCACGGCCGCACCGAGCGCACCCCCCACGAACACGAGCAGGATCGAGCGCCAGTGCAGGTGCACGGGCGCGGGCGCGCGGGTCGTCACGAGACCGGCGGCTCTTCCCAGGGGAGCTTCTGGGCACCCGGAACCGGATTCAGCGGCACCACAACGACCGGGCGGTGCTGCCGGTGCGCAAGGTGCACGCCGACGGAGCCGTTGAAGAACTCGCGCAGGCTGCCGCGCAGACCGGCCTCGCGCGTCCCGACGACGATGTAGCGCGCCTCCATGTCGTCCGCCAGCCGCGATAGCGACCACGCGGGGTCACCGGCCAGCTGCTGCAGGGAATAGGGGATGCCGCGACTGTCGAGGAACCGCCGGATGTGCGCCTCCAGGTCCGGGTCGAACCGCGTCTCCTCCGTCTCGGGCAGATCGGGATCGTACGGCAAGGCGACCACCGTTCCGTCGACGTAGCTCGAGACGAGGTACCGGTCCGGGTCGACGTTGGCGCAGACGAGCGGGACGTCCAGGTCGTCGGCGAGACGGGCGGCCTCCTCCAGCACCGCGATCGGCTGACCGGGGACGACGGCCACCAGGATGCCACCCCGGCCGGAGAGCGCATTGCCGTTCATGCCCCTAGTGTGCACCATCCGGGTTCACTCGTACCGACGGGTGGGGTACGTTCGGCCATACAGCGTCCGAAGGGAGCCCGAACCGATGGCCCATACGCCTCCGCTGCCGCGCGAGCGCCGCCGTACCACCCGCGGACTCCGTCCGCTCCCTGAGTTGACGAAGGACCTCGTCGCTCAGCTGCGCCGCCTCGTCGCGTCGGAGATCGCCCTCTTCAAGGCGGAGATGACCGCCAAGGCGAAGGCGGCGGGGATCGGCGCAGGGCTTCTCGTCGGAGCCCTCCTGTTCCTGTTCTTCGCGTTCGGTGTGCTGGTGACCGCCGCCGTCCTCGGCTTCGCGCTCATCCTCCCCGCCTGGCTGGCGGCACTCATCGTCGCGGGCATCCTCATCCTGATCGCCGTCGTCCTCGGCCTCATCGGCTGGAGCAGTCTGAAGAAGGGCGTCCCGCCGGTGCCCGACGACCTGGGCAGCGAGCTGAGCGCCGACGCGAAGGCCCTGAAGGGAGAGCAGCCGTGACCTCGGACACCACACCATCGGTGAGCCGCCAGGGCCAGCGCCCTGCCGGACGCCCGCCGCTCCCCAAGGGCGCCGGCATCAACTCGCTGAAGCTCGACCTGGAGGTGACCAGGGAGGAGCTCGCGACCACGCTCGACGACCTCTTCGCCACCTTCAACATCCGGGTGCAGATCCGGTCGCATCCCACGTTCTTCGTCGGGCTCTTCCTCGCACTGACCGGGGCGGCGGCGGGAATCGCTGCGCTCCTCCTGCGGAGACGCGGGCGTGCCCGCTGACCAGGGCGGCGTCGGGAGCGACCGCGCCAAGGCGGTCCGGCGGATCGAGGATCGCCACAGTCTGCCCTGGTACCGGCTGCCGTGGGGGTTCATCCTCAAGCGGACGATGCGCAGCTTCAGCACCGACCAGTGCACCGACCTCGCCGCCGGACTGACCTACTTCGCCGTTCTGTCGCTGTTCCCTGCGCTGCTGGCGCTCGTCAGCATCCTGGGCATCGTCGGCCAGAGCCAGACCGGCATCGACGCCCTGTTCGGGATGGTCAACGAGCTGGCGCCCGGGATGACCGACGTCCTGAAGGGGCCGATCGAGGGCCTTGCGTCCTCTCCCGCCACCGGCTGGGCGCTGGTCATCGGAATCGTCGGCGCCGTGTGGTCGGCGTCCGGATACGTCGGCGGCTTCGGCCGGGCGCTCAACCGCGTGTACGGCGTGCCGGAGGGGCGCACGGCCCTGGTGCTCCGCCCGGTCCAGCTCGGCGTCACGCTGCTCACGCTGGTGCTGATCTCGCTGCTCGCCCTGATGCTCGTGGTGTCCGGCCCCGTGCTGTCGTTCCTCGGCGGCCTGATCGGGCTCGACGAGGCGTTCCAGGTGGCCTGGTCGATCCTCCGCTGGCCGGTCGTCATCGTCGTCCTGGTGCTGCTGCTCGCCGTGCTGTACGCGTCGACGCCGAACGTGAAACATCCGCGGTTCCGCTGGCTGACGCCGGGCTCGCTCGCCGCGATCATCGTGCTCGGCATCGCGTCGGCCCTGTTCGCCTTCTACGTCGGCAACTTCGGCAACTACGACCGCACCTACGGCGCGCTGGCCGGCATCATCGTGTTCCTGCTGTGGATCTGGATCGCCAACAACGCTCTGCTCTTCGGCGCCGAGCTCGACTCGGAGGTCGAGCGGGCGCGGGAGCTCGTCGCGGGCATCGAGGCGGACGACGTGCTGCGGCTGCCGCTCAAGTCGGACAAGGCACTGCTCAAGGCTCGTGAGGCGCACGCGGGCGACATCCTCGCCGCGCGAGAGCTTCGCCGCCGTTACCGCTGACACCGGGGCCGGCGCCGGGCCTCGTCGCCCGCGAAGCTAGTCTCGAAGCATGAGCGACCAGCGACCCGGCCACGACCTCCCCGACGCACGCGGACGGTCGGGACTCCACCGGACAGGGCTCGACCTCGACGGCAACCCGGACGTCCGGGTGCGGGAGGTCGAGGTCACCTCCGACGGCTGGCACGTGCTCCGGCGCACCACCTTCGATTACCGCGGACGCGACGGACGGTGGACGACGCAGACGCGCGAGACGTACGACCGCGGCAACGGGGCCACCGTGCTGCTGTACGACCCGGCCGGCCGCACGCTCCTGCTGACGCGCCAGTTTCGCTTCCCCGCCTACGTCAATGGACATCCGGACGGGATGCTGATCGAATCGGCGGCCGGGCTCCTCGACGGCGACTCGCCGGAGGAGGCGATCCGGCGGGAGGCCGCGGAGGAGCTCGGGGTGAGCATCGGCGAACTGACGCACCTGTTCGACCTCTACATGAGCCCCGGTTCGGTCACCGAGCGTGTGCACTTCTACGCGGCGCCCTATGTGCCCGCCGAGGTGGTCGGCGGCGGAGGTGTCGAGGAGGAGGGCGAGGAGATCGAACCGGTCGTCGTCCCCTACGACGAGGCGCTCGAACTGGTCGCGGACGGCCGGATCGCCGACGGCAAGGCTGTCATCCTGCTGCAGTGGGCGGCGCTCAACCTCTTCGGCTGAGTCTGCGAACGCCCGATCGGGCCGAGTGGGCGATCAGCCGTAACGGAGCGCGGGACCGTCCGACTTGAGGAAATCGATGTGCAGGTGGTTGCACGTGTCGTCGAACGGCTTGAAGTTGGTGAGGTCCATGGAGGAGCGGCAGCCGATCTGACCGAGGCCCGTGCCGTCCGGCACGATCGGGTCGAGGATCTTGATGAGCTGCACCGACTTCGCGTCGCCGCCGGTGAGGGGCGAGCCGTTGAGCAGGTAGAAGTCGAGGGCGTGACCGCCGCCGTCCGCATAGTGGGCGGACTCGGTTCCCGCTCCCTCGATCTGGCCGGTGCAGCGACGGTTGATGTCGCTGACGCCGACCTGGTTGAAGTTGTCGAGCGCGATCGAGATGGCCTGCAGAACGCGGTAGTCGATCCCGCAGCCGGGGACGGCGCGGCCCTCGGCGAGGTCGGCGATCTCGGGGATGTGGTTCGGCGTCGAGCCGACCAGGCGACCGGCCGCGACCGCGCCCATGAGCTGGACGGCGAGAGCCTGGACCGTCGGAGACACCGTCGTGTTGGTGGTGGAGTCGAGCGCCTGCGGGCTCTCCTGGATGTCGAGGCCGTCACGGGCGACCACCTGGGTCACGCCGCCGCCGGTCAACGTCTGCACCGCGAGGGCGGTCCGTGCGGCACCGACCGTGGAGCCCTCGCCCGTCGTCGCGTAGGCCGGGAGTGCTGCAGTGCCGAAGAAGGCGGCCAGCGCCAGCATGACGACGGCGTGGACGCCCCAGCGCCGACCCTCGGTGCGAGCCGGGCGGGCCGACCGCGGTGTCCGTGTGCGGCGCGGCGGACGGTTGGCGCGCTCCGCACGGGCGGCGGCTTTAGCGTCGCGTCGGTCGCGGGTCGGGCGCACGACGACGCGCTCGCGCTTCGCCGGCCGGCTGCGCTCGGCCTCGAGGGCGGCGCGGCGGCTCGGGAAGGTCTGCGTCGCGGTCAGTTCCTCGGCCGTGGTGAACGCGCTGACCGGGTCGTCCGACAGGTCGTGCTGCTGGTCCACATCCACCACGACGGGTGCCCTGAAACTGCGGCGAGGCCGCACTGAGGGAGTGGACTGGGGCAAGCTGCTGGTACTTCCTTGGCGAGACGGTCGGAGGATCGCGCCGGGGGGATGGGCGCGAAAGCGTACCGATCCTTTCTACCCGATTCCGCCTGGATGTTCCATCAATGCAGACGAATGGATCCCGGTCGGGGGCCCATCCCGCGCGTTCGGGTCACGCAGGGGCCCCCACCCGGGACCGGGGTCGGCACCGTCGTCCGTCCTCTGAAAACGTAGGCGTCGCAACGGATCGCGGGGTGACGGGATACGGCTGGCACGACCGGCCGTTCAGCATCCGGTCAGGGGATGGCGACCGCCAGTTCGACACGCCCGGACCGTTCGCGGAGGGCGACCGTTCCGCGCTCCGACAGCTGCTTGAGACCGATCCCGGCCTCGGAGGCGGCGAGCGCTCCGCCGGAGAGGACCACGACCTCGACGCCGCCGGACGCGGCCGGCCGCAGCTCCAGCGCGACCGGCGAGCCGTCGCCGTGCCGGACCGCGTTCGCGAGCCCTTCCGAGATCGCGTCGACCACCGCGGCGGTGCGCGACGCATCCCCCAGACGCTCCCAGACGCCGTCGCCGATGCCGACCGTCAGGCCGATGGCGGAGGACCAGCTGTCGAGCAGCGTCCGCACCTGCTCGGCCGCGTCCGGCTCGTCGTTGGCGCCGCGGAGGGCATCGCGCGCACGGCCGACGATCTCGGCCGTCCGTGCGCCGGCGTCGTTCGGGCCGGCGGAGACGGTCAGCGAGAGCGCCCCGGCGATCAGCTCGGACTGCACGCCCGCGTGCAGCAGCCGGGCGAGGGAGGCGCGCTCTCGCTCGTACTCGCTGCGGATCCGGGCGGCGGTGGCGACGTTGGACTGCAGCGCCGTCTCCAGCTCCGCCTGATCGAGACGGGTGCGGACGGCCAGAGAGCCCACGAAGGCCACCGCCACCGCGATGAGCGGGTAGGTCGCAGCCTCGAACCAGACGGACTCCGGCCGCACCCCCACGAGCAGGAGGGTCGTCTCGCCACTGAGCGCGAGCAGCACCCCGACCAGGGCGTAGATGCCGAGAAGAAAGAGCAACCTCAGGACGGGCCGGTGCGGGAGGCGGAGTCGCGCGACCACGGTGTTGGCCACCAGGAGCACCACGAGACCGACGACGAGCGGGAGGAGGCTGATCGCACCGAACAGGAGCACACCGAACGGCACCACCAGGGCGGAGAAGAGTGTGGCGGTCGCGATCGGCGGGGCGGCACGCATCCCGCCCAGGACGCTCGCCGACCACTCCCGCGCTCCCGCCATTGCGCCTTCCGGCACCGCGTCCGGTGCGGGAGAGGCGTAGACGCGATGGCTGGCGGGCCGCACGACGTCCTCGGCGAGCGTCCGCAGCAGCCGGGCGGCAGCACTCGGCTCCATCGGCCGGGAGGCGGCCGAGGCCGCGGCCTCCTCCAGCGCCGCCACGACGCCGTCCACGGTGTCGGCGCGCAACTGCCGGAGGCGCTCCGAGGCGTTCTCCACATCGAGTTGCGACGCGCGTTGCGCCGTCCGCAGCCGCCGGAAGACCCCGCGGTGCTCGCGGACGAGATCGACGCCGACGGCGATCAGCGAGAAGGCGACGACGAGGGCGACGACGTTGATGCCGATCCGTCCGGCCAGGTCGCCGGGCGCGACCGGGATGGAGAGGAGGCCGCCCGCCTCCAGGAAGAGGATGGGCCGGAGGCCGCCCGCGACGGCGAAGAACGCGAAGACCACGACGGGTCGCGCCCGTCCGTGCACGACGCGCAGCAGTGCGGCCCCGGCGAGCAGCACGCCGCCGAGGATGGCATGGGCGAGACCCGAGACGGCGAGCACCTCGAGCGGCCCGCCGCCGACATATTGCAGGCCCGACATGACGGTCACCGCGAAGGGAAGCGTGATGAGCCACGACCAGACGGTGATCGCCGACGGTCCGTAGACGCGTGCGAAGGAGCGACGGAAGTTCGTGAGCAGCACGGCTCAGAGCCCCGAGGCGGGATCGCCGAACGTCGTCGTGTAGAGCGTCGCGGCGGCGACGCGCGGTGTCGTGCGCTCACCGCCGAGCCCGAGCGCGGCGAACACCCGCTCGACGCTCTTCTCCACGGCGCGCACCGACACGCCCCGCCGCCGGGCGATCTCGGCGTTCGACAGGCCGGCGGCGAGCAGCCGGGTGGTCTCCAGCTGCGCGGCGGTCAGCCGGAGGAGTCGCGCCTGGGCGTCCGAGGCGGCGAGGTCGCGGGACACCGGCCGATCGGCGAGCACGGCCTCAGCCGCATCCACCAGCTCGTCGACAGATTCGACGGCGGCCTTGTTGACGAACGAGGCGCCGGTGACGGTGCTCTGCGCCTGCGCGGAGGCGGCCTCACGGGACAAGTTGCTCAGGAAGAGGATGGCGACGTGCGGTGCACGGGACCGCAGGATGGTGGCCAACTCCACACCGTTCGGTCGCTGGCGGAGGTCGATGTCCGTCACCAGCAGGTCCGGATCGAAGGCGTCGGCCAGGGCGAGGGCCTCCGGAGCGGACTCGGCCGACGCGACCTCGAATCCCCGCGCGCGGAAGGCATCGGAGACCAGGGAGCGCATGAGGGCGTGATCCTCCACCACGAGCGCGCGCCGGAGCCAGGTGCTCTCCCCCGCCCGACCAGACTCCGCCACCCGGCCAGGATAACGCGACACGCCGGGCGTTCCCGCTGGTCCGGCGGCCCCCGTTGTGGTCCCGTTCGCCCCGCGTACGCCACCCCCGCAGGACCGCAGCGTAGGGTTCTCGGCATGACGACCAGGCTGCTCGCCGCGGCCGCCGGCATCGCCGCGGCCGCCGTCCTCGCGCTCGCTCCCGTGTCCGCCGCATCGGCCCACGACTACGTGGTCGGCAGCGACCCGGCCGCCGGGTCCACGGTGACGACGGCACTCGACACGGTGACTGTGACCTTCAACGACCGCGTGCTCGACCTCTCGGGCACAGGATCGACGAACCTGCTCACGGTGACCGGCCCCGACGCGGGGACCCGTCATTTCGAAACGGGATGCGCCACTGTCGCCGACACCACGCTCAGCGCGCCGGTCGCCCTCGGCGGGGCCGGTCAGTACACGGTCACGTACCAGATCGTGTCGGCCGACGGCCACACGGTCTCGTCGTCCTACCCGTTCACCTACCAGCCGCCGTCCGGGGCCGCGGCGGCCGCGGGCTCAGAGACACCCGGCTGCGGTGCCGGAGGGTCGACAGCGCCGGCAACGACGGGCCCGACGGCGCCGACCCCGCAGGCGGGCTCCGGGCCCACCGCGACGGCCGCCGCATCCACTCCGCAGCCGACGACGCAGGCCTCCGGCACCGACCTGGGCCTGGTGATCGGCATCGCCGTCGCCATCGTCGTGCTGGCTGTCATCGGTGTCGTGATCGTCCTCCTCACCTCCCGACGCCGCCGCCCTTCCACCACGGATGCGGACGACGACGCGCACTTAGAGAGCTCTCAGGACGATCTCTGAGGCGGATGGGGCTTTCGGCTCCTGAGTTGCCGGCGTAGCGTTCGCGCATGGCCAGACAGACGACCGACCAGCAGACCGAGGACTTCCCGGACGTCGTGCCCGAGGAGCAGATGGATCCGGACATCGTCCCGGCTCCCCAGCCCGCGCCCGACTCCGTCGATGACGGCGACGAGGAGGACGGCCGCCTCTGAGCGGCTAGGGCGCCTCGCCCTCGCCCGACTCCTCAAGCTGTCCGTGCTCCGAGTCGTGCGCCGTCAGATCGGCGCTCGTGTACTGGCGCTCGCCGGCGTCGAGGTCCTCGCGCTCGTCGTCGCCGTTCGCGATCGGCGCGTCGGATCGGGATCCGGGCATGGGGTGCTCCTTCGTCTCGGGATGCGGTGGAGCTTCGAACGGTAGACCTGCGCCACCCGCGCCGACAGGGGATCGCCAGCCGCCGCAGAGCCGCGGTTGAGCGGGCGTCCAGTCTTCTGGGGCAGGGTATGCCCCGTGGAGATCGTTGTCGACGTCGTGCTCGTGGTGCTCGGCATCCTCGCGATCGCGGCCGGTTGGAGCAAGGGCGCCATCCGTTCAGCCGGCACCCTCGTGGGTCTCGGGCTCGGTCTCTGGCTGGGACTGACCATCGCCCCCATCGTCGTCGGCTGGTTCGCAGACTCCGGGTTCGGCGGGGTCACGCAGCGGTCCGTCGTCGCGGCCGTCGTCATCATCGTGTGCGCGGGCGTCGTGTACGCCATCGCGGGCGCCCTGGCGAGCATCATCGGCAAGCTCCTGCGTCACGGCCCCATCCGCTGGCTCGACTCCCTCGTCGGCGCCGTGCTGGGCCTGGCCACCTGGGCCGTCGTGGTCTGGCTGCTCGCCGGGTTCGCTCTGGCGACCAACCTCGCGACCGTCGTCCAGGCGGCGAACTCCTCCCGGGTCGTCTCGACCCTCAACAGCATGGCCCCGCTGCCGTCGTCGACCGTGCTCGGCGCGGTGGACGACGCCCTCGCCGGTGCCGGGCTCCCGAAGGTGTTCGAGGGCGGCGAGACGATCAAGGCGGTCCCGGCACCGGACGGCTCCGTGCCCGCCGCCGTCTCGGCCTCCGAGCAGTCGGTGGTGACGGTGCTCGCCTCCAAGCCCGCCTGCGGTGTCGACTCCGAGGGCAGTGGATGGGTCGTGCAGCGCGGTCGTGTCGTGACCAACGCGCACGTGGTCGCCGGTTCCTCCTCCATCGTCGTGCGGATGTCCGGGAGCCCCGACGTCGAGCGTGCGACCCTCGTCGCCTTCGACCCGTCCCGCGACCTGGCGGTGCTCGACGTCACCGACCTGACCGCTCCGGCGCTCGACATCGGACCGGACCTGACCGCCGGCGCCGCCGCGTTCGCCGCCGGGTATCCGGGCAACGGGCCGTTCACCGTCGCACCGCAGCGCGTCCGCGATCGGGTGGTCGCGCGCGGCACCGACATCTACCAGAGCGGCTCGGTCGACCGCGACATCTACTCGCTGCGCGGCGTCGTCCGTCCCGGCAACTCGGGCGGACCGCTGCTCGACTCCGATGGCCGGGTCGCCGGGGTCGTGTTCGCCCGGAGCGCGACGAACCCCGACACCGGCTACGCGCTGACCCTCGCCGAACTGCGGCCGGTGCTCTCGTCCGTCGGCTCCGCACCGATCAGCTCCGGAGCCTGCTCGGCGGGCTGACACGCGCCTGAGCCGCTCTCCCGTCGCGCCGTTCGCCGTGGTTGGCTGGTGACATGAAGGCTGTGAGCTACTCCTCCACCGGCGAATCCGACGTCCTGACCCTCGGCGAGCGCGAGGAGCCGCACCCCGGACCGGGTGAGGTGCGCGTCCGCATCCACGTGTCCGGTGTGAATCCCACCGACTGGAAGGCGCGGCGGGGCAGCGGCCCGGCGGAGCTTCCCCGGCCGCAGGTTCCGAACCAGGACGGCGCCGGCGTCGTCGACGAGGTCGGCGCGGGCGTCACGGCCTTCCGTGCGGGCGACCGCGTGTGGGTGTGGGATGCCGCCTACCAGCGTCCCGACGGAACGGCGCAGGAACTGGTCGTGCTTCCCGAGAAGCTGGTGGTCGCCCTGCCCGACGACGTCAGCTTCGACGAGGGTGCGTCGTTCGGCATCCCGGCGCTCACCGCCCATCGCGCGCTGACCTCGTACGAGCACGCCCCGGCGGAGCTCTCCCCCGGCTCGCTGGAGGGCCGCACCGTGCTCGTCGCCGGAGGGGCGGGCGCCGTCGGCCACGCCGCCATCCAGCTCGCCGTGTGGGCGGGCGCCACGGTCATCGCGACCGTCAGCAGCCATGAGAAGGCGGAGCTCGCGCGAGCCGCCGGCGCGCACCACGTCGTCAACTACACCGACCCGGACACCGCGGAAGCCATCGGTGCGCTGGCGCCCCGCGGCGTGGACATCGTCGTGGAGGTGAACGTGATCGCCAACGCGGCTCTCGACGTGAAGGTCGCCGGCCGCAACGCCACGATCGCGAGCTACGCAGACGCCCCCGGAGCGGAGGAGGTGACCATCCCCGTCCGCCCGAGCATGTCGAAGAACCTCCGCTGGCAGTTCGTGCTCACCTACACGGTGGCTCCGGAGAACAAGGAGGCCGCGGTGCGGGCCGTCGCCGCCGCTGCCGCCGACGGCGCACTGCGTGTCGGCGAGGAGCACGGCCTCCCGATCACACGCTTCCCGCTCGATCGGACGGCCGCGGCCCACGACGCCGTCGAGGACGGCATCGTGGGCAAGGTACTCATCGACGTGGCTTGATGGCCTGGACGACGAGCGCGACCACTGAGGCGACGGCGATCGCCGCGGCGTAGCCGAGCACCGTCGGCAGCAGCCCGATCGCGGTGATCAGCTCGCCGGCGACCAGCGCGGGAACGCCGTAGGCGAGGTAGCTGACGAGGAACACCCCGGCGAAGAGCTCCGCCCGCTGATCGTTCGGCGCGAGCGGGGCCAGGATGCGGAGGACCGCCGCGAAGCCGGCGCCGAAGCCGCCGCCCGCGATGGTCGCCCCCACGAAGAGCAGCGCGAGGATGCCCGCGCTGATCCCGATGGCGGCGAGCGCCACACCGACGAGGATGGCCGCCATCGCCCAGACGGCCGTGATCCGGGCGGGAGCGCGGGTCAGCATCAGGGCGGCGACGGCTCCGACCGCGGGCGGCACGGCGACGATGGCACCGTTGAGGAGTCCGCTGTCGAGGTGGAAGACGCCGTGCAGGATCGACGGCGAGAGTCCGATGAAGAGGCCCGCCAGCATCCACGTCGCCAGGAAGAGCGGGATGGCGCGAACGAACTCCGTGCGGGCGGGCCGCGGCACGAACAGGCGAGGGATGAGTGATCGCACCGCACCGGGCCGACGCTCGACCGTCTCCGGCGACACGGCGATCACGACGATGCCGGCGGCGAACAGCAGAGCGAGCGCGACGAACACGACGATCGTGGGCTGCGGCACGAACTGCACCGCGAGTCCGGTCAGGAAGGCTCCGATGGCGATGCCGCCGACGGGCGCCGTGCTTCCGATGGTCGCACCCAGCTTCTTCTGGCGCTCGGGAGCGAGCTCGACCAGGGCGGCGGTGAAGGTGCTCATCGCGGCACCCGTGGCGACGCCCTGCACGGAGCGAGCGCCGATGATCCACCCGATGTCGGGAGCGAACAGGAAGATCAGCATCGCCACCACCTGCAGCGCGAGCGCGCCGATCAGCACCGGCCGCCGGCCGATGTGGTCGGAGAGCGACCCGGCGATGAGGAGCGTGATGAGGAGCGTCACGGCGTAGATCGCGAACGCGACCGTGAGCAGCCACGGCTGGAAGCCCCACTCCTGCTCGTACAGCACGAACAGCGGACTCGGGGCGCCGACCGCCAGGGCGACGGCGACGAAGGCCAGCGCGGTGCCCGCGAACGCCACCGCGGGACGGAGCCGGCGGGGGCCGGCACCGCCCGTCGACCGGGCGGGCCGGACGGCGAGCATCCCGCCCGTGGGGAGGGTCTCTTCGGCTGTGGTCATGTCGAGCTCCTTAAAGCAAACTTGATTGCTTTAGCGACTATACGAGGGGATGTGGGATAAAGCAACGGAATTTGCTTTAAGCTATTCCCATGGAAACTACGACCACTCCGTCGAAGCGGACGGGCGGACGCAGCGCCGCGGTCATCCACAACGTGCGCACCGCCGTCGAAGAGCTCGTCGAGGAAAAGGGCCAGGACCGCGTCACCGTTCCGATGATCGCCGAGCGCGCCGGCGTCAACCCGACCAGCATCTACCGCCGCTGGGGCGACCTCCCGACCCTCATCAACGACATCGCCACCTACCAGCTCAACCCCGAGCGACCCCTGCCCGACAACGGCGACCTGCAGCGCGACCTCACCGCCTGGGCCTCCGAGCTGGTGGAGCACTACCGCAACCCGGTCAACGCGGCGCTCCTTCGCGGCGGCGCCTCGGCGGCCGGCGAGCGACAGTCGAACTGCCTCCGCAACCGGCGCACCGAGGCGGGCCTCATCCTGCAGCGCTATCCGGACTCCCCCGTCACCGACGACGACATCCTCGATGTCGTGGTCGCGCCGATCATCTACCGCGTCATCTTCGTGCCCTGGACGCTCGAGGACTCCACAGCCGAACACCTGGTCGAGCGACTGTTCCGCTGACCCGACCGCCACCCGGTAATGTCGGGAGGCGATGCGCCAGGAACGGACCAGCGAGGAACGCGCCGCGGCCCGCTCCGGCTGGGCCGTCGGGATCGCGACGGCCGTCTACGGCATCTCCTTCGGCGCCCTGGCAACGGCTTCCGGGCTCGACGTCTGGCAGACCTGCGTGCTCAGCCTGGTCATGTTCAGCGGCGGCTCGCAGTTCGCCCTCATCGGCGTGCTCGCCTCCGGCGGAGCCGCGGCCGGCGGCACCGCGATCATCAGCGCCGCGCTGCTGGGCGTGCGCAACTCCTTCTACGCCCTGCGGCTGTCGCGCATCATCGGCCCGGGATTCTGGAAGCGAGCCGCCGCCACCCAGCTGACCATCGACGAGTCCACCGCCGTCGCGACCGCCCAGAGCGAGCCGCGCGCGCAGCGCATCGGCTTCTGGATCACCGGCCTCGTCGTGTACATCGGCTGGAACCTGATGACACTCGCCGGCGCGCTCCTGGGCGACCTGATCGGCGACGTGAAGGCCTACGGACTGGATGCGGCTGCGGCCGCCGCATTCCTCGGCCTGCTCTGGCCCCGGCTGAAGGCACGCCAGACGCAGGCCGTCGCCGTCGCCGGCGGATTCGTCGCGACCCTGCTCACCCCGTTCCTCACGCCCGGCCTGCCCGTGCTGGCGGCGGCGGTCGTCGCCATCGTCGTCGGCGTCCTCAACCTGTTCGGCCGGAGGAACGACCCACCGCATCCGGAAGCGGTGCCCATGGAACGGGAGGTGGAGCCGTGACCACCTGGCATGTCATCCTGCTCGCCTCGATCTGCGTGCTCGGGCTCAAGGCCGTCGGCTGGATGGTGCCGCCGAAGGCGCTCGACCACCCGACGGTCGCGCGGGTGAGTGACCTCCTGACGGCCGCGCTGCTCGCCGCGCTGATCTGCGTGCAGACCCTCGGGGCCGGCCAGTCGCTGCAGCTCGACGCGCGGCTGCCCGCCGTCGCGATCGCCGCCGGGCTCTACGCGCTCCGGGTGCCGTTCATCGTCGTCGTGCCGGCGGCCGCGGTCGTCGCGGCGCTCATCCGGCTGTTCACCTGACCTGCCTTGGGCGCTCAGTCGTAGCCGAGGATGACGACGTCGTCGTCGGTGCGTTCCTGGTCGACTGCGGCACTGGGGGTCATGCAGGGATGCTAGGGCGGCGGAGCAGGCGCCGCCGATGTACATGACGTCCATCGCGCCGCGCGTTCCCGACGCGGTGTACAAGAGCGCGGTGAAGCCGGGCGTGGCGGTGTCGGCGGCGTCGCATACCGTGACGCCGTGAGCGCATCCTGGCACCCGGTGGCGAATGCGCAGCCCAGCGAGTGGCTGCTCCGCCAGGGGACGCTCGGCACGCCGTACGGCGTGATCCGCCGGTTCACGTTCGGAGACCCCAACCGCCCGGAGGTGTGGTTCCGCGTCGTCACCTGGGCGCCGACCTCGGAGGGGCGCGAGCTGATCGGCTGGTGCCGCACGCTCGAAGCTGCGGCCGCAGCGGCCTGGGACCACCGCTGCGCCGCCGAATCGTGGCGCCATCACATGGCCGCCCGCCGGACGGATGCCGCGACCATGGCCGCGCAGCGCCCGTCAGCCGCAGAACTCGTCCGGTTCTACCGTGCCGCGCTCCGGCGGGCGGACAGCACGCCCTCCAGCTCCGTGAGGAGATCCGCCCCGAGCTCGTCGGCCCGACCCGCGCCGGCCTCCGAGGGCGTCTCGGCACCGAGGGCGCGGATGAGCGCCACGACCCTGGCGGGCTGAAGCACCGCACGCGCGGCCGGCTCGAGCAGCAGGTACCGGACCACACGAAGGTCCGCCGCCCGCACGGCCTCGGCGAGGACACGGTTGGGGAGGGTGTCGACCACGACCGACAGAGCGCGGTGGAGCCCGTGGGCCGGATCGATGTCGCCGCGCTCGACCCGTCGGGCGAGCAGGGTCAGCTCGACCTCGCGCTCCAGAGAGGAAACGTCCGGGAAGCTCGCCAGCACCGCCGGCCAGAGCAGCCGCAGCACCGCCACCGCATCCGCGACCTCGGCTTCGTCGAGCACGGCGACCTCGGTGTAGCGGTTGGGAGACGTGGACATGAGCCCGACGGCCGTCAAACGGCTCACCGCCTCACGGACCGGTGTCCGCGAGACGCCCAGCCACGAGGTCAGGTCGGCGTCGCGCAGACGTTGGCCCGGCTGCAGCTCCCCCGAGAGGATGCGCTCCAGCACGAGCTCGTAGACATCGTTGCGGAGCAGCCGACGGCCGTCGTATCGCGCACGCGCATCCTGCTCCACCACGGCTCCTCGACGTCAGAAACGGTTCATACCTGTCCTAACATACCAGCCGCTTCGGGTGGCACGGAGCTGCATATCCGTGCTGCCACCGATGCCGACGGCGAGAGCCGCGTCCTAGCCTGTGATCAAGCTCGGCCAGGGGGACCGATCCCGTCGGGGGACGGATCGGGAAAGGGGCCGGAGTGCATCGCACTCCGGCCCCTTTCGTTTTCACACTCGGGGTGTGAGAACCGTTACTTGGTCAGCGGCTCCAGGGTCGGGTCGTTGGCGTACGCCTCGGCCGCGTTCTCCTTGGTGACGATGACCGGCTTCAGCAGGAAGGCCGGGACGACCTTCTTGCCGTTGTCGTACGACTTGTCGTCGTTGATCTCGGGCTTCTTGCCCTGCTGCAGGTCCTTCACCATGGTGATGGCCTGCTTGACCAGGTTGCGGGTGTCCTTGTTGATGGTCGAGTACTGCTCGCCCGCCATGATGGACTTGACCGACTCGGCCTCGGAGTCCTGACCGGTGACGATCGGGACCGGCTTGCCTGCACCCTTCACCGAGGTGATGATGGCGCGGGCCAGGGTGTCGTTCGGCGACAGGACGCCGTCGAGCTCAGTGGAGGCGTAGTTCTTGGCGAGCAGGTTGTCCATGCGGGTCTGCGCGTTCGCCGGCAGCCAGCCCTGGGTGGAGGTCTGCTTGATCTCGGTCTGACCCGAGACGACCTTCAGGGTGCCGTCGTCGATCTTCGGCTGGAGGACCTTCATGGCGCCGTTGAAGAAGACAGCCGAGTTGGCGTCGTCCGGCGAGCCCGAGAAGAGCTCGATGTTGAAGTTCTTCTTGTCCGGGAACTTCGCCTTCATGCCGTCGAGCAGGGCCTGACCCTGCAGCTCGCCGACCTTCTCGTTGTCGTACGCGACGTAGTAGTCCACGTCGTTGGTGTTCAGGATGAGGCGGTCGTACGCGATGACGGTCGCGCCGGCGTCGTGCGCGGCCTTGGCCTGCGCGGCGAGCTGGCCACCGTCGACGGCGCCGATGATGACGACCTTCGCACCGTTGGTGATCATCGACTGGATCTGCGACTGCTGGTCGGAGACACCGGAGCCACCGGCGTACTGGACGTCGCCCTTGAAGCCGGCCTCCTTGAGGCCGTCCTCGAACAGGCCACCGGCGAGAACCCAGTTCTCCGACGTCTTAGTCGGGAGGGCGACACCGATGGTGGAGTCCTTGGCGAAGCCGGACGCGGAGCTGCTGTCCGAACCGGAGCGGCTCGACGAGCAGCCGGTCAGGGCGAGCGCGGCGGCAGCTGCGACGGCCACTGTCGCGAGTGCGATTTTGCGCATTGCGTTTCTCTTTCTCTGTGTGTTGATGGTGCAGGGGGGATGAAAAACTAGGTGATCAGGACGTCAGCGAGCGCGAGCTGTCCTCGGCGGAGTCGCCGGACGGCACGACAGCGGGCTGCTCGGCGGCAGCGGCGTTCGCCTCCTGCGTCTTGCCGCCGCCGAACATCCTGCCGATCAACGACGGGCCGCCCCGGCGCTTGGAGTAGACGTCCACACCGACCGCGACGAGCAGGACCAGACCCTTGATGATCTGCACCTTGTCGCTGGTGACGCCGAGGAGCTGCAGGCCGTTGTTGAGGACGGCGATGACCAGACCACCGATGATGGAGCCGGCCACGGTTCCGATACCGCCGGAGACCGCAGCACCACCGATGAACACGGCCGCGATCGCGTCGAGCTCCCAGCCGAGGCCGTCCTGCGGCCCGGAGGAGACGGAGCGGGCGACGGCGATCATGCCGGCGAGCGCCGCGAGCACCGACATGTTCATCATGACGAAGAAGTTGATGCGCTTGATCTTGACGCCCGACAGCTCCGCGGCGTGCCAGTTGCCGCCGACCGCGTAGATGTGGCGACCGAAGATGGTGCTGCGCGTGATGAACGAGTACAGGATGATGAGCACGCCGAGGATCACGCCGGCGACGGGGAACGAGGTACCGACCCGGCCGCTTCCGAACAGCACCGCGGCGTAGATCACGACGGCGTCGAGGATGACCACCTTGAACACGCTGACCCACAGGGGAGCCTTCTCGGAGCCCATCTTCGTCTGCTTGCGACGGGTCCGGACCTCCGCCAGCGCGATGACGACCGCGATGATGATGCCGAGCAGCAGGGTGGAGTTGTTGAAGCCCGTGTTCGGGCCCCACTCCGGAAGGAAGCCGCCGCCGATGAAGGTGAAGCCGTCCGGGACGGGAATCGTGTTCGCGCTGCCGATCAGCTGGTTCAGACCGCGGAAGATGAGCATGCCGGCCAGGGTGACGATGAACGCGGGGACGCCGACGTAGGCGACCCACCATCCCTGCCAGGCTCCGATGACGACACCCACGAGCAGTCCGAGGATGATCGCGAGCGGCCACGGCACGTTCCAGTTGGTCATCGCCTCGGCGACGATGATGCCGACGAGGGCGGCGACCGAGCCGACCGACAGGTCGATGTGGCCGGCGATGATGACCATCACCATGCCGATGGCCAGGATCAGGACGTACACGTTCTGATTGACCAGGTTGATGAGGTTGACCGGCTCGAGCGTGGTGCCGCCCGTGAGCACCTCGAACAGCAGGATGATGACGACGAGGGCGCCGAGGATGCCGAACTGGCGTCCGGTGGACTGGCCGCCTCCGAACATCTTGCCGAGGTCGCGGAGACCGCCGGACTTCTTCTTCTCGGGAATCTGTGTGGTCATGGCTATCGGGCAATCCTCTTCTTGGCGGATGTCATGCTTTTCAGGAGGGTTTCGGGCGTCGCCTCGGCGATGGGCAGCTCGTCGGTGATCTGGCCCTCGAAGATCGTGTAGATGCGGTCCGAGATGCCGAGCAGTTCGGGCAGTTCGGACGAGATGACGATGACGCCCTTGCCCTGTGCGGCGAGCTGCTGGATGATCCCGTAGATCTCGAACTTGGCGCCGACATCGATGCCGCGGGTGGGCTCGTCGAGGATCAGGATGTCGGGGTCGGTGAACATCCACTTGGCCAGCACGACCTTCTGCTGGTTGCCGCCGGAGAGCGTCGACACGCCGCGGTCGACGTCGGGCGTCCGGATGCGGAGCAGCTTGCGGTACTCGTCCGCGACCGCGTACTCCTCCAGGTCGTCGACGACGCCGCGCTTGGCGATCTTCTTGAGCTTGGCGGCGACGACCGACTGCTTGATGTCGTCGAGGAGGTTCAGACCGAGCACTTTGCGGTCCTCGCTCACGTAGGCCATTCCGTTGTCGATGGCCTCGGAGACGTTGCGGACCTGGATCTCCTTGCCGTCCTTGTAGATCTCACCCGAGACCCAGTTGCCGTAGGAGTGGCCGAAGACGCTCATCGCGAGTTCGGTGCGGCCGGCGCCCATGAGGCCGGCGAAGCCGACGATTTCGCCGCGACGGACGTAGAAGCTGGAGTTCTTGACGACCAGTCGGTCCGGCACCTGCGGGTGCTGCACGACCCAGTCCTTCACCTCGAAGAACTTCTCGCCGATGTTCGGCGTGCGCTCCGGGAAGCGGCTCCCGAGCGTGCGGCCGACCATGCCGCGGATGATGCGGTCCTCATCGACGCCGTCCGCCTTGACGTCGAGCGTCTCGATCGTGCGGCCGTCGCGGATGATGGTGATCTGGTCGGCGATCTGCTCGATCTCGTTGAGCTTGTGGCTGATCATGATCGAGCTGACGCCGCGACCCTTCAGCCCGAGGATCAGGTCGAGGAGGTGCTGCGACTCGGCCTCGTTGAGCGCCGCGGTCGGCTCGTCGAGGATGAGGAGCTTGACGTTCTTGTTGAGCGCCTTGGCGATCTCGACCAGCTGCTGCTTGCCGACGCCGATGTTCTTGATCTGGGTGTCCGGGTCATCGGTCAGACCGACACGGGCGAGCAGCTCGACGGCGCGGGTCTTCGCCTCGCCCCAGTTGATGACGCCGCCGCGGCCCGGCTCGTTGCCGAGGAAGATGTTCTCGGTGATCGAGAGCTCGGGGATGAGCGCGAGCTCCTGGTGGATGATCACGATGCCCTGCTGCTCGCTGGACTTGATGTCCTTGAACCGCATCACGTCGCCCTGGTAGACGATGTCTCCGCTGTACGTCCCATAGGGGTACACGCCGGAGAGGACCTTCATGAGGGTGGACTTCCCCGCGCCGTTCTCGCCGCAGATCGCGTGGATCTCGTCGGCGTGGACGGTGAGGGAGACATCCTCCAGCGCTTTGACCCCGGGGAACTCCTTGGTGATCGCGCGCATCTCGAGGATGACTGCGTTCGACGGCATCGTCGCTCCTTGCGGGCTCGGGAATGGATGTGCCTAAGTAGTAAACGCTATCTTCGCACTTGTCGTCAAATAGTGAAGACAACGATGCGATAACGGCCGGAAGTGGTGGCGGAGACGTCAGCCCTCTTGCCCGGCCAGGGCGCCTTTGATCACGATCGCGGCTGCTCCGAGCGACTCGGCGCGGTCGCCCAGCGACGAGATCCGGACCGTCGTGGTGCCGGCGATGATCGGGATGGCGTTCTGCCGGATCCCGTGCCGGATCGGGTCGAGGAGCGCGTCGCCCAGACCGACCAGCGGTCCGCCGATGAGCACCAGTTCCGGGTTGATGACGTTCGCGATGTTGCCGATCGCCTGGCCGATCGCCGTGCCCGCGTCGCTGACGACGCGGAGGACGGCCGGGTCTTTGGCAAGCCCGCGGCGCAGGATGTCCGAAGCCGTGCGCGCGCCGTCGCCCCGCCCGAGCGACTCGAGCATCACGCTGGTCGACGCGATCGTCTCCAGGCAGCCGCGGTTGCCGCAGCGGCAGATGACGCCGTGCTCCGCGACCGGCGTGTGACCGAGTTCGCCTGTGATGCCGAGGAACCCGTAGTACGGCTGGCCGTTGAGGATGAGGCCCGCGCCGATCCCTGTGCCAATCTTGACGAAGATCAGGTTGCGCTCTCCGCGGTTCGCTCCCCAGGTGACTTCGGCGAGCGCACCGAGGTTGGCGTCGTTGTCGACGACGACCGGGAAGCCGAACACGTCCTCCAGCTCCCGTCGGGTGATTCCGACCCATTCGGGGAGGATGGCGCCCTGCAGCACCGTGCCGGTGCGGCGGTCGATGGGTCCGGGGATGCCGACGCCGACGGCGAGAACGGACTCGCGGTCGTGGCCGCCTTCGGCGAGCATCCGGTCGAGCAGCCGCGCAGCTTCCCGCACCGCGCCGAGCACGTCATAGCCGGGTTCGAGCGCCACCTGCTCCTCGGCGATGACGTCATAGCCGAGGGTGGTGAGCACGATGCGCACGTGGCGGCGGCCGAAGTCGACGCCGACGGCGATGTCGCCGGTGTCGGTGAGCTGTACGAGCAGGGCCCGCCGCCCGCTGGAGGTCACCGGGGAGGTCGTGACCACGCCCTTGGCCGCCATGTCGCGAACGATGTTCGACACGGTGGCGGTGGACAGGCCGGTCCCGCGCGCCAGCTCAGCCTGGGTGGACGGTCCGTTGGCCAGGAGGAACTCGACGAGTCGTTCCTGGTTCAAGTGCCTCAGTGCGCCCTGCGACCCGGGATTGCGTGCGCCACGAGGGATCAGCCCCTGGGTGGCGGTCATAGCGACAAGCGTGAACGATCGGGCTGTTGGAGTCAAGCTGTGAACGCAAGAGTTCGCCCCAGATCGGGTGACGGACCTGAGAATGCTGACACCTACTGCGATGATGGAGTCATGCCCATCCTGAACAAGGACATGCAGGTCTGCATCTCGCTCGCCGGTCGCCCCAGCAACATCGGGACGCGCTTCCACAACTTCCTGTACGACGAGCTCGGCCTGAACTTCGTCTACAAGGCGTTCACGACGGACGACCTGGAGGGCGCCGTGCGCGGCATCCGCGCGCTCGGGATCCGCGGATGCTCGGTCTCCATGCCGTTCAAGGAGGCGATCATCCCGCTCGTCGACAACCTCGAGGCGTCGGCCGTGGCGATCGAGTCGGTGAACACCGTCGTGAACGAGGACGGCCTGCTGACCGCCTCCAACACCGACTACGAGGCCGTCGCCCAGCTGCTCGCCGAGCACGAGGTCGACACCGCGCAGCGCGTTCTGGTGCGCGGGTCGGGCGGCATGGCGAAGGCCGTCGTCGCGGCGTTCCGCGGCGCGGGATTCGACGAGCTGACCGTTCTCGCGCGCAATGCCGAGGCCGGCCCCGCTCTCGCCGAGCGGTACGGCTACGAGTGGGTGGCGGAGGACCCGGAGCCCGGCTTCGACGTCATCGTCAACGTGACGCCGCTCGGGATGCGCGGCGACGCGGAGGACGTGATGGCGTTCGACGAGGCGTTCATCGAGCGCGCGACGACCGTCTTCGACGTCGTCGCCTTCCCCTCCGAGACGCCGCTGATCCGCGCCGCGCGGGCGACGGAGACGGCGGTGATCACCGGGGCGGAGGTCATCGCCCTGCAGGCCGCGCGTCAGTTCGAGCGATACACCGGAGTGCGGCTCACGCCGGAGCAGGTGGCCCGGGCGTCCGAGTTCTCGCGCGCCGAGTAGCTCCGGTCGCATCGACGGACCGGTGTGATGCGCTCCGGCGCGTCGGGGAGTAGCTTGAGCCCCGGACGTGAAGGAGCGTGCGCATGGGCATCGGAAGCGGCATCTTCATCTTCGTCGTCGGCCTCATCCTGGCCTTCGCCCTGCAGGTGCAGGTGAGCTGGATCGACCTGAAGATCACCGGGTACATCCTCATGGGCGCCGGCCTGGTCGTCTTCATCATCTCGCTGGCGTTCGCGTTGCGGCGCAGACCGCGCACGTCGATCCGGCAGGACGGCATCGACCCCGTCACCGGCCAGCGGGTCGAGCGGCGCACCGATGAGTATTGAGGCCAGGACCCAGCCATACAATGGCCGGATGTCCGACGACCTCCTCGCACTCGAGAACCAGGTGTGCTTCGGCCTCGCCGTGGCCGCGCGGAGTGTCATCGCGCTCTACCGCCCGGTGCTCGAACCGCTGTCGCTGACGCATCCGCAGTACCTCGTGATGCTGGCACTGTGGGAGCGCGAGCCGCGGTCGGTCAAGGACCTCAGCGACACCCTGGCCCTGGAGCCGGCCACCCTCTCCCCTCTGCTGAAACGGCTCGAGGCGACCGGTTACGTCGAACGGCGGCGCAGCGCCGCCGACGAGCGCGCGCTCGAGGTGCGCCTGACGGAGTCCGGGCGGGCGCTCCGAGCGGAGGCGGAGAAGATCCCGCCGCGCATCGTGGAGCGGCTCGGCCTTCCGGTCTCAGAGCTCGAGAATCTGCGCGAGAGCCTGCAGACGATCATCGGCGCGGCCGTCCGCACCGGATGACGCGGGTTCAGGCCGCCTGAACAGGCGCGGGGCACACCAGCCGCGTCGCGTCGCGCTGGCCGCCGGGCCGCAGCACCTCGTGCTCGGTCATCGGCCGGCCGCACATCGGGCAGGGAGCCGCGGCGGAACGCCGGTCGGGCGCCTCCGGGTGGCCCGCGCCGAGCTGCGCCGGACCGGCGATGCGGATGAGCTTCTCGTTCCACCGCGAATACCAGCTGGCGAAGCGTCCGGCCATGATCCCTCGATTCATTAGTGCACTAACGAATAGTGTACGCCATCTGGACCCTGACCCGCGGGGCAAGGTCTACGCTGACAGCGGAGGACGACATGCGCATCAGCGAACTGGCCGAGCGGGCGGGTGTGACGGTCAAGGCCGTGCGGTACTACGAGCGGCTCGGGCTCGTCTCGCCGGACCGGCTCGGCAACGGCTACCGCGAGTACGGCGACGAGCATCTGCGCGCTGTGCTCGAGATCCGCGAACTGGCCGACACGGGCATCCCGCCGGGCAAGGCGCGTCCCTTCATCGATTGCCTCGGCTCGGGCCACGCGCACAGCGACGAATGCCCCGCCTCACGCGACGCCTACCGCGACGGACTGGCCGAGCTGGATGCGGCGATCGCCGCTCTGGAGCGCCGCAGGGACCTCCTCGCCCGCCGTCTGGCCGGAGCCGAGCACCGCATCCCCGAGCCGGCCGACGGCTGCGGGTGCACCATCGACCCCTCCTGACCGACGCCGGGATCATCCCCAGGGATGACCTCCTCCCTACCTGGGGTCGATGCCCGTCCGGCTCGCACCCGGTTGACTCGGACATGTCCGCTCGAGCTCCCGTCTCGAGCGTCGACATGAAGGGGGAGACCGATGACGACACTGGGACACGGACTGCGAACCGCACCGACCCTCGGTACGGCATCGGTGCCGGTGCGGCGGCGAGCGCGGGGGCTGCTCGCCGCCGTCACCGGGAACCCCTACCTGCAGCTGCTGGTCACTCTCGTGCTGATCGCAGCGGGAGCGACCCTCCTGATGATCGGGATCGGCCTGGTGCTGGATGTCGCGGTGCCGTGGATCTTCGACGACGAGCTCCGCGCACTGAAGACCCTTCTTCCGCAGATCGGGTGACGGTCGGGTGAGCCGGGCTCTGGCCCCGGCGATCGGCCGCCCCTAGAGTCCCTGCATGGGACGTCTCCTCTTCTCGGCCATCGCCTCGATCGACGGCTACACCGTCGACAGCTCCGGATCGTTCGACTGGGCACAGCCCGACGAGGAGGTCCATGCGTTCGTCAACGACCGGGAACGTGACATCGGCACCTACCTGTACGGCCGCAGGATGTACGAGACCATGCGGGTCTGGCAGGACCTGGGCGACAGCGAGGAGCCGGTGATCGCCGACTACGCGGCCGTCTGGCAGCACGCCGAGAAGGTGGTGTTCTCGTCGACCCTGAGCGAGGTGACGACGCCGAAGACCCGCCTGCTGTCGCGATTCGATCCGGAGGATGTGCGCCGCCTGGTCGCGGACGCCGACCACGACGTCTCCATCGGCGGTCCGACGCTCGCCGCCGCGGCCTTCGCGGCCGGGCTGGTGGACGAGGTCCGGCTCTTCCTCGTCCCGGTCGCTGTCGGCGGCGGCACCCCGGCCCTCCCCCCGGGGCAGTTCCTGCGACTGCGACTGTTGGAGGAACGCGCCTTCGCCGGGGGCACGCTCGGGCTGCACTACGCGGTCGAGAAGTCCTGACTCGGCGACAATTCCTGAGCAAACCTCGTCTTCTACTCCCCGCGAGCCCCGCGGCGCGCTAGCGTGTGCCGCGACAGGCCCGCGACGGAACGGGCCGGGGAGCGTCGACGATGGCGAAGCATCGATTCCTCACCGTGGCGGGGCTGGCCGCCGCTGGCGTCATCCTCAGCGTCAGCGTGCCCCAGAGTGTTCAGGGCGTGGCGGCCGGAGCGGGCACCGTCCACTTCACGGCATCCGGCGACTACGGCCCGGGCACCGCGGCGCAGGCCGTCCTCACGGGCATCAAGAACCTCAGCCCCGACCTGCACCTCGCCCTCGGCGACCTCTCGTACGGCGCCACGGGCCAGGAGCAGGCCTGGTGCGACCTCGTCACCACCCGGACCGGCGCCGGCTTCCCGTTCGAACTCGTCTCGGGCAATCACGAGAGCAGCGGGCAGAACGGCAACATCAACGACTTCTCCGCCTGCCTCCCGAACCAGCTCCCCGGAGCGGTCGGGACCTACGGTCGCGAGTACTACGTCGATGTCCCGCAGGGCGCTCCCCTTGTGCGCTTCATCATGATCTCCCCGGGCCTCCCGTTCTCGGACGGCACCTGGACGTATGCATCGGGCACCTCCCACTACGCGTGGACGCAGGCCGCCATCGACGGAGCACGCGCGGCCGGAACGCCGTGGGTCGTCGTCGGAATGCACAAACCCTGCCTCTCGCTGGGCGACTACCCCTGCGAGGCCGGAGCCGACATCCTCAACCTGCTGGTGTCGAAGCGCGTGGATCTGGTGCTCACCGGACACGAGCACCTCTACCAGCGCACGAAGCAGCTGGCGACGGGAGCGGCCTGTCCGACGATCTCGCCGGGCACCTACACCGCGGCTTGCGTGGCGGATTCGGACGGGACACTCGTGAAGGGCGCGGGAACCGTCTTCGCGACGGTCGGTACCGGCGGCAACGGCAACTACGAGGTCCACCCGGCCGACGGCGAAGCCAACTACTTCGCGGCTTCGTACGGCAGCGCCGCCACACCGCTCTACGGCTCGCTCGATGTCAGCGCGACGGCGAGCCAACTGACGGCGTCGTTCGTCCGGGCCGCGGGGCCGTCGTTCACGGACGGCTTCTCGATCGGGCCGCCCGCCGCCGGCAACCAGCCTCCGAGCGCCGTGTTCGCCTCCTCTTGCGCCGACCTGACCTGCTCGCTGGATGGAACGGGCTCGACCGATCCGGACGGCGCGATCACCTCGTTCGCCTGGGACTTCGGCGACGGCTCGTCCGGCACCGGCGGCACGATCACGCACACCTACGCCGTCGCCGGCACCTACACTGCGCGGCTGACCGTGCTGGACGACGGCGGGGCGACAGCGTCGACCACCCGCACGCTGACCGTGACCGCGCCACCCCCACCCGCCGACACGCTCGCCGCCGATCCGTTCGAACGCGCCGTGACCAACGGCTGGGGAACCGCTCCGACCGGCGGGAACTGGTCGGTCTCGGGCAGCTCCAGCCTGTATTCGGTCGCGGGCGGGACGGGACGCATCCAGCTCCCCGCGGGCTCGGGCGGCACCGCCCGGCTTCCCGGAGTCAGCGCGACCGGCATCGACCTGCGACTCGGACTGACGATCGACAAGCTGCCCTCCTCGGGCAACGTGTACGTGACGGTCCAGGGACGGCGGATCGCGACGACCGGCTCCTACGGGTCCAAGGTGATCATCTCGTCGGCGGGCAAGGTGACCATCCAGATCGTCCGCGTCGACCAGAACGGCGGGAACGAGGTCGTCGTGCAGACGTCGGCCACCGTTCCGAACGTCACCTACACCGCGGGCATGCGCCTGAACGTGCGGATGCGGACCACCGGGACATCGCCGACGCTCGTCGAAACGAAGGCGTGGGCCGACGGCACCCCCGAGCCCTCGGCGTGGCAGCGGTCGGCGACGGACAGCACGGCCGCACTGCAGGGTGCGGGCGGGCTGGCGGTGACCGGGTACCTCTCGGGCGGGGTCGTGAACGCGCCGGTCACCCTGACCGTCGACGACCTGACCGCCGTGAAGCCGTGAGCAGGGCCGGCTGGCGCCGGTAGTCCGGCGTTAGGCGGCGTCCCACCACCGCAGGACACGGAGCGCCCGAAGCGTCACCCACTTGCTCTGGAACCCCTCCATGTCGAACTCGACGATCACCGGGCCCTCGTGGATGTTCTCGAGCACCCACCTGCCGTCGGCGTCGGCCTTGCCGCGGACCAGTTCGACGGCATCCGCCAGGCGGGGGTCGCGACGGTCCTGCTGCCGGAAGTGCTCCAGCCCGCGCAGGATGTCGTGGTACCAGCGCACGGGATACGACAGCATCGTGATCCTCGGATCCGGGGTGGAGCCGTCCGTGCGCCTCCGGTAGAGGCCGCGCTCGAGGAGGTACTCCTCGCCGGCCTCGACGACCTCGGTCGCGCGCGCGTCGTCGCCGCCGGCGCGCATCCACGCGCGCAGTCCCTCGACGGCGCAGATCGTGGAGTGGAAGGACGACACCCGGGCGCCGTACTCGGCCCAGCAGTTCCAGCCGCCGTCGTCCAGCCGGGAGCCGACGAGCGTCTCGGCGATCCGGTCGCCGCCCTCGCCGAAGTAGGCGGCGATCGTCAGGGCGACGCCGTTGATGCACGGCTCGGTCTCGCCCTCGAAGTAGGGCTCGCCGGCGTGCTCCCAGCGAACATTTTCGCGGACGCGGGCTACGGCCCGACGCGCCTCCTCGCTCGCCGGGTCGAGTCCGAAGTCCACGAGCTGCTGGAGGCTGAAGTGGGTGCCGCTCCACGCGTCGAAACCGTCGCGCTCGGGCGGAATCCACCCGGGACGGTACGTGCCGCCATCCCAGAGCCCGTCCTCCGCCTGCTCGGCGAGGAACGTCGCCCCCCAGCCGTCCGTTGCCACGCGGGCACGTTCGGCGGCGACCTCTTCCGGCGGGGCTCCCACCAGATCGTGAAGCACCTGCCAACGGATCGCCGGGTCGGAGTCGAGCAGCCAGTCCTGTACGTCCATTCCGGTCACCGTAGTCGCCACCCGCGACGAGGGGCAGTCCTCCGCGCACGAATACCCCCCGCCGGGGGGACGGTCAATCGCTGTACCCGCCTCAATCCGGTGTCTTGAGTGGTCCTCAACATCCCAACCGGACACATCCACCGAAAGGAAACGGCAGTCATGACCATGTCAGACGACCAGTCCGCGGACACACCGATCTTCGACAGCAGACGCGACGCGCTCGAGCCGGAGGCGGGCCTTCCCGAAACGGTGCAGCCGACCGGCGGCTCGCTCAGCGGCGGTGCCTCGACCGGTGAGCAGAGCGGCGTCCGCGAAGAAGCGGGGCGCGTCGCCGGCTCGGCAGCAGAGGCCGGCAAGGACGTCGCGGCCACCGCGAAGGAGCAGGCCAAGAACGTCGCGGGCGAGGCGAAGTCGCAGGCGAAGGATCTCTACCGCCAGACGCAGGAGGAGCTCCGGACGCAGGCGGCGCAGCAGCAGGAACGGGTCGCCAGCGGGCTCCGCTCCGTGGGCGACGAACTCGACCAGATGGCGTCCTCCTCCGAGTCGGATGGCCTGGCGACCGACCTGGTACGGCAGGCGGCGCAGCGCACCCACGCGATCGCCGGCTGGCTGAACGAGCGCGACCCCGGCTCCCTGCTGAACGAGGTGAAGTCGTACGCGCGGCGCAACCCGGGTACCTTCATCGCCGCGGCGGCCATCGCCGGCGCCCTCGCCGGCCGGCTGACCCGAGCCCTCGCCAGCGGGGGGGACGACTCCGGCAGCAGCACCGGCACGACGACCGGCACCACGGGCACCACCGGGACGACCGGCCTGGCGCCGAGCCCTGATATCACCGCCGTCTGCACCACCGGCGTCGGCGGCGCGGGCACCGGATCCACCGCCGGCGGCTACGGAAGTGCCACCGGCGATCTCTACGACGACTCCGGCAACGACCTTCCCGAGCTGCCGGGCGCCGGGTACACCGGAGGCCGGGCATGACCGATCAACCCACCCCCTCGGAGCAGCAAGCCGCGAACAGTTCGCTCGGCGAGTTGCTCGGAGAGGTCAGTCGTGACCTCTCCACACTGATCCGCCAGGAGATGGAACTCGCGAAGGCCGAGATCAAGCAGACCGTCACGCGTGCCGGCAAGGGCGCAGGGCTGCTGGGCGGCGCGGGTTACGCAGGCCTCATGGCCGTCTTCTTCCTGTCGATCGCCCTGTGGTGGGCGCTCGGCTACCTGGTGGGCAACGCCTGGTCCGCGGTGATCGTCGCGGTCATCTGGGGCGTCGTCGCACTGATCCTGTACCTGCGCGGTCGCAAGCAGCTCGAGACCGTCAAGGGTGCCCCCCAGACCGTGGAGACGGTCAAAGAATTCCCCGAGACACTGAAGCGAAATGAGGAGAACCGATGAGCGACGACCCCGACGCGATCCGCGCCGACATCGAGGCGACGCGCCGCAACCTGAGCGGTGATGTCGATGCCCTGGCCGACAAGGTCACGCCAAGCAAGATCGCCCAGCGCCAGACGCGCAAGGTGAAGGGCGCCTTCCATTCCATGAGCGAGCGGATCATGGGATCCGCCGACGACGTCCGGAGCGGCGTGGGCGGCGCCGTCTCCGACGCCGGCAGTTCGGTGGCCGACGCGGGCCGGACCGTCGTCGACAAGGCGCAGGGCAACCCGCTCGCCGTCGGCCTCATCGCCTTCGGCGTCGGCGCCCTGATCGCCTCCCTCATCCCGCCGAGCACCAAGGAGCAGGAGCTGGCATCCGCCGCCAAGGATGCCGCGCAGCCTCTGCTCCATGAGGCCGCGGAGGTCGGCAAGCAGGTCGCCGACGACCTCAAGGAGCCGGCGCAGCAGGCCGTTCAGTCGGTCAAGGAGACCGCGCAGGAGGGGGTGTCCACCGTCAAGGAGGAGGCCACTGATCGCGCGTCCGACGTCGCCGATGACGCCAAGCAGTCCGGACAGCGCTTGCAGTCCGACCAGTAGCACCCACGACGAAGCGCGGCGGCAGGCCTCCCCCGGGCCTCCGCCGCGCTTCTCTTTTTCAGCGAGCGAAGAAGGTCAGGCGACAGTGGCGCCCACGACGCGGTTGCCCCCGGCGTTCTTCGCCGAGTACATCGCGTGGTCGGCCTCGCGGATCAGCCGGTCCGGGTTCCACCCGGGGTCCTGGGTGCGCGCGAGCGACATGCCGATGCTGGCGCTGATCGGGAAGCCCTCCGGGATGTCCTGGAACGGCTGCTCGATGGAACGGCGGATGCGGTCGGCCACGTCTTCGGCGGCCGCCACCTCCGGCACCTCGCAGACGACCACGAACTCGTCGCCGCCGTAGCGGGCCACCAGGTCCTCCTGACGGACGGCCGCCTGCAGCCGCAGCCCGACCTCCCGGAGCAGCAGGTCGCCCGTGTGGTGGCCGAGGGCGTCGTTCACGCGCTTGAACCCGTCCAGGTCGATGAACAGCGTGGCGACGAGTGAGGAGGCCGACTGCTGGTATTCGATCAGCTGCGTCTCCAGGCGTCGGCGGTTCGGCAGCCCGGTCGTCTCGTCGTGCATGGCGGCGTGCTCGAGTTGCCGCTGCAGCCGCAGGGTGGTGATCGCCTGCGCCGCCTGTCCGGCCAGCGCGTCGGCCAGCGGTGCGGCCTCGGAGTCGAACTGCCGCGGGTGGAGGAAGAAGGCGGCGAACAGCCCGAAGAGCACGTCGTCGTGCTGGATGGGCGCCACCAGGACGGCGTGCACGCCCGCGTCGCGCATGGCCTGCCCGAGCACCGGGGCGATCTCGTCCGCGGCCGCCGCGCCGCTGAGCGCGACCACCCGGCGGAGCTGCGAGGCCTGCGTCACCAGCGATCCGGTCTGCTCCAGGGAGCGCAGCGGGTTGCTGCCGGAGGCCTGCGTGAACATCCCGAGCTCGTCGATCAGGAACACCGCGGACTGCTCCGCCTGGTACGCCTTGGCGACGGTCGACGCGAGGATGTCGACCAGCGACTGCTCGTCCGTCGCGGCCGAGAAGGCGATCGATGAGTCGATGATGAGCTCGAGTCGGTTGCGCGTACGTTCCTGGAGGGTGTGCGAGCGCACCATCTCCTGCTCGTGCTCGGCGCGCTCGGTCGCATCCACCAGCGTCAGCAGCTCACCGGTCTCCGCGGAGCGCCGGCCGACGATGATCGCCCTCGACGACCCGTCCACGTGCGCCAACCGGACGAGGCCGTCATCGCGGCCGTCGACCCCGGGGATCCGGATGCGCAGCGAGCTGAACGACCGGCCGTGCAGCTCGTTCATCGAGAGGCCGGTCCAGGTGACGAAGAGCTCGTTGGCGTCCTGGATGCGGCCGTCTCCGTCCACCTCGACGAGAGCGCAGGGCAGGTCGTCCGCAGCAATGGGCCGCACCGCACTCTCCTTCGGATGGCTGGGCCGCTTCGCGGCGAGTACACAATGAATTTAGCGCACGAATGTACCCAGACGGTCACCGAGGTCATCGGGAGGACACGGACGTGCGATGTAGTAGCCCTGGGCGCGGTCGCATCCGGAGGTCCGGATCTGCTCCAGCTGTTCGCGGGTCTCGATGCCCTCGGCGACGACCCGCATCCCGCTGTCCTGGGCCATCGCCACCGCGTCGCCGACGGCGTCCCAGTCTCCCCGCGCGACGAGGCTGCGATCCAGCTTGAGCTCACGCGCGTGGACGCCGACCGCCCGTTCGATCGACGAGTGTCCCGCGCCGAAATCGTCGATCGACACGGTGACCCCCCACTGCTGCACGATGTCGAGGCGCCCGGCGACGACCGCGTAGTCCTCGATGCGCTCGGCTTCCGTCACCTCGACGATGAGGTCGGCGGGAGGAAGCCCCGACTCGGCGAGCTGACGTTCCAGCTCGTCGAAGAAGCGGTCGGTCTCGAGCTGCAGGGGCGAGACGTTGACGGCGATGGCGAGCTGGTAGCCGCGCTCGCGCCAGTCGCGGCCGATGCGGCAGCACTCGCGCAACGCGAACAGGCCCAGCTCGTGGATGGTTCCGCTGGCCTCGGCGAGCGCCACGAACTCCGCGGGAGGGATCGGACCGCGGGTGGGATGCGTCCAGCGGCTGAGACCTTCGACGGCGACGATCTCACCCGTCGCCAGGTCGATCTGCGGCTGGACGTGCACCTCGAGTTCGTGCGCGGCGATGGCGTGGGACAGCTCTCGCGCCTCCACCTCGCACGTCACCACGCACACCTCCCTCGCCGGCCGCCGGCTCCGCTGGCCTGGACGCGATAGTGCCCGCGTGCGCAGCCGCTGTCAACGGGCTGGCCCCGGACCGGACGCCGGACGCGCTCAGCGGAACGTCGGTCGCGGGTCGGTGTGGAGCACGCTCATGAGGATGGAGTCGGTCCACTCGCCGTCCCAGAACAGGGTGTCGCGCTGGCGGCCCTCCACCACGAATCCGGCCTTCTCGTACGACCGCAGCGCCCGCGGGTTGAACGCGTACACGTCGAGTTGGACGCGGTGCAGTCCGATCTCCGCGAAGGCGTGATCGAGCACGACGGTCATCGCCTCCGTGCCGTACCCGCGGCCGGGTTGCCCGGGTGCCAACGCGATGCGCGTGTTCATGGATGCGTTGTCCTCGTCGAGCTCGTTGAGCACGATCTCGCCCAGGAAGCGATCGGTGGTCCTGTCGAGGATCGCCCAGTCCGCGCGGTCCGGGGCGGCGCCGATCCGTGCAAGGTGCGCGGCGATGACCTCCTCGGTGAACTCGGCGCGCGTCCCCGTCAGGCGGAGGTTCTCGGCGTCGTCGAGCCCGGACCAGACGTCGTCGAGGTGCTCCGGTCCGAGGGGCACCAGCCGGATGCGCGGGCCGTCGAGCGTTCGGACAGCGGTGAGCTCGGCGAGCGCCACCTCCGGCTTCACAGTTCGGGCTCCCTCGGCCGCAGGTCCGGCCGGGGGAATTCGGCGTCGAAGTCGCCGGTGGGATCCTCCTGGCGCAGCGTGTCCACGATGCTCGGGCCCGATCCGACGGGCGAGAACGCGGCCCGGTCGCCGCGGACGCTGCTCTGATACGTCTTCATCTGTCCGTCCACCGGAAGGTCGATCTCGGCCGGCGGCCGCCCCTCGTCGAGCGGGACGGCACGCTGCGTCGTGGTGCCGTCCTCCTCCACGAAGTCGGCGATGCCGAACGTCAGGTGGCCTCGGTCGAAGGAGGCCCGGACGAGCAGGTAGGTGCGCAGCGCGTCGTCGTCGAGCGCCGCCACCTCCGCGGCGAGCGCCCGCACCGCATCCGTGCGACCGAGCGCGTGCTCACCGTCATCCGGCGCCTCGGCCCAGGAACGGACGTGGCCGGCGAGGTCCGCGATGGCCTCCTCGTACGACGTCGGCGATGTCCCCCGGATGCCGAAATCGCCCCAGTCGGCCCAGTAGCGGTCGCCCTCGTCGTCGTGGCCCACGGGGACGGTGACGCGCGTCGCCGCCGTGCGGGAGGCCTTCCAGGCCGCCAGCTCGCCCGCGCTGAAAAGCTCGCCCAGCTGCCGGATGGCGTCGTCGTCGCCAGGGCCGGCGGCCGATGCGAGGATCGCCCGCTCGAAGAACGCATTGTCGTCCACTGCTCGTTCCCTTCGTCCCTGCCAGCATCGCATCCCCCGGCGCGAGTTCCGAGCCGGGCGGCGGAATCGGCTAGCGTCGAGAGGCAGTCAGAACCGGTACCGAAGGAGACACCCGTGACGACCACCCTGCCGACGACGACCGCGAAGGGCGCGTCGCTGCGGCGCAGCCTCGGACTGTGGGCCATCGTCGGTCTCGGTCTCGGCTACATGACGCCGACGGTCGTCTTCGACACGTTCGGCATCGTCTCCGGGCAGACGAACGGCGTCGTCCCGGCCGCCTACCTCGTCGCGCTCGTCGTGATGATGTTCACGGCGATCAGCTACGGCAAGATGGCGGGCGCCATCCCGAGCGCCGGCTCCGCCTACACGTACGTGCGCGAGTCCATCCACCCGAACCTGGGATTCATGGTCGGCTGGACCTCGCTCGTCGACTACGTGCTGCTGCCGATGGTGAACTGCCTCATCATCCGGCTGTATCTGGAGCAGCTGTTCCCCGCCGTCCCCGGATGGATCTGGGTCGTCGTCTACTGCGCGGGTGTCACCACTCTCATTGCGGTGACGATGCGCGGCACCTCGAACGTCAACATGATCCTGCTCGTGTTCGCGATCGCCGTGATGACCGTGTTCGTCGTGATGGTCGTCGTCCAGCTCGCCGGCGGCGCCGGTGACGGCACGGTCGCCTCGGTCAAGCCGTTCGTGCACGACGGCGTCACGCTCGGCGCGGTCCTCACCGGAGCGACGGTCGTCTGCTTCTCGTTCATCGGCTTCGACGCGGTGACGATGTACGCGGAGGAGGCCAAGACGCCGAAGATCATGCCGCGCGCCATCCTCTTCACCGTCATCATCGGCGGCGCGATCTTCCTGGTCGCCGCCTACTTCACCCAGCTCCGCTTCCCGACCAATGCGCCGTTCGGCGAGTTCACGGACGACCCGCTGCCGCAGATCGGCCGGATCGTCGGCGGACCGGTGTTCCAGGCCATCTTCGTCTCCGCCGGCTTCTGCGCCACCCTGGCGTCCGGACTCGCATCGCACGCGTCCGTCAGCCGGATGCTGCTGGTCATGGGACGGAACAACGTCCTCCCCCGCAGCTTCTTCGGGTACATCAGCCCGAAGACGCAGACGCCCATCTTCAACATCGTGCTGGTCGGCGTGATCTCGCTGCTGGCGATGGCGTTCTCGCTCGAGCTGATCTCCGCTTTCATCAACTTCGGCGCCCTGATCGCGTTCACCTTCGTCAACATCTCGGTGATCGCCTGGTTCGCGATCCGCAAGGGACGCCGTCGCACGGCGAAGGACATCGTGCGGTTCATCGTGCTCCCGGCGATCGGGACGGTGCTCACGGGAATCCTGTGGGTGAACCTCCACGCCGACGCGCTGATCGGCGGCATCGCGTGGGCGGTGATCGGCTTCGCCTACCTCCTCTTCCTGACGCGCGGTTTCCGCCGCCCGGTCGCCGCGTTCGACGAGGGCCAGCCGGTGACCGGGTTCAACAAGGCCATATAAAAGGGGTGCGCCATGAAGCGGATCGGGCTGCTCGGAGGCATGAGCTGGGAGAGCTCCGCTCTCTACTACCAGGCGATCAACGAGGGTGTGCGCGAACGGCTCGGCGGACTGCACTCGGCCGACCTGGTGATGATCTCCGTCGACTTCGCCGACATCGAGAGGCTGCAGTCGTCGGGCGACTGGGAGCGCGCCGGTGACATCCTGACCGAGGAGGCGATCCGGCTCGAACGCGCGGGCGCTTCCTGCGTCGTGATCTGCACGAACACCATGCACAAGGTCGCCGACCGGGTGCAGGCGGCAGTCGGCATCCCGCTGCTTCATCTGGCCGACGTCACGGCTGCAGCCGTCGTCGATGCCGGCGTCCACCGGGTCGCGCTCCTGGGCACGCGGTTCACCATGCGCGAGCCGTTCTACCGCGAGCGCTTGGAGTCGCACGGCCTCGAGGTAATCGTGCCGCCCGAGGAGACGCAGGCCATCCTGGACGGGATCATCTACGACGAGCTCGTCCTCGGTGTGGTCACCGACGCTTCCCGAGCCGTCTACCGGGAGGCGATCGCCGGCCTGATCGCGAGCGGCGCGGAGGGCGTCATCCTGGGCTGTACCGAGATCGAGCTGCTGGTGCGTCCGGAGGACTCGGCCGTGCCGACGTTCCCGACCACGGCATTGCATGCCGCTGCGGCCGTCGACTTCGCGCTCGGCTGACGCTCAGCGGGCTTCCACAACTCATACAGTGCGCATAGGGCGCTCCCAGCCCACGTAAGAATCCACAAAGAATGCGTCTGCATCGTGGAATACATGGATCAGACGTTGAGCGTTCCCGTGTCGGCACCGCCGGCGCCGCGCCGCAGCCGCAGAGCTGTCGGCGACCCGCGCCGGGGCGCCAGAACCGTTCGCGCCGTCCTCGCGCTCGGGGTCGTCGCTGTTCTCGGGATGTGGTGGCTGAGCGTGCCCGCCGGCTTCGCCGCAACCCCCGCCGACGCCCTCACCTCGATCGGCGAGCTGGCCGGCATGGTCGGCGGGTTCCTGGTCTGCGCGCAGGTGTTGCTGATCGCCCGCGTGCCCTGGTTCGAGAGAGCCGTCGGTCTCGACCGGCTGGTCTCCTGGCACCGCTCGCTCGGCGCATCCGTGCTGTTCCTGATCGTCGCGCACGTGCTCTTCCTGGTCTTCGGCGGCGAGCTGGTGGACAAGAATCCGCCGTGGACGGAGTTCGTCAGCATCCTGCAGAACTACCCGGACATGCTGACGGCTCTCGTCGGGACGATCGCCTTCCTGGTCGTCGGCCTCAGCAGTGCCCGGCTAATCCGCGCGAAGCTGTCCTACGAGGTCTGGTACTGGCTGCATGTCACGACGTACGTCTCGATCTTCCTCACCTTCTTCCACCAGCTGAGCGGCGGCGCCCACTTCGTCTCCGACCCCGTCAACCGGGTCCTCTGGATCGCGCTCTACCTGGGCACCGCAGCCGCCGTGTTGACGTGGCGGTTCCTCCTGCCTGCGCTCGATGCCTGGAAGGGACGGATGCGCGTCGCCGCGGTCGTTCCCGAGAGCGAAGGCGTGAACAGCGTCTGGCTGACCGGGCCGCGGGTCGACCAGCTGGGCGTCCGCGCAGGCAACTTCCTCCTGTTCCGCTTCCTCGCCTGGGGCCACCTGGGCACGGCGCATCCGTACTCGGTGTCGGCCGTCCCGGCCAACGGCTACCTGCGCATCACCGTCGGGGCCATCGGCGACCACTCGGCGCGCCTCCCCGCTCTGAAGCCCGGCTCGCTGGTCTTCGCGGAAGGACCGTTCGGCCGCTTCACCGCCGACCGGGCGAGCCGGGCGCGCATCCTGCTGGTCGCGGGCGGCGCCGGCATCGGCCCCATCCGCGCCCTGGCCGAAGAGCTGCTGCGGCGGGGCGCCCGCCCTGTCGTCCTCTACCGGGCCCGGACGCCGCGGCACCTCGCCCTCCTCGGCGAACTGCAGGCCCTCCCCGGCGTCACCGTCATCCCCCTCGTCGGACGACGTTCCGAGCTCGGCTACGACCCGCTGGATGCCGAGCCGCTCCGCCGCCTGATCCCCGACCTCCACGACTGGGAGGCCTTCATCTGCGGGCCGGAAGGGATGGGCGAGCGCGTCGAGTCCTCGCTTCGTGCCCTCCGGATGCCCAAGCGTTTCATCCACCGAGAAGAACTGAGCATGTCATGAACAGCAGATCCTGGCGGGGGACCGTCCTCTTCACTGTCATCCTCGTCGTCATGGGCGCGACCGTCGGCCTGAAGCTGTACGGCGTCGGAGATCAGGTCACCGCAGCATCCACCTCCGTCCATTCGACCGCATCCGGCACCGGGACCACGAGTTCCGGGTCGGAGTCGGAATCGTCCGATGCGACGAG
The DNA here is from genome assembly GCF_000383315.1 of Cryocola sp. 340MFSha3.1. NCBI lineage: Bacteria > Bacillati > Actinomycetota > Actinomycetes > Micrococcales > Microbacteriaceae > Cryocola > Cryocola sp. 340MFSha3.1. The sequence continues at coordinate 2,118,628 of NZ_KB911087.1, forward strand.
CGGCGGCTCGTCCGCTCCGTCCACTCCGGCCCCGTCGGCGTCCTCGTCGTCCGGTTCCTCGTCAGCGGCCACGACCACCGTCACGGGGTCGGCCGTCCAAACCCGCTACGGCACCGTCCAGGTCGAGGTCACGTTCTCCGGCACCACGATCACGGCCGTGAAGACCCTCCAGTCGCCCGACCGCGACGGGCGCGACATCGAGATCAACAACCAGGCCCTGCCGATCCTGCAGCAGGAAGTCCTCGCATCGCAGTCGGCGAACATCGACACCGTGTCGGGTGCGACCTACACGTCCGAGGGCTACATCCAATCGGTGCAGTCGGCGATCGACCAGCGATGAGGTTCCTCGAGACGGTCATGGGCATCCCGATGTCCATCGATGTGCGGGACGACGTGGATGCGCGACCCGCGGCCGAGCGCGCGTTCCTGGTATTGCGGGAGGCGGACCGCCGCTTCAGCACGTACCGGCCGGACAGCGAGGTGAGCCGCGCGAACGCCTCCCGCGAATCCCCTGCCCCGTTCAGCGACGATTTCCGCGAGGTCGTCGCGATCGGCGAGACTGCCGCGCGCGACTCGGGAGGCGCCTTCCGCATCCGCCGGCCCGACGGCTCATGGGACCTCGACGGGGTTGTGAAGGGGTGGGCGGCAGCACGCGCGGCACGAGAGCTGCACGCGGCCGGCCTCCGCGACTTCTGCCTCAACGCCGGCGGTGACGTGGTCGTGTCGGGCAGCCCGGGCGACGGACGCCCGTGGAGCGTCGGCGTCCGCTCACCGTACGAGCCGACGGCGATGCTTGCCGTCCTCCAGGTCACCGACGCGGCTGTCGCGACCTCGGGCGCCTACGAGCGCGGATCGCACATCGTGGACGGCCGCGATGGATCCCCCGCGGCCGGGCTGCTCAGCGCCACCGTCGTCGCCGACGACCTGACGACCGCCGATGTCCTCGCCACCACCGTCTTCGCGATCGGACCCGACGGCGTCGATCACGCGCTGCGCTCCGGCGCCCGCGGTGTCCTCGCGGTGGATGCGTCCGGCCGTATCCTCGCCGCCGGCGACCTCGCGTTCGCGCGCCCGGCGGCCACCTCGTGACGGCCGGTGCCCCGCCGGTGGACGGCGCATCCGGCTCCTATACTGCGGATGTGAGCGGAAAGCCGCGTGTGCTGGTCGCCGAGGACGACAGCCGCCTCGCGAGCATGCTCGACGCGCTCCTCGGGTCCGAGGGCTTCGAAGTCGAGGTCGCGCGCGACGGTCAGCGGGCCCTGCATCTCGGCCTCACCGCGGGATTCGACGTGATCGTGCTCGACCGCGGGCTCCCCGCCGTCGAGGGGCTGGATGTGCTGCGCCGCCTCCGCGACGACGGCGTGACCACGCCCATCCTCGTGCTCTCCGCCCTCGGAACGGCCCCCGACCGCGTCGACGGCCTGAACGCGGGCGCCGAGGACTACCTGGCGAAGCCGTTCGACATCGACGAGCTCGTCGCCCGTGTCCGCGCGCTGACCCGCCGAGCCGCGGCCGTGGTGCCGATGGTCCGCTTCCCCGGCGGCCGGCTCGACACCGGCAGCCGCACGGTCACCCTCGACGACGGCTCGCGGACGGTGCTCTCGGAGCGCGAGTCCGACCTCCTGGAGCTGCTCGCCCGACGGCCAGGCCAGGTCTTCCCCCGCACGCTGCTGCTCGACGAGGTGTTCGCGGCCGCCGACGACCCGGGCGTGGTCGACACCTACGTGCACCATCTGCGCCGCAAATTCGGACGCTCCCTCGTCGAGACCGTGCGCGGCGTCGGCTACCGGATGGGGTCGCTCCCGTGAGCGACCGCACGCTGCGCGACACCGAGCTCCGCTCCGCCTCCCGGCGCCTCGCGGCCCAGTTCGCGCTGATCATCGTCGGCCTCTTCGTCGCGCTCGGCATCGTCGTCTACAGCGTCGTGGCTGCCGGGCAGGCCGAGGCCGCGAAACGGGCACTCTCCGATGCCTCCATGGTCGACTCGGTACACGACGCACCCCGCGATCTGCTGGTCACGGTGGTGACACCGCAGGGCCGGCAGAGTTCCCCCGACATGCCGGACGGGCTCCCGGACGAGGACGCGATCGAGCACGTGGTGCGCACCGGCAACCCGGTCTCCGGGTCGGTGGAGACCGACGGGCAGCGCTACCTCACCGTGACGGACGTGCGGAACGGCAAGGTGGTCCAGGTCGCCTACGGACTCGGCGAGCAGCAGGAGGAGCTGAGCCGGCTGGTGATCGCGCTGGTCGTCTCCGGGGTGATCGCGACCATCGCCGCGGGGGGCATCGGCCTCATCCTGGCCCGGCGATCCATCCGGCCCCTCGCGGACGCGCTCGCCCTGCAGCGACGTTTCGTCGCGGACGCCGGGCACGAGCTCCGCACCCCGCTCACCCTGCTCAGCACGCGCGCCCAGCTGCTGCGGCGCCATGTCTCAGCGCAGTCGACGGGCGCGCCGGACGAAGAACTGCGGTCAGGCCTGGACGAGATCGTCGACGACAGCCGGGCCCTCACCGAGATCGTGCAGGACCTCCTGACCGCCGCCGATCCGCGGCAGACGGCGGAGAGCGAGGGAGTCGACCTCGGCGAGCTGGCCGCGACGGTCGTCCGTTCGGCGAAGGGCCGGGCCGACGAGCGCGGCCTCACGATCGTCGTGCAGAGCGAGCCGGGCGCCGTCGTGACCGGCGCACCCGTGTCCCTCCGGCGGATGATCGTCGCCCTGGTGGACAACGCCCTGGATCACGCCGCCGCCGATGTCCGGGTGCGCGTTTCCACCTCCCGCGACCGCGTCATCCTCACCGTGGAGGACGACGGCCCCGGGTTCTCGGCCGGCGTCGAGGACCGCGCGTTCGAGCGTTTCGCGACCGCGCGGGATGCGCAGCCGGGCGACGACCGCGGCCGCCACTACGGCCTCGGCCTGGCCCTCGTCGCCGAGGTGGTGAACCGCCATCGCGGAACCGTCCAGGCCGCGAATGGGGACACGGGAGGCGCAGTCGTGACCGTGCGCCTCCCGCGTCGTCTGTGATTCCTGCGGCCTTTCGGGGCCCCTAGCCGACACCCTCCAGGGCGTCCGTCTCGGTGTTGCCGATGTTCTGGATGACCTGCGGCCGGCGCCTCCGCAGGTGGACGAACCAGGCCACCGCGGCGACCAGAGTCAGCAGGAACAGGTACGGGATGACGTTGAGCGGGAACGCCGGAACCGGCCAGACGTTCGCGAAGAACACATACGCCATCGCGGCGACCGCGACGACGGCGCACACCCAGACCAGCGTGTTCGGGATGCCCGCGCGGCGCGTGTAGGCGATGCACGCGATCGCCACGAGCGCGTACGCGACCATGTAGCCGTAGGTGCCGTACGTGTCGACCCAGACGACGATGTCCATCGGGTTCGCGCCGACAGCCAGCAGGATGACGTCGAGGACGATGGCCGCGGGACCGGCGACCAGCAGCACGCGGTGCGGGGTCAGGTGGCGTTCGTGCGTGCGGCCGAACCGCTCCGGGACGACGCCCTCTTTGCCCATCACGTAGATGACGCGACCGACGACGTTGAGCGGCGCGACGACGACGGCGAAGAACGAGGCGCCGACGCCGAACGTGAGGATCGGGCCGAACCAGGTCGGCATCCCGATCAGCTTCGCGATGTCCTCCAGCGGGCTGGCGCTCGTTGCGAGGTCGCCGTGGAGCACTGCGATCTGGGTGTACGCGGCGAAGACGTAGAGGACGCCGACCACGACGGCGCTCCACATGATGGCGCGGGGGATGGCGGTGTACGGGTTCTTGGCCTCGCGGCCGAGCGCATCGGCCGACGAGAATCCGACGAACCCGAGGATGCCGAGCACCATTCCGGCGGCGATGCCCTGGAACGGGGCTCCCTCAGCGAAAACCTGCGCCGGATCCCACGCGGCGGGTCCGGCCCAGACGAGCGCGGCGATGAGCAGGATGGTGATGATCGCCACCGAGACGAGTTCGAGCACCAGCGAGACCCGGGCCGAGAGCCGGATGCCGCGAATGGTGAACAGCGTCGCAAGGCCGCCCAGCACGATGGCGAGGCCGATGTACCAGCCGACGCCGCCCGCGGGCACGCCGAGGAGCACAAGGAACTGGTTGAAGTACGACACCGCGCCGCCGAGCGAGCCGGCGGCGATGCCCCAGCAGCCGATGACGAGGGTGACGCCCGCGAGGTACGCGCCGGTGGGGCCGAGGCCCTTCGCCACGTACGTGTAGAGCGAGCCCGCCGACGCGTGCTTGCGGGCGAAGACGACCACGCAGTAGCCGACGCAGAGGATGACGATGGTGGCGAGCACGAACGAGTAGATCGTCCCGTTGCCGGCGCCGACGAAGATCGACATCGCCGTGAACGCGATGACGGCGCTCGGCGCGATGTTCGCGATCGCCTGAGCCGCCAGCTCGGGTCCGCTCATGACTCCGCGCCGGAGTCCGGCGTCGGTCGGGCTGCTCGCCCGGGTTTCGGTGGTTGACATGGCTCTCCAGTGAGTCGTTTCGGGTTCGGGGGCTAGGGGATGAGGAGGGTGCGGAGCACGGAGCCGGCCTCGAGATCGTCGAAGGCCTCCGCCGCCTCCGCGAGGGGTCGCCGGCCCGAGATCAGCGGGTCGAGCAGCAGCTGTCCGTCCATGTAGCGGTCGACCAGTGCGGGGATGTCGATGGACGGGCGCACGGAGCCGTAGTTGGAACCGAGGATGCGCTGGTCGGCCTCCGCCAGCACGAGCGGTTCGAACGACGCCTTCGCGCCTGTCGGCGGCAGGCCGACGATGACGGCGGCACCGCCGAGTCCGAGCATCCGGATCGCCTGCTCGGTCGTGGAGGTGCGGCCGATCGCGTCGAACGCGTAGTCGACGCCGTCCGGGATGAGTTCGAAGAGCTGCTCGACCGCGTCCGCTCGGGAGGCATCGACCCGGTCGGTCGCTCCGAACTGCAGGGCCATCTGGGTCTTGTCCGGGAGCACGTCGATCGCGACGATCCGCTCCGCCCCGGCCAGCCGCGCGCCCTGCACCACGTTGAGGCCGACGCCGCCGCAGCCGATCACGGCGACGGTGGAGCCCGGCTCGACCGCAGCGGTGTTGAGCACGGCGCCGACGCCGGTCGCGACCGCGCAGCCGACGACCGCGATCACGTCGAGGGGTGCGTCGTCGCGCACCTTCACGGCGCCGGATGCGGGCACGACGACCTCTTCGGCGAACGACGAGACACCCAGGTAGTGATGGATGGTCTCCCCGTCGCGCGACAGTCGGGAGGTGCCGTCGAAGAGCACGCCCTTCGGCGCGACGATGGTGGCGACCTTCTGGCAGCGCGCCTCGTGTCCGGAGCGGCAGTACCGGCAGTCGCCGCACGGCGGCACCCAGCTGAGGACGACGTGGTCGCCCACGGCCAGCGAGGTGACGCCCTCGCCGAGCTCGGTGACCACACCGGAGCCCTCGTGTCCCATGACGAGCGGTGCCGGAGCATCCCACTCTCCGCGCTTCACGTGCAGGTCCGAGTGGCAGACGCCCGCCGCGGCGATACGCACGCGCACCTCCCCCGGGCCGGGCGCCGCGAGGTCCACCTCGGTGAACTGGATGGGCTCGGACGGTTCCGTGAAGATGACGGCCTGCATGGGTACTCCTTCGTGCGCGGGTCTCGCTCGATGCTAGGAAGCGCTCGCGGGCGTTGTCATTCACAGAAAGTGTGGATGCCTCGGGCTGAATCGACATTCCGTACACTGAGGCCATGAGCCGCGACATCGCCTCCGTCGCGCGTTCCGTTCAGGGTCGGCTGGTCGAAGGCCGCCTCGATGCCGGGACGCGCGTGGATGCGGTGGTCGGCCTCGACGACTTCTCGGTGGTCGGCCATCCCGCGTTCGCGACACTCGTCGTGGCGCCCGCCCGAGCCGCTGTGGCCGCCCTGACCGCGGAGGACGAACGCACGGAGGCACTCCGGCACGCCGTCATCGTCAGCCACGGCGCCGACACGGCTCTCCTGAGGGCGCTCGACCGGACGGGCACGACCGCGATCGTCGGTACCTCGGCCTCCGACGCGCTGCTCGCCCCCAGCCTCACCGCGCTCCTGGCCGTCGACCAGGCCGCCGAGGATCGCGCGGTCACCAGTGCCATGAAGGTGCTGACTCTGGCTGCCCGCCGCGGCGGTGTCTCCGGCGTCGTCGCCGAGCTGGCGCACCGCATCGACGGCTGGGCCGTGCTCCTCGATCGGCACGGCCAGGTCATCACGAGCGCGGGCGCCGGCGGCTTGCACGTGCAGGATGCGATGGCGGTCGCACTCTCCCGTCCCGTGCGCGTGCGCCACCGTTCGCTGCAGGTGCACACGGTCGGCTCCGGCGAAGACCTCTCGGCCCGGCTCGTCGTCAGCCCGCGGACCGAGTCGTCGAGCCGCGCTCGCGAACTCGGGTCGCAGGCGGCCGCTCTGCTCGACCTTGTGCTGCGGACGGACGACCCGACCCGCACCGAGCGTCTCGGACGCGCGGTCATGATCGACGCGCTGCTGGCCGGTGGCCCTCCCGCCGTCTCCCTCCTGCGGATGTGGGGTGTGCACGAGAGCTCGCTCACCGCGTTCGCCCTGACCGCGCGGTCGGCATCCGTCGAAGTGGAGCGCCTCGTATCGCACTGGCTCGACGAACTGGGCGCCGCCCACATCCATACCGAGAGTCACGGCCTGGTGACCGGGTTCCTCCGCGACGACCACGTGGATGCGGTGGCGACTCGCGTGGAGGCGTACTCGTCCGCGATGTTCCTCGGTGTGGGCGCGCCGGCGCCGACCGACACGCTGGCGGGGAGCGCGGCCGAGGCGCGGCACGCCGTGGAGTCGGCACGGGCGGAGGGCCGGCGGGTTGTGCGCTACCGGTCCATCCCGACCATCTCGCTCGTCCTCGACCGGCTCGATGACGATGACGCCCAGCGCATCGCGCGCCTGCTCGACCCGCTGCGGGATGCGGCGGGCCGGCACGGCGAGCTGACGGAGACGCTCCGCGTGTTCCTCGCCGAGAACGGCGCCTGGGGCGCCACGGCTGAGCGGCTCGGCGTCCACCGCCAGACGCTCACCGCGCGCATCCACCGCGTCGAGAGCCTCCTGGGGCTCTCCCTGGCCGATGCGGACGACCGCACGGCGGCGTGGCTCGCCCTGCGCGCCCTGCACGCATGAGCCGAGCCCGGCGCGGGCCGAACGGCCCCGCTCAGCCCTCGCCCGCGAGTGCCTGCTGGATGAGCGCCGTCATGTCGATGGGCTCCGTGGGCGGCAGCTCCAGCGCGGCCGGATCGATGGTCTTCATGGCGTCTCCTTCTTCTCTGTCTTGCTTCTCTGTCTGTCATCGGTTCGTCGTTCTCGGATGTGAGGCCGGGAGGTGCCCGCCGCCGCCTTCCCCCAGGCGTCTGATGCGGCGGGCACCGTCCCTTCTCCCGCGCGCGGTGGAGTACCCCTTCTCATCACTCGCGCGGGATCGTGAGGCCCAGTCGCGAGCACAGCTCGCTGAGGGCCTGGTCGGAGGGGAACACGGCCAGTCGCCCGTCGGGCAGCTGGCAGGTCTCCAGGTGGGGCACCGGATACTCCGCCGTGCTGGACGACCCTTCCGGTGAGAACACGCCGGTGCGCCAGGTGGCAGCGCACATGTCCTCGGCGAGGCGGATGCGCGCATCGAGCCGGTTGGGCGTCTTCTCGTCCAGGTCGGCGGTCACCATCACCGAGGTGCCGTGACGGGAATTCAGGTCGGCAGCCGCGTAGCAATCGGTGACGTTGTTGATCTGACCCTGGGAGGCGAGGGCGACGGCGATCGCGCCGGCGGTGGTCCCGGCGACGATGGCGCCGGCCACTCCGATGGCGATGATGCGGTGCTTCCGGGTCCGGCGGCGGTCGTCGACGGCGATGGTCTCGAACAGGTTCGCCTTGATCTGTTCGAAGCGCTCGTCGGTGGGCAGGAGGTCGTGATCGGTCATGGCATCCCCCTGAGGGTGCGGAGTTCGTTCCGGAGGCGCCCGCGGAGCCGGGAGAGGCGGTTGCGGATGGCGCCCTCGCTCAGGCCCACCTGGCGGGCAGCCTCCTCATAGCTGTGATCGCCTCGGATGCACAGCTCGAACACGGTGCGGTCGGGCTCGGTGAGCGCGGCGACCACGGATTCGACGTAGGCGAGCAGCTGGCCGCGTTCGGCGAGCTCCTCCGGCCCCGGCCGGGCGTCAGCGAGTGATCCGTCGACGGGGCTGTCGCTTCGGCGCTTCTCCACCACCTGGAGGGAGCGGCGGCGGTTGGCGATCAGGTTGCGGCTGGTGACGAGCAGCCAGGGAAGGACCGACTCGCCGGCGATGGTGATGGTCGCCCGTTTGCGCCAGAGGGTGACGAACACGTCCTGGCTGATCTCCTCCACATCCTCGCGGGGTTCGAGGCGCGCGGCGGTGTAGGCGTAGACGACGCGGCTGTACCGGTCGTAGAGGGCGGCGAGCGCAGCCTTGCTGCCGTCGGCGAGTCGCCGCAGCAGGTCGAGGTCCGTCGGAACGGACTCCTCCCCCGCATCCGCCGCACGGTGCGGCTCGGCCAACTCGCTCATATCCAGGAAATGTGTCCCCCCGCCGAATCCTCTCAACGAATCTCGAAATCGGTCGGCCGCGACGTCGGTGGGGCAGAATGGGCGTGCTCGGCAGGGGCCGGGCAGTATCCGCTTCGGGGGGAAGTCGATGAAGAGATCGTCTGTTTTGACGCGCCGTGCGGCGTCGGTCCTGGCTGCGGCGGCGGCCATCGCGGCGACGTTCGTGACGGCAGCGCCCGCTGCCGCTGCCGAGCCGCCCGCGCAGTCCTGCTCCTACGACCTGGGCACGCGCACGCTGGTGTGCGTGGATGCCGGCGAGGATCTCAACCGGGCCGTGCTGGAGCAGACCCACCTGCTGGTGGTCACTCCGCCGAGCTGGCCGGTCGCCGCCACCGCCGACCCATCCGCCGCCCGCGTCCTCCCCGAGGGCGTGCGCGCCACCTTCGTGCAGAGCCAGCTCTTCGACGACGCCGGGTACGGCGGATCGTTCTTCCAGATCACCAACTCGAGCGCCTGCAACGGAAGCACCACCTGGTACTTCGGCCCGCTCGGCAACGTCGGCTGGTCGGGCCGAGTCAGCTCGTTCAAGAGCTTCTCCGGATGCAGCACCAAGCTGTGGCAGGGCACGGCGTACACGGGTGCGTCCTACGGCTACGCCGTCAACGCGTCGTCGCTCGGCAGCATGAACGACCAGGCCAACTCGGTGACCCTCCGGTAGCCCGGCACACGAAAGCGGGACCCCCGGGAAGATCGGGGGTCCCGCTCGGGCAGGGCGTGCGACTCGGTCGCGTCAGTAACGCAGCCCGTCGCCGAACCGGAACAGCGGATCGGCGGTGTCGAACGGCACATCAGGGCGCGACTCCTCCACGGCGCGCATCGAGCGCGGCAGGTCGAACGGCAGCGACCCCTGCGGCGAGAACCGGCCGGTGAGCACATCGAGCAGCGCTTCGTCGCTTGCGCCCCAGTTGACGGTCAGAGCGCTGGCCGCATCCACCAGGGGCTCGAGGATCGCCGGCCGATCGGCGTACACGTCGACGATCGTCGGCGCGTGCTCGGCGAGTTCCCGCACGTGGTCGACGACCTCGGCGGGGAACTCCAGCGACCCCGAGTGGAACAGGCTCTCGAACACCGTCGGACGCTCCTCGTACGGCGCCTGCAGCCGCACCACGATCACGTCGGCGTCGGCGGGCGTCGCGACGACATCGCCATAGGCTGCAGCGCGCTCAGCGTCGATGCCCTCGACGTAGAGCCGCGGGCGCCCGCGCAGCGGCAGCACCGGCTCGCCATCGTGACCGTTGACCAGCAGGGTGATGGATGCGCGCTGCGCCTTCTCTCCCTCGGCACGGAAGTCGTCCTTCCCGACGATCGCGTCGGCGGCCTCCGCGTCGACCAGGCTCGACTCGAAGAGTCCGAGCTCGAACTTCTCGCGCAGGATGCGCCGCGCCGACTCGTCGATCCGCGACACGGGGACATCGCCGGACTCGACGAGGTCGATCAGCAGCTCCGGGCACGCCTCTCCCCCGAACTGGTCGGCGCCGGCGTCGATGATCTTCTTCATCCGCTCGCGCGGCGTCAGGTGCTCGACACCCCAGGCCCGCGCGGGGAACGGCTGGCCGAAGATCTCGGCATCGGTGATCAGTCCCCAGTCCGTGCACACCAGCCCGTCGAATCCCAAGCGCTCGCGGAGCAGACCGGTGATGACCGACCGGTTGAAGCCGAACCCGACCTCCTCGTACGCGGTTCCGACCGGCATCCCGTAATAGGGCATCATCTGGCGCGTGCCCGCCTCGATGAGCGCCTCGAACGGCCGGAGGTGCAGCTCGAAGGCGTCGCCGGGATAGACCTGCTCGCGTCCGTGGGCGAAATGCGGGTCCTCCCCGTCCTTCTGCGGACCGCCGCCCGGGAAGTGCTTCGTCATGGTCGACACGGATCCTGCGCCGAACGATCGGCCCTGGAAGCCGCGGACGTATGCGGCGCCCAGGCGGGAGGTGAGCTCGGCATCCTCGCCGAAGGTCGCCGCCTGGCGTGACCAGCGCGGTTCCGTGGCCAGGTCGACCTGCGGATGGAGTGCCACGCGGAGGCCGACCGCCAGGTACTCCTGGCGTGCGATGTCCGCGAAACGCTCGACCGTGTCCTCGTCGCGGATCGCCGCGAGCCCGAGCGGCTCGGGCCACTGCGAGAACGGCCCGGACAGCATCGCGGTCCCGGGGTTGTCGGTGAATGAGTGCCGCGGGTCCGTCGATAGCGTCACGGGGATCCCGAGCCGAGTGGACGCGGCCAGCCGCTGCAGAGCGTTGTGCCATTCCGCGATCTCCCGCCCGGTCGGCGCGACGCCGAGCAGGTTGAAGTGCGACATGTGCCGGCGCTCCACGTACTCCACCGCGGAGGGGAGCGAGAACGTCGGGTTCGGCTCGTCGAGCGGACCCATCCCGATCATCGTGTGGAAGAAGAGGCCGGCCTTCTCCTCGAGGGTCATCTCGGCGAGCAGCAGCTCCACGCGCTCGGCGACGGGACGCTGCGCGTCCAGCCAAGGACGGGTGGCGAGGGCGGTTTCCGTGGCGGTGTCGGTCATTTCACTCCTTTGATCCGGTAGACGAGCACGGCGCCGAGCAGTGCGATCAGGGCGCCGAAGAGGTACCACACCGAGTAACCGCCGATCGCGGTCGCGGAACCGAGGGCGATGATCCCCGGTGCGATGGCGGGAGCGATCGACTGCGGAAGGGCGTTGGCGATGTTGAGCACGCCGAGATCCTTGGCCGTGTCGTCGGGGCTCGGCAGCACCTGGGTGGCGAGGGCGAGGTCGACGGAGAAGAACGACCCGGCTCCGAGGCCGATCACGGCCTGCGCGAGGATGACGATCGCCACCGTCGGCGCGAACGCCAGAACGACCAGTCCGACAACCATGATGACGCCCGCCGCCGCGACGAACGGGCGGCGCTTGCCGAGCCGGTCGGAGAGGTAACCGCCGATGGGGCTGGAGATCACCATGCCGACGGTGGAGGCCAGGTTCGCCAGCAGGATCGTCGAGATGGCGCCCTGCTCGTCGAGGTGGAACTTCTCGGTCAGGTAGAAGGGGAGGAAGGTCGCGATGCCCGCGTAGCCGAACATCACGAAGAACTTCGTCAGCCACGTCCAGCCGAAGTCGCGGTGCTTGACCGGATTGAAGACGAACGAACCGAAGAACTGCCCGACGGTGAACTTCTGGCGCGGCTTCTCGGTGAGGCGGCGGTCCTTGAGCACTGCGACGAAGATCACCGCGAGCACGAGTGCGATGAGGCCGGGGATGAGGAAGCGCAGGAGGTCATCGCCGATGAAGTTGATGAGGAAGCTGCCCGCGAGGATCGCAAGGGGCGTGGTCACGCCGACGAGGCCCGAGACCTTGCCACGGCTGGCCGCGGGAACCTGATCGGGAAGCGTCGCGTTCGCGGCTGCGAGCACGGCGTTGAGCGACGCCTGCACCAGGCACCATCCGATGAGCACGACCCAGATGGATGTGGCCGCACCGATCAGCAGGAACGCGCCGACGCCGACGATGCTGCCGCCGAGGATCCACGGGCGACGCATCCCGTACCGGGAGGTGGTGCGGTCGGAGAGCCGGCCGGCGAGCGGGTTCGCCACCAGGGCGAACAGGGCTCCGACGCCGAGGACGAGTCCGAGCTGCGCCGTCGCCTCCTCCGTGGATGCGCTGAGGTGCTGCACCTTGAAGGCCATCGACACGAGCACCGGAGTGAGGAGCGCCAGGAGGACGCCGAAGTTCACGGCCGAGAGCGCCGGCGTGTAGCCGCGGGGAGTGCGCGCCGGCGTGGTGCCGGGCGTCTTGATACCGGTGGTCCCGGTTGCCGCCGCTGTCGCGGCGGGAGACAGCTCTGTCATTTCTCGAGTCCTTTCGTACCGTCGGCTTTGACGATGGCGGCCAGCATACACACAAAAGCGACCGTGTGGTAACTGAAATCCGACGCTACGGTAACCTGACTACGATGATGAGGTCGGGGAGGTGCACGTGACGTCGGTCATCGATGGGACACGGTTCGCGCGCGCCGCCGCGACACGGCAGGCGATCCTCGACGCCGCCACCGATCTGTTCTGCCGCAACGGCTACCGGTTCGTGTCGCTGCGCGACATCGCAGCGGAGGCCGGCATCACCCATCCCGCGCTCCTCAAGCACTTCGCCGGTAAAGAGGAGCTGCTGGGCCAGGTCGCCCGCCGGCTCGATGCCTCCGCAGCAGCAGCGGCGACCCCGCCCGACGCGCTGCCGTTCGCCGCCACAGCGCACCGACAGGACGCGGTCCGGGGTCACGCACCTCTCTTCGCCGCACTGACCGGCGAGGCCTCAGCACCCTCGCATCCCCTGCACGAATGGATGCGCGACCGCGCCGCCGAGCTGCGAGCCCGGCGCGCCGAGGCCCTCGCCGCGGGCGTCGACAGCGGCCTCGTCGCGGCCGACCGGTCGGTCGAGGACGAGGCGCTGCGCCTGACCGCAGCCTGGGACGGCCTGCGGATGCTGCAGCAGTACCTTCCGGACCGCGTCGATGTCGCCGCCACCCTGGAGCGCCATCAGGAGCTGATCGCGCGTCCACTCGGCTGGCGGGAGCCTGGAACGCACGCGGCGACGCATCCGCTTCCGCCCGCGCCCCCGCTCCCCCCGATCGCCGAGGAGCCGTCCGCCGCAGAGACGGGCTACCGTACCGGACGGGAGCGCCGCGCGAAGATCGTCGACGGCGCCATGGCCTTGTTCGCGCGGGAGGGCTACGGCGACACCAGCCTCCTCGACATCGCCACACGTGTCGGCGTCTCGAAGTCGGCGCTGTACCACCACTTCTCCTCGAAGGACGCCCTGCTGCACGAGGTCATGCGGGAGCGCGACCGCCGCATCGACGACCGCGGTACGCCGGACGCGGGGGCATCCGCCGCCGATGTCCTGCGCAGCTTCGCCGACGGAGCCGCCACCAACGAGGCGGAGCAGCCCGGACTGATCGAGCTCTACGCCGTCATCTCCTCCGAGGCGACACCGCCAACCCACGACGCGCACGCCTACTTCAAGCACCGCTTCGCCGTCGCGCTCGACGGCTTCGCGACCCTTCTCCGGGCCGCCGCGGACGACGGCGTCCTCCCGCCTCACCGCGATCCTGACCACGAAGCGCTCTGGCTCCTCGCCCTCTGGGACGGCCTGCAATACCAGTGGCTCTACGACCACGACACCGTCGACGTGGCCGCGCAGCTGCGCGCACACTTCGCGGACATCCTGCCCGAAACGCGAAGCTGACCGGTTTCGCGCATGCCTGCCGGACATGCGGAAAGGGCCGGATCGATGTCTCGATCCGGCCCTTTCACGTCCGTGCGCGAGGGGGGACTTGAACCCCCACGCCCTTGCGGGCACTGGCACCTGAAGCCAGCGCGTCTGCCAATTCCGCCACTCGCGCGAACCCAGGAACTCTAACACGACGCCGGGATCGTTCACGAATCCGGGCGTCCTCCGCAGGGCTGATCTTCACCGTATAGCCAGTCCCTTTTCCAGGGTTCCGACTAACATGCATGTAGTCATCGAGCCGGAAGCGGGAGACTGTGGGCATTCTGGACAACTTCGAGCGGGGGCTCGAGCGCGCCGTCAACGGCGCGTTCGCGAAGACCTTCCGCTCCGGGCTGCAGCCGGTCGAGCTCACCAGCGCGCTCCGCAAGGAACTCGACACGAAGGCCGCCGTGGTCGCGCGCGACCGCGTCCTCGCCCCCAACAGCTTCGTACTGCGGATGTCGTCCGCCGACTACGCGCGCATGCGATCGATGGGCGCCGCCCTCACCGACGAGCTGATCGACTTCGTCCAGAAGCACGCGGCGAGCCAGCACTACGCGTTCGCCGGCGGCATCTCCATCGACCTCGCGGAAGACCCGGAGCTGTCGGTCGGCATGCTCCAGGTCGAGTCCGAGAACGTGAAGGGCGACGTCGCCTGGACCCCGGTCCTCGACATCAACGGCAAGCACTATCCGCTCACCCACTCCCGCACCGTCGTCGGGCGTGGGGCGGACGCCGACATCACGGTCGACGACACCGGCATCTCCCGCCGGCACGTCATGATCACGTGGGATGGCCGCCGCGCCCAGGTGGAGGACCTCGGCTCGACCAACGGAACCAAGCTCGACGGAGAGCCCCTGCGCAAGGCGATCCTGGAGCCCGAATCCGTCGTGACCCTCGGCCGCACCCGCATCGTGTTCCGCGTGCTCCCCCAGGCGGCGCCCGCCCCCCGTGGCCGTGCGGAGGATGCCACCCGGCGGCACGACGTCGGCAACTTCTGGAGCCCCTCGTGAACCCGAGCGAGCTGACCCTGCTGGTGCTGCGGTTCGGCTTCCTGCTGGTCCTCTGGCTCTTCGTCTTCGGCATCGTCTACGCACTGCGCAGCGACATGTTCGGCCAGCGTGTCCGCAAGCTGCCCGAATCGGCGCAGCCTGCACCCGCCTCGCCGTTCCCGGCCGGAGCCGCGGCGAGCGCCCCCGCTGCCGCCGCACCCGCCGGCCCGACCGAGCCGGTGATGAAGTCGGCACCGGTCTCGTCGCTGCCGTCGGGCGCCAACCGCGCGGGCGGCCACACGAACGCCAGCGTGCAGAGCGCGCACCGCCTCGTCATCACCTCCGGACCGCGCGCCGGCACCGAGCTCGCCCTCGGCCGCGATCCCATCACCATCGGCCGCTCCGGCGAGTCGAACCTCGTCATCCGCGACGACTACACCTCCACCCACCACGCCCGCCTGCTCCTCTGGAACGACGAGTGGATGATCCAGGATCTCGACTCCACCAACGGCACGTTCCTCGACGGCCGCCGGGTGACCGTCCCGACCCAGGTCCCGCTCGACACGCCGATCAAGATCGGCACGACCACGTTCGAGCTGCGGCGGTAGACGGTGGCGGCGAACAAGGCGGCGGCCCTCTCCCACGTCGGGAAGATCCGCTCGAACAACCAGGACTCGGGCTATGCCGGCCGGGACCTGTTCGTCGTCGCCGACGGCATGGGCGGTCACGCCGGCGGAGACGTCGCCTCGGCGATCGCGGTCACCCGCATCCGCGAGGCCGACCGCGAGTACGCCTCCGCCTCCGAAGCCGAGTTCGCCCTGCAGTCCGCGTTGATCGCCGCCAACTCGCTCCTCGCCGAGACCGTGTTCGAGCATCCCGAGCTCACCGGGATGGGCACCACCGTCAGTGCGATGGTGCGCGTCGGCGACCAGATCGCGTTCGCCCACATCGGCGACTCCCGCATCTACCTCTACCGCGACGGCGAGTTGAAACAGGTCACCACCGACCACACCTTCGTGCAGCGTCTGGTCGACAGCGGACGCATCACCGAGGAGGAGGCGATGGTCCACCCCCGCCGCTCCGTGCTGATGCGCGTGCTGGGCGATGTGGATGCGTCCCCCGAGATCGACACATGGACGCTCGACACGCGCCCGGGCGACCGCTGGCTCATCTGCTCCGACGGCTTGAGCGGCGTGGTGAAGCACGACGACATGCTGGCGGCGCTCGCGTCGAAGGACGGCCCGAAGCAGGTCGCCGACCGGCTGCTGAAGCACAGCCTCGACGCCGGCGCGCCCGACAACGTCACCGTGGTCATCGTCGACATCGCCGACACGTCCCGCGGCGAGGTGCTCAAGGAGCCAGTCACGGTCGGGTCTGCCGCGTCTCCGCTCCAGTTCGGCACCGAGCCGAAGCCGACCACCCGCGCGGCGCGCCTTCCCGGACTGCGCCTGCATCCCATCCGCCCGGCCACCGGCCCCACCCACTTCGAGCCGCAGTCCGAGGACTACCTCGACGAGCTGATCGAGGAGGACGCCCGTCGCGTCCGCCGCCGCCGGCTCACCTGGATGATCGGCCTCATCCTGCTGGTCGTCGCCATCGTGCTCGCCATCTTCTTCGGCTACCAGTGGACGCAGTCCCGCTACTTCGTGGGCATGTCACCGGACCGCCACGTCGCGATCTACCAGGGGGTTCAGCAGGGCATCGGGCCCATCAGCCTCTCGCACCTGTACCAGGAGTCCGACGTGAAGGTGGACGACCTCCCCGAGTACGACAAACAGCAGGTGGAGCAGACCATCAACGCCGACGACCTTCCGGCGGCCAAGACGATCGTGGAGCAGTTGAGCGATGCCGGCGGACAGTAGAACGGCCGCCCGCGAGCAGGCGACGCCGCCCCGGAACGCGACCGGGCCGGTCAAACGGCTGCGCCTGCCCGCGAAGCTCCGCAACCGTGAGCTGTTCCTCCTCGTCATCGCGTGCGCGATCAACGCGGCGGCGGTCGTGCTGGTGCAGCTGGGCGCGCTCGGCCACGTCGATCTCACGCTGGTCTACCTCGGGGCCGGCCTCTCGGCTCTGGTGCTGGGCATGCACATCGCGCTCCGGTTCGTCGCCCCGCAGGCCGACCCGTTCTTGCTGCCGATCGCCACGCTGCTGACCGGCATCGGCATCGCCGAGATCTACCGCATCGACATCCATTACAAGGACGCCGGATGGGACAGCGCGGGCGTCAAGCAGATCGTGTGGAGTGCCATCGCGATCATCTGCGCGATCCTCGTCGTGGTCCTCATCCGCAACCACCGCATCCTGCAGCGCTACACCTACCTCTTCGGGTTCGCCGCGCTCGTGCTCCTGCTGCTGCCCATGCTCCCGGGAATCGGCCGCGAGATCTACGGCGCCCGCGTGTGGATCGGAATCGGCCCGTTCAGCTTCCAGCCCGGCGAGATCGCGAAGATCTGCCTCGCGATCTTCTTCGCCGGCTACCTGGTCCAGGCGCGCGACTCGCTCTCCATGGTGGGCAAGAAGTTCCTCGGGATGCGGTTCCCGCGCGCTCGAGACCTCGGACCGATCCTCATCGTCTGGCTGATGTCGATGGCCGTCATCGTCTTCCAGCGCGACCTCGGAACCGGTCTGCTCATCTTCGGCCTGTTCCTCGTCATGCTCTACGTCGCCACGGCGCGCATCAGCTGGGTGATCCTCGGCCTCCTGCTCATCGTCGGCGGCGCCGTCGTCGCCAGCCAGGTGCTCCCGTACGTGCACGACCGCTTCGCGAACTGGCTCAGCCCTTTCTCGCAGGGCGTCTACGACGCGCAGGGCGGCAGCTTCCAGCTGGTCCAGGGGCTGTTCGGGCTCGCGCACGGCGGGCTGATCGGAACCGGCCTCGGCCAGGGCCAGCCGTGGATCACTCCCGTGTCGCAGAGCGACTACATCATCGCGAGCCTGGGCGAGGAGCTCGGCCTCGCCGGCATCTTCGCCATCTTCGCGCTGTACCTGGTCTTCGTGGCGCGCGGCCTCCGCATCGGCTTCGCCGGCGCGGATGACTTCGGCAAGCTGCTCGCCGTCGGCCTGTCGTTCACCGTGGCGCTGCAGTGCTTCATCGTGATCGGCGGTGTGACCCGCGTCATCCCGCTCACCGGCCTGACGACGCCGTTCCTCGCCGCAGGAGGGTCGTCGCTGGTCGCCAACTGGATCATCGTGGCGCTGCTGCTGCGACTGTCCGACACCGTCCGCAACCAACCCCGGCTGGTGGTGAGCTGAGATGAACCGCGAGATCAAGCGCGTCAGCACGATCGTGCTGGCGATGTTCCTGGCGCTGCTGGTGTCCACCTCCATCCTCCAGGTGTTCCAGGCGGATGCGCTGGGTGCCGATGCGCGCAACACGCGTGCCCTGAACGACAGCTACTCGGCGCAGCGCGGCGCGATCCTGGTCGCCGGGCAGCCGATCGCGCAGTCCGTGCCGTCCAACGACGTCTACAAGTGGCAGCGCGTCTACAGCAACGGTCCCCTCTACTCCGCCGTGACCGGATTCTTCCCGATCAACGGCGAGCCGACCGGCCTCGAGGGAGCCCTCAACTCCAAGCTGAGCGGTTCGTCGAACTCCCAGTTCTTCGAGCGCGTGAACGCCATCCTGACGGGAAAGAACCCGCAGGGCGCGACGGTCGAGACGACGATCGACCCCGTCGCGCAGCAGGCGGCGTGGGATGCGCTGGGCGACTACCAGGGCGCCGTGGTGCTGCTGCAGCCCAAGACCGGGAAGATCCTGGCCATGGTCTCGAAGCCCACGTACGACCCGAACACCCTGGCGTCGCACGACGGCAAGGCGGTCGAGTCGACCTACAACCAGCTCCTCGCCGCCCCAGGCGACCCGCTCATCAACCGAACGATCGGCGGAGACCTCAACCCGCCCGGTTCGACGTTCAAGCCGGTGATGAGCGCTTCCGCCTTCGGCACCGGGCAGTACACGAAGGACAGCCAGCTCCCCAACCCGGCCTCCCTCCCGCTGCCCGATTCCCCCACGGTCGTCAAGAACGACTCGCTCACGACCTGCGGGCCGGGCGCGACGGTCTCGATCGCGACGGCGCAGATCCTGTCGTGCAACATCCCGTTCGCCGAGCTCGGCATGCAGCTGAAGCCCGAGGTCATCAAGGACCAGGCCGACAAGTTCGGGTTCAACCAGTCGTTCAGCATCCCCATCCCGGTCGAGAAGAGCGTGTACCCGCTCTATCCCGACGCGGCGGAGCGCGCGCTGGGCTCCTTCGGCCAGAAGGACGACCGCGCGACGCCGCTGCAGATGGCGATGGTCTCGGCGGCGATCGCCAACGGCGGCACGCTGATGACCCCGAACCTGGTGGACTCCATCCGGTCACCCGATCTGCAGACCTTGGAGAGCTTCCAGCCCAAGGAGTTCTCGCAGCCGCTGAGCCAGCAGAACGCCGACACCATCAAGCAGATGATGGTCGACGGCGTCGATCACGGCGTGGCGAGCAATGCAAGAATAGGTGGGGTTCAGGTCGGCGGTAAGACGGGCACGGCGCAGAACGGGGATGACGACCCCTACTCGCTGTGGTTCACCGGTTTCGCGCCGGCGAACGACCCGGAGTTCGCTGTGGCTGTAGTTGTCGAAAATGGCGGTGGACAGGGTCAGAGCGGCACGGGTAACTCCATCGCCGCTCCGATCGCGAGGAAAGTACTAGAGGCGGTGCTGAATAAATGAGACCCACAGCAGGGCTCACCTTCGGGGGACGTTACGAGCTGCAGTCGCGGATCGCGATCGGCGGTATGGGCGAGGTGTGGCAGGCCACCGACCTCGTCATCGGCCGTACCGTCGCCATCAAGATCCTGAAGGACGAGTACCTCGGCGACCCGGGCTTCCTCGAGCGCTTCCGCGCGGAGGCGCGTCACGCCGCCCTCGTCAACCACGAAGGCATCGCCAACGTGTACGACTACGGCGAGGAGGAGGGCAGCGCCTTCCTCGTCATGGAGCTCGTCCCCGGCGAGGCGCTCTCGAGCATCCTGGAGCGGGAGCACGTCCTCAGCACCGACCGGACGCTCGACATCGTCGCTCAGACGGCCGCCGCCCTGCACGCCGCTCACGCCGCCGGTCTCGTCCACCGCGACATCAAGCCGGGCAACCTCCTCATCACGCCCGACGGCCGCGTCAAGATCACCGACTTCGGCATCGCCCGCATCGCCGACCAGGTGCCGCTCACCGCCACCGGTCAGGTCATGGGCACCGTGCAGTACCTCTCGCCCGAGCAGGCGTCCGGTCACCCCGCCTCGCCGACCACCGACATCTACTCGCTCGGCATCGTCGCGTACGAGTGCCTGGCCGGCCGTCGGCCGTTCACGGGCGAGTCGCAGGTCGCCATCGCCATGGCGCAGATCAACGAGGCGCCGCCGGAGCTCCCCGCCACCGTCGCGGAGCCGGTCCGCAACCTGGTCTTCGCGTGCATCGCCAAGAACCCGGCCGATCGCCCCGCATCCGCCGCCCACCTGGCGCGTGCCGCCCAGGCGCTCCGCCGCGGCGACGTGCGCGCCGCCGCTCAGTCCGTGCCCGCGATCCTCGGCGGCGCGGCCATGACCGATGCCGCGACCGTCCTGATGCAGCCGCCCGCGGCACCGACGGCCGCGACCACCGTGCTCCCCGCGACCGCCGTAGCGCCCGTCGTCGACGAGGAGGCTGCCGCCCCCGTCGAGGAGCGCAAGCGCAGCCGCTGGACATGGCCGCTGATCGCCCTCATCGCCCTGCTCGCGCTCGTCCTGATCGGCACGATCATCACCCTGGTCGTCGCACCCAAAGCGCCCCCGACGCCCACGCCGTCGAACACCCCGACGCAGACGCAGCCGACGACGCCGAAGCCCACACCGACGCCCACCAGCAACACGGTCCAGATCACCGAGAGCGACTTCCTCGGCCTCACCGCCGACCAGGCCCGCGACAAGCTGCAGGGTCTCGGGATGGTCGCGGACGTCTCGCAGGGCAACGCGGCGACCACCAACGACCAGGCCAACAAGGTCTACTCGGTCAACCCGACCGGTCCGGTGCCGAAGGGCTCGACCGTCTCGGTGAAGGTCTACGGTCCTGTCGCGCCGATCCCGACGCCGACCGACACCGTCTCGGCCACGCCGCCGTCGGGTCAGGGCACCCCGAACTCGCAGATCACGGTGAACTTCGGTTCGGCCACCTGCCCAGCAGGGCAGAACCTGGTCGGCCGCCGTCTGTACATCAACGGGCAGCCGCAGACGCCGGTCAACGACACCAAGATGGTGTGGTCGCCGAGCACCGCGGCCACGTACCAGCTGACGTACACGATCTTCTGCGGCGAGTCGGTGGAGTCGAGCCAGTCCCCCGCGACGTCGTACGAGGTCGTCGGATCCACTCCGACGCCGGGTGCCGGCGGGGGTGGCGGCAACACGGGCGGCGGGACCGGCGGCGGCAACGGCTGAGCAGCCGAATACGCCCGAGGAGACATCCAGAATCGCCCCGCTACACTAGCCGGAGTCGTCACCGAGAAGGAGTTCGCATTGAGCCCAGATAGCCGCCTGCTCGCAGGCCGATATCAGGTGGGCGAACTCATCGGCCGGGGCGGTATGTCGGACGTCCATCGCGGCACCGACACCCGCCTGGGCCGCACCGTGGCCATCAAGCTGCTCAAGCCGTCCCTCGCGACCGACCCGGCGTTCCGCACCCGGTTCCGGCAGGAGGCGCAGGCCGCCGCCCGCATGACGCACCCCACGATCGTCCGCGTCTTCGACGCCGGAGAAGAGACGGTGCGCGAGCCGAACGGCCACGAGGCGCAGCTGCCCTTCATCGTGATGGAGTACGTCGACGGCGTCCTCCTCAAAGACCTGATCAAGAAGGGCCCGCTGGAGCGCGCGGAGGCCGTGCGCATCACCGAGGGCATCCTCACCGCGCTCGAGTACTCGCATCGCGCCGGCGTCGTGCACCGCGACATCAAGCCGGGCAACGTGATGATCACGAAGGCCGGCCAGGTGAAGGTGATGGACTTCGGCATCGCCCGGGCCATCAGCGACTCCTCGGCGACCGTGGCGCAGACCACCGCGGTGCTGGGCACCGCCAGCTACTTCTCCCCGGAGCAGGCCAAGGGCGAGTCCGTCGACGCGCGCACCGACCTCTACTCGACCGGTGTCGTGCTGTTCGAGATGCTCACTGGGCGTCCGCCGTTCCGCGGCGACACCCCGGTGGCGATCGCGTACCAGCACGTCAGCGAGACCGCCGTCCCCCCGAGCACCATCAACCCCAAGGTGTCGCCGGCGATGGATGTCGTCGTCGCCCGCGCGATGACGAAGGACCGCTTCGAGCGCTACCAGACGGTGGCGGAGTTCCGAGCCGACCTCGAAGAGGCCGCCGCGGGTCGCATCCCGAAGCGCAAGCACGAGGACGAGCTGGCCGAGACCCTGTTCGGCGCTCCGCCGAGCGCCGTCTCCGGTCCGGAGGCCGCCTTCCGTCAGCTGGCCGAAGACCAGACCATGACGCGCACCCAGCGTCGCCCACCCGTGATCTGGATCTGGGCCGGCATCGCGATCATGGCGGTCGTCATCGTGGCCGTGCTCGCCTGGGTGCTGCGTCTCGCACCGAGCACGACCATGCCGGACTCGTCGCACAAGGTGCCGAACCTGTCGGGCCAGACGCTCGACAAGGCCACCGCGCAGCTCGACGAGATGAAGCTGAAGTGGGCGCAGGTCACCGAGGCGAGCCCCACCTACGCCGAGGGCCAGGTGATCCGGACGGATCCGGGTGCCGGCATCGTGGTGGCGTCGGGCGACACCATCACGCTCTATGTCTCGACCGGTAAGAAGACCGTCACGGTCCCGGATGTCCACAACATGACCGTGGATGCTGCAACGCAGGCGCTGCAGCAGGCCGGTCTCACCGTCGGTCCGACGACCTCGGAGAACTCTGCCAGCGTGCCTGCAAACGTGGTGATCAAGACGGATCCCGCCGCCAACACCTCGGCGCACGAAGGCGACGCGATCGGGCTCCACGTGTCGAGCGGCAAGGTGACGCTGACCGATCTGACCGGTCAGACCATCCAGGCCGCCACGGGGATCCTGTCGCAGCTCGGACTGACCGGTAATCCAAAGCCGGATCCCAGCTGCCCGCAGGACAAGGGCGCGACGATGGTGCACACACAGTCGGTCGCTCCGGGCGACGTGCCGCAAGGGACCACGGTCGACCTGACGTACTGCTCGGGCTGAGTCCGAGCGGCCGGCGGGGTTCGCTTTTGCGTCCCCGCCTGCGTCAGCCCAGCTTGACGAGCGGGTTGAGGGCGCGGGATGCCTCTGCGGCGCCCGCCAGACCAGCGACCTCGAGCCAGTTGCCGAGCATCCGGTAGCCGCCCTCGGTGAGCACCGACTCGGGGTGGAACTGGACGCCGTAGATCGGCGCATCCGCGTGCTGCAGGGCCATGATCACGCCGCCGGCGGTGCGCGCGGTCACGTGGAGGTCCTCGGGGAGCGTCCCGTCGACGACCGCCAGCGAGTGGTACCGCGTGGCCGTGAACGGCTGAGCGACACCGTCGAACAGGGCACTGTCGTCGTGGGTGACCTGCGAGGTCTTGCCGTGCATGAGTTCTTCGGCGTTGGTGACCACGCCGCCGAACGCCTCCGCGATGGCCTGGTGACCGAGGCACACCCCGAGCAGCGGCTGACCGGTGCGGAGCGCCTGCTCGACGACCGGGATGGAGACTCCCGCGTCGGCCGGCTTGCCCGGGCCGGGTGAGACGAGCACGGCGTCGTACTCGGCCAGCTTCGCCGGAAGGTCGGCCACGGCGACGTCGTCGTTGCGCACGACGTCGGTCTCCGCGCCGAGTTCGCGCAGGTAGCCGTTCAGCGTGTAGACGAAGCTGTCGTAGTTGTCGATGACGAGTACGCGAGTCACGGGCCCACGGTACCTTCCTGCGGCCCGAGGAGCGAATCCACCCAGGGGAATACCCAGGTCACCAGAGCGAACAGCACCACGGCCACGAGAACGAGCAGCAGGATGATGCGCAGCCAGACCGGACCGGGGAGCACGCGCCACAGAGCTCCGTACATGTCAGCCTCCCTGCCCGACCGCTGCGGCGATCTCGCTCGGAACGTCCTGCGGCGGCGCGAACGACTGGAAGACGTTGTAGGCGATGAGCCGCTCCCCCGCGTGGAACGGCGGATTGCAGGTCGTGATGGTCATGAGCCGCTCGGTCGGGGTGGCCTGCGGCTGACGGGGCACGGGCAGCAGGACCTGCACGGCCGAGGGCTGCACGTACTCGAAGTTGCGGAAGGTGTAGGTGTACCAGCCGTCGGCGGTCTGCACGTAGATCCGGTCGCCGATCCGCAGCTTGGAGAGATCGATGAAGGTGTTGCCCCATCCCGAGTCGTGGCCGGCGACGGCGAAGTTGCCGACCTGACCGGGCAGCTGCGTGTCGATGTAGTGGCCGACCCCCGCGGTGTAGCTGTTGAGCACGCGCTCGACATCGACGGTCTGACGGATGGTGCGCTTCCAGTCCGGGCCGAGGCGCGGAACATAGATGACGGCGAACGGCTGATACGGAGCGGGCTTCGCCATCACGGGCGGATCGACCTGAGCGGTCGAGGTGTCTGGCGTGGGCTTCGGCGCCTTCACTGCGTCGTCGATCCACTTCTGGCTCTGCTGGGCGGCGGCGTTCGTCTGCTGGCCGGCCAGCACGAGGTTGTTCC
Source organism: Cryocola sp. 340MFSha3.1 (assembly GCF_000383315.1). Taxonomy (NCBI): domain Bacteria; kingdom Bacillati; phylum Actinomycetota; class Actinomycetes; order Micrococcales; family Microbacteriaceae; genus Cryocola; species Cryocola sp. 340MFSha3.1. The sequence continues at coordinate 2,143,118 of NZ_KB911087.1, forward strand.
ACCAGATCTGCCAGCCGAGGAACAGAAGGACCAGGACTCCCGCCGTGATCAGCAGCTCGCCGAGGACGCCGAGCACCGTCGGGCGGCGATGCGGCCGTCCGGCGCGGGTTTCCCTCGAAGTCACGTCGCTGATTCTAGGGATGCTCGCTGAGAATCGTCACGGTTGTCCACAGGCCCTCCCCCGGACGGGGGGATCAGCGTCCTCCGGAGCTTCCCCGCTACACTGTGGTGCTATGGCACGCAGCAAGTCCAAGACCAGAACCGAGCGCCCCGTCCGCGCCGAGCGCAGCGCCGCGGCATCCGGCGAAGAGGCTCCGAACCCCGTCTGGTTCAAGCCGGTCATGTTCGGCTTCATGCTGCTGGGCCTGATCTGGATCATCGTCTTCTACGTCAGCCAGAACCAGTACCCCATCCCCGCGCTCGGCGCGTGGAACATCCTCGTCGGCTTCGGCATCGCGTTCATCGGCTTCCTGATGACCACACGCTGGCGGTAGCCGGCGACTCTCCGTGTCTTTTCGGGCCCGGGACGGCGTCAGCCGCCCCGGGCTTCGTGTTTTCCACAGTTGTCCACAGGCCCCCTGTGAACAGTTGCCGCGCGTTCCGCGCTGATTTCCCCAGTGTTAATAAGCCTGTGGAGAGTTACAGGCGTGTAATTCCTCACAGTGTTAATAAGCCTGTGGATAACTTATCCACGCCGTGTGGGGAACTACACGAAGAAGTGGATGAGGCTCACGGCGACGAAGATGAGGCACAGCAACACGAGGAGCGGCAACTGCCAGCGTCGCCGCTGCGGCTGCCGGGTCTCCACATAGATGAGGCCGACCAGGACGCCGCCGATCAGTCCGCCGACGTGCGCCTGCCAGGCGATGTTGAACCCAGGGAGGAATCCGATACCGAGGTTGATCGCCAGCAGCACGAGCATCTGCGTCGCGCTCCCGCCCAGACGGCGCTGGATGATGAAGAAGGCGCCGAACAGACCGAAGATGGCGCCGGACGCTCCGAGAACGGGCTGGACCGGCGATGCGAGCAGCAGCACGCCGAGAGATCCGGCGAACCCGCTGATCAGGAAGAGTGCGAGGTAACGCGCACGACCGAGCAGGGGTTCGAGCGCCATCCCGAAGATGAACAGCGTGTACATGTTCAGGGCGATGTGGATGATGTTGGCGTGCGCGAACACGCTGGTGAACATCCGCCACGGCTCGAAGGCCACACCGAACGTCCCGCTCGGGTACGAGTAAGCCCCCGCGTACACCAGGGCCGAGTTGACCGGGAGGTTGAGCAGCGATCCCAGGGTCTGGACGATGAAGACGAGCGCGCAGACAGCGATGATCGCGTACGTAACGACCGGTGCGCCGGAGCCGGTGAGCCGCGTCACCCACGCCGGCTTCGTTCGGGGGTGGGTGGCACGCTGCTGCGCCATGCACTCCGGGCAGACGACCCCGACCGCAGCCGGGGTCTGGCACTCAGGGCAGATCGTCCGGCCGCACCTCTGGCAGAGCACATAGCTCTGCCGATCGGGATGCCGGTAGCAGTAGTTCGCGCGTGCGTCGACGGGCTGAGTCATGTGTCCTGCTCGCCCGTCCTTCCTCAGACCTGCTCGATGTCGATGGACTCGATGACGACGTCGTCCAGCGGCCGGTCGCGAGCATCCGTCGGGACCTCGGCCAGCTTGTCGACGATCTTGCGCGACGCGTCGTCGGCGACCTCGCCGAAGATGGTGTGCTTGCCCTGCAGCCAGGTGGTCGGCGCGACGGTGATGAAGAACTGCGAGCCGTTGGTGCCCCTGCCGCCCTGGATGCCGGCGTTCGCCATGGCCAAGATGTACGGCTGCGTGAAGTCGAGATCGGGGCTGATCTCGTCGTCGAACTGGTAGCCCGGTCCGCCGACGCCCTGTCCGAGCGGGTCGCCGCCCTGGATCATGAAGCCCGGGATGATGCGGTGGAAGACCACGCCGTCGTAGAGAGGAGTCTTCGACTTCTCGCCCGTGGCGGGGTGCGTCCACTCGATCTCGCCCGTCGCCAGCCCGACGAAGTTCCGCACCGTCTTCGGCGCGTGGTTGCCGAAGAGGTTGACCTTGATGTCTCCGTAGTTAGTGTGGAGCGTGGCGACAGCGGTGTGCTTAGACATGGCATCAATTCTTGCACAGCGCGTATAGCTGACTTGGGCGGGCTCGAGACCTCTCGGGCCATCCCCAGCCCTTTCGGTGGCAAGATGGAGTCAGTCGCCACCCCGACCAACGGAGGAACAGATGAGCCTGACACGGAAGCGCAAGAAGGAGCTCAAGCGACTGCGCAGCGGAGCCGAGGACCTGTGGACTCAGCAGCAGGAGGTATTGGCCACCGCCAACGCCCTCGCTGCCGAGGCGCGCAAGCAGGCGGCCTACTACACGCGTGAGGAGATCGCGCCGCGCGTCCGTGACGGCTATGACCAGTACGTGCGCCCCGCGGCTCAGACCGCGAAGGAGACGGCGAGCCACTACGCGGGCCAGGCACGTCAGCGCGTCGTGACGGACGTCATCCCCGCTGTGGGCACGGCGGTCGGCACTGCGCTCTCGGTGGTCGACCACGCGCGCGCTGCTCGTGCGGCCGCCTTCGCCGGCGACTTCAAGAAGGCGGGCAAGGAGCTCTCGAAGAAGCCGAAGGCTCCCGCGAAGAAGTCCGGCCCCGGCGCCGGTGGTGTGATCGCGATCGGTCTCGGCATCGTGGCCGCCGTCGGCCTCCTCTACGCCGTGTGGCAGACCTTCCGCGCCGACGACGAGCTGTGGGTCGCCGACGAGGAGCCCACGACCCCGACGACGCCCGCGGCCACCGACACGGCGCAGCAATAGGGTCCGATCCCGCGATCAGGGTCTGTTCGGGGGTTACCCCGATGGTGCGGCGTGCGCGCCGCTGCGAGTCTGGGATGCATGAGCACTTTGATGCGTCCCCGTGATGGCCGTGTGATCGCCGGCGTGTGCGCCGGCTTGGCGAACCGGTTCGGCCTCCGGCCGTGGACCGTCCGCGTCCTATTCCTGCTGTCGTGCCTGCTTCCCGGTCCGCAGTTCATCGCTTACCTGGTGATGTGGATCGTCATCCCCGGCGAGCAGGGACGCGGCGCCGCGACGGTCTAGCGACGGCCGGTCAGTCCCGCCATCTCGAGTGCCGTGTCGACGAGCTCGACGCGCCGACTCGGGATGCGGTCGAGTGGAAACCACGCCGCCTCGTCGGTGGTGCCGTCGAGTTCGTTGGTGAGCGATCCGCCGACGACCTGCGCGCGGTAGACGATCCGCAGGGCGTGCAGCGGCCCCGCATCCGGTACGAACCGATGCTCGGCCGGAATCACCTTCGAGTCGATCCCCAGCAGGTCGCCGGCTTCGGCGGCATAGCCGGTCTCCTCCGCGATCTCGCGGACCACCGCATCCACCGGGTCCTCTCCCGGGTCGATGCCGCCGCCCGGCAGGGTCCAGCCCGAGCGGCCACCCTCGTTCCAGTGCGCGAGCAGGATGCGGTCGCCGTCGACGATGACGCCATATGCAGCCACTCTGATATCCATCGAACCAACGTACTGCCATTGTCGGTGGTCGAGGGCAGACTAGGGGTGATGCCCGAACTGCCGGAAGTCACCGCCCTCGCCGCCGACCTCGATGGCCGGCTGGAACCGCGTGTCATCGACCGGTTGAGCATCGTCGCCTTCTCCGCACTGAAGACCTTCGATCCTCCGGCCGACGCTTTGCACGGCTTGACGATCACGGGAGTGAGCCGTCACGGCAAGTTCCTCGACATCGCCGCAGGAGAGCTCCACATCGTCGTGCACCTCGCGCGCGCCGGCTGGATCCGTTGGCGCGACTCCCCTCCGCCACCGCCCAACGGGCGCCTGGGCAAGGGCCCTCTCGCTGCCCGACTCGTTCTGGACGACGGTTCCGGACTCGACATCACCGAGGCCGGAACGAAGAAGAGCCTCGCCATCTACGTCGTGCGCGATCCGGCCGAGGTGCCCGGCATCCAGCGCCTCGGACCCGACCCGCTCGACCCGTCGTTCACCGAGGAGGCGTTCGCAGGCATCCTCGCCGGGCAGGGGCGCGCGCAGATCAAGGGCGTGCTCCGCAATCAATCGCTCATCGCGGGGATCGGGAACGCCTACTCCGACGAGATCCTCCACGTCGCCAAGATGTCGCCATACAAGCCGGCCAACATGGCGGCCGACGACATCGCCCGCCTGTACGAGGCCATGCAGTCGACGCTGCGGGAGGCTCTCGCCCGAGCGGACGGACTCGCCGCCTCAGAGTTGAAGAGCGAGAAGAAGTCGAACCTCCGCGTCCACGGGCGCACCGGTCAGCCGTGCCCTGTGTGCGGCGGCACCATCCGGCAGGTCATCTTCCACGACTCGACCTTCCAGTACTGCCCCACGTGCCAGACCGGCGGCAAGCCGCTGGCCGATCGTGTGCTCTCCCGGCTCCTGAAGTAGTCCGGTTCAGCAGGCGCACTCGAACCCGGGAGGCGCGGTGAGCGGGTCGACCGACCGCTCGATCGGCCCGGAGTCATCCACGGTCGGGAGTCCCTCTCGCGCCCAGTACTCGTAGCCGCCGATCATCTCCCGCACCTCGTAGCCCAACCGGCTGAACGCGAGGGCCGCGCGCGTCGAGCCGTTGCATCCCGGGCCCCAGCAGTAGACGACGACGGGCATGTCCAGGGGAATCGACCCCGGCGCCCGACGTTCGATCTCCGCGGTCGGGAGGTGAACGGCTCCCGCCACGCGTCCGTGACTCCATGCGGCGGCGGCCCTGCTGTCGATGAGGACGAAGCGCTCGCCACGCTCGAACGCGGCGTGCACGTCGGACGGATCGGTCTCGAAGCGGAGCTTCGCGGCGAAGTGTTGGATGGCGTCTTCGGTCATTGTCGTCATGCCACGAGACTAGGAAAACCCGGCGGCCGGCTGAAGGACCGATCCACGGCCTTCAGCCGCTTCGACCGTCGATCTCATGGCAGAATCACGCCATGACCGTCACTTCCACGTTCGCCGTCGACAGCACCGACCGGAGCATCCTGGCGGAGCTGCAACGCGACGGCCGGTAGTCGATCGCCGAGCTGGCCCGCACCGTCCACATGTCGAACAGCGCGGTGGCCGAACGCGTGCGGCGGCTGGAGGAGGCCGGCGTGATCACGGGCTATCGGGCAGTGATCGACCCCGAGCGGCTGGGCTACGGGATCCTCGCCTACCTGCGACTGCGCTACCCCAGCAGTCAGCACAAGCCGCTCCACGACCTGCTCGCCGAGATCCCTGAAGTCGTCGAGGCGCACCACGTCACCGGAGACGACTGCTTCATCCTCAAAGTGGTCGCAACCTCCATGCGACACCTGGAGCAGATCAGCGGTCGCGTCGGAACACTGGGAAGCGTCACAACGAGCGTCTCGTACTCGAGCCCGTTCCCGACGCGGACGATCGTCCCGCCGCAGCCGTGAACCACGGCAGACCCGTAAGGGTGGAGCCTAGGAGATTCGAACTCCTGACATCCTGCTTGCAAAGCAGGCGCTCTACCAACTGAGCTAAGGCCCCGTATGAGGTGATGGTGGGGATACGAGGACTTGAACCTCGGACCTCTTCGTTATCAGCGAAGCGCTCTAACCGCCTGAGCTATATCCCCGAATGGGCAGATACGAGACTACCCGATCTGCCCGACCATTGCGAAATCGGTCAGTTGTTGGTGAAACCGACCAGCAGACCGCCGGTGATCTTCACCGAAAGGTTGTAGAGCAGCGCGAACACGGCACCCAGAGCGGTCACCACGACGATGTCGAGGATGGCGACGATGAGCGAGAAGCCCATCACCTGACCGAGCCCCAGGATCGAGCGGAGGTCGCTGCCGCCGGCACCCGAGATGTCCTTGAACAGGCTGTTCACCTGGTCGAAGATGCCGGTGCGGTCGAGCACGGTCCAGATCAGGAACGTGCCGACGATGGCGATGATCGCGAGGCAGATCCCGGCGAGGAACGACAGCTTCACGGTCGACCAGAAGTCGATGTACACCAGCTTCAGCCGCACCTGCTTGGCGGATGCGGGTCGGCGGGACGACTTCTTGGCCAACTTCTCGGCGACGCTACTGCTCATCTACGGTTTCATCCTTCCCGACGGCCTCGGCATCCTCCGCGGGAAGGGAGGATTCGAGATCACGTTCGGTGTTCTTCGCCAGAGCGATGATCTTGTCGGACTCGGCGAAACGTGCAAAGACGACACCCATGGTGTCGCGGCCCTTGGCTGGTACCTCGGCCACGGCAGAGCGTACCACCTTGCCGCTGGCAAGAACCACAAGGACCTCGTCGTCTTCGCCGACGATCAGTGCGCCCACCAGGTCTCCCCGGTCGTCGTTGAGTTTGGCCACCTTGATGCCCAGACCACCGCGGTTCTGCAGGCGGTACTGGTCCGCAGCGGTGCGCTTCGCGTACCCGCCCTCGGTGACGACGAAGACGTAGCCCTCGTCGGAGACCACCGAGGCGTCGAGCAGCCGGTCGTCGCCGCGGAAATGCATTCCGATGACACCGGAGGTCGACCGACCCATCGGACGGAGCGCCTCGTCGGACGCCGTGAAGCGGATGGACATGCCCTTGCGGGAGACCAGGAGCAGATCGGAGTCCTCTTCGACCAGCAGCGCGGAGACGAGCTCGTCGTCCTCACGCAGCTTGATCGCGATGATCCCGCCCGTACGGTTGGTGTCGTACTCCTCGAGCGCCGTCTTCTTGATCAGGCCGTCGCGCGTGGCGAGCACGAGGTACTTGGCCGCCTGATAGTCGCGGATGTCGAGGATCTCGGCGATCTCCTCATCCGGCTGCATGGCGAGCAGGTTGGCGACGTGCTGACCCTTGGCGTCGCGGCCGGCCTCCTGCACCTCGTAGGCCTTGGCGCGGTAGACGCGTCCCTTGTTCGTGAAGAAGAGGAGCCAGTGGTGCGTCGTCGTCACGAAGAAGTGGTCGACGACGTCCTCGCCGCGCAGCTGCGCGCCCTTCACGCCCTTCCCACCGCGGTGCTGGCTGCGGTAGTTGTCGCTGCGCGTCCGCTTGATGTACCCGCCGCGCGTGACGGTGACCACCATCTCCTCTTCGGGGATGAGGTCCTCGACGCTCATGTCGCCGTCGTAGCCGAACATGATCTCGGTGCGGCGGTCGTCGCCGAAGCGGTCGACGATCTCGGTGAGCTCCTCGCTCACGATCGAGCGCTGGCGCATCGGGTCGTCGAGGATGGCGTGGAACTCGGCGATCTGCTTCTCGATCGCGTCCGCCTCGTCCACGATCTTCTGCCGTTCGAGGGCGGCCAGGCGGCGGAGCTGCATGGCGAGGATCGCATCCGCCTGCACGTCGTCGACGTCGAGAAGGGTCTTCAGCCCTTCACGCGCGTCGTCGACCGTCGGCGAGCGACGGATGAGCGCGATGACCTCGTCGAGCGCATCCAGCGCCTTGAGGTAGCCGCGCAGGATGTGGGCGCGCTCCTCCGCCTTCCGCAGACGGAAGCGCGTGCGCCGGACGATGACCTCGATCTGGTGGTCCACCCACGCCGTGATGAATCCGTCGAGCGCCAGAGTGCGCGGCACGTTGTCGACGATCGCGAGCATGTTCGCGCCGAAGTTCTCCTGCAGCTGCGTGTGCTTGTACAGGTTGTTCAGCACGACCTTGGCCACGGCGTCGCGCTTCAGCACGATCACGAGACGCTGGCCAGTGCGGCCGGAGGTCTCGTCGCGGATGTCGGCGATGCCGCCGATCCGACCCTCCTTCACGAGGTCCGCGATCTTGATCGCGAGGTTGTCCGGGTTCACCTGGTACGGCAGCTCGGTGACCACGAGGCAGACCCGACCCTGGATCTCCTCGATCGTGACGACGGCGCGCATCGTGATCGAGCCACGTCCGGTGCGGTAGGCGTCGTGGATGCCCTTGACGCCGAGGATCTGCGCGCCGGTCGGGAAGTCCGGTCCCTTGATCCGCTTGATGAGCTCCTCGAGCAGCTCCTCACGGGAGGCCTCGGGATGCTGCAGGTGCCACAGAGCACCGTCGGCCACCTCGCGCAGGTTGTGCGGCGGGATGTTGGTGGCCATGCCGACCGCGATGCCGACGGAGCCGTTGACGAGCAGGTTCGGGAACCGGCTCGGCAGGACCGCCGGCTCCTGGGTGCGCCCGTCGTAGTTGTCCTGGAAGTCGACGGTCTCCTCGTCGATGTCCCGCACCATCTCGAGCGCGAGCGGGGCCATCTTCGTCTCGGTGTACCGCGGGGCCGCGGCGCCGTCGTTGCCCGGCGAGCCGAAGTTGCCCTGGCCGAGGGCCAGCGGGTAGCGCAGGCTCCACGGCTGGACCAGACGGACCAGCGCGTCGTAGATCGCCGAGTCGCCGTGCGGGTGGAACTGTCCCATCACGTCGCCGACGACGCGCGCGCACTTGGAGAACGCCTTGTCCGGGCGGTAGCCGCCGTCGAACATCGCGTAGATCACGCGGCGGTGCACCGGCTTCAGCCCGTCGCGCACCTCGGGCAGTGCACGCCCGATGATGACCGACATGGCGTAGTCGAGGTACGACCGCTGCATCTCCGACTGCAGGTCGACCTGGTCGATCCTGCCGTGGATGCCGAAGCCGGCCCCGCTCTCGCCCGACACGTTCTCTTCGTCCGTCACAGTCTTCTCTCCCTCGCGATCCCTCGTCGTTCACCCATGCCGGAGCATCAGATGTCGAGGAACCGCACGTCCTTGGCGTTCTTCTGGATGAACGAGCGGCGCGACTCGACGTCCTCGCCCATCAGCGTGGCGAAGATCTCGTCCGCGGCGGCCGCGTCGTCGAGCGTGACCTGGAGCAGCGTCCGGGTCTCCGGGTTCATCGTGGTCTCCCACAGCTCCTGGTAGTCCATCTCGCCGAGACCCTTGTAGCGCTGCACACCGTTGTCCTTCGGGATGCGCTTGCCCGCCGCGAGCCCCTCGGCCAGGAACGCGTCGCGCTCGCGGTCGGAGTACACGTACTCGTGCTCGGCGTTGGACCACTTGAGCCGGTAGAGCGGCGGCTGCGCCAGGTAGACGTAGCCGAGCTCGATCATCGGCCGCATGTAGCGGAACAACAGGGTGAGGAGCAGGGTGGTGATGTGCTGGCCGTCGACATCGGCGTCGGCCATGAGCACGATCTTGTGGTACCGCGCCTTCTCCGGGTCGAAGTCCTCGCCGATGCCGGCGCCGAACGCCGTGATCATCGCCTGCACCTCGTTGTTGCCGAGGGCGCGGTCGAGCCGCGCCTTCTCGACGTTGAGGATCTTGCCGCGCAGCGGCAGGATCGCCTGCGTCTCCGGGTTGCGACCCTGCACCGCCGAGCCGCCGGCCGAGTCACCCTCGACGATGAAGATCTCCGAGATCGTCGGGTCCTTCGACTGGCAGTCCTTCAGCTTGCCCGGCATCCCGCCGCTCTCCAGCAGGCCCTTGCGGCGCGCGGTCTCGCGCGCCTTGCGGGCGGCGAGGCGCGCGGTCGCGGCCTGGAGCGCCTTGCGGATGATGTCCCGCGCCTGATTCGGGTTGCGGTCGAACCAGTCGCCGAGCTGATCGCCGACGACCTTCTGCACGAAGGCCTTGGCCTCGGTGTTGCCGAGCTTCGTCTTGGTCTGGCCCTCGAACTGCGGCTCGGAGAGCTTCACGGAGATGACAGCTGTCAGACCCTCGCGCACGTCGTCGCCCGAGAGGTTGTCATCCTTGTCCTTGAGGATGCCCTTCTCGCGCGCATACCGGTTGACCAGCGTGGTCAGGGCAGCGCGGAAGCCCTCCTCGTGCGTGCCGCCCTCGTGCGTGTTGATCGTGTTCGCGTAGGTGAACACGCTCTCGTTGTAGCTGGTCGTCCACTGCATGGCGACCTCGAGAGCGATCTTGCGGTCGGTGTCCTCCGACTCGAACGAGATGATCTCGTCGTGGACGACCTCCACCTTCTTCGCGGAGTTCAGGTACTGGACGTAGTCCATCAGACCGCGCTCGTAGAGGAAGACCTCGTGACGCGGAGTGTGCTCCTCGTCGACCTCGCCCTCGACGTGCTCGATCTCGGGCGCGCGCTCGTCGGTGATCGCGATGCGCAGTCCCTTGTTCAGGAAGGCCATCTGCTGGAACCGCGTGCGCAGCGTCTCGTAGTCGAACACGATCGTCTCGAACGTCTCGGCACTCGGCCAGAACGTGATGATCGTTCCGGTGCGGTCCGACGCCTCGCCCTTCTCGAGCGGAGCCTGCGGGACACCGTTGCGGTAGCTCTGCCGCCACACGTGACCCTGTCGGTGCACCTCGACGTCGAGGCGGCTGGAGAGCGCGTTCACGACCGAGCTGCCGACGCCGTGGAGTCCGCCCGACACCGCATACCCGCCGCCGCCGAACTTTCCGCCGGCGTGCAGGATGGTGAGGACGACCTCCACCGTGGACTTCTTCTCGACCGGGTGCTCATCGACCGGGATGCCACGACCGTTGTCGTCGACGCGCACAGCGCCATCCGGGAGGATCGTCACCTCGATGTTGTCCGCGTGACCAGCGAGGGCCTCGTCGACCGAGTTGTCCACGATCTCGTAGACCAGGTGGTGAAGACCGCGGGGACCGGTGGAACCGATGTACATCCCGGGTCGTTTGCGGACGGCTTCGAGACCCTCGAGGACCTGGATCTCATTCGCGCCGTATTCGTGTTCCGTCCCGGCCGCGTTCGGTTCCATCGTCATATGAAATTAGGCTCCTGACCGCACTCAACAGTGACGTTTCATTCTACCAAGAGACGGGGGCCGAAATCCCCGAAAACGGCCGTCTGAGGCTTTTTCCGCACTGTGGCGACCTCTTTTGCGCTCTCAGCCGTAAGTATCGCGCGGGCCACGCCCTGGAATCGACCTGGGGCCTCTTTTCCAGGAGGGGGCGTCCGGCCCCTGAAAACGGATCGACTCGATGCCCGCCTCGGGGAATCGCTCCGCGATGCGCGCGAGCAGCTCCGAGCGCATCATCCGCAGCTGCGTCGCCCACGCCGTCGACTCGCATCGGACGACGAGGACGCCGTCGGTGATCTGGTCCGGTTCGGCGTGCTTCGCGGTCTCTTCGCCGGCCAGTTCGCGCCAACCCTCCAGCAGGTCGGATTTCGCGAGGGCGGAGGTCCAGCCGAGCTGCGCCGCGAGCGCGTCGACGACGTCACCGACACCGCGCGGGTCGCGCCCCGACCCGAAGGGCTGGCTGCCGGTCGTGCTCTCTTCGCGACGTGGGCCGCGCCGGTTTCGCGAGGTCGTGCCGGTGAAGAGCGCCTTCAGCCGCAGATAGACGGCCGATGCCTCGCTCTCGCTCGGTGTGTTCCGGGTTGTGCGATCAGGCATCGGGCGTCTCCACGATGCTGCCCGCCTCGATGCGGATGGTGTGCGCGGTGAGTTGGTCCGGCACGTCGTCGTAGACGGCCGCGGTGATGAGCACCTGCTCGTAACCGGCCACGGCGGTTGCGAGCATCCGTCGGCGAGCCTGGTCGAGTTCGGCGAAGACGTCGTCGAGGATGAGCACCGGGTCTCCGGTCGTCGACTCCTGGCGGAGGAGTTCCGCAGATGCCAGCTTGAGAGCCAGGGCGAACGACCACGATTCGCCGTGGCTGGCATACCCCTTCGCCGGGAGAGCGTTCAGCTCGAACAGCACGTCGTCGCGGTGCGGTCCGACCAGGGTGAGACCGCGGTCGAGCTCTTTGCGGCGCACGGCCGCGAGCGCCCGGCGGAAGGCCTCGGGGGTCGCGACACCGGCTGAGCCCGTTACATCCTCTTCCGTCGCGCCTTCCTCCTCATCGACGTGCGCGCCGTAGATGGTGAGCTGCGGGAGGAGCCGTGGATGGTGGTCGTCCCCTGCGACCGAGCGGTACGCCGCGACGAGGGGATCGCTCAGTCGCCCGACAAGGTCGAGCCGAGCGTCCATCAACTCGGAACCGAGCTGAACGAGCCGGTCGTCCCAGATCTCGAGGGTGCCCAGCTGGTCCTCTCGGACACGGGAGGCGCGCGCCGACTTCAGCAGCGTGTTCCGCTGCTTCAGTACGCGCTCATAGTCGGCGATGACCGCCGAGAAACGCGGATTCCGCTGGATGAGAAGCTGATCCAGGAACCGCCGGCGGATCCCCGGCTCCCCACGGACCAGGGCGAGGTCCTCGGGTGCGAACAGAACGCTGGAGAAGTACCGAGGCAGCTCACGCGGCTTGATGGCGGCCCGATTCACCTGGGCCCGATTCGGTGAGCTGCGGTTCAGCTGCACCTCGACGAGGATCTCCCGGCCGTCGTGCTGGATCCGTGCCCGGACGATCGCCGCGTCGGCATCTTTCCGGATCATCGCCTGATCGCTCGACACCCGATGCGACCCGAGGGTGCTCAGGTAGCCGAGCGATTCGACGAGGTTCGTCTTTCCCTGGCCGTTGCGGCCGACGAAGAGGTTCGCGCCGGCCGCGAACGGCACCTCCGCAGTGCGGTAATTGCGGAAGTCGGTCAGGGAGAGATGAGTGACACGCACAGAGTTTTCAGTTCACGCGTCTCAGTCGACGGCCTTGACGGCGTGGCCGCCGAACTGGTTCCGCAGGGCGGCGACGGCCTTCATGGCCGGCGAGTCCTCCTGGCGCGAGACGAACCGCGCGAAGATCGAGGCGCTGATCGTCGGAACGGGGACGGCGTTGTTGAGCGCCTCCTCGACGGTCCAGCGGCCCTCACCGGAATCCTGCACGTAGCCTTCGATGTGCTCGAACTCCGGGTCCTGCTCCAGAGCGCGGACGAGCAGGTCGAGCAGCCAGGACCGCACGACGGTCCCGCGCTGCCACGCCTTGAAGGTCCCGGTGACGTCCTTGATGATGTCCTTGCGCGTGTCGAGGAGCTCGTATCCCTCCGCGTACGCCTGCATCAGCGCGTACTCGATGCCGTTGTGCACCATCTTCGCGTAGTGACCGGCGCCGACCTCGCCGACGTGGACGAATCCCTCGTCGCGCGGACCCTCCGGGCGCAGCGCGTCGAAGACGGGCATGACGCGCTCGACCTGCGCGGCCGAACCGCCGACCATGAGGCCGTAGCCGTTCTCGAGTCCCCAGATGCCGCCGGACACACCGACGTCCATGAAGTCGACACCGCGCGGCGCGAGGAGCTCGGAGTGCTTGAAGTCCTCGGTGAACTTGGAGTTGCCGCCGTCGATGACGAGGTCGCCCTTCTCGAGCAGCGGTTCGAGCTCACGGATCACCGAGTCGGTGATCTGGCCTGCAGGCACCATGACCCAGATCGTGCGCGGCGCGGGGAGCGCCGCGACGAGGTCGGCCACGGTCGCGACGTCAGAGACCTCGGGGTTCGTGTCGTAGCCGGTGACGTCGATGCCGTTCTTCTCGAGCCGGGCACGCATGTTGTTGCCCATGCGTCCGAGACCGATGAGGCCGATGTGCATGATTGTCCTTCTCTTCCTTGCTTCAGCGGCGCCGGGTTCTAGCGCAGGAGCAGGTTGGGCTGGAGCAGATACTTGTAAGAGTCCGCGCCTGCCTGATCCTTGGACGTCTGGCTCGTGATGAGCACAGGGCCCGGCTTGTTGGGGTTCTCGGTCTTGGTGAACGAGATGCGCACGAATTCCGAGTGCACCGCACCGAGACCATCGAGCAGGAACTGCGGCTTCAATGAAACCACCGTCTCCTGGCCAGTGAGAAGAGCGTCGATGCTCTCGGATGCCTGCGCCTGCTCGGATCCGATCGCTTCCAGCGTCAGCCCGTCGGCGGTGAAGGTGTAGCGGAGCGCGGCCTCGCGCTCGAGGACGAGAGCGACTCGGCGGGTCGCCTCGATGAGCTCGGCGGTGTTCATCACCGCGTAGTTGTCGACCTGTTCAGGGAAGAGCCGGCGGACCGGGGGGAAGTTGCCCTTGATCAGGAGCGACGTGACGGTCTTCCTGTCCGCGGTGAACGCGATCAACTCGCGGTCGTCGCGGTTGGTGATGGAGATCGAGACGTTGCCGCTGTGCCCGAAGGTCTTGCCGATCTCGGTGAGCGTCCGGGCCGGAACGAGCGCGGTCACGGGCTCACCGGACGTGGTGCCGTTGTCCCAGTCGATCTCGCGAACGGCGACACGGTACCGGTCGGTGGCGACGAGCCCCAGCGTGTTGTCGCCGACCTCGAGCTGCACGCCGGTGATCACGGGGGTCACATCGTCGCGCGAGGCGGCGACGCCCACCTGCGCTACGGCTTCGGCGAATTCCTCCGCGGGCACCAGCCCGGCATCGCCGCCGACCTGCGGGATGCTCGGGTATTCCTCGACCGGCATGGACAGCAGGGTGAAGTTCGCCGATCCGGCACGGACGACGATCTTCGACTCCTCGGTCGAGAACTGCACCGGTGCGTTCGGAAGCTTCGAGGCGATCTCGGCGAGGAGGCGACCGGAGACCAGGACACGTCCGGGTTCTTCGACCTCTGCGGCGATCTCTGTCTGCGCAGATACCTCGTAGTCGAATGACGACAGCTGGAGTCCGTTGTCCGTCGTCTCGATGAGGACACCGCTCAGGATGGGCAGGGTCGTCCGCTGCGGCAGGAGCTTCACCGCGAAGGAGACAGCCTCGCTGAACACATCCCGATTGGCTTGGAACTTCACGAAGTCACCTCTGTCGGCTTGACGGTCACGGACGTCACAAATCCTAGCGCCTGCCCTGTGACGCGGATGCGGTGCTCGCTCGACCCCTTGAGGTTGTCGTCTGCCCTCATTGAAAAGAGTTAAGGAGTAATCGTGTTAACCGCTGTGGAAAATGTGGATAACTCTGTTGAGGCCGCGCGATCACAGGGAACTACACGTCGGTGACTTGTTGATGACCTGAGGATTCCGGCTGTTCACAACGATCCGCAGGGGTGGGGCCGAGCGACGCCTTTTCACAGCATCGCGAGCGCAGTCCCCATTAAACGTGTGGTTCTCCGGAAGCTCTCCACAAGTTATCCACAAGTGTTAATAACGCTTTGTCCCCACTCTGGGGATGGATATGTGGATAAGTTCTGCGCTAGAGGGGCGCGTCGCTACTTGCCGTAGCGGTGATTCTGCTTGATCCGGCTCGTGAGCTCGGTGACCTGGTTGTAGATCGAGCGCCGCTCCTTCATGAGCTCGCTGATCTTCTTGTTCGCGTACATGACCGTGGTGTGGTCGCGGCCGCCGAACAGCTGGCCGATCTTGGGCAAAGAGAGATTCGTCAGCTCGCGGCACAGGTACATGGCGATCTGCCGGGCGGTGGCGACCGCCTGCGACCGGCTGGAGCCGTAGAGGTCGTCGACGCTGAGCTTGAAGTACTCGGCGGTGTTGGTGATGATGTCCGTCGGCGCGATGACGTTGTCGTCGTCGAGCGTGATCAGGTCCTTCAGGACGGTCTGAACGAGTGGCATGTCCACCGGGGTGCGGTTCAGGCTCGCGAAGGCGGTGACGCGGATGAGCGTCCCCTCGAGCTCGCGGATGTTGCTCGACACCTTCGAGGCCATGAACTCCAGGATGTCGTCGGGAACCTGGATCTTCTCGCTCTGCGCCTTCTTGCGGAGGATCGCGATGCGGGTCTCGAGGTCCGGTACCTGGACATCGGTGATCAGGCCCCACTCGAAGCGCGACCGCATGCGGTCCTCGAAGCCGGTGAGGTGCTTGGGTGGGAGGTCGGAGGTGATGACCACCTGCTTGTTGTGGTCGTGGAGCGTGTTGAAGGTGTGGAAGAACGCCTCCTGCGTCTCGACCGCCCTCTGGAGGAACTGGATGTCGTCGATCAGCAGGATGTCGATGTTGCGGTAGCGCGCCTGGAACGACGAGCCGCGGTTGTTCGCGATCGAGTTGATGAAGTCGTTCGTGAACTCCTCCGACGAGACGTATCGGACACGGATCCCCGGGTAGAGACTCATCGCGTAGTGGCCGATGGCATGGAGGAGGTGTGTCTTGCCGAGGCCCGAGTCGCCGTAGATGAAGAGCGGGTTGTAAGCCTTGGCCGGCGCTTCGGCCACGGCAACCGCGGCCGCGTGCGCGAAGCGGTTGGACTGGCCGATGACGAAGTTGTCGAAGCTGTACTTGGCGTTGAGCCGGGTGTCGCCGCCACGCGGCGGTGCCGTGATCTCGGTGGGCGTCGAGATGACCGGAGCGGCCTGCTCGACATAAGAGGGCGCCGATTCGGTCTCCGGCGCAGGGCCGGCCATCGTGTCCTGCTGGATCTCGGGGTTGACCACGATCGCGAAGGTGTTGACCTGGAGCTCGTCGTCGAGCGAGCCGATCGCGTGGAGGAGCGGGACCCGGCTGCGCTGCTCGATCATTCCGCGTGTGAACTCGTTGGGCACCTCCAGATAGAAGGTGCCGGCCATGATGCCCTTGGGCTCGACCAGGCTGAGGAACCCGTACAGCTGCGGGGTGATCCGGTCGTCCGTCTCGAGCTTTCCGAGCACGTCCTGCCATGCCGCAGCTATGGACTCTTCGCCGCCTGCCATCGTTCCCCGTCTTCGTCTGTGTTGCGGATGCCGTCAGCCCGACGAGGGGACGAGTCGACCCCCGGTGACTCTCGTCGGGTTGGCGGCTTCGGATGCCGCCGGTGGGTATTCACAGAGTTATCCACCGCTGTGTGAGCAATACCGTAGCGATCTCCGGCCAGAATTGGCATGGCCTGGGGATAACTTTCGACCTCACGGTAACTTGTCCACAGAAGAGCGATCAAATCCGATCGGCGGCATACGTCGGCGCGTCGGCCATCGCTTCCCTGCTAATACCGTGCATAATCAGTGGATTTGACTCGATCGGTTTGACCTCGTCCCACCCCAGGCCGTAGTTTTAATCAGTTGACTTGCGGCCGTTCCGGCTGCCCTGTAACTTTCCTGGCCTCCCCGTGCTGGCTCTTTCTCTCAGCACAGGCCTGTGAAGAGACCACCACGGAGATAGATATGAGCAAGAGAACTTTCCAGCCGAACAACCGCAAGCGTGCGAAGACCCACGGTTTCCGTCTGCGCATGCGCACCCGCGCGGGTCGCGCCATCCTCTCCGCTCGCCGCCGCAAGGGCCGCGAGAAGCTCTCGGCGTAACCGCTTCCGGTGCTCGCGAAAGCCAATCGCATCACGCGGGGGGCGGACTACCGGGCGACCGTACGACGCGGTGCTCGCTTCACTGGAGCGTCCACCGTCACGTACATCCGCCCGAATCCGGACTCCAGTGTGGTGCGATTCGGCTTTATCGTGAGCAAGACGGTCGGTAACGCGGTCATGCGGAACCGGGTCCGGCGCCGGCTCAAGGCCGCCGCCTACGATCTGCTTCCGCTCTACTCTCCGAGTCCGGGCGATACTGCCGGGCTCGACGTGGTCGTGCGCGCATTGCCAGCCTCCGTTCAAGCACCGTGGGCTAGCCTGCACGAAGAGCTCTCACGGGCATCCTCTCGTTTCACCAGCCGCAGTCATCTCAGTAAGGGCAGCGTCCGTTCATGAACACCGCGCTCGCAGCAGTGCTCCTCGCGCCGCGCAATGCCGCGGTGCTGGTGCTGCGTGCGTATCGGGCCGTGATCTCGCCGCTCTACGGTGACGTCTGCCGGTACTACCCGTCGTGTTCGGCCTATGCATTGCAGGCCATCCAGCAGCACGGCGTGGTCGTGGGCTCGTTCCTCGGCATCCGGCGCATCGCCCGGTGCCACCCGTGGGCGGCCGGCGGGGTCGACGACGTCCCCCCGGCGAAGAAGCCGCGGTATCGGGTGACCCCGTTCGGATTCGTCGTCGCCACCACCCACGGCAGCGTCATCAGTCAGCGAAGGGCCTAGCAACAACACATGGACATCATCGGTACCATCCTCTGGCCCATCAAATGGGTCGTGGAGCTGATCCTCGTCGCCTTCCACTGGCTGTTCACCCAGATGGGGCTGGACCCGGCTGCGGGCATCACCTGGGTGCTGGCCATCGTCGGACTGACGGTCGTCGTGCGCGCAGCGCTGATCCCGATCTTCGTGCGCCAGATCAAGAACCAGCGACGAATGCTGGAGATCGCGCCGCAGCTGAAGAAGATCCAGGACAAGTACAAGGGCAAGAAGGATCAGTTCTCTCGTGAGGCCATGTCGCGCGAGACGATGGACCTCTACAAGAAGACCGGCACCAACCCGCTGAGTTCGTGCCTCCCTCTCCTGCTCCAGATGCCTGTCTTCTTCTCGCTCTTCCAGGTGCTCAACGGCGCCCAGAGCGGTCACGCCGGTGTCGGCCCGCTGAACGAGGAGCTTGCGCAGCAGTTCGGAAATGCGACGCTCTTCGGCGTCGCACCGCTGCACCAGAGCTTCCAGGGTGCGATGAACGCGCACCCCCCGCAGGTCGCCGTCATGATCATCGCGGCCGTTATGGTTATTCTGATGACCGGGTCGCAGTTCCTCACGCAGCTGCAGATCGTCTCGAAGAACATGTCGCCGGAGACCAAGGCGAGCCCGCAGTTCAAGCAGCAGCGCATTCTGCTGTACCTGCTCCCCTTCGTCTTCCTCTTCTCCGGTTTCGCCTTCCCGCTCGGTGTCATGTTCTACTGGCTGACCTCGAACCTGTGGACCATGGGTCAGCAGTTCCTCGTCATCCGCAACATGCCGACCCCCGGGTCGGACGCGGCAAAGGCTCGGGAGGCGCGCCTGGCGAAGAAGGGCAAGCTGGTCCAGCCGGATGGCGCGACTGTGCTGACCGTCGAGGAGCAGCCCAAGAAGCAGGTCCAGCGCGTTCAGCCGGTGAGCAAGGCTCGCGCGAAGAAGCAGGCCGGAAAGTAGTTAGGATCTTCAACCGATGACCGACGTGCAGACCTCCTCCCCCGATCCCGCCGACCTCACCGAGGTGGTGGCGGACGACGCTTCCGTCTCTGTCGAGAAGGACGAGCCGACCGCTGCCGACCTTGACCGCGAGGGTGATATCGCGGCCGACTACATCGAGGAGCTGCTCGACATCGCCGACATCGACGGCGACATCGACATCGACACCCGCAACGGTCGTGCGTACATCTCGGTCAACACCGACGACGAGTCGTCCAACCTCTCGCTCCTGGCCAACGCCGACACCGTTGCCGCGCTTCAGGAGCTGACGCGCCTGGCCGTGCAGAACCAGACCGGCGGCTACTCGCGCTTGATCCTGGACATCGCCGGCTCGCGCGATGCACGCCAGGCCGAGCTGGCACGTCTCGTCGACCGCGCGATCGAGCGGCTCGATGAGGGGGCAGCGGAGGCTGCCCTTCCTCCCATGTCGTCTTACGAGCGCAAGCTCGTGCACGACGTGGTCTCGGAGCGCGGCTATGTGTCGACCTCGCGTGGCGAAGGCCGTGACCGTTACACGGTCATCACCGCCAGCTAGTTTCACGTGAAACTGTGACCGACGTCGAGCAGGAACCCGAAGCGGCGGCCGTCCTCTTCGGCGACCGCATCGACCTCGCCCGCGAGTTCACGCACAACCTCGCGCAACAGGGTGAGGAACGCGGTCTCATCGGACCCTTGGAACTCCCCCGCCTCTGGTCGCGTCACATCCTGAACTGCGCGATCGTCGCTCCCCTGCTTCGGCCAGGGCGAGTTGGGGATGTCGGAAGCGGGGCCGGGCTGCCGGGACTGGTGCTCGCCATTGCCCGGCCTGACGTGTCTTTCGTCTTGATCGAGCCGATGGAGCGTCGAGTCGCCTGGCTGAATGAGCAGGTCGCGGAGCTGGGTCTCGACAACGTGGTGGTCCTTCGCGCCCGCGCCGAGGACGCGAGGATCGATGATCCGCTCGACCAGGTGACGGCTCGTGCCGTCAGCGCCTTCCGCAAGCTCCTTCCGCTGACCGCTCCCCTCGTCCGTGACGGCGGCGAGCTTGTCCTCATGAAGGGCGCGGCGGCCCCGGCCGAGGTCGAGGCCGCGACCAAGGAGATCCGGAAGTACAAGGTGACCGATATCGAGGTTCTGACCCTCGGTGAGGGTGTCTTGACAGAAGTCACGCGCGTCATTCGCGCTCGCGTGCGCTGATCCCGGCCTCCCGGCGACGCTGCGATCGGGCTTAGGATCCCTCTCCGACAACCGGAGCACGTGCTTCCGTTGTGTCAGAGCCATTCTGAGGCGATGTTCGACGCTGGCTCCGGTGTCGATTTCGGGTCTGCGGGGCATGTTTCGCGGTCGAGACAGGGACAGAGCATGTCCGCGACATCGTTGACTCTCCCCTCGGAGCTGACTGACCGGCGGCTGGATTGTTCTTTCGGAGAGTGGCAGCGCTCGAGTGACGCCAACGTCGACGACCTGGGGCGTGCTCTCGTTTCGGGGAGCCGCGCCGATCGCTGACGGGACTTGGGAGACGCGGAGGTACGACGGCGTGTGCACCTCGCGTGCCTTCGTGGGCGGGATGCCGCAACGCTCTTGTCCCAGTCCAGGCTCTACTCGTTTCATATGGTCGTCGTCGCATGTTCAGGCGAGAGGCCGGGGCGACCGGCCCGAACGCATGTACGGCGACCGGGTGGCGAGCGCGCTGCGTTGTTCGGCGCCCGTGGATCCTTGGACACTCGCCGCCTCAGCGAGCCCATATTCGGACGCGTCGGTGTTTCACGTGAAACGCCGGCGGGGCGTGCTGGTCCGGCGGTCACTTTCACGTTCGCTGGGTTGGGCGGCAGTCGCTCGGTCGGTTATAGCGCTGCGAGTCCGGTCCGGCCAGCGCGCCCAAAGGCGGAACCGCCGCATGTTTCGACCAGGGACGAGGAGCCGAGGAGTCAGGACTCTGGCTGTATCTGGGATCGACTCCGCGGGCGGAAAATGCGGATCACCGCCGTAAGGGGGCGCGTCTCAGCTTCGTCCTACCCCGACCGGGCGTCGAAGACCTGAGTCCTTCGAATGGAAAGACTCCCCTGGTTTGCAGCTCTTGGGCCTAGCCGCGACCTGAGCTATCTCGCCAGTTCCCCGGAGGCTCCGTTGTGCGTGCGACTCCGGGGCGACGGAAGGCGAGATGACAGGTGAGCGCGATATCAGCGCAACCGGAGTCCAGTGAACGATTGGCGGGAGTTCACGAGCTCCCGAGCTCATTGTGACCGATGACTCGACGTACGGAAACGGACGGACGGTAAAGGACGGGCTACGTCTTAGCGGCGCTGGGGCCGCCACTTGGAGTCATTGTGCACCGTCGACCGCACGCCATGCAGGATGCGGCGCAAGTTTCACGTGAAACAGCCGGCTGTGATCGCGGGAAGAGATCGTATTCGGGACTCTCGCCAGCTGTTTACGGGCCGACAGTGGCGACCTCGAGTAGAAGCGCGCTCTGTAGCGAGCTTCGTGCCGGATTCAGCGCCGGACCTTGGTACCAGGGCTGGGTGCGTGGCTTCCGCGGTCGGCTTTTGCCACGAGTTGCGTAGGGCGTGGATGGCGGGGTTTCCTGAGGCGTGGGTGGCGGGCTTCCGTGGCGGGCTTTCGTGGCGGGTTTGCGTAAGGCGTGGGTGACGGGTTGCGCGAGGCGTGGGTCGCGGGCTTTCGCGGGGCTTTCGCGGCGGGGTTTCGTGCCGAGGTTGCGTAGGGGATGCGTGGCGGGGCTCTCGCGAGGCCTCTGCGGCGGGGTTTCGTGGCGGGGTGTCGAGGGATTTTTGCAGCAGGCTTATGTCGGGGTTGCGTGGCGCTTTCGCCGCGGGCTTTCGCGGCGGCCTTGCGGCGGGGGGCGGAAGTCCGCAACCGGCACGGCCCCGTGGGTGCTCGAGAGGATTGGGGCGGGACTCCGCGCCCTGTAGCCACGGCAGGCTGGGCAGGCGTGATGTCGTTTCACGTGAAACGATGCGGATTCCCGACACATCGCCATGCGATCGGCGGAGTCTGACCGGACGTGCAAGGGCTGAGGGAGCTTGGCAGACCATTCGACGCGCGGCGCTCAGCTCGCCATGAGAGGAAGCCCTCAGTTCGCCACCGTTCCTCGTCGAGAATTGACCCGGACAAGCCCTCCGGTTTCGATTACGACCGCGTGCGCGCAGCAGCGGGCCAGCGCAGGACGCGGGAGCACTCCAGGACAGACACACATCCTCCCCGCCGACTCAAGAGCGGCCGTTCGGGTATGGACGCGATCTGCGATTGGTGACGCGGATCCCGTGAAGTTACGAATAGGTTCCCGATCGATACCGGGCGGTCGGGGCCCAAGCACTCCCCCAGCCAGACCGCTGCGATCCTGCCCATTCCCCAGCTGCGCGCCGGCGTACTCGTTAGTCCCTCAGGACTCGAGACACTCCGGCCAGTCGACCATGATGGCTCCGTGGGGAAATTCAAGCCTCGAGGTGTTGGGCGGGTGGTGGTGGCGTCATCATGGTTTCACGTGAAACGCGCGCAGGACGGAGTTTGCCGTCGCGGGACTGATCAGCTGGGGCACAGATAGATGCGGGC
Organism: Cryocola sp. 340MFSha3.1; assembly: GCF_000383315.1. Lineage (NCBI taxonomy): Bacteria > Bacillati > Actinomycetota > Actinomycetes > Micrococcales > Microbacteriaceae > Cryocola > Cryocola sp. 340MFSha3.1. The sequence goes on from NZ_KB911087.1 coordinate 2,165,388, forward strand.
CGCCCCGACCGGAAGACAGCGACGACACAGGCCAACGTTTCACGTGAAACAGACCACGCCGCACCACCCATGCGCGCGATCGGAACGACACTTCTCCACAGGTTGCGCGCCGCGCGGAAAGCGTCGGACATCCGAGTTAGAGTGGTTCACGGGTGCGCTGCTGGTGCGCCGACGACCAGCCGGAAGCCGGTGCCACGCATTATGGAGCGACGCGAGTTTCACGTGAAACAATCCCATCAGGACGAGCACGATCAGGACGAGCACGGCGGAGTAGGTGAGATCGACAGCGTGACGGATGCCGACACGACCGACGACAGCTTTGACGTGGGTACTCCCCTGGCGGAGGAGATTCAGGACCTGGCCCGCCGTCGGCAGGTGATCGCGTCCACAACGTTGCCGCTTCCCTCTCAGACGCGCATCTTCACCATCTCGAATCAGAAGGGTGGCGTCGGCAAGACCACCACGGTGGTCAACCTGAGCGCGGCGCTCGCCAAATCGGGCGCGCGGGTGCTGGTGATCGACCTCGACCCGCAGGGCAACGCATCGACGGCCCTCAGTGTCGAGCACCGCGAAGGAACGCCCAGCGTCTATGACGTAGTGGTGAACGACCGAGAGCTCGAAGAGGTGATCCAGAAGAGCCCGGAGTTCGATGGGCTCTTCGTTGTTCCGGCGACCATCGACCTCGCCGGCGCCGAAATTGAACTCGTCTCCATGGTGGCGCGGGAGCAGCGGCTGTCGCGCGCCCTCAACCGCTTCCTCGACGAGTACGACATCGACTACGTACTCATCGACTGCCCGCCGTCACTCGGGCTCCTCACGATCAACGCGTTCGTTGCTGCCAGCGAAGTGCTCATCCCCATCCAGTGCGAGTACTACGCGCTGGAGGGCCTCAGCCAGCTGCTGAAGAACATCCAGCTGATCGAGCGTCATCTGAATCCCCGGCTGCAGGTGTCCACGATCCTGCTGACGATGTACGACTCCCGCACGAACCTCGCTCACCAGGTCGCTGCGGATGTTCGTGAGCATTTCCCCAACGAGGTGCTCGACACGATCATCCCCCGCTCCGTCCGCATCTCCGAAGCACCCAGCTACGGCCAGAGCGTCATCAGCTACGACACCAACTCCAGCGGTTCCCTCTCCTACATGGAGGCGGCCGCCGAGATCGCACGAAGAGGAGTACCCCGCTAATGGCAGCGAAGCGCACCGGATTGGGCCGAGGAATCGGCGCACTCATCCCCACCAGCGATCAGTCCGCCCGTCCCGTCGACGTCTTCTTCCCTGATAACAGCGCGGGAGGCGCCGCCGCCCGCTCATCGGCCGCGGTCGCCGTCGCGGAGCGCGAGGACGACCTGGTCGCGGTTCCCGGCGCTCGCCTCGCCAGCATCTCCCCCGCCGACATCGTCCCGAACCGCGTGCAGCCGCGCACCGAGTTCGACCGAGACGCCCTCGACGAGCTGATCGCGAGCATCCGCGAGGTCGGGGTCCTCCAGCCGGTCGTCGTGCGTCCACTCCCCGACGAGCCGGGCCGCTACGAACTGATCATGGGCGAGCGCCGCCTGCGGGCGACCAAGGAGCTCGGGCTGGACTCCATCCCCGCGGTGGTCAAGGACACCGCGGACGAGGACATGCTGCGCGACGCGCTGCTGGAGAACCTCCACCGCAGCCAGCTGAACCCCCTCGAAGAGGCATCCGCCTACCAGCAGCTCCTGGCCGACTTCGGCATCACCCAGGAAGAGCTGGCGACCCGGATCGGACGCTCTCGTCCGCAGATCACCAACACCATCCGGCTTCTCAAGCTGCCCGCGTCGGTGCAGGCGCGTGTCGCCGCCGGCGTGCTCAGCGCAGGGCACGCCCGCGCGATCCTGTCACTCGGTGACGACCAGGAGGCGATGATCCGCCTCGCCGACAAGATCGTCAACGAAGACCTCTCCGTGCGGGCGGCCGAGGCCGCCGCCAGCAAGACCCCGAAGCCTCCGCGCACTAAGGCGACGGCAGGTCGGCACCGCGGCCACTTGGATGAAATTGCTGGTCAGCTGGGAGATCGGCTGAACACTCGGGTGAAGATATCCCTGGGCGCACGCAAGGGTCAGATCGTCGTCGACTTCGCGACCATCCAAGACCTCAACCGGATCCTCGACGAGATCGGGCAACCCAGCTACAGCTGAGAGGCGTCGGCGATCGCCGCGGCAGCCAGCGCCGCGTACACCTCGGCCGGCTCGCGCCCGGAGGCGCTGATGGCCTGCGGCATGATGGACGTCTCCGTCAGTCCCGGCAATACGTTCGCTTCGAGGAACCAGGGCGTGCCGGCGCCATCGACGATCAGGTCGATTCGCGAGAGATGCCGCAGGCCCAGCGCGTTGTGGGCGGTACGCGCCGCTTCGGCCACCGCCTCCAGGACCTTCTCGTCCAGCCGTGCGGGCACGTAGAACCGGGTCTCCCCCGCGTTGTACCGCGCGTCGAAGGTGTACACGCCGTCGACGGGTTCGATCTCCACCGCGGGCAGAGCCTCCGGACCATCGCCGGTGTCCACCACCGCGACCGAGACCTCCACGCCCTCGACCTTGCGCTCGATCAGCGCGACGTCCGAATACGTGTACGCGTCGACCATGGCGCGCGGCAACTCCTCGGCCGACGTCACGATGGTGACGCCCTGCGCGGACCCGCCCTGGGCGGGTTTCACGACGACCGGGAGGTCCAGTCCCGAGAGCACGGTCGTGAGCACACTGCCCGCCCCGAGTTCACGGAAGGTCTCCTGCGGAAGAGTGACCGACTCCGGTGTCGCGACTCCTGCACGAGCGACGATCGTCTTCGCTGTCGGCTTCGACCAGGCAAGACGGGAGGCGTCGGCCCGCGAACCCACGAAGGGCACGCCGGTGATCTCCAGCAGGCCGCGCAGTGCCCCATCCTCTCCACTGGCACCGTGCAGCGCCGGCCACACGACGTCGGGCGCTGACTCCTCCAGGAAGGCAAGCAGCGAGGCATCGGGGTCGCGGAAGGTCACCGTGTGGCCCAGCGCGTTCAGCCCGTCGGCCACGCGGCGCCCCGTGCGCAGGGAGACGTCGCGCTCGTGCGAGATTCCCCCGGCGAGGACGACGACATTCAGTGCTGCTTTTTCGGCCATGATCAGGTCTTTCTCTAGCGCAGATCGGTCGGAGGGTTGGCGCTCGTGCGGCTGCGGCGCTGAGAGGCTTCGAGCGGGCCGGTGCCGGCGAAGGTGTCAAGCAGGTCCTGCTCTCCGCCGATCACGTTTGCGAGCCGCCGCACACCGACCCTGATGTTCTCCGGAGTCGGGTAGCAGAACGACAGCCGGATGTTGTGAGCACCAGATCCATCGGCATAGAAGGCCGTGCCCGGCGTATAGGCCACGAGCTCGGTCACGGCGCGAGGGAGCATGGCCTTCGAGTCGAGGTGCGGCGGCAGGGTGAGCCAGACGTAGAACCCACCGTTGGGATCGGTCCAGCTCAGCTCGGGCAGGTGCTCGTTCAGAGCGGAGATCATCGCCTCCTTGCGCTCCCGGTAGACGCCGCGGAAGGTGTCGATCTGCGCCTTCCAGTCCGCGTCCTGCAGGTACTCCGAGATCACCAGCTGACTGAACGAACTCGGGCTCAGCACAGCCGCCTCGTTGGCGAGGATGAGCTTCTCGCGGATGGCGTGCGGCGCCAGGGCCCAGCCCACCCGGAACCCGGGAGCCAGCGTCTTGGAGAATGTCCCCAGGTAGACGACGCCGTCCTTCTCGACCGAGCGCATCGCCGCGGGCGGCTTCTCCTCGAAGTAGAGCAACCCGTACGGGTTGTCCTCCAGCACGAGGATGTCGTTCTCTCGCGCGATCGCGAGGATCTCCAGCCGTCGCTCCCAGGTCAGGGTGACGCCGGCGGGGTTGTGGAAGGTCGGCACGGTGTACAGGAACTTCACGCGTCGTCCGGCCGCCTTCAGCCGCGCGATGTGCTCGCGCAGCGCCTCGGGGATGAGGCCGTGCGCATCCATCGGGACGTGGTCCACCTCGGCCTGGTACGACTTGAAGATGACCATCGCGGTCACATAGCTGGGCCCTTCGGCGAGCACGACGTCGCCCGGATCGATGAAGAGCTTGCTGAACAGCTCCAGGGCATGCTGCGAGCCGGTGGTAACGACGACGTCGTCGGCGCTGCCGCTGATGCCCTCGAGCGCCATGACGTCGAGGATCTGCTCGCGCAGGGCCGGGACGCCCTGACCGGAGCCGTACTGGAGGGCGACCGCTCCCTGCTCGCGCATGACGCGATCCATCGCGCCGACCACCAGGTCTTGCGGGAGGGCGGAGACGAACGGCATGCCGCCGGCCAGCGAGACCACCTCGGGGCGGCTGGCGACGGCGAACAGGGCTCGGACCTCACTGGCGGCGAGGCCGCTCGTACGCTGCGCGTAGTGGTGATACCACGGGTCCAGATTGTTGCCCCGCTGCTGCGGAGTGCCCTGTTCGATCACGTGTGAGTTCCGTTTCTCTGCCGTTGAGCCATGCTATGGGGGCGACGCACTGCGGAGAAAATCGTGCGTCGCCGGGTACGAAAAAGACCCGCCCGGCGGGTGAGCGCCGGACGGGTCTGAAGAAGGACGGGTCGCGCTACGCCAGGTAGGCGGCCAGGTCGGCCTCGAGGGCGGGCTTCGGCTTGGCGCCGATGACGGTCTTGACGACCTCGCCACCCTGGTAGACCTTCATCGCGGGGATGGAGGTGATCTGGTACTTCGCAGCGGTCTGCGGGTTCTCGTCGACGTTGAGCTTGACGATCTCGATCTTGTCGGCGTGCTCGGAGGCGATCTGGTCGAGGATCGGGCCGACGGCGCGACACGGACCGCACCACTCAGCCCAGAAGTCCACCAGAATGGTCTTCTCGCTGTTGAGGACGTCCTGCTCGAAGCTGGAGTCCGTAACCGAACGTGCTGCTGACATTTTCTTGTATCTCCTTATGCGGTGGTCGTGAGTTCGAGGTCACCCGACGCGCCATCCGCTGCGCTGTCGAGCAAGTTCTGGGGAAGCGTCGTCAGGTAGTGCTCCGCGTCGAGCGCGGCGACCGTACCGGACGCCGCGGCGGTGACCGCCTGGCGGTAGGTCGGGTCGATGACGTCACCTGCGGCGAACACGCCGGGCAGGTTGGTCTTCGAGCTCCGGCCGTCGACCGCGATCGTACCTTCGGGGGTCAGGTCGAGCTGACCGTGCACCAAGTGGACGCGGGGGTCGTTGCCGATCGCGATGAACAGACCGTGCAGCTGCAGCTCGCTCTCCTCGCCCGTGACCAGGTTGCGGAGGGTGATGTTCTGCACCTGCTCGTCGCCGCCGATCGCCACGACCTCGGAGTTCCAGATGAACTCGATCTTGTCGTTGGCGAACGCGCGGTCCTGCATGATCTTGGAGGCGCGCAGCGAGTCGCGACGGTGGATGACGTACACCTTGTCGGCGAATCGGGTGAGGAAGGTGGCCTCCTCCATCGCCGAGTCTCCGCCGCCGACGACGGCGATCGTGCGCTGGCGGAAGAAGAACCCGTCACAAGTGGCGCACCAGGAGACGCCGTGGCCGGAGAGGCGCTCTTCGTCCTCCAGGCCAAGCTTGCGGTACGCGGACCCCGTCGCGAAGATCACGGCGAGAGCCTCGTGCACGGCGCCCGATCCGAGCGTGACGCGCTTGACCTCACCGGTCAGGTCGACGGAGACGACGTCGTCGAGGACGATCTCGGTGCCGAACTTCTCGGCCTGCGCCTGCATCTTGAACATGAGGTCCGGGCCCATGACGGCCTCCGGGAACCCCGGGAAGTTCTCGACCTCCGTAGTGTTCATCAGCTCACCGCCGGCCTCGACCGAGGAGGCGATCAGCAGCGGCTTCAGATTGGCGCGGGCCGCGTAAATGGCCGCGGTGTAACCGGCAGGGCCGGAACCGATGATGATGATCTGCCGCACGGCGGAACTCCTTGACCTGATCGCGACACCTTCGTCTGGAGGCGTCGACCTGTAGAACACATCCTAGGCGGATGCTATTCCGTGTCACCTGGGCGTGCGTGAACGCCTTCCGGCGCGGCCCAGGAGGGGCGCGAGACCGGCCTCCAGGTCGGGCGATCGCAGCATCCCCAGGAAGCCGACGTAGACGACGAGCATGACCACGCCGACGATCGCCGTGGCGACGACGGCCGCGATCGGGCCGCTCACCGGAAACGCCCCCTTCTCGACGCCGCCGAGGATGATGAGGAAGCCCGCGCCGGCGGCCATGGCGGCGAGGGCGGCGACGAGGAAGCGCCAGAGCGAGCTCAGGATGCGCGCCCCATCCACTCCCCCGGTCCGGCGGCGCAGCAGGGCGAAGGCCAGGATCGCCTGCACGAAGCTGGCGATCGAGACGACGAGGGCGACGGCGGCAGCCCGGTTCGGGGCGGGCACCAGGAAGCAGAGCAGCACGCCGGCGAGGATGACGGCGACCTGGGCCAGGGTGAAGAAGAACGGCGTGCGCGTGTCCCCCAGCGAGTAGAAGGCCCGCTGCGCCATGAAGACGAGGGAGAAGGGCACGAGGCCGACCAGGTACGCGATGAGGACGAGCCCCATCGCCTGGTAGTCGCCGGTGAACACGCGAGCGATCGGGTAGGCCGTGACGATGAGGGCCGCCGACGAGAAGACGATGAGGAACATAATCGACCGCGCCGCCGACGAGAAGTCCTGACGGAAGTCGGCTGTGGCGCCCCGATGCGCGTGCTCGGCCATGCGCGTATAGAAGGCGGTCACGATGGAGACGGCGATGATGCCGTGCGGGAGCATGAAGATCAGCCACGCGTTCTGCATGACGAAGGGACCGGCGTTGGCCTCCCCCGCCGAGTTGGAGACGTTCGTCTCGACCAGCCCGGCGATCTGGGTGGCGATGAGCATGGCGAACGTCCAGCCCGCGGCCTTGCCCGCCGTCCCGAGGTTCACCCCGCGCCAGCCGAAGTCGAACCGGAAGCGCAGCCCGACCCGCCGCCAGAAGACGAACAGGATGAGCGCCTGCACCGCCACGCCCAGGGTGGCACCGCCGGCCAGCAGGGCGATCATCCAGAACGACCAGCCGCTGTCGTGCTTGCCGGAGGCGGCGGTGCCGAAGGCAAGGATGAAAGCCGCGAGCAGCACGATGGCGATCACGTTGTTGACGACCGGCGCCCAGGTGAACGGCCCGAAGGACTTGCGAGCGTTCAGCACCTCGCCGAGCAGCGTGTAGAGGCCGAGGAAGAAGATCTGCGGCAGCGACCAGTAGGCGAACGCGGTGGCGAGGTCCCTCTGGGCGGCGGGGATGCCGAAGAGGGAGACCAGGACCGGTGCGAGGAATGTGGCGACCACCGCGACCGCGGCGAAGACGACCATCCCGAGCGTGACGAGCTTGTTGATGTACGCGCGGCCGCCGTCTGCGTTGACGGAGGCGCGGACGATCTGCGGGACGAGGACGGCGTTGAGGATTCCCTGCGCGATGATCGCGTAGACGCTGTTGGGGACGATCGTCGCGGTGCCGTAGGCGTTCGCGGCGAAGCTGATCGCGCCGATCGCCTGCACCAGGAGCCACGCCTTCGCGAACCCGAGAAGACGCGACACGAGGGTGCCGGAGGCGAGGAGCGCGCTGGCGCGGCCGACGCTAGCCACCGGGCCGCTCCTCCGGAGGGGATGCTGCCGCAGAGTCGGAACCCTCTGACGGGACAGCCTCGGCTTCGGCGTCTTCGGCCTCAGCCGCCTCGGCGGCATCCTCAGCCCGCTTCGACCGCCGCCGCAGGATGTTCCGCACGATCCCGAAGCCGAACAGCAGCACCAGCAGGATGCCGAAGATCAGCGCGCCGATGCCCTCCCAGTCGGCGTGCACATCCACCGTCACCGAAGTCGGATCGCCGATGGGCACGCCGGTCGGGCTGTACAGATGCAGCGACAGCACGACCTGGCCGTTGCCCACCTTGGCCTTGACCGGGATGAGGACGGTCGCGCGCGAGTCCTTGACGATGCGCTTGGTGGTCGACTGGTCGACCTCGAGCCGGCCGTTGGAGGGAGCGGCGGTCAGCACGATCGTCACGGCTTCGTCGGTGAGGCCGTTGCTCACCGTGAAGGGGATGGACCCCTGGGCGCTCACGAGGTTGACGTTCTCCGTCGGCAGGATGCGGATGGAGTGCAGCGTCTTGTCCGTCGTTGCCCGCTCCTTCGCGACGGCGGTATTCCAGTCGGTCCGCGGGTTCAGCCACGAGACCGCGAGCAGTGCGAGCAGATCCGAACGGGTACGGCCGGTCAGCGTCGTCGGGTCGTCGAGCACCGTGGCGAACTGACCCAGCGCGACCTCGTCCTGGATGAGCGCGCGGATGCCGGTGATGCGATCGGCGCTCTCCGGGGTGTCGACGAGATCGAAACCGGCGGTCTGGGGTGCGCCGGCGATCGCCGGGAAGGAGGCGGGAGCCGACCACGGCGAAGAGAACAGCGCGTTGAGCGTTCGCTCGAACTGCGTTCCGCTCGACGGCCAGGAGCGGTCGAGCGCCACGAGGAGCCGGCGCGCGTCGCCGGACTCCTGCGCGATGAGCTCAAGCTGAGCGTTCACCTTCGACATGGCCGAGTTCCACGCGACGTCGCTGGGCGCGGAGATCGCCTGCCGCAGCGCGTCGCTCAGTGGCTGGTCGGAGGCCAGGATGCGGCTGTCTCCCGAGCTCAGGGTCGCGTTCGGGGTCGTGCTCAGGTCGTTCGCGTTGGTGTTGCTGCCGGAGACGATGGTGGTCTTCAGGCCGGCGGCCGCGAGCGGTGCGAGGTCGGCTCGACGGACCGTCTTGTCACCCGGCCAGCCGATGCCGGTGAGGGTGTAGTCCCAGGCGAGCAGCTCATCCATCGTCGGCAGCACAGGCCCGGGGCTGGTGGTCGGTGTGGGGCTGGGCGTCGACGTCGAGGTCTTCGGTGCGGGGGTCGGTGTTGCCGTGGCCGGCTCCCCCACGGGTGTGGGCGCCGGCGTGAAGTTCTTCGGGTCGATCGCGTACGAGAGCGAGGTCGGTTGCAGCGGCGTCGGGAGGCCCGCCTGGAGCTGGCCGGCGAGGTCAGCATCCCCGTAACCCAGTGAGAAGGTTTCGTTGGGCAGGTCGGCCAGCCGCTCCAGCCAGTCGAGCGCGCTCGCCGGGGCCGCGTTGCCGAGGGCTCGGATCGAGGCGATGATCATCGGATCGATGCCGACCGTGACGGTGGTGTGTCCGGCGAGGCCGTCGAGTTCGCGGGTGAGGATGCCGTTGGGCGCCGTGTAGGTCGCGAGGTCGTCTGCCGCGATGATCCCGTTCGTGCCGGACGGCGTGACGATCGGCAGAGCGACGTTGACGCTGGCCTGCTTCGCGGTGCCGCCCGGGTACCAGACGGCGGAGCCCCGCGCGGTGGCGTCCGAGGATCCGGCAAGCACCGAGGCGCCGATCCCGAACACCGCCGACGACGTGCGGCCGGCGAACGGGAGCGAGGCCGCGGGCGCGGTCACGCGCACCACCGTGCTCGAGCCCGGCTCGAGCGTGTTCAGCTGCGCCTTGCCGAGGTCGACGGCGCCCGACACGGAGTCGGTGGATGCGAGCCACGAGGCCAACGCCTTCCGGTCGTTCTGCGCCGCCGGATCGACCCAGAGCGAGACGGTGCCCGACTGGAAAGCGGTGTCGGTCGGGTTCGAGACCGTGACCGAGACCCCGAGGTCTTTGCCGGGCGTCACAACCCCCGCGTCATCAGCGGTGATGGATGCGGTCAGCTCTGTTCCGGCCGCGGCCTTCGGAGCCGGCGTGACCGCTTCCGCTGCACCTGAGGGATGCGCGACGCCTGCGAGAACGGCGAGCGCCCCGACGGCGACGGCTGCCGCCGTCACACGCAGACGGGCGCGGAGCGACGCACCCCTCCGGAGGGTGGAGGAGGTTGCCGTCATGCGTCGACGCGCGATCCCGACTCGGCCTCCATGTGGTCGATTGTAGAGGCCGCCTGCTGAGAGGCCGGCGAGGAGGGCCGTTAAACTGGGGCACCATGCAGAGCGTCGCCGAATCCCTCGAACGCCTCGGCGACCTCGCACGCACGCCGTCGGTCGCCCGTCTCGCCGACGCCTTCCAGGCCGCGGGGCACGAGCTCGCGCTCGTCGGCGGCCCCGTGCGCGACGCCCTGATCGGCCGGCCGGTGCACGATCTCGACTTCACCACGGACGCCCGCCCCGACGACATCGTCCGGGTCGTCGGGCCCATCGCCGATGCGATCTGGGATGTCGGCCGCAAGTACGGCACGATCGGCGCGCGCCTCGGCGATGACACCGTCGAGATCACCACCTACCGGAGCGACAGCTACGACGGCACCACCCGCAAGCCGGAGGTCGAGTTCGGCGACACCCTCGAGGGTGACCTGCTGCGCCGCGACTTCACGGTCAACGCGCTCGCCCTCCGGCTGCCGGAAGTGCGCCTGGTGGACCCCTCGGGCGGTGTCGAGGACCTCATCGCCGGGGTGATCACCACACCGAGCAGCCCCCAGATCTCCTTCGGCGACGACCCGCTGCGGATGATGCGGGCCGCGCGCTTCACTGCACAGCTGGGCTTCACGGTCGACGAGGCCACGCGGGAGGCCATGTCGTCCATGGCCGAGCGGATCGAGATCGTCAGCGCCGAGCGCGTCCGCGACGAGCTGAGCAAGCTGCTGATGGCGGACGAGCCGCGGCGGGGGTTCGAACTGCTCGTGGAGACCGGCCTGGCCGATGAGGTGATCCCCGAGATCCCCGCGCTCCGGCTGGAGGCCGACGAGCACCACCACCACAAGGACGTCTACCAGCACAGCCTCACCGTGCTTGACCAGGCGATCGGATACGAGAAGGAGCGGCATCCCGGCGAGGCACCCGATCTGGTGCTGCGTCTGGCCGCGATCCTCCACGACATCGGCAAGCCGGCGACCCGCCGCTTCGAGCCCGGCGGGGCGGTCAGCTTCTATCACCACGACGTCGTCGGCGCGAAGCTCGCAAAGAAGCGGCTCACCGCCCTGCGGTTCGACAAGTCGACCATCGACTCCGTCGCCCGGCTGATCGAGTTGCACCTGCGGTTCTTCGGCTACGCCGACGCGCACTGGACCGACTCGGCCGTGCGCCGCTACGTCCGCGACGCCGGCCCGGAGCTCGAACGCCTGCACATGCTCACGCGGGCCGACGTCACGACCCGTAACCGGCGGAAGGCCGACCGTCTGGGCTTCGCCTACGATGACCTCGAAACGCGCATCCGCGAACTCCGCGAGCAGGAGGAGATGGATGCGGTGCGCCCGGATCTGAACGGAGAGCAGGTGATGAGCATCCTCGGCATCCGCCCCGGCAGGGAGGTGGGTCAGGCGATGAGGTTCCTCCTCGAACTCCGCCTCGACGAGGGGCCCCTCGGCGAGGAGGAGGCCACGCGGCGTCTCCTCACCTGGTGGGAGAACCGCTGACCCAGCGTTCCCGCTCCCGCGCGCTGCGCCGACGGGATGCCGTCACCGGCTATGCACTGCTCGCGCCGAGCCTGTTCGGCGTCGCGTGCTTCCTCGTGCTGCCGGTGCTCGTGGTGGTGTGGCTCAGCTTCCAGAGCTGGGATCTCATCCACCCGCTGCGGTTCGCCGGGCTGGCCAACTACGCCTCGGTTCTGACCGATCCCGTCTTCGGCAATGCCTTATTGGTGACGGCGGTGTTCGTGGTGATCGTCATCCCGGTCCAGACCGCGCTCGGGCTGTTCGGCGCATCGCTGCTGACGCGTGGACTCCCCGGCTCGGCCGTGCTGCGCACGATCTACGCCCTCCCCTGGATCTGCGCGCCCCTGGCGCTGGGGGTCGTGTGGAAGTGGATCTTCGCCCCGACGGGCGGTGCGCTCAACGCGCTGCTTGGTGTGCGCGTCGAGTGGCTGACGGACCCCGTGCTCGCGCTGCCCGCCGCGGCCGCTGTGGTCATCTGGACGAACGTCGGCTACGTCACTCTCTTCTTCCTCGCCGGGCTGTTGAACATCCCGAACCACATCGTGGAGGCCGCACGCATCGACGGCGCCGGTCCGGTCGCCCTGTTCTGGCGGATCAAGCTGCCCCTGCTCCGGCCGACGATGTTCTTCGTGCTGGTCACGAGCGTGATCGCCACCTTCCAGCTCTTCGACCAGATCTATGCGCTCACCGGCGGCGGGCCGGAGCACCGGACGGATGTGGTCGCGAACCGCATCTACACGGAGGCCTTCCAGTCGTTCGACCTCGGGCGGGCATCCGTCATGGCCGTGGTGCTGCTCGTGCTGCTGGTGGCGATCACCGTCGGGCAGCAGCTGTACTTCCGCAGGAGGACGACCTATGACCTCGGGTAGGCGGGTCCTCCGGACGGTCGGCGTCTACCTCCTGCTGCTGGTCGGCGCGGCGGTGACGCTCGCGCCCTTCCTGCTCAGCGCGATGACGGCCTTCAAGACGCCGGCCCAGTTCGCCCGCACGCCCGCGTTGACGCCGCCCGATCCATGGACGCTCGACAACCTCGTCTCGCTGTTCACCGGCCCGGCCGGTTTCGGCCGGGCGCTCCTCGTCACGGCGCTCGTCAGCCTGTTCATCCTGGTGTTCCAGCTGGTCTTCTCGATCATGGCCGCCTACGCGTTCGCCCGCGTCGACTTCCCCGGACGGGATGCGCTGTTCTGGGTATACCTCGCGACGCTCATGGTGCCGGCGATCGTGCTCGTCATCCCGCTGTACCTGATGATGGCCCAGCTGGGACTGCGCGATACGTTCTGGGGCCTCGTGCTCCCCTTCTCCTTCGGGAGCCCGTACGCGATCTTCCTTCTGCGCGAGTACTTCCGCGGGATCCCGCAGGAGCTCATCGACGCCGCCCGGCTCGACGGCGCATCCACCCTGGACATCCTCGTGGAGATCGTGGTCCCGCTCTCCCGGCCGATCATCGCGACGCTCGTGCTGATCACGGTGGTGAGCCAGTGGAACAACTTCCTGTGGCCGCTCGTCATCACAAGCGGTAACACGTGGCGGGTGGCCACCGTCGCCACTGCTAGCCTCCAATCCCAGTACAACGGCAACTGGACAGTTGTCATGGCAGCGACGACGCTGGCGATCGTGCCGCTCGTCGTGCTCTTCCTGATCTTCCAGAAGCGCTTCGTGCGGTCCATCACGATCACCGGCTTACGGTAGAGGAGGATCTGACATGGCCAAGCGCTCGACCGTCATCGCGGCATCGGTGGCGGGTCTCGTCGTGCTGGTCGCCGCGGTCGGCATCACGACAGCTGTCGCGGGATCTGCGCAGCCGGCGAAGCAGACGGTCACGGTGCGGCTGTGGGACGAGCAGGTGCAGAAGGCCTATCGAACCTCGTTCGCCGAGTTCGAGAAGAAGAACTCCGACATCGACGTGAAGACGGTGCTCGTGCCGTGGGCGGACTACTTCACGAAGCTGCGCACCGATGTCGCCGCCGGCGACGCCGACGACGTCTTCTGGGTGAACGCCGGCAACTTCGAGGACTACGCGACGGGCGGCGACCTGGTCGACGTCGGCAAGACCCTGGGATCCGCAGCCTCGAAGCGCTGGCAGCCCAACGTCGTGAAGCAGTACACGCTCGACGGATCGCTGTGGGGTGTTCCCCAGCTCGCGGACCCGGGCATCGGAGTCTTCTACAACGCCGACCTGCTGAAGAAGGCGGGCGTCGACCCGGCGTCGCTGGGCAGCCTCCACTGGTCACCCGATCGCGCGTCGGACACCCTCCTCCCCGTGCTGCAGAAGCTGACGCTGGATGCGGCGGGCCACACGGCGGCCGACCCCGGCTTCGACCCGCAGCACATCGTGCAGTACGGCTACAACGCGGCCAACGACTTGAACGCGATCTACATCAACTACCTCGGGTCGAACGGCGCCGCGCTGCAGAAGGGGGGCCGCTTCGTCTTCGATACCCCGCAGGGCAGGCAGGCGTTCCAGTACGTCGTCGACCTGATCGACAAGTACCACGTCGCACCATCGGCGGCGGACACGAACACCAACGGCGACTTCAGCCGCGACCAGTTCACGCAGGGCCGCCTCGCGCTGTTCCAGACCGGCTCGTACAACCTGGCGAACGTCGAACAGGGCGCGTCGTTCCGCTGGGGCGTGGCTCCGCTTCCGGCCGGCCCTGCCGGCGCGATCAGCGTGACCGACGGCGTGATCGCCGCCGGCAATGCGCATTCGAAGCACCCGGACGCGGTCGACAAAGTGCTGCGGTGGCTCGGAAGTGCCGAGGGCTCGGCGGCGATCGGCGAGGACGGCTCCGCCTCCCCCGCCGTGGTCGCGGCCCAGCAGGGGTTCCTCGACTATTGGAAGAGGAAGGACGTCGACGTCTCCCCGCTCTACGAGGTGCTGAAGAACGGCAGCGTGCAAGCACCGCAGGGCGCCGGGTGGGCGAAGGCGCAGGATGCGTTCGGGCCCGTGTTCGAGGAGATGTTCCTCGGGCGCATCCCGGTGGCGGACGCCCTGAAGAAGGCGCAGACGGCGGCGAACGCGGCGATCGGCGCCGACTGAGGGATTCCGTCCACAGATCTCCCCATCGCTCGGTTGTCCACAGATGCGGGTTTCCGGGCTCGCGGACGAGCAGGCCCGGCGAGGGTGGAGGCATGACCGAGATCACCGCCGGCTGGCGCCCCGCACCCGCATCCGTTACGCTAGGGAAGTTGCCCGGGCAGAGTCCTGCCTTGGGCACGTCTATGACACCCTCCTGCTGCAGAACGTCTGCAGCCGCTGAGACCAGAGGAGGTGGGTTAGTCATGCATCAGTACGAGTTGATGGTCATCCTCGATCCCGAGATCGATGAGCGCACCGTGGCTCCGAGCCTTGACAAGTTCCTCAACGTCGTCCGGAACGACGGTGGAACGATCGACAACGTCGACATCTGGGGACGTCGTCGCCTGGCTTACGAGATCAACAAGAAGTCCGAGGGCATCTACGCCGTCGTCCAGCTCACCGCTGAGGGCGACACGACCAAGGAGCTCGACCGCCAGCTGAAGCTCAGCGAGGCCGTCATGCGCACCAAGGTCCTCCGCGCCGAGGAGGCGATCGCTCAGGTCGCCGCCGCTCAGAAGCGCGCCGACGAGAAGGCCGCCCGTAAGGCTGCCACCTCCGAGAAGGCCGGCGCCTAGTCCCATGGCCGGCGAGACCGTCATCACCGTGGTGGGGAACCTCACCGCCGATCCCGAGCTGCGCTACACGCAGAACGGGCTGGCTGTCGCCAACTTCACCATCGCGTCCACCCCCCGCACGTTCGACCGTCAGGCGAACGAGTGGAAGGACGGTGAGGCTCTGTTCCTCCGCGCCAGCGTCTGGCGCGAGTTCGCAGAGCACGTCGCCGGTTCGCTGACCAAGGGGTCGCGCGTCATCGCGCAGGGCCGCCTCAAGCAGCGCTCCTACGAGACGAAGGAAGGCGAGAAGCGCACCAGCATCGAGCTCGAGATCGATGAGATCGGCCCGTCGCTGCGCTACGCCACCGCTCAGATCACCCGCACGCAGTCGTCCGGAGGCGGACGAGGCCCGGGTGGCTTCGGCGGAGGTTCGCCTGCTGTCGAGGAGCCGTGGGCCGCATCGGCTCCGGCGGATCCCTCCGCCGGTGCGGATGTCTGGAACACTCCGGGCTCCTACAACGACGAGACCCCCTTCTAACGAGACTCGCTCCTCCGTAGAGGGGCACACATCATCAGCCCGCCGGCCGGAGGCCGGGTCGGGCGGAAAGCAAAGGAAACCATGGCTGGAAAGTCGAGCGGCGACCGCCGCAAGCCGATCCGCAAGGGCAAGGACGGCAAGAACGCCGCTCCCGCGAAGTCCGTTCGCGTGGGCGTCATCGATTACAAGGACGTCGCCACCCTGCGTAAGTTCATCTCGGAGCGTGGAAAGATCCGCGCCCGTCGCATCACCGGTGTCTCCGTCCAGGAGCAGCGACTCATCGCCCGCGCGGTCAAGAACGCGCGCGAGATGGCGCTCCTCCCCTACGCCGGCTCTGGCCGCTAAGGAGCAACGACATGTCGAAGGTTATTCTCACGCACGAGGTCACCGGCCTCGGCTCGGCCGGTGACGTCGTCGACGTCAAGAACGGCTACGCCCGTAACTACCTCGTCCCGCAGGGCTTCGCAATCGCGTGGTCGCGTGGTGGCGAGAAGCAGGTCGAGCAGATCAAGGCGGCCCGCGCCGCTCGCGAGCTGCACACCGTCGAGCAGGCTCAGGACCTCAAGGCCAAGCTCGAGGCGACCAAGGTCAAGCTGACCGTCAAGGCGGGCCGCGAGGGCCGTCTGTTCGGTTCGGTCAAGACCGGTGATGTCGCGGACGCCGTCAAGGCGGCCGGCATCGGCGAGCTGGACAAGCGCAAGATCGAGCTTCCGAACCCCATCAAGGTCGTCGGCGACCACGAGGCGACCGTGCGTCTGCACGACGACCTCTCGGCCGTCATCAGCCTCCAGGTGGTCGCTGCCAAGTAGGCGCGACGAAGCAGAAGTGTAGCGGCGGGCGAAGGCCCGCCGCTACCTTTCGTTAAGGCTGTTTTCCCCCGTTCTGTGCACAGGGCGTGATCGTTCCGAAGCAAGCTTGAACACAGGGTTCAAGGAAGTTTTTACACACAGCCTGGGGAAAGTAAAACTGCTGTTCAGCAGATATATTCGCTCCAAAAGTTCTTTTTTCTCCACAGGGTTCCACACACCTTCTACACACGCTCTACGGCGTTTCGCCCACATTCTCCCCAGTTTTATCCACAGGCTGAGTTGTCACCGCGGACAGGGGTTCGTAGGGTTGATCGACGTCGACGGACGGCAGCCGCGAGGAGCGGCGATGTCGGAGGTCGTCCCGACAATCGACCCGAGGGAACTCGTCCGCGCGAAAGCGTCGAACGACCCCACGACGGCTTCGTCGTGCCCCGAGGCAACGGACCAGTAGAGGAGTGAACGTGTCGATCGCCCATATCGGTCTCGCCGACGGTCGTGACCCGGGCGACGCCCGCTCGCCGGAGCGCACTCCGCCGCACGACCTCCTCGCCGAGCAGAGTGCCCTCGGTGGAATGCTGCTCAGCAAGGATGCCGTCGCCGACGTCGTCGAGGTGATCCGTGGCACCGACTTCTACATCCCCAAGCACGAGATCATCTACGACGCGATCCTGTCGCTGTACTCGCACGGCGAGCCGACCGACGTCATCACCGTCACCGACGAGCTGACCAAGATCGGCGAACTCTCCCGTGCCGGCGGCGCCGAGTACCTCCACACGCTGACGAGCCTTGTCCCGACCGCGGCGAACGCGGGCTACTACGCCAACATCGTCGGCGAGAAGGCGCTGCTCCGGCGGCTCGTCGAGGCCGGCACGCGCATCACGCAGATGGGCTACAAGGCCGAGGGCGAGGTTCTCGACCTGGTCAACAACGCGCAGGCCGAGATCTACTCGGTGACGGGAACGCAGGAGACCGAGGACTACGTCCCGCTCACCGAGGCCGTCACCGTCGCGATCGACGAGATCGAGGCGGCGAAGCACAAGGACGGCTCGATGACCGGTGTCCCCACCGGCTTCGCCGAGCTGGACGAGCTGACCAACGGGCTCCATCCCGGCCAGATGGTCATCGTGGCCGCCCGACCCGCACTCGGTAAGTCGACGCTCGCGCTCGACTTCGCACGCGCCGCGGCGATCAAGCACGACATGCCCACCATCTTCTTCTCCCTCGAGATGGGGCGCAGCGAGATCGCGATGCGCCTCCTGTCCGCGGAGGCGACCGTCCCGCTGCAGAACATGCGCAAGGGAACCGTCGACAACCGCGACTGGACGACCATCGCATCCACCCGCGGCCGCATCAACGACGCACCGCTGTACATCGACGACAGCCCCAACATGACCCTCGTCGAGATCCGCGCCAAGTGCCGCCGCCTCAAGCAGCGCGTCGGTCTCAAGATGGTCATCATCGACTACCTGCAGCTCATGACCAGCGGCAAGCGCGTCGAGAGCCGCCAGCAGGAGGTCAGTGAGTTCTCGCGTGCGCTCAAGCTCCTCGCCAAAGAGCTGCAGGTTCCGGTCATCGCCCTGTCACAGCTGAACCGTGGTCCCGAGCAGCGAGCGGACAAGCTCCCCGCGCTGAGCGACCTCCGCGAGTCCGGCTCGATCGAGCAGGACGCCGACGTCGTCATCCTGCTTCACCGCGAGTCCGCTTACGAGAAGGACAACCCCCGAGCGGGCGAGGCCGACCTCATCGTCGCTAAGCACCGCAACGGCCCCACCCGTACCGTCACCGTGGCCTTCCAGGGCATGTACTCGCGCTTCACGGACATGGCCCCGATCTGACCCGACGTTGTCGACCGTTGTCGCAGTTCGTCGCTCCCCTATGAAGTTCGTCCGTCTCGGGGCAGAGACAATCCAGGTGGTGGCCCGTGCATTTATTTCGCAGTTGAGAAACCGCACCGATCCGTCGGTGATGACGGGGTGCCCGTCGTCAACGCACGAGGTCGACGGTCAGGGCCGACACCGCTTCAAGCTGCTCGGGCGCAAGGTCGACGTCGGCTGCCGAAGCGTTTGCCTGGATCTCTTCAACCGTCTCGGCTCCGACAATGACCGACGCGACCGCGGGTCTGGAGAGGAGCCAGGCTAGCGATACCTGCGCCATGGTCAAACCCCACTCGGTGGCGAGACGGTCAACTTCGCGGGCGACCCTGATCTCCGCCTCCGAGAAGCCGGGGCCACCGAAGCGCATGTCGCCTGAGATCTCGCGATCGAGCACCGAGAGATTCGCCAGCAGGCCCCCGTGAACGGGAGCGAACGGGACAATCGACGTGCCGAAGTGGACGCTGGCAGCGGAAAGCTCTGTCTCGGCGCTGCGATCGAGCAGGCTGTACTTCACCTGCGAGGCCACCGGTGCAGAGACGAGCCGGCGATCGTCGACGATCCACAGCGCCTCCACCAGCTGCCATGCCGGATGGTTGGACAGGGCGATGTAGCGCAGCTTGCCTTGATGGATCAGGTCGTCGTAAACCGCGAGTGTCTGTTCGAGCGGGGTGTTCGGGTCCGGGAAGTGTGCATAGTAGAGATCGATGTACTCGGTGCGAAGGCGTTTCAGGCTGCGCTCGACCTGTTGAATGATGTACCGCCTGGAGAGGCCGGCATCTCGGTCGAAGCGCCGTTCCCCGGACTTCGTGGCAAGCACCACGCCCTCGCGGCGGCCCTGCAGCGCGGCGCCCAGAATCTCCTCGGCGGATACTCGCTCCGCAGCTGCGGGCACCCCCGGGCGATCGAAGGTAGGGGAGGAGCCGTAGACGTTCGCCGTGTCGAAGAAGTTGATGCCGAGATCGAGCGCCGCACCGACGACTCCGGCGGCGTTCTCCGCGGATGGCGCCACGCCGAAGGTGGCCGATCCGAGACAGATCTGTGAGACACGCACACCAGTGGGCCCAAGACTCGAGTACTTCACGGTACGCGTCCTTCCAGAGGGTGGTGCTGGGCCCCGACCCTCGCTAGGCCGAGCGGTCATGCCTGAACACTAGCTCGCCGACGCATCGATCCGTACGGACAATCAGACTGGCGAGCGTGTTGGACGATCTACCGATGGAGTCGTGGTCTGACCGACGAGATGACAAGCTGATCCCGTCCTCAACACGTGTAGGTTCCGGGCTATGAGGCATCGGGAGTTGGCATGACCGTCCGGGTGGAGCCGGCGACCGCGGAGAGGTGGGCGGACATCGCACAGGTGTTCGGCCCGCAGGGGCGCAGAGCCGACTCGTGTTGGTGCCAGCGCTTCCGTGACGCCGACGGTCCCGACAATCGGACGGCCCTCCACGAGGAGATCGCTCACTCCGACGTCCCCGTTGGGCTCATGGCCTACGACGGCGAGGAGGCGGTGGGATGGACGCGCGTCGCGCCGCGATCGACGCTTCCCGGAGTCACACGCAACCGTGCGCTCGCCCGCATCCTCGACGACGACCCCGCCGCCTGGTGGGTGGCGTGCTTCGTCGTCCGGCGGGATCATCGCGGACACGGAATCGGCGTCCAGCTGCTCGGAGAGGCGATCGACTGGGCCGGGCGGCACGGAGCGAGCGTTCTCGACGGTCATCCGGTGGACACCGGCCTGCTCTCGGGGGCGACCGCTCCCTCGGCGGTGTTCACCGGCACCATGCGGATGTTCGAACGGGCCGGCTTCACCGAGTTGGGCCGCACGTTCCCGAGTCGCCCGGTCATGAGGCGCGCGATCTCCGACTGACGGCCTCCTGGGGCGGCAGCACGACGAGCTTGCCGTGGGGCGCGCCCGAAACGCTCGCCTCCATGGCCTCGCGCCAGTCGCTGAATGGGAAGGTGCCGGCGATGGGGAGCCGGAACTCGCCTCTGGCTGCGAGTTCGGCGTACTCCGCGACGACGCCGGCGTCCGGAAACGCGCCGGAGGCGAGGAGCAGGTCGAGGTTGACCCGGGCGCCGAGCTGTCGCGCCTCGTCGTGGTTGCTGATGGTCACGACACGGGACGGCACGCCGCCTGCGAGCGCGATGAGTTCGGCCAGTGTTCCCGGGCTGGGACGCGGGGTGTCGAGCACCAGGTCCACGTCGCCACCGGCTAGGGCGCGCACCCGATCGGGCATTCCCTCTCCATAAGGAGTGACAAGGGCGCCGAACTCCTCCAACTGATCCGCGAGGCTCGGTCCAGCTGTCGCGATGACGCGAACACCGCGCCGCAGGGCCACCTGCACCGCCGCGAAGCCGACCATGCCGCCGGCGCCGTGGACGAGAAGCGTGGAGCCGCGCTCCACCCCCATGGCGTCGAGCGTCCACACCGCGGTCTTGACGACCATCGGGAGGGTGGCGGCGTGCGCTTCGTCGAGACCGTCGGGCAGCGGGAACCACTCGCGGAGGATCGCCACATCGGCAAGGCCGCCGCTGGCCTGTCCTGTGACGTCCGCCGTGCCGAAAACCCGATCGCCGACGGCGACGCCATCCACCCCAGTTCCGACGGCGTCGACGGTTCCGGCGACGTCGAAGCCGATCCCGCGCGGCAGTTCACCGGCCTGGAAGCCGCGGCACACCTCCCAGTCGGCGGGATTGAGGCCGACCGCGGCGACTCGGACACGGACCTGGCCGGCGACGGGTTCGGGGATCTCGATCCGCTCCTCACGGAGCACATCGGACGGTTCGCCGTATTCGTGGAAACGGACGGTGCGGGACGGGATGGCGGTCATGCGCTCCTCCTCGGTATCGTTGTGACAGTCGCTGACGCTACCACGTTAAGTCAGTGACTGTCACTACGAAGGAGATCGCATGCCGAGAAGCGGCGCGGATGCACGCCGTCGCCTGCGGGAGGCTGCGCTCGAGCTCTACGGCGAGCAGGGCTACGACTCGACCACCACCGCGCAGATCGCCGCCCGCGCCGGCGTAACCGAGCGCACGTTCTTCCGGCACTTCGCCGACAAGCGGGAGGTACTCTTCGGCGGTGACTCCGAGTTGCGCGACACGATGGTCGGCGCCATCGCGGGCGCGGCGCCCGAGACGTCGCCCCTCGATCTCGTGGTCGGCGCCTACCTCGCCGCCGTGCCCCTGTTCGTCGCCGGGCGCCCGATCGCGATCCGGCGCGCAGAACTCATCGACGCCACTCCGGCCCTTCAAGAGCGAGCGCACGCTAAAACCGCTGCCCTCGCCGACGCCGTCGTTGACGCCCTGATGTCGCGGGGCATCACCGAGCCGACTGCCCGACTCGCTGCCCAGGTCGGTGCCGCAGCATTCCAGCGCGCGGGCGCACAGTGGTACGCAGACCCGTCGCTCGACCTCCCGACGCTGGTCCGGGACGCCGTCGACGAGGTCCGGCGGCTCTGACACCGAACCATGAGGTTGTAGCTGGACGCGGACGGCCTGGCGCCACCTCTGCCACCTGACGCGTCCGAGCTCCTAACCTGGGGACGTGAGCCGCGAAGTCGAGGAGCGCAACCGGCGCCTGCTGCGGGCCCGCGACGCCATGGACAGGTCGTACGCCGAGCCGCTCGATGTGCGCGCCGTCGCGGCCGTCGCCCACATCTCGCCTGCGCATTTCAGCCGCTCCTTCCGTGCCGTGTTCGGCGAGTCGCCTCACCAGTACCTGCAACGACGGAGGGTCGAGCGGGCGATGTTCCTGCTGCGTGAGACCGGACGTCCCGTGAGCGAGATCTGCCTCGACGTCGGATTCAGCAGTCCGGGGACGTTCAGCAGAACCTTCCGGGCGATCGTCGGGGTGACCCCCGGCGCCTACCGGAAGCGGCACGGGCCCGCGGTGACGCCGCACTGTGTCCAGCTCACCGTCATGCGACCCGTCCCCGGGCCGCGTCGACTCGAGCAAGAGAGCACGTTCGGATAAGTCCTCGACCCTCGCCGCTTTCTAGGATCGGGACTGACAATGGGGACTCATAAGGCGAAGGAGCCGGGAAGACGATGATCACCGCACTGAATGTCGCGTCCATCTTCGTTCTGAACAAGGACGAGGCACTGGACTTCTACGTCGGCAAACTCGGGCTGGAAAAAGGGAACGACGTCCAGCAGGGCACCTACCGCTGGCTCACGGTCCGCGTACCCGGAGGCGAGACCGAGATCTCCCTCGAGGAGCCTGGCCCGCCGGTGCACGACGAGGCGACGGGAGATCAGATCCGCGAGCTGATCACCAAGGGCGCACTCGGCGGGGGCCTCGTGTTCATTGCGGATGACGTGAGAGCCCTGTACGACACTCTGCGCGAGCGCGGGGTCACCGACTTCACGCAGGAGCCGACCGAGCACTTCTACGGCACCGACATGGGCGTCCGCGATCCGTTCGGCAACCCGATCCGCATCCTGCAGCAGGGGAACGGCTGAGCCGTCGCTGCAAGCGCGTGACGAGGGTGCCCCTGACCGTCGATATGCTGTGGCTCGCATGACTTCGATCAGGGGGAATCGGTATGGCGACGCGCACTCGGCTGTGGATCGTGATCGGGGCGTTCGTCACCGCCCTCTGCCTCGGACTGGGCGCCACCGTGGTGGTCCTGTTCTTCAGTGCCCGAGCAGCGTCGCAGCCGTCCGCAGTCGTGGCGTCCTACCTGTCGCACGTGGAGCGCGGAGACATCGCGACCGCGCTGCGGATGGAAGGTCGTGCAGCGAAGCCGACAGAGGTCCTGCTCACCGGCAAGGCCTACAGCCACGCCACGGATCGGATGACCGGTTTCCGCATCCTCGACACGCGCACGGTCGGAGCGGTGTCGACGGTCGAAGCGCGCATCGAACAGAAGAGCGGTTCGACGACGGCGAAGTTCGAACTGGCCAAACGGCGTGATCCGGCCAGCCTGCTGGGCGTGGACACGTGGAAACTCCGGCCGGTGGCACTGACGACGGTGGAGGTCACCCTCGGCGCGCCCGGCCGCATCGACGCGACCATTTCCGGAGTTCCCCTGGGGTGGAAGGGCGCGGTGCTGCGCATCCACGCGTTCCCGGGGAAGTATCCGGTGGCCGTCACGTCGCAGTCGCCGTGGTTCACCATTCCGAGTGCTGCGGTTGCCGTCGCCGGTTTCGGCCACTCGGACCGGTTCCAGGTCCCCGCGACGCTGACCGCGAAGGGCGAGGAAGCCGCAACGGCCGCCGCCAACGCCTGGTTCGACAAATGCGTGGCCGATCCGTCGTTCCACCCGACGGGATGCTCCTTCTGGCTGACCTCCGGTGCCGATCCCGGCGAGGTGTGGGCGAACCAGACCTGGCAGGTGCAGTCCCGGCCGACGCTCGCACTCGGCGCCTGGGATTTCGGATGCCGCACACCCACGACGGCGGACGTGAGCGCCGGCGGGTGCTGGCCGGTGACGACGTCGACGCCGGGCGAAGTCATGTTCCACGCGGACTATTCGATTCCGGCAACCGGTGAGACGGGTGAGATCACTTCGACGGGTCCGATCGAGGCGAATGTCGAAGGTTCGATCACCTCCTTCACGGACGCGGGCGCGATGTTCACCTCCGTCCTCTGGACCGACTAGAACAGTCGACGCTCGGACGCATGGCGGCGCGAAGCCTGCTCGTCAGCTCCCGTCGATCACCGTGTCGTCGGCGTGAGCGCCGTAGAACTCCGACTGCCGCCGCATGATCTCCCGCATCGACGTGTCGGGGCCGGCGCCGTAGACGGTTCCCGCGAAGTCGAGTTCCCGCTGGATGGCCCAGATGTCGTCATGCCGTTCCGGCGGCAGGAGGGATGCGGGTGAACCGACCGCGATCCATCCGATCGGGACGACGACGCCCGGCTCGAGCACGGTGTTCACCTGGACGACCCCGTTGATGCGCACTTCCGCGCCCGTGCCGATGCGGCTGCCGGGGAAGAGTGAGGCGCCGGTCGCGATGAAGGCCTCATCCTCGACGATGCTCCCGTTCACGTGGGCATGCGGCCCGACCATGACGGCGGCGCCGACCCGCGTCGGGTGCCCCGACCGTCCGCGGATCAGCGCATGCTCCATGACGACGGTGTCCTCGCCGATGGTCACCTCACCGTCCTCCGCGCTGAGCACGGCCCCGTGAAGGATGCGAGCGCCCGCCCCGACCCGGACGTCGCCGACGAGGACCGCGGACGGCGCGACAGAGGCGGTCGCGTGGATCGACGGTTCACGGTCTCGGTGTCTGATGAGCATGCGCCCATGATGGCCGATCGCGGTCGTGGACGGGATCATCCTCCGGGAGGACGCGCGATCGTGTCTGGAGGCGTTCAATAGACGCATGATCGGCATCCTCCTCCCGGTGCTGCAGGGCGCAGGCAGCGTGGCGCTCGCGTTCGTCGCTTTCGCCCTCGCGTTCAGCTGGCCCTCGCTCCTGGCGCCGCTCCTGCGGCTGCGGACCGAGCGGTCACGGCTCGCCGGGTTCGCCGGCCTGGGGCTCGTGCTCGTGCTGGCCGCATCCCTCATCTACGCGACGCCGGGCGTGCTGCTCCGCGACCCGCTGGGGCTGCTGCTCGCGTTCCCGGTCGCCGCACTGTGGCTCATCGGCGCCGTCGCCCTCGTCATCCGCGGGCTCGTCCTGGACGGCGCCGCGCGCGCCATCTCGGTCGCGTTCGCTGTGGTGGCGGGATGCGGAGCTCTCGCCGGCATCGTCTCGGCCGTCCTCGTCCAGCACGGGATGTCGGACACGGTCACGCCGACGGGCGCGTTCCTTCTCACGGTCGGGGCGCTCGCCGCTGTAGTGTTCTGGGCGCGCGCGGAGGAGCCGGAACCGCAGCTCAGCTGACCCCGGCGGCCGCCGCTGCGGCGTCGGGCAGGGGCCGACCGCCCCGCCACCGTCGGGAGATCCAGACGACTCCGTAGCCGGCGGCGAGGATGACGACGGCGATGAGAACCACGTAGAACGCGACGGACAGGTAGCCGTTCGGGCTCGTCTGCGGGTTCAGGAACGGGTACGGATACCACGGCGACTTCCCCGTCACCGGGTCCGCGGCGAACGGCGCGCGGATCAGCGTGTACACCGCCCAGAGGATCGGGAAGACGGCGATCCCCCACACGGCGCGCAGGCGCAGTGGGGTTCGCCCGGGCGCGAAGAGCCAGTCGATCAGCAGGTAAGCGGGCGCGATCACGTGCAGCACTTCGTTCGACCAGCCGACCGTCGTCCCCTGCGCGAGCGAGATGTTGCGCAGCAGCAGGTTGTAGACCACCCCGGTCGTCACCAGATAGGTGACGGATGCGGCACGCAGCCCGGTGAACCATCCCGGGTCGTCCCCCTTCCGCACGATCAGCAGAACCGCGCCGATCCCGAGCACGACGACTCCCAGAACGTTCGAGTCGATCGTGAAGAAGCTGAAGAAGTTCGCAACCAGACCGGCGACGTTGCCGCCCCGATCGCCGATGGATCGAACACTGGTCGTGAACTGGGCGATGACCGCCGCCAGGGTGAGGAGGAAGAACACCGCGCGGAGAACCGCGAAACCGATCCGCATGCCGCGATCGTAGCGAGCGAGCGGCCGTCGGTGGGCGAACGCGCAGGAACCCGCCGACTAGAATGGTTGGCGAATCCCGTATGAAAGAGGGCCTACGTGGCTACCGCCGTCCCTGCCCAGCATTCCGACATCCACGCGCACAGCCGGTACTGGGTCGTTCCCGCCGTCCGTGCCGTCGTCGCGTTGGCCGCCGCAGCGGTCATCACCTTCACCCGGGATGCGCACACGGCGATGTTCGGCCTCATCGTGTTCGGGGTCTTCGCGATCGTCGACGGGCTCGCCACCGGCGTGTTGAGCGCACTGCTCGCCGGCCGCCGCATCACCCGCGTGCTCTTCGCGGTGCAGGGAGCGATCGGCGTGATCGCCGGCGTCCTCGCCCTGGTGCTGTCGCACTCCGGGCTCGGCCTCTTCCTCTACCTGGTGACGGTGTGGGCGGCGCTCACCGGCATCCTCGAGCTCTACAACGGTGTCCGCGAACGCGGCCGCGACGCCGCCGCCCGCGACTGGCTCATCACCGGCGCCCTGACCGCCGTGTTGGCTCTCGTCCTGCTGTTCGTGCCCGCCGACGCGGTGCTCGCGATCGGCCTGTTCGGCGCCTGGGCCGTCATTGTCGGCGTCTTCCAGGGGATCGGGGCGGCGACGTTGCGGAGCGCGGCGCACGAGCGGACGCCATCGCGCGGAGCGGAGAGCGGATCGTGAGCCGGCGCAGCAAGAAGGACTCCCGAGTGAACCAGAGCCTGCAGCCGACGCGGCGCGACCGCTTCCTTCCCGTCGAGCTGCTGGGCATCTCGGCCGGGCTCGCCGTCTTCGTCGGCCTGATCGTGCTGGTCGCCACGCGGGAGTTCGTGCTCGCCGGGGTCGGCCTCGGCGTCACGTTCATCATCAGCGTCGTCCTGCTCGCCCTGTTCGCGCTCGCGTTCAAGCCGACCGAGGCCGAGGTGCAGGACATCCACGAGCAGGATGCGGAGGCGCGCGCCAAGGCGCAGGCCCGCGCGGAGGGCGAAGACCGGCCCCGCGGCCACTGACCGCTCCCCCGGCCCGCGCTGGCGGGGTCGCCGCGCCCTACAGGTAGTCGACCAGCTCCGACGCCAGGCCGATGTAGCCGGCCGGCGTGAGGGCCAGCAGCCGGTTCTTCGCGGCCTGGCCGATCTCCAGCCCGTTGACGAACTCGGTCAGCGCGGCGTGGTCGACCCGCTTGCCGCGCGTCAGTTCCTTCAGCAGCGCGTACGGGTCGGTGATGGTCGAACGGCCGGCGGTGACCTCGGCGCGGATCACCGTCTGGATGGCCTCGGCGAGCACCTCCCAGTTGGCGTCGAGGTCGTCGGCGAGAGCCTGGCGGTCGATCGCGATCTGGCCGAGTCCGCGCTCGATGTTGTCGAGGGCGAGGAGCGAGTGACCGAGCCCGACGCCGATGTTCCGCTGCGTGGTCGAGTCGGTCAGGTCGCGCTGCAGGCGGCTGGTGACGAGCGTCGCGGCGAGCGAGTCGAGCACCGCGCTCGAGAGCTCGAGGTTGGCCTCGGCGTTCTCGAAGCGGATCGGGTTCACCTTGTGCGGCATGGTCGACGAACCGGTGGCGCCCGGCTCGGGGACCTGACGGAAGTAGCCGAGCGAGATGTACGTCCAGATGTCGGTGCACAGGTTGTGCAGGATGCGGTTGGCGTGCGAGATGCGCGAGTAGAGCTCGGCCTGCCAGTCGTGCGACTCGATCTGCGTGGTCAGCGGGTTCCAGTCGAGGCCGAGGCTCTCGACGAACTCGCGCGAGATGCGCGGCCAGTCGGCGTCCGGGTCGGCGACGAGATGCGCCGCGAAGGTGCCCGTCGCGCCGCTGAACTTGCCCAGGTGCACGCCGCCCTCGATCTGCTCCCGCACCCGCTCGAGGCGGTGCACGAAGACCGCGAGCTCTTTGCCCATGGTCGTCGGGGTGGCCGGCTGCCCGTGCGTGCGGGCGAGCATCGCGTCGTCGCGGTACTGCTTCGCCTGTGCGCGGAGCTCCGCGATGACCGCCCGGAACTTCGGCAGCCAGGACTCGCTCACCGCGGCGCTCACCGTCAGGGCGTACGAGAGGTTGTTGATGTCCTCGCTGGTCGCAGCGAAGTGCGTGAGCTCGGCGATGTGGTCGAGTCCGAGCGCGTGCAGCCGCTCGCGGACCAGGTACTCGACGGCCTTCACGTCGTGCCTGGTGGTCGCCTCCAGCTCGGCGAGCCGGTCGATCTCTGCCTGCCCGAACTCGTCGGCGAGCGCCCGGAGCATCGCCTTCTGCTCACCGGTCAGCGGGGAGGAGCCGAACATCCGGTGCTCGGTCAGGTAGATCAGCCACTCGACCTCGACCTGGACGCGGGCACGGTTCAGGCCGGCCTCCGACAGGTGGTCGCCGAGGCCGATCACGGCGGACCGGTAGCGGCCGTCGAGGGGGCTGAGCGGCTGGGGAGGCAGGGCGGACATGGTGCTCCTCGCGGGATCAGGCGGCGGGTACCCGACCATTCTCCCGCACGTGCGCGGCGCCCGCGGACGTCAGTCGCGGCTGACGGGCCGGATGAGCAGCCCGAGCAGCCACGCGATGATGCCCAGCACGAGCGCGCCGAGGACGCCCCACCAGAAGCCGTCGATGTGGAGCCCGAAGCCCATGGCATCGCTGATCCACGACACGATGAACAGCAGGAACGCGTTCACGAGCAGCGAGATCAGCCCGAGCGTGAGGATGTACAGCGGGAACGCGACCACCCGGATGACCGTGCCGACGATCGCGTTCACCAGGCCGAAGATCAGCGCGATGAGCAGGTAGGTCAGAACGGTGGCGGTGGTGTCCGGAGCGTACGGGTGCACGGTCACACCGCTGACGATCAGCGTCGTGAGCCAGAGGGCGAGGGCGTTGACGATCAGTCTGAGCAGGAATCGCATGGCTTCATCCTTCCAGTGAGCGCGGCTGGGGTACAGGGGTGGCGCTAGAGTCGGCGCGTGGCGAGAGCGGATGGGCTGATCGAACCGGAGCCGTTGCGGGCCGTCCCGGCGAAGAAGGTGTACCCACCACTGCAGTGGTGGCCGCTCCGCGTGATGAACCCGTGGCACAAACTCGCGGTGCTCGTCGTGCAGAACGCGGCGATTCGTCTCATCAGCCTCAGCCTCGGTCTGGTGCTTCCGGCCATGGTGAACTCGGTAGTCACCCAGACCCTCGTGGTTGTCACTGTCATTGCGACGGCGCGCTCGTTCCGCGGCTTCGGAGAGCCCGTTGCCGCGCCCAGGGCGTGGTGGAGGCTGTCGGCACGCCCGCTGATCGGCTGGTGGCTGGCCGCGATGTACCTCCTCGGCGCTTCCACCCCGCTCTTCGACCCCCGCCTCCGTGACGCGGGCTGGGCGATCGTGTTCGTGGAGACCGCCTTCTTGGGCCTCGCGTTCCTCAACTCGTCGATTCGCCTCACAGCCCAGCGGCGTCATCCACAGATCTAGGGAATTCCTCCCGCGGTATGCGGGCGCGGCTAAGTTGGGTCTGTGAGTTCGGATGACACGCTCGGCGTGAGACTACGGCCCGAGATCGTCGCGGTGCCCGCCTACAGGCAGGGGCGACCCGCGCCGGCTGACGGCTTCAAGCTGTCGAGCAACGAGAATCCTTTCCCGCCTCTGCCCTCGGTCGTCGAGGCCGTGGCGGCCACCCTGCGCGAGCTCAACCGTTACCCGAACGCGGGCGGCGCCGACCTGCGCGAGCGCCTGGCGGAGCGGCATGGCGTGAGCGTCGGCGAGGTCCACCTGGGCAGCGGCTCGGTCGCGCTGCTCTCTCAGCTGATCTCGGCTGCAGCCGGGGTCGGCGACGAGGTCGTGTACTCCTGGCGGTCGTTCGAGGCCTACCCCGGTCTGGTTACCGTCGCGGGAGCGACCAGTGTGCAGGTGCCGAACCGCCCAGACGGCAGCCACGACCTGGAGGCGATGGCCGCCGCCATCACCGACCGCACGCGGGTAGTCATCGTGTGCACTCCCAACAACCCCACCGGCACCATCGTGACCGCCGCCGACTTCGAGGCGTTCATGGCACGGGTGCCGTCCGACCTGCTCGTGCTGCTCGACGAGGCGTACTACGAGTTCGTCACCGACGATGCAGCTGTCGACGGCATCCCGCTGCTCTCCCGCTATCCCAACCTCGTCGTGCTGCGCACGTTCTCGAAGGCCTATGGGCTGGCGGCGCTGCGTATCGGCTATGCCGTCGGCCCGCAGGCGGTGCTGGATGCTGCCCGTTCGGCGGCCATCCCGCTCTCGGTGACCGACGCCTCCCGCGTCGCGGCCCTCGCGTCCATCGAGGCGGAGGACGAGCTGATGGAGCGCGTCGCTCGAGTGGCGATGCGCCGCGACCGGCTCCGCAACGCCCTGCTCGAACAGGGCTGGGCGGTTCCAGAGGCTCAGGGCAACTTCGTGTGGCTCGCAACCGGTGAGCAGACCGTGGAGGCCAACGACGCCTTCTTCGACGCCGGGCTGACCGTACGGGCTTTCCCGCCGGAGGGCATCCGCATCAGCGTCGGCGAGGAGGAATCTGTGGAGAAACTCCTGCAGGTCGCGGGTGATCTTGTGCAGAACCTACCAAATGGGCACCCGGGCAAGCGGTTAGGTTAGACAGGTGGTTGCGACGAACGAAATCCCGCGCCCGGCGAACACCGTCCAGCTGCTGACCGCGGAAGGCCGGTTCCAGCCGAGCGAGACGTCGGCCGAATACCTCCCCTACCTGGAGCGGCTCGACGAGAACGACTACCGCCGCTTCTACCGCGACATGGTGCGCGTTCGCGCCTTGGACCATGAGGCGGCGAACCTGCAGCGGCAGGGACAACTCGGGCTCTGGGTCCCGAGCGAAGGGCAGGAAGGCGCCCAGGTCGGCTCGGCGCATGCCGCCAAGCCGCAGGACCACCTCTTCCCGTCCTACCGCGAACACGCCGTCGGAATGGTCCGGGGCATCGACCCGATCGGGATCATCGGCCTCCTCCGCGGCACGACACACGGCGGATGGGACCCGACCGACCCGGCCGTCGGCAACTTCCACCTCTACACGCTGGTCATCGGCTCGCAGACCCTGCACGCCACCGGCTACGCCATGGGCATAAAGCTCGATGGCAAGGTCGGCACGGGCGACCCGTCGAAGGACGAGGCGTCCATCGTGTACTTCGGCGACGGCGCGACCAGCCAGGGGGATGTCAACGAGGCGTACGTCTTCGCGGCCAGCTACCAGACCCCGCAGGTGTTCTTCCTGCAGAACAACCACTGGGCGATCTCCGTGCCGGTGAGCACGCAGTCGCGCACCCCGCTCTACCTCCGGTCGAGCGGGTTCGGCATCCCGGGCGTCCAGATCGACGGAAACGACGTGCTCGCGGCCTACGCCGTGACCGCCAAGCACCTCGACGACGCCAGGAACGGCGAGGGCCCGAGCATGATCGAGGCCCTGACCTACCGGATGGGCGCCCACACCTCCAGCGACGACCCGAGCAAGTACCGCACCGACGAGGAGCTGGCCTCCTGGGCCGAGCGCGACCCGATCCGCCGGTTCCGCGTCTTCCTCGAAGAGCAGGGCGTCGGGCAGGGCTTCTTCGACAGCGCAGACGAGGAGGCGGCCGATCTCGCCGCCGACATCCGCCGTCGCACGCTCGAGCTGGCGCCGCCGCCTGTCGCGTCGATGTTCCAGCACGTCTACAGTGAGCCGCATCCCGTGACGGACGAGCAACGACGCTGGCTCGAGGAGTACGAGGCGTCGTTCGGAGGTGACGCATGAGTGACGTGAGGAGCGAGGCCGAATACGTGGAGGCCGAGCTGATCGAGAATCCCGGCGACAGCGCAGAGTCACGCGACGACGGGGCCTCCGTCGACACCGCGTCGCTCGACACGCAGGCGATCGACGTCGTCGAGATCGTCGAGAGCGACCCCGACTCGCGGGTGCTCGAGGAGCACGTCGCCGAGCAGGAGTGGACGCGTGAATTCGTGATCGACGACGAGGAGAGCGATCGGGTCGACGAGCAGGAGACCGCGCAGCCGGACCTCCAGGCATCGGCCGAGGTCGGAGAGGCGGCGGCCGAGGCGGAGCACGACGGTCCGGCGGTCACCGACTCCGAGCCGACGGTGGATGCGGCGCCCGAGCCGCGCATCCAGTCCCTTCCGATGGTCAAGGCGCTCAACGCCGGTCTGCGACGCGCGCTCGCCGACGACCCGCGCGTCATCCTGATGGGCGAGGACATCGGCCCGCTGGGCGGCGTCTTCCGCGTCACCGAGGGGCTGCAGAAGGAGTTCGGACCGCAGCGGGTGATGGACACACCGCTCGCCGAGGCCGGCATCATCGGAACCGCGATCGGACTCGCGATGCGCGGATACCGTCCGGTCGTCGAGATCCAGTTCAACGGCTTCGTCTTCCCCGGCTTCGACCAGATCACGACGCAGCTCGCGAAGATGACCAACCGCCACAGCGGCCGCATCCCCTTCCCCGTCGTCATCCGCATCCCACACGGCGGACACATCGGGGCCGTCGAGCACCACCAGGAGGCCCCGGAGGCGTACTTCGCCCACACCGCAGGTCTGCGCGTGGTCGCCCCGTCCACACCGCACGACGCCTACTGGATGATCCAGGAGGCGATCCGCTCCGACGATCCCGTCGTCTTCTTCGAACCGATGAGCCGCTACTGGCCGAAGGGCGAGGTCGACCTGGTCGAGAACCCGACGCCGCTGCACGCCAGCCGGGTCGTCCGAACCGGAACGGACGCGACCATCGTCGCGTGGGCAGGCATGGTGAGCGTCGCCCTGCGCGCCGCCGAGCTCGCCGCCGAGGAGGGCCGCAGCCTCGAGGTCGTCGACCTCCGCTCGCTCTCCCCCGTCGACTACGGCCCGGTGATCGCATCCGTGCAGAAGACCGGCCGGCTGATCATCGCGCAGGAGGCGCCGAGCAACGTCTCGGTGGGCTCCGAGGTCGCGGCGACCGTCGCCGAGAAGGCCTTCTATTCGCTGGAGGCGCCCGTCATGCGCGTCGCCGGCTTCGACGTCCCGTTCCCGCCGGCGAAGCTCGAGGAGCTGTACCTCCCCGACGCCGACCGCATCCTCGAGGCCGTCGACCGGGCGCTCGCCTACTGACGCCCGGCGCATACATCGGCGGCGCTGCCCGCCGCGAGACCGACAGAGAGAAGTCGCACATGAGCGAGTCCCAGTTCCTCCTGCCCGATGTGGGCGAGGGCCTGACCGAGGCGGAGATCGTCTCGTGGAAGGTGACCCCGGGCGAGCAGGTCGCGGTCAACCAGGTGATCGTCGAGATCGAGACCGCGAAGTCGCTCGTCGAGCTGCCGTCGCCGTTCGAGGGAACGGTCGGCGAACTCCTCGTCTCCGAAGGCCAGACCGTCGAGGTCGGCACCCCGATCTTCACGGTGACGGCCGGCGGGGAGGCCGCCGAGGCGCCCGTCCGTGAGCCGCAGCCCGCCGAGGAGCTCGCGGCCGACACCGCCGCGAGCGTCTCGCACGAAGAGGAGCCGAAGGCCGGTGCCGTGCTGGTCGGCTACGGCTCCGCCGGGCACGGATCGAGCCGTCGCCGCCGCGTCACGCACCCTGGCACGGCGTCCCTGCCGGTGGCCTTCTCCGGATCCGTCGCACAGCAGGCGGCGCCCACCGCCCCGTCGGCTCCCGCTCCCGCGGCCACGGCTGCACAGGCTACCCCTGCCGCGGCCTCCCCGGCCTCGGCGCCCGCCGCACCTGCACCCCACGCAGCACCTGTGGCACACACCGCTCCGACGCCGCACGCCGGCGGCCCGGTGATCGCCAAGCCGCCCGTCCGCAAGCTCGCCAAAGACCTGGGCGTCGACATCACCGTCGTCACTCCGACCGGCCCTGTCGGCGACGTCACCCGCGACGACGTGCTGCGCGAGGCGTCGCAGGTCACGGTCTTCCGCAACATCCAGACGCCGGAGTGGCCGGACGACCGCGAGGAGCGCATCCCGGTCAAGGGCGTCCGCAAGGCGATCGCCAACGCGATGACGTCGAGCGCGTTCAGCGCCCCGCACGTCAGCCTCTTCGTCGACGTGGATGCCACCCGCACCATGGAGTTCGTCAAGCGGCTCAAGAACTCGACCGACTTCGCCGGCATCAAGGTGTCTCCGCTGCTGATCATGGCGAAGGCCATCATCTGGGCCGTCCGCCGCAACCCCACCGTCAACTCGGCGTGGACGGACGAGGAGATCATCGTCCGCCACTACGTGAACCTCGGGATCGCCGCGGCGACCCCCCGCGGCCTCATCGTGCCGAACATCAAGGAGGCGCAGGGCATGACGCTGCTGGAGCTGGCGCGAGCCCTCGAGCAGCTGACCCTCACAGCCCGCGACGGCAAGACGCCGCCGGCAGACATGAGCGGCGGCACGATCACCATCACGAACATCGGCGTGTTCGGGATGGACACCGGCACGCCCATCCTGAACCCGGGCGAGGTCGGCATCGTCGCCCTCGGAACGATCAAGCAGAAGCCCTGGGTGGTCGACGGCGAGGTCCGCCCGCGCTTCGTCACCACACTGGGCGCGTCGTTCGACCACCGTGTCGTCGACGGGGATGTGGCATCGCGCTTCCTGGCGGACGTCGCGTCGATCATCGAAGAGCCTGCGCTGCTCCTCGACTGAATTTGACAATCATTTTCAATAAGCCGTAATGTGAGCGGGTGCCCGCGACCGCGGGCATCCACTTCTTCACGTCGTTCGCGACTTAGACAGGCTTACCCATGAAGACGCGTTCTCTCGTCTCCGCCCTCACCGCGGCCGCCATCGCCCTGACCCTGGCCGGCTGCTCCTCGTCGTCGGCCGGCTCCGACGACGGCACCGTCCGCGTCGTCGCCAGCACCGATGTATACGGCGACATCGCGACCACCATCGGCGGCGACGCCGTGCACGTCACCTCGCTGATGACCGACCCCGCGCAGGATCCGCATTCCTTCGAGGCGAGCGCCCAGAACCAGCTCGCGGTGTCGAAGGCCGACGTCGTCATCGAGAATGGCGGCGGCTACGACGACTACATGCGGAACCTCGTGAAGGGCGCGAAGAACAGCGGCGTCACGGTGCTGAACGTCGTCGATCTCTCGGGCAAGAAGCCCGTCGACGGCGAACTCAACGAACACGTCTGGTACGACTTCCCCACGGTGCAGAAGTTCGCCGATGCGCTCACCGCCGCCCTGTCCGCCGCGGACCCTTCGCAGAAGGCGACCTTCGAGAAGAACGCTTCGGCGTTCGGCGAGAAGCTGTCGGCACTCGAGGCCACCGAGGCGCAGCTGAAGTCGACGTACGCGGGCGAAGGCGTAGCCATCACCGAACCCGTGCCGCTGTACCTGCTGGACGCCATCGGGCTGGTCAACAAGACCCCCGAGAAGTTCAGCGAGGCCATCGAGGAGGAGAACGATGTCTCCCCCATCGTGCTGAAGGACACCCTCCAGCTGTTCAGCGGTCACCAGGTGAAGCTCCTCGCCTACAACGAGCAGACCACCGGCGCCGAGACCGAGAAGGTCCTCGCTGCGGCCAAGGCGGCCGGCATCCCGGTCGTCCCGGTCACCGAGACCCTGCCAGAGGGCATGCACTACATCGAGTGGATGAGCGGCAACCTCGGCGCCGTGAAGGGCGCGCTGGCGAAGTGACCGAACCGCTCGAACGCGTGCCCGCCCCCGACTCCCGGGACGTGGTGCTCCGGCTGCGCGATGCGTCGCTCGGCTTCGGCGACCGCACCCTCTGGAGCGGTCTCGACCTCGACGTGCACGCGGGCGAGTTCGTCGCGGTGCTCGGGCCGAACGGCTCGGGTAAGACGAGCCTGCTGCGGACCATCCTCGGGCAGCAGCACCTCGACAGCGGAGAGATCGCCTTCGAGGGGCACCCGGTACGCCGGGGCGACCGACGGATCGGCTACATCCCGCAGCAGAAGCTCATCCCGGCGGGCACGCCCATGCGCGCCCGCGACCTCGTCGCCCTCGGCGTCAACGGTCACCGCTGGGGGCTGCCGCTCCCCCGCCGCTCCGACCGCGAGCAGGTCGACCGGCTGATCGACTCCGTCGGCGCGCGCCGCTACGCCGACACGGCGGTGGGCTCGCTGTCCGGCGGCGAGCAGCAGCGACTGCGTGTGGCGCAGGCGCTCGCCGGTGACCCGGCCCTGCTGCTCTGCGATGAGCCGCTCCTGTCCCTCGACCTCCAGCACCAGCGCGGCGTGAGCGAGCTCATCGACCGCCGTCGCCGCGACCACGGGAGCGCCGTCGTCTTCGTGACCCACGACGTGAATCCGGTGCTCGGGATGGTGGACCGCGTCCTGTATCTGGCCGGCGGCCGCTTCCGCACGGGCACACCGGACGAGGTGCTCCGCAGCGACGTGCTGACCGACCTGTACGGGACGCCGGTGGATGTCATCCGCAGCCGCGGCAGGATCGTGGTCGTCGGCATCCCGGACGCCGAGACGCACGACCACCACATCCACACCCGCACCGAGCACCCGGAGCCGGCGGCATGATGCACCTCGACATCTGGCAGCAGCTGTTCGACTTCAGCGACTACGGCGAGCTGCTGCTACTCGTGAAGAACTCGATCTTCGCCGGAGCGATCCTCGGTATCGTCGGCGGTCTGATCGGCGTGTTCGTGATGCAGCGGGACATGGCGTTCGCGGTGCACGGGATCAGCGAGCTGTCGTTCGCCGGAGCGGCGATCGCCCTGCTGTTCGGCGTCAACGTCGTGGCGGGGTCGCTCGCCGGGTCGCTGGTTGCAGCCGTCCTGATCGGTCTCCTCGGGGCGAAAGCCCGCGACCGCAACTCGATCATCGCCGTGCTGATGCCCTTCGGGCTCGGGCTCGGCATCCTGGCGCTCGCGCTCTACCCCGGTCGCAGCGCGAACAAGTTCGGGCTGCTCACCGGGCAGATCGTGTCGGTCGACGATCCGCAGCTCGGCTGGCTGCTGATCATCGGCGCGATCGTGCTGGTCGCGCTGCTGCTGATGTGGCGCCCGCTGACCTTCGACAGCCTGGATGCGGACGTCGCCGCCTCACGCGGCGTCCCGACCAGGTTCGTCGCCCTGGCCTTCATGGTGCTGCTCGGCCTTGCGGTCGCGGTGTCCGTCCAGATCGTCGGCGCGCTGCTCGTGCTCTCGCTGCTGGTCACACCCGCCGCGGCCGCGATGCGCATCTCGTCGTCGCCCCTCGGCGTGCCGGTGCTCAGCGTGCTGTTCGCTCTGGTCTCGGTGGTGGGCGGCATCCTGCTCGCCCTGGGCAGCGCGCTCCCCATCAGCCCGTACGTGACGACCATCTCGTTCCTGATCTACGTCGTCTGCCGCATCGTCGGCGGTCGGCGTGTGCGCCGCCGCGGTGCGGCGACGACTTCTCGGCGACTCGTGAGCCAGGCGGGCTAGCCTGGGATGGTGAAGCGGAACACCTGGCAGCGGGAGGCCGTCCGCGAGGCCCTGACCTCGACGGAGGGCTTCATCAGCGCGCAGGGGCTGCACCTGAGCCTGCACGAGGCGGGCTCGCCCATCGGCCTGGCCACCGTGTACCGCGCGCTCGCCGACCTCGCGGCGGAAGGCGACGCCGACTCGCTCCAGTCGCCCGAGGGCGAGAGCCTGTACCGCGCCTGCACCACGGGCCACCATCATCACCTGATCTGCCGCAACTGCGGGCTGACGGTGGAGATCGAGGCGGATGCGGTCGAGCAGTGGGCGCGGCAGGCCGCCGCGGCCCACGGATTCACGCAGGCGCAGCACGTCGTCGATGTCTTCGGGCTGTGCGCCGCGTGCACGGCCAAGAGCGATTTGGCCGGCACCGCGTCCATGCCGTAGCATGGTTGTTTGGCTGAGTGGGCTCCTCCCGCTCAGATCGTATGCGAAACCCCCATCACGAAGACGACGGGGAAGTCGTATGCCGACAAGTGACCTTGGGTGGTGCCGACCGGCACCACGGTATTGGAGAAGAAAGCAATGGCAGCAGTGTGCCAGGTGACTGGAGCCGTTCCCGGCTTCGGTCACAACATCTCGCACTCGCACCGTCGCACGAAGCGCCGGTTCGACCCGAACATCCAGAAGAAGACGTACTACGTGCCGTCGCTTCGCCGTAACGTCACCCTGACGCTGAGCGCCAAGGGCATCAAGGTCATCGATGCCCGTGGCATCGAGTCCGTGGTCAAGGACCTCCTGGCCCGTGGGGAGAAGATCTAAGCATGGCGAAGCAGCAGGACGTCCGTCCGATCATCAAGCTCCGTTCGACGGCGGGCACCGGGTACACCTACGTGACCCGCAAGAACCGCCGCAACGACCCCGACCGACTCGTGCTCAAGAAGTACGACCCCGTAGTGCGCAAGCACGTCGACTTCCGAGAGGAGCGCTAAACATGGCCAAGAAGTCAAAGATCGCCAAGAACGAGCAGCGCAAGGTCATCGTCGAGCGCTACGCCGCGAAGCGTGCCGAGCTGAAGAAGGCTCTCGTCGACCCGAACGGCTCCGACGAGTCCCGTGAGGCCGCTCGCCTGGGCCTGCAGAAGCTGCCCCGCGACGCCTCCCCGATCCGCGTGCGCAACCGCGACGCGGTCGACGGCCGTCCGCGCGGAAACCTCAGCAAGTTCGGTATCTCGCGTGTCCGTTTCCGTGACATGGCGCACCGCGGCGAGCTGCCCGGCATCACCAAGTCGAGCTGGTAAGCCAGCGCGACGACGCACCTCGAGGGGCGTCCGGCTTCGGCCGGGCGCCCCTTTGCCGTACCCGAATGGATGCTCGAAGCTGCGCATCCGGTCCGATGTCGGCGAAAGAGGACGAAGTTCCGCGTGTTTCCGCGGGTTTCTGATACATTCAAGGCGGTCAACCGACCAAACGTTACGGCCCTCAGTGGCCTCAACCGTTCCACAAGATAGCTGTAGATCCAGCACAAGGTCCGAGGAGGACACTCAATGGCTGACAACCTGAACAAGACCGAGCTCGTTGCTGCCGTCGCTGCGGCGTCGGGTCAGAGCCAGGCCACCGTCTCGAGCGTCGTCGACGCGTTCTTCAGCACCATCAGTGAGACCGTCGCCAAGGGCGGCAAGGTCACCATCCCCGGCTGGCTCGCCGCCGAGCGCAGCGAGACCGCTGCCCGCACCGGCCGCAACCCGCAGACCGGCGAGGAGATCTCCATCCCGGCCGGCCACCGCGTCAAGCTGACCGCGGGCTCGAAGCTCAAGGCTGCCGTCAAGTAGTCCTTCCCAGCTTTGCCTGAGGGCGGCGCCGCATCGTGCGGCGCCGCCCTCGTCGTATCTCCGGCGGGCATACGGGGGAACAGGCTGTGGGCGGCCGTCCAGGGCGGGGGACGTAGGCTGGACAGGTGCCTCGAATCCTCCGTGTGATCGGCCCTGCCGCGCTGCTCGTCGCAGCTGTGGCGGCGATGATCGCCGCCCTCGCGTTCGGCGGAGGAGCGAATGCGCCGCTGCTCGCGGACCCGGGTGCGCTCGTGCGCTGGGGTCTGCCCGCGGCGACCCTGGTGGTCAACCTCAGCCTGGCGGGCACGGTGGGCGCCCTGGTCCTGGCCTGCTTCGCGTTCAGCCCGGATCGCGACGAGTACGGCAACGCCCTCGATTTCGCCGCCGGCAGCGCCGCGGTGATGACGGTCGCCTCCGCCGCGACGGGACTGTTCACCTTCGTCAGCGTCTCGAACGTGCCCTGGTCGTTCGACGCGACCTTCAGCAACGGGCTCAGCTCGTTCATCACCAGCGTTTCGCTGGGCCAGGCGTGGCTCGGGATCACCCTCATCGCGGCGGCCGTCACGGTGCTCTGCTTCGCGGTTCGCAACCAGACGGCGATCGTCTTCGTCACTCTGCTGGCCATGGCGACCGTCGTGCCGATGGCGCAGCAGGGCCACAGCGCGGAGGCAGCCGGTCACGACGCCGCGGTGACGTCGTTCGGGCTCCACGTACTGTTCGCGGCGATCTGGCTGGGCGGCCTGGTGACGCTCATCGTGGTGAAGCAGCGGCTGGGCAACGGGCGACTCGTCACCGTCCTGGAGCGGTACTCGACCGTCGCGCTGATCTGCTTCGTGGTCGTCGCCGCGTCCGGATATGTCAACGCCGAGCTCCGCGTCGGGACCCTGGCCGAGCTGGCGACGCCGTACGGCATCCTGGTGCTGGTCAAGGTCGCCGCGCTCGTCGTGCTCGGCCTGTTCGGCCTCACGCAGCGGCGGTACCTGATCGGTCGGCTCAAGCAGTCCGGCGAGCCGCGGAGCTTCTGGTGGATCGTCGTGGCCGAGCTGGCGTTCATGGGCATCGCGTCCGGCGTCGCCGCAGCGCTCGCCCGCACGGTCACGCCCGTCCCGCAGACCCGTGCCGCCACCCCGACGCCCGCCGAGATCCTCACCGGAGAGAAGCTGCCTCCCGCTCTCACCTGGGACCGGCTCTTCACCTCGTGGAACTTCGACCTGCTGTGGGTGCTGGCCTGCGCCTTCGGCCTGTTCTTCTACTTCGCCGGCGTCTGGCGGCTGCGCAAGCGCGGCGACGCGTGGCCGATCTACCGCACGGTGCTGTGGACGCTGGGCATCGTCCTGCTGTTCTACATCACCAACGGCGGCGTCAACGTCTACGAGAAGTACCTGTTCTCGGCCCACATGTCGGCGCACATGGTGCTGACGATGGGCGTGCCCCTGCTGCTGGTCCCTGGTGCTCCGATCACCCTGGCGGCGCGGGCGATCCGGAAGCGTCGCGACGGCTCGCGCGGCGGCCGGGAGTGGCTGCTCCTCGCCGTGCACTCGCGTTTCGCGGGTGTGATCTCCAACCCGATCGTCGCGGCGGTCCTGTTCGCCGGGTCGCTCTGGGTCTTCTACTACACCCCCGTCTTCCGCTGGGCGACGACCGACCACATCGGGCACGAGTGGATGATCGTCCACTTCCTGATCACGGGCTACCTCTTCGTGCAGTCGCTGATCGGGATCGACCCGGTGAAGTACCGCCTCCCGTACCCGTTCCGACTGCTCCTGCTGCTGCTCACGATGGCGTTCCACGCGTTCTTCGGGCTCTCGATCATGCAGATGCACGGACTGCTGCTGGCCGATTGGTTCGGGGCCATGGGCCGAACCTGGGGCGACTCCCCGCTCGTCGACCAGCAGGCCGGCGGGGGCATCGCGTGGAGCATCGGCGAGATCCCCACGGTGATCCTCGCCATCGTCGTGGCGATCCAGTGGAGCCGCAGTGACGAGCGCGAGACGAAGCGGCGCGACCGGAATGCGGATCGCACAGGCGAGGCCGAACTGAAGGCGTACAACGAGCGGCTGGCGCGCATGGCCGACCGCGACCGCGTCTCCCGCTGATCACCCGCGGAGACGGCCCGGACCGTGGCTGACGCTCGCGCTCAGGGCTCCTGTGCGACGACGATGTCGAGCGAGCCGTCCGAGCGGATGGTGACACTGCTGAGGCTCATCGCGAACGGCTCCGGATCGCTGCGCGGGGTCACCGTTCCGTCGAACAGCGACTGGACGGTCACGTCGAGGTGCGCGACGCCGACCATCCGGCCGGTGGCCCATCCCGTGTCCCCCGCCTGCAGCCGGACGTCGGGGTAGGTGTCGATCGACCAGGAGGGGTCGCCCTGCACCCGGTCGTCGATCTCGACGCCGAAGGGGCACCCGGCGGGTTGCAGCACGTGCTGCTCGGCGCAGCGGTCGAGGAAGCCGTCGACCTGCTTCTGCACCGCGGACGTGAACGCGGGGGTGGGCTGCGCATCCACCGTGGTCTCGGTGATCCGGCCGGGCGAGGCGGATGCGGCGACGGGCGTGGCGCGGACGTAGCGCGAGCTGTGGCTCAGTTCGAGGGGCGCGAGCGGCAGCACGAGGTAGTCGGCGGAGACCGTGAAAGCGCCGGCGGGCTGATCGGGCGATGCGGCACGCGGGTTCACGGTGTGGCGGCCGACGGTGAAGGTGGAGGCGTGCGCGACGGTGAT
Source organism: Cryocola sp. 340MFSha3.1 (assembly GCF_000383315.1). Classification (NCBI taxonomy): domain Bacteria; kingdom Bacillati; phylum Actinomycetota; class Actinomycetes; order Micrococcales; family Microbacteriaceae; genus Cryocola; species Cryocola sp. 340MFSha3.1. The sequence goes on from NZ_KB911087.1 coordinate 2,207,083, forward strand.
GCGCGCGACGCCGACGGGCGAGGTCGCGAACGACCAGGTGGGCAGCATCCCGAGCACGGCTCCCGTCTGACGGACGCGGAACGTCGCCGAGACGGGGTCGCCGTTCGCGACGGCCCGCACGACGACGGTGTGGACGCCGTCCGCTCCGGTCGTGTCGGAGGTGACGGCGATATCGCGCACGGTCGGCAGGATGTCGGAGCGCAGGAGCTCGCGGGAGGCGCCCACCGGGAGCCGCGCGGCGTCCAGGGTCGAGGCGGTCGGGTTGGCTCCCGGCATGGCGAGAGCTGTGGACACGTCATGGGAGGCGATCGAATCAGCGAACGCCATGGCGAACCCCGTCGGGCTGTAATACGCGCGCTGCACCGCGCCGAAGCCCGCGAGCACGGCGGCGACCAGGAGGACGCCGACACCCGACCAGATCAGGACGGCGCGTCGGTGCGCGTGCGCATCCCCCACAGCCATGAGGCCATCCTAGGGTCCTGTGGATGAGCGGCTCCGGGGAGCTGCGCCGGGTTAGAGTAGTCCGGCAGGTCGGGCGACACGGAAGGGGCGGGGATGGGCCGGCTTTCCCTCTCGCCGGAGCAGCAGGCGGTGTTCGAGCTCATCGAGCACACCCGCGAGCATGTCTTCGTGACCGGCCGTGCCGGCACAGGCAAGTCGACGCTTCTCAACCACCTCTCGTGGAACACCGAGAAGTCGCTCGTCATCGCGGCACCGACGGGTGTCGCCGCGCTCAATGTCGGCGGCCAGACCATCCACTCGCTGTTCCGGCTGCCGATCGGCGTCATCGCCGACCACGCCATCGACCAGAGCGCCGAGCTGCGCAAGCTGCTGAACAGCATCGACACGCTCGTCATCGACGAGGTCTCGATGGTGAACGCCGACCTGATGGATGCGGTGGATCGCAGCCTGCGCCAGGCACGTCAGCGGGCGGGCGAGCCGTTCGGCGGCGTCCAGGTCGTGCTGTTCGGCGATCCGTACCAGCTGGCCCCGGTCCCCGGCGACCGCGAGGAGCGCGCCTACTTCGCCGATACCTATCGCTCGATGTGGTTCTTCGACGCGCGCGTCTGGCAGGAGACCGATCTGCGCATCGTCGAGCTGCTGCAGGTCCACCGCCAGCACGAATCCGACTTCCGGTTCATGCTCAACGCCGTGCGCCACGGACAGGTCACCAAGGAGATCGCCGACCGGTTGAACGAGGTCGGCGCGCGCCCGGCCCCCGACGACGGCACCATCACCCTCGCCACCCGCAACGACACGGTCAACCGCATCAACGCGCAGGCGCTGGAGCGCCTCCCGGGCCGTGCCCTCACCGCGAAGGCGGAGGTCAGCGGTGACTTCGGCGGACGCAATTTCCCGGCCGACGAGTCGCTCGAGCTGAAGGTGGGCGCCCAGGTGATGTTCCTGCGCAACGACGTGGGCCAGGGCGACGGGCCGCGCTGGGTGAACGGCACCATCGGCACGGTCACGCGCATCGACTCCAACGTCTACGTGGATGTCGACGGCGAGGTGCACGAGGTCGAGCCGGCGATCTGGGAGAAGTTCAAGTACACCTGGTCGCCCGAGACGAAGAAGCTGACGAAGGACGTCGTGGCGGAGTTCACGCAGTTCCCGCTGCGGCTGGCGTGGGCCGTCACCATCCACAAGTCGCAGGGCAAGACCTACGACGCGGCGATCGTCGATCTCGGGACGCGCGCGTTCACCTCGGGGCAGACGTATGTCGCCCTGAGCAGGATCACGACGCTCGACGGGCTGTACCTGACGAGGCCGCTGCGGCCGAGCGACATCACCGTCGACCCGGATGTGGAGCGCTTCATGCGCGACGCCCGGCCGGTGACGATCCCGGTCGCGGGTGCCCAGCAGGCCGGATGAGACGAGTGCTGACGATGCATCGGGAGAGGGGTCGGACGTGGCGGTGACCTTCGTGCTGGACTTCAGCGACGGACAGCACATCGAGACGAGCGGCAACGGCGTGATCGGGCGCAACCCGGCCGTCCACACGCCGGGGACGGAGATGGACGACCCCGGTCACGTGCAGCTGATCACGATCCAGGACGACGTGAAGTCGGTGTCGCGAGCGCATCTGGCGTTCGGTCAGTACGACGGCGTGTTCTGGGTGATGGACCTGGGCTCCGCCAACGGCACCACGATCACCTACCCGGGCGAAGGCACGTTCGCGTGCGATCCGAAGACGCGGCACGAGGTCGACCCGGGGTCGATCGTGCGGTTCGGCGCGGAGTCGTTCGCACTGACCCGCCGCTGACGCGCCGCTGACCCGCCGCTGACGCGTCGCTGACCCGGCCGCGCGGGAGCATGCCCGGCGCGTCGTCAGTGGTGGTGATGCACCGTGACGGCGGCGATGCCCGCGTCGGTGAGCCCGAGCGCCGGGATGGTGACGGCGCAGACCGCGCAGGCGCTCAGCACGAGCGCGAGGAAGAAGCGCAGTCCGCCCTGGTCGGGTCGGGCCTTGCCGGCGCGGATGACGACCGCTGCGGTGGCTGCGACGGCGACATCCAGCAGGGAGGCCGCGCCCATCGGAATGAGCGGGAGCGCGATGACCGTGCCACCGGACGCCGTTGCTCCGACGATGGCGAGCGCCGCCCAGAGCCCGACCGGGAGGAGGGCCAGCGCGGGGACGAGGCGGAACGCCGGAGGACGATCGCGCGCGAGGGTCGCGGCCGCCCATCCCAGCTCCGCCACGGCGAGCAGGAGGAAGGCCGCCAGCAGAGCAGGGGGTGCGCTGGGGGCGAGCGCCGCGTGAAGCAGCCCCGCCCCCAGAGCGGCCACGGCGAGGAAGGCGCGGGTCGCCGAGCCCACCGCGACGGCCGTGGTGGCCGAGGCGGCGGGGGCGACCCGCAGCGTTCCTGTCATCCTGCTCATGGGAGCCGTGGCCCCGCCGGTCAGGCGGCGGCCGTCGTGGCGCGCGTTCCGCGGTCGGCACCGAGGCCGGTTCCGAGGAGGACGATCGCGCTCACCAGGTGGAGGAAGTGGTCGGGGGTGTTCAGCGCGAGGATGTTCGCGTCGGTGCCCACCAGGAAGAAGCCCACGATACCGAGCAGCAGGTAGACCGCCCCGACCGTGATGTTGACGGCCTTCGCGGCCGCAACGCGGGTCAGGCCGGCGATCAGCAGAGCGGCGCCGATGAGGAGGTGGGCGATGTTGTGCAGCGGGTTCACTTCGAAGATGCCCAGCAGCAGACCGCCCTTGGTGGCGACGAATCCGATGCCTCCGGTGACAGCGAAGCCGAGCAGCCCGACGAGCAGATAGACCGCTCCGAAGATGGTGGCAACAAGGCGGTTCGGAGATGTGCGCATTGTTCGTTCCTTCCGTAGGACGGCGCACGGACGCGCGCCTCACTTGTCCATTCGCAGCATCGGCCCGATCGGATTGCGGCCACAGCCCCTTGCGCGTCCGTTCCGTTTCTGCCGCACGTTACAATCGCTGGACACGCAGGGCCGACACCCCGGGAGTTTCATCGATGCGACGTCACACGAAGTTCGGGCGGATCGCGCTCGCCGCGACAGCCGGACTCGTGGCGCTGGTCCTCTCGGCCTGCACCTCGACGGCGGGCGCGAAGCTCCCCGAGCAGCAGAAGGGCGGGTTCTCCGCCGACGTCGAGAAGCGGCTCTCGTCAGCGGTCACCGACGCGATGACGCTCGCCGACGCCTCCGCCGGCTTCGCCGGGGTGTGGGCGCCCTGGTCCGGGACCTGGACCACCGCGCAGGGGACGACCACGCGTGGAGGCTCCAAGCCGGTCAGCGAGGACATGCGCTTCCGTATCGGGCAGAACACCACGCCGATGACCTGCACGGTGCTGCTGCAGCTCGTCGACGACGGAGCGGTGGGGCTCGACGACCCGCTGACCAAGTGGCTTCCCGGGCTGGTCGGGGTCGAGGGCGTCACCCTGCGCGAGCTCTGCCAGAACACGTCCGGCATCGGCGACTACCTGGCGCAGCTCAACCCGGAGTTCATCATGAACCCGACGCGGCAGTGGCCCCCGCTGGAGCTGGCCAGCGACGGGATCGCGATGCAGCGCTACGGCAATCCCGGCGAGAAATGGGGTCGCTCGTCCACGAACGCCGTGCTCCTGGGGATGGCCCTCCAGAACGCGACGAGTCGCAGCTGGCACGACCTCTACAAGCAGTACATCTTCGACAAGCTCGGGATGACGGCGAGCTCCCTGCCCGAGAGCTCGCAGTTCTCGGTGCCCGGGCCGCATCCCACTGGGTATTCGGTGGGGCTGGATGGGGCGGGCGCCATCGTCTGCGAGCCGATGCGCGATGTGAGCAGCATGTCGCCGTCCCAGGGCTGGACGTCGGCCGGAGTCGTCTCCAACATCACCGACCTGAAGGCGTTCGGCCAGGCGCTCGCATCGGGGAGCCTCCTGAGCGAGAAGTCGCGCAAGGCGCAGGCCGACGGGATCGTGATCGGCCAGTCGTGGGAGAGTTACGGGCTCGGGATGCAGATGCTCGGCCCGCTGCGGGGCAGCAGCGGCGCGGTTCCCGGGTATCTGTCCGCGATGTACACGGACCCGGCGTCCGGCTTGACGATCGTCGTCGCGCTCAACAACTCCACGCCGGGGCCGGGCTTCGCCCAGCTCCTGGCCCAGCGGCTCGCCTCCATAGTCTCCAAGACGCCGGCCAAGGAGAAGGGCGCGAAGGTCGTCGCTTCCCTGCCCTGGTCCGAGCAGCAGGCGGTCGACGGGATGACCAAGTCGGCACCCTGCCCGGCCAAGAAGGCCGGGTAGGCGGCGAACGCGGGCCGGTTACGCTCCTGCGAGAGCCGCCAGCTCGGCGCGCACCGGGAAGGCGTCGTCGTCGAGTACCAGCTGGAGGGCCGACCCGGTCGCCCGGTTGACGATCACCGGAGCCAGCAGGTTGACCGTGCTGCCCTCGGGCGACGGCGTGACCACGACGAGGAGCAGGGCGTCCGCGGCCTCGGCGATGCCGAGCTCGGCGGCGCGGTCGTCCGGCAGCTCCGGCGAGTAGCCGGGCAGGTGGCGCTCGGCGTCGATGGTGAACAGCCGGATCTCCGGCCGCTCGATCGAGGCGAGCGTGTACAGCCCGTCGGCGCCGGCGACCGGGTCGAGGTCGAACGCATCGAGCGGCTCGAGTCCGGGCGGCGGGGTGAGGAAGCGGACCGCGCTCACCGGAGGAAGTCCATCAGCGTCGGCTGGAGCACGCGGGCCGTGACGGCGATCGCGGTCTGGTAGTTCACATCCTGCGTCTTCAGGTCGAGGATCACCTTGCTCAGGTCGACGTCCTCCAGGGAGGAGCGCTGACCCTCCAGCGCGTTGGCTCCGACGGCGAGCGTATCCTTCGCCTTGTCGATGCGGGTCTGTCGACCGCCGACCTCCGCGTGCTCTCCCACGATCGCCTTCATCCTGTCGTCGATCTCCGCGAGGCGCGGGGTGACGTTCACACCCGTGCGGAGGTCGTTCACGGTGTTGTCGATCAGCGCGAACACCGACGACGCGCCGGTTCCGAAGACCGCGGCGCCGTCCGCATCCACCCGCACCGTGGTGTCGGGGCCGATCCTGCGCTCCACTGTACTTCCCGCCGTCCCGGTGAACGAGTAGTCGGGCTGGAAGGCGACACCGGCGTCCGAGTTGCCCGCGAACACCGTGCGGCCGAGGTAGGTCGTGTTGGCGAGCGACAGGAGGCTCTTCTTGAGTCCGTCGAGCTCCGTCGCGATCGACTCCTTCGCCTCGGGCGACATGGCGCCGTCGTTCGCGCCCTGCAGCGTGAGGTCGCGGACCCGGCGCATGAGCGTCTCGACCGACGTCAGGGCCGAGTCGGCGGTGGTCAGCCAGGCGTCGCCGTTGCCGACGTTGCGCTGATACTGGGCGGTGGCCGCGGCGTCCGACCGCACTCCCATGGCGCTCGCCGTGGCGGTGGGATCGTCCGACGGCTTGTTCAGCAGCCGTCGGCTCGTGGCCTGGTCGTACAGCTGCGCCTGGCGCTGCAGACTGAGCTGGAGGTTGCGCTGGGCGTTGAGGGTCTGGGTGGCGTTGGTCACGCGGCTGATCACGGTTTATCTCCCGACGAGTCCGGTGTGGTTGATGAGCACATCGAGGGCCTCGTCCACGGCGGTCATCACGCGCGCGGCGCCCTGGTAGGCGTGCTGGAAGGACAGCATGTTCATGTTCTCCTCGTCGAGGTCGACGGAGGAGCCGGCGAGCTGGGCGTTCGTCGCGGCGCTGGACGCGAGGTCGGCGAGGTCCGACTGCTGCTTCTCGGTGCGGCTGGCGACGCCGACGCGCACGACGAAGGACGACCACTGCTTGTCGACGGCGCTCGCTCCGGTGCCGAGCTGGCTGATCGCGTCGGCGATGCTGCCGTCGGTGCCACCCGCTCCCGGGGTGCCCGTGGCGATCTGGCCGACGCCGGTCGGCACGACCGAGAGGCCGAGCGCGGCCGGCTTCGTGGGGTCGATGGCGAAGAAGTCGAGGCCGGTGGCGCCGGTGGGGGTCGCCCCGGTGGAGTGGACGGCGTTGACGCGCTGGGCGAGCGTCACGGCGAACGCGTTGTAGCTGACGACCGCTTCCGCGAGCACTCCCCCGGTGCCCGAGGCGTCGGCGGGGGCGAGCGTGGAGACGGCTCCGGCGATCGATCCGCCCTCGAGCGCGATCGCCGCGCCCGGCCGGTACGCCCACTCGAGGCGCGCCGGGTCGGCCGCGGCGTCCGCCATGCGGGAGGCGCCGGCCGCCTTCACGAGGTTGGTGCTGGTGCCGGAGACCAGCGCGTTTCCGCCGACCAGCACATCCACGGTGCCGTCGTCGTTCGGCCGGACCACTCCCCCGGCGAGCTTGGCGATGGATGCGGTGAGCAGGTCGCGCCGGTCGAGCAGCTCGTTCGCCGACTGACCCGACGCCAGTGCGGAGCGGATGCGCCCGTTGAGGTCGGCGACGGCGGTCGCTGCGGTGTTCAGGTCGGAGGCCATGCCGTCCATCGACGCGCGGAGCGTGGTCCACTGGTCGTCGACCGACCGGTACCCGGTCTGCAGCTGGGTGACGAGGCTGCCCGCCTGCCCGAGCAGCACGCCGGCCGGCGCCTGCTCCCCCGCCTGGTTGGCGACGTCGCCCCAGGCCGACCAGAACTTCTGCAGCTGGGCCGAGAGGCCGTTGGTCCCCGGCTCGTTGAGCGACTGCTCGAGGGTCGCCAGGGCGTCGGCACGGGTGTTCGTGTACCCGGAGAGCGCGGTGGTCGTGCGCACCCGCGCATCCAGTGCAGCGTCGTCGAGGCGCTGGATGCCGTCGATCGTGACGCCCTGGCCCGGGCGGACGCCGCCGCTGAAGAGCCCGGCGGACGACAGCGCGGGCACGCCCGAGGTCGTCACGCGCTGCCGGGTGTAGCCCTGCGTGTTCGCGTTCACGAGGTTCTGGCCGACCACGTCGAGCCCCGCCTTGGCGGCGACCAGCCCGGTGTACGCGGTGTTCAGGCCGCTGAAGGTGCTCATCCGGTCAGGCCTCCGTGTCGAAGAAGCGTGCGGTGTCGCCCGCCTGGCCCGTGCCGCCTGCTCCGTACACGCCCGGGTCGTCGCCGGCGCCCGAGAGCGAGCTCAGCGTCTCCTGCGTGGAGCGGGCGGCCTCCCGGAGCAGGCGCTCGTTGGTGTCGCGCACCTCGGCGATCTGCGCGGTCAGCTCGGTCATGGCCGCGAGGTGCGACCCGAAGATGTCGGACCAGATGCCGTCGGGTGCGGCGGTGGCGAGCTCGCGGAGGGTCGCATCCTGACCGAGGCCCCACTCCTCCGCCAGCGCGGCGACCTCGACGGTGCGGGCGAGACCGACGGCGCGCATCCGCTCGATGACCTGCTCGACCTCACGGGTGGCGTGCGAGATCCACCGCGACTTGCCCGCGATGAGCAGCAGCTGCTCCTCCTCCAGCTTGAACAGCAGGAGCTCGAGGAGCTCGCGTTCCTTCCAGAGCTGCGCAGAGAGTTCGCTCGCGGCCATGTCGCTACCAACTTCCTCGTGAGTCGATGTGCGCACCTGGTCTCCTCGGGTTCCGAAGGCGGTGGATGTGTTCCGCCACCCCAGACCATCGGCACGCTTGCGCCCGATGTTAGGCGCGCGATCACACCGGCGAGAGGCACGACCTACCGCTTTTCGGGGTGCTGTCAGTATTCCCCGTACTGGGGGTACTCACTGCCCCGTAATGGGGACAGAAAGCATGCAATCTGAACAGTCTCGAATTGTTACCGTGAACAGCGGAAGACACCTAGCACCTCGCTCGGCACCCGACCCAGCCCGAGCGTCCACCGCACCGCCCGAGTACCCGCGACACCCTCCCCCGAAAGAGGTCGACGCGCGGTACCCGTCCGATGAAGAGGGGTCGCCCAGCGTGAACCGGAACGAACGCAACACGCTCGTCGTGGAGAACCTGCCGCTCGTCGGCTATCTGGTCTCCGACCTGTGCTCCCGCGCCACCCACCTGTCGCGCGACGACCTGGCCTCGGCCGGCGCTGTCGCCCTCGTGCAGGCGGCCGACGCGTACGACGCCACCACGGGCGTCCCGTTCGGCGCGTACGCCCGCACCCGCATCCTCGGCGCACTCGCCGACGAGCTGCGCGCATCCGACTGGGCCACACGTTCCGCGCGCAAGCGCATCAAGGAGACCCTCGCGGTGCAGGAGAGCCTGACCTCGGCCCTCGGGAGGAAGCCCAGCGTCGACGAGATCGCCGGTGCGCTCGGCGTCGACCGCGAGACGGCCGCTGCCGGCCTCGCCGACGCCTCGCGCACGGTGACCGCGCTCGACGAGACCATCGAGCCGCTGCTCGTCTCGGAGACCGTCGGCCCCGAGGACTCCCTGCTGGCCGACGAGCAGACCGCCTACGTGCGTGCTGCGGTCGCCGCCCTCCCCGACCGGATGCGATCCATCGTCGAGGCCATCTACTTCGACGACCGCACGGTGACCGAGATCGCGGAGGAGCTGGGGATCACCCACTCGGCCGTGTCGCAGCAGCGCTCGGAGGCCATCCGCCTCATGCGCGAGGGCATGGCCACCCACTACGCCGACGAGGGCGACCCCGTCGTCATCGAGGCGAAGACCTCCCAGGCCCGGCGCAGCGCCTACCTGGCGCGTCTCGCGCAGCACGCGGTCGCGGGCGTCTCGCGCCTCTCCCCCACGTCCCCGAGCTCTGCCCGGGCGTCCTGAGCCATCAGCTCCTGACTTTTTCCGCCTGAATCGGCCGAAAGACGCGAAAAAGTCAGGAGCGGATTGCTGCTAACGGGACGGACAAGACAGCCGATAGAGGCTGATGCGGACCACGGAAGGGCCGCGAACCACCACCCAGTCATGGAGGAAACATCATGGGTATGCAGATCAACACCAACATCGCGGCGAACAACGCCTACCGCAACCTGAACAACACGCAGAGCGACCTCTCGAAGTCGCTCGAGAAGCTGTCCAGCGGCCTCCGCATCAACCGTGCGGCGGACGACGCGGCGGGTCTCGCCATCTCGGAGGGCCTGAAGTCGCAGGTCGGCGGTCTGACCGTCGCCGCCCGCAACGCTCAGGACGGCATCAGCGTCGTGCAGACCGCTGAAGGTTCGCTCACCGAGGTCCACTCCATCCTGCAGCGCATGCGCGACCTCGCGGTGCAGGGCGGTAACGACTCGAACAACACCACCTCGCGTGCGGCCATCAAGACCGAGGCGGACGAGCTCGGCAAGGAGCTCGACCGCATCACGCAGGGCACGAACTTCAACGGGATCGACCTGCTCAAGGGCGGCTCGCTGAACTTCCAGGTGGGCGCGGGCTCGACGGCGAACGACACCATCGCGGTCGGCCTGGCCGATGTCGCCACCTCCGTCGGCACCCTCGGGGGCGCCACCGGCGCGACCGGGTTCGACGTCAGCACCAACGCTGCCGCGAACACGACCATCACGGCGATCGACACCGCGATCACCGCGATCTCGACCGCTCGCTCGGAGCTCGGCGCCTCGCAGAACCGCTTCGAGTCCGCTGTCCGCAGCCTCAACGTCTCGAAGGAGAACCTCTCGGCCGCGTCCAGCCGCATCACCGACACCGACATGGCGGAGGAGATGGTGAAGTACACCCGCTCCAACATCCTGTCGCAGGCCGGCACCGCGATGCTCGCTCAGGCGAACCAGTCCAACCAGGGCGTCCTGCAGCTGCTCCGCTGATCGGGCCCGGCGGCCGGGGCGTAGTCCCCAAAGCGTGCCCCGGCCGCCGCACCATCCCGCACCACCGCACCACCCCGAACCACCGTCGTAGGAGGGAGACCACCGCATGGGCATGGCGATCGACGGGCTCATCAGCGGCCTGCAGACGACGGATCTGATCAACAGCCTGATGCAGGCGGAGGCGATTCCGCAGACCCTGCTCAAGAACAAGGTCACCGACTCCACCAACTTCATCTCGGCGATGCAGGCGCTCAACTCGAAGGTCGCCGCGCTCGCCGACTCCGCCGCGAAGCTGGCGAAGCCCGCCGGCACCGACCTGCACACGGCGAGCACCAGCTCCACCACGGTCACCGCCACCGCCGGCACGGGCGCCGTGGACGGCACCATCGACTTCACGGTCGACCGCCTCGCGCAGTCGCAGGTCACCGTGACCGGGCCGCTGACCGAGTGGCCGGACCAGCCGCCGATCCTCACCTTCGTCGCCGCCGACGGCACGACCAAGCAGATCACCGCCGCCAGTTCGTCGCTCGCCGATGTCGCCGCCGCCATCAACCAGGCCGGCGCGGGTGTCAGCGCGACACGGGTCGCCGCGGGTCTCGACCCCGCGACCGGGCAGCAGTTGTACCGCCTGCAGCTCAGCTCCACGAAGACCGGGGCCGCGGCCGCCTTCACGGCCTATCGCGGGACGGCGGCGGATGTCGCGGCCGGCACCGCGACGAACATCCTGTCGGACGCGGGCTCGTCGCAGGTGCGGCAGGCCCAGGACGCCCAGCTCACCCTCTGGGCCGGCACCGGCGCCGCGCAGACCGTGACCAGCGCGACCAACAGCTTCGCCGACGTGCTCCCCGGCGTGACCGTCTCGGTGACCGCCGCGTCCACCTCCCCCGTGACCCTGACGGTCGCGCGCGACGACAAGAGCATCTCCGCGGCGGCCGGCTCGCTGGCGACCGCCGTCAACGACATCCTCACGTACATCGGCCAGAAACAGGCCGTCTCGACCTCGACCGACGCCGCGGGCGGCACGGTCGTCACGGGAGGCGTGTTCACGGGCGAGTCGTCGGTGCGCGATGTCAACCAGAAGCTGGTGGATGCGGTGATCGCCCCCATCGGCGGCGTCTCCCCCTCGACCTACGGCATCAGTATCACGCGGGACGGCGCGGTCACCTTCGACCAGGACGTCTTCGCCACGGCCATGGCCGCCGACCCCGACGCGGTGAAGACCGCCGTCGCCACGATCGCCCAGCGCGTCGCGGACGCGGCCACCGATGCCAGCGACACGTACACCGGCTCGATCTCGCTCAAGATCAAGGGCGAGCAGTCCACGGTCAAGAGCCTCAACGACCAGATCACCGATTGGGACGGCCGTCTCGCCGACCGCCGCGCGACCCTCGAGAAGACGTACGCCAACCTCGAAGTGCAGCTCCAGCAGCTGCAGTCCCAGTCGTCGTGGCTCACCGGCCAGCTGTCCTCCCTCCCGTCTGCGAGCGCATCATGAACGTCCTCACCTCCGCGGCCGCGAAGCTCTCGGCCTACAACCGCGACAGCGTCCTCTCCGCCAGCCCGGCGCGACTCCTCACGATGCTGTACGACCGGCTCCTGCTCGACCTCACCCGCGGCGAGGCCGCGCTCACGGCCGAGCAGTGGCCGACCGCCTGGGAGAACCTGCGGCACGCCGACCAGATCGTGGCCGAGCTCGCGGGGACGCTGCGGGTGGAGCTGTGGGACGGCGCCGAGGGTCTGCTGCAGCTGTACGGCTACCTGGCGGATCTCATCGTCGGCGGGATGATCGAGCGCGACCCGGCGAAGGTGCGCGAGGCCATCGAGCTCGCCGAGCCCCTGCGCCGGACCTGGCACGAGGCCGCGGCGCTGCTGCCGGCGGCCGCCACCACGACGGAAGCGGACCGTGACCTCGGCGTCGCCTGACGACCTGCTGCGCGACGTGCCCGAGGTCGCTCCGGAGGCCGCTTCTGAGGCCGCCGCCTGGGCCGAAGCGCTCGATCGCATGGAAGACGAGCTGCACGGTGCGCTCGCACAGGTGGACCCGGTCCCCTGGCGTCCGCCGATCGCGCTTGGCCCGATCCCACCGGAGCTGCAGGAACGCGCGACGCGTCTCCTGGAGGCGCAGTTGCACACCATCCGCTATCTCGAGGACGTGCGTCAGACGACCGCGCGGCACCTCGCGGCGGTGCGTTCTGTACCCCGGTCCGAGGTCGGCGCGCACCCGGTCTACTTCGACCTGATCGGCTGACTCCCCATAGCAGTTCTCCACCTGTGGATAACTCTGTGCAGAATCAGTGGATGAGAGCGCGAATCGTGTGGAGGACACGCGCGAGATGTGTGCACTCTCAGATTCTCAGGTTCTAAAAACCCGACTTGACCAGCAGTTTCCCTCCCATTCTGTGACAATCGAACACCCCTTCGAAACAACACGGGTGTAATTCACATCGGGGTACACGCTGTGGATGACGGTGTGGGAAATCGCTCGGCGAACACGCCCGGGATGTCGTCCCTAACGGGCGGGGGAGAGCTGCCGATAGCTCCTTTCGAGCACGGATCGCTCATCGACTTGGCCACGGATGGGCCGCCCCACGACCCAGGAGTGCAGCTGTGCTCGAATCCGTGACCAGCGCCGCCCTCGCGAGCGCCCTCGACGGCCTCGCCGCGCGCCAACGCGCCATCGCGAACAACATCGCCAACGTCAACACCCCCGGCTACACGGCCGAGCGCGTGTCGTTCGAGGACGCTCTCGCCGCCTCCGTCGCCGACCACGACGGGCACGCAGCCGCGACGACCGCCCGGTCGCTGGAGCCGACGCGGCTCGACGGGAACAACGTCAACCTCGACACCGAGACGCTCTCGAACGTCGACACGGTGCTGCGCTTCCAGTTCGCCTCGCAAGCCGCAGGCGGGCAGTTCTCGGCCATCCGCGCCGCCCTGAAGACCAGCTGAGCCAGGACATCGACGAGAGGAGCACGACATGACCTTCGACGCCATCGGAATCGCCGGGACGGGGCTGAACCTGCACCGCCACTGGCTGGACGCCATCTCCGACAACCTGGCCAACATCAACACCGCGAAGCCGACCAACGGCGCTGCGTTCCAGGCGCGCTACGTGGTCGCGCAGGAGGGCGAAGGCGTCTCCGGCGTCTACGTCGCCGGCGCCGCCCTCGGAAGTGCCGAGGGACGCATGGTCTACGAGCCGGACAACCCCGTCGCCGACGAGAAGGGGTACGTGCGGTACCCCGACATCGACCTGTCCGAGCAGATGGGCTCGCTGATCATGGCGCAGCGCGGCTACCAGGCCAACGCGGCCGTCGTCGACCGCGCCAAGGAGACCTACCAGGCGGCGCTCCAGATCGGGAGGAACTGATGCCCATTCCCGCGATCGGAGCGCTCTCCGGCATCGACGCCACCGCCGGGGTCTCAGCGACCCAGCAGATCGGCGGCACCGGGGGAGCCGCCTTCGGCAACGCCCTCACCGGGGCGATCGACGACCTGCAGGGACTGCAGGGCACGAGCGACCGCCTGGCGATCCAGGCCGTCACCGGCAACCTCGACGACATCCATAACGCGACGCTCGCATCCACGCGTGCCCAGGTCACCCTGGAGCTCGTCGCCGGCGTCCGGAACAAGGCGGTCGACGCCTTCAACGAGATCATGCGGATGCAGGCCTGATGCCTCAGCAGGTGACCAGCTTCTTCCGGCGGATCGGCGACTCGATCCGCGGCTTCTCCGTGGCCCAGCGGGTGATCGCCCTCATCGGTGTCGCGGTCGTCGCGCTCGGCGCGACGGGTCTCGCCCTGTGGGCATCGCAGCCGTCGTACACGCCGCTGTTCTCCGGAGTCGCGGCGTCGGACGCCTCCGCGATCGTCGACCAGCTCCGCACGGACGGGGTGCCGTACCAGCTGACGGACGGCGGATCGACCATCCTCGTCCCGCAGGAGAAGGTCTACGACGAACGGCTCAAGGCCGCTTCGGCGGGCCTCCCGGCCTCCACCACCGGCGGGTACTCGCTGCTCGACAAGATGGGCGTGACCTCGTCCGAGTTCCAGCAGAACGTCACCTACAAGCGCGCGATGGAGGGGGAGCTCGGCAACACCATCGCCGCCATGAAGGGCGTCAAGGCGGCGTCGGTACGACTCGCCATCCCGGAGGAGACGGTCTTCGCGTCCGAGAAGAAGGACCCGACCGCGTCGGTGTTCGTGGAGACGCAGAGCGGGGTGACCCTCAGCGCCGACCAGGTGCAGGCCATCGTGCACCTGACCAGCGCGGCCGTTCCGGGCATGAAGCCGACGGACGTCGCCGTGGTGGATGCCGACGGCACGGTGCTCAGCACGGTCGGCGGGGGCGCGACCGGGGGAGCGGACAAGCAGGCCAGCGACTATGAGACCCGCGTGAAGTCCGCTGTGCAGGAGATGCTCGACAAGGTCGTGGGCCCGGGAAACGCGACCGTCGCCGTCGCCGCCGATGTGAGCACCGAGAGTGCCCAGCGCACGGAGGAGTCGTATACGGCCCCGACGGATGCGCCGTCGCTCAGCGAGACGACCCAGAAGGAGACCTACACGGGCTCCGGCGGCAGCAACGCCGGGGTGCTCGGGCCCGACAACATCGCGGTCCCGAACGGCACCAACGGCAACGGCACCTTCAACTCCGAATCGAGCACGAAGGACAACGCGGTCGACAAGGTCACCGAGCAGCGCACCATCCCGGCCGGTGCCATCAACCGGCAGACCGTCTCCGTCGCCCTGAACTCGGACGCCGTGGGGGATGTCAGCGCCAACGAGATCCGCAACCTGGTCAACGCGGCCGCCGGCATCGATGTGAAGCGCGGCGACGCGGTCAGCGTCGAGATGGTGCCGTTCAGCAAGACCGGTGCGACCGAGGCGGCCAAGGCGCTGCAGGAGGCCAAGGATGCCGCTGCGGCCGACCAGCTCAGCAGCATCATCCGGACCTCCGTCATCGCGGCGGCGATCGTCGCCGCGGCCATCATCGCGTTCCTCCTGTTCCGCCGCGGCCGGCGCCGAGCGGCCGAGACGGCGGCGCTCGCCGAGGACGCCGACACGCTGGCTCTCGACGCAGCGGCCTTCCCGATCGCGCTGGAGCAGGCCGCGCCGACGGTGCCGATGCAGCTCGACCCGCTTCCCGACCCGACGCCCGACCCGGCCGAGGTGGAGGCCGACCGCCGTCGCGCCGAGATCGAGGCGCTCGCCGAGCGCGACCCGCAGCGTACGGCGGAGTTCCTCCGCAGCCTCATGGATGACAGGGCGGGCGTATGAGCACCGCTCTGACCGGCGCGCAGAAGGTCGCGGTCGTGCTGATGAACATGGATCAGCAGCGCGCGGCCCAGGTGATGAAGCAGTTCTCCGACGAGGAGGCCGACGAGATCACCGCCGAGATCCTGCGGCTGCGCCGAGTGGATCCGGGGGTCGCCGAGAAGGCGCTCAACGAGTTCCACGACCTGGCCACCCGCGGTGCGGTGACCACGCGCGGTGGGCGGGACATCGCGGTCGGACTGCTGGAGGCGTCGTTCGGCGCCGAACGGGCGACCGGCGTGCTCAACAGGGTCGCATCCAATCTGGCCGGGAAGCAGTTCGAGTTCCTCGACGCGGTGGAGCCGGCGCAGGTGCAGATGCTGCTCGCCGGGGAGCTGCCGCAGACCAGCGCGCTCGTGCTCGCGCACCTGCGCGCGGACCACGCGTCCCGCGTGCTCGCCGGGCTGGATGACACGGCCCGCACCGAGGTCGCCCACGCCATCGCCACGATGGGGTCGCCCAGTCCGGACGCCGTGCGGGTCGTCGCCGAGACGCTCAAGCAGCGGGCCAGCGCGGTCGTGTCGTCGCGGGCGGCGTCCGACGCCGTCGGGGGAGTGCAGCCGCTCGTCGACATCATCAACCGTTCCGATGCCGCCACCGAGAAGGCCCTGCTGGAGGCGCTGGAGCAGCGCGACCCGCAGCTCGCCGAAGAGGTGCGGTCGCGGATGCTCACGTTCGACGACATCGTCCGGCTCGAGTCGCGCGACGTTCAGCAGGTGCTGCGCGGCGTCGACGCGGCTGTTCTGGCGGTCGCGATGAAGGGCGCGTCGGAGGCGGTCAGCGAGATCATCACCACCAACCTGTCGGAGCGCAACCGCGAGATCCTCGAGGACGAGGTGCGCATCCTCGGCCCTGTCCGCGTCTCGCAGGTGGAGGACGCCCGCGCCGAGATCGTGCGGGCCATCCGCGACCTGGAGGCGACCGGCGCGATCACCGTGCAGCGCGGGGACGAGGACGCGTATGTCGAATGACGCCGCCGTCGCGCGCGACTTCGCGCCGCTGACCGTCCCGGTGCTGGCCGAGACGCAGCACGAGCGCGCCGCAATGACGTCCGCCCGTTCCCGCGGCTACGCGGCCGGCTTCGCCAAGGGGCGCCGTGCGGCCGCACGCGAGCAGGCGGAGTGGGTCGACCGGGCGGACGCCGCCCGTGCCGCCGAATCGGCGGAGGCCGCCGAACAGGTCGCGGTGCTCGCCCGGGCGCTGCGCACGGCGGCCGTCGAGCTGCGGGAGGCGACCGTTCCGGTGCTCGCCGACGCCGAGTCCGCGCTGGTGGATGCGGCGTTCGAGCTGGCGACGGCCGTCGTCGGTGTCGCGCTGAAGGACCGGGTCGCCGCCGCGCGCGCTGCCGTCGGACGTGTGCTGTCCGCAGCGCCGGGCGGTGTCGTGCCGGTGGTCCGCCTCCATCCCGAGGACATCGCCGCCCTCCGCGCGGCCGGGGCGGGGGAGGACCTGCAACTGATCGTCGACCCGACGCTCGCGCCGGGCGACGCCATCGGCGAGCTCCCGCACGGCTGGCTGGATGCGCGCATCCACGCCGCCCTCGACCGGGCGAAGGAGGCCCTGTCGTGAGCATGGTTCTGAGCCCGGTCATCGGCGGTCGCTGGGATGCGGCCGTGGCGGCTGCGCGGGTCGAGACCGTCGGCCGGGTCAGTGCCGTCGTGGGTCTCGGCGCCGAACTCGAAGGCGTTCCCGCCGCCATCGGCGACGTCGTGGTCATCGGGGAGGAACCCGGGGTGCACGCCGAGGTCGTGGCGACGACCGCCGACCGCGTCCGCGTGATGCCGTACGGCCCGTTGACCGGTGTGGCCGCCGGTGCCCCCGCACGCGCCGTGCGCGCCCCGCTGCTCGTCCCGACCGGGCGGGGGATGCTCGGCCGCGTCATCGACGCGCTCGGCCGCCCCGTCGATGGCCGCGGGCCGATCGAGGCGGACGGCTTCGTCGCGCTGGGCAACCGCGCACCCGACGCGATGCGCCGCGCGCGCATCCTGCAGCCCATCGGACTGGGCGTCCGCGTGCTCGACACGATGGTGACCACCGGCCGCGGCCAGCGCCTGGGCCTGTTCGCCGGCTCGGGCGTCGGCAAGTCGTCGCTGCTCTCGATGATCGCGCGGGGGACCGACGCCCAGGTGTCGGTCATCGCGCTGGTGGGGGAGCGCGGGCGCGAGGTGCGCGAATTCCTCGAAGACGACCTCGGCCCCGAAGGCCTCGCACGTTCGGTCGTGGTCGTGGCGACCTCGGACGAACCGGCCGTCATGCGCCTGCGCGCGGCGTTCGCGGCGACCCGCATCGCCGAGGCGTTCCGCGACGACGGCGCCGACGTCGTGCTGATGATGGACTCCCTGACCCGTGTCGCCATGGCGCAGCGCGAGATCGGCCTCTCGGCCGGAGAGCCGCCCGCGACGCGCGGCTACCCGCCGTCGACGTTCTCGCTGCTCGCGCAACTGCTCGAACGGGCGGGAACCGGCGAGACCGGCTCGATCACGGGCCTGTACACCGTGCTCGTGGACGGCGACGACCACAACGAGCCGATCGCCGACGCGGCGCGCTCCATCCTCGACGGTCACGTCGTGCTCGACCGCAGGCTCTCGGTGGTCGGGCACTTCCCGTCAGTGGATGTGCTGGGCTCGGTCTCCCGTCTCGCCTCACGCGTGACGACCCCCGAGCAGCGCGCGGCGGCGATCGCCCTGCGCAGCGTGCTGGCCGCCAAGGTCGCCGCACAGGACCTGCTCGACGTCGGCGCCTACAAGCCGGGGACCAATCCGAAGGTGGATGCGGCGGTCGCCAACGCCGACGCCATCGACGCGTTCCTGCGCCAGGGAATCGGCGAACCGGCCCCGTCGGCGGAGTCGTGGGCCCGGTTGCAGGCACTCATCGGGATGCTGGGAGGCGTGTGATGGCACGAGCATTCGCACTGGCCGGTCTGCTGCGGCTTCGGCAGATCGAGAAGGAGCACGCCGCGAGCGACCTCGCCGCGGCCAACGCCCTCCGGCGGGATGCGGGGGAGCGGCAGGCACGCGCCATCGCCGCACTGCACGCCGTGCCTGTGGACGCGACCGACGCGGGGACGCTCTTCGCCATGGCCGCCGCGCGCGCATCCAGCCGCAGCATGCTCGCCGACCTGTCGGCGCTCGCCGCGGAACGCGAAGCCGAGGCGGCCGCTGCTCAGGAGGCGTTCACCGAGGCCAAGAAGCGCGCGGTCGGGCTGGAGAAGCTGGAGAACCGCCACCGCGCCGAGGTCGTCGCCGGCGAACTGAGCGCCGAGCAGTCGGCCATCGACGAGATGGCCACCGGCGCGTGGCAGCGCGCGCGAGAAGGGGGAGACGCATGACCGTCACGGACGCCATCGGGCGCATCGCGCAGATCCAGGCGACGCTGGTGCAGCTGGAGAACCCGGCGAAGACGGCGGCTGCCGGGTCGGCATCGTCCGCTTCCGGAACGTCGGGGGCGTCGGCCACGTCGGCCACGGACTTCGCTGCTGCGCTGTCCGGCGCGCTCGGTGCGACGAGCGGCACCGGGTCGCCGACGGGCGCCGATGTCGTCGCCGACGCCAAGAAGTACCTCGGCGTCCCCTACGTCTTCGGCGGCACCAGCGCCTCCGGGCTCGACTGCTCCGGGCTGGTGCAGCGCGTGTTCAAGGATCTCGGCATCGACGTGCCGCGCCTCGTCTCCGGACAGTCGACCGTCGGCACCGAGGTGCCATCGCTCGCCCAGGCGCAGCCGGGCGACCTCATCGTCACCAACGGCGGCGAGCACATCGTCATCTACGCGGGAGACGGCAAGGTCATCCACGCTCCGAGCGAAGGGCGCAACGTCAGCCTGGTGGACAACTGGATGAGCGACTCCGACATCGTCACGATCCGGCGGGTGCTTCCGCAGACGGCGCCGGCGAGTGCGGCTCCGGCTGCGGCGCTGGCGGGGCTCGGTGGCTCTGCGTCGTCGGCGTCGTCCGCGTCGTCCGCTCAGGCGGACATGATGCGCTCGCTGTTCGCGTCACTCGTGCAGGGAGGATCCCTGTGAGCCCGGCAACGGTCACGTCCGCGCAGCCCGCTGCGCCGGCCACGGGCGCCCGGTCCGGATCCGGCGCGACCAAGGGTTCGGGCGATGCGTTCGACGCCTTCCTGCAGGGCGCGGTGGATGCCACCCCGCGGGATGCGCACGGCGGATCGCGGCCGAAGCCGGCGCGCGAGCACGACCGGAGTGTGGACAAGCCGGATGCGGCGGGGGCCGCCGCCGCGCGAGACACTGCTCGACCGGCGCAGACCGCGGGCGCGGACGGCCAGAAGGACGCTGCCGCCGGCGCGGACGGCGTGTCAGCGGGTGCCGCAACGACCGGCACGGAAACTCCGTCTTCGTCGACCGCACCGACGCAGGCCGCCACCACGGTTCCGGGTCTCCCGGCCGCGACGACGGACGCCGCAACGTCCCCCGTCGTGACCGCGGCCGCCGCATCCACACCGGCCGACGCATCCCCGATCGTCGCCGCCCCGACCGTCGCTGGCCCATCCGTCGGGGCGCCTTCCGCTGGGGCCCAAACCGTCGACGCGCCGGCCGCCGCGCCTCAATCCGCCGCGCCGACGCCCCCGGTCCCCGCCGCCCCGGCCTCGACTAGAGACATCACGTCACCACTCGACCCGAATTCGAGCACCGAGTCACCGCTCGTGGCGGCCGTCGCGGTCGCGAACGCGGGGGAGAGCGGAGAGGCGGGTGCTCCTTCGCGGCCGGGCCGCGGCACGAGCGGCCCCGCTGCCGCCTCGCGCGTGGATTCGGGCGAGGCTGGTGCTGCCCCGGCTCCGACAACGGGGACCGGCGGAGCGGCGACCGCGCCCGCGGCACCGGCGGCAGGTGCCCAGGCCGCAGCCGTTCCGACGACGCCTCCCCTTTCCCCGCAGACCGCGGCCGTCGGAGCGTCGGCCGAGGCTGCGCCGTCCGCAGCCGCGGCGCCCACCACATCCACTCGCCCCGAGCCCCCGAAGGCCGACCCGGTCGCCGCGCCGACGGCCGCCCCGCAGCCGCTGCCCGGTCTCGACCGCGCTCCGACCGCGCAACCGGTCGCCGCCCCCGCTCCCGCTGCCCCCGCACCGCAGGCCACGCTGGGCGCGCAGCTCGCTCGCCCGGTGTTCACGCTCGCGGCGGCCGGAGCCGGCGAGCACGTCATGACCGTGCACGTCACCCCGGACGCACTCGGGCCGGTGACGGTCCGTGCGCACGTCGGCGGCGAGGGCGTCCGCGTCGAGTTGTTCGCGCCGACGGATGCCGGGCGGGATGCGCTGCGCGCCATCCTCCCGGACCTGCGTCGTGACCTCGGCGGCGCGGGCCTCACCGGGACGCTCGACCTGTCGTCCCAGAACCAGCCGGCGCCGCAGCACGACGCGCCGGGCGGCGGTCGTCACGGCGTACCCGAGGGACGCCCGACCGCACCGCGGGCCTCCTCCGAGGGCGTCGCATCCCCCCGATCCACCCTGTCCGCGCCCGCGGACGAGTCCGCTCACACCATCGACCTGATCGTCTAGAAGGGAGCCACCGTGGCCGTCGACCCCATCACAGGAGCAGACACCGCCTCCACGGGCGGCATCTACTCCACACCGCCGACGCGGACGCCGAAGCAGTCGCTCGACAGCGAGGCCTTCATGCAGCTGCTGGTCACCCAGCTCCGCAACCAGGACCCCAGCTCGCCGATGGACACCAACCAGATGATCGCCCAGACGACGCAGCTGGCCATGATGGAGAAGCTCACCAACATGGACACGACCGCGCAGGAGGGCTTCGCCCTCCAGATGCGGCAGGCCGCGGCCGCGCTCATCGGTCACACCGTGAGCTACCTCGACAAGAACGGCGACACCCAGACCGGGCTCGCCTCGTCCGTCTCCTACGCCGGCGCCGTCCCGATCGTCACGGTCGGCGATCAGAAGCTCGCCCTCGACGCCATCCTCGGCGTGGTCACCCCTGCCCCAGCCGGCTCGGGCTCCACGACGCCGACCGCCTGACCTCACGCACCTTCCTCAGAAAGGAAACGCCATGCTCCGCTCGCTCTACTCCGGAATCTCCGGCCTCCGCTCGCACCAGACCATGCTGGATGTGACGGGCAACAACATCGCCAACGTCAACACGACCGCATTCAAGTCGTCCGCCGTGCAGTTCCAGGACACCCTGTCGCAGCTGGTGCAGGGCGCCGGCGCGCCGCAGGGCCAGACCGGTGGAACGAACCCCGCCCAGATCGGCCTCGGCGTGCTCGTCGCGGGCATCTCGACCAACTTCACGCAGGGCGCCGCCCAGGCGACGGGTCGCTCCACCGACATCATGATCAACGGCGACGGCTTCTTCGTCATGAAGGTCGGCGGCGAGACGGTCTACACGCGCGCGGGGTCGCTCGACCCTGACGCGCTGGGCCGTCTGGTCGGCCCGGGCGGCGCCATCCTGCAGGGGTGGAATGCCGTCAACGGCGTCGTCCAGCAGGGCGGCGCGCTGAGCGACATCACCATCCCGCTGAAGGCGGTCACCCCCGCCGCGGCCACGACGACCTCGAACGTCACCGGCAACCTGCCCTCCGACGCCGCGGTCGGCGACCAGCTGGTGCGCGACATCTCCGTGTACGACGCCAACGGCACCGCCCGCAAGCTCACCCTCACCTTCACCAAGACCGGCACCGGCTGGGATGTGGCGGGCGCCGACGCCGCGGGAGCGACAGGAAACAGCACGCTCACCTTCACCAACGGCGTCCTCACCGGCGGCGGCGCGCTCACCGTCGGCGGCGTCGCGGTCAACCTCAGCGCGGTCACCGGGTACTCCGGCATCACCACGGTCGCCTTCAAGGACCAGAACGGCCGTGCGGCGGGAACCCTCGAGTCGTTCACCCTCGACAAGGACGGCACCATCACCGGCCTCTTCTCGAACGGCGACAAGCAGGCCGTCGGCCGCATCGCGCTCGCCACGTTCGTGAACCCGGGCGGCCTCGAGAAGGGCGGCGGGTCCACCTACCGCGCCACGGTCAACTCGGGCGCAGCCCAGCTCGGCGGCCCCGGCGAGGACGGCCTGGGCCAGCTGCAGGGCGGCTCGCTCGAGATGTCGAACGTCGACCTCTCGCAGGAGTTCACCAACCTGATCGTCGCGCAGCGCGGCTTCCAGGCGAACGCCCGCATCATCACGACCTCCGACGAGGTGCTGCAGGAGCTCACCAACCTCAAGCGCTGACCGCGTCGAAACGGAGGGGATCCGGCGCAGGATCGGTCGGATCCCCTCCGTTTCGTGCATCCGCTGCGGATCCTCTGCCTCACTGCGATTAATACAGCGTTTGCTTTACTATCGGTGTCATGACGATCGTCGCTCCTGCCGCCACCGTTACACACACGGCTGCACTGGCCCGTTTCGGCCATGCGCTCTCGGACCCGACGCGAGTCGGCATCCTGCTCGCGTTGCGTGAGGCCCCGGCGTTTCCCTCCGACCTCGCCGAGGCGCTCGGCGTCTCTCGGCAGGTCATGTCGAATCAACTCGCGTGTCTGCGCGGGTGCGGGTTGGTCGAGGCCATCCCGGAAGGGCGGCGCACCTGGTATCGCCTGGCCGACGGGCACATCGGTCCCGCCCTGCAGGAACTGCTTCGGGTGACGCTGTTCGTCGAGCCCGGATGCTGCGCAGGCGACGAGTGTCACTGCGCATGACCGCAACCGTCTCCGTTGACCGCGCCACCCTCCTGCAGCGCCGGATCCGCTGGATCGTCGGCGCGACGATCGGCTACAACCTGATCGAGGCCGTCGTCGCGATCGCCGCGGGCAGCGCCGCCTCGTCCTCCGCCCTGATCGGATTCGGACTGGACTCGACGATCGAAGTCCTCTCCGCCGCGGCAGTCGCCTGGCAGTTCACCCGCCGAGACCCGGAACGCTGGGAGAAGCCCACCCTGCGGGTGATAGCGGTCGCGTTCTTCGCCCTCGCCGCCTACGTCACGGTCAGTGCGCTCGTGACCCTGGTCGCTCACGTCGAGGTCCATCATTCGCCGGTCGGAATCGTCCTCACCGCGCTGAGCGTGGTCGTCATGCCGTTCCTGTCGTTCGCGGAACGTCGCGCCGGTCGCGAGCTGGGATCCGCGACCGCCGTCGCCGACTCCAAGCAGACGCTGATCTGCACCTACCTGTCGGTCGCCGTCCTCCTCGGACTCCTGCTGAACAGCCTGTTCGGCTGGTGGTGGGCCGACCCGCTCGCCAGTCTCGTCATTGCGGTCTTCGCCATTCGTGAGGGCGTCGAAGCCTGGAAAGGCGATGCCTGCGCGACGTCCGTCGGAATGCTGCTCGACGACGACCACGAGGACGAACACCACCTCTAGCCGCTGACGCGCCTGCGTCGCCTGTTTTCCGCTGCCGCGGCGCCGCGCCGTAGGCTCGTCGGGTGCCCATCGTCCACGAGCTGGCGCCCACGCTGCTGGGCGTCGCCGTGCTCGCGCTCGTCGCGGTCGGGGTGCTCGCCGCTTACGGCGTGCCGCACCGCTGGGCGCCGGCCCTCGCGATCCTCCGCGGCGCCGCGCAGCTGGCCGTCATCAGCGTGGTGCTCGCCGGCGTCATCACCGACCCGCTGTGGGTCGCGCTCGCACTCCTGGTCATGTTCTCGGTTGCGGCCGCGACGGCCACGCGGCGGATCGGATGGTCGTCGGAGCACGCCGTCATGATGGCGACGGCCATGGCGGTCGGCGTCGTCGTGTCGTTCTCGGTGGTGTTCCTCACGGGTGCCATCGAGTTCAGTGCGCGCTACGCGCTCGCGATCGGCGGCATCGTGATCGGCAACTCGATGAGCATCGCCACGCTGGCCGGACGTCGATTCACCGAGGCGGTCGGCGACCACTGGGACGAGGTGGAGGGATGGCTCGCGCTGGGCGCGACGCCCCGGCAGTCGACGCTGGAGCTTGCACGCAACGCCGTCTATTCGGCCCTGATCCCGTCCGTCGACCAGACGAAGACGACCGGACTCGTCACGCTTCCCGGCGCATTCGTCGGAGCGATCTTCGGCGGGGTGTCGCCGCTCGAGGCCGGCCGGTTCCAGGTCGTCGTGCTCGCGGCGATCATGGCGGCGGGAGCTCTCACGGCGGTGATCGTCTCGGCGTGGCTCGCGCCGGTGCGCGTCCGCCCCGCTGCTCTTCGCTGACCCGGCGCCGCGGCACTCGGCGCGCGTTCGGACCGCTCCTGCGACGATCGCCGTTCCAACGTTATAAAGTCACACCAGGACGCCGAGAGGGGAGCGTGCATGGCCGCGACGATGCAGGATGTGAGCGTGCTCGCCGGAGTGTCGGTGAAGACCGTCTCCAACGTGATCAACGACCACCCGCACGTCCGTGAGCAGACGCGACGCAAGGTGCTGGATGCGATCGACGTGCTCGGCTACCGCCCCAACTTCCTGGCGCGTGGGCTCCGGTCCGGGCGGACCAACGTGATCTCGCTGATGATCCCGAACCTGCGCAACGCGTACTTCGCCGAACTGGCGGACGCGGTGATGATGGCGGCGTCCGAGCGGGGGCTGGCCGTGCTGATCGAGCAGTACGGACTCGACCGCGGGCAGGAGATCGGGGCTCTGCGGCATCCACACGCCCAGACGGTCGACGGCGTGCTGCACAGCGTTCTCGCCCTCGACCAGAGCGACGTCGACCTGCTCGCGGAGCTCGGCACGCCGGTGGTGCTGCTGGGAGACCGCAACGTGGATGTGCCGCGCGACCATGTGATCATCGCCAACACCGAGGGCGTCCGGGCGGCGACCGAGCACCTGCTGTCGTCCGGCCGCCGACGGATCGTCGCGTTCGGCGCGCATCCCGCCGCCGTCGTCGGCTCGGCCGCCCTGCGTCTCTTGGGGTACCGTCAGGCGCTCGACGCCGCGGGCCTCCCGTTCGATGAGGCGCTCGTGGTGCCGGTCGATCCCTGGCACCGACGCAACGGGGCCGACGCGATGCGCGAACTGCTCGCCACCGGGATGAAGTTCGACGGTGTCGTCGCGTTCAACGACGCCATCGCCCTCGGGGCGCTCCGCGCGCTGCAGGAGGCCGGACGACGGGTCCCGGAGGACGTGGCCGTCATCGGCTTCGACGACATCGAGGAGACGGAGTACTCCATCCCGAGCCTGTCGACGATCGACCCGGACCGGGAGCGGATCGCCCGCACGGCCGTCGACCTGCTGGTGCGGAGGATCGAGCACCCGGACGAGCCGTTCGTCCCGGAGCGACTGCCGATGCCGTTCCGCCTGGTCGAACGCGAGTCCACGGCGTCCTGACCACGCCGTTTGACACGGTCACCTTCCGTTCTGCATCATGGTTCTACATCGTTATTCTCTAACGTTGTAGACAGCGGTGTCGGCGCGCGAAGGGCTCCCGACGACGAAGGTCTGCACAGCGGCAGAGACTCGAAAACAGGAGACCCTTTTGTCTGAGACCCGCATCGCCCTCGACCGCACCGCGCGCGTCGCCACCGTCAACCGCCGCATCTTCGGCTCGTTCGTCGAGCACCTGGGGCGCTGCGTCTACGACGGCATCTACGAGCCGGGGCACCCGACCGCCAACGAGGACGGCTTCCGTCTCGACGTCGTGGAGCTCGTCCGAGAGCTCGGCTCGACGACGATCCGCTACCCGGGCGGGAACTTCGTCTCCGGCTTCCGCTGGGAGGACTCGGTCGGCCCGCGCGACAAGCGCCCGGTGCGGCGCGACCTCGCCTGGCACTCGCTGGAGTCCAACCAGGTCGGACTCGACGAGTTCTCGCGCTGGCTGAAGCTCACCGACTCGGAGCTGATGCTCGCGGTGAACCTCGGCACCCGCGGGATCCAGGCCGCGCTCGACCTGCTCGAGTACGCCAATCACCCGTCGGGGACGGCGCTCAGCGACCAGCGCATCGCAAACGGCACGCCGGAGCCGCACGACATCCGGATGTGGTGCCTGGGCAACGAGATGGACGGGCCCTGGCAGACCGGCTACATGACCGCGGACGACTACGGCAAGCTCGCCGCCCGCACGGCTGCAGCGATGAAGATGGCTGACAAGGACCTCGAGCTCGTGGTCTGCGGCTCCTCCGGCTCGGGGATGCCGACCTTCGGCGAGTGGGAGCGCGTCGTTCTCGAGCACTCCTACGAGCACGTCGACTACGTGTCGGCGCACGCGTACTACCAGGAGCGCGGCGGCGACCTCGGTTCCTTCCTCGCCTCCTCCGTGGACATGCAGTACTTCATCGACACGGTCGTCTCGACGGCCGATCACGTCGGCTACCGGCTCAAGAGCAAGAAGAAGATCCAGATCTCGTTCGACGAGTGGAACATCTGGTACCTCGACGAGCACAAGGAGTCGGAGGAGGTCAACGACGAGTGGCGGTACGCCCCGCGGCAGCTGGAGGACGTCTACTCGGCGGCCGACGCCGTCGTGCTCGGCAACCTGCTGATCACACTGCTGAAGAACCACGACCGGGTGACCAGTGCCTCCCTCGCCCAGCTGGTGAACGTGATCGCGCCGATCATGACCGAGCCGGGCGGCGACGCCTGGCGCCAGACCACGTTCTTCCCGTTCTCGGTGACCAGCCGACTGGCCCGCGGCGAGGTGCTCCGCCCGCGCATCGAGACCGGCTCGTACGAGACCGCCGTCTACGGCGAGGCGGACCTGGTGGATGCGGTGGCCACCTTCGACGAGGCCGACGGCTCGGCCGCGCTGTTCGTCGTGAACCGGAGCCTCACCGAGACGCAGACCGTCCGGGTGGACGTGCGCGACCTCGGCGTCTCCTCGGTGCGCGAGGCCGTGTCCCTGTGGGATGAGGACGTGTACGCCAAGAACACCCTGCACGATCAGAACCGCGTGGGCCTGCGCCCGACGCCTACCGCATCCCTCGACGACGGCGTGCTCACGCTCGAGCTGCCTCCCGTCTCGTGGACGGGCGTCTCGCTCGGCTAGAGCAGGGTCGTCCCCAGCATCCGGTGGCCGATGGCGATGGACTCGCCGTCGACCGCCGACAGAGGCGAGGTGAGGAAGGCGACCAGGTCGGCGATCTGGTCCGGAGACGATTCCCCGCCCCGCCCCGGTGCGACCTGGGCGTCGGGGGTCTCGGTGACGAGGCCCGGGTTGATGACGTTGACGGCGACGCCCGTGCCGGCCAGCTCGTCGGCGAGGTTCTTCGCGATGAGGATGGTGGATGCGTTGCGCACCACGGCGGTGATGTTTCCGCTGATGTAGGCGTTCTGGCCGCTGATCGCGACGATCCGGCCGAAGCCGGCCTCCCGCATCGCGGGGATCACCGCGCGAGCGACCCGGAGGAACGACAGCGCCTTGCCGTCGATCGCGCTCAGGATCTGCTCGGGGTCGGAGCTGCGGGCGGGGTCGAGGGTCTGCGCCGGCGGCGCGGCCGTCACGACCAGGCCGTCGATGCGTCCGTGACGCTCCAGCACGGTGTCGATGCCGCGGCGCACGGACTCCTCGTCCGAGGCGTCCAACGTGACTCCCTCGGAGGCGTTGCGGGAGGCGACGACCACGGTCGCGCCCTCGGCGCGGAGGCGGTCGGCGACCGCGGAGCCGATGAAGCCGGTGCCGCCGACGACGAGGACGACGCGATTCTCAAGCTGAAGATCCATACCCGTCCCAACCCCGTCGAGTCCACAAAAATTGCACGTCTGAGCCGTGGTTTCTGTGCAGTTTGTGCGTACTCGACGGTGGGTGGAGGGCGTCAGCGGGAGGCGGCGGGGGCCGTGGTGGGCGCGGGCGACTGCAGCGCCTGGGGGATGAGCTTGCGGATGGCGTCGGGCTGCGACGACAGCACCACCACATCCACCCGCCGGTTCTGCGCCAGGTCGGAGTCGGTCGTGCCGGTGTGCCCGGCGACCGGACGCGCCGACCCGAAGCTGACCGCGGCGATGCGCTCCTGCGGGAAGCCGTTCACCTCGACCAGGTGCCTCAGCACGCTGGTCGCTCGGCCGGCGGAGAGCTCCCAGTTGGTCGGATACGGAGCTCCGGGCTGCCGCAGGTCGGCGTGGCCCTCCACCGAGACCTCGTACGCTTCCGGAGCGAGCACCGGTCCGATGTCGTTCAGAACGGACACGGCGCGCGGGCTGAGCTCCGCGCGGTTCGAGTCGAAGAACGTCGAGTTGCCGACCAGGCCGATCGTGAGGCCGCGCTCGTCGATCTTCAGTTCCACCGCATCCTGCAGGCCGTCGCGGGTGAGGGCGGCCTGGATGAGGTCCTTCAGGTGCTGCAGGTTCTGCGCCTCCTGCTGGGCGAGGGCGAAGTCGGTGGATTTGCCGGACTCGTCGACGTGCTTGGGCGGCACCACGACTCCGGATGCGGTGTCGACCTTCTGGGTCTTCACCTGCCCGAAGCCGGTCGCCAGCGAATCCTTCAGCTGCTCGAACTTCTTCGCATCCACCGTCGACATGGCGAAGAGCACGATGAACATGCACATGAGCACGGTGACCATGTCCATGTAGGAGGCCATCCAGCGCTCCTCGTTCTCGTGCTCCTCCGGCTCCTCGTGTCTCTTCCGACGGCGGGCCGACATGTCAGGCCGCTTCCTCGACGGGATCCTTCGAACCGCGTGCGGGCTTGGCGGCCTTCGCGGCGCCCTTCTCGGCGTCGCCGTCCGGGACCATCGCGCGCAGGCGCTCGCCGAGGAGGCGCGGCTGCGAGCCGGATTGCACCGCGAGCACGCCCTCCATGAGCAGGGTCATGCGCTCCACATCCAGTTCGGACAGCCGGCGCAGGCGCGCGCCCAGCGGGAGCCAGAGGAAGTTGGCCGACAGCAGACCCCAGAGGGTCGCGACGAACGCGCTGGCGATCATCGGCCCGAGCTCGCCCGGCTCGGCCAGGTTCTCGAGCACGTGGGTCAGGGAGACGACGGTTCCGATGATGCCGATCGTTGGCGCATACCCGCCCATCGCGCTGAAGAACTTTGCGGCGACCCGGTCCTTCTTCGACCGTGTCGCGATCTCGTCCTCCAGCAGCACGCGCAGCTCGTCGCCGTCGGTGCCGTCCGCGATGTTCTGCAGTGCGCGCTTGAGGAACGGGTCGTCGACGTTGTCGGCCTCCTGCTCCATGGCGAGCAGGCCGTTGGCGCGGGCCTTCTCCGCCAGGCCGACGACCTGGTCGATCACCTGCTGCGGCGGCTCCACCTTCCCGCGGAGCGCGCGGGGGAGCGCCTTGACCGCGGTCAGGAAGTCCTTGATCGTTCCGCTGGCGATCCCGACCGCGATGGTGGCCCCGAAGACGAGCACCATGGGGGCGGGCAGCAGCAGAGCGCTCAGGTGCGCGCCCTCCATCGTCACCATCGCGACGACGGCGCCGAACGCGAGGACGATGCCGATGATCGTTGCCGGGTCCATTACTTCTTCCTTGCTCGCAGGGGGACGGCGCGGGCTTCGGGGTGAGCCCTCCCCGTCTCGTCGTCTTCCAGGCCGGTGAGCGTCACGAGCCCGAGCGGCGGCGCGGGAACGGGTCGCGGGCCGGCGGCGGGCAGATCGTGGGCGAGCGCGATCACGCGCGCCCGGTACGCGGCGATCTTCTCGATCACTTCGGACATGGACTCGGTGACGATGAACTTCGCCCCGTCGACCATGACGAGAGTGGTGTCCGGACTGGCGTGGATGCGCTCGATGAGGTCGGGGTTGACCGCAAACTGGCTGTCGTTCAATCGGGTGACGACGATCATGGGCGCGAATCCTGGTCTCGGCTCCGGGTGAGCCGTCACGAGTGCACTATCGGCCCGCGTCGGTCGGTCGTTAGGGGGACGCGGGGTGGATGGAGAGTGGAAGTGCTGTGGCTAACGGACACCGATACCCTGCCGATAGTCCCTCCCGTGACGACTCTGCAGGCCCCGTCGCCGGACGCCCCCGAGGCGCCGGTCTACGACTTCCGGCGGCCGACGACGCTCGCGCGCGAGCATTCGCGCGTGCTGGAGCTGGCGTTCGAGACGTTCGCCCGGCAGTGGGGCACGCAGCTGACCGCGAAGGTGCGCGTGCTCAGCCAGGTGGAGTGCGACTTCGTCCAGTTGCAGACGTACGACGAGTACGCGGCGTCGCTTCCGGCGACCACGGCCATGGTGCTGTGCGAGCTGGAGCACATCGCCCCGAAGGCGGTCATCCAGTTCCCGACCACGGCCGCCCTCTCGTGGGTGAACGCGATGCTCGGCGGTCAGGGCACCCCGGTCGATCACGAGCGCACCTTCACCCAGATCGAGCACGCGCTGGTGCGCCGGCTGATGGATGACGCACTGGAGGATCTGCGCTATTCGCTGGGCTCGATCCTTCTCGCGCCGATCACCGTCGACGCCATCCAGTACAACTCGCAGTTCGCGCAGGCCGCGGCGACCTCCGAGCTGATGATCGTTGCGGGTTTCGAGCTGCGTGTCGGCGAGAACGTCGCCCGTGCGACCGTCGCCCTGCCCGCCGTCGCCCTGCTCCCGCAATTGGGCGAGACGAATCCGACCCACACCACCGAGAACGCGCGCGAGCTGGTCGACGCCCAGCTGGCGCGCGTCCCCGTGGATGTTGCCCTGCGGCTGGCCCCGGCGGCCGTGCGTCCCAGCGTTGTGCTGGGGCTGGCGGTCGGTGACCTGCTGCCGCTCCCGCATCCACAGCACCGACCCTTCGATCTCACGGTCGGCGGGCAGACCGTCGCTTCGGCCGCTCTCGGCTCCAGCGGCTCGCGTCTCGCCTGCGTGATCGTCAACACAGAGGACTGATTCCGATGAGCATGACCAGCACCGCACACGCCTCCGGCCTCTCGCTCGGGCAGGCGCAGGCCGCCGCCGAGGCGCTCGCCCGCGTGCTGCCGACCGGCGCGCCGCTGACCCCGCTGCTGTCGCAGGGGTCGGATGTGCAGGACGCGGCACGTGCCGTTGTCGCGACGTTCGTCGGCGCCGTCTCCGCCGATCTCGCCGTCGTGCTGCTCGAGGCGCCGCAGCTGGTCGACGAGGGTGCGGACGGCGCGCCGGTGGTGGCGCTCCAGGATGTGCTGCAGCCGGCCCTCGAGGCCGCCAGCGACACGCTCGGCGCGGGCGTTCTGGATGACGCCCGCCCGGACGACGCCTCGGAACTGTTCGCCGACCCGGCCACCTCGGTCTTCGCCCTGTCCGGTCCGTCCGGGGTCGCCGGCTGGTTCGCGGTCCGCGGCCGCGCGTCCGTCGCCGAGCGTACGGGCAACAGCGCGCTGGGCGGCAAGCTGGCACGCATCAGCAACGTCGAGATGGCGCTGACCGTCGAGATCGGCCGCACCCGCATGGCCGTGCGCGACGTGCTCGCGATGGAGCCGGGCGCGGTCATCGAGCTCGACCGCTCCGCCGGGTCGCCTGCCGACGTGCTGCTCAACGGCCGCCTGATCGCGCACGGCGAGATCGTGGTCGTCGACCAGGACTACGCGGTCCGCATCACGAAGATCCTCGACACGGCGGAAGACCTGGACTGACCGAAGCTCGCTACGGCCGCACGATGCGGCCGAGCGTGCGCGTGTAGTCCTCTTTGATGATGTCGAGGTGCGCCCAGGTCTCCAGCGACCCGACGCTGGGAAGCGCGCGCAACTCCTCGATGATCGCGAGCACGCTTGCCGTCGCGGTTCCGACGATCGTGGCGATGACGTCGTAGGCACCGTGCGCGGCGGCCGCGAGGTCGACCGCGGAGGTCGCGACGAGGTACCGGTGCACCGGATCGGGGTCGCCGCGCAGGGCGATCCCGACGCCGACGGCGACGCGGTTGCGGGAGAGACCGCCGGCGTCGATCGCCGCGATGCGGATGACACCCGCGTCGAGCAGCCGGCGCACACGCGCACGCGCTGACGACGGGGAGAGCCGGACCGCGTCGGCAAGAGCCCTGTAGCTGGCGCGACCGTCGTCCTGCAGGATCGCGATGAGGTCGTGGTCGAGCCGATCGAGACGCACATCGCTGACCGACGCGGCCGTGATGAACTCCTTCAGCAATGCGTCGTAGGTGGTGACGCGCACCCGCCGTACGCCGGCGATCGCCCGGATGGCGGCCAGCGTGGCGCTCAGCTCGTCCGCATCCCCGTGGCGCGACTCGAACACCAGGGAGGAGGCGCCGGCGACGAGGGAGACGAACACGGTGTCCGGCAGCTCGGCGATCCGCTCGGCGACCGGTCGGGCCGGCCCGTCCACGTCGACGAGCCCGTGGATGAGCACATTGAGGCCGGCGAATCCGGGGTCGAGCGCCGCGACGACGCGCAGACCGTCGCGGCCGATCAGCATGCTGAGACGCCGCGAGACGAGGTCCCGCGAGACCCCGAGGGTGCGGGCGAGCTCGTGGATACTCGCACGGCCGTCCGCCTGCAGGGCGCGCACCAGGCTGCTGTCGAGCGCGTCGCTGTCGCGATCGGGGGTGCTTCGGTCGTGGCGGATCGGCACATCGGGCAGAATACCCGGAATCGCTCCCCGTGTGCGTCGAATCGTCGGCGCGAGGACAATGGATGTGACGATCCGCGCCATAAATGACGGTCGGGTGAAGCAGATCGACGGCCAGTGGCGCTGCGTCACGCGGAACTGCGCTTGCGCCCGCGGCCGGACGGCGTGAGACTTCACGACGAACTTGATGACAATACGAGCAAAGGAGCTGTGTGTGTCTGTCACCGAAGCGCGTCCCGTCGGACACCGTCGGGCGCTGAAAGCCGGTCTCGCCTCCGTGGTCGGGACGACCATCGAATGGTACGACTTCTACGTCTACGCGACGGCCGCGGCCATCGTCTTCCCCCAGGTGTTCTTCCCCGAGGTCAACCACGCGCTCGGAACGCTCGCGTCGTTCGGCACCTATGCCGTCGCCTACTTCATGCGCCCGCTGGGCGGCATCATCTTCGGGCACATCGGCGACAAGCTCGGCCGCAAGCGCGCGCTGACCCTGACGCTGTTCATCATGGGCGTCGCCACCGTCCTGGTCGGCTGCCTCCCCGGCTACGCCGCCATCGGGATCGCCGCGCCCATCCTGCTGATCCTCCTCCGCATCGCCCAGGGCCTCGCGGTCGGCGGCGAGTGGGGAGGCGCGAGCCTGATGTCGGTGGAGAGTGCGCCGCCCAAGTTCAAGACCTTCTACGGCGGGTTCACCCAGCTCGGCAACCCGCTCGGAGCGCTCCTGGCGTCCGGAGCCTTCTGGATCCTCGCCGCAGCGGGCGACGACGTCCTGCTCACGTGGGGCTGGCGCATCCCGTTCCTCTTCAGCATCGTGCTGATCGGCGTCGGCATCTGGGTGCGGTACCGGGTGGAGGAGACCCCGGTCTTCGAGGAGAAGATCGAGGGTCACACGCAGTCCACCCCGATCCTGTTCGCTCTGCGGAACAACTGGCTGCCGATGCTGCTGGGCTTCTGCACCATCGCGATGTCGTCGGGCGGCTACGTGATCGCGACCACGTTCGTGCAGAACTTCGCCACCAGTCCGGAGGTGGGTCTGCAGGCCAGCATCATCCTCGGCGCCATGACCGTCGCATCGTTCGTGGAAGCGCTGGTCACCCTCCCGCTGGCGATGCTGGGCGACAAGTGGGGCGGCAAGCGCGTCATCATCCTCGGCTCGGTGCTCTCCTTCATTGCCGTGATACCGCTCGTTCTCGTCATCCAGAACCACCAGGTGGCCCTGATCTACGTGTTCGTCAGCGTCATCCGCATCACACTCAGCGGAGCGTGGGCCCCGCTGTCCACCGTGATGACCCAGATGTTCCGGCCGCAGGCCCGCTACACCTCCATGTCGCTGTCGTACGGGATCGGCGCCGCCGTCTGGGGCGGCCTGTCTCCGGCGATCGCGACCGGGCTGATCGTCGCCACGGGCACCTTCTGGTCGGCGATCTGGTTCTTCGGGGCGCTCGCGCTCATCGCGGTGATCGGCACGTGGTTCGCCCCACAGCACTCCGACTCCGCCCCGGTGACCGGGTCGTTCAACCCGCGCCTCGACACCACCGCCATCAACACGACGAGGATCTGACCGTGCGACACCTGGCCACTTTCGACGACCGCGACTCGGCCCCGACGGTCGTGACCGCGGACCGCATCCTGACCGTCGACGACAGCGCCCCGCGTGCGGAGGCCATGCTCACCGCGGGTGGGAGGATCCTGGCCGTCGGCACGCGGGACGAGGTCGAGTCGGAGGCGCGCGGGCTGGGCCTCGAACCACGTCACGCCGACTTCCCGGGCGCGACGATCGTGCCGGGTTTCGTCGACGCGCACGCGCATCCCCTCATGTACGGGCAGCTTCTCACCTGGGTGGATGTCAGCCCCGAGAAGGCGGGCTCGATCCCGGAGATCGTGGAGCGGATGCGCGAGGGCGCCCTCCGGCTGCCGCCCGGCGTCCCACTGCGCGGCTACGGCTACGAGCAGCGCAACCTCGCGGAGCGCCGGCACCCCACCAA
Organism: Cryocola sp. 340MFSha3.1; assembly: GCF_000383315.1. Taxonomy (NCBI): domain Bacteria; kingdom Bacillati; phylum Actinomycetota; class Actinomycetes; order Micrococcales; family Microbacteriaceae; genus Cryocola; species Cryocola sp. 340MFSha3.1. Next base: position 2,241,857 of record NZ_KB911087.1, read on the forward strand.
GGAGGAGCTGGACGCGATCGCCACCGACCGCGAGGTGTACGTCATGAACGCCTCGGGTCACGGGGGAGTGGTCAACACGTTCACGCTCGACACGTACGGGATCACCCGCGACACCCCGAACCCGGAGGGCGGCGAGTTCTTCCGCGACGCGGACGGCGAGCTCACGGGCGAGCTGTCCGACGCCGCCTGCAACGTGCTCACCGGTCTGCACGGCGTGAAGATCGGCCACCACGGCCCGAACTTCCACCTCGGGGATGAGCCGGCCGAGCACCAGCGCCAGCTCGACATCGCGCAGCGCGAGTTCCTCTCCGCCGGCGTCACCGCGCTCGGCGACGCGCAGGTCTCGAAGCGCGAGCTCGCCGCCTACCTCGCGATGGCGGACCGCGGCGCGCTGTCGATGCGGGTCTCGATGTACCTCCTGTCGCATCTGCTCGACCAGGCGATCGACATCGGCCTCACCGGGCCGTTCGGCAACGCGTTCCTCTCCGTCGCGGGCATCAAGCTGTACGCCGACGGCACGCTCGGCGGCTGGACGGCGTACTTCCCGGAAGGGTACGTGGGCGACCCGTGCCGCCGCGGGCAGCTGTACCACGAGCCCGCGGAGTACGCGGGACTGGTCGCGAAGGCACATAGCGCCGGGCTCCAGACGGCGACCCACGCGCAGTCGCCGACCGCCATCGCGATGGTCGTCGACGCCGTCGAGCAGGTGCTGAGCGAACATCCCGATCCGGATGCGCGGCACAGGATCGAGCACTGCGGACTGCCGGCTCCTGCCGAGATCGAGCGGATGGCGCGCCTCGGCATCCGGCCCGTCAACCAGACCCAGCACTACTACAACTGGGGCGAGGGCGTCGAGCAGGCGATCGGGACGCCCGGCGAGCGCTTCAACCCGCTCGGCGAGTTCCTCGAGGCGGGAGTGCCGGTGACGATCTCGTCCGACGCTCCCGTCGCCGAGCCGCGGCCGCTGGAGGCGATCCAGGCCGCCGTGACCCGGGTCACGCGCCGCGGCCACAAGCTCGGCCCGGACTCTTTGCGCATCAGCGCGGAGGCGGCCCTGCGGGCGCACACCCTGGAGGGGGCGATCTCCCTCGGCCGCGAGAACGAGTTCGGGTCGCTCGAACCGGGCAAGCGGGCCGACTTCGTGGTGCTCGGCGCGAATCCGTTGATGGTCGAGGCGGACACCATCGCGGACATCCCGGTCGTGGCGACCTGGGTGGACGGCACCGAAAGGCACCGTGCCGATGTCGCCTGAGACCACGGAGGAGGGCGCCGAGATGGAGACGCAGACCAGGCGCACGACCGGCTGGGCCGTCATCGAGACGCTGCGCGGCTACGGCGTGGACACCGTGTTCGGGATCCCGGGAACGCACAACCTGGAGTTCTACCGGCCGCTCCCGGCGCTCGGCGTGCATCCCGTGACCACCCGTCACGAGCAGGGCGCCGGCTACGCGGCCGATGGATGGTCGCTGCAGACGGGCATGCCGGGCGTGGTCATCACCACGAGCGGACCCGGCCTGCTCAACGCGCTCTCGGCGGCTGGAACCGCATACTGCGAGTCGCGGCCCATGATCCTTCTGGCGCCCGGGCCCGCGCGCGGGCACGAGTTCGCGGACGCGGGCACGCTGCACGAGACCAAGGACCAGCTGGGCGCCGCCTCCGCCATCGTCGAGTGGGGGCGCCGCGTGCAGTCGGCCGAGGAGGCCGTCGACGCCGTTCATGACGCGTTCGCGCTGTTCGCGACCGGGCGACCACGCCCGGTCTACATCGAGGTGCCGCTCGACCTTCTGGAGGAGGAGGCCGAGCTGTCGCCCGAGGTCGTGGCACCGCGCCGCCCCGCAGGCATCCCGGCGCCCGAAGACGCTGCGATCGCCGAGGCGGCCCGACTGCTCGCCGCGGCGAGCGACCCCGTGATCCTCGCCGGCGGCGGATCGCGCCGTGCGACCGTCGAACTGCGCGCCCTGGCCGAGCGCCTGGGTGCACCGGTGGTCACGACTCTCAACGCGAAGGGCGTGCTCGACGAGCACCACCCCTTGTCGCTCGGTGCGAACCTGCGGCTGGCCGCCGCGCGCAACCGCGCCAGGGATGCGGATGTGCTCCTGGTCGTCGGCTCGAAGCTCGGCGAGGCCGAGCTGTGGGTCGAGAAGCTGGAGGCGCGCGGGCGCGTCATCCGCATCGATGTGCTGGAGTCGCAGCTGCACAAGAACCAGCCGGCCGAGATCGGCATCGTGGCGGACGCAGCGGCGGCGCTCGCCGCGCTCGCCGAAGCACTGAGTGCCGGTGAGCCGTCGACCGACGCCCGCGTGGAGGAGACCCTCGCAGCCGTAGCCGCCGAATGCGCCGCGCTGTCGCCCATCAACACCGCGATCGCCGACGCCATCGCAGCGACGCTCCCCGCCGACGCGATCGTCACCACGGACTCGTCGCAGATCGGCTACTGGGGCCTGCTCAACCGGCTCCGGGTCGCCACCCCGAACTCCACGCCCTACATGGCCACGTACGCGACGCTCGGCTACGGCCTGCCTGCGGCCATCGGCTCGCGTATCGCCGCACCGCACCGACCGGTGTTCGCCGTCGTCGGCGACGGCGCGCTCATGTTCTCCCTCCAGGAGTTCATGACGGTCGTCGAGCAGCGGCTCGACATCACCGTGATCGTCGTCGACAACGGCGGCTACGCCGAGATCAAGCAGAACGAGGCGGATGCCGGGATAGCGCCCATCGGGGTCGACCTCGCGCAGCCCGACTGGGCCGCCCTGGCCGCGGCGTTCGGCGGCACGGGACACCGGGTGCGGTCCGTGGGCGAGCTTGCGCGGGCGGTCGCCGTCGCGGGCGAAGCAGGCGGTCTCCACCTCATCCACCTGCCCCAGTCCGACTTCACCGAGTGAGGAACCACGCATGAGCACTCCGCCCATGAGCACGCCGCCCATCGGCCCGTCCGACGCGTCGAAGACCCCCCGCTACGCCGGGCTGTCCACCTTCGCCCGACTGCCCCGCCTCGAGGACGTCCCGGCCGTCGACCTCGCCGTGGTCGGCATCCCCTTCGACACCGGCGTCAGCTTCCGGCCGGGGGCGCGGTTCGGCCCGGAGCACGTGCGCGCGTCCAGCCGTCTGCTTCGCCCCTACAACCCGGCGCAGGACTTCTCGGCGTGGGAGGCCGTGCAGATCGCGGACGCAGGCGACATCGCCGTCAACCCGTTCCACATCGACGAGGCCGTTCGGCAGATCACGGACGCCGCCCGTGACCTGGGCAGCCGAGTACAGCGCATCCTCACGGTCGGCGGCGATCACACCATCGCGTATCCGCTGCTCAAGGCGATCAGCGAGAAGCACGGACCGGTCGCCGTGCTGCACTTCGACGCGCACCTCGACACCTGGGACACCTACTTCGACGAGCCGATCACCCACGGCACCCCGTTCCGGCGGGCGTCCGAGGAGGGCTTCCTCGACCGCTCCGCCTCGGTCCATGTCGGCACCCGCGGTCCGCTCTACAGCAAGCAGGACCTCGAAGACGACGAGCGGCTCGGGTTCGCCATCGTGTCGAGCGAGTACATCGAGGAGAACGGCGTCCCGGCCGCGTTGGAGCGCATCCGCCGGCGGGTGGGCGACCGGCCGCTGTACATCTCCATCGACATCGACGTGCTCGACCCGGCCCACGCGCCCGGCACGGGCACCCCGGAGGCCGGCGGCCTCACGAGCCGCGAGCTGCTGCGCTTGCTGCGTGGACTCACCGACCTGAACATCGTCGGCGCCGACCTCGTCGAGGTGGCGCCCGCCTACGATCACGCCCAGATCACCGGCATCGCCGCCGCCCACGTCGCCTACGAGCTGATGACGGCGATGGCGCAGGTCATCGTGCGGGAGGGCAGCGCGCATCCCCGCGGTGCTGCGGATTCGCATGACTGACGCGCCCACTCGCCGCCCGGTCGCCGTCTACACGGACGTCGACGACACCGACCCGGCTCCCGGCATCGCCCTGCTCGAGGCCAACGGCTTCGAGGTGCGGGTGCTGGGCACGCGCGACCCGGAGGCGATCATCGCGGGAGCCCGGGATGCTGACGTGCTGCTGCCCGGCTACGCCGCGATCGGTCGCGACGTGATCGAGGCCCTCCCGCAGCTGCGTGTCATCGCGCTCATGTCGATGGGATTCGACTACGTCGACGTGGATGCCGCCACGGAACACGGGGTCTGGGTGACGAACGTGCCGGGTGCCGCGACGGAGGAGGTGGCGACCCACGCGCTCGCCCTGATGCTGGCCAGCGCGCGGCAGCTCCGGTTCTACACGGCGTCCGCGACGCCGGAGCGATGGAACGATCGTGCCGTCCCGGCACCGCCGCGACTCAGCGAACTGACGCTCGGCATCGTCGGCCTGGGCCGGATCGGTCGGGAGTTCGCTCGCTTCGCCGGCCCGCTGTTCGGGCGGGTGCTCGGCTACGACCCGATGCTGCCGGACACCGCATCCACCGCCGCCGACCTGGGCGCGCTGGGGATCGAGCGGACGTCGCTCGAGGAGGTCAGGCGCAGCTCCCACGCCCTGTCGCTGCACGTCCCGCTCACCCCGGAGACCGAGCGGATGGTGGATGCGGCCTTCCTCGACGACATGCCCGCCGGCTCCCTGCTGCTGAACGTGTCGCGGGGCGGTCTCATCGACAACGCGGCCCTGGTCGCTGCGCTGGACTCCGGGCGGCTGGCCGGCGCGGCGCTCGACGTGCTCGACGAGGAGCCACCGAGCCCGCAGCATCCCCTCGTCGGGAGGGATGGCGTCGTGCTGACCCCGCACATCGCCTACTTCTCGCGGCGCACCGAGATCGAGTACGTCCGCATCCAGGCGCAGAACGCCGTGACCGCGCTCGCGACGGGAACGCCCGACTCGCCCGTGAACCGTCTGAGCTGACGCGAGCCGTCCACCCTCACCGCAGCGGCGTCCACCCCGGCGGCAGCGCGCCGCCGAGCCCGGCGCGCTCGGCGTCCGCGGCCGCCGACCAGCCCTGCGCCGCGCCCTCGGCGTCGAACCCTCCCCGGGCCACGCGGAAGCCGACGTCCTCGTGCTGCGTGCGCGGCGGTCCGCCGCGCCGGACGGACGCCCGTACGTTCCACGCGTCGTCGGCGAACCCGCCGCCGCGGAACACCCGGTAGTCGCGGTACCGGCCCGGGTCCAGGAGGTCCCAGCACCACTCCCACACGTTGCCGAGGGTGTCGAACAGGCCGTTGAGATTGGGCAGCCGCTGCCCGACGTCTGCGGGAACCGTCAGACCGTCGGCGCTCGTCCAAGCGACCTCGGGCAGAGGTCCGTAGTGCGGGCCGGTCGAGCCGGCCCGGCACGCGAACTCCCACTCGGCCTCGGTCGGCAGGCGGTAGCCGTCCGCATCCACGTGCCAGGTCACATCCTCGCCGTCGAAGGTGTAGGCGGGGTCGAAACCCTCCCACTCCGAGGCCGCGTTGCAGATGCGCACGGCGCGCAGCCAGCTGATGCGGGTCGCCGGACGGCGGGGATGCGGGGCCGGCTCGCCGATCAGCTCGGCGACCTGCTGCTCGGTCACGGCGAACACGCCCAGCTCGAACGGTTCCAGCTCTACCGTCCAACGCCGCTTGCGCCGGGCGTCGTGCAGCTGCACGCTCCCGCCCCCAACGCTCGCCATCTCGAAGTCCACTCCTCCACTCTCCCACGCAGCGCCGAAGTGCACGTCGTGGCGGGTATTCGGCGCGGATAGCGACCACGACGCGCACCTCGGCGAACCCCTAACGGCACGGACCAGGCGGCCGATAGTGCGCAGCGTGGAGACCCTGTTCGTTGCGTTGCGCGTCGCGGTGGTGCTCGGCGTCATCGTCGCGCTGCTGTGGTTCGTGCAGCGACGGGTGACGAAGGGCCGCACGTCGGCACGCGGCCGCCGCGGCAACGCCGTGACCGTCGTCGGGCGTCAGGGCATCGGCCAGAAGGCGTCGGTCGTCGTCGTGGATGTCGACGGCAGCCGGTTCGTGCTGGGCGTCACCGAGCGCCAGGTCAGCGTCCTCCATTCCGGTGACCGCCCGCAGGATGCGGACGTCACCCCGCTCAAGCCCGTGCGCGAGGTGGAGGCCAAGACCGGCACCACCGACGCGGCGGCGAGCACAGGTACCACCAGCACCACCAGCACCACGACGACCACCAGGCAGGATGCCGACTTCCTCACGGCGCAGGGACGCGCCTCGCTCTTCGACGAGGCACTCAAAGGCTCGATCCTGTCCCCGGCAACGTGGCGTCAGGCGAGTTCGGCGGTGCGCCCTAAGAAGTGATGGCGCCGGAGGTCACGGCGCGCACAGCGCGCGCCCGCATGCCCCGACTCGCGGTGGCCGGCGTCCTGGTCGCACTGATCGTCGCGGCCATCGTCCTCCTCAGCGCCACCGCCGCGCACGCCGTTCCCACGCCCGTCCCGACCCCGTCCGGACCGGCCGGTCCCACGGGCGGTTCCGGCGGCATCACCCTCGACATCAACGGCCCGAACGGCACGCCGAGCGCCGCCATCCTGACCCTGCTCGGCATCACCGTGCTGTCGGTGGCACCCGCCCTGCTTCTGATGATGTCGTCGTTCACGAAGATCTTCGTCGTGCTCGCGATCACCCGGAACGCGCTGGCGCTCCCGTCCATCCCGCCGAACCAGGTGCTCGCGGGTCTGTCGCTGTTCCTCAGCCTGTTCATCATGAGCCCGGTGCTCGTCGACATCAACAACACGGCCGTGCAGCCGTATCTCGCCGGGCACATCGACTTCACCGCCGCAGCGCACGCGGCTGAGGCACCGCTGCGCGGGTTCATGGCGGCGCACACCCGCGAGGAGGACATCGCCCTGATGACCCGCGCCGCGGGCCGCCCCAACCCGGAGAGCGTGAGCGCGGTGCCCCTGCTGACGCTCATCCCGGCATTCATGATCTCCGAGCTGCGTGCCGCGTTCATCATCGGCTTCGTCATCTTCGTGCCGTTCCTGGTGATCGACATGGTGGTCTCGGCGGCGCTCATGTCGATGGGCATGATGATGCTCCCGCCGGTGATGATCTCGCTGCCGTTCAAGATCCTGCTGTTCGTGCTGGTCGACGGATGGGGGCTCATCATCACGAGCCTGATAACGAGCTACGGGGGTGGTGGCGGATGAACCCGAACGCCGTCCTCGACATCGCCATGCAGGGCCTCATGGTCACCGCGAAGCTGGCCGCTCCGATCGTGGTCACCGCCTTGGTCGTCGGCTTCGCGATCTCGCTGGTGCAGTCGATCACGCAGATCCAGGAGGTCACCCTCTCGTTCGTGCCGAAGGCCGCCGCCGTGGCCATCGCGCTGATCATCTGCGGGCAGTGGATGATCGCCGAGCTCGTCTCCTTCACCCACGTCCTCTTCGACAAGATCCCGCAGCTGCTGGGCGGTGGCTGATGTCCATCCCCATCGACCTGGCTGCGATCGAGGCGATCGCGCTGGCCTCCCTCCGCATGGTCGCCTTCCTGGTGATCGCGCCGCCGTTCTCGTACAACGGCTTCCCGGCGCAGGTGAAGGGGATGCTCGCCATCGGGCTCGCCGTCGCCGTCGCCCCGCGCGTGGGCGCCGGCTACCGGTCGGCCGACACCGGAGCGTTCCTGCTCGACATGGTGCGCGAGCTCGCCGTGGGGGCGACGCTCGGGTTCCTGGTCTTCGTGGTGTTCGCCGCGATCCAGTCGGCGGGCAGCCTGATCGACCTGTTCGGCGGCTTCCAGCTGGCGCAGGCGTTCGATCCGCAGTCGATGATCAACGGCGCGCAGTTCACACGGATGTTCCAGCTCACGGCCCTCGCACTGCTGTTCGCGTCGGGTGGCTACCAGCTGATCATCGGCGGGCTCATCCGCACGTTCGACGCCGTCCCGCTCGCCGCGGGCCTCAGCATGGCCGACCCGGCGAAGCAGATGGTCGACGGGCTGACCCAGATGTTCCTCGCGGCACTGCAGATCGCCGGGCCGCTGATCGTGGTGCTGTTCCTCGCCGACGTGGGCCTCGGCCTCCTCACTCGGGTCGCCCCCGCGCTGAACGCCTTCTCGCTCGGCTTCCCGCTCAAGATCATGCTCACCGTCGTGCTCGCGGCCATCGTCTTCGTCGCGCTTCCGGGCGTCGTCTCCGGGCTCACCGACACCGCCGTCAAGACCATGCTGGGGGTGGGCCGATGAGCGACGCGCAGGAACGCACCGAGCAGGCGACCGAGAAGCGGATGAAGGAGGCGCGCTCCAAGGGCCGCCTCTCGAAGTCGACCGACCTGACCGCCTGGGTCGGCGTCGGAGCCGCCGCCGTCATGCTGCCGTTCACGCTGCAGGCGGGCAGCACCGCGGCGATCGAGCAGCTGTTCTCGGTCCGGTCCGTGATCGAGAGCCCGGACCCGGCGAAGGCGGTCGCCGCCCTCGGCGACGGTCTCGGCAGCATCATGGCGACGATCGGACCGCTGCTGGCGGTCGGTGCCCTCGCCGTGGTGGGCGCCGCGGCCGTGCAGGGCGGCATCCACTTCAAGAAGCTCGAGGGCAAGTACGAGCAGTTCAACCTGGTGCAGGGCATCGGCCGGGTGTTCGGGATGCGCGCCCTCTGGGAGGGCGCCAAGACCTTGCTGAAGTCGGCCGTTGTCGCGATCGGCCTGTTCCTGGTCGTCCAGGGGCTGATGCCCGTGCTGCTCACCTCCGGTTCGATGCCGCTCGCCTCTCTGCTCTCGGCCGCATCCGGCGGCACGGCCGGGCTGCTGCAGGCCGCGATCGGCGCGGGACTCGTGCTCGCCGGACTCGACGTGCTCGTGGTCATGCGCCGCAACCGCAAGCACACGCGCATGAGCAAGCAGGAGGTGCGCGACGAGAACAAGAACACCGAGGGCGACCCGTTGGTGCGTTCGCACCGGCGCTCCCGGCAGCTGGCGATGAGCCGCAACCGCATGATCGCGGCGATCGGCGGGTCGGATGTGGTGCTCGTCAACCCGACGCACATCGCCGTGGCGGTGAAGTACGAACCGGGCAAGTCGGCCCCGCGGGTCGTCGCGAAGGGTGCGGGCGCCATCGCCCTGCGCATCCGCGAGAAGGCGGAGGAGGAGCGCTTGCCGATCGTCAAGGACATCCCGCTCGCCCGGGCGCTGCACGCCGGGTGCGAGATCGGCGACGAGATCCCGGTCGAGCTCTACAACGCGGTCGCGCGGGTGCTCGCCTTCGTCATGTCGCTCAAGCAGCGCGGTTCCGCCGCCGGGATGCACACCATGCGACCGCAGCTCCAGGGAGGGATGTCGTGAAGCCGAACAAGGGTCTCGCCGCCAAGGTCGCCGTGCCGATCGGGGTCGTCGGCATCATCATGCTGCTCGTCGTCCCGGTGCCGTCGTGGATCCTCGACATGCTCATCATCGTCAACATCATGCTGGCGCTGGTCATCCTGCTCACGACGATGTTCGTCAAGAAGCCGCTCGACTTCTCCGTCTTCCCGTCGCTGCTGCTCGTCGCGACCCTGTTCCGGCTCGGACTCAATGTCGCCTCCACGCGCCTGGTGCTGGGCGACGGGTTCGCCGGTCAGGTCATCCAGGCGTTCGGGCACGTGGCGGTCGGCGGGTCGATCATCATCGGCGCCGTGGTCTTCCTCATCCTGGTGGTCATCCAGTTCATCGTCGTCACCAAGGGCGCGGAGCGCGTGGCGGAGGTGGGCGCCCGCTTCACGCTCGACGCCATGCCGGGCAAGCAGATGGCGATCGACGCCGACCTCAACGCCGGTCTCATCACCGAGGAGCAGGCGCGGGCGCGGCGCGCGGAGGTGTCGGCCGAGGCGGACTTCTACGGCGCGATGGACGGCGCATCGAAGTTCGTCAAGGGCGACGCGATCGCGGGCATCCTCATCATCGTCATCAACGTCGTCGGCGGCATCGCGATCGGCATGATCCAGCGGGGCATGGAGCTCGGCGACGCGGTCAACTCCTACACGCTGCTGACCATCGGCGACGGTCTCGTGTCGCAGATCCCCGCGCTGCTCATGGCCGTGTCGACGGGCATGATCGTGACCCGGTCGAACGCCGAGTCCGAGATGGGCACGACGGCGAGCAACCAGCTCAGCCAGTCGCGCAACGCCCTGATGATCGCGGGATGCGCCGCGATCGTCATGGCGCTCATCCCCGGGATGCCGCCCATCCCGTTCGTGCTCGTCGGCGCGTTCCTCATCCTCGCGTCGCAGCGGATCAAGACCGCACAGGCGGCGGCGAAGAAGGCGCAGGCGGCGCAGAACGCCGTCGCCACGGCCACCAAGTCGGAGACGACGGAAGACCTGATCGAGCAGATGCGGGTCCACGCCCTCGAGATCACGCTCGCCCCCGACCTCGTCGACATCGTCAGCGGCGCCTCCGACGACCTGCTCGCGCGCGTGCGGGCGCTGCGCCGCAAGATCGCGCTCGAACTGGGCGTCATCGTCCCGCCGGTCCGCACCCGCGACAGCGCCGAGTTGCCGCCGTCGACCTACGTGATCAAGATCGCCGGCGTGGAGGCCGGCCGCGGGCAGGCGCCCTCCGGCCGGGTGCTCGCCCTCGGCGACGCCCTCGACAACCTGCCGGGCACGCCGACCGTCGAGCCGGTGTTCGGGCTCCCGGCAAAATGGATCCCCTCCGAGATGCGGCACAGCGCCGAGCTGGGCGGCGCTACGGTCATCGACCGCGTCTCCGTGCTCATCACGCACCTGTCGTCGATCATCACGGCGAACGCGGCACGCCTTCTCACCCGGGAGGATGTGCGTCTCCTCACCGAGGGCGTCAAACAGGTGAACCCGCCCGCGGTGGAGGAGCTCATCCCTGCTCTGCTCTCCCTGGCGGAAGTGCAGCGCGTGCTGCAGGGGCTGCTCGCCGAGCAGGTGCCGATCAACGACCTGCCGCGCATCCTGGAGGCGCTGACGCTGCGCGCGAAGGTGTCGAACGACCCGGAGGGACTGGTCGAGGCCGCCCGGGCCGCCCTCGGCCCGGCCGTCGTCGCTCCCCACCTCGACGAGGGGACGCTGCGGGTCATCATGATCGACCCCGGGCTCGAGCAGTCGATGCTCGAAGGCCTGCGTCCGTCGGAGGGCGGCACGCAGATCGTGCTCGACCCTGTGCGGCTGGAGGCGGTCCTCGCCTCCGTGCGCGACACCGCGGCGCGGCTCGACGACTCCGGCGTCTCGGCGGTCCTGGTCTGCGCGCCCGCGCTGCGCCCGGCCATCCGGCGGCTCGTCGCCGGCCAGATCGCCGGACTCGCCGTGCTCTCCTATCAGGAGGTGACCGCCGTGCAGGCGGCCATCGAGACGGTGGGGGTGGTCCGCGGTGCGGAGTCGATCGCGGCCTGAGTGGGTCGGCGGCGACGACGAGGTCCTCCCGGCCGTCTCGACGTCGTCGCTCGCGTTCCAGGCGGTCCTCGACGACCTCGTGCGCGCCGTCGACGCGCCCGACCTCGCCCCGCCCGCCCCGCCCGCCCCTGAGCCGAAGGGCACGTTGTGGCGAGAAAACGACTCGGATAGCAGCCACGACGTGCACTTCGGCGACGTGGTGCCGGCCGGTCCGCCTCCGGCGCGCCTGCGCGGCCGCGGCGACCTCACCCTCGTGGTCGGGCTCGGGGCGGACGCGGAGGCCGCCGCCCGCGTCCTCGCCGCCTCCGCCGACGCAGGCGCCGAGGTGCAGCACCTCGCCGACCGCCGCGACGCGCTGGCCGCGCGTGCAGACGGTGTGCGCCGCGACATCCCCGTCGTGGCCGCGTTCCCGCTCGCCGGCCCCGCCACCGTGCCCACGCTCGCCGCCGACCTGGCCGGCATCGCCCCCGACCAGGTCTGGGTAGCCGTCGACGTCTCGCGCACGTTCGGCGACACGAGCACCTGGGTCCGGGCGGTGGATGCGGTGCTCGCCGTGGACGCGGTGGCCGCGACCGGCGCATCCTTCACCTCGACGCCGGACGACGTGCACCGGCTCGGCCTGCCGGTGCTCTGGCTGGACGCGCCGCCCGGCGGATAGGCTGGACCGATGCTGGTATTGACGCGCAAGGCGGGGGAGCGGGTGCTCATCGGCGACGACATCGTCGTGACGATCCTCGAAGCGCGTGGTGACGGCGTGCGGATCGGCATCGACGCGCCGCGCGGCATCCGCATCCAGCGCGACGAGGTCGTCAAGGCCGTGACCGAGGCCAACCAGGAGGCGACCGAGCGCGCCGCCGGCACCGACGACGCCGAGGCGCTGATCAAGAAGTCGCTGGGACTCTGACCGTCGACCCCGGCGCTGCCTGGGCGGACCGCCGGTGGAACCCGTGGACGGTCAGGTAGATGCCGAGGAACAGCTCCCACACGACCTCCGGCAGCGTGAGCACGGCCGACCACGCTGAGACCTGATCCCAGACGCCGAACAGCACGGCGATGCCGGACAGTGACACCAACGGCCCGCCGATCATGCCGAACCACGCCCAGCCGCGCGGCACGAGTCCGGCCCGGTGCAGCATCCAGCCGAGCATCAGGCCGTTTCCGATGCCGACGACGAAGCCGGGGCCGAGCAGGAACGTCCAGCCGTGCAGGGCGCCGAGCGCGTGCGCCACGACGACGGCCGAGCCCGCAGCGCCTCCGTCGGTCTCCCGCAGCGTCACGACGGAGAGCAGGCTGAGGATCCCGACGGCGATCAGCGTCGACTCCATCACCCGGGCGACGACGTAGCCGAGCGCCAGCGAGGGGCTGGTCCGCCGGAGCACCGGATAGAGCACGAGAGCCGTGCCAAGGTTGGCGATGACCAGCGCGATCTCGAGCAGGGCGCCCGCGAGAACCGGCGTGGCCGATCCCGAGCCGAGCACGAAGCGCGGATCGCTCAGCACCGGCCCGTACAGCAGAGCGCCGGGGATGGAGGTGGCGAAGGTGAGCAGGAAGAGCACGCCCGCGAGGAGCGAGCGGCGACGATCCGGGTCCATGATGTCCTCTCGGAAGGCGAGGTGTACGGCGTACACCTTCATCGCGATCAGGCTAGGCGTACGCTGTACACCATGTCAAGAGACGTCGCGGCAGCCAGGCAGACGCTGAGCACCGCACGGGTGATCGAGGCGGCCGTCGAGCTGGCCGATCGCGAGGGACTCGACGGCCTCAGCATGCGCGAGCTTGCTCAGCGCCTCGGCGTGGTACCAATGGCGCTGTACAAGCACGTCGCCAACAAGGACGACCTGCTCGACGGCATGGTCGACACCGTGTGGGCGGAGGTCGAGGCTCCCTCGCCCGAACTCGGCTGGCGCGAGGCGATGCGCCGCCGCTCCATCTCCCTGCGCGATGCCCTGATGCGGCACCGCTGGGCCGTCGGACTCCTGGAGGCCCGGATGCGTCCGGGCCCGGCCAACCTCAGCCAGCACAACGCGATGATGGGCTGCCTGCGCACCGCCGGCTTCACATTCCGCACGACGGTGCACGTCACGTCGGCCCTCGACGCCTACGTGTACGGCTTCGCGCTGCAGGAGAAGACGCTCCCATTCGGCACCCCTGAGGAGTCGGGGGAGGCGGCCGCTGCCAAGCTCGACGCCACCCCTCCGGAGCTGGCGCAGCAGTTCCCGCACCTGCTCGAAGTGGTCTCCGAGCTCGCCCGCGCCGGGTACGACTACGACGAGGAGTTCCTCACCGGCCTCGACCTCCTCCTCGACGGAGTGGAGCGTCTGCGACCGGAGTGGATCACGACCGGCTGACGCGCATCCTCCGCCGCGCGCCGGAGCAGAGGGCTCGCGACTGACCTCTGCGGCAGAATGTCCGCATGGCGGTGATCAGGACGGAGCGCGGGCTCGACCGGCTCGTGAACTTCTCCGACGCGACGGTCGCGATCGCGATCACCTTGCTGATCCTTCCGCTCGTCGATCAGGCCTCGAAGCTGGGCGGCAAGTCGTTCGGCGACTTCCTCGCCGAGAACGGCTGGGAGATCTTCGCTTTCGTCATCTCGTTCGCCGTCATCGCGCGCTTCTGGGTCGTCCATCACCGCATGTTCGAGAGCGTGCGCGACTACAACTCCTGGGTCATCTGGTTCAACTTCCTCTGGCTGCTCGCCATCGTCGCGATCCCGTTCAGCGCCAACGTGCTCGCCGAGTCCGACGGGCAGCGCGCGGAGGTCTATGCGCTCTACATCGGCGACATGCTCGTCGCGACGATCGCGACCCGGCTGATCGCCGAGGTGCTGTACCGCAACCCGGAGCTGCTCACCGAGGAGGCGCGGGCGCAGATCGACCGCACCAACGGGATCGCCGAGGCGAGCATCATGGCCGTCGCCCTCGTGCTCGCCGTGCTGTTCCCGAGCATCAACCTGTTCTGGCTGTTCCTGCTGTTCCTGTCGGGCCCCCTGCATGCCCTTCTGCACAGGCTCGTCTACGGCCCTTCCCAGACGACAGCCTGAGGGCTAGCGTCGGGGCATGCGCCTGAAGACCGTTCTCATCCTTGTCGTCGTGGCCGTCGCGTACCTGCTCGGAGCCCGCGCCGGGCGCGAACGCTACGAGCAGATCACCGAGGCCGTCACCTCGTTCTGGAACGCGCCCGATGTGAAGAAGGCGCGTAAGAAGGCCGCGGCGCAGGCTCAGAAGGCGCGCAAGCGCCTGTCCTGACGGCTCTGTCCGGCTTGATCGCCTGACCTGATCGCGGTTGACCCGCGCGGATCCCGCCCGAGTGGATCCGACGGGGTCAGCGAGGTTCAGGGCTCGTCGTAGTCCCCGTCGGTGTATTCGCCTTCGGGGGCGTCGGCGGCCTCGTCCGCATCCGTGTACGTACCCTCGACCGCGGGGTCGGGGCCGGGGTTCTCCTCGGTCTCGGTGTACTGACCGTGGACCGTGCGCTCGTGCGGCGCCTCGCCGTCGACCTCGGTGTAGCTGCCCTCGAGGTTCTCGCGTGCGTCGCCGGTCGGCTGCTCTGGGTTGCTCATAGCAGGGACATTACGCCGTGCCGTCGCGCACGGCTACAGGTGCGGTGTGCGCAACGTCGCTGTAGCCGTCCGAGTCCGGCTGAGAGTAGTCTGCGCGCGTCACCCGGACGATCGGCGGAGGGATGAGCGACGAGGCGCGGCCCCACGACTGGCCCCATCATGTGCTCGAGTTGCGCATCCACGGCATCAAGAACACCCCGCCGACGGAGATGCTCGGGCGCGAGCAGAGCGAGCTGCGGCAGACGCAGGGCGACGAGAACGGCGGGTTCTGGTGGGCGCCGAAACAGGATGAGCCCGACCGCGATCCCGATGACGCGCCCGGAACGATCGACCCGGCCGTTCCGCCGCCCGACGTGCGTACCGAGGCGTACTCGTGGGGCCGGCTGGCCCGGTACGGCTCCGGCCCGCTGCTGTTCATCGGGCAGCTCTTCGTCCAGCTCGCCTGGCTGCTGCTGGCCCCGTTCGGCCTGGCGAACTCGGCGTACTGGACCCGGCGCATCCCGACCCAGCGGCCGGGCGGCGAGTGGGATGCCGGGGTCGGCGGCGCGTCCCTCCGCATCTTCGCGCTCGGACTGACCCTGCTCTACGTCTGCGCCCTCGGCTCCGTGAGCCTCGACCTGGGCGTGCAGTGTGTGACGGGCACGGCGTGCACCGCGCTTCCGGAGGCGGTCACCGGCTTCTTCGCGAACGCGCCGCTGAGCTGGCGCGGTCCGCAGCTGTCGCTACTCTCGCTGGTGCCGATCGCGGGCGTCCTGCTCCTGTTCCTGGTGTCGCGCCGGGCCAGGGCGCGCTACGAAGCGGCGATCTTCGACGCGGCCGACCGGATGGGCGGGCGCGGTGTCCGGCGCAGCGGCCGGCTGCGTCCGCTCGCGTCGGAGGGCTTCTGGCGTACGGCGCGCGTCGGCTCCCCGACCGAACGCCTGCACCTGGCGGCCGCCTTCCTGCTCGTCGCCCTGCTGCTCGCCTGGGACCGCATGTTCGCCGGCGCTGCCGCGTGCGTGAAGCTGCAGACCTTCGTGTCGGGCGAGTGCCTCAGTGCCGCGTTCGGATCGCGGGACGTTCTCGCCCTCAGCGGCGGGATCATCGCGGCGGCAGGGCTGACGGTCACCATCATCCTGGTCGGGGTGTTCGCCGAGACGACGAGCACGGGGGATGCCGGCGATACCTCGGTCGACGAGTTCCTGCGCGACCGCCTCCGCCGCACCGGCACGGTCACAGCCTGGGTGCTGGTGGTGTCCGTCCTCGTCTACCTCTACGTCGGCGCAACCCTGTGGTTCGGCGGCGAGTATGCGGCGCCGCCGTCGGGGGCGTTCCTCGGGCTCGCGACCGCGCCATCCATCATCCTCGGCGTGCTGCTCGCCATCTGCATCTCGGCGCTGGGATGGCGGCGCGGGGTGCCGCACTGGCTGTCGATCGCCCTGATGACCGGTGCCGGGCTGACCTTCCTCGCCGGTGTCGCGCAGAATCCGCCGACGCAGAACGCCGCGCCGGGTCCGCTTCGTTTGCCCCTGTTCGCCATCGCGGCCGTGCTGACCCTCGCGCAGCTGATCCTCGTCTGGCGATGGCCGTACTTCCCGAGCGGCCGCCGGGCCGGCCCGCCGGAGCGGTTCCGGGCCGAAGGCTGGGCGGGCATGGGTCCGGGCGTCGTCATGTTGTGGTCGCTGGGCGCCGCGATGATCCTCTCCACCCTGCTCGTGCTCGGGGTGCAGGGCTGGCTGGTCAGCGGGTCGCCGCCGTGCGGCTGTGCGACCCCGCCGCACGCGGTGCTGAGACCGCCGATCGTCTACCACAACTTCGGCGACGTGCTCCCGTTCATCGCCATCGCGCTCGCCCTCGTCGGGATCGGCGTCGCCGCCGCGGTCCTGCGCTGGGTGCCCCTGCTGACGACACCCCGCACGCGCGACGGCCGTCGCCCGCTGCTGGAGCAGGTGGATGCGTACCGCGACGGGCGCATCGCCGCGAGCACGACGGCCGACCGCCTGGCGCTGAAGATCCTGCGTGCACGGCGACTGGCCGCGCTGGTGCACCGGGGCGAGCCCATCCTCGGAATCCTCGCCGCGCTGCTCGCCGTCGGCTTCGTCGTGGCGCTCGCCGTCTCGTACTCGGTCGTCTTCCGCTGGATCGACGCGCTCGTCGGTCCGGCCCTCGCGGTCATCGCCGCCGCCATCCTCGCCGTGGTGGTGGAGAACGCGCTGACCGCCAAGGAACGCCCCATCAGCATCATGTGGGACCTCATGTGCTTCCTTCCGCGGGCGGGCCATCCGTTCGGTCCCCCCTGCTACGCGGAGCGCGTCGTCCCCGAGCTGCGCGACCGTGTCGCCGACTGGCTGACGCACGACCTGGAGCCGCCGGAAGGGCTCACGCTGGCCGAACGACTCCGCTGGCGCGACGAGCAGGAGGAGGTCGCGCTCGGCGAGAAGCGCCCGTTCAGCGTGGTCCTCTCGGCGCACAGCCTGGGCGCCGTGCTCGCGGTCTCGACGCTGTTCACCCTGCGACCGGACGACGCCGACCGGCTGCGCAACGTCGCGCTGCTCACCTACGGGTCGCAACTGCGGGTCTACTTCGGACGGTTCTTCCCCGAGCTGTTCGGACCGGATGCCCTCGGCACTCTCGGCTCGCGGCGTCCGCTCCTCGGCAAGGCCGACCCGTGGTTCACCCAGGTGGAGCGTGATCAGGACGGCGACCCGGTCGTCGTGGGCGCATCCGGCGCATCCGACCCGTCACTCGTCGAGCTGCTGAGGCAGGAGGACGGCTCGGTCGCCTGGATCAACCTGTGGCGCCGGACCGACTACCTGGGCTTCCCGGTCAACAGCTACCGCCTCGAAGACCGCCGCCCGGACGACATCGACCGGGGAGCCGACGAGTTCGGTCCGCCGCGCTACCTCGTGAAGGTCGCGACGCATCCCGACTACCAGTCGGCGCCGCAGTACCGCGTGGCGCTCCTCGACCTCATCGCCCGCCTCGACGCTCCCGCCCCGCCCGCCTCACTCGGCTCCCCATCCAACAGCTCCTGAGTTTTTCGCCCTTTTCGACCGCGAAACGCGGAAAAACTCCGGAGCTGTTGGCGAGGGGGCGCGGGAGCGGGGGTGCACGGTACGCCGGGAGGCGGGCGCGGGTAAGCCCCCTTGCGGGCGGCGGGGGCGCGGCGTTTCGTGGGGCCCATGACCGATTCGCGCGATGCACATGAGCCGATCACCGGCCACGACCCGACCAACGGGCTGGCCGGCGATCTCGAGGGCGACGACGGCGGTGTCGCCGCGCCCTCCGCGGACAGGGACGTGATCCAGGAGGTCATCCCGGATCTCGACGACGCCCGCGCCGAACCGGAGGACGGGACCTCCGCCACCTCGTACAGCGAAGAGGGCAAGCCGTGAGGCGCCCGGGAAGGAGCGAAGCATGAGCGACACCAGCGGACTGCCGAACACGGACGCCGAGGGCGTTCCGGCCGAGGACAAGCCCGAACGCTTCGAGCAGGGTCAGGGCGCCGACGCCGACCGCGACGCCCAGGCCGCCGAGCCCGCTGAGACGGAGCCCGGCCAGTCCGGAGACGTCTCCGAACCGCACGAGACGGGAGTCGCACCGGAAGGTGCAGAGGATGTGACGGCCGCCGACAGCGGCACCGACCAGGCCGAGCCCCCGCCCGCCGACTTCGATCCGGCCGACCAGCCGTCCAACCCGGACCTCGTGGGGCACGTCGAGCCCCCGGACTGATCCGCCGCATCCAGCCACCGGCGTGACGCCGGTACCCGACCGGCCCCGCCCTCTTCATCCCAGGGCGGGGCTGCTCGCTGTCCGGGCACGGCAGTCAGCGGGCAGCAGCGCAGCTCACACGTGCGGCCGCCCGGCCAGCCAGCAGGCGCCCGCGAGGAGCCCGACCACGCACATCCCCACGCCCACGCCGAGCACCGGGGCGTCCCCGCCGGTCCGGGGCAGCAGCAGGCCGACGACGAAGAGCAGCGCGCCGACGTTGAGCGTCACGGCGGAGACCCAGCCGAGTGTCGTGCGCAGCGTCGCGTTCATCCGGGCAATCGTAGCCCGTCGGGCGGCTACTCCCCGTCGATCAGCTCGAGCAGGCGCTTGGTCTCACGGGCGATGTCGTCGTGGTCGTTCTGTGCGGCGCGGCTCTCCAGCGAGATCACCGCGCAGCGGTGCACCTTCGTGAAGTCGCCGTACGGGAAGCTGAAGCGGCCCTTGGTCTCCTCGCTCTTGTCCGGATCCTCGCCGAGGTGCCAGAGCGCGTAGTCGTCCCAGCCGTTCTTCTCGATGTAGCGGTTCTCCTCGTCGGCGCTGGGGGCATGCTCACTCCAGTCGTCGCGCTCGTCGTGCACGACCTTGCCCTGCTCGACCAGCTTCCTGGCGTGCTCCAGCGCCTTCTTGTTGAGACGTACCGTCATGCCTCTCCCTGGTTGCCTGTCGCGGCCGTCTCCGCGTCCAGCGACTCGTTGATGAGGGATGCGACGAGCATCTTCCAGTCGGATCCTTCGTGCAGCGTCTCCGTGTAGCCCGGGGGCACGGCGCCGAACACCGGCTCGTGCTCCTCCCCTTCGACGGCGACGCGGACCAGGGTCCCCAGTTCGGCGTGCGATTCGTCGAGGACGACCCACACCCCCGCCGTCTTCTTCTCCACGTGGAAGATGCGGCCCCGGTACGGGTACCGCACGCTGGACATCTCGAGCTCGCTCGCCGACATGGCGACTCCTCTCGTCGGACTCGTCGGCACCTATCGAACGCCCAGCGCCCGCGCTTGGCAAGAGGGATGTCGTGAGCGGCGGCTGCGGAGCGCGCGCTCGCCGCAGGCCCAGCGGCTTTCAGGCGGACCGTCGACCGCTGAGAACGCCGTCGATGCGGTCGAGTAGGTCGGCCGGGTCGTCGAACACCGACACCGCTCCGGCCTCCAGCAGCTCGGAAGGCCCCACCCCGCCGGACAGCACGCCCGCCGCGCG
Organism: Cryocola sp. 340MFSha3.1; assembly: GCF_000383315.1. Classification (NCBI taxonomy): domain Bacteria; kingdom Bacillati; phylum Actinomycetota; class Actinomycetes; order Micrococcales; family Microbacteriaceae; genus Cryocola; species Cryocola sp. 340MFSha3.1. The sequence goes on from NZ_KB911087.1 coordinate 2,261,658, forward strand.
GACGTGCGCGCGCGCCGCGGCCATCATGTCCCACGTCGAGTCGCCGATGAAGAGCGCGTCGGAGGGCGCGCATCCCGCGCGTTCCAGCGCGACCTCGATGATCCCGGGCTCGGGCTTGGCCGTCGCCACATCGTCGGCGTTCGTCGTCGCGTGGATGGCGTCCTCCGCATCCAGCGCATCCATCAGCAGTTCCAGCTCGTCCGTCGGCGCGGAGGTCGCGAGCACCACCCGGATCCCGCGCGACGACAGCCCCCGCAGCAGGTCGCCCGCGTGCTCGAACGCCCGCAGCCGCCCGGCCTGCTCGCGGTAGTACCGCGAGTGCAGGTCCTTCGCCCGCGTGACCCAGTCGTCGTCGCGGTCACCGACCAGCCCCTCCAGCAGCCGGGCGGAGTCCTGCCCGATGGCCCGGTGGATGCGCCACGAGTCGACGGGCGTCCCCATGTCGGCGAACGCGCGGCTCCACGCGTCGACGTGCAGGAAGTTGGAGTCGACCAGGGTCCCGTCGACGTCGAAGAGCACAGCGGAGATCGTCATGGCTCCACGATTACCACCCCTTGCGCACGCCCGGCATGGGGTGCACCGTTCCGGGCATGGCTGATCACTCGTATCCGGAACTCACCGACCCGCGCACCGCCATCGTCACCGGCTCCGACTCCGGCATCGGCCGAGCGACCGCGGTCGCCCTCGCCCAGGCCGGCATGGACGTCGGCATCACCTGGCACTCCGACGAGGAGGGCGCGGAGGAGACCGCGCGCCTCGTCCGCGAGACCGGCCGCCGTGCCGTCGTCGCGCAACTCGACACCACCGACGCCCCCGCCTGCGGCGACGTCGTCGACCGCATGGCCGACGAGCTCGGCGGCTGCGACGTCTTCGTCAACAATGCCGGCCTCAACGGCGGCACCCGGTTCTTCGAGACCGACTGGGAGACCTGGCGGAAGACCGTCTGCGCCGACCTCGACGGCGCGTTCGTCTGCATCCAGCGCATGGCCCGGCGGATGGTGGATGCGGGACGCGGTGGCCGCATCATCGGCGTCACCAGCGTCCACGAGCACCAGCCGCGGGTCGGATCCGCCGCGTACGACGCCGCCAAGCACGGGCTCGGCGGCCTCCTGAAGACCCTCGCGCTGGAGCTCGGCGAGTACGGCATCACCGCGAACGCCGTCGCGCCCGGCGAGATCTCGACGCCGATGAACGACCCAGAGGATGAGGACCCGCGCGAGGTCCACCGCCCCGGCATCCCGCTTGGGCGTCCGGGAGACGCGCGCGAGATCGCCGCGGTCATCGCGTTCCTCGCTTCGCCGGCGGCCTCGTACGTCACCGGCGCATCCTGGGCGGTCGACGGCGGGATGCTGCAGATGGGCCCGCAGGCCGGGTCGCACCTGACTTCGGACGACTGGCGCCGCCTGTAGTCCTGCTCTTTACGTTCTGACGGCCCGCGCCGTCGCACCTCGTCGTGCGGCGGCGCGGACTTTTCTGCGTCAGCTGTCTTTCTTTGTCGGCGGCCGCCTGGTGTGATCGGTCCGGGGCCATCTCCCGCGTCGGCGTCTCCCATCCGCCGCCCCGAGATGAAGACCGGTGGGTTCGCCTGGCTTCGGGTGCCCGCGAACCCGCCGGCGCCTCCCTTCCCGCGTGCTGTCTGCTTTGCATTTCTTTTGCCTGATCAGGTGTTTTTCTTCGACAGGTGTCTTTCGGGCCCGTTCTCGACGTGGTGATAGTTCGGTAATAAAAACCTGGCCGTCGTCGCGTAATAGAACACCGGAACCATCGTCCTCATAAGTGAGGACACCTGGTCCCCGAACGCATTCGCTCGTGAAAGCGGCGCTTGTCCGACTCGTCGGAGGCGCTGCGATCGCTGAACGTTGAGGAACATTTTGAAGCGCTCACTCGTGACGACACACGTGCTCACCGACCGACCCCTGGTCGGCTGGTCCCCCCTGTGCAGCGACTGGGCGCGAGTGGGGGAGTGCTGACCATGACGCGTCAAATCCGAAGCCGTTCCCGCCGGGTCAAGCTGGCTCGCCGCTGGAGCCTCGGCATGTTCGTCGCGGCGTGCGTCGCCGTCGGCGCGCTCGTCGGCACCCTGATCCTCCCGCAGTACTACTCGAACGCCGCGACCACCGCCGTCTCCACCATCTTCAAGACGGCGACCAACACGACGAACGGCTCCGTGGCGCGCTCCTCCGACGCCCCGGGCGGCGCGGCGACCGGCACGGCGAAGCCCGGCGACAACCTCAAGTGGGTCGTCAGCTACCAGAACAACACGGGTGAGAACGGCTCCGTCGACCTCAGAGACACGATCACCAGCTCCGGCACGTACGTCCCCGGGTCGCTGCAGCTCCCGCCCAACCAGAACGCCGCGGGCGAGATCAAGCCCCAGTACTCCACAGACGGCGGCGTCAGCTGGGCGCCCGGCACGCCCCCGTCGAACGCCAACGGTCTCGGCTACACCGGGACGGTGGTGCCGCAGGGCACTGCCCAGGTGTCGGCGAAGTTCCCGAGCCCGACCTCGAACATCCTGACGACGGCGTCCGGTGACGCTTACATGACGCTCTCGCGCAATGGCCTGACCTACAACGTGTATCACCACCGCACCGGGCCGATCGTCTATTGCGCGAAGACCGACGGCACGACCTGCCCCGGCTGGCCCACGAACGCGAACAACCAGTACTGGTCCTCGACGGTCGGCCAGGCGATCGGTACGGGCACCGACTTCGTCGGGTTCTCCGCCAGCCAGAATGGTATGTGGATCGACGCGAACAAGATGTACTGGTACGCGGGCACCGGCACGCCCGGTAGCTCGACCGGCCAGGTGGGCGTGGCGTGTCTCGATCTGTCCACGACGACCCCGACGAGCTGTGGATTCCGGGGTCTGTTCACGGCACCGGACATCAACGGGACCATCGGCGCCATGATCAGTGGCACCGGGCTCTTCTACAACGGGTTCACGTACGCGTCCGTCATGACGGCGAGCGGTGTGCGCCTCCTTCAGATCACGCCGACCGGAACTCTGCAGAACAGCGTCCTGCTGCCCAACGCCGTTGCCGTCAGCAACATCAACCTCACGACCGCAGTATTCGGCAATAGAATCTTCGTTACTGCGCCGATTTCTCCGGTCGCCGGCACGTCCAACCGCACCTATTGTTACAGCACGATTACGTGGAACGTGTGTTCCGGCAACTGGCCTGTCGTGGCCCCGGGTCTCGCGACTGCGGGCGCCGTCGTGTACGCGCCGATTCTGGAGACGACCGGCGCCCAGCAGGGTGTCTGTGCCATGGCCAGCACAGCCAATGGGGGCGCCTCCGCGTGCTGGGACGTCACCGGAAGTCCCAGGGCGAATCCGTACACCGGCACGGGGGCGAACTTCACGTTCCTCATGGGTGAGGGGTTCCAACAAGGCGCCAAGGTGTACACGGCGGCAACGAACAACGTCACGTGTCGCGACTTCTCCCTCTGGAGCGGCACGGGCGCTGTTCCGGCGTGCGCAGGCTTCACTCCGCCGCAGAACCGGGCCAACTACACGACGCGCACGGCGTATGACGTCGCTCCGAACTGTCTCGTCGCGACCGGCGACTCCGGTCAGATCACCTTCTTCAACGCGATTACCGGCGGCGGTTGCGTCGGAGTCACCGGACCGAGCACCATCACGGTCAATCCGCCCGCCTACTACTGCGGCACGGGATCATCGAGCTTCCGCGGCTGGACAACTCTCACCCTGCCGGGCATGGTGGCGGGCACCTACACCAACTCGTCGGTCACTTTGCGTGACCAGAGCAACAACATCATCAGCGGCTTCAACAACGTGACCCTGGCACCGGGGGGCACGCTCAATCTCGCGACCATCCCCACCACGGTCACCTCGATCACAGCCTCCGTCACGGTGAACGGCGTCAACGACCCGTCCGGCGTCGTGAACGGCCAGATCAAGCTCAACTGGTCCGGCGACGCTCCTCAGCTCTGCTTTCAGACCACGGCTCCGCCGGTCTCGTGCGACGCGGCAACTCCGGTCACCCTCTCAAACATCGCCAAGGCGGTCACCACCTCCGCGGCCGGCAGCGACGCCCCCGGTGGCAACTCCTCGGGTCCGACTGAGTTCACGGTGAAAGCCGACCCGTCGCAGTGTTCCCTGGCGATCAAGAAGTCCGTCTCCACCCCGTACGCGAAACCGGGGGACAAGATCACCTACACGATCACCGTGAAGAACACGGGCACCCAGGCGTACAACAGCGCTTCGTTCACGGACGACCTGACGGACACGCTGAAGGAGTCCACCTACAACAACGACCAGACCGCTTCGCAGGGCTCGATCAACTACACCGCCCCGAACCTCGCATGGTCGGGCGGCCTTGCGGCGGGTGCGACCGCCACCATCACCTACTCGGTGACCGCTAACGCCGCGACAGCGGGCGGCGATCGCAAGCTCGACAACGTGGTCGTCTCGACCACGGTGGGCAGCAACTGTGCGGCCGGACCAGACGTGAACTGCACGGCCACGTCGTCGGTCGGAACGATCTCCGTCACCAAGACCGCTGACGATGCAGCGGTGGCGAAGCCGGCGAAGGTCGGCGACACCATCACGTACAACTTCTCGGCGAAGAACACCGGCGGCAACACGTTGACGGGCGTCACGATCAATGACCCGCACGCGGGCCTGTCCGCGCTCACCTACACCTGGCCGACGCCGGCGTCTCCGGGCCGCCTGCTCGTAGGCGAGACCGTGACGGCGACGGCAACGTACAAGCTGACGCAGGCCGACATCGACAACGGACTCGTGCCGAACACCGCGACCTCCACCGGCAACATGCCGAACGGCGTCGCCGTGACGTCCACCCCCGCGAACGCCCAGGTCCCGCTGACGCAGGGTCCGGATCTGACGTTCACGAAGGATGCGGTGAGTTCGGGGGTGTCCTCGCCGGCGAAGGTGGGCGATGTGATCACCTACGTGATGAAGGCGAAGAACACCGGGAACACGACGTTGACCGGGGTGACGATCACCGATCCGAAGCCGGGTCTGTCGAACCTGGTCTACACCTGGCCCGGCGTGGCGGGAGTGTTGCAGCCGTCGCAGGAGGTGATCGCGCAGGCGCAGTATGTGCTCACGCAGGCGGACCTGAATGTGGGCATGGTGTCCAACACGGCCACCAGCTCCGGGAACCCGCCGACCGGTCCTCCGGTGACCCCGCCGCCGGCGACCACGGACACCCCGTTGACTCAGGGTCCGGGCCTGTCGTTGACCAAGGGCGTCAACAACTCCCAGGTGAAGATCCCGGCCGCGGTCGGCGATGTGATCACCTACACGTTCGTCACAGAGAACACCGGCAATGTCACGATGACCGGGGTCACCATCACCGACCCCAAGCCGGGCCTGTCCGCGCTGACCTACACCTGGCCGGGCACCCCGGGCACCCTGCAGCCGAAGGAGAAGGTCACCGCGACCGCGACCTACCGGCTCACCCAGGCCGACCTGGACGCCGGTGAGGTGAACAACCAGGCCACCACCTCCGGGAAGACCCCGGACGGGACCACGGTCACCCCGCCCCCGGCCGCGACCGACACCCCGCTGGTGGCGAACCCCACCCTGAACCTGATCAAGACCGCGAACGCGTCCGCGGTGAAGAACCCGGCGACGGTCGGGGACACGATCACCTACACCTTCACCTCCACCAACACCGGCAACGTCACCCTCACCGGGGT